>NZ_JANLGI010000049.1 GCF_024655635.1 Allobosea sp. 47.2.35 | reverse complement strand
AACCCGAGGGCCTTTGCTCAGATCGTAGAAAAAAGGTAGGCTGCCAGCAAACGTTACACCCCACGGAAGAAGCACCATTCTGTTTCCAATCCGCGTCATTCACGCACGACCGCGAACTCCTGAGTCGGTGCCAGCAACTGGGGCGGGCGCTTTTCACCTCCTCGGACCGCCTCAACCCTGCCCGCTTGGTTCTTTGTAACCCACCGTTCCAAAGCAGTCGCGTAACGGAGCGCCTCCGCACCCAGTGCTTCTGGCGAAAGTTTGTCCGCATTGTATAAAATGAAGGGATCCTGCCAGAGTAGACCGCAGCGATGAGCAGTGGCGCGGAGCGGCACAAGAAGATCGGCCATCGAAAACATGTTTAAACCGTCGGGCCGGTTGACATCAGATGCGGCCCCCGCAGTTACCGCCAGCATGATAGGCGTTCCTTCCAATTTCCGCCCCTCAGTCTGATAGCTAAAGTAGAACATGCGGGTCAGCACTGCGTCCTGCCATGCCTTTAGCAGGGGAGGCGTAGAATACCATTGAATTGGAAATTGCAGCACGATTCGGTCGGCCGCCAGGAGCCTTGCGGCCTCGTACTCCCCATCGCGAAGGATATCAATGCTATCGGGATAAAGCGCCTGCATGTCGACAACCTCGACGCTACGTAAGCTCGCTGCGGCGGTCGACATAGCGGCATTGGCCTTTGACTGCGCGAGATTGCGATGGAACAGCAGAATGAGGGTCTTGGTCACGTCCATTCTCTCGCTGCGCAACTGGAACAACGCGGAGACTTTAAACCACTTCGATCGATTAACAATACATATTGCTCTACTCTGATGTGTCGAAGAACGGTCGACGCCGGCAATCCATCGCGCTGGATGCGAGAATGTGCAAAAATTGATCAGAACTAGGCTGCAAGCCCGGTCGCTGAGTCCGCAACCACACACAATTGATCGCATGACGCATGATTAACCACTAGGTTCAGATTTTATATACCTTCGATCGAGAGATAAATAAATATCAGCCTGAACAGCAAATTCAGGTGACCAGCAGCGCGAGTCGCACAATAATCGCTCCTCTATTTCTTTAAGCATAGCGCTCACAAGCGCCGTTCTGAGTGGCCGTGAAATGAAGATTCTCTATCTAACGAACGTGTATCCGGCCCCGAGCAACACCTTCATCCGAGACGAGATCATTGAACTCGAAAAGCTCGGCCACCAGATCCTGCGATTTTCGGTTCGTAGGTTTCGCGGTCGGTTGGTCGATCAACTGGATGTAGCCGAAGCGCGGAAAACTCACCTGCTGCTCGATGGAAATATGCTCCATCTGTTCATAGCCCTAATGCGGGAACTTTTTGGGCGTCCGCTTGCCCTTTGTAAACTTGTGCCGCTCTGGGTGACGCTGCTGAAAAACTCGCGCGGCGGTATAGTGCGTCACGTGGCGTATGCGCTGCAAGCAATCCATCTTAGACAGGTGAGTGCTACCCTCGGCATCGAGCATATCCACGTACATTTTAGCACTAATGCCACGGCCGTGGCGATGCTATGCAAATCCGCCGGCGGACCAAGCTACAGCTTCACCGCCCATGGTCCGGATGAATTCCGCCACCCAAAATTAAACAGCTTCCCGGAGAAAATTTCCAACAGCTCTTTCGTTGTCGCTATATCTGATTATTCTAAATTTCTGCTTAACAGCTTTACAAAGCCAGAACACGAGCAGCCAGATATTCATGTTATTCGCTGCGGCATAAATCTCGAGCAATTCACATTATCGAAGACTACAACTGACGAGAACATGACGTTCGTCTGCGTTGGGCGGCTCTGCCCGGAGAAGGGACAAATCCATATCCCAAAGGCCATCTCATTGCTGCGCGACGAATTCCCTCGAATCCGCATCGTGCTGATTGGCGACGGCGAGAGCCGTCTTTCGATCGAGAAAGAAGTTGCCATCTATGGTGTAGAGAAGGAGGTAGCCCTACTGGGGTGGTGCTCGGGCGCTAAAGTTAGGGAGATGATCTCGGCCAGCCGAGCTCTCGTTCTGCCAAGTTACGCGGAGGGTCTGCCAATCGCGATTATGGAAGCGCTAGCAATGGGCAGGCCGGTGATCTCGACTCGCGTAGCCGGCATTCCCGAACTCGTGGATGATTCCTGTGGCTGGCTCCTGGATCCAGGTGATGTAAATGGGCTTGTCTGGGCGCTCCGCGCCGCCCTGTCGGCCTCACCGCAGAAATTGCACGAAATGGGGCTGGCAGGCAGAAAGTACGTGGAACAATTGCATGACCGGCGCCGGATAGCGGTGTCACTTGCAGATCTTATGGAACGAACGGCGCCCCGGCACGGTCAGTGACGTAGATAGATTTTAGGCGAAACCTCTCTGCCATCACCTCAAAGCGGAGCCGAAAAAAGTGGGACTTCCGTTAATGCAACGCCCTTGTCGACGGCCGCTCCAGATCAAAGCGACATTCCGGCCACATTGACTGCGGCATTGACTATATTAGTCATTTTGCTCGCTCTAAGCCTTTGTTCACTGCGTGCTTCGGTTTATAGAATCGGCGAGGAAGCACCGATGAAACGGCGACACCTCTACCTTAAGGGAACGTCACACGTATGCGTACCAAACCATTCGTGTCACTGCTGGTGCTGACGTTGCTCTGCACGAGCAACAGTTATGGACAGGAAGGAATCTACAGGCTGGGCGTGCAGGATCGCTTGCGCATCCACGTCCATGAATGGCCCGTACTTACCGGAGAGTTCACGATCGGCCCCGACGGAAAAGTGACCTTGCCGATGATCGGCGACGTGGCAGCTGCCGGCCTGATGTCAGCCGAACTCGCGAGTAGGATCTCTGAGGGATTGAAAGCGAAGGCTCAGTTGCTCGAATTGCCCGATGCAGCAGTTTCGGTTTCGCAGTATCGACCGTTCTATATTCTCGGGGGTGTCGAACGCCCAGGCGAGTATGCTTTCCGTCCGAATATGGTCGTGCTCAACGCAGTCAGCATCGCCGGGGGAGCTTATCGGCCCCCGCGCAGTTCGGACTGGGGCTTTGAACGTGACTCGATAACAGGAGGCGGTGACATCAGGACCATCCTCCTTCGTCGCGACGAATTAAGCGCGCGGCAATGGAGGCTGCAGGGCGAGGCGGCCGGGCTCGATGCACTACCTGCCCCTGAGGGCGCAACGGCTGCATCGCGTTTCTTGGGTGAGGAGCGCGCAATCTTCCTCGCCCGAAACGAACGGCAAAAGAACCAAACAGCTTCCTTTGATAATTCGGTCAACCTACTTGAGCGCGAAATTATCTCGATTCAAGAGCAGGCAAAAGCTGCCGAGAAGCAGAAGGAATCGGTGGCCAGAGAACTCGAGGATACGCGGACGTTGATTTCGCGCGGGCTGGCACCAGCACCACGCATCCTTCCGCTGGAACGCACTATTGCTCAGATCGATCGCGAGCTTCGCGAGCTGGACACCTCGATCCTGCGCGCCCGCCAGCAAATCAACCTAATGAACGCGCAAAAAGTTGCGCTGCGCGACGAGCGCCAGAGCACGGCACGCGCCGAGCTGCAGTCTCTGCTGGCGCAAAGCAAGGAATTGGATGAACGGTTCGAAACAGCAACCCGCCTGATCGCAGGCTCAGCGGCTCTGAGTTCGGCTCCAACCAACAGTGCCGAAATGGATTCTTCCCCGCTGCTGACATTCGTAATCATGCGTCCAGTCGGCGACGCAATTCAAGAGATCCAGGCCATGGAAACGACACGGGTCCAGCCCGGCGACATCGTGAAAGTGTTCCGGCCGCAGGAAGCGCCTCGGCCCTTATCCCAGTCTCCCACGCGCAATGGCGCAAACTCAAAAAGCCCCCTTGCTAAAGAACAAATCGGCGCTTTGAGATGAGACTACGGCAGGTATCGATCAGATGCTAAACATTTCTAAGATCAACTCACAGAATGGTGATTTTGTTATAGACGAAGAAGCGAGGACGCAATTCGGTATCCGTTGGATGATTGCGGCGATATTCCGCTTCAAGATTTTGATCTTATCAATTACACTGGCTGCGTTGCTGCTCGCATTTGCCTTCGTTCTCTTCCGGCCTGCGACCTTTACCGCCACTTCTCATCTCCAGCTAACGAATCTGCGGCTAACATTTAGCCGCGACGATGCGTTTTTTGCGGAAACGCAGCTCGATCCGACGTTTATCGAAACGCAAATTCAGATCATGCGGTCCGAACGGATTGCGCTGGCGGTCGTCGACAATTTAAAACTTGCCGACCAGCCACTCCAGGCTCAATCAACAGGCCTCTACGGCCTGCTTGGCGAACTTGCTACAGTCTTCAATAGGCCAGCACCAGACGCCGGTGTATCTGGCGCAATGAGTGACGGCCGCGCTGCCGCCCTCAAGTTGGTTCAGCGCGGCATGTCAGCGGAGCGTGTAGCGCTTAGCAATGTAGTCGAGTTACGCTTCACCGCGCAGGATGCGGAGCAAGCCGCCCGCATCACGAATGATCTGGTCCGAGCTTACATCGTTGACCAGAACATGGCGCGTATCGACGCTGCCCAGGCGGGCAGCAGTTGGCTCCGCGAGAGATTGCGCGAAGTCGGCCCCAAGACACGTGTAATTGCCGCAGCTATGCCTCCTGCCGACAAGAGCAACTTTCGCGGCATTCTGATCTTAGCGATCGCTGGCATTCTTGGCGGAACGGTATCTGTAACCGCGGCTCTAGTCTTGGCGTTCATAGATGGGCGGATCCGTACACCGGAGCAGTTGATCGCGGCGACGCAAGCGCCCTTCTTGGGTGTGATCCCAGCCAACCACACACTTAATAACAGTATAACGATCAAACAGAACAAGGATTTGGTCCTGAAAGGCCGGTTCCAGTTACCGTATGCCATGCTCGACATAGTCCAAGCCGGCAAGCTGACCGAGCTCTGGCATACCCTGAAGAACATCAAGTTCGCCGCGGACGAACATGCACGTGATCGAAGATTCTGTGCGATAGGTATCACCTCATTGATCAATGGCGAAGGCAGCACGACCGTAGCAAGCCACCTTGCTGTGTCATTAGCCGCATCCGGACTGCGCACTTTGTTAGTTGATGCAAATACCTACGCGGGCGACTTGTCCAAGCGCTTCGGGCTCGCGGAAGAGCGTGGCTTGTTCGAGTATGGCACAGGACGGCAATCTGATCTAAACAAGCTTGTTAAGATCGAGCAGGACTGTGACCTTCATGTCATGCCGCTGGGTACCACGCGGGCGGTGAACACATTTGACTGGAGCAACAAACTGTCGCTTCTGATCTCCAATTCGCGCGAGAACTTTGACTACGTCGTCTTCGATCTACCACCGCTGACGATGTCAGGGGATCTGCGGGCGGTCGCGCGCTATGCTGACGGATTCGTCCTCGTCTCCGGCTGGGGCAGCGTCAGCGTCGAGCAGATGCAGGTGGGCCTGTCGATGGTCCAGCCGGTGCAGTCCAAACTTATTGGTTGCGTGCTCAACCGTATCGACCTCCCGAAAATGCGCCTAGCTCCTTCCAAGGAACTCGATTTCATACGCCTCAGGAAGAAAAATTCCTGAGGCGTTGCGCGCCATCGCTACGTCAAAGCTGGGGCTAC
>NZ_JANLGI010000048.1:2500-5673 GCF_024655635.1 Allobosea sp. 47.2.35 | reverse complement strand
TGGTTGCGGGGGCCAGATTTGAACTGACGACCTTCAGGTTATGAGCCTGACGAGCTACCGGGCTGCTCCACCCCGCGTCGACTTTTTTGGCCTTTTGGTTTCCGGGTGGAGGCGTTGAGCCTGCTGCGGAAGCCATTTGGCTTTAAACGGCAACGCGGCGGCGACTTGTGGTCGACCGCCGCGTTTTGCGTGTTTGAGATTGTGATGAGGGGATATCCTTGACAGGCCCGGCAACGACCTACTCTCCCGGGTCTTGAGACACAGTACCATCAGCGCTGAGGAGTTTAACGGCCGAGTTCGGGATGGGATCGGGTTCTGGCTCCTCGCTCAAGCCACCGGGCCGGCGAAGGATATTGGCAAGCATTGAATGGTCTTTGATGATGTTTCGCGTTTGGTGTCGCGGACATTGATCATGAGAACGATCAAGCCGATCGAGCAATTAGTACCGGTAAGCTGAACCCATTGCTGGGATTACACACCCGGCCTATCAACGTGGTCGTCTTCCACGGCTCTCGAGGGAGAACTCGTTTTGAGGTGGGTTTCCCGCTTAGATGCATTCAGCGGTTATCCCGTCCGTACATAGCTACCCTGCACTGCGGCTGGCGCCACAACAGGTCCACCAGAGGTACGTCCACCCCGGTCCTCTCGTACTAAGGGCAGATCCTCTCAATTCTCCTACACCCACGGCAGATAGGGACCGAACTGTCTCACGACGTTCTGAACCCAGCTCACGTACCACTTTAATCGGCGAACAGCCGAACCCTTGGGACCTTCTCCAGCCCCAGGATGTGATGAGCCGACATCGAGGTGCCAAACGATTCCGTCGATATGGACTCTTGGGAATCATCAGCCTGTTATCCCCGGCGTACCTTTTATCCGTTGAGCGATGGCCCTTCCACGCGGGACCACCGGATCACTATGGCCGTCTTTCGACTCTGCTCGACTTGTCAGTCTCGCAGTCAGGCAGGCTTATGCCATTGCACTCAACGAGCGATTTCCGACCGCTCTGAGCCCACCTTCGCACGCCTCCGTTACTCTTTGGGAGGCGACCGCCCCAGTCAAACTGCCTGCCATGCGCTGTCTCGGACCCGGCTTACGGGTCGCGGTTAGACATCCATGACGATAAGGGTGGTATTTCAAGGATGACTCCACCAGAGCTGGCGCCCCGGCTTCAAAGTCTACCACCTATCCTACACATGCCGACACGAATGCCAGCGCAAAGCTGCAGTAAAGGTGCACGGGGTCTTTCCGTCTGACCGCAGGAACCCCGCATCTTCACGGGGAATTCAATTTCACTGAGTCTATGCTGGAGACAGCGGGGAAGTCGTTACGCCATTCGTGCAGGTCGGAACTTACCCGACAAGGAATTTCGCTACCTTAGGACCGTTATAGTTACGGCCGCCGTTTACCGGGGCTTCAATTCGGTGCTTGCACACCTCCTTTTAACCTTCCGGCACCGGGCAGGCGTCAGACCCTATACGTCATCTTACGATTTCGCAGAGCCCTGTGTTTTAGTTAAACAGTCGCTACCCCCTGGTCTGTGCCCCCAATGCCTAGTTGCCTAAGCACTGGGCCTCCTTATCCCGAAGTTACGGAGGTAAATTGCCGAGTTCCTTCAGCATAGTTCTCTCAAGCGCCTTGGTATACTCTACCAGTCCACCTGTGTCGGTTTCGGGTACGGTCTAATGTTGGAGCTATTTCCTGGAACCGCTTGGAAGCCGGGTCAATCCAATAAGACCCGACAGCGTACGCGATCCGTCACTACCAACTGGCTGAGGAATATTCACCTCATTCCCATCGACTACGCCTTTCGGCCTCGCCTTAGGGGCCGGCTAACCCTGCGGAGATTAACTTTACGCAGGAACCCTTGGACTTTCGGCGACAGTGTCTTTCACACTGTTTGTCGTTACTCATGTCAGCATTCGCACTTCCAATACCTCCAGGAGCCCTCACGGGTCTCCCTTCGTTGGCTTATGGAACGCTCCGCTACCGCTTGCACAAAGTGCAAACCTTAAGCTTCGGCTCGTGGCTTGAGCCCCGATACATTTTCGGCGCAGGAACCCTTGTTTAGACCAGTGAGCTGTTACGCTTTCTTTAAAGGATGGCTGCTTCTAAGCCAACCTCCTGGTTGTTTTGGGATTCCCACATCCTTTCACACTTAGCCACGAATTGGGGGCCTTAGCTGTAAGTCAGGGTTGTTTCCCTCTCCACGACGGACGTTAGCACCCGCCGTGTGTCTCCCGTGCAGTACTTCCGGGTATTCGGAGTTTGGTTAGGATTGGTAATGCGGTAAGCACCCCTCACCCATCCAGTGCTCTACCCCCCGGAGTATTCACACGAGGCGCTACCTAAATAGCTTTCGCGGAGAACCAGCTATTTCCGAGTTTGATTGGCCTTTCACCCCTAGCCACAAGTCATCCGAGACTTTTTCAACAGGCACCGGTTCGGTCCTCCAGTAAGTGTTACCTTACCTTCAACCTGCTCATGGCTAGATCACCCGGTTTCGGGTCTAATCCGACGAACTGAACGCCCTGTTCAGACTCGCTTTCGCTGCGCCTACACCTACCGGCTTAAGCTTGCTCGTCAGATTAAGTCGCTGACCCATTATACAAAAGGTACGCGGTCACTCAGGACGAACCTTGAGCTCCCACTGTTTGTAAGCATTCGGTTTCAGGTGCTGTTTCACTCCCCTCGTCGGGGTGCTTTTCACCTTTCCCTCACGGTACTTGTTCACTATCGGTCGCTGAGGAGTACTTAGGCTTGGAGGGTGGTCCCCCCACGTTCAGACAGGATTTCACGTGTCCCGCCTTACTCATGTCCCAACTGTTCGCAGATCCGTACGGGGCTATCACCCATTATTGCGTGGTTTCCCAACCACTTCCGGTAACTTACAGTCAGGCACTGGCCTGGTCCGCGTTCGCTCGCCACTACTAACGGAGTCTCGTTGATGTCCTTTCCTCCAGGTACTTAGATGTTTCAGTTCCCTGGGTTAGCTTTAAACCCCTATGTATTCAGAGTTTAATACCTTCTTGTGATCTCTGTTAGTCCGAAGACAGACCCAAGCACAGACTAAAAGCCTGCCCTTGGAATAACAGAGATCGAAGGTGGGTTTCCCCATTCGGAAATCCGCGGATCAAAGCTCATTCGCAGCTCCCCACGGCTTATCGCAGCGT
>NZ_JANLGI010000047.1 GCF_024655635.1 Allobosea sp. 47.2.35 | reverse complement strand
CGAAGTCCGACCGTCCGGAGCTGGCCTCGGCCAAGATCATCATCTCGGGCGGCCGTGCGCTGGCCTCGGCCGAGAACTTCGGCAAGGTGATCGAGCCCGTCGCCGACAAGCTCGGCGCCGCCATGGGCGCCTCGCGCGCCGCGGTCGATGCCGGCTACGCCCCGAACGACTGGCAGGTCGGCCAGACCGGCAAGGTCGTCGCCCCCGAGCTCTACATCGCCGTCGGCATCTCCGGCGCGATCCAGCATCTCGCGGGCATAAAGGACTCGAAAGTCATCGTCGCCATCAACAAGGACGAGGAAGCGCCGATCTTCCAGATCGCCGATTACGGCCTGGTCGGCGACCTCTTCACCGTCCTGCCCGAGCTCGACGCCGGACTCGCCAAAGCCGGCAAGTAAGATTCAGCGTTCACTCGTCGGACCGCTTCTGACGGTGCTCGGGCTCCAGGCTGGCGAGATCCTCCAGCGTGGTGATGGCGGCCTTGACGGCGCCGGCCGGGGCGCTGCGCCCCTGCGCGTCGCGGAACTTGAGTCGAAGCCAGGATCCAAACTCCTGACCGCGAACAGGGAGGGTGCGACGGCCGGCATGGGTCGCCAGAGTCGCATAGGTGCGCGTTTTCCAGCGCGACAGCTCGGCGTCTCGAGCGCCACCATGATGTCGGCGTCGGTCAGCGCCTTGACGGGCTCGTCGCTCATCGCGCTTCTCCCTCGACCCTGTCCAGGAGCGGGTGGCGATCCAGGTCGACGATCGCGGTAAAGCCATCGCCGTCGCGGGCGATCCGGATGACGATGGCGTCGCCATCACAAGCGGTGATGGCGAGCTGGAGCGACCGCCCGCTGCCCATCGCGTTCGGCCCGGGCGTCCCCGGCATGGCGGCGGGCCCCACGCCGACGGGTTCGATGGCGCGGCCCTCGGGGAGGTCACAGCGCCCCTGCTGTCTCCTGTACGCCATGGCGGCGCGCCAGGTGGCGGGGAACTGCTCTTTGAACATGGCTTTGTCGAACATGACGTCGTCCTTCCTGATGATGGGGGTTAGCGGATGGGGCTGGCGCAGAAGGCCCAGGTCTCGCCGTTGACGAGGCCCGGCAGCGCGGAACAGCAGGCGCTGGTTCTGGACTGGCTCGGGACAGTGCAGGCTTCGACGGCCTGCAGCAGCCCGCTGGGAGCGAGGCGACGGGCACGCTCGCCCTCGCTGGACAGAGCCCAGATCAGCGCGCGCCGGTCGCTGTGGAGCGTCTGCAGCGTGGCGTGAAGGTGTCCCAACCCGAAGCAGCCGATGCTGAGAATGATGAGAATCGGCCAGGCCGGAATGCGCGCGTGGCGGCGAGGCTGCCCGTCGGGGGCTGCCTGGTCGGAGGCGCCGTGGCCGAGCTGGTGCCGCCCTGGATCCACATGGACCGCATTTTCCGCCGAAACCTTCGGCATGGCATTCTTGTAAAACATGAGCGATCTCCCGATGGCGAAGTTCAGGGCTTGATCAGCGTGCGGATGCCCCAGATGGCACCGGTCGAGGGGTCAGGCCCCGGCCTGCACACATCGGCCTCCATCCGCCATCCAGGTATCGAACAGTCCTCAAGGAGCTTGAGAACGCCGCTATCGGACATGCGCCGCGCCCGCGCTCCCTCTTCAGAGAAGGCCCAATGCAGGACCTTCGCGATATCGCGTTGGGCCGGCTCGGGCACGCTGGCCTGGCCAAGCGCGAAGGCGCCCGCCGCCAGGGCCAACACCGCGAGGAAAAGCGCGATCACCAGACCGCGATGGCGGGCGAGCCACGCCGAGGGCGAACGCGACACTTCCACTGCAGCGATCGTGCGGCCGAGGAAGGTCATCAGCGACGCGTACACGATCAGAAGGCTGAGCAGGACATCGCCCTGGCCCAAACGCATGGTCGTGCACGCATTCGCGATGAAGGCAGCCTCATCGTCCGTGAGGGGCCGCCCGAGAAGCTCTCGCGCGGCGCCATCGAGTGAAGCCCTGTCCATGACGATCAGCCCAGGAACCGGGCATAGGCGAGACGCGACTTCTCCCGCCACCCTTCGAGCGAGGCGCGCTCCCCGCCGGAACCGTGCTGCTCGATCCAGCTCAGCGAATGATGGTCGTCCTTGAACGCGCGCGACAGAGCCTCCGGCAGCAGCGGCACATCGATGACGCGCCCCGCGGCCAGATACCGCCTGCCCAACTCGGACTGGTTGAGCTGGCGGAACTGGTCGGGGCGGCCGAACCAGCGCGGCCGGAGTAGGTAGATCTCGGCGCCCTGCGCGGCCGTCTCCAGATCGGGCACATGGTCGTAGGAGTTGACGTGTAGGTCGAGCGGCGAGAGCACAAAGACCTTGCGCCCGACGCTACGCGCGGCGAACAGGATCGTCTGGACATGGTCGTTGAAGACTTCGACCTGGGCTCCCGGACAGGACACGATGATCGGCGACGTCGGCTCGGCTTCCGTGATCACGTCGGCGAGGGCTGTGTACCCCTCCTCCTCCGACATCCGCAGGCCGTGACATTCCTGCTCCTCGTGATGCGCGAGGATATAATCCTGAACGACGAAATCGCCGTCGACCAGGGTCGGCATCTTGCCGAGCCGGCGGAAATGGTGGTTCAGATTTGCGGCCTCGGTGCTCTTACCGACCCCGCCCTTGCCGGAGTAGAACATGAACACGGACTCAGCCTCCCCGGGCGGTCCGCTCAGCGTGGTGCTCCCGAGGGCCGCCGCCCTGGTCGAGTCGGCGCGACGATCGTTGGACATCGTAAACTCCTATTTCGGTTGCGTTTTGAGCTGAAACCGCGCGCCAGAAGAAGCGCGCGATGTCGGCGGAGATCCGCCGACATCCGGGTTGCGCGGTGCTGAGGCACCGGCATCGATATCGTTTTCAGCGTCGTCGCCCGCGCTGGCCGGATCGACTGGCGGGGCCGCCGGTGCTGCCGCGGGCAGCGCCTCGCGATGATCCCTCACCCCTGCCCTCAAGGCCTGGCCGACGGCTGGCGTCTCGTGAGCGGCATCCAGGACCGCGGGGCTTGAAAGCGATGCCTGGCTCTGGCCACCGACACTTCCCGTACCGACTGTCGGGCCCGTCGGCTCTCTCGTGGGCGTCGCTTCAGAAACGTTGTTGGGACCCTCAGATTGCGGGTTTGCAGGACGGATGGGCTCGATCCGGTCGTTGACCCTGCAAAGTCCGAGCGCGCCGAGTTTGTCGTCGTAGAACCCCGTCCCAAGGCGAGACCGGTTGACGCGGACAGAATTCGCGGCGAGGTCGGGGAAACCGGATGCCTGCCGAAGTTCGTCGGCAATCTCGCCCCAGTCCTTTTCGAGCAGCCTGAGCTTATCGATCGTCTGGACGTTGATTGCGACGACCTCCCAGCCGTAACGCGGCCTGACGACGTGATCGGCGGCGACCTCCTCGGCGCGCGCGGAGAAGGCACGCTGGATCTCCTCGGCCGAACGCCGATCCGTGACCTTCCTGCCCTTGGCTTTCGCAGTCTTCATCGCACGCTCCTGCAACGATCGATTGCAAATTCTGAGAAGTAAGTCGAAATGTATTTTTGATATACAGATTGATTAAAGATACGTATTTGAGCTGTATCAGAAATATATACTAATATTCTCGCGATATTTTCGCTGGAACGACACTGATACGAATAATATAGCTTGGAATATGACCTGATTTGATCTTTGATTAGGCAAGTCCGGCCCGTGTTAACTGGAAACCAGCAACACGGTTTTCTTGCCAAGGGGGCCCTGCCCCCTGTGGAACCCCCAACCCAGCAAAGCCGGGTGCGCCCTTCGGCGCCGGCTTCGCCGAGATCGGAGATCGAGATGAGCGAGAAGAACCGCTTTCCCCACTTGGTCGCGTTCAGGGTCGATGAGCCCACGCACACCAAGCTGACGACCGTGGCCGAGGTCGCCGGCATGCCGGTCGGCATCTGGGTCCGAGCGTTGGTGCTGAAGGCCGTGGATTCGCAGATGCGGGCACCGAAGGTTCGGCGCGCTGCGGCGAACACCGTCCAGCTCCACGCCATCCTGGAGGAGCTCAAGGCACAGGGCCGGAACCTCAACCAGATTGCGCGAGCCGCGAACGCCAACCCTGGCGCCGCGCAGATCGCGGCGGACGTCGCGCTGATGCGGGCCTCACTGGAGGCGCTGATCTCGTGCATCCTCGACCTGCTGCGCATTGAGGATGACGCTTGATGTATCTCGAGAGCATCCCGAGGAGACTGGGCGGTCTCGGTCGCCATCTCATGGATGCCGGTCGAGGCTCGAACGAACGGGTCATCGTCCGCCATGACCTCAGCCGGGATGTCCCGCACGACGTCACGCTGGCCCTGCGCATGCTGGCGGCGCCCGCCCACCGCGTCACTCGCATGAAGCGCGAGGTCGTGCATATCGTCATATCGCCGGAGCGAATGCTCAGCACGGATGAGCTGGAGACCATGCTTCGAACGATCGAGAAAGAGTACGGCATCCCCGACGGCAGCGCTCGACTGCTGGTCGAGCACGAGAAAGGCGAGCGTGCGCGGCATTATCACGTGGTCTACTCGATGGTATCGGAGGCCACCGGTAGGGCGCTGCGGTTCAATCGGTCCGGCGACCGAGATGAAATGCTCGCCCGCCGGTTCGAGATAGAACTCGGCGAGAAAATCCAGCCGAGCACCCGCGTGGAGCGGACGGCCGAACTCCTGCGCCAGCGCGGGCTCGCCGACCTGGCCGAGATCGCGGCACAGGGCCCGGTGGCGGAAAAAGGCCGGCGGACGTCCAAAGCCGAGACCCGGCAGAACGATCGACTTGGCGTTGATCAGGTGCTGCTTGACGAACGACTCCGGCAGGCCTGGCGTCTGTCCGGGAATGATATGTCCCGGCTTCGCCTCGAACTCGATGCTATGGGATTCTGCCTCGCGGCAGGTGATCAGCGTATCGCCGGCGTACCCATCGTCATGCTCGTTGATGTCGAGACGCTGAAGTCGACCAGCCTCACCCGCCATCTCAATCGCCTGGCGCTGCACGGCAACGGGCCACGGTTTCGCGAGGTTGCCATCGGCGCGAACTTCGGCGAACTGCCCCCACTGGCCGAGACGACCGCCAACTTGCGGAAGGACGCACTTCCGCGTAGCGCCGACGCCGTACTCTTCGAATTCGACCGGATGGTTGCCGAGATGGAAGCCGATGGCGAGCGCGAGGAGGCCGCCAAAGCCAAGAAGGGGCGAGCCCGTCTCGACACCCGCCTGTCGACCTTGGAGCGTGACGACCTGCGAGTCCGTCAGAAGCAGGTTCGCGACCGGTACCGGCAGCGCGATCGCATCCGGCGAGCGCGGGTCAATCGCGCTTTCATCGCCGCCGGGCTGTTCGCAGGCCCCGAGACTCGCAAGGCCGCCTTCTACCTCGTCGCGGCCGGCGTCCTCGCCACCGGCGCAGGCCTGATGCCTGCACTCGTAGTCGCAGGTATCGCAGTGGCCGCGATCCCGACCTTCCATAGCGCCAGGCGCTTGCGCGCCATCACCGATCAGGCTGCGATGCTGGAGCGCGTCGAGATGGCCCGAGAAGTTCAGGACGAGACACGCAGCTTCTTCCGGGAGCGGGCAATCCGTCAGAAAGCCATGTCCGAGAAAGCTTACGCTCAACACGCCCGAATGCGAATCCATCGCAATCGCCAGCGGAATGCCCTCACGCCCGAGGGGCCCCCGACGGGCGTCCGTCGCGCCGTCCAGGGCAGCGCGAACCGCCGCAGGGGCGGGCCGGAACGCTGACAGCGCACTACGAGTATCAGATGAAAATATTTCGGGCATCTCGGCCTTATCACGTCGGTATCAACCCACGTGTCATGACCGAGATGGGGCCTCTCGTATCAATGTTCCCAGATTCGAGCCATCCGAAAGGCTCGTTGATTGCGCGGCGCCAGGCTTAAGCTGGCGCCTCGTCAGCCGCCTATGCATGTGAGTGGTACATCCAGGCGGAAGAGTAGCCGTCACGATTGGGCCGAAACCGACGCTGTCGCTCTCTCTCGTCCCGCAACAATTCGTCGCCAATGCACCCAAATACCGCACGCTTCGGGTACCGCACGGAAAGGTCCATATCGCTTTGTCAATCGACGACCGTCTGGAGGAGCCGAAACCGACAATGACATGTCGCGAGGTCAATGGGCAGGATCGCCGAGCCATCGCGCAGAGGGTTCGACACTTGCGTCCTTCGCACGGGTCGAACGGGCGATGGAGGATTCGAGGACCGGCGACATCTACATCTGCGACCTGCACCTGAATACGATCAAGGTGAAAGCACGGGATTTTCGGTAGCCAGCACTCTCGCTTTCTCGGATCGGGATCGAGTGCGACCGTGCGACCGACGCGACCGCTTGGTGGCTCCCTTTGGTGTTCGAAAGTGCTGAGAATAGACAGCTTTTCCCCAACCTGCCGAGGTCCCATCGATGTCCATACCGTCGCGGTCTCCGGGCGCACCGGTCGCAAGGACAGCCCATCGGGAATTCGTTAGGACTTTGCTGGAAGACGCCGAGAAGCCGAGTATCGGCTGGCGCGGCCTGCTCGCGGAGCTGGAACTCAATCGAAGCGAACCAGCCTGCCATTAATCCCTTTCACCGGATCGCACGGCGTGCGTTCATGCGACGGCGATACAGAGTCTAAATGCGCTCGAAAGTGATCTGCTTCGCGCTTTCCGCGCCGACGCGCATCCTCGAGACCGTGATGCCCCTCTTTCGCAAGTCGGGGGTCAGTCGGGTGACGTGCTCTGAGAGCGAGCGAGGCTGCCGCGGCACCCCGGAATGGCGGGAGTGCCCCTTCTCCTGCAAATGGAGGCCGACCTCGACGAGCAGGTCGCTGGCCGTGCCCTGCCAACGACCGCCATTGCGATTGACCAATGCGAAGATGACCTGCCCAACCTCATCATCGTCCAGGATGTCGCTCGCGCTGGCTTCATGATTACGCTCGAAGGCAGCAATGAATGTCAAACGGCCCGCAAAGTTGCCCCCCGATTGGAGTGCGCCCTTGCGGGTAGACAGGATCAGGCTGCGGATTTGACCATGAGCC
>NZ_JANLGI010000046.1 GCF_024655635.1 Allobosea sp. 47.2.35 | reverse complement strand
CGTATCGGCGGACCAGTTCGACGATGTCGGCGATGAGTTGCTCCTCATCGTCGCGTCCGCGCGGAATCCGGCGCTGGGTCGAGCGGTGCTGCCCCAACACACGGCAGACCCGCCGCTCAGACACCTTCAGAGCGAAACGGACATGGTCGATGCAGGCACGGCGACGCGCGGGGCTTACCAGTTTCCCGACGCAGCCTCCTTCAGGATCAGCTTGTCGAGCGTCAGGTCCGCGACGGCGCGACGGAGCCGGGCGTTCTCGGCCTCAAGCTCCTTCATCCGCTTCACCTGATCCGACTTCAGGCCGCCGAACTCGCGGCGCCAGCGGTAGTAACTCACCTCCGTCACGCCGATCGAACGGATCGCGTCGGCAACGGATTGGCCCTGCGAAACGAGCACATCGACCTGGCGCAGCTTCGCGACGATCTCTTCGGGCTTGTGGCGCTTCTTCGGCATTGCGGTCCTCCTGTCTGCCAAAAGACATACTTCAGGGTGGACCAATTCAACGGGGGTGGATCACGTGGAGAGGTTGGGCTGAAGCGGAATTGGGCTAGCGATTAGGCATACTTCGCAATGAGAAGCGCGCGCTCGCGATAGAGTGTGTCTTCGTCGAACTTGCGTCCCGATCGTGCGGCGCTCTGCGTTAACTCAGCAAGTCGGCCGCGGTCGCGATCGAGCCAAAGCAGGTTTGCTGCGAGCGCATCGACATCGTCGATAGCGGAGAACTGGCCGCCGCCAATCTCGGCCACAATGCCCTTCGGGTAGGCTCCCGTGTAGCCGACAATTGGACAGCCGGAGACTAGGGCTTCGATAAGGCAGCGCGGCGACTCCTTAGTCTTGTGGCAGAACATTAACAGGTGCGCGTTTCGCAGGCATTTCAGGATTGCTTCCCGATCTGATATGAAGCCTGGGAAGCTAACCTGCTCACTGAGGCCGTGGATGCTCGCAAGATGCTTCATCTCCGCCACAAGAGGGCCATCACCTAGCCAGCTGGCTTCGAAGGCGAGGCCCTTGGCCTTCGCCTTTGCAAGGGCTAGCACCCAATCAAGCGGTCCTTTCATTACCGCTGCGCGCCCTGCATAAACGATGCGAAGCTTCTCGCCAGCGCAAATGCTGTCGATCTTAGTCGCCATTATCTCATCGGAAATGAAATCGTGGGGGTTGGTGTGCACATCATAGACGCAGGCAGGATTCGATGTGTAACGCGCGTAAGACTCGAACGTATCCATGCCTTGAAGTAGGGCTAGGGAGCTCTTTGTAAGCAGGTGCCGATGATATCTAACCATTATCGGTAGGCTTAGTGCTTCCTTGAGGCGGCGCGGGAAAGGTAACTTCGGTAATGCATTTCGGAGGACATCCTGCTCGACGCGATCGAACCAGATCGCGAATTTGCGGCGCTGAGCGATCGCTTCAAGTGCAGCCACTGCTGCCCAGTCTCCTGCCAGGTAACCGACGGTAAAGGACATGTGATCTGCGCTGCGTATCTCGCGCGCGAGAATTGCCCTGGTTTGCTGGTATTGCCTCGCGAAAGTGCGGATTCGGTAGGCCATCGGCAGCGGGACGAAAGTGACTTGCTTGCTGACCGGAAGGTCGATGACGTCGCGCCAGGTTGCCGAAGACGGTTCTTCAGAGTCTCGTGGAACGAGAATGCCGGCGAACGTCACATGCTCGAAATACTGAGCCCAACGGCAGATGCCGGCGCAGGTCTGATCGTCGAGTTGCAAGCCGCGTGGGCCGTTTCGAAGGCGAACTGCCGTAACCAACAGAAGTTTTCCGTGCCCTATTGCCCCTGAAGTTAGCTGGTTGGTATCGGCTGAAGGCTCGGCGTGAGCGGTGCTCCGCGCAGTCGTCATTTTTGGCGCGCCCTATAGTCATGTCACGGGAGGAGGTCGACCGTTCGCTATCGCTTGGGACGAGGAATCTGCAAGCCAATGCTGCGCGTGAATTTACAGATTTTGTGAGCAACGGCCAACATTCCGCCTACATTGGCGGTCTGCGCTGCGAGGCCTCCAAGTCGACACTGAACTGGTCGAAATGATCTGGGTAGCGTCAGAAATCATCAAAGTGCACCATGGTGCGAGAGCGCTGGTTGGCTTCCCTTGGGCCTGGTCGCCGTTGCAGCCGTCTTGTCATGAGAATTCCGTGTGCTGGTGATTAACCAGTAGGGCATATTGAGAACATGGATGCTCAACAATATCTAGATTTAGTTTGTTTTTTATTGCTTATTAACCGGGATTGCTAGCTAGGGTAGCTCGTTGAAACGAAAGTGCGTGGCGGTAGATTTGATGTGTCACGTATTGAGATTCAATCGCGATTCTTGATATTTTTGTCGCTGAAGGTTGGTGCAAATTGCTTCTTGAGATTAATTATAATGCCTAAGTCAGTATCGCGTCCATTCTCTGAGGCAGGTTGGCAGTGATTAGTGAGAACATGATGAAAATGACTTCGGTGTTGATGGGCGAAGAGACGCTCCTCGTCCAATGCGCTGAAATTCTCCTTGAACGTGGGCATGCGATTGCGGCCATCGTCTCAAATTCGGAGTCGATAAGATCCTGGGCGGCACAGCATGGCGCCGAGCTTCTCGCGCCAAACAAGGATTATGCCTATGCGCTCTCTCAGCTGAACTATGACTGGTTTTTTAGCGCCGCGAATCTACGCATGGTGCCGACCTCAGTTTGGCAGGGCGCCCGCCATGGAGCCGCTAATTTCCACGACGGCCCCCTGCCGCGCTATGCCGGGTTGAACGCCCCGAGCTGGGCGCTGCTTGCCGGCGAGACGCGCTATGGCGTCACCTGGCATCGCATGACCGAGGTCGCCGATGAGGGCGATATTCTTGCGCAGCTCGAGTTCGAGATCGATCGGTACGAGACGGCGCTGACGCTGAACACCAAGTGCTTCGAGGCCGGTATCGACAGCTTCCTGACTCTCGTCCAGCAGATCGAGAGCGGCAGCCTATCCGGCCGGGCGCAGGACTTGGCGCTTCGGACCTATTACCCAAAGTTTAAGCTGCCGGAGGCGGCTGGGACGCTGTGTTTTGACCGGACCACGGCCGAGGTCGAGCGGCTGTTCCGCGCCCTCGACTATGGCCAGGGCTATATCAATCCGCTGGCGTTGCCCAAGCTGCGCACCGACGGCAAGGCCTATGGCGTCCGCACACTGGAGGCACAGCAAGGAGCCTCCGGCCGGCCGGGCGAGGTCCTCGATGTCTCCGCCGATGCCGCGCTGGTCGCGACGGCCGACGGCGTGGTCCGCATCGGCGGGCTGGTCGATGAGTTCGGCGACGTGGTCGCGCTCTCGGTGCTGTCGCGTGGTCAGATACTGCCGCCGCTTGGCGCCGCCGATGCCGCTGCGATCGACGAACTGGCCGGCGGCGTTGCCCGATCCGACCAGTTCTTTCTCGGCAGATGGCGGGCGATTGAGGATCTAGACCTGCCTTGGCTCGACCGCAGCGAAAGACCGCAGCCGCGCTCGGTGACGGTCGAGGCGCTAGACCAAGCGGCGGCGCCGGCGACAGTGGCCGCGGCGTTCGTCAGCTTCCTTGCCCGCGTCTCCGGGCAGGACGGCTTCGGCCTCGCCTATGGCAATGCGGCACTGGCGCGCCGGGCGGCACAGTTTCCCGGCTATGTCGCTCCGATCATGCCAATGCGCGCCACCATCGCTGAGATCGACAGCGCCGAGGCCATCGAGGCGCGTCTCGACGGCGAGTTGACCGCCCTGCGCGGCAGGCTCGGCCAGTCCGGCGACCTGGTAGCACGCTCGCCCGCCGTCAAGCCGGTGCGACCGGCGATCGGCCTGTTCGAAGGGGCGCTCGCCGATCTGGCCGGCTTCGACCAGGTCGCAATCGTGCTGGTACTGACGCCTGAAGGTGCGTTTCATCTGGTCTGCGACCGCGCTCGTATCGGCGAGGTTGGCCTCGCCTCGCTGCTCTCCGGCCTCCGCGCCTATCTTGCCGCCTTCGCCGCCGACCGGACAGCGTCCATCATCGGCCTGCCGCTGCTCGGCGATGCCGAGCGCCAGATCGTGCTCGAGGCCCATAATCACACGCGGCGCGACTATGAGCGCGACCGCTGCATCCACCAGCTGATTGAGCAGGCGGTCGATCGCACCCCCGAGGCGACGGCGCTCGTTTGCGATGGCGACGCGATCACCTATGCCGAGCTCGACCGACGCGCCAACCAGGTCGCCCATGCGCTGGTCGCGGCCGGGGTCAAGCCTGGCTCGCTAGTCGGGTTGTTCCTGCCGCGCTCGCTCGCGCTCGTCATCAGCGCCTTTGGGGTCCACAAGGCCGGCGCCGCCTATGTTCCGCTTGATCCGGCCTATCCGGCCGATCGCACCACAATGATGGCACAGGATAGCGGCCTGGCGGCGATCATCTTGAACCAGGACACGGCTGCGGCCCTGGTACGCTGCGACGCACACCCGCTCGATATTGACACGGTCATCGGCGGCGCGCAGCCAACAACGCGGCTCGATCTGCCGGTGGCATCGAGCGAGCTTGCTTATGTGATCTACACCTCCGGCTCGACTGGGCGTCCCAAGGGCGTGATGATCGAGCACCGGAACGTCGCGAACTTCTTCGCGGGTATGGATGACACTGTCCCGCGCGACGAGCTCGTCCAGCCGGTTTGGCTCGCGGTCACCAGCCTGTCTTTCGACATCTCGGTGCTAGAGCTGTTCTGGACGCTGTCGCGTGGCTTCAAGGTCGTCCTCAACGGCGACGGCGCCCGCCGCAAGCCGTCGCCGAGGCGCGGCGCCGCAGCGGGGGGCATGGACATCAGCCTCTTCTATTGGGGCAATGACGATGGCTCCGACCCGCTCAAGTACCAGCTCCTGCTCGAGGGCGCCCGCTTCGCAGATAAGCACGGCTTCCGAGCGGTTTGGACCCCCGAGCGGCATTTTCACGCGTTCGGTGGCCCTTATCCGAACCCCGCTGTGACTGGTGCCGCCGTTGCGGCGGTTACCCAGAAAATCGATGTGCGGGCGGGCAGCTGCGTGCTGCCGCTGCACCATCCAGCCCGCATCGCCGAGGAGTGGGCGGTCGTCGACAATCTAAGCGGTGGCCGTGCCGGACTTGCCTTTGCCTCCGGCTGGATGCCCGAGGATTTCGTACTGCGCCCCGAGAACAGACCGCCAAACAATAAGGCTGCCATGATCCGGGACATCGAGGTAGTGCGCAAACTTTGGCGCGGCGAGGCGGTCGCCTTCGAGATGGCCGATGGTAAGTCAGTCGACGTCGTCACGCAGCCGAGACCGGTCCAGAAGGAACTACCTGTCTGGGTCACCACTGCTGGCAATCCCGAGACCTATCGCGAGGCGGCGAAGCTCGGCGCGAACGTGCTAACTCACCTCCTCGGCCAGTCGATCGCCGAACTATCCGAAAAGATCAATATCTATCGCAACACGCTCAAAGAATGTGGGCGGAATCCTGACGATTACACAGTCACCCTGATGCTTCATACGCTGATAGGCGACGATCGTGAGCGCGTCAGAGACTTAGCGCGCGCGCCGATGAAAGCCTATTTGCGTAGTGCAGCCGCGTTGATCAAACAATATGCTTGGGCCTTCCCAGCTTTTAAGAAGCCCGAAGGCGTGAGCACGCCGCTCGATATCGATCTGCAGTCGCTAGATCCCGAAGAGATGGACGCAATCCTTGAATTCGCATTCTTGCGCTATTTCGAAGATAGTGGGCTCTTCGGAACGGTAGATGATGCCCTTGCTCGTATCGACGGCGTTAGGGCGATCGGCGTCACCGAGATCGCCTGCCTTATCGACTACGGCGTCGCGCCCAACCTAGTGCTGGACGGACTCACTCAGCTCGCCGAGGTCGTGTCGCGCTGCAGTTCTACTGATCCCACTCTGGTCAGTGACGACCTCGACATCGGGCTCGGCGCCCTCATACGGCATCATCGTGCGACGCATTTGCAAGCCACGCCCTCGATGATGACCATGATCATGATGAACGAGAATGACCGCAACGCGCTGTCGGCGATTAAGCATCTGTTCATCGGTGGTGAAGCCCTTCAAAGCTCGCTGCTCCGTCAGATCACGCGGATCACCGAGGCTACGATCGACAACATGTACGGTCCCACTGAGACGACGATCTGGTCATCGACGCATCGCGCTCATCTTGGCGCATCGACTGAAGGTGTGGCGCCGCTCGGCCAACCGATTGCCAACACGCAACTTTATGTCCTGGATCGGTACCAACAGCCGGTTCCCGTCGGGTGTCCAGGGGAGCTCTATATTGGTGGAGACGGTGTCGCGCGCGGGTATCTGAACAAGCCCGAGTTGACTGCGGAACGGTTCGTCGTCAATCCGTTCGTCGCAGGCGAGCGCATGTATCGCACCGGCGATCTTGTGCGTCGCGACGCCTCCGGTACCTTAAATTTTCTGGGAAGGGCTGACCATCAGGTCAAAGTTCGCGGTTATCGCATCGAACTCGGTGAGATTGAGTCACAACTCGGCAAGGTAGATGGGGTCCAGGAAGCGGTTGTTGTAGCGCGAGAGGATGAACCGAACGACGTTAGGCTGGTGGCCTACATCCGGTTTGCGAAGGGCGCCGTTCCCGACAGTCGCTTGCGCCAACAGTTGGCGGCATCGCTTCCAGACTTCATGATTCCCGCTCATTTCGTTGCAATGGATAAGTTCCCCCTGACTCCAAATGCGAAGGTGGACAGAAAGGCGTTGCCGCGGCCAAATCACGCGAGCGTTAGCCCGGTATCGAACGCGATGCCTGCTGCGGCTCTTGCTGGAAACCTTGAACAGGGCATATCTGAGGCCTTCAAGCGGTTCCTCGGATTGGAACGTGTTTCCCCTACCGACAATTTCTTCAATCTCGGCGGGCATTCCCTCTTGGCGGTTCAGATGCACCGCCATCTTAAATCGACGCTTGTACCGAGTATAACCATTACTGATTTGTTCCGCTTTCCGACCGTTAACGGGCTGGCGGCGCATCTCCGAGGGGCCAACAAGGAGTCCGATCAGCTTGAACGCGTTGCGGATCGGGCGGCGATGCGGCGCAAAGCCATGAACAGGGGGAACGCACGGGAGTGACGCAGAATTATTAGGGGCAGGGTAAGATAGTGACGGCGGCAGTTGGACCCTGCTTCCGGCAATTTGCCATGGCCAGCTGCCGGTTTCGTGGACGCTCAGTTAAGCTAACCCGACCTTCTTTTCGAACTCGACCGGGCTGATGTAGCCGATGGTCGAGTGCCTGCGAACAGCGTTGTAGAACCGCTCGATGTAATCGAACACGTCGGCGCGAGCATCGTCGCGCGTGCGGTAAGCCCTGCCTCTGATCCGCTCGGTTTTGAGCGAGGAGAAGAAGCTCTCCATCGCGGCGTTGTCCCCGACATTACCCGAGCGGCTCATCGAGCAGATGACGCCGTTGTCGGTCATGAGTTTCTGGAACTGCTCGCTGGCATACTGGCTGCCCTGGTCCGAATGGTGCAGCAGGGCATCCGGCTTTCCCCGGCGCCAGATCGCCCGTGACCTGAGACCCTTTTCTCCTCCGTTCTGAGGGAGAGTCCTGGGTTT
>NZ_JANLGI010000045.1 GCF_024655635.1 Allobosea sp. 47.2.35 | reverse complement strand
CAGCGATGACCGCGCCGCAGCGCCCTGCCGCGAGAGCGGCTTAGTCCCCTGGCGCGAAGCTGAAGAGCATTGCTCAATGCAAGGCACGTACGCCCCATCCAAAACGGCACGAGCGGTCGAGAGTGTTGGGGTGAGCGTTGGGGCGAAGGTCGCCCGCAGGATATAATTTATCAATCCATACGATTAGTCAGGATTGATGTAATGGCGGACAGGGAGTCCGTGGAATTGAACTGCCATGGTGTGCCACACCGTGAACATTGTGGACACGTCGAGAGAACAAAACCCGAAGTCATTGCCTTTGCGTGCCACTGCGTGACATAAAATGACAGTCGCGCGGTGGGGCTAAAGGTGGGGTGACGGTGGGGCGCCAGGTCAACAAGCTTTCTGCTAGAGGCGTTGCCGCCCTCACGAAGGCGGGCCGCCATAGCGATGGTGGCGGCCTTTACCTCTGGATAGACGCCAGCGGCGCGAAACGCTGGCTTTTCATGTTTCGCTGGGACGGCGTTCGAAAAGAGATGGGGCTAGGCGGCCTCGGTTCTGTAACGCTAGCCGAGGCTCGCGACAAAGCGGCGGATGCGCGAAAGCTGCTCGATGCTGGGCGAAATCCTATCATGGCCCGGAAAGAGGCGGCTGCGGCAGCAGAGGCAGAAGCCGGCAAGGCTCTCACATTCGGAGACTTCGCGGCGGACCTGATCGAGGACATTAAATCCGGCTTCCGCAATGAGAAGCATCAGGCGCAGTGGACCTCGTCACTGAAAACCCATGCGGGCTTGCTTTGGCCCCTTCGCATCGATGAGATCGGGACAGAGCATGTGTTGGACGTGCTTAAGCCGATCTGGAAGACGAAGCAGGAAACCGCATCGCGGGTGCGCGGCAGGATCGAGCGCATTTTGGATGCCGCGACGGCGAAGGGCAAACGCACAGGCGCGAACCCGGCTCGTTGGCGCGGCCATCTCGACAAGCTTTTGCCCAAACGGTCGAAGCTGGCACGCGGCCATCACGCGGCTATGCCCTACGACGACGTTCCTGCTTTCGTTCGCTCGCTAAGAGAGAGAGACGCTACCGCTGCGCGAGCGCTGGAATTTCTCATCCTGACGGCCTCCCGAACGGGAGAGATTCGCGGCGCAGTCTGGAGCGAGTTCGATTTTGATCGAGCCATTTGGACAGTTCCGGCGATCAGGATGAAAGCAGGACGCATCCACCGCGTGCCGCTCTCCTCGCGCGCGGTCGATATCGTGAAGGCCCTCCATCAGATGAGCACCAGCGATTACGTCTTTGCCGGCGCCCGCAAAGGCAAGCCGCTCTCGTCCCATGCCATCCTCATGCTGATGCGTCGAATGGAGATGGAGCAGTATACGCCCCATGGCTTCCGCAGCTCCTTCCGCGATTGGGCTGGGGAGCAGACATCATTCCCGCGAGAGATTGCCGAGGCGGCGCTAGCCCACACTGTCGGAGACGAAACCGAGCGCGCCTATCGCCGTGGCGACGCGCTGGAGAAGCGTCGGAAGCTCATGGACGCGTGGAGCCGGTACGTCGGAACGTTACGCACAAAGGCGGACAATGTGACCCCCATTCGATCGAACGCGGGGTAAGCCGAGACGGGCGGGGATAGGCCGGCCAGCCGAAAAGCCGAGGCGCACCACTCGGTTTCCCCGTCCTAACGTTGGGTGCAGTCGCGGGGTGCGACGAGATGGCAGAAGAGCTTTTCCATCGCCTGTGGGCGGGCCAGCAATGGCCGATGACTGATGACGACCATGAATTTCTGGTGCCAGCAATCCAGCGCATCGGGCGCGTCTTACTGCCCGATGTCTGGGAGGACAAGTTGCCCTCGATAAACCTTTGGCCGGCCAAGCCAGCGAAGGTTGAGGATGCCAGCCAGGAAGAACGCCAGTTGGCACACATCTTCATGCTGGTCCACTTTCGCGACCGCTACCAGGAAGACTTGGAGCCAGGGCCGGCTGTGCCGCAGTCTCAGTTTCGGACGCTTGGCGACCTCGGGGGAAACTCCTCTGCTTTCTTAGGCGTAGGGCTGGGCGAGCAGAAGCGCGCGCCCGGCTATTGGTTTTCCTCCTACGATTGGGATGCGTTTCTGGCCAAGCTGCACGCGGATAATGAACACCGCAAAGCCGAAATCGCTATTGTTAATCAGGTTGCGAGATGGCTCTTCAACCA
Organism: Allobosea sp. 47.2.35; assembly: GCF_024655635.1. Lineage (GTDB taxonomy): Bacteria > Pseudomonadota > Alphaproteobacteria > Rhizobiales > Beijerinckiaceae > Allobosea. Next base: position 5,811 of record NZ_JANLGI010000045.1, on the reverse strand, counting down.
AATCGTACGCGGCGCCATCACACCGCAGGCTCAGGACAGGAAGGGCGGTGAACTCATCCCGACAGCAACCGGCGATTGGCGCATGCCTTCCGCCGAACTGCTTCGACAGAGAGTGCAGAATTGCGCAATGGTTCCTGGGAGGCCGAACATTCCGAATGGAACGCATTGGATATTCATCAACAAAGCCGAGCTGGACGCGGCTCTAAGCGCCGTTCTTCCCACATCAACAATCGTACTACCCGAGTCACCATCTCTGGAGCGAGATGAGGAGCGACCGGTAAAAAGACAGGAAATGACCGCCGCCCAAGTCAAGACGGCAACGGCCTTCGTACGCGACGCGCTGACAGCCAATAAGGATGAAGGACGCGACAAGCTCTTGGCGAAGGCAAGGGCATCCTTGGAGTTCGATATCTCTTCCTATGAATGGAAAAGATCGATTTGGCCGGACGGTCGGGAGGCTGCCAGCTTGCCCCGCAAGAAGCGTGCTGGACGGCCGAGCGAAGCCGGATCGAAATCGGTTGAGAAATCGTCCGATTAATCGGCCGGCAAATCGATTAGCGGATTAATCGAGCAGAGGTTCACCCGATTTCAAAGACTTAGCAACGTCCGAACACATCACGACGCGTCTTGGCACGAAGCCGAACGCCGGATGATGGGTTCGGAGAAATCAACGTGAACACCGTTGCTCTCACGCTCGATGACGTAGCGACCCAAGCTCGAATGAGCCGGCGCAAAGTCTATCGGCTGTTGAAGTCGGGCGAACTGAAAGCCCGCAAGAACGGCCGGCAGACGCTCATCCTCGCAGAAGATTTCAAGGCTTGGGTTGCGTCCCTCCCCTCTGCGGAATTGGAGGCGGCTTAGCTCATGCACCTTGAAACGATGAGGCCGGCCGCGCGGCAGCGCGAAACCGGCCTCGGGGGAATTGCTTGCCTGGCAGCTAGCACCCTCGAAAATAACATCTCCACCGTCCTCGTCAATCGCTTGCGGCACCGTTTCGGCCTGTCCGAACTGCACGCTGCCGAGGTTCTTCGTCTCGCTTCGATCGGGCCGAAGGAGGGCCGCTGACGATGGCAAACTTGAAATACATCACCGTCACGATCGAAGGCGATCCGAACCCCAAGACCTTCAAGGGTCGCGACGCTTGGGCTCTGGACAACCTCATCAACGCCGGCTCGAAGGGCTGTACGCCGATCGACCATCCCGGCCCGCGCTGGTCGCACTATGTGTTCAAACTCCGCCGGGGCGGCGTGGGCGTCGTGACCCACGATGAAAAGCACGCGGGGCCTTATGCCGGTACGCATGCCCGCTACATCCTGAGCGTCCCTGTCACTGTCATCGAGCGGAGGGCGGCGTGAACGTTCTCCCTCTCCCTCTGCCGCAACATGGCGACATCGATAGCGCGAGCAACCCTCGCGCCTTCATGGGCGGAGCGCTGGCTTATGCCAGCCTCCATCTGGACCACGCTTACGACCATCTCGCGATGGGCGATGCGCCAGCCCTGATGCGCTCTGTCCGCAAGTTCGCAGCATTCGCCAACGCGGCTCTCGATACGCTGCCCGAGGCGATGCGCCAGCTCACCACGGAGGCCGAGCACGATGGCTGACGTGGTCCGGTTCCCCCGCCCCAACGTGCGCGGCGTTAAGCGCATGCCCGACGCGGTCGAGGTCGTCTTGGACTTCGGTTGCTGGTGCGCCGCTACCAGTCAGGGAGGGCGCCTTGTCAGGCGCCACTCCGCCACCCCGAACACCCCCGAGGCTGCCGCCGCTCTCGCTCGCGAAATGGCCGAGCGTGATGGCCTGCGCCTCATCTCCAGCGAGGCAGGACAATGACCAGCACCAAAGCTGCTCACCAGCCTCATCCGTGCGCCGGGTTGAGTAAGCGCGCCCATGAGGTTTTCGAACAAATCGCCATCGGCAACGATCTGGCCGGCCATCATCCGCGAGTACTCGAAGCGCTCGTTTCTCGCGGCTTGATCGAGCGCCGGCCTGAAGAGGTGGCTGGACCGTTTCGCGGGACCACCATGACCATCGATCGGTACGACGTTCCGCTGATCGTGCATGCGGAATGGTGCTCGTGGTGCGCGGAGAACGTGACCGAGGACATGATTGCGGAGGCGCAGCGCTAATGGCTCGCATCCGCTCAATCCACCCTGGCCTCTTCAGCGATGAAGTCTTCGTCGCCCTTTCGGCGCAGGCTCAAGTGTTCTGGATTGGCCTGCTCTGCGATGCTGACGACCAAGGCGTGTTCGAATGGAAGCCCGTCTCTCTCAAGATGCGCATCCTGCCTGCCGCCGTCAGCGATGTCTCAAGCCTGTTGGACGAACTGGAGGCCCACAAGCTCATCCGTCGCTATGAAAGCGGCGGAGCCACCTTCGGCGCGATCCGCAACTTCTGCCGCTACCAACGCCCGAAGTGGCCGAGGGCAGCCCATCCGGTGACGGCCGAGATTCGATCCTTCACCGCCGCAGATGGAAAGGCGGAACGAGGCGCCATGTCGTTCTCGAACGACCCGACCGCAGCCGATCGGCAGCGCCGCAAGCGTGACCGGGACCGGAACGACGAAGGGGATACGGAGGACATGTCACGCATCAGCCGTGACGATGACGGAACTGTCACGGCAAGGGAGAGGAGAGGAGAGGAGAGGAGTAATTCCGTAGCTAAAGCTACGGGCGCTGCCGCCCCGGCTGAGCCTTCGGCAGTTACTGCCCTCCCCGTCGACTGGCGGGAACGTCTCTTCAGGCAGGGCCTTGCTTCCGTCTCGGAAATGACCGGCAAGCCTGTTGGTCCGGCGCGGTCGCTGATTGGGCGATGGCTCCGGGTCGCCAGCGACGATGCGCGCAAGGTGCTGCGCACGATCGAGGATGCACAGGAGCAGAACGCGGCTGATCCAGTCGCCTGGATCGAGGCGGCTCTGAAGGCCCGGCCGGCGCAGCGTTCCGATTCCCTCCAGTTCACGATGGCGAGGGGTTGAGCATGGATTTCCTCGAAACCGCCAAGGCCGAAGGCATCCGGCTTCGCTCATGGGCGCAGGGCAATCACAAGGCCACCTGCCCGCGCTGCTCGCATCTCCGCAAAAAGAAAACCGACCCTTGCCTGTCCGTCACCGTGTTTGCCGATCGGGTCCGCTGGCAGTGCCATCACTGCGGCTGGACCGGCGGCGCCGGGGGCGATGACTTCAGGCGCAACCCCGTCCGCGAGGTCCGCATGTTCAATCGTCCTGTTCGGATCGAGAACCCCGAACGCCCCGACAAGCTGCTGGCATGGTTCGAAGGTCGCGGCATCTCTGCCGCCACTGTCGAGCGCATGGGCATCTATCGCACTCGTCAGTGGTTTCCGCAGCTTGAGGCCGAGGCCAGTTGCATCGCCTTCCCGTATGAATGGGCCGGCACGCTGCGCAATGTGAAGTATCGCGACAACGACAAGAACTTTCGCCAGGAAAAGAACCCGGAGCCCGTCCTCTACAACGCCGATGCGATCAAGCCGGGCGAGGATCTGATTTTCGTTGAGGGCGAAATGGACGTGCTGGCCTTCGTCGAGGCCGGACTGTCCAATGTGGTCAGTCTCCCGAACGGCGCCCCCGATCGGCCCGAGCAGTCGGACAAGCGCTATGAGCCCCTTGCGACGCATGCGGCCGAATTGGAGGCCGCTGGCCGCATCCTGATTGCCACCGATATGGACGGCCCCGGCGAACTGCTGGCGCAGGAGCTGGCCCGCCGGCTGGGCAAGGATCGATGCTGGCGCGTCACCTTCCCGGCCGATGGGACGACCCAGACGAAGGACGCCAACGAGTGCCTGATGCAATTCGGCAAGGGCGTGCTGCGAGGGCGCGTCGAGAATGCCGAGCCCTGGCCGATTGATGGCCTCTACGGTGCGGACACGTTCGCGGACGAGGTGCTGGCCACCTATCGCGGCGAAGGGCCTAAGCCTCTCTCGCTCGGGATGGGGCGGGACATGGATCAGGCGTTCAAGGTGCTGCCCGGCCAGTTCGTCGTCGTCACTGGCATCCCCAACCACGGCAAGAGCCGTTGGCTGGATCAGGCTGCCGCGACCATGTCGGACCTGCACGGCTGGCGCTGGGCTGTGTTCTCGCCCGAGACGGGAAGCGAAAATCACATCATCGACCTGTGCGAGATTCATGCCGGCCTGCCTTTCCACGATGGCCCGTCGATGCGGATGGATGAGGAGCAGCTTCACACGTCGATGCGGTGGGTTCACGACCGCTTCGTGTTCATCGACTCGGGCGAGCATACGCCTTCGATCGATTGGGTTCTGGAGCGGGCGAAAGCTGCTGTTCTGCGCAAGGGCATCAATGGCCTGATCGTCGACCCCTACAACGAGCTTGAGGCCGGCCGCCCTCAAGGCATGACGGAAACCGAGTTCGTTTCGCAGCTAATCAGCAAGTGCAAGCGCTTCGCCAAGGTCCACGGGGTCACCGTGTTCATGGTCGCGCACCCCACGAAGATTTCGAACCCTTCCGGTGGCAAGGAGCCGGTGCCTGGCCTCTATGACATCTCCGGCTCGGCCCATTGGCGCAACAAGGCGGATGCCGGGATTGTCGTGTATCGCGACTTCGAAGAGCGCTGCACGCTGGTGCTGGCGAGAAAGATCAGGCGGCAGCCGATCTGCGGTCATCCTGGCCAGGTCAAGTTCTGGTTCATGAGCGCCAGCCGCCGCTTCGACGCGATCGAAGGCAGCTACCGCTCTCTGGGCCAGGAAGCAGGGTCCGCTGCCAACAACAACCGTCGTGCAAGCTGAGGGCCGCACCATGAGGGTGGTCGACTTCCCTCAACGCCGCGTCGTCCGCCGGCCTGGCAATCCTGCGGACCATATCGCCGTCGCGAGCCGGCATTCGCTGAAACACGAGCTGGACGGGATGCGGTCGATGCTGGGCCTCATGTGGGGTGCCGCAGCGCTGGCGAAGATCAAGCGCATCGAGTGCAACAGCAAGGCATCGCCTGCCTTCAATGTGTGGTTACGGCAGGAAGGCGAGCACAGCACCGCAGGCATCGCTCACAGCGTCGCGGCGGCTGCCTGTCGCGTCTTCGGTGGGCATAACGGCATCACGGTGTACGGGCCGGAAGGTGAATCGGTTTCCCTAGATCCTGAGTGGCCACGGCCTGCGGCTTAGGCGCTTCGACCGCTGGGGACTTCGGTTCCCGGCGGTTTGTTTATCCGGCTCCGGGTTGATAGATTCTCGCATGCTCAAATCCCGTCCCGCCCTGGTCGTGCTCCTATGGCTCGCCGCGATAGCGAGCGCCGGGGCGCAGGCTTATGACTTTCGCCCCGGCCAAGCCCTGGCCATCGACGGAGACACCCTTCGAATAGGTTCGCAGCGCATCCGCCTCTCGGCCATGGACGCGCCCGAGCTGAGCCAGGTCTGCCGTTCGGACACAGGCAAGGCGACGCTATGCGGACGGGACTCGCGGGATGCGTTGGCGAGGCTGATCCGCCAAGGTGTCCGCTGCACGGTCGAAACCCATGACCGCTATGGACGCGAGGTCGCCAACTGCACCAATGCTGCCGGCCTCGATATCGGGCGGGAGATGATCCGGCAGGGCTGGGCCGTACCGTACTGGCGATATGGGGGCGCTCGCTACTCCAAGGCCTATGACGAGGCTTTGGCGGCCGATGTCGGGATGCATGCCGGGACGTTCATCGACCCTGAGCAATGGCGGCGCGGGGAGCGCTGGCCGGATTAAATGCTGGCGGTTGGAGCCGCATTTCAGACCTAAGTGATTAGGGTTGAACGTCTTCTTATGTGTTTCGGCGTGCAAGTTTGACCCCGTGAGGCGGGGGATCGGCGTCCAACTTT
>NZ_JANLGI010000044.1 GCF_024655635.1 Allobosea sp. 47.2.35 | reverse complement strand
GCGCAGAAGAGGCGCCGCTCAGCGGCGGCGCCGTCTCGATGGCCGGTTTATAGGCGGGACCCCTTTCTCCTGTCAACGCGCTTTTTGAAAGTTTTTCGACAAAAATGAGTTCCGTAATAAATCCAGAGACTTAAGACGAAAGGATAAGTTTGGAGCCGCGAATGGGCTGCTGCCGGACCTGTTTCGAAGCTCCTTCGCCGGCCAGCTGGACCTGCCCCGTTCCAGGCCAGCAGATAAAGCCTCGAAAGATACCGCCTCAGGGAAGAGGAGCGGCATCGCTCAGGGTTTCCGCGAGGAAGGCACTGAGTGCCGCGATAGCGGCAGATGCACGGCCCGGTGCCAGATGCAGCGCGATTTCGGAGGCCGGCAGAGCGGGCAGCCCGTGCTCAGGACCGAGCAACTGAAGACCGGGGCGGGCCGTACCTGCCTTGACCACGGTCAGCGCTACGCCGGACGCTGCCATCGCCTCGACAGCGCCGATACTCGACGACGAGAACAGAATGCGCCAGCGCAGTGCCGCCTCGTTCAAGGCGTCGAGTGCCCATTCACGAAACATGTTCGGTGCCTTCAGCAAGGCAAGCTGCAGCGGCTCCTCGAGAGAGAGGACCACGCGATCCGAACATGCCCAGGCGGTCTGCTCCTTGCGCAGTACCTCGCCGCGGCCGTCCCCGGCCTTCTGGGTGGCGAGCACGAGATCGAATTCCTCGCCGAGGCTGTTCAGGAGATCGCGCGTGAAGCCGGTCGTGACCTCCAGCTCGACCTCCGGATGCGAGCGGGCGAAGCGCGCCAGCGTCTCCGGCAGGACGATGGTGGCGTAATCGTCCATCACCGCGAGCCGGACCCGGCCGCTCACGCTCTGCGCATTGATGACGTCGAGCGCCTCGTCATGCAGCGCGACGATCCGGCGGGCATAGCCCAAGAACTGTTCGCCCGCGCGCGTGAGGAGAACCTCGTGCGGCGAACGCTGCAGCAGGATCTGGCCGGCGAGCTCCTCGAGGCGGCGGATCTGGGTGCTGACCGTCGACTGGCTGCGGAACAATGCGGCCGCGGCCCGCGTGAAGCTCCTGAGCTCCGCGATCGTGACGAAGCTGCGCAGCAGGTCCACGTCGATATTGCGCAGCATGGCGCGGCGTCCTCACTTCCCTCGCGGTTCGGCAGGAACCGTTATGGCAATTCGGAAACCATCTGTCCCATAGGCAGAGCCGGGAGCCGCCATGCGCGGCGCCGATCATGGAAATCGAAGAATTCAATTTTGCCGCAGGGCGCGCGGGCGATAGCGTATCGCCCAACGGGACAAATCCGAGCCCGAGACCGGAGACGCTTAGCAATGCCTCGCTTGAGATCCGCCACCTCCACCCATGGCCGCAACATGGCCGGCGCCCGCGGCCTGTGGCGCGCCACCGGCATGAAGGACAGCGATTTCGGCAAGCCGATCATCGCGGTGGTGAACTCCTTCACCCAGTTCGTGCCGGGCCATGTCCATCTCCAGGATCTCGGCCAATTGGTGGCGCGCGAGATCGAGAAGGCCGGCGGCGTCGCCAAGGAGTTCAACACGATCGCGGTCGATGACGGCATCGCCATGGGTCATGACGGCATGCTCTACAGCCTGCCTTCGCGCGAGTTGATCGCCGACAGCGTCGAATACATGGTCAACGCGCATTGCGCCGACGCGATGGTCTGCATCTCGAATTGCGACAAGATCACGCCGGGCATGCTGATGGCCTCGATGCGCCTGAACATCCCGACCGTGTTCGTCTCGGGCGGCCCGATGGAAGCCGGCAAGTTCATCGCCGAGGGCGTGCTCAAGAAGGTCGATCTCGTCGACGCGATGATCGCGGCGGCCGACGACAAGTATACCGACGCCGAGGTCGACGTGATCGAGCGCTCGGCCTGCCCGACCTGCGGCTCCTGCTCGGGCATGTTCACCGCGAACTCGATGAACTGCCTGACCGAAGCACTCGGCCTCGCGCTGCCGGGCAACGGCTCGACGCTCGCCACCCATGCCGACCGCAAGCGCCTCTTCGTCGAAGCCGGCCATCTGATCGTCGATCTCGCCCGCCGTTATTACGAGCAGGACGACGAGAGCGTCCTGCCGCGCCAAGTCGGCTCGTTCAAGGCCTTCGAGAACGCGATGACACTCGATATCGCCATGGGTGGCTCGACCAATACCGTGCTGCACCTGCTGGCGGCGGCGCATGAGGCCGAGATCGACTTCACGATGGCCGATATCGACCGGCTGTCGCGGCGCGTGCCCGTGCTCTGCAAGGTCGCGCCGGCCGTCGCCGACGTGCATATGGAAGACGTCCATCGCGCCGGCGGCATCATGGCGATCCTCGGCGAGCTCGACCGCGCCGGGCTGATCGACACCTCGCTGCCGACCGTCCATAGCGCCACGATGGCGGACGCGCTGGCGCGCTGGGACATCACGCAGACCCAGAGCGAGGCGGTGCGCTCCTTCTACAGCGCTGCGCCGGGCGGCGTGCCGACCCAGACCGCCTTCAGCCAGGACCGGCGCTTCGCCGAGCTCGACGCCGACCGCGAGAAGGGCGTGATCCGCAGCGCCGAGCATGCCTATTCCAAGGATGGCGGTCTCGCCGTGCTGTTCGGCAATATCGCGCTCGACGGCTGCATCGTGAAGACGGCGGGCGTCGACGCCTCCATCCTGAAATTCTCCGGCCCGGCCGTGATCTTCGAGAGCCAGGACGCTGCGGTCGAGGGCATCCTCAACCGCAAGGTCGCGCCCGGCGATATCGTGCTGATCCGCTATGAGGGACCGCGCGGCGGGCCCGGCATGCAGGAAATGCTCTATCCAACGAGCTACCTGAAGTCGAAGGGGCTCGGAAAGGCCTGTGCCCTGATCACCGACGGGCGCTTCTCGGGCGGCTCGTCCGGCCTCTCGATCGGCCATGTCTCGCCGGAAGCGGCGGAGGGCGGCGCGATCGGCCTCGTCGAGAGCGGCGACGTCATCGCGATCGATATCCCCAATCGCAGCATCTCGCTCGAGGTTTCCGACGAGGAGCTGGCGCGTCGTCGCGCGGCGATGGAAGCCAAGGGCAAGGATGCCTGGAAGCCGGCCGCGCCGCGCAAGCGCAAGGTCACGACCGCGCTGAAGGCCTATGCGGCGACGACGACGAGTGCGGCCCGCGGCGCGGTGCGCGTCGTCGATTGATGATTGCAGGGTCGCCCGGTCAATCAGGCCGGGCGACCTGACGAAAAAGCGGGTTCCCCCCGGCACCTATCCTGCTTTAGCCTTGGGATGGGCTTCAACGGAGGAACCTTGATGCGGGCCGCGATCGTCGCCCTGAGCTGTCTCCTGTCGCTGCCGGCCGCTGCCGCCGGCCCGTTCGGCAAGATCGTCGTCGGCAACTGGTCGGGCGGGACCTTCACCAACGACCAGACCGGCGCCTTCTCGCATTGCGCCGTCAGCGCCCGCTACAAGAGCGGCGTGACCATGCTGACCTCGGTGACGGCGCAATTCTCCTGGCTGCTCGGCTTCTCGAAGCCCGAATGGAAGCTCAGGACCGGTGAGACGCTGAAGCTCCAGCTCGTCTTCGACCGCAGCTCGACCATCGACGTGACCGCCAATATCAAGTCGCCGACGCTCGTCACCATCGCCATGCCGGCGCAATCCGCCCTGATCAACGCTTTCCGGCAGGGGCGCTATCTCGAACTGGTCGCCAATGACGCACGCTATACCTTCGCGCTGACCTCGACCGGCGAGATGCTGCCAGCGCTGGTCGAATGCGTGAAGCAGAGTGCCCATGTGCGCGGCCCGGTCACGCCTGGTGCGCCCGCCCAGGCCCAGACGCCTCAGCCGACGGAGCAGGAACGCGCCGCACGGGCCGAGAAGAAGGCGCTGCTGGAAAAGACGCGCGACCTGATCCGCACCAAGATGCTGGCCTGCATCGGCCGCGAGGGCGCGACGATGCTGCTCACCGACGAGAAGGCCGAGGTCGTCGCCAAGGCCGCCATGCTGTTCTGCAAGGGCGATGTCGATGCCCTGACCCATGCCACGATCGAACTCATCGAGAACGAGGACGGGCGGCCGGCCAACCGCAACGCGGTGCGCGATGCCGCGGAGAAGCGCGTCCAGGAGGTGGTGACCGCCCATGTCATCCGCTCGCGCGGCGAGATGATCGGCAAGGGCCGGCAGCAGACGCCACCGGCTCCGGCCCGGCCGGCCGATCCGGGATCGCGCCCTTCGCAATCCCTGTAGAAATGGAAACGCCGCGCCTCGCGGCGCGGCGTTCCGGAAACTTGCGTCTGGCTAAGGATCAGCTCTTCAGCTTGGTGTTGCACTGGCTCCAGTAGCCGCCGCCCTTCTCGATCCATTTCAGCTCGCCATTGGCATTGGCCGCCTTGTTGGCGTTGTACTGGTCGGCGCAGGTCTTGAGGCGGGCCTTGCCGGCGCTCTCGTTCGAATATTTCTGCGAAACGGCCTTCGGGAAGACCGCGGCCTTGGCCTTGCCGGCCGGCTTGGCGGCAGGAGCGGCAGCGGTCGGCGCCGGGGTGTCCGGCACGGCAGCCGCAGCATCCGCGTCATTGGCATCGTCATCGCCGCACTGGGCCTTGCGGAAATCGTTCCACTTCTGGCCCTTCAGCGTATTGGCCTTCTTGGCGTCCTGATACTTGGCACTGCATTCCTTCATCGTCAGCGCCGAGGCAGGCGTCACGGAGAAGGAGGCGAGAGCAAAGGCCGATGCTGATGCGAGAATGAAAGTCCTGAACATGGCGTTCTCCATGGCAAAGCGTGCTGCCGCCGGTCGGCATGCCACTCCGATTTGCGCCCCGAAGCAAGTCCCCTCCGGCGTGCCGACAATGCTTCGGACCACAAGATGTTCCTTTTCGGGCAGATTCCCGCTCCATGGCCCCTGAACGGCTCGCAGATCGCAGAGCGAACCGAGCCCTTGCGAGGCTGCCCCGTTTCCCTGCTATATGACGGCCCGCTGAACCGCTGGAGACGACATGGCACGGCCGTCAGACGCCGCAAAGGACCGCGATCTCATCCGCATCCTGACCGAGAACGCCCGCCTGCCGCTGTCGGAGATCGCCAAGCAGCTCGGCGTCTCCCGAGCGACGGCGCAGGGGCGGCTCAGCCGGCTCGAGCGCGACGGCGTGATCGCCGGCTACACCACGATCCTCGGCAAGGCGAGCCGGCCGGCGACCACCATTTCGGCGCTGATCATGATCGAGCTGGAGATGAAGCAGCAGGGCGGCGTCGTCGCCGCGCTGAAGAAACGGCCTGAAATCGTGCAGTGCCACACGCTGAGCGGCCATTTCGACCTCAGCGTCAAGATCGAGTGCGAGACCTCCAGCGACCTCGACACGATCATCGACTGGATCGCCGAGATGGAAGGCGTGCGCCGGACCATCTCCTCGGTGATTCTGGCCCGCAAGTTCGAACGCTGAGGACGAGCCCGCCGAGGCCCTCATCGTTTCCCATCACTCTTGATCATATCCCATCGAATTGACTGATCATAATCCCCTCCGCCGGCGATCCGCCTGTTAAAACCTGCACGGCTTGCGGCGATGCTGCGCATCGAGGGGGAGGCTCCTGGCCTGCCCGAGACCCCACCAGGAGATCGCAACATGACCATTCACAAGCGCATTGCCGTGCTCGGCGCCGGCCAGATCGGCGTCATCATCGCCGGCATGCTGGCCGAGCAGGGCCATCAGGTGACGCTGGCCGACGCCTCCGCCGCCCAGCTCAAGCACGCCGCCGGCGGCCGCTTTGCCACCGAGACCGTCGACGCGTCCAATCTCGATGCGCTGCGCGTGTTCCTCAAGGACCGCGACATCGTCGTCAGCGCCTGCCCCTATTTCCTCAACAAGGGCATCGCCAAGGTCGCGGCCGAGACCAAGACCCATTACTTCGACCTGACCGAGGACGTCGCCACCACCGCCTATATCAAGGACCTCGGCGAAACCTCCGATGTCGCGCTCGTTCCGCAATGCGGCCTGGCCCCGGGCTTCATCTGCATCCTCGGCGCCGATATGGCGGCACGCTTCGAGACCGTCCGCGCCATCAAGATGCGTGTCGGCGCGCTGCCGCTCTATCCGACCAATGCGCTGCGCTACAACGTGACCTGGTCGGTCGACGGCCTGATCAACGAGTACTGCAACCCCTGCGAGATCGTCTTCGACGGCCAGCCGACGCTGGTGCCGGCGCTGGAAGGCATCGAGAGCGTGATGATCGACGGCGTCGCCTACGAGGCCTTCAACACCTCGGGCGGGCTGGGCACCCTGACCGAGACGCTCGCCGGCAAGGTGCGCAACATGAGCTACAAGACGCTGCGCTATCCCGGCCATGCCGAGATCATGAAGCTCCTGCTGCGCGACCTCGACCTCGCCGATGACCGCGAGACGCTGCGCCGCATCCTGACGCATTCCGCGCCCTTCACCCGCAAGGACGTGGTCGTGATCTTCGTGACCGGCGTCGGCGAGCGCAACGGCCGCCTGGAGGAAGAGAGCGTCGTGCTGCGCTATGACGGCAATGACGAGCTCGGCGCGATCCAGCTCACCACCGCCGCCGGCTGCGTCGCGATGGTCGAGCTCTTCCTCGCCGGCAAGCTGCCCGCCAAGGGCTTCGTGCGCCAGGAAGACGCCGTCCTCGCCGATTTCCTCGCGACCAAGGCCGGCGCCCGGCTGGTCGGCGAAGCCCGCGGCGTCGATGCCGCCGGCCTCGTGCCGACCGTCGCGATCAAAAGCGCGGCCTGAGCGACCGCGCCCTTATCAGTCAGGCTCTGCCCGTCAGAGCCTGACGCCCAGGCCGCGCAGTTCAGCGCGCAGGTCGATGGGCTCGACGAAATGGACGGCCCGCATGCCGGCGGCGCGGGCCCCCACCACATTCTTCTCGCTGTCGTCGACGAAGATGCAGTCCCCGGCCTTCAGGCCATAGCGATCGAACAGCACCTCGTAGATCGCGCGCTCCGGCTTCAGCATCCGCTCATGGGCCGAGACGACGACTCCGTCGAAGCTCTGCAGGAACGGGAAGCGGATCAGGCATTCCGCCCATTTCTCGCGCGAGAAATTGGTGATGGCATAGACCTTCTCGCCCTGCCCTTTCAGCTCCTCCAGCACGGCGACGCTGTCAGCGATGGTATGGGGCACGCTGTCGTGCCAGCTCTCGTCGAAGGCGCGGATCTCGCGCTCCCATTCCGGATGCTGCTTGACCAGAAGGGCCACGCCCTCCTCCCAGGAGCGGCCGCGATCCTGCTCCAGATTCCAGTCGCCGGTGCAGATGTTCTGCATGAACCAATCGAGCCGCTCGGGCTCCGGGATCAGCGAGCGATAGATCAGCCGCGCATCCCAGCGCAGCAGGACGTTGCCGACATCGAAGACGACGATGGGAGTGCTGGAAGCCATGACCGAACCCGATTGAAAGGGCCGGCAGGACAACCCATTCACGCGCTTGTGTCCAGACGTGCAGGACAGGGGCCGACCCCATCGTTTATGCCGGGGTCATGAGCGCCCGTCCCGCCAATACAGCTTTACGAACCTGGCTGCCCTGGACCGACCGGCAGGGCCGGTTCTCGACCTTAAGGGCTGCCGCCTTCGCGCTGCTGCTCGTACCGGCGCTGATGCTGCTCTACGCGGCCTGGATGCACCAGCTCGGCTCGAAGCCCTGGACGCAGGCGATCCACCAGACCGGAACCTGGACGGTCAGGATCCTCATCGCCACGCTCGCGGTCTCGCCGTTCCGGCGGCTTTTCGACTGGGGCAAGCTTATCGGCATCCGCCGCATGCTCGGCCTCGGCGTGATGGCCTATGCGCTCGGGCATCTCGCGCTTTACTGCATCGACATGGCCTTCGACTGGGGGCTGATCGTCTCGGAGATCGTCAAGCGCTTCTACCTGACGATCGGCTTCGTCGCGCTGATCGGCCTCGTCGCGCAAGGCGTGACCTCGACCGACGGCATGATCCGGAGGCTCGGCAAGAACTGGCAGCGCCTGCACAACCTCGTCTATCCGATCGCGATGCTGGCGCTGCTGCATTTCGCGCTGCAATCGAAGATCGACGTCACCGAGCCCGTGCTGATGAGCGGGCTGTTCCTGCTGCTGATGCTCTATCGCGGATTGTATCGCTGGAAGCTGCCCGTCTCTGTGCCAGTGCTCGCGGGCGTGGCGCTTCTTGGAGGGCTGCTCACGGCCTGTCTCGAAGCCGGCTGGTATGCGGCGACCTCGGGCGTCTCAGCCTGGCTGGTTTTCCAGGCCAATGCCGACATCCTGACTTATCAGGACTATGCCTCGATCCGGCCGGCGCATTGGGTCACGCTCGCGGGCCTTGCGGTGGCGCTCGGCCATGGCCTGCGCGCCCCCCACCCCCCCCCCCCCCCG
>NZ_JANLGI010000043.1 GCF_024655635.1 Allobosea sp. 47.2.35 | reverse complement strand
GCTTCCCGGTCAATTGCTTACCGTCGCGCTGTCCGCCTCAAGGGGCGCACTCCAAACGTCATGGCGACCAAGGATGGCTTCTTCCTGATCGAGAATGCCAACGTCGATGACATCGAGACAGCTGACGAGAAGCGGAAGCTGGGTAAATGGTATCGAGGCCGGGGCTGGGTGCACGGATCGCGGCTCGATTTTCACATTCAATCTGGCGACGGCCTTAGAGCCACTCCCTCTGCCCAAGCGCCAGTTTCAATTCCGTTCCCGAGCGGAGATGGCGAACCCGGCGTTCATGTCGCCGCCATTCACGCTTGCCGAACGGGAAGCGTAGAGGTGACGATACACAGTCTCGAGGACAGGCCGATCGGGCGGGGCTGGATTGTACCCGGAGCCGCGTCCAGCGGCTCTCCGCCCATCACGATCTGCTCGGCACAGTTGACCACCTGCAGCTGATCTTGCCGCAGGCGGCCCGGCGAAAGGGATCCGCGCGGCGCCCTCAAGCGTAATACTCGGGAGGCGCCTGGAGAACGGCTGCCTATCGCCAGGGAGGCAGCCATGAAGTCGATCCTGCTCACCGCCGTCGCGACCATTTCGCTCGCTGGCTGCGCGGGAAACTCTATGACTGAGGCGCAGAAGGCCCCAGAGCCACGGAAGCGGATCGACATTCAACGCTTCTATACCGGGACGTGGCGCGAAATTGCCCGCCGCCCTATGACGATCACAGATGGCTGCGTCGCCGGCGGAACGGAATACCGTCCGGGCCGCAGCGCCGGTATTCAGGTGCTTGACTTCTGTCGGATGGGTAATCCACGCGGCGAGCTCAAAACAATTGGCGGCCCTGGCACGATCCTCGACCCCGGCTTCAACGCCAAGCTTCGGGTCGATTATAAACTCTACGGCTTCGTGCCGGTACAGCGGGACTACTGGGTTCTGGACCGGGCGGACAACTACAGCTGGTTCATCTCGGCGGACCCGACTTTGCGCGACCTGTATATCTTCACACGCGATCCGCAGATCTCGCCGGTACAGCGCAAGCGGCTGGTCGCGCGTGCGGCGGCATTGGGTTACGACGTCGGCAAGCTCGAGTTTCCCGAGCAGCCGAACGCTAGGCCCGACTGAAGGCTAAACCCTAGAGCTGCCAGTGGAGGGCGGTGTCGGCGAAGCCCGCCTCACTGACATCTGGCTGTTACCTCCGCGTTTCCCGGTTGTTCTTTCGATGACAGCCAATAAGCTCGGCCTGCCTTTGGGCCGATGATGCGCCCGGTGTCCACGCCGGTCGCTGATGGAACGGTTGAGCTTCGACAAGTATGACGCATCCTCCATCGGAATGCCGCATCCGCGGCCAGTATACTTCCTTCGCTGTTCGCGCCGCGCCATAAGCCGTCACTGGAGACTTGCCCAGAAGCGGACATCGCAAACCGGGCGTTGGCCGGCCCGATATCGCTCAATCACCTGCTTGGCGCATTGCAACGATGGCAGCAGCTGATCTTCACCGGCTTCCTGCTGGCGCGAAATGGCAAGCAACCACTTTGCTGGAAACGCTAGTCCTGGAGGCGGGCACCACTGACCTACCTTTGGGATGACGATGATGAAGATCAGCAAGACCATTCTACCTGCCGCGCTCTTCTGCGCCTTGGGCCTGTCGAGTGCCAGCCAAGCGCAGATGCAGTACGACATCAGCCGGGCGACCTGCCGCGATTACCAGGCCATGACGCCGCCTGCGAAGCGCGACTTCGCGGCGTGGATGAGCGGCTGGTTCAACGGCAAGGCCGGGCGCACCGAGCTCAATCTGCAAGTCTATCATGCCAATATCGCCACCATGCAGAAATGGTGTGCGGCCAACCCGTCCGCGACGGTGATGTCATTGATCGAGACGGCCTCCCGCAACGCCACGGCGGTCCGCGGCGGGCCGGCTTCGATCGATGCCGCCGGCATCACCTGCGGCGACTTCATCGGCTCCGACCCGGAGACGCAGTTGATCGTCAGCGCCTGGACGGCCGGCTATGCCTCCGCCGACAAGGATGCGGCGAAGATCGACGTCAAGGCCTTCGCCCGCCACGAGAAGGCCGTGCAGACCGCCTGCGCCAAGAACAAAAAGCAGCTCCTGCTGCCGACCGTCAGCAAGAGCTGGCAGTAACGGCCGCTCCGGTCGGGTCGGATCGACCCGACCGGTCCACCTGTCCGCGGCGGGTTCTAGCGGCGCAGCCTTGCGGCCAATTCGGCGAGACGCCGATCGTCGGGCCGCAGCATGACAAGGCGCTGCGCGAGCGCGGAAGCCCTGACGGTATCGGCGGCTTGCAGCGCGCCTTGCAGCAAAGCCGCCGCTATGTCGGCATCGGCGGGATGACGCGCGAATGCGGCTTCGAGCAGGCTCCTCGCCTCGTTCGGCTTGCCCGATGATTGCAAAGCGACGGCGTAGACGAAGGCAAAGCGAGCGGTTGCGGGATCGCCGTCACTCGCGGCCTTCAGCTGGATGAGCGCTTCCTCCAGCCGTTTCTGGCGGATCAGCGACAGACCGAGCGCGTGATGCGCGATCGCCGCATCTGGAGCGGCGGCGAGGGCGCCGCGGAGGACGCGCTCCGCTTCGGCTTCCCCGCCGGTTCGCCGATAGAGATCGGCCAGTTGTACGGCGATCGCAGCCGCACCCGGATCGAGCCTCAGCGCTGAGACATACTCAGCCTCGGCCTCGTTCTGGCGGCCTTGCCTGATCCGCAGCAAGGCCAGATTGGCCCGCGCCTCGGGCCGGTCGAGATCGATCGCCTGAGCGGCCTCATATTCCGCAACCGCTATCGGCAACGCATCGCGATCAGCGGCCGAAAGGCTTTCGGGAGCGAAATCGGCGAGCAGATAGCCGGCGGCGACGCGGACGAGACGCACGGGGTCGCTCAGCAGCGGCAGCGCGGCACGCCTTCTGTCGGCCGGTTGTCCCTCGAGCCGCCGGACGGCGGCGGCACGTACGACCGGATCAGTATCGAACAGGGCCTTTGCCGCAGCGGCCTCGCTGGCTGCGGACGGCCAGCCTGCAAGCTCGTCCAGCGCCGTGGCGCGCGCGAGCGCCGGCACCTGCGCATCGACGGCGAGCCGCTGCAGGGCCTCGCGCGCCGCCGGATCGCTCGCGCGCGAGCCATGGAAGGTTTCGGCGTAGGTCTGGTACCCCTTGCGCTCGGGACCATGCCAGCGTGCCACGGCGTCCGCCGCCCAGCTCGCGGGACGGTCGGCATGGCAGGCGTTGCAGGTATTGGGCACGCCGATCGTGACGGTGAGGTCCGGACGCGGAATCCGGAAGGAATGGTCATGACGCCGGTCGACCTGCATATAGGTCCGCGCCAGCATGTGGCAGCCGATGCAATCGGGTTTTCCGGGACCAGGGGCGTGGCCGGTATGAGCAACGCTCTCGAAGCGCTCCGGCTGGTGGCACTGGCTGCAGATCGCAGCGCCTTCCGCCCGAACCTTGCCGGAATGCGGATCGTGGCAGTCGCTGCAGACGACGCCCTTGCGATACATCAGGCTTTGCTTGAAGGCGTGGTCGTTGAAGACCTCGTCCTTCATCTGCCCGTCATCCTCGAACAGCCCGGCCGAGAGCGAGACCGGGCTGTGGGTCTCCGCGATCGGGCGGCCGGGGCGCCAATCGGTGCCGATCTGGCCGCGCCGCGCATGGCAGCGCGCGCAGGTCTCGACCTCGTCGCCGGCTGGCCGCGCGACGCCCGAGGCCGGACTGCCGGTCCGAGGGGCGGGCGTCCAGTCCGGGACCGGCCGCATCGCGGCCACGGATGCAAATCCCTTTAGCGCATCGCCTGTCGCCGCGCCCGACCGCGCCCAGGCGACATGCCCGCCGCCGGCGCCGTGGCAGCCCTCGCAGCCGACGCCCAGCTCCGACCAGGTGGTTCGGAAGCGATCGGCAGCGGCATCGTAGCCTTTGCGCAGATCGGTAGCATGACACTCCGCGCACATATGGTTCCAGTTCTGCTGGAGCCGGGTCCAGTAGCGGCTGTCGGACGGCGCGATGGGCTCGTCGCCATAGACCAGGAACCAGCGCTGCCCGCCGGCGGCGACCGGGCGCGTGTCCCAGGCCCAGGGCAGGGTCTGGATGCGGCCGTCCGGAAAGGTCACCAGATATTGCTGCAACGGTTCCCAGCCGAGGCTGTGGCTGATGGTGAAGACGGCCGATGCGCCGTCGCTTCCGGCAGTCTCGATGCGATAGGCGTCGCCCTCCCGAAAGAAGCGGGCTCGCAGACCAGCGCTCTCGACGACCACGCCCGAGAAGTCGCCGCGCATCGTTTCGGGCCGGGCATGGTCCATCGCGTGGGCATGGTGGGAGGCGGTCCAGGCGACCGTCTGCGCGGCATGGCAGCCGGCGCAGGCCTGCGACCCGACATGGGTCGGCGCAGCGGCTTTCTCAGCCGTATTTCGCGAGGACGCGCCGGACGTCAGAAATGCGGTCGCGACGAAGGCGGCCGCCACCAGCACGATCCAGGGCGCCAGGAAGCACAGCTCTCGACAATCGCGGATCCGGTCGCGCCACATTGTTGTCGGCTACCACGTCGTGCGCCCGGCGTCGTCCCGACGGCGCGATCAGGAGGCACACCGGATTTTGGCGCGAAATGGTAAGTCGGGACCGCGTGTCCCCACTAAGCATCGTCGTCCCGACGCCCTTGCCCGCATGGCTTCACGATGACCCGTCCAAACCTGCTCGGATCCGGCTTCGCCGTCCTGCTCGCCGCGCTGTCGTTCCTGTCTCCCGCATCGACCGAGGTCGCGATCGCGCAGCCCGCCGGAGTCTACCGGCCCCAGCATCGGGCGGTCCGCCATGCTCCTCATCGCAGCGTCCATCATCATCACCGCACCGTCGTGGTCGCACCGGTCAGGCCCGTTCCAGCCGTGCGCCCCTGGTATTGGGGCCGAGTTGTCGCGGGCGTGACCATCGGCACGGTCGTCGCCGTCGCCGCGGTCAACAGCGTGCCCAAGGCACCGTCGCCGGAGCTGTGCTGGTTCTGGTCCGATGCGACCAAGACGCGCGGCTACTGGAACTACTGCGTCGCACCGAAACAGCCCTGACCCCCTTCATAGCCTTGAGACACGGACCCATGACGATGCGCTTTTCCCGCCGCCCGGTTGCGGTCGCACCCCTGCTCGCTGCGGCACTGACCGCCGGCTCCGCTGCGTTCGCCGCCGACATTCCCTCTGCCAGGCAGGAGCCCGCACCGCCGCAGCCGTTGCCGCCGCGCCTGACCTTCACGGCATCCGCCTATCTCTGGGCGACGGGCCTGGAGGGCAGGCTGCGCACCTTGCCGCCGCTGCCGGCGGCCAAGGTATCGATCGGCTTCGACCAGGTGATGAAGAATTTCGACGGCGGCCTGATGGGCGCAGGCGAGGTCCGATACGACCGCTACCTGCTGTTCGTCGATCTCATCGCGTCGAAGATCTCGCCGAACAAGACGGTCTACCCCGCCGGTTATCCGGCCGGCGTGAAGGTCGACAGCGCTGCCTTCATCGGGCTGGCCGCCGCTGGATACCGGCTGATCGACGATCCCGCCTACAGCATCGACGCCTTCGCCGGCGTGCGCGGCTTCGCCATGAAAAACACGCTGCGCGTGCAGGTGCTGCCGGTGACCCTGAAGCTTGCCGAAAGCGAGCAATGGGCAGATGGCGTCGTCGGCGCCCGCCTCAAGGTGAACCTGACCCCCTCGCTCTATGCCACGACCATCGGCTTCGTCGGTAAGGGCGGCTCCCGCTACGAGTGGGATGTCTTCGGCGGTCTCGGCTACGCCTTCAACGACAGCATCTCCGCCTTCGCCGGCTACCGCGCGATGAAGGTGAGCTACCGGAACGGCGACTTCATCTACAATGCGCTGCAGCAGGGCCCGGTGCTCGGCCTGAACGCGCGCTTCTGAATGCCATTATCGCGCCGACAGGAGAATACGATGATCTCGCGCTCGCTTCGCTGGGCCTGCATCGCCCTGACTCTTCTCGCTCCTGCCGCCGCCATGGCGCAAGGCGCGAAGAAACCGAACATCCTCTACATCGTCGCCGACGATCTGGGCTGGGCCGATGTCGGCTTCCACGGCTCGGAGATCAGCACACCGACCATCGACCAGCTCGCCAACGAAGGCGCGGCGCTCGACCAGTTCTACGTTCAGCCGATGTGCACGCCGACCCGTGCGGCGCTCATGACCGGCCGCTACCCGCTGCGCTACGGCCTGCAGAGCTTCGTCATCCTGCCCGAGCAGACCTACGGCATCCCGCTGGACGAAAAGCTGCTGCCGCAGCTCCTGAAGGAAGCCGGTTACAACACCGCCATCATCGGCAAGTGGCATCTTGGCCATGCCGACCGCAAGTTCTGGCCGCGCCAGCGCGGCTTCGACTATCAATATGGCGGCCTGATCGGCGAGATCGATTACAACACGCACAAGATCCAGGGCGTGACCGACTGGTATCGGAACGAAAAGAAGCTCGACGAGCCCGGCTACGTCACCACTCTGCTCGGCAAGGACGCGGTGCGCTACATCGAGGCACATGACACGGCCAAACCGATGTTCATGTATCTCGCCTTCACCGCCCCGCACACGCCGTTCCAGGCGCCGAAGGAGTATGTCGACCGCTTCAAGTCGATCGCCGATCCGAACCGCCGCGTCTATGCCGCCATGGTCAACGCCATGGACGATCAGATCAAGGCCGTGCTCGCCGCCCTGCAGAAGAAGGGCATGCGCGAGAACACGCTGGTCGTCTTCCACAGCGATAATGGCGGCACGCGTTCGGCGACCTTCGCCGGCCAGATCCATACCGAGGGCAAGCTGCCAGCCAGCAACGCGCCGTTCCGGGAGGGCAAGGGCTCGCTCTACGAGGGTGGTACGCGCGCGGTCGCGCTGGCCAACTGGCCCGGCCGCATTAAGCCTGGCAAGGTCGACCAGCCGCTGCACGTCGTCGACATGCTGCCGACGCTCGCGGGCCAGGCTGGCGCCGGCACCGCAGGGACCAAGCCGCTCGACGGCAGCGACGTCTGGCAGACGATCAGCACCGGCGTGCCTTCGCCGCGCAAGGAAATCGTCTACAATGTCGAGATGTTCCGCGGCGCCGTCCGCCAAGGGGACTGGAAACTGTTCTGGCGCACCACGCTGCCGGCGCAGGTCGAGCTCTACGACATCGCCAAGGATCCGGGCGAGACGAAGAACCTCGCCGCCGAGAACCAACCTGTTGTCGCCGCGCTGCAGAAGCGCATCGACGACCTCGCCAGGGAATCGAAGCCCTCGCTATTCTTCCAGTCGACGTTCAAGGCCTATTTCGGCCGCAACGTCCCGGCACCGGCCTTCCCCAACGAAGACGCCTTCTTCGCCACCGGTGACTGATCGACGGCGCGTCATATAACACAACCGAGGCGTGAATTCTCTTGCATCGCGCGCGGTATGGATCATGATGGAATCTGCCCTTACGTCATCAGCGGGGCAGATCCCGATGCGACGACATGGGCGGGGGGCCAGATGTCACGCGCCGCAGCCCGAGCCGCTCTGATCCACATGCTGCCAGCGCATCTGGCGGCGGCTGGGGTGAAGCCCGACAAGGTCTTTCGCCAAGTCGGCATGAGCCTGGACGACGTTGCGTCGGGTAAGGTGGTTTCCCGATCGCAGATTCACCACGCTCTCGCACTGTCCGCACGCAGTATCGGGATGGCCGAGATCGGCCTTTCTCTTGGCGCGATAGCGGACCCTGCGCAACTCGGTCCGATCGGTCTCGCGATGAAGGCCGGCGCGACCGCCGAAACCTGCCTCCAGGCCCAGATCAAACTGATGCCGACGATGCAGTCGCATACCGCCATCGTTCTGCAGAAGCGCGAAGACGAGACCATCTGGACGCATCGTCTTGTCGGCGACGACGAGACATGCTGGCTCTTGCACGAAGGCGCCGGGGCCTTCACCGTCGCCATGCTTCGCCAACTCCTCGGCGACGGCTGGGCTCCCAGCCATGTCAGCTTTCCCCATCGCTGCAAAGGACAGCGTGCGCGCTACGAGGATCATTTCCGCGCGCCGGTCAGCTTCGGAGACCAAGGCGCAATGCGGATCCACATGAAGCGCTCCGATCTCTCGACACCGTTGCGCGCGAAAAATTCGGCTGGCTTTCGCTTCCCCGACCCGACAAGTCAGGAACCGATCGGCGCTTTCCGGCCGAGCGCGAGCGATATCGACCTCGCAGTCCGCCGTATGGTCGACGCATCTCTGGCCCATCGCCCCGTTACGCTGTCCACCGCTGCTCGTATCTTGGGTTTGTCGTCCCGCACGCTTCAGCGCAGGCTGGATGATTACGGTACCCCTTTCGAACAGATCCTGGACGACCGGCGACATCAGCTTGCGACAGCCTGGCTGAGGGATGAGCGCATCAGTGTGACGGAAGTCGCGATGAGGCTGGGTTACTCGGCACCGTCGCATTTCAACCGCGCGTTCCTACGCTGGGAGGGTCGCCCCCCGATCGATTATCGCCGAGAGGGTGTGTCGATAGCCCCAGCGTGCGTTGAGTAAAGATGCAGTCTGGTGCAACGTTCGGCGCGACGATTGCCGCCGCGCCGAACTGATCACAGATCTATTTGCTCAGACAGGAGCAGTGCATCATCAACTTCGATGCCGAGGTAGCGTACGATGCTTTCCAGTTTGGAGTGCCCTAGCAGCAGCTGACAGGCCCGCAGGTTGCCTGTGCGCTTGTAAATCAGGGCGACCTTCGTGCGGCGAAGGCTATGGGTACCGTAGAGTGCAGGGTCCAATCCAATCAGCGCGACCCAATCGTCCAGAAGCCGTCCGTACTGCCGGGTCGTCACATGGTCGCCCGGCCGACTGCGGCTGGGAAAGAGCCAATAACCATTCTCACCTGGTCGCTTCCTGAGCCAAGCAGTGAGCGCCTCCCGCGTCGGGTCCGTTAGCTCAAACGGCACCGGCCGGCCGGTCTTCTGCTGGATGATCGACGTTCTCAACCTCACGGTTCCGCCGAGCACGACATCGCCCACTCGCAGTCGCACCAGATCACAGCCTCGCAGCTTGCTGTCGATTGCTAGATTAAACATCGCCAGATCACGCACGCGCCGGTCGTGCTGAAGACGTGTCCTGATGGCCCAGATGTGGCGCGGCTTCAGCGGCGGTTTTGGGCCGATGATGCGTCCGGTATTCCAGGCCGGACGCTGATGGATCGGTTGAGCTTCGACAACCATAACGCATCCTCCGTCGGGATGCCGCATCCGAAACCACTATAGCTCATCCGCTCCATCGCTAAGCGCCAGGGGACTAAGCCGCTCTCGCGGCAGGGCGCTGCGGCGCGGTCATCGCTGAGATTTCGCCTGTGATGAGCTGCATCCGAGGATTTGGGGGGCGTTTCCCCTGATCCTCGGAGGTTTCCATGATCGATGCCGTCACCGTCACTCCGCTGCGTCAGCGGATGATCGAGGACATGACCATTCGCCGGTTCGGCGCGCACACGCAGCGCGACTATGTCCGGCAGGTCCGCGAGTTCACGGCCTTCCTCGGCCTGCCACCGGACCGGGCCGAGCCGGAGGATCTGCGGCGCTATCAGCTTCACATGGCTTCGCTCGGCGCGAGTTATGCCCGGATGAACCTAGCCTGCACGGCGTTGCGCTTCTTCTTCCACGTCACGTTGGGCCGGACCGGCTTCGGTGATCGCATGGCGCGGATCCCGACGCCGGAGCGCCTGCCGGTCGTGCTGGACACGCAGGAGGTCGCGCTGCTGCTGGCCCATGCGCGGAGCCTGAAGGACCGCGCCGCGCTGAGCATCGCCTATGGCTGCGGACTTCGCGTCTCGGAGATCGCCAACCTCAAGGTCGCCGACATCGACAGCGCCCGCATGCTGATCCGGGTCGAGCAGGGCAAGGGTCGCAAGGACCGCTATGTCATGCTCGCACCCGACCTGCTCGATCTCCTGCGGCAATGGTGGCGGGTGAAGCGCCCGCGCGGCTGGCTCTTCCCCGGCCAGCAGCCGGGCCAGCCGATCACGACGCGCCAGCTCAACCGGGCCTGCCATGCAGCGGCCGTTGCGGCGAAGCTCGACAAGCGGGTGTCAATGCACACGCTCAGGCACAGCTTCGCCACGCATCTGCTGGAGCGGAAGACCGACATCCGTGTGATCCAGGTTCTGCTCGGCCACAGGAAGCTCGACACCACCG
>NZ_JANLGI010000042.1 GCF_024655635.1 Allobosea sp. 47.2.35 | reverse complement strand
AAGTTGGACGCCGATCCCCCGCCTCACGGGGTCAAACTTGCACGCCGAAACACACCACTGTCTTCTGCAGTTCGACCTCGGCCTGGGCGAGCGCGGCGGCGGCACTGGCGCGCTCGGCGGGAAGCTGCGCGGTGATCCTCGCCTGGGCGGCATCCTTGCCGGCGGTCGCCGCCTGGACGGCCGCCTCCCGTCCGGCAACGAGGTTCTCCAATCTCTCGATCTCGCGAGCTGCGACGACAGCGTCGTTACGGCGCCTCAGCTCAAGCTTCGTCTGCAGTTCGTCCTGCGCCTGCTGCAGCGCGCTTCTCGCCTCCTGAATCTTGCCTTCATTGGCCAGAATATCGGCCTTTGCGACCACCAGCGCGGCGTCGACCTCGGCAATCTTGCGGCGAGCCGTCTCCGCGGCCGCTTCCTGGGTGCTGCTATCGAGCGTGAAGATCGGCGTGCCCTTGGTGACGGCTTGGCTGAAGCCGACATGGACCTTCGCGACACGGCCATTGATCTCCGGCACGATCGGAACCGTCCGGAAGAAGGCCGCGGCACTGGTCGTCGAGGGATGATTGTAGAAGATCACGGTGATCAGGCCGACCGTCAGCATCACGCAGGTGACGATGCCCCAGCGCAGCTCGAACCAGACCGAAAAGAGCGTGATCTCGCGGCCGAAGCGTTTGCCCTGGCCGTAGCGGCGATAGAGATAGTCGGGAAGGATGGTGAAGAGCGCACAGACGAGGAGTTCAAGCATGGTTGGTCTCTTCGCTGCTCGTGACGGGGCGGGTGGCGCCGTCCGGAGCGGCTGGCGCCTCCTCTCTCGGCCCCGCCGTGGCGAGCTCCGCCGCCTGCCCACCCTGGTTAGGCCTGATGCCGGCGATCTTCTCCAGCGAGCCCGCCATCCGGCTGAACGTTCCTGAAAAATCTGGAAGATCGATCAGCGCGAGCAGCAGACCGGCGACCCAGAACAGGTGGATATGCGTGAAGAGAGCGAGCAGCCCGAGAACGGCGACGATCTCGAACTGCAGCTTGTGCGCCTTGTGGGCCATCCGTTCGGGCAGTGTGTGAAGGCGCAGGAAGAGCAGCCCGACGCCCAGGACCGCGCCGACCAAGATGATGGCGACGACGACCATCAGGTAGTCGGCCCCGCCCGGCTGCGTAATAAAGCTCGGCAGGTGGCCGGGCGCTGCCGGATTCACCGCGGCGTTCATGGCATCGCTTTCTGACCTGGAGGACTGGAACGGGTCTACTGCTTGAAGCCGATCAGGACGCCATCGGCGCCCAATGAAAGCTGCAAGCCTTTTCTTTGCGTCGCGAGACGCATCGTCACGCCCTTGGCGTTGCGCAGCCAAAGCGTGCCGCGACCTTGGGCGCCGATCGCCCAACCCTCGCGGATCTGGACATAGGCGCCTGCGATATCCTCGACCCGGCTCAGCCCATAAACCGATCCGGTCGCCGTGAGCCGCGACGCTCCGATGCCGCCAAAGCCGAGGCCACCGACGGTGAGGTCGTAGCTGCCGCCGCGGAAGCGGAGCGTCCCGCCGCCGATGGCTCCGGAGCCGATGAAAGCAACCTGGAGCTGCCTGATGCGAAGAGTAGCGCTCGGCGCGCCGGAGGGGCGGGATTGGGCATGAGCGACGCTATGCTCAAGCGTAAGGCCCAGAAAGAGAACCAGCATCCCGACCACTACGGCCATCTGCGACTTGTTCCGCTGCTTCACTCGGCTTCCCCCCATATGGCCCTGCGCTGGCATGTGCTCGATGCCATTCGCACTCGCCTTCAAATCTGGCTTCGCATGCGGGGCATCGCGTGCCCCGGTCGATATGCGGTCGTCAATCGCCTGGTGCTGTTCTATCGGGTGATCCGCACGAAGAATTGCCATTTCGCGCCAAACCAACAGAAACCTGATTCAAGCCGCGTCGATGAACAGGCTCTATCGCAACTGCAACTGGCTTCTGAAATGCCGTGGCGTAACCCCCGAGATCCGGCGGAAGGCGCGCGTGAAATGTGCCGGGTCCGCGTAGCCGCAGGCGAACGCGACCTCGATGATCTTGGCATCTGTTCCGCGCAGGAGCCGCGCGGCCTTGTCGAACCGGGCTGCACCGAGAAGATCGGAATAGGACAGCCCGGCGTCCGTGAGCTTCCGCTGAAGGCTCCTGACGCTGATGCCGGCCATTTCGGCAATGTCCGCGACAGTCGGCGCTCCTTCGTCAAGATAGGAGGGCAGCATCAATCTGAGCGCGCCGATCAAGTCGGCGCTGGATGGCTCAGCTTGGTAGACGGGCGGTGAACCCGGCAGATGGCTCTTCAGATTGGGAAGGCTCAGGAGCGAAATCGGCACTTCGATCCAGGACGCCCGCTGACCCGACAGGAAGCGGGTAGTCGGCCAGGAGGACTGGGTCTGCGGGCTCGGTGCGTACCGCGCCTCGAATGCTATCGTCGCCGGCACCCAGTTTGGCCCGGCGAACTGACGGACGATATGAATGGGAAAGATGTTTTGGAGCCACTGCGAGTGCTCGAGATGCGCGATGCCGGCCGTGCCGAGGAGGAGGCTGCATATCTTCACATGGTCATCCGAGCGCTCGAGCCACATGCTCAGAACATTGTCTTCGAGGCTCGCCCATTTGCAGGTCTGTTTCAGCGCGATGAGCAGCGTCGGAGCGCAGCCGATCACGGCCCGGAGCTTGTCGCTGAGGTGACAGAACTGCAGCTGCCGCGATGCCTGAAATCCGATATCCGGGATTCCCTGCGACCTCTGAACGGCCTCCGCGAAGTCGACGGCCCGCAGCAGCGGTACGAAGTCGTTGGCCTTTTCCTCTAGGGAGGTCGGGAGCCGGAACTTGGCCAGAAGCGGCGCCGTCGCGGCTCCGGCCTCGTCATGAATCACGGTGAAGGGAATGAGGAATTGGCAACGGGTTAGAGGAATTGCGCCCACAATGCTTGCCCCCCGGCTGTGGAAATGGACTGTCGTTCCGACCTCGGCATCCTCCGGGAGCGCCACGTCACTAACGCTACAGAGGCCGCAGGCTTTCGATCACGTACGGTGCAGGCGCTGTGTTCTGCAACCCAAACGATGGGGGCCCCGATTCGATTCTGGCGTCTGATGGCCAGACGGCGGCCGTTTTCAGCTCTTGAATGGCGTCGCCGTTCGAACGGGGTCCAAAGCTCCCTATTGCTGCGATTAGGCGATGAAGCTCATTGACATGCCCTCCCGAGAGGCAGTGCAAACCGTGATCGCGGCGTCACTGCAACACGATGGCGCATCTCTTCAGGAAACCGCAAGGCAGCTGCGCGTGAGTGCTCGTTCGCTGCAGCGACATCTTGCCGAAATGGGCACGAGCTACAGCGAGCTGGTCGCGCAGGTGCGCCTCGACACGGCCTGTCGCCTTCTGACCCAGTCCAGCGAGCGCATATCGCAGATCGCCATGCGCCTCGGCTATGCCGGCCCCAGCAGCTTCAGCCGCACCTTCATGCGCCTGATGAAGATTCAACCTGCCACCTATCGGCGGCAGCGCGGCCGCGCCGCTGTACCTCGCGACGGACAAGCGAGCGCCGGCAGCCCTCACTAAACGGCCGCCTTGGCGCGAAATGGCAAGACACGTCTTGCGAACTGGCGCGAAAAGTACAGCGAGAGCCTCCGTCGTCTGGATGTCGCTGCCGACGCTGATCGACCAGGCTGTGCTGTGGGGGCATGATGAAGAGCGCGCGCGCTTGGGCGTCGGAACGCATTTGGACGGCTTGCACGATCATTGCGAGTTCGCCCGGCACTAGCCTTTCGAATCTTCGCCGAGAGGCGGAGAAGAGGCCAAGCGCGCATGGAATGCGCTGCTCCCTTGCCGTCGCTGCGATCTGCATCGGGACAACGTCCTTCGCAGCCGACCTGCCGCCGCGCGCAGCAACGCCGCTGCCACAGGTTCCGAGCTGGACTTATGTCGCTATGCCCTATGCCTGGCTGCCGGCGATCAACGGGTCGACGACGGTCAAGGGCCGGACGACCGATATCAATGCCGGTATCGGCGACATCCTGGACAGAAAGATCCCGGCGCAGCTCTTCGGCCTGATGGGCGCTTTCGAAGCCCGAAACGGCCGCTTCGCCGTGATGACCGATCTGACCTACATGAAGCTCGGGGCGGATGGCGGCGCGGCCCGTCCCCGCAGCGTCCATCCCCTCGTCGGCGGGGGACTGGCCGCCTTCGCGACGGTCCAGTTCGAGATGGTCATCGCCGAAGCTGCCGTGGGTTACGAACTCGTGCGCTGGCAGGGCGCGGGCGCCTCTGAAACGGCGATCGATCTCTATGGCGGCGGGCGCTTCTGGTGGCAGAAGGCCGAGGCAGAGCTCGGGCTGGCCGCAGGCCTTACGATCGGCGACCTCACCTTCGCCCGGGGCCGTGCTCTTGCAGCTTCCGGCGACGTAACATGGCTCGATCCGCTGATCGGCCTGCGCCTGCGCCACCGGTTCACGCCACAGGCGGATCTGGTGCTGCGCGGCGATGTCGGCGGCTTCGGCGCCGGCAGCAAATTTTCCTGGCAAGCCATGGGTTACGTCAACTGGGAGTTCGCCCGCACCCAGAGCGTCGCCTGGAGCGGCATGCTCGGCTACCGGGCGCTCTATGTCGACTTCTCCAAAGGCCGCGGCAGGTCGCATTACGAGTACGACATGCTGACGCATGGGCCGGTCCTGGGCCTGACGGCGCGCTTCTGATCCGCGGCGTCACTGCGGAAGATGCCTTCAGGCCGGTGTTTCACTCTCGATACTATTGAGGAGGCTGACAAATGAAGATCACCCGTCGCTCCGCCGCATTGGGCGGCATGAGCTTGCTCGCCAGCACGGCGATGAGCAAGTCGGCGCTCGCCGAGCAGGGGGCGTTTCTCGGCCTCGGCGAAGGTCTCGAGGAGTTCTGGCTCGCGACCGACGCCTACATCTTCGGCTATCCGCTGGTGACGATGGAGATGACCCGTCGGATCATGACCAATGTCGCCGAGCCCGTCGGCACCCGGGCGCCGATGGGCCAAATCATCAAGCTGCGCAACTATCCCGACGCCTCGTTCAAGGATGTCACGGCACCGAACGCCGACACGCTCTACACGACCGCCTTCTTCGATGTCGGCAAGGAACCCTGGGTCCTGAGCGTCCCGGACATGAAGGGGCGCTATTTCCTGCTGCCGATGCTCGACGGCTGGACCACGGTGTTCCAGGTTCCGGGCAAGCGTACCACCGGCACCGGCGCGCAGACCTATGCGATCACCGGCCCCGGCTGGAAGGGCACGCTGCCGGAGGGCGTGAAGGAATACAAATCGTCCACCAACATCGTCTGGCTGCTCGGCCGCATCTACTGCACCGGCACACCGGAGGACTATGCCGCCGTGCACAAGCTCCAGGACGAGTTCAAGCTCGTGCCGTTGAGCGCCTATGGCAAGCCCTACACGCCGCCGGCCGGCAAGGCCGACCCGGCGATCGACATGAAGACCGCGGTCCGTGACCAGGTCAACCGCATGGACGCGGTGGCCTATTTCACCTTGCTGTGCGAGCTGATGAAGACGAACCCGCCTTCCGAAGCGGACGCCGCTCAGCTCGCGAGATTTGCCAGCATCGGCATCGTCCCCGGCCAGTCGTTCGACGCGAGCAAGCTCAAGGCGGATTTCGTCAAGCGCATTCCGGACATCGCCTTCGACAGGATCATGCTCCAGTTCAAGATCAACAAGGCGATCACGCATCAGAACGGCTGGGCGTTCACCACGAAGACCGGCATCTACGGCACGGACTACCTGATGCGGGCGCTGATCACGGCGATCGGGCTCGGCGCCAACCGCCCGCAGGATGCGGTCTACCCGACCTCGAAGGCGGATGCCGAGGGGCACAAATACAATGGAGCGAACAAGTACGTCATGCGCTTCCCCAAGGGGCACCTGCCGCCGGCCGACGGGTTCTGGTCGCTGACGATGTATGACGACAAGTACTTCTTCGTGAACAACCCGCTGAATCGATACTCCATCAGCGCGAGGCAACATCTGCAGACCAATCCGGACGGCTCGACGGACCTTTACATCCAGAAGGATTCGCCCGGAAAGGACAAGGAGTCGAACTGGCTTCCCGCGCCCGCCGGCGATTTCATCCTGATGCTTCGGATGTACTGGCCGAGCGAGACCGACCCGTCGATCATCACCGGCAGCTGGACGATTCCCGCGGCCCGGAAACTCACCTGACGGTTCGGCGCCTGCATTCTCTTGGGAAGGCAGGCGCCGCCTTCGGCTTGTTCGCAGAATTCGAGAAATGGAGACGACATCATGATCCGCCAGGCCCTCGCCGCATCGGCCCTGAGCTTGCTGTTGCTGCAAGCCGCGAGCGCTCAGACCCCGTTGAGCGCCTATGCCGACGACAAGGGCTACATCGACGTCCAGAAGCTGACCTGCGCCCAGCTCGCCGGCACCTTCCAGGAAGACGCCGACATGCTGACCAGCTGGTATAGCGGCTGGTACAATGGCCTCGCCAAGAAGCATCTCCTCCAGGTCAAGCGAGCGAAGGAGGCCGAGCACGAGGTCATCCAGTACTGCAAGGCCAACCAGGACAAGAAGGTCATCGAGGCGATCGCCGTCGTGTTCAAGGACATGCGCGCCAAGCTCGGGATCAAGATGAAGCCGTAGGCTCAACGCGGAAGCGATATCCTCGACGCCACCGATTCCGGAGGCGGGGATGGCCCATTCCTCAGCCGCAACGGTGGCTGCATAATCAACAGCAGCAGGAGAAACGCCCATGAAGTCCCTGATCCTGGCATCCGGCATGCTCGGACTGGCATTGATCACCATCCCGGTCGAAGCGAATGCGGTCGTTTGCGCGCGCGGCGTCGTGCGGGCAGGATGCGCCGGTCCCTACGGGGCCGTCGTTGCACGACGACCCGTTCCAAGGGCAGTCGTGGTCAGGCCTGCTGGCGCCGTCGTCGTCAGGCCGGCGGGTGCTGTAGTCGTGCGGCCGGTGCCGGTTCGCTGTGCTATCGTGAACGGCCGGAGGGTCTGCCGCTGACGCATCGGCGGATCCTGAAATGGGGGCTGGCCGATGAGGGCTTCGAGAGTTGCGCCTGCAATGGGCGCGTTGCGGAAACGCTGTAGCACCGCCAAGCGCTTCGGGCTCGGCATGTCGTTCGCCGCAGCGCTCGCTCTCGCGGCCTGTGGGGCGCGGCCCGAGACAGGTTTCCTCGCACCGGTCACCGTGGCGTATCTCGGTGCCGCAACCCACACGATCCTCGTCGCCACGACACGCAAGCGGGATGAGCGGCCAGGGACCTTGTTCAATGGCGAGCGGGCAGAGCGGCTCGATTTCGCCAGGATCGCGGTTTCGGTTCCTCCCAATCACGAGGCCGGCCAGATCGAGTGGGCCTCGACGGCACCCGGCAATCCCGGAACCAGCTTCGTCGCGCGGCAGGCGAGCTATCTCGACGGGGACAAGGCCTTCGTGCAGGCGCTGAACGCGCAACTGGCGTCCCGGCCCAAGGGGCAGCGGCGCGTCTTCCTCTTCGTCCACGGCTACAACACCATGTTCGCGGAGGGGCTCTACCGCTTCGCCCAGATCGTCCACGACGCGAAGATGCCTGCGGTTCCCGTCCTCTTCACCTGGGCCTCGCGCGGGCAGCTCGCGCAATATGTCTACGACACCAACAGCGCGACGGCCGCGCGCGACGACCTCGAGCGGACGATCCGGCTGGTCTTCGCGAGCGATGCCGACGAGGTCAACATCCTGGCCCATTCGATGGGGAACTGGGTAACCGTCGAGGCCTTGCGCCAGATCAAGATCGCCGGCGGCCTGCCGCAATCATCCAAGGTCGGGCAGTTGATCCTCGCGGCGCCGGACATCGATATCGACGTGTTCAAGGCGCAGATGCGTCGCTTCGGCAAGCCGAAGAAGCCCTTCATCATCGTGCTGTCGAAGGACGACAAGGCGCTCGGCCTGTCGAATTTCCTGGCGGGAGGGCAGACCCGGCTCGGCGCCGACGCTGATGCCGCGGAGCTGGCGGAACTGGGCGCGCTCGTCATCGACATGACGGATGTGAAGGCGCTGGATTCCAGCAATCACGGGAAGTTCGCACAGCTGGCCGTCCTTGCCCCGCAACTCCATCAGGTGTTGGAACGCGGCGTGGCGGCCCAGCGCTCCTCGGTCGGCACGGACGAGATCGCCCGGAACTCGCTCGAAGCTCTGGTCAAGCTGCCGATCACGATCATCTCGGCTCCGCTGCGCGCCGTTGCCGGTCATTGATCCGCGCAGAATCTGCCGCCGTTCAAGTGGCCGGAAGCATCCGAGACGAGCGTGCGTTGACTGGCCCCTGTAGACAGGGCTGTCTGGAAATGAGGCGCTGAATGAGCGAGAGGGACCACCCGTCGGCGTCCGGTGCGGGACATGGCCGCGAGGCATCCCGACCGGCCGGAATGTATCTGGCATTATTGCTGATCCAGACGATCGCAGCCTCTGCGATCATTGCTGCGATCCAGGGCGCCTTCCGAATCGTGGCTGATGAGGTCGGAGTGCTGCACCGGATTCCGGCGGCAGCTCTGATCGCGCTCATCGCCGCCATGGCAGTGTCACAGGCCGCCTATTGGTATCGGTTTTCAAGGATCGAGCTCCCAGACTGGCAACAGGTCTTCCTCGGGCATTGCCTGGGGTTTGCAAGCCGCCTCAGCTTCATCTTCGGTGGCGCGATGTTCAGCCTGTTCTTTCTGCGGCATGCCCCTGAACTGATTTCGTTCCAGACGGGCGTGCCGCTGCTGGCGCGGACCGCGATCATGCTGGCAGCGCTCTTCTGCCTGTATTGCTACGCCTTGGAGCTGGACCGGCTCGGAGCAAGGCTGCAATCGTCCGCGGGGGATGACTAGGGCAGCCGGGCGGCGATGACCGCGGCGATCCGACAGGCGAAACCCCGGTCGATCGGCCGGTTGCGACCTGCCGCACCGTTGCGCTTCGAGAGGTGACCCACGCGCGGGTTTGGCGCGAAATGGCAAGACCGGCGGAGGCGACGCAGCTAGCCTCGATGAAGTGTGCTCGGTTTCATGTGCCGGCATGGTTTCCGGTTCGCTGCACCTGGGCGATGGGGCGCATGTGACCGGGGCCGAGCCTGCCGTTTTCGCCGGGAACCACCCTGTTCTTCGGTCCTCTCCTTTTTGCTGTCCAGGTGATGAATGGCTGCCAGAACATCTGAGAGAAAGACCATGATGCTGTCTGGAATGTTCCGGCCTGCCGCGCTGGCCGTTGCCGGGTTGCTTGCGACGACGCTGGCGGCGGCTGGCGAAGAGAAAACGCCAGGCTACAATCACAAGATCCCCGAAAAGATCATGACGCCGGATGCGGTGGAGACCCGCTTCGGCACCATGAAATTCTTCGACGGCATGCCGGACAAGGCAACGGTCGAGCGGCTCTATGACAATCTCGACGTCCTGCGTGGCGTCGAGACGTTCCTCAACGGCGTCCCCGCCACATCGATCGAGGGCTTGCGTCTCGGCCATCTCGATCTGGGCGCGGACACGTCGAACAAGGTGATCCTTCTCGACCAGTTGATGGATTCGGCGCCGCTGTTCCTCACCGGCAATACCGATACCGTCTATGGCAGCGCTTTTCTTCACCTGGGGACGGACGGGCCGACGGTCGTCGAGATTCCCGCCAGGTCCGGTCCCGGCACGGTCAATGACGCCTATTTCCGCTTCGTGACCGATATGGGCGCTCCGGGGCCTGATCGCGGCCGAGGAGGCAAGTATCTGATCCTCCCGCCCGACTATAAGGGAGATCTGAATCCGCCCGTCGGCGGCATGGAGGCCGAGGTCGAAGGCGAAAAGTACTTCGTCTCGAAATCGACCAGCTACGTGAACTGGTTGATCCTGCGCGGCTTCCTGGTCGATGGAAAGCCCGACGCGGCCGTGGCCTCCTTCAAGAACGGGTTGAAAATCTATCCGCTCAGCAAGCGTGCCAATCCGCCGAAAATGGAGTTCATCAGCGGGTCGCGGAAGTCCTGGAACACGATTCACGCCAATAATTTCGAGTTCTACAAGGAGCTCCATACCGTCATCGATCGTGAACCGACTTCGATGCTCGATCCCGAGTTGCTGGGGCTGTTCGCTTCTATCGGCATTGAAAAGGGCAAGCCCTTCGCCCCGGACGCCCGGATGAAGAAGCTGCTGACCGAGGCCGTCGCCGTCGGCAACGCAACTGCCCGCGCGATGATCTTCCGCCCGCGCCTCGACGGTTTCCATCTCTATCCCAACAGCGCCTGGGGGGCGGCCTTTGTCGGCGGAAGCTATCAGTGGCTTCGCGACGGCGGAAAGGGCGGGCGTTACCTCGACGCGCGGACCCTGTTCTTCTACCAGGCGACGGTCAACACACCCGCCATGGTCGAGCAGATGATCGGGGCCGGCTCCCAATACGCCTATGCCGCTACGGACCGGAACGGCGACTATCTGGACGGCGAGAAGACATACAAGCTTCGCATTCCCGCCAATCCGCCCGCCAAGGATTTCTGGTCCGTGGTGGTCTACGATCCGCAGACCCGCTCGGAGCTCCAGACCGGGCAGACCTTCCCGAGCAAGAACAACAAGCGGGACAAGCTCATCGCGAATGCCGATGGCTCGATCGATCTCTATTTCGGCCCGAAGGCTCCGGAAGGCAAGGAAGCCAACTGGATCCAAACCGTCGCCGGCAAGGGATGGTATACGATTCTTCGGCTCTATGGGCCGCTCGAACCCTGGTTCGACAAGAGCTGGCGGCCTGGCGAGTTCGAGCCAATCAAGTGACGGGCTCCTGTTCGGGCTGATGAATAGACGCCTGGTGCGGGTCTGGCGTCAGAAGCGGGCTCGCTGTCCGCAGCTTTGAAGCCTGGTCCTTCGGCGCGTCGTGCCCGGGATACCCGGCTCCGGCGTCGAGCTGGTGCCGAGGTAGGCTCGTTTTCGGAGATGACCGTTGTAAGAGTATGGCTGCCATGACGATCGCGTGGCACTACCTTCACACGAACGACGTACAGGCTGCCCGTCCAATGTTTCGACGGCGCGGCGAGTTTACCTTCGTCCCGAAAGCGTAGGCTTGATGACGAGCTTTGCCTTGAGACACGGTCCCACGGGATTACAGATCGAGCACTAGGCATGTGCGATGCCGCAGTAGGTCCGCTTTCCGGCCGAACGCTTTTGTCAGCTTCTGTGAAGGGTTTCGGATGCTGGCCCGTGCGAGCGGGTTTGGACCGGGCTGAGGG
>NZ_JANLGI010000041.1 GCF_024655635.1 Allobosea sp. 47.2.35 | reverse complement strand
CGCTGGCCGGCCGGCTCGGACGGAAGATCGGAGGCGACGAGATAGGGCATGGGCGATCTCCTCAGGCGGCCCGAGCCGGGGAGGCGGCGCGACCGCGCGCCTCCAGCGGCACGAAGGGCAGGTTCTCGGGGCCGACATAATTGGCGGAGGGCCGGATGATCTTGTTGTCCTGGCGCTGCTCGATGATGTGCGCGGCCCAGCCCGAGGTGCGCGAGATCACGAAGAGCGGGGTGAACATTGCGGTCGGTACACCGAGCATGTGGTAGGAGACGGCGCTGAACCAGTCGAGATTGGCGAACATCTTCTTGGTCTCAGCCATTACCGCCTCGATCCGGTCGGCGATCTCGAACATCTTCATCGAGCCCGCCTCACGCGAGAGCCGGCGGGCGACCTCCTTGATCACGACATTCCGCGGATCGGCGATGGTGTAGACCGGATGACCGAAGCCGATCACGACCTCCCTGGCCTCGACGCGGCGGCGGATATCGGCCTCCGCTTCGGCGGCATCGGCATAGCGTTTCTGGATGTCGAAGGCGGCTTCGTTGGCGCCGCCATGCTTGGGTCCGCGCAGGGCGCCGATCGCGCCGGTGATCGCCGAATAGATGTCGGACCCGGTGCCGGCGATCGAGCGGGCGGTGAAGGTCGAGGCGTTGAACTCGTGCTCGGCATAGAGGACGAGCGAGGTATGCATCGCCCGCACATGCTCCGCGCTCGGTCGCTTGCCGTGCAGCAAGGTGAGGAAGTGGCCGCCGATGCTGTCGTCATCGGTCTCGACCTCGATCTGGCGGCCGTTCTGGGCGAAATGATGCCAGTAGAGCAGCATCGAGCCGAGCGACGCCATCAGCCGGTCCGCGATGTCGCGCGCGCCGGGATGATTGTGGTCATGCGCCTCGGGCAGGACGCAGCCCAAAGCCGAGACGCCCGAGCGCATCACGTCCATCGGGTGGGCCGCTGCCGGAATCGCTTCCAGCGTGGTGCGCACAGCCGCCGGCAGGCCTCGCAGAGAGCGCAGCTTCGCCTTGTAAGCGGAGAGCTCGGCCGCTGTTGGCAAGGTGCCGTGGACGAGGAGATGCGCGATCTCCTCGAACTCGCAGGTCTCGGCGACGTCGAGGATGTCGTAGCCGCGATAGTGCAGGTCATTGCCGGTCCGCCCGATGGTGCATAGGGCGGTGTTGCCGGCGACGACGCCGGACAAGGCCACGGACTTCTTCGGGGCCGGCTTCGGCGCGATGCTCTCCTGGCTCATGATGTCCTCCCTCGTCAGGCCACGACGGAAAGCCCGGAGCGGGCCTCGCCATGGCCGCCGTTCCAATCGAAGATGCCGGTGGTGCGCGTGCCGAGCAGGCTCGGATCGACCGCGAAATTCAGGCTCGCGAGGTCGTCCGCCTTGAGCCGCTCCAGCCGAGAGACAGCACCGAGGAAGCGCTCCTGCTCGGCGGCTGAGACGATACCTTCGGCCAGAGTGCGGAACTTCTCGATGTACTGGGCGCGGGCGAAGGGGCGAGCCCCGAGCGGGTGAGCATCGGCGATGGCGAGCTCGTCGGTGATCGTCGAACCGTCCTGAAGCGTGACGACGACGCGGCCGCCGAAGGCTTTCTCCTGGGGATCGTGGCTATGGTAGCGGCGGGTCCACTCGGGATCCTCGACCGTCGAGATCTTGTGCCAGAGCGCGATCGTCCCGGGGCGATTGGCGCGCTCTGGCGCATAGGAGCGTTCATGGTGCCAGCCGCCATCCTCAAGGGCGACGGCGAAGATGTACATGATCGAGTGGTCGAGCGTCTCGCGGCTTGCCTTCGGGTCCATCTTCTGCGGGTCGTTGGCGCCGGTGCCGATCACGTAATGGGTGTGATGGCTGGTGTGGATGACGATGCTCTTCACCCGAGCGACGTTGCCGATCTTCGGGCCCATGCGGCGGGCGAGGTCGATCAGCGCCTGGCTTTGGTATTCCGCCGAGTGCTCCTTGGTGTAGGTCTCCAGAATCGCGCGCTTTGGCTCGCCCTTTTCGGGCAGAGGCACCTGGTACTCGGCCTTAGGACCCGAGAGCAGCCAGGCGATGAAGCCGTCCTCGCCTTCCCACGCCGGGGAGGGTGCGCCTTCGCCGCGCATGACGCGATCGACGGCCTCGACCGCCATCTTTCCCGCGAAGGCGGGGGCATAGGCCTTCCAGCTCGAAATCTCGCCCTTGCGCGACTGGCGCGTCGTGGTGGTGACGTGCAGCGCCTGCTGCACGGCCTGGTAGATGGTCTCGACCGGCAGATTCAGGGCGGTACCGATGCCAGCGGCAGCCGCCGGGCCGAGATGGGCGATGTGGTCGATCTTGTGCTCGTGCAGGCAGATGCCCTTCACCAGATCGACATGGGTCTCGTAGGCGGCAGCGAGACCCCGAACCAAGGCCGTGCCGTCAAGCCCGCAATGCTGGGCAACCGCAAGCACCGGCGGGATGTTGTCTCCGGGATGGGAGTAGTCGGCGGCGAGGAAGGTATCGTGGAAATCGAGCTCGCGGACGGCGACGCCATTGGCCCAGGCCGCCCATTCCGGCGAGACGCGGCGATGCGCGGAAAGACCGAACACGGTCGCGCCGGGCTTGAAGGGATGGGCGAGGGCCTGCGTGCGGGCACTGGCGACCGGGCGGCGCGTCAGAGAGGCCGCGGCGACCGCTGCATTGTCGATGATGCGATTGCCGATCATCTCGACGACGGCGGGCTCGACCGGCACCGGATCGGCCGCCATCTCGGCAAGTTTCCAGGCAAGCTGCGCCGGGCGCGGCAGA
This sequence comes from Allobosea sp. 47.2.35, assembly GCF_024655635.1. Classification (GTDB taxonomy): domain Bacteria; phylum Pseudomonadota; class Alphaproteobacteria; order Rhizobiales; family Beijerinckiaceae; genus Allobosea. Next base: position 9,746 of record NZ_JANLGI010000041.1, on the reverse strand, counting down.
TGCTCTGCGGATTTGTGGGTGCGGACGCTGTGCTGCTTCACGACAGGACTTCCTCGTGCGGTGTGGATCTTGACGAAACAGGAATGCGGATCGGGCGGCCGTTCGCGGAGACCGCGACCATTTCGAAGGCGCCACGCACGGCGAGGCGCCGATCTCCGGAGATCAGGGCTTCGGCGACCACCTCGACCGTGACCGTCATCGAGGAGCGGCCGACGCGGGTGACGCTCGCGGTCAACTCGACGAGTTCGCCGACCTTCACGGGCTCGTGGAATTCGACCTTCTCCGAGGTTGCCATGACGACGGCGCAGCGCGCCCGGCGTGTCGCGGCGACGAAGGCGGCCTTGCCCATGAGGCTCAGCGCATGGCCGCCGAAAAGCGTGCCGTAATGGTTGGCCTGTTCCGGGAAGACCATTTCCACGAAGCGCGTCGGCGCTTCCTCGCCTTCAGTCTTCCGGGGTGCCGATATCGACATGCTGTCGCGCTCATCCGCTTGCAATCGCGAGTTGACTTCGCAATATCTGCGAAGGGATAAGCGCATAAAGGGCTGAAATTGCGGAGTTTTGCGAAGCTAAAGCGGCGAAATTGCAAAGGTTGCGAAGTCGCCATTGGTTACGAGGGAAAGCCATGAAGAAGGCCTTCATGGGCGTCCGTATCAAGCGACTGCGCGAGGAACGCCGGCTGACTCAAGCCGGGCTTGCCTCGGCGCTCGGCCTATCGCTGAGCTATCTCAATCAGCTCGAGAACAACCAGCGGCCACTGACGGTACCGGTCCTGCTCAGGCTGAATGCCGCCTTCGGCGTCGATGTGCAGCTCTTCTCCGAGGATGACGAAGCGCGGCTCATCGGGGATCTCCGGGAGGCGCTGACCGATCCAGGCATCGGCGAACAGATTGCGACGGCGGAGTTACGCGAACTCGCCTCCAACATGCCCGCGGTCGGGCGGGCACTCGTTACGCTTCATCGGCGCTATCGCGGCGCGCTCGAACAGTCCGCCGCGTTGGCGTTGCGGATGGGCGATGACCGTCAATCCACGCTGACCACGACGGCCTCGACGCCGTTCGAGGAGGTGCGGGACTTTTTCTATGAACGGCATAACCATATCGATTCACTCGATCAGGCGGCCGAGGCGATCGCGCGGGAGCTCGGGGCGGATGGAGCGGAGGTCGAGGCGCCGCTGGTCGAACGCCTGCAAGGAAGGCATGCGACGCGGATCGCCGATCTGAAGCTCAATGGCGAGGATGAGGGCCAGCGTCATTTCGATCCGGCGGAAGGCGTGCTCCGACTGTCCTCCCATCTCGAGAAAGGGCAGCGCGCCTTCCAGATTGCGACCCAACTTGCCTTCCTGGAGCAGAGGGAAGCGATCGACGATCTCGTCGCGACCGGCCGCTTCGGCAGCAATGACTCCCGCCGCTTGGCCCGCATCGGGCTCGCCAACTATTTCGCCGGGGCGCTGATGCTGCCCTATCGGACCGTCCTGAAGGCCGCCGAAGCCTGTCGATACGATATCGAGCTGCTCGGCCAGCGATTTGGCGTCGGGTTCGAGACGATCTGTCATCGGCTCTCGACCTTGCAGCGGCCGGGTGCCCAGGGCGTGCCGTTCTTCTTCATCCGTGTGGATCGCGCCGGGAACATCTCGAAGCGGCAATCGGCTACGGATTTCCACTTCTCGCGTGTGGGCGGCACCTGCCCGCTCTGGAACGTCTATGACGCCTTCGCCCAACCTGGTCGCGTGCTGACGCAGGTGGCGCGGATGCCCGATGATCGTACGTATCTCTGGGTGGCGCGCTCGGTTTCCCGAGGAAGAGGAAGCTATCACCAGCCGCGGAAGACCTTTGCGGTCGCGCTGGGCTGCGATCTGCGCCACGCGGGCCGCCTCGTCTATTCCGATGGCCTGGACTTGACGAACAGCGATGCCGCGACGCCAATCGGCGCCGGATGCAGGATTTGCGAACGCCCGGCCTGTCCCCAGCGCGCGTTTCCCCCTGTCGGACGGCCACTGCATGTGGACGAACAGAGAAGCGCGTTTGCGCCGTACGCGGTGAAATAAAGCCTGGGCAGGCTCGATCGACCAGGGGGAGCGCGGTCGAATGGGCTGGCGGGTGGAGACGATGGGTTCGGGATGAGGGCGCTCGATGAGCGGAGCCGTTGCGCGACGCTGGAAGAATGCGACGATGGTTACCGCTTGACGAGCCGCATCCCCCGCGATGCGGCGCTTGGCTCGCGATTGCGCGCAAAGGAACTCCGTCGGATCGTCAGGCGGATGATCCGCCACGCGAAGCCGATCTCTCTCGTCGCCAACGAATATGAGGTTTCCGCAGTCTTCGATGGCAGCGAGCCGGAAGCGAACATAAGACGCCTGATGAACGACCTGGATCGGCGTGTGGACGAGTTTCGAAGGGAGCGTCTGCACCGCAGGTGGTCGATGAACTCCTTGAAATCTCTTCCCGGGAACGTCGCCGGTGGATCGAGGACGGGAGATTGCCGATCTCGGGCAGTGGATCGTTCCGCCGGGGTTGGCAGGCCATACAGTTCCCACTCCATCCGTCCGGCAAATTAGCAGGCCTCTTGGACGCTCCTGGCATCATTGCAGAATGGCGCGAACTTGATCGCGTCGGGGACCGCGATGGCGATCCCCGCTCTTCACAGGTGTTCAGCTAAAGGCATCGCGACCCATTGACACCCGTGAAGCACTGGATACTAGATGTAGTTGTCGATGGTCTCTCGAATCGCAAGATCGAGAGCTAAGAGGGAAGCCGGTGAGAGACCGGCGCTGCCCCCGCAACTGTCAGCGGCGAGCTCGCGTCCATGCAAGTCACTGAGGCCGCAAGGTCTTGGGAAGACGGACGAGAGCGGCGACCCGCGAGCCAGGAGACCTGCCACGACCCTTGTTTACGTCCTCGGGCGGGGTGTCCCGGTGGTGCGCTTGGCAGGTCGCGGCATCGTATCGCCGCGCGCCTTCTCGACGCGACCGCTCGGCCTTTGCCCCCAACATCTTGGGGTTGATGCCGATGTCTCTTTCTCTCGAAGCCGAACGGCCTGTGCCGGCGCCGCTGGGTGCCGAACCTGCTGCATCGCCGCGCGCGGCGGCGGCGGAGCCCGGCTACCAGCTCATCCGCCGCAACGGCGCGGTGACGCCCTTCGACCCCTCGAAGATCGCGGTCGCCCTGACCAAGGCTTTCCTGGCGGTCGAGGGCGCGAGCGCCGCCGCGTCCCGCCGCATCCATGACGTCGTCGCCGACCTGACTGAGCAGGTCGTCTCCGGCCTGACCCGCCGCGCCGCCACCGGCCGCACCTTCCATATCGAGGACGTTCAGGACCAGGTCGAGCTCGCGCTGATGCGCGGCGAGCATCACAAGGTCGCCCGTGCCTATGTGCTCTATCGCGCCGAGCGGGCGCAGGAGCGGGCAAGGGCGCAGGCCGAGGCGGCGCCGGTCGCCGCCGTAGCCCCGTCACTGCAAATGAAGCTCGCCGACGGCACGCTCGTTCCGCTCGACGCCGCCCGCCTCGACAAGGTCGTGCGCGAGGCCTGCGCCGGGCTCGACGGCGTCGCGGCCGAGCCGGTCCTGATGGAGACCCGCCGCAACCTCTATGACGGCATTTCGCTCGACGAGCTGGCGCTGGCGCCGATCCTGGCCGCGCGGACCCTGATCGAGAGCGAGCCGAACTATTCCAAGGTCTCCGCCCGCTTGCTGCTCGACAAGCTCCGCCGCGAGGCGCTGAGCTTCGTCCACGGCCATGCCGAGCAGGCCACGCAGGAAGAGATGGCCGCCGGCTATGGCGAGTATTTCGAAGCCTATCTCAAGACCGGCATCGAGAACGAGCTGATCGATCCCGAACTCGGACGCTTTGACATTGTCCGCATCGCAGCGGCGCTGAAGCCCGAGCGCGACCTCCAGTTCGACTATCTCGGTTTCCAGACGCTCTACGACCGCTACTTCCTGCATGTCCGCGGCAACCGCTTCGAGCTGCCGCAGGCCTTCTTCATGCGCGTCGCGATGGGGCTCGCCATCCGCGAGATCGATCGCGAGGGCAGGGCGATCGAGTTCTACGACCTGCTGTCCTCCTTCGACTTCATGGCCTCGACGCCAACCCTGTTCAATTCGGGCACGCTGCGTCCGCAGCTCTCCTCCTGCTTCCTGACCACGGTGGCCGACGATCTCGACGGCATCTTCAAGGCGGTGAAGGACAACGCGCTGCTTGCCAAGTACTCGGGCGGCCTCGGAAATGACTGGACGCCGGTGCGCGGTCTCGGTGCCCACATCAAGGGTACCAATGGCGAGAGCCAGGGCGTGGTGCCGTTCCTGAAAGTCGCCAACGACACCGCAATCGCCGTCAACCAGGGCGGCAAGCGCAAGGGCGCGGTCTGCGCCTATCTCGAGACCTGGCATGTCGACATCGAGGAGTTCCTCGACCTCCGCAAGAACACCGGCGACGACCGCCGCCGTACCCATGACATGAACACGGCGAACTGGATTCCCGACCTGTTCATGCAGCGGGTCGAGGCCGGCGGCGACTGGACACTGTTCTCGCCCGACGAGGTGCCGGACCTGCACGACCTCTATGGCAAGCCGTTCAAGGCAGCCTACGAGGCCTATGAGGCGAAGGCGGCCAGCGGCGGCATCAAGGTGTTCAAGCGGATCAAGGCGCTTGATCTCTGGCGCCGCATGCTGACCATGCTGTTCGAGACCGGCCACCCGTGGATCACCTTCAAGGATGCCTGCAATCTGCGCTCGCCGCAGCAGCATGCCGGCGTGGTGCATTCCTCGAACCTCTGCACCGAGATCACGCTCAACACCTCGGCCGACGAGGTCGCGGTCTGCAATCTGGGCTCGGTCAACCTTGCGGCGCATGTCACGGCCGCGGGCCTTGATCAGGCGCGTCTCGCCCGCACCGTGAAGACCGCGATGCGCATGCTCGACAACGTCGTCGACATCAATTTCTACACGATCCCCGAGGCGCGCCGCTCGAACATGCGTCATCGTCCGGTCGGCCTCGGCATCATGGGCTTCCAGGACGCGCTCCAGATCCTGCGCCTCCCGGCGGCGTCGGAGGAAGCGGTCGCCTTCGCCGATAGCTCGATGGAAGCGATCAGCTTCCATGCGATCTCCGCCTCGGTCGATCTCGCCGCCGAGCGTGGGCGCTATCCGAGCTTCGAGGGCTCGCTTTGGTCGAAGGGCATCCTGCCGATCGACTCGCTCGACATCCTCTCGGAGGCCCGCGACGGCGATGTCGAGCTCGACCGCTCCGCAACGTTGGACTGGGAGAGCCTGCGCCAGCGGATGAAGACCACCGGCATGCGCAACTCGAACACGATGGCGATCGCGCCGACCGCGACGATCTCGAACATCGTCGGTGTCTCGCAATCGATCGAACCGAGCTACAGCCAGCTCTACGTCAAGGCGAACATGTCCGGCGACTTCACCGTCGTGAATGCCGGGCTGGTCCACGACCTCAAGGCGAGGGGGCTCTGGGACGAGGTGATGGTCTCGGACCTCAAGTACTACGACGGCAAGGTCAGTGGGATCGACCGCGTTCCGGCCGATCTCAAGGCGCTCTACGCCACCTCCTTCGAGATCCCGACGGAGTGGCTGATCAGGGCGGCGGCGCGCCGGCAGAAATGGATCGACCAGGGCCAGTCGCTCAACCTCTACATGGCGCAGCCCTCCGGCCGGAAGCTCGACGAGGCCTATCGACTGGCGTGGCGGCTCGGCCTGAAGACGACCTATTATCTGCGCGCGCTCTCGGCGACCCATGTCGAGAAATCGACGCTGAAGGGCACCGACGGCAAGCTCAACGCGGTCTCGGCCACCGTTCCGGTCGCAGCGAAGGCGGCGGCGCCGATCATCGTCGATATCCCCTTGGAGAACGGCATGGCCGTGCCCAATGCCTGCTCGATCGACGATCCGACCTGCGAAGCCTGCCAGTAACGGTCGCTGCCACTCGAATCCTGGCGACGATCGTGCCTGGGGCTGCTCCCGGGCACCCGCGCCCATCAAATCAAGAACGGAACGCCCCTATGCTCGACTGGTCCGACACCAAGCCGGCGCCCGCCGCCAACCCCGCCATCCTGACCAATGCCCCCGCCGCGGATGCCACAGGCCTCGGTGAGATCGACCGCAATGGCGGGCGCGTCACCGTTGACGAGAAGCGCATGATCAATGCGCGGGCCGACGTGAACCAGCTTCTGCCGCTCAAGTACAAATGGGCCTGGGAGAAGTACCTCTCCGGCTGCAACAACCACTGGATGCCGACCGAGGTCTCGATGCAGGCCGATATCGCCCTATGGAAGTCGAAGGACGGGCTCAGCGAGGATGAGCGGCGCATGCTCAAGCGCAATCTCGGCTTCTTCGCGGCGTCCGAGAGCCTTGTCGCCAACAACATCGTGCTGGCGATCTACCGCCACCTGACCAACCCGGAGTGCCGGCAGTACCTGCTGCGCCAGGCCTTCGAGGAGGCGATCCACACGCACACCTTCCAGTACATCGTCGAGAGCCTCGGCCTCGACGAGGGCGAGCTCTTCAACATGTATCGCGAGGTGCCCTCGATCACCGACAAAGCGGCCTGGGCACTCAAGCACACGCAGAGCATAGAGAACCCGGAGTTCCGCACCGGAACGGCGGAGAACGACCAGGCCCTGCTGCGCGACCTGATCACCTTCTACGTGATCTTCGAAGGCATGTGGTTCTACACCGGCTTCGCGCAGATCCTCTCGCTCGGCCGGCGCAACAAGATGGTCGGCATCGCCGAGCAGTACCAGTACATCCTGCGCGACGAGTCGATCCATCTGAACTTCGGCATCGACGTCATCAACCAGATCAAGATCGAGAACCCGCATCTCTGGACCAAGGCCTTCCAGGACGAGGTGCGCGGCATGCTGCGGGAAGCCGCCGAGCTTGAAGCGGCCTACGGTCGCGACACCATGCCGAGGGGTTTTCTGGGCCTGAATGCCGCGCTCTGCGAGCAGTATATGCACTTCATCGCCAACCGCCGCTGCGCGCAGCTCGGCCTGGCCCCCGTCTTCGCCGAGACCGAGAACCCGTTCCCCTGGATGTCCGAGGCGATGGACCTCAAGAAGGAGAAGAACTTCTTCGAGACCCGCGTCATCGAATACCAGAACGGCGGCGCGCTCAGCTGGGAGTGAGCCGTGGCGGATATCCGCGCGAGTGGCTGGCACTCGTCGCCGACACCTCGCTCTCGGGCCTGCGCGTGGCTCGCGAACTGGATGGCGTCATTCGCCTGCGCGGCCGGCCGGGGACGATCGTGTCCGACAACGGCACCGAGTTCACCTCGATGGCGATCCTGCGCTGGTGCCAGAAAACCGGCGTCGCGTGGCACTACATCGCTCCCGGCAAGCCGACGCAGAATGCCTTCGTCGAGAGCTTCAACGGACGCTTCCGGGACGAGTGCCTCAACGACACGCTGTTCTCGACGCTCGTCGAAGCCCGCAGCGCCATCGCCTCATGGAAGGAGGACTACAACCGATCGACGTCGTCGATGGTGACGATGATGCGGCGTGGTAGGGCGGCGAGGCGTTCGCGTAATTCGGCCTTCTCGGCGGCGATCGAGCGCTTGCCGTCTAGGCCCTTCGCCGCCTTTGCAATCGCCTCTATGGCCTCTCCGGCAAGCGCCGCCCCCGGAACGACGGCACCGGCGACCTTTGCCAATGTCCCTAAGCCGCCCAGTTGTGCGGCGAAACCGACTACCTCCTTGCCTGCATCGCCCAGTTCACGACGTCGCCGACCGACCGGGTCCCCCGAGCCCTCTTCAATTGTGTCAACGGCAATCGCGAGTTCGGTGAAGAGCGCCAGCAACAAGCTGTCCCTGTCGCCAATGAGCCAAGGCTTGAACTCGATCACCTCCGCCGCAGAGATGGATGCTCGCAAAGCGGCCACGGTCATGTTCACGAGACTGGACTTGCCCGATCCCCAGCGGCCCTCAACTCCGATGACCAAGCCGTCGATGACGGGCTGCCGAAGAACTGCCGCAGCGATCGCTTCCGCAGTCGCTGCGAAGCCCAAGCGATCTTCAGCGGAACTCTCGAGCGCCTTGTCGCCACTCAGATCCAAAGTCGCATTCCTTCGGCGTTTCGAGATCGCCCAGGTGGGTGTTGGGGTGAGGGCGCCGATGTCTCGGCCTAAGCATTTTCCGGCGATCGCTCCGCAATCTCTGGAAATCGAAAGCCCGGCCGAAGCCGGGCGTTCTCACACTTGATGATCCCGTTCCGGAGAGCCCACCGCAGGGGTGCGGCGGACTTCCGCTCTCATCGAGGCGCACTTTGGGTGGGATCTGACCAAACTTCCGGAGCGCCTACAGAGAAATTGTAGCGGTACCCAATGGATGCCGCAGGGCACTCTTGTAGGATGCTGTAATATATAGGTAATTTGTCGAAAGATGCCGCACCAATCTGCGCTTGTCACCCGAAGTGCTTCCTCAGTTTCCCGCTCAGGATATCGAGGCGGTTGCTGAGGCAAACAACAGGTACAAAAATGCCCCCGGAAACCGGAGGCTTGAGGACTGCACATCGATCGTCGGGTAGGCTATTTAACGAGTTCGGCGATGTAATTCTCGACAGCGATCCGCTCGTAAAAACTCGCTCGCACCTTCTCGGGATCGAAAGCGGGCCGAATTCCCTTCTCCCGCAATTTGTCTCCAATCTTTCGGAAGTAGATGCCGTACTCGTGGGCGAGCATATGGAGTGAAGCGAAACGATCGGCAAAACGATCCATATCCTCCTCGGAAACGACGCGTTGCCTCCAGCGGGTTTTGGGATTGATCACCGTACTGACGGGGATCACGCCCAGGTTGATCAGGTTCTGAACAACCGCAAAGTCGGTTTTCAGTTTTCTTTCGACCTGCTTCAGCGAAAGAACGCCCTCGATCGTTTTGTCGAGCAGAGAAAGAATCTCGTCCGGGTCAACCATGATGGATGAGAATCCGGAAACCTCCGGCCGAAACCGCACCCGCCTCGCTTTGCGGCTCAGAATGAGTTCGACTATCTGAACAGCGGTGCACCCCACTCGCGTCGCGGCGGCGGTGATGTGCTCATATCCAGCATCGCTCGGCTCGATTTTGATTGCGTCCTTCATCAGGCGCTCAAGGAACAGGTCCAGATCTCGCTTGGCGAAAGCATGGTTGAACGATTGGTCGCCACCACCGGCCACGAAAGGGCGGAGATGTCCCGCTTCAAAGAGCGCCCGCTCAATGTGGCGTGGAATGTTGAGATAGTGTCCTGCCTGCTTCAGCGGCATTTCTTCCGAAATGAGACAGAGAAGGTCGCGTGCCGCATCTGCTTCGAAGAGGATTCGGTCGTCGGTCAGCGCCAGCTGCTCGGCTGAAATGTGTCCGGCCGCGTGAAGTAGCTTACGCAGCCGCTTGCGATGGGCTCCATATTCTTTCGATGCCGATCGAACCGAGTGAAGGCGTCTCGCTGCGACTTCTCGGCCGAGGATCATATCGCCTGGACCGAATGGGAAGGTCTCGACGACGTGCTGCCGGAATATCTCCTGGACTGGAAGATATGCGGGATCACCGAGCTGTTCCGACAGCCATTTATGGAGCCGTCCGAACAGTGAGCTGAGGCCCCAGTCGCCTCCGCTTTTCGCGTTGGAGTTTGCTTGAAGCCGGGCCAGTAGGTCACGAACCCCCATCTCACCCGCTTCAGCAACCTCAAACCCTGCTGCGCCCGCCTCATACTGTCAAATCGCATTGAAGCGCAGCCCCCTTATCGCGTTGAAGGCTAGCCCCCCT
>NZ_JANLGI010000040.1 GCF_024655635.1 Allobosea sp. 47.2.35 | reverse complement strand
AAAGTTGGACGCCGATCCCCCGCCTCACGGGGTCAAACTTGCACGCCGAAACACACTCCGACGCAGCCACCCGAACGACATGTCCGGCAGCTTCGGCATCGCCCCGAAGCACCGGCCAAAGAACTTCCGATCACGTCCTGGCAGGATGCGGCCGCTGCGGCGCAACGGTGCAGGCGCTGCGACCTGCATTGCCATGCCACTCGGACGGTCTTCGGAGAAGGACCCCTGGACGCGCCGGTCGTCTTCGTGGGCGAGCAGCCAGGCGACCAGGAGGACCTCGCGGGCCGGCCTTTCGTCGGTCCCGCCGGGCAGGTTTTCGACCGGGCGGTGCAGGACGCCGGTCTCGATCGGGCGCGCGCCTATGTCACCAATGCGGTGAAGCACTTCAAATTCAAGCTGCGCGCCAAGCGCCGCATCCACGAGAAGCCCAATGTCGGGGAAATCAAGGCCTGCCGCTTCTGGCTCGATCTCGAACTGCAATTCGTGAAGCCCCGGCTGGTCGTCGCCCTCGGTGCCAGCGCCCTGCGATCGCTGACGGGCCATACCGGCTCGCTCGCCAGTGCGCGGGATCGCGAGCTTATACTTGACAGCGGTACGCCGCTGTTGACCACCGTCCATCCCTCGTACCTGCTTCGCCTGCCGGATGAGGAGACGCGCTCTCGCGAGTACGCCCGCTTCGTCGCGGATCTCGCCCATGTGCGGCAACGATTATTCCGGCACTAAGCCTTTTTGGTGAGCCGCTTTGCCGTGGCTCGCGAATACCGTACGACCGACCAACCGCTCTGCTTTCTCAGGAAAACGGCCTTGCCCGCCAGCGACGTCAATATCACCTCGTTCCTCTCCGAGATGTTCGACCAGGCGCCGACTTTCATTGCGCTTTTGCAAGGCCCGGAGCATCGCTTCCAGCTGGCGAATCCCAGCTACATGGCATTGGTGGGCGGCCGCGACGTCATCGGGAAAACCGTCTCCGAGGCGCTTCCGGAGGCGGATTCGCAAGGCTTCGTCCGAATTCTCGACGAGGTCTATCGGTCCGGCAAAGCCTATACGGCCACTGGTGCTCGGTTCCTCGTGCAGACCGAGCCCGACGGGGCAAACTCGGAGCGCTTCCTCGATTTCGTGTACCAGCCGCTCGTCGGTCCACAGGGCAACGTGACCGGCATCTTCGTACAGGGAAGCGATACCACCGAACGCAGCCTGGCCGAAAGGCGCCTGTCCGATAGCACCGCGCTCTACAAGGGGCTGTTCGACGCAATCGATGAAGGCTTCTGCATCATCGAGTTCTTCGACGGGCCGCACGGCCCCGATAGCGATTATATCCATATCGAGGCCAATGCGGCCTATGCCCGGCACGCCGGGATTCCGAATGTCGTCGGCCAGAAGCTGCGCGAGATGGTGGGCGCCGAGGCGGATTCCTGGGTGGAGCGCTACGGCGCCGTCCTCCGGACGGGTGCGCCCATTCGCTTCCAGCAGGAGCTTGTCGCCACCGGCCGCTTCCTCGAACTGGCTGCGATCCGGATCGAGCCCGCAAGCAAGCGGCAGGTCGCGGTCCTGTTCCAGGACATCACGGCGCGCCGCCAGGCGGAGCTCGCCCTGGCCAAACTGAACGAGACGCTCGAGCAGATCGTCGCCGAGCGCACGCAGAAGCTACTCGCCGCTGAAGAGGCCCTGCGCCACAGCCAGAAGATGGAGGCGATCGGCCAATTGACCGGCGGGGTCGCGCATGACTTCAACAACCTGCTGCAGGTGATCTCGGGCAATCTGCAGCTCCTGGCCAAGGATGTTGCGGGGGACGAGAAGGCCGAGCGCCGCATCGCCAATGCAATGACCGGCGTCGCCCGCGGCTCGAAGCTCGCTTCGCAACTCCTCGCCTTCGGCCGACGGCAGCCGCTGGAGCCGAAGGTCGTCAATCTCGGCCGCCTGGTTCGCGGCATGGACGACATGTTCAGCCGCACCCTCGGCGAGGGCATCGAGATCGAGACGGTCGTGGGCGGCGGGCTCTGGAACTCCCTGATCGACCCGACGCAGGTCGAGAATGCACTGCTCAATCTGGCGATCAACGCGCGCGACGCCATGGGTGGCTCGGGCAAGTTGACGATCGACCTGGCCAATGCCCATCTCGACGACAGCTATGCCGCCAGGCACAGCGATGTCGCCGCAGGGCAATATGTCATGCTCGCGGTGAGCGACACCGGCTCGGGGATGTCGGCCGAGGTGTTGGCGAAGGCGTTCGACCCGTTCTTCTCGACGAAGCCCGAGGGAAAGGGCAGCGGGCTTGGCCTGTCGATGGTCTACGGTTTCGTCAAGCAGTCAGGCGGCCACGTCAAAATCTACTCGGAGCTCGACCACGGAACCACGGTGAGGCTTTATCTGCCTCGCTCCTTCCAGAAGGAGGCTGTTGAGACGGCCGTCGACAACAGCCCGATCGCGGGTGGGACCGAAACGATCCTGGTCGTCGAGGATGACGAGCAGGTCCGCGGCACGGTGATCGAACTTCTGACCGATCTCGGCTATCGCGTTTTGCGGGCCAGCGATGCGACAAGCGCGCTCCATGTCGTCGAAAGCGGCGTCGCCATCGACCTGCTGTTCACCGACGTGGTGATGCCCGGACAATTGAAGAGCCCCGAGCTTGCCCGGATCGCTCGTGAGCGCCTGCCGCAGCTCGCCGTACTCTTCACGTCGGGCTACACCGAGAATTCCATCGTCCATGGCGGCCGTTTGGATGCAGGTGTCGAACTCCTGTCCAAGCCCTACACACGGGAAGCCCTGGCGCGAAAGATCCGGTTGGTGCTTGCCACGCAGAAGGCGCGCTCCCCTCAGAAGACGGAACACGTATCGGCTGAGGGCAAAGTTTCGGAGCCAGCCGCATCAAAGCCTGCCACGGTCCTGATTGTCGAGGACGATGCCCTGATCCGCATGAATACCTGCGATATCCTCGAAGATGCCGGCTTTTCCATCATTGAGGCAGGTAGCGCTGAGGAGGCCATGTCGATCTTGCAGGATCATCCGGTCGATATCCTCGTCACCGATGTGAAGCTTCCCGGCGCTTCGGGCGTCGAACTCGTGCGGATGGCGAGGGAGCGCAATAGCTCGCTTTGCGTTGTGTTCGCAACGGGTGACACCTCGGAGATCGACGTCAACGGCGAGGTGATCGTCTCCAAGCCCTATAGCCCGTCGGCCATCGTCAACGCGATCGCGAGAGCGCGGAGTTCATAACTCCCCGCCGTAATCGGCACAGCCCTCGGATTGTTCATGCAAGCTCCTCGACCTTGGGCGAGAGGCGGCGCGTCGACTTGCAGGAAGCCAAGGTTCAATAAGTGCCGGCGCGATTTTCCGGTGCCGACAAAATCCATCAATCGTTCCGCAGCGCGTATCTCAGGAACCTATCTACAGCGCCAGCCGTTTCGCCCTCACTTTCGCTCGCCAGCAGGAGGGGCTCATGGACAGCATCATTTATCTTGTCGGTCTCGTAGTGGTCATCATGGCCATCCTGTCGTTCCTCGGTCTTCGATAGGAGTTCGCCATGTCCATGTCTGGAACGGACGTCGTCGTCGCTCCGGTTACCGTCAACAAGGAGAATCGCTCCTATGTGCAATGGGGGCCGATCATCGGCGGCGCGGTCATCGCGACGGCGATCTCGACCATCATGACGGTCTTCGGATCGGCGATCGGACTGTCGATGGTCTCCGCCGATTTCGAGAAGAGTTCCAGCGCCACGGCGCTGGCGGTTGCAGGCGCTCTATGGGCGCTCTGGGTCATGGCCTCCGCGACCATGGCCGGCGGCTATCTCGCAGGCCGGATGCGCCAGCCGAGCTTCGATGCCAATGGCGAGGAACGCAAAGTGCGCGATGCGACCCACGGCCTGCTGGTCTGGGCGACCGGGGCGCTTCTGATCACCGTCGTCGCGACCTCGTCGCTGTTCGGCGCGGCCAAGACCGCGGTCAGCGGCGTCGCCAGTGCGAGTTCGGGCGTGGCCTCGCTGGTTTCGCAGAATGTCGATCCGCTCGCGATGGCGCTCGACAATGTCATGCGCGCGAGTGGTCAGCAGCCACCGACTGCACAGGAGCGTGACGAAGCCTCCCGGATCTTCGTCAATGCGCTGAAGAACGGCAAGATCGAGCAGGCCGACCGGGATTACCTGGCCTCTCGGCTCGCCGCGCGGTCCGGCATCAGCGAGCAGGATGCACAGAAGCGCATCGACGACGCCTATGCCCGGCTGTCGCAGGCCAAGGAAACCGCCAAGCAGACGGCTGAGCGTGCACGCAAAATCGCAGTTCTGAGCGCCTTCCTGACCGCGGCTGCACTGCTGGTGGGAGCAGCCGCGGCGGCCTGGGCAGCAACGCTCGGCGGCGAGCATCGTGACGAGAACCTGCTGGTCGAGCCGACGCTCTGAACGATCGTGCCTGTGCAAGCCCGGCTCCCATGGAACCGGGCTTTTTTGCGATCTGTCGAAACGATCCGATCGCCTCAGCGTTGCTCCGGCAGCATTTTCAGAAAGGGCAAGCGATGATCGACCGGAACCACGAACGAAATGGCAGCACCAACGGCCCGACCGAGCCGAACCAGCGTCCGCCCGAAAAGCGCGACGACGCTGCTGATGATGCGATGAAGGGCCCGAAGATCATCTCCGAGGGCAATCAGAAGCAGAGGGCGAAGGACCGAGACACTCCTCCAGCAGGCCCGCATGCGAAGGAGTCGCAGACGAACAAGGAGGCGACGCCGGGTTCCGGCGCGCTCCCGCCGACCAAGCCCGTTCGTCATATCGACCCCGGTACTGGCTGACCTTCGTCCACCTTCTCTCCGCGAAGTCGCATTGGAAGGTGTTCCGTGGAAAAGCTGAAAACCTATCGCACCAAGCGGGATTTCCGGAAGACGAAGGAGCCGAACGACACGAGCGCAGTCGCTCCATCGAACCGCCTGCGCTTCGTCATACAGAAGCACGATGCGACACGGCTGCATTACGACCTGCGTCTTGAACTGGATGGCGTCTTCAAGTCCTGGGCCGTGACCAAGGGGCCGTCGCTTGACCCCGGCGACAAGCGTCTCGCCGTCGAGGTAGAAGACCATCCGCTCGCCTATGGCGATTTCGAGGGGACGATCCCGAAGGGGCAATATGGCGGCGGCACCGTCCAGCTCTGGGATCGGGGCTATTGGGAGCCCGAGGGCAAGTTCAGTCCGCAGCGGCAGCTTGAAAAAGGCGACCTCAAGTTCACGCTCGACGGCAAGCGGTTGCAGGGCAGTTTCGTCTTGGTGCGCATGAAGCACGACCGCGACGGCGGCAAGCGCATCAACTGGCTACTGATCAAGCATCGCGACGACCATGCCGTCGCTTCCGATGGCGATGCAGTCTTGAAGGCCGACACTTCGGTGGCCTCGGGCCGGACAATGGAAGCCATCGCGGCCGGACGCGGGCGCTCGCCCGAACCTTTCATGCTAGCCGAGCAAGTGGTCGACGCCGATGCGGTCTGGGATAGCAAAGAGGGCTTAGCGGCCGAAGCACGGGCCGAAAAGCCGGCACCGAAACCGACGACAGGTCGGACTTCGAAAGCAGGCCCCGTCGCTGCGGCCGATCTCCCGGCGTTCGTACCGCCTCAGCTTTGCAAGAGCGTGGAGCGACCACCGGCAGGCAGCGGCTGGCTCCATGAAATCAAGTTCGACGGCTATCGGATTCAGGCGCGTGTCGCTGGCGGCAAGGTCACGCTGAAGACGCGCAAGGGGCTCGACTGGACGAAGCGGTTCGGGGCCGTGGCAGAGGCGTTCAAGGGCCTGCCGGACTGCATCGTGGATGGCGAGATCGTCGCGCTCGACGACCATGGCGCACCCGATTTCGCAGCGCTTCAGGCGGCGCTTTCGGAGGAGAAGACCCAAAACCTCGTATTCTTTGCCTTCGATTTGCTGTTCCTCGACGGGGAGGACTGGCGCGAGCAGCCGCTCCTTGCCCGCAAACAGCGGCTGGAGGCGCTGCTGCGCGACGCGGCCGATGGCGTCACCCTGCGTTATGTCGAGCATTTCGAGACCGGCGGCGATGCAGTACTGAAATCCGCCTGTCGCCTGTCGCTGGAGGGCATCGTCTCGAAGCGGAGCGATGCGCCTTATGTCTCCGGTCGCAGCGACAGTTGGACGAAAGCCAAATGCCGCGCCGGCCATGAGGTCGTCATTGGCGGCTGGACGACCACGGCCGGCAAGTTCCGCTCGCTGCTCGTCGGCGTCCATCGCGGCCCGCATTTCATCTATATCGGCCGGGTGGGTACCGGTTATGGCGCGGCCAAGGTCGAGAAGCTGCTGCCGCCCCTCAAGGAGCACGAAGCCAAGACCTCGCCCTTCACCGGCAAGGGCGCGCCACGGCGAACTCCGGGTGTGCATTGGGTCGAGCCCGTCCTCGTCGCCGAGATCGAATTTGCGGGCTGGACCGGCGACGGCATGGTCCGGCAAGCCGCCTTCAAGGGCCTGCGCGAGGACAAGCCGGCGGCCGAGGTCGAGACCGAATTGCCAGCGCAGCCTGCGGAAACCGCATCCCCGAAGCCGAAGCTAGCGCGGGGCGGGCGCATCGAGGTGCTTGGCGTGCCCTTGTCCAAGCCCGACAAACCGCTCTGGCCCGATGCCGAGGACGGCAAGCCCGCCACGAAGCTCGACCTCGCGCATTATTTCGAGACCGTCGGCCAATGGCTGCTGCCGCATATCCAAGGGCGACCCTGCTCGCTGCTCAGGGCGCCCGACGGGATCGAGGGCGAAATCTTCTTCCAGCGCCATGCCGGCCTCGGCACCTCCAGCCTGTTCGAGCTGGTGAAGATCTCCGGCGACAAGAAATCCTATCTTCAGATCGACCGGATCGAAGCGTTGATCGCCGCTGCCCAGATCGGCGGCATCGAGCTGCATCCGTGGAACTGCCGGCCCGGCGAGCCGGAGGTTCCTGGTCGGCTGGTCTTCGATCTCGACCCCGGGCCGGATGTGTCATTCGATGCCGTGATCGCGGCAGCCCGGACGATGAAGGAGCGGCTCGATGCGTTGGGTCTCGTCAGCTTCTGCAAGACCACCGGCGGCAAGGGGTTGCATGTCGTGACGCCGCTGGCGAAGCCTCGCCGTGGCGGTCCGGACTGGCCGGCAGCCAAGGACTTCGCACGCCGCGTCTGTGTAGAGATCGCTGCCGACGAGCCGGAGCGCTATGTCGTCAACATGGCGAAGCGCCTGCGCCAGGGCCGGATCTTCCTCGACTATCTCCGCAACGATCGCATGGCCACGGCGGTGGCGCCGTTATCGCCACGCGCGAGGCCCGGCGCGCATGCTTCGATGCCGCTGACCTGGTCGCAGGTGAAGACGGGGCTCGATCCTGCCCGCTACACCATCCGCACGGTTCCGAAGCTGCTGGCGGCAAGCAAGGCCTGGGCGGACTATGACGAAGCCGAGCGGCCCTTGGCGGATGCAATCAAAAAGCTCGATCGGTCCTGACCGGCTCCGCGCCGGAACGGATCGGCGGCCGATGCGTTTCGCGTCCGATCGGAGAACCGTTCATGGCCCAGCGGACATTCTGGAAAGGCTATCTCAAGCTCTCGCTCGTGACCTGCCCGGTCGCGATGATGCCGGCACGCTCCGAGAGCGAGAAGGTCCGCTTTCATACGCTCAACCGCAAGACCGGCCACCGCATCCAGAGCCGCTTCGTCGATGCCGTCACCGGCAAGCCTGTCGCCGATGACGACGAAGTCAAAGGCTATCCCAAGGGCGATGACGACTACGTCATGCTGGAGGATGACGAGCTCGACGCCGTTGCGCTGGAGAGCACACGCACCATCGATATCGAGCTGTTCGCGCCGCGCTCCTCCGTCGGCTGGATCTGGTACGACACGCCGCATTATCTCGTGCCGGACGGCAAGATCGGCGACGAGGCGTTTTCGGTCATCCGCGAGGCGATGAAAGCGACCAAGACGGTCGGCATCTCCCGCGTTGTCCTCTACCGGCGCGAACGGGCGGTGCTGCTCGAGCCTCGCGACAGAGGCATCGTGCTGTGGACTTTGCGCTATGGCGACGAGGTCCGCGACGAGAAGGACTACTTCTCGGATATCAAGAAGGCGAAACCCGAGCCCGACATGCGCGCGCTCATGGAGAAGCTGATCACCTCGCGCACCAAGGACTGGTCGCCGGAGCTCGCGCAGGACCCGGTTCAGGACGAGCTTCTGGATATCATCAAGGCCAAGCAGAAGGGCCGCAAGCCGACCAAAAAGGCCAAGCCGGCCGCGAGTGAAGGCAATGTCGTCAGCATCATGGACGCGCTCAAGCGCAGCCTCGAACCGCGGAAGTGATCAGCCCGCCTTACGTCTCGGTTCGGCCTTGGCCGGCATCTTGCGGGTTGATTTGCGCTTTGCCGCCGGCTTGTCGGCCGATGTGGCGCTTTGGCCCGCCTTGGCACTTTGCCGGAGAGCGTCGAGCAGGTTGACCACCTTCGCAGGCTCCAGCCGCTTCACCGGCTTGCTCTTGCGGCCCTCGATCTTCGCCTTGACCAGCTCGGCCAGCGCAGTCTCGTAGCGGTCTTCGAAGGCCTTGGGATCGAAACGGCCAGCCTTGGTGCGGATGATATGCTCGGCGAGTTCGAGCATCTCGCCCTCGATCTTCAGCTTCGGGATATCGTCGAAGGCGCTTTCCACCGGGCGGACCTCGTAGTCGAAATTGAGCGTGGTCGCGATCATCCCAGCATCGTGGGGCCGGATCAGGATCGAGCGCATCCGCCGGAAGATCACGGTGCGCGCGAGGGCTGCACTCTCGCGGCTCGCCATGACGTCGCGGATCAGAGCGAAGGCCTCGGCCGCGACCGGCGTGCTCGGCGTCACATAATAGGGCCGGTCGAAGAAGAGATCGTCGATCTCGTCGCAAGGCAGGAAGGTCGCGACATTGAGCGTCTTGTCGCTCTCGGGAACAGCCTCGGCAATCTCATCGGGCTCCAGCAAGATGTAGTCGCCACCGCCGCGATCGTAGCCCTTGACCTGATCGTCCTTCTCGACCGGCTTGCCCGTGACCTCGTCGACGAACTGGCGATGGACGCGATTGCCGGTCTTGCGGTTCAGCGTGTGAAAGGAGATGCGCTCGCTAGTCGAGGCAGCGGTGTAGAGCGCTACCGGGCACGTGACTTCAGCGACTTTGAGGACGCCCTTCCAGATTGCGCGCGGCGGCATAGTCGCCTCTCAATATGTGTGTTCGCGGCCCCAACAATAGACTCGTGAACATCGTCGAGCTTCGGATGTTCCGCCGACATCTAAGCCGCTTCACCGGCGAGCCTCGGCCTCCATCACTCCAACAATCCAGCCGCATCAATTTCTTCGCCGGCAGATCCGGGAAGCGCCAGCGAGCGTGGAACAGAATCACACTGCGGGCCGTTCGATTCACACTCAGCGGCCTCGAGCCGCTCCCCATCAGGAGTGTCGGACAATGAAAACAACAATCCTCGTTTCGCTCGTCGCGGCTACGATTTCGTTCGGTGCGATCGCTCAAACAAGCACCACGTCTCCGATGCCGGCACCGAAGGCCGACGCGGACAAGAACGCCCCGTTGCCGGGCGCCAACAGCTTCACCGAGGGCCAGGCCAAGAGCCGTCTCGAAGCCAACGGCTATTCGAGTGTCGGCGCTCTGAAGAAGGACGACAACGGCGTGTGGAAGGGCACCGCCACGCATGCCGGGGCGCAGGTCAATGTCTCCGTCGACTATCGCGGCAACATCACCCGCAACTGATCTCGACCGTTAAACCCAACTCTTGGAGCCAAACATGACCCGAACCCTAACCCGCACCTATGACAACTACGAAACGGCCCGCTCGGTGGTCGAGCAACTGGAGGCCGCGGGTGTCTCCAGCAACGACATCAGCGTTGTCGGTCGCGCCGGTACGTCGGATGAGACGAATGCCACGGAGGGCGCCGGCATCGGCGCTGGCATCGGTGGCGCTGCCGGCCTCCTTGCCGGCATCGGCATGCTCGCGATCCCCGGCGTCGGTCCAGTCGTCGCGGCTGGCTGGCTCGCATCGACCGCAGCCGGCGCCGTCGCGGGCGCCGCGGCAGGCGGCCTCGTCGGCTCCTTCGTGAAGGAAGGTCACGACAAGGATGAAGCCGACTACTATGCCGAGACGGTTCGCCGCGGCGGTTCTGTCGTTTCGGTCCGCACCGAGCCGGAGCATGAAGCCACGGTTCAGGCCATCCTCGACGGTGCGACTCCCATCGACCGCGCAACGCGAGAAGCCGAATATCGCGCCGGCGGTTGGGAGCGCTTCGACGAGACTGCGGACCCCTACCGCCCGCCCGTCGTGTGACCGAAGCCCGACACGTTCACGCTTATGGCCTCGTCAGCTTTGCTGGCGGGGCCACTTTCGAACCGGACAGCTGTCATATGACGGCGCATGCATTGATGAACCTAGTAGGTTTACTTTCATGCCCTTCTCATCGCTCCATAACCCCATCGATCTCGCCCGTGCCCAGGCCGCGCTTGATGACGCCTGGAAGCAGGTTAAGCCAATGATCGAAGACGGAGATCGTGAACGAGAGCGTACGCGCCTTTCGTACATCGTGGCATCTCTGGTGATGCTAGCGCTCGATGAAGAGGATCTGGTCGATCGCGCACTCCGACAATATCGGGCGCGCCAATAGGCCGCTCGACAGGGAACCATGGCCGATAGCCTGCGTTCAGCGGCGAACACCCTTCTTCTATTGCTGGATCAAGCATGAACTCGCACTCACTCGCGGCCCATGACGCCTCGAACGACCTGTTTCGTCCGCTGCAAGCCATCGATTTCCTGAACCCGCCGATCCTGCTGGCGGGAGTCGTCGACAATATGATGTATGCATTTTTCCGGGATAGGCTCATGACGGCGCCCCGCGAGGGTATCGTCGTCATCGAACTGAGCACACTTGGGGGTGATCCTGAGGTCGCGCGCATGATGGGAGAGGATATTCGCTTCCATAGCGAGCAGGAGCCGGCACGGCGATTCGTCTTTCTGGGCAAGACCGCGATCTACTCCGCCGGCGCCACCTTCATGAGCTTCTTTGCCCGCCCGAATCGCTACCTCACGCGCGGCACGAGGCTGATGGTGCATGAGCGCAAAATCCAGGCGAACATCATTTTGGATGGCCCGTTGACGATGTGCATCGCCAATCTCAAGGCGAAGCTCAACGAAATCGAGCACTCCATCCAGATTCAGAACGAGGGGTTTCAGAACCTCATCGCTGGATCGTCTGTGACGATGGAGCAGGTCCTAAAACTCGCACCAGAGAACTGGTACATCGAAGCCAACGAGGCCAAAAATCTGGGCCTCATCGAGGGTGTGATCTAGTCTGCGTTCGCCTTGAAGCGGGCTCGTAGCTTACGAGTGGCGGCAGAAGGTCGGCGCCGACCCGAAGGGCTGCGGCCAATAAGCTGGCCGGGACGATGGCATCGCTGTCCAAGCACCATTTCACATAAGTCACGGATCTATTGGCTGCTCTGGCGAGGTGAGGTTCCACGTCGTCGGGCGACATGAAATTGCACAACGCCTTGCTCATCTGCCGCCCGGTAGGAGGACGAGAGCGCCATTGCCGAATCAATACGCCATGATCGGGTACGGAGTGAAACATTGGAACCCTCCCGATGCGACGGACACAACGAACAACGCGTGCGCCGAAGTAAGGTTCAGCCGCAATATATCCGCGGGCTCAGCTGGATTAAGTGTTCAGGCACTCGTAATTATGAATTCGCTATGGCCGATGCGTCGGATCGAGGCCGCTGCGTGGCATGACGTCGATCAAACTGCCCGCGGTGAATCTCCGCGCTGCAATCCTTGCAGCCACCTTGTCCTCAAACGCCCGAAGGCCATTGGAGATATCACGGAGTTCACACGCTTCCGCCGAGCCTTCTGGCGCGCCAAACAGTTCTTCGAAGCGCCTCAATGCCCTGGCGAGGTCTTCGAAGTTGCAGATAAGGAGTTTGATCATCACTCGCAGTCGGCAGAGTCGTGGCGTCAGATCGTCCTGATATTCCCGCTGGGGCGCGTCGCGGCCTCAGCTGGATCGGGGTGACTGGCCGTCGAAGCGACATGCTTCTCAGCGGCAGTACCTTCCGTATCATTGGCTTCATAAGGGGGATGGGGGCCGCTTGCATGACGTGAGCGTGGGTTTGGACCTGCCCTCGACACGCTCTGTTCGCCCGGTTGTCCCGGTCTACGCGGCGTGTCGAAATGTCCAGGTGCAGACGCTGCACCAATCAGCTGGCGATCTTCCCAATCTTTGACTGTTGCGACCAGCCCAGCCAATTCGTCTGCTTCAGTCGAGCCTTCTTTAGCATCAGCGAGCTGGTGAATTCTGGCTTTAGCCGCCTCGTATGCAGCGCTGGAAGCAATTGCCATGTGCCTCATTCCCTTTGCATCCCAATCGGCGACGAACTGCTCAATGATGCCGCCGCTGGGTTTAGTGAGATGAATGCGAGCTGAGCCGTCTTCGACGAACCAATCATCGCCTTCGCGGCGAATGGTGAGCGTCGCGCTCATCTCTTCGCTCCGCTATCGAGTGCCATGCGGCGAAGCTGTGCCTCCACAGCATCCGCTGAGGAGCCGACTTCGCGGACAACGTCATCTAGCTGCGCTTTGGATGCACCCAGCTTATCCGTCCAGTATCGGATCTGGTCTTTGCTGAAATGAATCCGCGAACGATACAGCGGTTCCCGCATTCTCTCGTCATCTGGCATGCGTACCTCCTGACAACAAATCAATCGGCAGGAAGGCGTAGAGTTCCGCAAATTCGCGCTATTCTCGATTTCCAGCGCTTTGGATACGTCGCCCCATGAGCTCGACGAGCTCGCGAACGGTTTTGCACCGTCGCATCGCTTCGTCCGTCGTCATGTCGCAATCGGATTCTCGCTCGATCTTGTTGCCGATCAGCGTCAGGCCGTCGATTGAGAAGCCGATGTCGTCTAACCGCGGCCATCCATTGGCACGCGTTGCGGCTGCTGGCGAAGCGCATCCCCTGGCAGCCGCATTCGGCTGCGCCCGAGCCGCCCTTCAGCCGGGGCCGCGTCGTCACGCATCATGCGAAAGGACAGCTGCAGCCATGAGCCGGCCTGGTGGATCGGCTGATCGAACCTCGCGAGACAAAGAAGCACGTCGGGAACCTCGGAGCGCACCGAGCGCTCCAGGCAAATCTTCCCGTCATGATCGATGATGCAGATCGCCACCGAGCGCAGCGACGCATCCAGCGCAGCGTAGAACATCGCGACTTCCTCCCTCTTGGATCTGCCGAGATCCCAACGGGAGCTTGAACCCTCACGGGTCGGCCCGATTACGCATGCTTCTGGCGCGAATCGGGAGCGCATACCCTCTGGCGCAGAGGGGAGCATCGCCATCCAAGACGTTTCCGGGCAGGAGCCAATGTTGGGGTGATCGTTGGGGTGTTGAGCGCCAACCGGCCTTGGTTTCCAAGCTAAATCAGCCGCTTAGCGAGGGCGGAGTGGCGGAGACGGAGGGAGTGCATTCCAATTGCCGCTAAGTGATTGAATGTTCAAAATAAACCTTGAATTTCAAAGGCTCGACACATATTTCTGCTACACAATTTGCTACACAATTCGAGTTTCGAGCTTCCCGCCATGGCCTCCAAAGTCCGTCATCTCTTGCACCGCAACGGCCGCTATTACGCCCGGCTTCGTGTCCCTGATTTGTTGCGTGAGATTGTGGGTAAGCGCGAACTTACCAAGGCGCTGGACGCCGACCGGACCATTGCCCTGCGGCTCCTGCCTTCGGCCGTCCACACCATGCAGATTCAGCTAGACGAAGCTCGCGACCGGGCCGTGGCGCTGAGCGTGCCGGTGCCTTCCAAGCGCCGTCCCTTGAGCGTCCACCAGATGGCCGTGGCGCATTACGGCCGGGAGCTTGAGCGCGATGAGATGGCGCGCGGTCGGAATCTGAGCGATCCGGTTATGGAGGCGGCTATCCGGCCGACCTACTATTACGCGCTGAAGAGGGCGGCGCGGGGAGGGGCCGAGGATGGCGAGCTTGCCGCTCTGATCCAGTGGGCCGTTGATGAGTTCGCGAGCGAGGGCAATCCCGTCCCGGCAAATGGCAGCGATGATTGGCGGGCGCTGGCCCGCATGCTCGCTGGCGTGAAGGCCGAGACGATCGAGAACCAGAACCGGCGCGATCGTGGTGAGCCGGACGCCCCGCCAAAGCACCCCATGCTAGTCCCGGCGAGTCAACTGCCGTCCGCGAGCGCTGATCCGCTGCGCGCCCGCATCGTCGGTGCCGATAGCTCCAAGCCCCTGTCGGGAATCCTCCCAGCCATGCTGAAGGAGAAGCAGGCGAAGGACGCGACCGAATACGAGTATGGCGTCGCCGTCCGCATGTTCGAAGAGTTCATGGGCGAGGGGCGGCCGGTCTATCGGATCACCCGCGCGGACGTGCTGGCCTACAAGAACGCGCTGCTCGATACGCCTTCCAACTACAGCAAACGCTTCCCCGAGAAGCCGCTCCCCGAGGCGATCAAGCTCAACGGCGCCCGGAAGACCCCGTTCCCGACGCTGAGCGCCACGACCATCAATGACAAGTGGCTGCCGCGCCTGTCCGCGCTCATGTCGTGGTGCGTCGATAACGAGATCATCCCCGACAACCCGGCGCGGGGCGTGAAGGTCGATACGAAGAAGGGCGCGACCAAGGCGCCGCGCGTGCCGTTCACGTCCGTTGACCTGAAGGCCATCGTCGCCCCGCCGCTCTTCAAGGGCCAGGACTTCGGCGAGAAGCATTGGACGCTGATGATCGCGCTCTACAGCGGCATGCGCGCGTCGGAGATCGCCCAGCTTCGCCTTAAGAGCATCCGCAAGGAACGCGGCGTGCTGGTGTTCGCTATCGAGGAAGAGACGAAGAACCAGCAGTCGGTTCGCCTCACGCCGGTTCATAGCAAGTTGCTGGACCTTGGCCTTGAAGCCCGCATCGCGAAGCTGAAGGCCGCCGGCGAAACCCATCTGTTCCCCGAATGGTATGGGGACGGGCAGGCCCGTATCGCCGCGAGCGCTGGCGGTAAGCGCATTCTCAACCAGCCCTATAGCCAATTCATCCCGAGATGGTTCAACCGGACCTATCTGCCGAAGGTCGGTATCACTGACCCGGCGAAGGTGTTCCATTCCTTCCGGCACACGTTCAAGACGGCGATGTCAGTTGCTGGCGTGCCGCGTGCTGTTAGCGACCAGATCACCGGACATGACGATGCGTCGTCCGGTGCCGGCTATATCCATGACGCGTCCCTTGACGTGCTGAAGGAGGCCGTTGACCGGGTAGCCTATGAACTGCCGGCTTTATGTGGGTGATCCTTCGTGGGGAGCGTCGCAAGAAACTGCTAGAGATCGAATGCTGGCATTCGAGCTTGAGCGGGCTCACCGAGCTTGGCAGGACGCGGACTCGCGGCGGACCCTATTTTGATTCATATCAATGGACTTTGCTTGTGCCCTAAGGTAATCGGCCGGCCGGCTTGCCTCGATGAGATCGCTTGTATGCACCCGCCCCAAAGCCAATCGCGGCTACTTTCTCCTCATGAATTGTTGCAAAAAATTGATGAGAATATATTGCAGTCAAGGGGAGGTGTCGGTGTTATTTCAATACAAATAGTTGATGTCGAATATTTTTTGCGAAAATTCGGCGCTGTCTGTGTTGAAGAACTGACGAGAGAGTTCGCAAAAAGACTTATCTTAACGATCTCACATTCGGGATACTTTTGTAGGAGACCAGATTCAACTTTCGTAGTTATGTTGAATTCTATTATGTCGACAGCCATGCTCGAAATGAAGATCAATCAGATTGCTAATGAAGTAAGTTTTTTGGCGACGGTGAGCGACTTAGAATTCAGGATCGAATGTGTTACTGGTGCCTGCGACCCCAGTATTGTGGAGGACGCTCTATCTGCGGTCGAACGTGCAGACTCATCCTTAAAGCGCGCAATCGCTAGGCAGGTCAGTTACCACATTGATGGTCCCGGTATCGATGGCCTGCCGTTGCGATATTCTTTGGCTCGTCGCCGAAGGCGCCAAAATGAACGCCGGGGCGGTGATCGGAAGCCAGTCCAAACGCGTGCCAAATGCTTTCTTGAGCACCTAAACGCATCAGTTGAATGCCTAGTCCTTGATGTTTCACGCGGCGGCGCAAGGTTGCGAGTTTCCGATAGCTTGGTGCTCCCCGATGAGTTTGATTTGCTAATGTCCTACGAAGGTGAACGTAAGCGCGTGCGCTTGCGGTGGCGGAGGCAAATGGACATCGGCGTCGAATTTATAAAGCCTAGTGGGATTGCTACAGCTTAGGCTACCGCGCCGGAATTGAATCTTACTTTCTTCTTCCGGAATTCCCGAGGCGGCTTTTATTTGCCTTGGTGCGCAAGATCGGTCGACCTTTCCAACTTCCTTCAATGGCCGGTAGGCGAATATTAATCGCAAGCCGGAGTATAAGATCATAATCCTATTATCCCTTGACAGTAGGATTTTCAGCTTGCCTCGCGATTCCGCGTGTGGGAGAATCTTCACCGTTGCGTAAGGTGAAGGTTGAGTTGTGTTCCGCGAGTTAGTCGGCAGCGTAAGGAAGTCACTCGGATTTCAACTCGATCAAAAGGCGATCCCCCTTTCTGATCCTGCTATTGTGAGATCGCCTGCAATGTTGGCCCCGTTGGGGGCGGTTATCGCTTTGAAGG
>NZ_JANLGI010000003.1 GCF_024655635.1 Allobosea sp. 47.2.35 | reverse complement strand
TCATCCCGTGTCTGCGCTGCAGCGTGAAACGCTGCGGCGCAGACACGGGACCGCGCGCCGTGTGAGGCGCCCCTCCTAAAGCACTCCACAAGCGCGTCTTTTCCTGAGAACGGTCCCGTGTCTGCGCTGCGGCACTGCGTGCCGCAGCGCGCACGGGATGACCCGTGCTCTTCGATTCCGGTGGATGACGCCGGCGCGATCTGGCGCCGGCTCGCTTTTTGCTTTCATCTGCACGTCCGGTGCGGTCGCTCCCCCGGCGACCCTGGGGAGCGCGATGCCGATGGGCTATTTTCCGAACTGGACCTTGAAGACTTCCGGCGTCGTGATGCCGGACGAGCGGCTGCCGACCGGGCAGACGCTGATCGCCGGACTGCAGCACGTCGTCGCCATGTTCGGCGCGACGGTGCTGGCGCCGGTGCTGATGGGCTTCGATCCCAATGTCGCGATCTTCTTCTCAGGGATAGCGACCCTGCTGTTCTTCGTGATCACGCGCGGGCAGTTGCCGAGCTATCTCGGCTCCTCCTTCGCCTTCATCGGCGTCGTCATCGCGGCGACCGGCTATGCCGGCTCGGGCCCCAATGCAAATATCGGCGTGGCGCTCGGCGGCATCATCGCCTGCGGCGCGGTCTATGCCCTGATCGGCCTGATCGTGCAGGGCGTCGGCACGGCCTGGATCGAGAAGCTGCTGCCCCCGGTCGTGACCGGTGCCGTGGTGGCCGCGATCGGCCTCAATCTCACGGCCGTCGCGATCGGCATGATCTCGGCCAGCGCCTATACCAAATGGATCGCGCTGTTCACGGTCGTGGCGGTCGCGCTGATCGCCGTCTATGGGCGCGGGCTGCCGCAGCGCCTGCCGGTGCTGATCGGCGGGCTTGCCGCCTATATCCTTTATGCCGTGACCGCGTCGAGCTTTGGCGCGCCGACGATCGATTTCGGCAAGATCGGTGCAGCCGCCTGGTTCGGCATGCCGAAATTCGTAGCGCCGGTCTTCGACATAAAGGCGATGACGCTGATCGTGCCGGTCGCGATCATCCTGGTCGCGGAGAATCTCGGCCACATCAAAGGCATCGCGGTGATGACCGGCCGCAATTTCGACCATCTGATCGGCCGCGGCTTCATCGCCGACGGTCTTGGAACCATGATCGCCGGCTCGGGCGGCGGCACGGGCGTCACCACCTATGCCGAGAACATGGGCGTGATGGCGGTGACGCGGGTCTATTCGACGCTGGTCTTCGTCGCGGCCGGCGTCATCGCGCTCGTGCTCGGCTTCTCGCCCAAGTTCGGCGCGGTGATCGGCACGATCCCTGTCGCGGTGCTCGGCGGCCTCGCCGTCGTGGTCTTCGGCCTCATCGCCGCGACTGCCGGCCGGATCTGGGTCGAGAACAAGGTCGACTTCTCCGAGCCGAAGAACCTGATCACGGTCGCGACCGCGCTGATTCTCGGCGCCGGCGACCTGAAGCTGCCGATCTTCGGGTTCGAGCTTGGCGGAATCGGCACCGCGACCTTCGGCGCGATCATCCTTTATCACCTGCTGAACCGCCGTACGGCCTGACAATCCACAGCGCGGCGGGGCCTTTTCCGCCGCGTTTGAAAAAACTGTCACAGATGGGTGGACAGGGGGCGGGGCCTTTGCTACACGCCCCCTGCCTGACGCGGCCGACGCCGCTGACCGGCGACGCTTCGTGGCGTATGGGTGATTAGCTCAGTTGGTAGAGCAGCTGACTCTTAATCAGCGGGTCGTAGGTTCGAGCCCTACATCACCCACCACGACCTTTCTTTTAAAATCAGATAGTTGAATGCGGTGGCCGATCTTGGCCGCCGGAGCAGGGCGCGGGTATCGCGCCCTTTTCGCGTTCCTGGATTCGCACGGACTCGACCCACTGATTAAGAGTCAGCTGCTCTTCGCGGCTGGCGATGCTCAGGCTTCTCTAGGAGCGCTTTAGGCGATCATGCGTGCCGGATAGGGCGACTGCAATTCCCTGACAGGAGGGAGCCTTTCGGCGGCTCGGGCGTTCCTGTCCGAAAGGACAGGTTCATATGACGCTATTGGATCAAGGCCTTGCGGCCGCGCCCGGCAACACGCCGGCCATCCCGAATCCGCCGCCCGAGGCGCCGCCGTTGACGCCGAGCGAGGTTCCGCCGGCCCCGCCGGTCGAATCGCCGCCGGATGCCGAGCCGCAGGGCATTCCGACCGAGCCGCCGCCGGAATTGCCACCCAATGCGCCGCCGGAGGCTCCCCCGGCGACGCCGATCGATCTGCCGCCGGCGCGCGATCCGCGCCAGCCGCAGGAATAGTCTCGCTCAGAGCTTGGGCGCGTTGCCGGCGCCGATATCCCAGTAGAGCCCGGCCATGGCGACGAGCCCTTCGCGGGCGATCGCCGCCGGCAGGTGCTCATCCGGCGCGTGCTGTGAGCAGCCCGGATAGGAATGCGGCACCCAGATCGTGCGCAGCTTCAGGATCTCGGCGAAGATGTCGTTCGGCAGCGAGCCGCCGAGATTGGGCAGCAAAGCCGGCTTCTTGCCGGTGCTCTCGGCGATCGAATCGATCGTGAAGCGCACCCAGGCATCGTCGGGGTCGAGCCGCGTCGCGCCGAAGCGCTCGGTGCCGGGCATGACGATCTCGACCATGTCGAAGCCGTGGCGGTCGAGATGACGGCGGAGCGCCGGGGCGACGTCGCGCGGATCGATGCCGACGACGAAGCGCAGCGCCACGCGCGCCCAGGCGCTGGGTGGCACGGCGTTGACCGGCGTCTCCGGCACGCCGGACTTCATCGCCAGCACGTCGAAGGAGCACCAGCCGAAGACCTGTTCGGCCGGGGAGAGGCCGGGCTCGCCCCAGTTCGGATCGATGGTGGGGCCGTCCGGGCCGCCGTCGATCTCGCAATCGGCCAGCGCGCGGCGCACGCCGTCGGGCAGTTCCTTCGGCACCCATTCATGGATGCGGATCTGGCCGGTGGGCGAGGTAATCGAGGCGATCGCATGGGCGAGCTGGATCGCAGGGTCCGAGAGAATGCCTCCCCAGTTGCCGGAATGGTGGCCGCCGTCGCGTGCGGTGATCTGCAGGTCGAAAGTGATGACGCCGCGCGCGCCCAGGAAGACCGTCGGGCGCTCGGCATTGAGGCGCGGGCCGTCCGAGGCGATCAGGATATCGGCCTTGAGCAGTTCAGCCTCGTCCTCGCAGAGCTCGCGCAGGCCGGGAGAACCGGATTCCTCGCCCATCTCGATCAGATACTTGGCGTTGAAGCCGAGCTTGCCGCGCGTCTCCAGCACGGCGCGCAGGCCGTTGATGTTGATGAGATGCTGGCCCTTGTTGTCGACGACGCCGCGGCCGTACCAACGTCCGTCCCGCTCGACGAGCTTCCAGGGCGAGAGGCCCTCGCTCCATTGCGCGTCGAGGCCGCGGATGACGTCGCCATGGCCGTATCCGAGGATGGTCGGCAAAGCGGGGTCCTCGATGCGCTCGGCATAGAGGAAGGGGCCGCGCGCCTTGGCATGGGTCAGGATGCGGCAGGTGAAGCCGAATGATTCGAGCAGGGGCTGCATCTCCTTGTCGAGATACTCGCTCAGCACGGGAGCACGGTCGGGATTCTGGCTTTCGGTGGGGATCGCGACGAGCCGGCCGAGATCGGTCTTCATCCGGCCTGAGTCGAAATAATCCTGGGCTTTCGCGATCGCCTGCGCGCGGGTCATGGTCTTGTCGTCTCCCCAATAGGTGGCCGGCACAGTGCCGGTGGACGGGAGCGAACGCCAGTGCCAAGAGAGCCGGGCACGCCATGCCCGCCGGACAGGGCGGGGCGCCTCGCTGACCGACAGGGCACTTCCAGCCGCATGACGATGATCCCGCATCCGCACCAGCTCGTCGCCCGCGACGCCATCCTGGCGGCGCGGGGGAAGGGTGCGGCCGGCTTCCTGCTCGGCGACCTCACCGGCCTCGGCAAGACGCTTTCGGCCTGGCTGGCGCTCTCGGCGATGCCGGAGGAGGAGGTGCTGGTGATCTGCCCGAAGGGCGCGATCCCGCAATGGCGGCGGACCATGGCGCTGTCCGGCCTGCCGGCCAAGCGCGTGACGCTGATGAATTTCGAGAAGACGAAATCGCTGCTCGCGCCCGTCGCCGATAGCAAGAAGCGTTCGACGCGGGCGAAGAACAACGAGATCGCCAAGCATGGCCGGCCGAAGCGCGTCTGGCCGCTCGTGGTGATCGACGAGGCGCATCGCATCCGCAATCCCAACTCGCAGCAAGGGCTGGTCTGCCGGCAGATGGCGGAAGCGGCCGATTTCACGATCTATATGAGCGCGACGGCCGGGCAGTCGCCGCATGAACTGTCCTATCTCGCGGGCCTGCTGGCGAAGGCTGCCGGCATGCCCTCGGCCGATCTCGACGGATTTCGCGGGCTGATGAAGCGGTTGAAGATCGGACGCGCCAAGGGACGCTGGAAGAACTGGAGCTGGGAGCCGAACGAGGCCGACCGCAAGGTGATGGCCGATCTGCTCTATCGCGGCGCCAACGCCATCGGCCTGCGCCGCCGGCCGGAGGAGATCGCCGGCTGGCCGGAGGTGCAGCGGGAGCTGGCGCCGGTCGCGCTCGATACGGCGGCGCGCAAGCTCTATGACGCGACCTGGCGCGAGTTCCGCAAGGAGTTGGGACTGGCCGGCGGCTCGACGCGCAAGCCGCAGGGCTGGGCCGCCGATCTGCGGTTTCGGCAGAAGGCCAGTTTGCTGCGCATCCCCGGCACGGCCGATTTCTGCGAGGACCTGCTGGGGAATGACGAGCAGGTCGCGATCTCGGTCGCCTTTCTCGAGACCAGCGCGATGCTCGCCGAGACGCTCAGGGGGCGCGGCTGGCGCACGGCCGAGATCAATGGCCAGCGCTCGGGCGTGCAGAACGAGGAGACCCGCATCGCCTTCCAGACGGGGCAGCTCGATGCGGTGATCTTCACCGTGACCGAGTCGATCTCATTGCATCGGGGCGAGATGCCAGGCGGCGAGCGCGAGCGGGCGCTGGTCATCCACGACATGCGCCATAGCGCGATCCAGCTCCAGCAGATCGAGGGGCGCTGCCATCGCGACGGCCAGCACGCGACGATCTTCTACGCCTATGCCGAGGATACGGTGGAGGAGGCGATCGCCGGCACGGTGATCCAGCGCATGGCGGCGATGGAAGGTCTCGCCGGTGACGACACGCGGATGCTGGAGGCGATCGCGGGAATCGTCGAGGCGCGCGCGGCCGCGTAGCGCCTAATTGCGGGCGCGCTCGCCGAGTTCCCTGGCACCCTCGACCGACGAGTTGGTCAGCCTTGCAACGCTGTTCCAGGCGTCGCGCGTATAGGCGCCCTGATGGACGACAGCGTCATAGCCGATGACGAGCACGATGATGATCAGAAGCAGGCGGAACACGAACGAAAACCCTCCTCGATAGCGACGCATCAACGCCGCGATCGAAGGAGGGTTCCGGTCTGGTACGGTCTTAGGCCGCCGGCAGCAATTCCTTCAGCCGGAACAGGGCGATCTTCTCGACCTCGGCCAGCGCCGTCGCGGTTTCCTGCTCGGGCGTATTCTTCAAGCGCGCATCGAAGGCGGCGAGGATCTGGGCCTTGGTCGCGCCCTTCACCGCCATGATGAACGGGATGCCGAAGCGGGCCTTGTAGGCCTCGTTCAGCGCGGTGAAGCGGACGCGCTCGTCGCTGGTGAGGCGGTCGAGCCCGGCGCCGGCCTGCTCCTGCGTCGATTCCGGCGTGAGCTCGCCTGCGGCAGCGAGCTTGCCGGCGAGGTCGGGATGGGCGGTGAGCAGGGATTTCTGCTGTTCGGGCGAGCCCTTGCGCATGGCCGCAACCATCGCCGCATGCAGACTTTCCGCCGTATCGTGGCTCGCGTTGATGCCGGCATCGTAGGCGGCTTCGGCGATCCAGGGCGAGTGCTCCCAGACGCGGCCGAAGACCTCGGTGAAGAGTGCCATCGGCAGCCTCGAAGGGACATAGCCACCCTGGGGCGGCTGCGTCCTGACCCAGTGCCGGGCGATGTCGAGCCGGGTCGCGACCCAGACCCGGTCGTGGCTTTGCACATAGTCGAGGAAGCGGGCGAGCGCGGCGGCGCGGCCGGGGCGGCCGACGAGGCGGCAATGCAGGCCGATCGACATCATCTTCGGCGCGGTCTCGCCCTCGGCATAGAGCGTGTCGAACGAGTCCTTGAGATAGGTGAAGAATTGCTCGCCGGTGTTGAAGCCCTGCGGCGTGGCGAAGCGCATGTCGTTGGCATCGAGCGTATAGGGCACGGCGAGCTGCGGCCCCTTCGGTCCTGCGAGCCAATAGGGCAGTTCGTCGGCATAGACGTCGGCGGTGTAGAGGAAGCCGCCTTCCTCCATCGTCAGGGGAATGGTGTTTTCGGAGGTGCGGCCCTGGTAGCAGCCGAGCGGGCGCTCGCCGGCCAGCTCGGTCTGGATGCGGATCGCTTCCAGGATATCGGCGCGCTCGCGCTCCTTGGGCGTATCGCGATAGTCGATCCATTTCAGGCCGTGGGTCGCGATCTCCCAGCCGGCTTCCTGCATCGAGCCGACGATCTCGGGATAGCGGGCGAGCGCGCTGGCGACGGCGAAGACGGTGACCGGCATGTTCCGTTCGGTGAACATCCGCCAGAGCCGCCAGTAGCCGGCGCGGGAGCCGTATTCGTAGATCGATTCCATGTTCATGTGGCGCTGGCCCGGCCAGGGCGCGGCGCCGACGATCTCGGAGAGAAAGGCCTCGGAGGCCGCGTCGCCATGGAGGATGCAGTTCTCGCCGCCCTCCTCGTAATTGATCACGAACTGGACGGCGATGCGCGCCTCGCCCGGCCAATGCGGATGCGGCGCCGCGCGGCCATAGCCCTTCATGTCGCGCGGATAGGTGGTCTGGCTCATGATGGTCTAGCTGCCGCGATAGGTGGAATAGCTCCAGGGCGAGGCCAGGAGCGGGACGTGATAACGGCCCTCCGGCTCGGCGATGCCGAAGCGGACAGGGACGAGATCGAGGAATGCGGGCTCGGGCAAGGCGGTGCCGAGGCCACGGAAATAGGCGCCGATGGCGAAGGTCAGCTCATAGCTGCCGGGGGTAAGCGTTCCCGAGAGCAGGGCGGCGTCGGTACGGCCATCGCTGTTGGTCACAGCCTCTACCAGTCGCTCGCGCGAACCGTCGGCCTTGATCCGGTCGAGCGTCACCGCGATGCCGGCGCCGGGGCGGCCGTTCACCGTGTCGAGCACATGCGTCGAGAGATGTCCCATGCGGTCTCCTGAAGTCCGGGGTGGGGCCTTGCCGGTTTCCGGGGAGTGTACGGCGCCGCTCGCGGCGGTGAATATTGGCTTTTGCGATAAGATCATGTTCCCGGATGTCAATCCGCAAGGCTGTTCCGGCGATTTCGGAGACAGCGAAAGCAGGTTATTTTGATCCGGCCGGAGCTCCCGGCCCGGTTTTCCTCCAGCACTCCCGGAGCGCAGCGCGATGCTCGAAGCCTATCTGATGGAATGGGGCGGCATGATGCTGCGCTGGCTCCATGTCATCACGGCGATCGCCTGGATCGGAGCTTCCTTCTTCTTCATCCATCTCGACGCCTCGCTGAAGCCGGCCGAGGACATTCCGCCCGGGACCGGCGGGCGCGCCTGGCAGGTCCATGGCGGCGGCTTCTACGAGATGCGGAAATACATGGTCGCGCCGGGCGTGATGCCGGCCGAGCTGACCTGGCACAAATGGCAGAGCTACTGGACCTGGATCTCCGGCTTCTTCCTGCTGGTCTGGGTCTATTACGCCCAGTCGGAGCTCTACCTGATCGATCCGGCGGTGATGCAGCTCTCGCCCTTCGCGGCGGGCGCGATCGGCATTGCGGCGCTGGTGGTCGGCTGGCTGATCTACGACCTCTTGTGCAAGTCGCCTCTCGGCAAGCATGACGTGCTGCTCGGCCTCGTCGGCTTCGGCTATGTCGTCGCGGCGAGCTGGGCCTTCGCCAACGTGTTCTCGGGGCGCGGCGCGCTGATCCATACCGGCGCGCTGATGGCGACGATCATGACCGCCAACGTCTTCTTCAACATCATGCCGGGCCAGCGGAAGGTGATCGCCGCGCTGACCGCAGGCGAGAAGCCCGATCCGAAATACGGCAAGGCCGCCAAGCAGCGCTCGACGCATAACAACTACATCACCCTGCCGGTGCTGTTCCTGATGCTGTCGAACCACTATCCGGTGACCTACGCCAATTCGAGCGCGATCCCGTTGCTGGTGGCGCTGGTGATCGTGGCCGGCGCTCTGATCCGGCATTTCTTCAATATCCGGCACGGCGACCACGCCAAGTCGCCCTGGTGGTGCTGGGCGGTGGCGATCCTGGCGCTCTGGCTCGCCTTCTGGGTGGCGATGTCGTCCTCGCCCGGCGGGCGCGAGCAGCTCGGCCTCAAGGCGCGCGATGCGGGCAAGCCCGTGCTGCTCGCCGGCATGAGCCTGCCGCCGACGGAGGTCTCGAACATCGTGACCGGGCGCTGCGCCATGTGCCATGCGCCGGAACCGTCCTGGCCCGGCATCCAGATCGCGCCGAAGGGGGTGATGCTGCACGAGCCCGAGCAGATCGCCATGCATGCCCGCGCCATCCGGACGCAGGCGGTGATGACCCATGCGATGCCGCCGAACAACCTCTCCGGCATGACTCCGGCCGAGCGGAAGGCGCTGGCGGGCTGGCTAGCTGCGGCGCGCTGAGGCTCTGCGCCGTCATGCTCGCCTTTGTGGCGAGCATCCACGTCTTGAACACAGCCTTCGACCAGCGAAGACGTGGATGGTCGGGACAAGCCCGACCATGACGCAGAGGGCGTTCGGGGCGCTGCAACTTCCGCCGCTTACACATCCCATTTCTGCATTCTTCAGACTGTCATCAGCCTCGTTCACGGAGGCGTGATCACGTTCAGATTCGGTTCAGGTACGCAGCGCCATGGTCCAGCCACTGACAGGGCTGGAGACAGGATCCCAGAACGGGACCGTTCGTGCCGAGGACCGTGGGGGTCCAGTTGAGACGCGTTGATGCAAGGGGCGCCGGCTACCTGCTGGCGGCCATCGGTTTCGTCGTGGCATGGGGCATCCTGTGCTGGCCCTGGCTTTCGGGGGCGGTGACGATTCCGTTCGACGCCAAGGCGCATTTCCAGGCGCAGGTGCAGTTCCTCGCCAACGCGATCCATACCGGCCAGTCCCCCTTCTGGAACCACAACGTCTTCGCCGGCTCGCCGCAGATCGCCGACCCCCAATCGCTGATCTTCTCGCCTGCGATCCTGCTCGCGCTGATCTCGCCGGAGCCGAGTTTCCGCGAGGTCGATGCCTATGTGCTGGCGCATCTGCTCGCCGGCGGGCTCGCGCTCCTGATGTTCTTCCGCGATCGCGGCTGGCACCCGGCCGGCGGCCTGATGGCGGCGCTGGTCTTCGCCTTCGGCGCTTCGGCGGCCTGGCGCGTCCAGCATGTCGGGCAGATCGCGAGCTATGCCTTCTTCGCCATCGCCTTCTGGCTGACGGCGCGCATGCTGCAGCGCTCCTCGATCCTGTCGGGCGTCTTCGCCGGCCTCGCGGCCGGCATGATGGTGCTGGAGCCGGACCAGGTCGCGCTGCTTGCCGGCTATGTGCTGGTCGCGATGGTCGTGGCGCACTGGATTTCCGGCGGCTGGTCGGCTTTCAAGGCGAGCCTGTTGCCGATCACCGCTGCCAGCGTCGTCGGCCTCGCGGTCATCGCCATGCCCTTGATCTGGACCTGGCTCTTCGCCGAGGCGACGACCCGGCCGGAGATCGATTTCGGCATCGCGGCGCGCGGCTCGCTGCATCCGATGTCGCTGCTCTCCGCCTTCGTCGGCGACCTGTTCGGCGCCAAGGACCCGGCCGTCGAGTTCTGGGGCCCCTATGGCGATGCGCGGGTGCTCTATCTCTCGCAGAACATGGCGCAGGTCTATTTCGGCGCGCTGCCGCTGCTGCTTTTGCTGGCGCCCGGCCTGACGCGCGGCTGGCTCTGGGACAGGTCGGTGCGCCCGCTGACGCTGATGCTGGTCTTCATGGTGCTGTTCGCGCTTGGCCGCTACACGCCGCTGTTCCACCTGACCTATGAGTACCTGCCCGGCGTGAAGCAGTTCCGCCGCCCGGCCGACGCGACCTTCCTGATCGGCGGCATCGCGGCGATCCTCTCGGGCTATGTGCTGCATCGCATCCTGACGGCGGAGGCGGGCACCTCGTTCCGCCGCGACATGCTGATCGGGGCGGCGCTGGTTCTCGGCACACTCGTGCTCGCGCTCGGCGTGTCGCGTGGCTGGGGCCATCTCGCTGACGCCTGGAAGCCGGTCGCGATGGCGCTCGGCTGGTTCGCGCTGGCGGGCGGGGCGTTCTTCATCCTGCAGCGCTGGCGCGGCGCGCTCGGCTCGGCGGCTGCGGCGGTTCTGGTCACGGGCGTCGTTGCGGCCGATCTCGGCGTCAACAACGGCCCGAACGAATCGACCGCTCTCTCGCCGCAGATGTATGACGTGCTGGATTCCCGCACGAAGAACGACACGATCGCGCTGCTGAAGCAGTTGACCTCCCAGCCGGACGGCTCGCCGCGCCGCGACCGGGTGGAGCTGCTCGGCATGGGCTTCGAATGGCCGAATGCCGGCATGGTCCATGGCTTCGATCATACGCTGGGCTACAACCCGCTGCGGCTGGAGGATTTCTCCGAGGCGGTGGGCACCGGCGACGGCATCGCCAAGCCGGCGGACCGCAAGTTCACGCCGCTCTTCCCGTCCTATCGCTGCCGGCTCGCGAACCTGTTGGGCCTGCGCTACATCGCCTCGCCGGTGCCGATCGAGCAGGTCGACCGCGCGCTGGGCGGCAATGACCTCACCCTGATCGCCCGGACGAAGCAGGGCTATGTCTACGAGAATCCGCGGGCGCTGCCGCGCGTGCAGTTCGTCGGCGGTTGGCAATTCGCCGATTTCGAGAGCATGAAGCTGTCCGGCCGCTGGCCGGAGACCGATCCGACCCAGGCCGTTCTCCTCGATACCGAGCCGCCGGTCGCGACGCCGGAAGGGCCGGTCGCGGCACAGGCCGAGGTCAAGTTGACGCGCTATCTCAATGCCCAGGTCGAGATCGAGGTCACCACCCCGGTCGCCGGCTTCGTCGTGCTCAACGATATCTGGCACCCCTGGTGGAAGGCCGAGGTCGACGGCGTCGAGGCCGAGATCCTGCGGGCCAATGTGCTGTTCCGCGCCGTGCAGGTGCCGGCCGGCACGCATAAGGTGCGCTTCAGCTTCCAGCCGCTCTGGGGGGCGATCGCCGAGCTCCGGGCGCGCATCGAGCCGCAGGAGCCGGACGACATGCTGCCGCCGGCACCGCGCCATGACGCGCCACAGATCGTCACCGCGCCGGGCGAGATGCCGAAGCTTGCCGGCCCGTCCGAGAGCGTACGCAATTCGCTGGGTCTAGGCACCGCCCAGGGTCCGGCGGCGCGCAACGGCACCGCCGCCGCGCATATCCCCGGCGACGCCGTCGCCCATTGAAAAAGCCGCGGCGGGTGCCGCGGCTTTCAAGGAAGCGCTGTCATCCCGTGCGCGCTGCGGCATGCGAAGGCCGCTGCGCCGACACGGGACCGTTTCCCGGAAAAGGCGCCTTTGCGGAACCCATGAGGAAGGGAGCCTCAAGCGGCACGCGGTCCCGTGTCTGCGCAGCAGCGCTTTACGCTGCGGCGCGCACGGGATGACGGGACCCCTCGCTCAGGCGACGCCGAGCTTCTTCTGCAGGCTCGTCGAGGAGGTCGTGTACTGGAAGGTCAGCCGCTTCTCCGGATAGACGTAGCGGTGGACCTTCTGGGCGCAGAGCGCCGCCTCGTGGAAGCCCGAGAGGATGAGCTTGAGCTTGCCCGGATAGGTGTTGATGTCGCCGACGGCAAAGATGCCCGGCACGCTGGTCTCGAACTTCTCGGTATCGACCGGAACCAGGTTCTCGTTGAGGTTCAGGCCCCAGTCGGCGATCGGGCCGAGCTTCATCGTCAGGCCGAAGAAGGGTAGCAGCGTATCGCAGGCGACCTCGAAGGGCTCGTTGTCGGTGCCACGGCAGACGACCGCCTCGAGCTTGCCGTTCTCGCCCTTCAGGCCGGTGACCTGGCCGAGCTTCATGTCCATCTTGCCGTCAGCGACGAGGCTGCGCATCTGCTCGACCGAATGCGGCGCGGCGCGGAAATCGTCGCGGCGGTGCATCAGCGTGACGCGGCTGGCGATGGGCTGGAGGTTCAGCGTCCAGTCGAGCGCGGAATCGCCGCCGCCGACGATCAGGATGTTGCGGCCGCGGAAGGCCTCCATCTTGCGCACGGCATAGAAGACCGAGCCGGCCTCATAGGCTTCGATGCCCGGGATCGGCGGCTTCTTCGGCTGGAAGGAGCCGCCGCCGGCCGCGATGATCAGGGTCTTGGTGTCGAAGACGGTGCCGGCATCGGTGGTGACGCGGAAGCGCGGCGCCTCGGCCGTTCCGGTCGGCTCCACCGCCTCGATCATCTGGTTGAGATGGAAGGTCGGCCCGAACGGCTTGATCTGCTCCAGCAGGTTGTCGACAAGCGCCTGGCCGGTGACCATCGGGAAGCCCGGGATGTCGTAGATCGGCTTCTCCGGGTAGAGCTCGGCGCATTGCCCGCCGACCTTCGGCAGGATGTCGACGAGATGCGCGCGGATATCGAGCAGGCCGAGCTCGAAGACGGTGAAGAGGCCACAGGGGCCGGCACCGACGATGACAACGTCGGTGGTGATGACTTCGTTTTCGTTGGCGGCAGCCGCTTCGCTCATGATTCTACCTTCGAGCCGGTCCAAACTGTCCGATTTAACGAACCCGCGCGGAGGACATGAGGCTTCGAAGGCCGGTTGGCAAGTGCAAAGTGAGAAATCGCGGAGGCGACCGGGGAGGGGAAAGACCCTTCTCTTTTTCCCGGTCGCCGGAGTGGATTCAGGCTCCCGTATCGGCCTTGAGCCCGGCGGCGGCGATGCCGGCGCAGGCTGCGGCCTCGTCATTGTCGGAGGTGTCGCCGGAAATGCCGACAGCGCCGAGCAGCGCGCCCTCGGGCGAGCGGATCAGCACGCCGCCGGGGACCGGCACCAGCGAGCCGCCGACGGCATGGGTCGCCGCCTCGACGAAATAGGGCCGGTCCAGCGCCATCTTGTGCAGCGCGCGCGAGCCGACGCCGAGCGCGACAGCGCCATGGGCCTTGCCGAGCGCGATCTCGCCGCGCTTCAGGCTGGTGCCGTCCTGCGCGGCGAAGGCCTTCTGGGCGCCGCGTGCATCGAGCACGGCGATGGCGAGCGGCTTGAAGCCGTTCGATTCGGCATGGCCGAGCGCGGTCTGGAGGATGGTCTGGGCCTGGGCGAGGGTCAGCATGGGGAAACTCCGCTTTCGTCAGCGACGTTCTTTCTCGTCAGCGACGTTCTTGCCAGCCGCAGGCCGCGCGGAAAAGGCCGTGCGGGCCCGCTTTTGCGCAATCGGCGCTAGCCGGCAAGCAAAACACCTTTTCCCTGCCGACTTGCATAGGGCCGTCCGACAGGGCTTGATAGCGCCGCGACACGCGGAGGTTTACTCATGGGTCTGTTCAGTTTCATCAAGGATGCCGGCGCCAAGATTTTCGGCGGCTCGGCCAAGGCGGCGACCGCCGACGATCTGCAGAAGGAACTTGCGGGGCACGGCCTGCCTTCCGACGTCAATATCCAGATCGACGGCGACAAGGTGAAGGTGTCCGGCAAGGCCGTTTCGACGGAAGAAGCCGAGAAGATCATTCTCGCGCTCGGCAACACCACCGGCGTGGCCCAGGTCGAATCCGATCTCGCCGTGACCAAGGAAGCCGCGGCTGCGGTGTTCTATACAGTGAAGAAGGGCGACACGCTCTGGAAGATTGCCGAGGAGCATTACGGCAAGGGCCAGGGCGCGAAATACACCGAGATCGTCAAGGCCAACACGCCGCCGGTCAAGAATCCCGACCTGATCCAGCCGGGCTGGGTCCTGCGCATTCCGCCGAAGGCCTGAGGCCGTTTGGTTCCAGGGCAGCCGCGTGCCTTGCGCCCGCGGCTGCTTTTCGTTTCAGGCATTCCGCAGCGCCGACAGATGGTGGCGCTTGCGGGACCGCCGCCCTATCTCAACGGCTCGCCTGACCGAGCTGGAGTGGCCCGCCCATGATCGTGAACGACCTCGATATCGACGCCGTGAAGGCGGGCCTGGGCGATGGCTCCATCCTGCTGGTCGATGTGCGCGAGCCCCATGAATTCGCCGCCGGACATATTCCGGGCTCGGTATCGCGGCCCCTGTCGCAATTCGATCCCGCCGACCTGCCGAACGAGCCGGGCAAGCGCATCGTGCTCTCCTGTGCGGCGGGCGTGCGCTCGCGGCGCGCGCTCGAATTCGCGCAATCGGCCGGGCTCGACATCGACAGCCACTATGCCGGCGGCTTCAAGGACTGGCTGATGCATGGCGAGCCGGTGACGCAGGATTGAGGGCCTGAAGCCCGATCCGCGTTCCGCGCCGTCTGCAAGACTAAGGATAGAGACCATGCTGACCCGTGCATTCTTCTACGGTGCCGTTTGTGCCACTGCGATCCTTCTGGCCGCTCCCGGAGCAGGCTGGGCGCAAGGTGTCGCGACGATGCCGGCCGGCAGCGCCAGCAAGGCCGGCGATGACGACCTCCAGGCCGCGATCACCAAGTCGAACGCCTATACCGGGCTGATGAACCGCACGCTGCGGGCGATCCAGTCCTGGGAGCGCTATGGCAGCTGGGTCGATATGAAGAAGGGCCCGACCGGCAAGGAGCGCTACATTACCTACGGGCTCTACAGCCTCTATGACGTTGCGGGCGAGATCAAGAAGGCCGAGGAGGCGATGGCCCGCGAGCCGAAGCTGCCGGCGATCGACGAGACCATGGGCCGCTATATCAAGGCCTATCAGGAGCTGGCGCCGCTGATCACCAAGGCCGAGCGCTATTACGACCGCAAGGACTATCGCGACGACAATCTCGCCGAGGGCCAGAAGCTGCATGCGCTGATGGTGCCGGCGGCGAAGACCTTCCTGGAGGAGCGCTCCAAGCTCGATGCGCTGATGCGCGTCTACAAGCGCGGTCTCGACCAGCGCGAGCTCGCCTCGGTCGAGCAGCGCGAGGGCAAGTCGGCCCGCTGGCAGGTGCGCAACATCATGATCAATGCGCGCGCCGTCATGGACCTGATGCCGAGCAACGAGAGCCCGATCGTCGATCTCAAGTCCTTCAACGCCGCGGTCGCCGATTATGCCGCCGCGGTCCGCGAGATGGACGCCTTCAAGGACAAGGATCCCAAGGGCGTGCCCTTCATCGAGAGCCAGGCGAGCTCCTGGCTCGGCAAGCTGCGCGATTTCAGCGACAAGCTTGCCAAAAGCAAGGGCGATGTCCGGCGCGGCGCGGCCAACGACGCCAACTGGATCGTCAACAACTACAACACCATGGTTTCGCTCTCGGAGACGGCTGTCCGCATGTCGCGTTGACGGCGCAATGCACCAGACGCACCCCGGCGCGCCACGCGCCGGGGGCTGACGTGGCATGATTTCTGTTTCAGACTTTCATTAGACCTAACTGAGGATATGCCTCATGCGTCCCATGAAATTCGGTTTCGGCCAGCCGGTGCGGCGGGTCGAGGATCAGCGCCTGACCACCGGCACCGGCCGCTACACGGACGACATCGCCGCTGACGGTGCTCTCCACGCCTTCGTGCTGCGCTCGCCTTACGCCCATGCCCGCTTCGCCGTCGCGGATGTCGAGACCGCCCGCAAGATGAAGGGCGTGAAGCTCATCCTGACCGGGGCCGATGTCTCCCAGTACGGCGACCTGCCCTGCAAGGGGCATGTGAAGACGACCTCCGGCGAGATGTCGAAGTCGCTGCCGGTTCCGGTGCTGCCGACCGACACCGTCCGCCATGTCGGCGAGGCCGTCGCCTTCATCGTCGCGGAGACGCTGGCGCAGGCGCGCGACGCGGCCGAAGCCATCGCCATCGATTGGGACCCGCTGCCGGCGGTGACCGGAATCGCCGAAGCGTTGGAAGCGGATGCGCCGCAGGTCTGGCCTGATCGCAAGGGTAATGTCGCTTTCGAAGCCGAGCAGGGGGACCGCGAGCGGACCGAGAAGGCCTTTGCCAAGGCGGCGCGCACCGTCTCGCTCACCGTCGTCAACAACCGGCTTGCCTCCAATTACATGGAGACACGCGCCTGCATCGCCGAATACGACAAGGCCGACAAGCGCTGGACCCTGACGCTCGGCAGCCAGGGCAGCCATGGCATGCGCGACCTGATCGCGACCTATGTGCTCAAGGTCGATCCCAAGCGCATCCGCGTGGTGACGCCGGATGTCGGCGGCGGCTTCGGCACCAAGATCTTCCTCTACCGGGAATATCCGCTGGCGATGATCGCGGCGGAGAAGCTGAAGCGCCCTGTGCGCTGGGTCGCCGACCGCAACGAGCACTTCCTCGCCGATACCCATGGCCGGGCCAATCTCGCGACGGCGACGATGGCGCTCGACGCCAAGGGCCGGTTCATCGGCCTCAAGGTCGATCTCTCGGCCGAGATGGGCGCCTATCTCTCGCAATATGGGCCCTTCATCCCCTGGGTCGGCACCACGATGACGCCGGGCTGCTACAATATCCCGGCCGTGCATGTCGTGTTCCGGGGCGTGCTGACCCACACCACGCCGGTGGATGCCTATCGCGGCGCGGGCAGGCCGGAGGCGGCCTATCTGATCGAGCGGCTGGTCGATGCGATCGCGCGCGAGACCGGCAAGACGCCGGACGCGGTGCGCGCGCAGAATTTCGTCAAGCCGACGGAGATGCCGCACAAGACGCAGACCGGCCCGGTCTACGATTCCGGCGAGTTCGAGGGCCATATGCGCCGCGCCATGGATGTCGCCGACTGGAAGGGCTTCAAGGCCCGCCAGAAGGCCTCGGCCAAGGCCGGCAAGATTCGCGGCATCGGCCTGGCCAGCTATATCGAGGCCTGCGGCGGCGGCGGCCCGGAGAGCTCCACGGTCATTCTTGAAAAGGACGGCACCGTCACCGTGCTGATCGGCACGCAGTCGAACGGGCAGGGGCACGAGACGGCTTATTCGCAGCTCGTCTCGCAGCATCTCGATATCCCCATGGACCGCATCCGCGTCGTGCAGGGCGATACCGATCGGGTCGAGACCGGCTCCGGCACCGGCGGCTCGCGCTCTATCCCTGT
This sequence comes from Allobosea sp. 47.2.35, assembly GCF_024655635.1. Lineage (GTDB taxonomy): Bacteria > Pseudomonadota > Alphaproteobacteria > Rhizobiales > Beijerinckiaceae > Allobosea. The sequence goes on along the minus strand of NZ_JANLGI010000003.1, from coordinate 370,063 downwards.
GGGTGGTGCGGCGCTCGACAAGGCGACGGGCATCCTGACCGACAACCTGAAGCAGCTCGCTTCCGAGAAGCTCGAGGCGGCTTTGGGCGATCTCGAGATCGTCGACGGCGCGGTCCGCATCGTCGGCACCGACAAGGCGCTCGACCTGGCCGCCATCGCCGCGCTGCCGGGGGCGACCCCGGCTCTGCTCAAGGTCCATCAGAGCTGGCAGCCGCCGGAGGCGACCTATCCGAACGGCACCCATGTCTGCGAGCTGGAGATCGATCCCGGCACCGGTGGCACCGAAATCCTCAACTATGTCGTGGTCGACGATTTCGGCGTGACGCTGAACCCGCTGATGCTGCAGGGGCAGGTGCATGGTGGTTCGGCGCAGGGAATCGGCCAGGCGCTGATGGAGGAGATCCGCTTCGATCCGGACGGGCAGATGCTGACCGCGACCTTCATGGACTATGCCCTGCCGCGCGCGATCGACATCCCGAACTTCCATTTCGAGACGCGCAATGTCCGCTGCCTGACCAATGCCATCGGCGTGAAGGGCGCGGGCGAGGCGGGAGCGATCGGCGCCTGCCCGGCGGTGATGAACGCGGTGGTCGATGCGCTCGACCGGGCTGCCGGCATCAAGGCCATGGACATGCCGGCGACGCCGCTCAAGGTCTTCACGGCGCTGAAGGAGGCCGGTTATCGGCTTTGACGCAAGGGCAGTCTTGCGGCTCTGCAAGCCCGCTCACGCAAAAGCGACTTGGCGGTTGCGCGATCATCGTTTGATCTGGACAAGTTCAAAAGAGCGCCACTCGGCGTGAACTGGTCTCAGAGGGGAACCGAATGATCCGCACCGCTCTCGTTCTTGCCGGCCTCGGGCTCGGCCTCACTGCCGTGATGGCGCAGTCGAACCCGATCGCGGAGCGCAAGGACGCGATGAAGGCGGTCGGCGCAGCGACGCGCGACGGTGCGGCGATGGCGAAGGGCGAAGTTGCCTTCGATGCCGCCAAGGCGCAGGCAGTCTTCAAGACCTATGCCGACGCGGCCAAGAAGATGCCCACCCTGTTCCCGGATTCATCCAAGACCGGCGGCGAGACAACGGCCAATCCGAAGATCTGGGAGGATCAGGCCGGGTTCAAGGCCGCCTTCGTCAAGTTCGAGGCCGATGCGGCGGCCGGCGCGACCGTCGCGAATCTCGATGGCTTCCGTACCGCCTTCGGCGCGGCGACGAAGAATTGCGGCACCTGCCACGAGGTCTATCGCATCAAGAAGTGACCGGCCTCGCGGCTGGTTCGAGAAGCGGGCGCCAGCGATGGCCGCCCGCTTTTTTTGTCGCGGCCGGAGCCTTCGCCGCCTGCAGGAATTGAAAACGAGCCAGTTTGGAATTGCTGCGTTTTGAGGGTTGCCGATGAAGCGCCGGCCCGTCCAATCTGTCTGACGTGCTGACGGGAGACCTCGATGCTGTTGCTGCGCCGCCTTTTCGTGACCCTCGTCTTGCTGGCGGTCGTGGGTTTTGCGGGCTTCTACGTGCTGACCGACCCGCGCGTGGTTTCGCCTTCGCCGGAGATCGGAGCGCTGCCGGCGGCGGATATCGAGAATGGCCGGGTGCTTTTCAACGCGGGCGGCTGCGCTTCCTGCCATGCCACGCCCGGACAGGACGACAAGCTCAGGCTCGGCGGCGGGCTGGCGCTGGAATCTCCCTTCGGGACTTTCCACGCGCCGAACATCTCGCCGCATACGCGTGACGGTATCGGCAACTGGGGCGTTCAGGATTTCGTCGATGCGATGGCGGCGGGCGTCTCGCCGCGCGGCCAGCATCTCTACCCGTCCTTCCCCTACACCTCCTACCGGCTGATGCCGCCGAAGGCGCTGGCCGATCTCTTCGCCTATATCCGCACGCTGCCGCCGGTCGAGGGCAAGGCCGCGCCGCATGACCTGCCGTTCCCGTTCAATATCAGGCGCATGGTCGGCGGCTGGAAGCTGCTGTTCTTCGAGGGCGCGTCCTTCAGGGCGGACCCGACGAAGAGCGAGACCTGGAACCGCGGCGCCTATCTGGTCAATGGACCCGGTCATTGCGCCGAGTGCCACTCGGCTCGCAATGCGCTTGGCGCCATCGTCCCGGCAACCCGCTTCGCCGGTGGGCCAGACCCGGAAGGCAAGGGCTGGGTGCCGAACATCACCCAGTCCGAGAAGGGGCTGGGCAAATGGTCGAAGGAGGAGATCGCCGAACTGCTGAAGACCGGCTTCACGCCGAGCTTCGACAGTGTCGGCGGCTCGATGGCCTCGGTCGTGCGCAACATCGCGCAATTGCCCGAGGCCGACCGGATGGCGATGGCGGAATACCTCAAATCGCTGCCGGCCATCGAGGGGCCGGCACGACCGCAGGCCAAGGTGCCCTGAGCGAGCGTCAGCTCGCCTTCGCCAGCGCGACGGCATCCGCTCCGGCCGGAAAACGGAGCTGGCCGGAGGTATCGTTCACGGCCTGCCAGACCGTCTCCGCGACATCGCTCTCGCGGGTGACGAGAGGCGGGTTGGCGAAGCCGGCGAAGATCGGCTCGGCGAAACCCGCATAGGCCGGCGGGATCAGGTCCTGGACGCGGACCTCGGTGTTGTGGGCGAAGCGCGTCGTCGGGGCATAGCCGGGCTCGACCAGCTTCACATGCACGCCGAAGGCGCCGAGTTCATGAGCGAGCGAGCCGGTGAAGCCGGTGATCGCGGTCTTGCTGGCGGTATAGGCCGCGGCCAGCGGCATGGCGGCGAGCGTCACGCTGGAGGTCACGTTGACGATGACGCCGGCCCGGCGCTCGCGGAACTGCGGGATCACCGCCTGGGTCATCGCCATCACGCCGAAGGTGTTGGTCTCGAAGACCTTGCGGATATGCGCCATGGACGTCGCCTCGAAGGCGCCGACGACACCAACGCCGGCATTGTTGACGAGCGCGTCGATCGGGCCGCTTTCGGCAAGGGCAGCCGCGATACTGTCGGGATCGGTGACGTCGAGCGCAAGGATGCGCATCCGCTCGGATACCGGCAGGAGATCGGCGCGGGGCCTGCGCATCGTGGCGATGACGTTCCAGCCTTGGGCGTGGAAGTGGCGGGCGGTCTCCAGGCCATAGCCGGAGGAGCAGCCGGTGATCAGGACGGTCTTCATGGCGGGGGCTCTCTTGCGCTTGGGGTTGACGCCGGAGAGATAGCTGTGATCGACTGAACTATCAGCGATGATAAATCCAAATTTCATTTGTGAGAGTTCGGAGTGACCGACCCGCTGTCCCAGGTCATCGCCTTGCTGCGCCCGCAGGCCGTGTTCGCCAAGGGCATCAGCGGCGCTGGGCGCTGGGGCGTGCGCTATTCCGCCTTCGGACAGCCGAGCTTCTGCGTCGTGCTGGAAGGCAGCTGTCGGCTTGCTGTCGACGGCGAGGCGCCGGTGGCGCTGGAGGCCGGCGATTTCGTGCTGCTTCCGGCGACGCCGGCCTTCACGCTCTCGGGCTTCGAGCCGGTGACGCCCAGGGCGATCGATCCGCAGGTCGCGGCCACCCTGACCGAGGAGGTGCGCCATGGCACGCAGGACGGCCCCGCCGATGCCCGCCTGCTCGGCGGTTACTTCCTGTTCGACACGCCCGATGCCGCGCTGCTGCTCTCGCTGCTGCCGCGGATGATCCATATCCGCGGCGTGCCGCGCCTCACGACGCTGGTCCGGCTGGTGGCGGAGGAGGCGGGGGCGGACAGCGCCGGGCGCGATCTCGTGCTGGCCCGGCTCGTCGAGATCCTGCTGATCGAGGCCCTGCGGGCGGCACGCAGCCATGAAGCGCCGCCCGGCCTGCTGCTGGGACTCGCCGACCAGCGGGTGGCCGATGCGCTCAGGCTAATCCATGGCCGGCCGGACCGGCCCTGGACGGTGGTCGAGCTGGCGCGCTCCGCCGGCATGTCGCGCACGGCGTTCTTCGAGCGCTTCATGCGCAAGGTCGGCTTGCGACCGATGGAATATCTGCTGGCCTGGCGGATGGCGCTGGCAAAGACCTTGCTCGCCGGTGGGGACCTCGCGCTCGACGAGGTCGCGCGGCAGGTCGGCTACGGCTCGGCCAGCACCTTCAGCACGGCCTTCAGCCGCCATGTCGGGCAGCCGCCGCGACGCTATGCACGCGATGGCTCGCGGGCGTGACAAGCCGCTCGGCAAAGCCTTCAGGCGGCCCTATCCTCGTCACATGAGATTCAAAGCCCTGATGGTCGACGTCGATGGCGTCGTGATCGTGCATCCCGACCCGCAGGGCTGGGCTGCGCATCTTGAGCGCGATCTGGGTGTGTCGCCATCGCTCTTACAGTCGGCGTTCTTCGCGCCGCATTGGCCGGACATCATCCTGGGCCGCGCGAGCTTGCGGGAGCGTCTTGCGCCGGCGCTGGCCAAGATTGCGCCGGAACTCGATGCAGACAGGCTGATCCGATACTGGTTCGAGAATGATGCGCATCTCGACCACGGTCTGCTGGCTCAGCTTGAGCCGATCCGGGCCGGCGGCGTGAAGCTGTATCTCGCGACCGTGCAGGAGCACGAGCGAGCCCGCTACATCTGGGGTGAGCTTGCGCTGAAGCGGCATTTCGACGGCATGCACTATGCGGCGGAACTGGGCTTTGCGAAGCCGGAAGCGCGGTTCTTTCGTGCCGCTGCCGAACGGTCCGGCCTCTCGCCCGACGAGATTTTCTTCATCGACGACAAGCAGGCGAATGTGGAGGCGGCGCGCAGGGAAGGCTGGGGCGCGGCGCTCTGGGATGGCAGCCGGTCGCTGGCCGTCTTGATGGCCGAGCAGGCGGCGCTGCCGCCTATTCCATCACCGCGGCCTTGAGGATGCAGACCATCAGGGCGGTGCCGGGTTCGTTGCCGACGCAGCGGACGACGTGGCGGCGGTCGCAGCGATAGCGCAGGGTCTCGCCGGCCTTGGCGCGCTGGACGATGTCGCCGACCTCGACCTCGAATTCGCCTGAGGTCACCGAGAGTGATTCGATCGAGCCGCGCTGGTGACCTTCGGAATCGAGCTCGCCGCCGGGCTCGGCGCTGACCTCGTACCATTGCAGCCATTCGACCGTCTTGATCCAGCCGACGATGGCGAGGCGCAGCTTGCCGTCCTCGGAGACGAGGATCGGCGTGTCGGCGCGGCTGGTCTTCTCGATGAAGGGCTCTTCCTCGCCGCTGGAGAGCACGCGCTCGATCGAGATGTCGAGCGCCTGCGAGAGCCGCCAGATCGTCGCCAGCGTCGGGTTGGTCTCGTTGCGCTCGATCTGGCTGATGATCGACTTGGCGACGCCGGACTGCTCGGCGAGGTCGGAGAGCGAGAAATTATAGGCCTTGCGCAGGCGCTGGATGGTCTTGCCGAGCTGGCCGGAGATGACCTGAGCCCCGGATTCAAGCTCCCGCCCGCCGCGCTCCTTGGTCTCGATTCCCATCCGTCCAGCCCCTGTTCGCGTGTGACGTCGTTTGTAACGGCGGACGATCGTTTGAACAAGCGAACTGTGCCGGACGCAGGGCTTTCGGTTCTTCGGTCGTCAGGTCATGCGGCTGGAGCCGACCTCGCGCTGCTCGCGGCGGGCGAGGCCGAGCTGGCGCTCGCGCAGGATCACGTAGATGCCTGAGGCGATGACGATGATGCCGCCGATCACGATCGTCAGGGCTGGCCATTCGCCGAACCAGAACCAGCCGATCAACAGGGCCCAGAGCATGGTCGAATACTCGAAGGGCGCGATCAGCGAGGCGTCGCCATAGCGATAGGCCTGGACGAGCAGGATCTGGCCGAGCCCGCCGAGAATGCCGATCAGCACCATCAGTAGCGCATCCTGCCAGTTCGGCATGTTCCAACCCAGCAGGATGGTGGTCAGGCCCAGCAGGCTGGTGAGGAGCATGAAATAGAAGACGATCGCGCCCGTGCGCTCGGTCTGCGTCAGAAGCCGGACCTCCACGGATGCGAAGGCGGAACAGAAGGCGCCGGCGAGCCCAAGCATGGCCCCGAGCGCGGCGTTGCCGCCGACCGGATGGGTGCCGGCGCCGAGATGCGGCGAGAGCATGATGAGCACGCCGACGAAGCCGATGGTCACCGCGCTCCAGCGATAGATGCGGACGCGCTCCTTCAGGATCAGCGCGGCGAGCACCACGACGGCAAGCGGCGCGGCATAGCCGATGGCGACGGCCTCGGAGAGCGGCAGCATCTGGAGGGCCGCGAAGCCGCAGAACATGCCGGTGGAGCCCATGATGCCGCGCTTGAGATGGCCGCGCATGTTGCTGGTCTTCAGGGCATCGGGCAGCTCGGAGCGCCAGGCGAGCCAGATCAGCAGCGGAATCATCGCGAAGAAGGAGCGGACGAAGACGATCTCGCCCGTCGGATAGCGCGTCGAGATCGACTTGATCGCCGCCGACATCAGCGTGAAGGCCAGCGCCGAGACCAGCTTGAGGGTGATGCCGAGAAGAGGGGACAAAGCGCGCGGCCGAAACAGGGGGACGGTTTCGAACGAAACCGTCCCTGCTTAGACCATGTCCAGGCCGGGAAGCGAAGCGTGAACTCTGCAACCCGGCTAGGTCATTGGTGTGGGGCCGGCGTCAGAACGTGCCGCGGAAGGCGCCGCCGTCAATCAGGAAGTTCTGGCCGGTGATGTAGCCGGCATGGGCGCTGGCGATGAAGCCACAGAGCTTGCCGAACTCGTCGGGCGTGCCGAGGCGGCCGGCGGGCACCGCCGCTAGCCGGTTCTTCGTGGCCTGCTCGATGCTGATGCCCTGCATCTCGGCGACCTTGTTGGTGGCGGTCTTGATCCGGTCGGTGTCGAAGACGCCGGGCAGGATGTTGTTGATGGTGACGTTGGCATGGGCGACCTCGCGGGCGACGCCCGAGAGGAAGGCGGTGAGGCCCGCGCGCGCAGCCGAGGAGACGTCGAGCCCGGTCAATGGGGTCACGACGCTCGCCGAGGTGATGTTGATGATGCGGCCGAACCTGCGCTCGATCATGCCGTCGATGACGCGCTGCACCAGTTCCAGCGGGGTCGCCATGTTCTGGACCACGCCTTCGAGCAAGCCGTCACGCGTCACCTGCCGGAAGGGCTTGGGCGGCGGGCCGCCATTGTTGTTGACGAGGATATCGGGATTCGGCGCCGCCGCGAGCAGGGCATCCTGGCCGGCCTTGGTCGAGACGTCGGCGACGACGGCGACGACGGTCGCGCCGGTCGAGGCGCGGATCGCGGCCGCGGTCGCTTCCAGCGTGGTGGCGTCGCGGCCGTTGATCACGACCGTGCAGCCGGCCTGCGCCAGCGCTTCGGCACAGCCGCGGCCCAGCCCCTTGCTGGAGGCGCAGACGATGGCCGTGCGGCCGGCAATTCCCAGATCCATGGTGTTCTCCGATCAGCAGGGAGGTATTTCGATGTCCATACCCTGAGCATGGATCGGCCGCGCCGTCATCAAAGCGCAACGCAAATCAGACACACGGCCCTCGCATCGCAGCAGCAGGGGCTGACCGGCATGAGCGACGAGGATAACAGCAAGCGGGTCCGCAGTATCTTCATCTCGGATCTGCATCTGGGCACCCGTGGGGCCCAGGCCGATCTCGTGCTGGAGTTCCTGCGCGCCTATGATGCGCCGCAGATCTATCTCGTCGGCGATATCATCGACGGTTGGCGCCTGAAGAGCGGCTGGTACTTCCCGCAGGCGCATAACGACGTGATCCAGAAGCTGCTGCGCAAGGTGCGCAAGGGCTCTAAGCTGATCTACGTCACCGGCAATCACGACGATTTCCTGCGCGACTTCACCGGCCTGCAGTTCGGCGGCATCACGCTGGTCGACGAGATCATCCATGAGACCGCCGACGGCAAGCGCATGCTCGTCATCCATGGCGACCTGTTCGACCTTGTCGTGCGCAACGCCAAATGGCTCGCGCTGCTCGGCGACTGGGCCTACACGGTCGCGCTGGCGCTCAACATGGCGATCAACCGGGTGCGCCGCGTGCTGCGTTTGCCGCACTGGTCGCTTTCGGCCTGGGCCAAGGCCAAGGTCAAGAATGCCGTGAATTATATCGGCGAGTTCGAGACCTGCCTTGCCGCCGAGGCGCGCCGCCACAAGGCCGACGGCGTGATCTGCGGCCATATCCACCATGCCGCCCATCGCGAGATCGAGGGGCTGACCTATATCAATACCGGCGACTGGGTCGAAAGCTGCACCGCCTTCGTCGAGCATGAGGATGGCCGCTTCGAACTGATCCGCTGGCCGCAGGGCCGGGTGAACAACGCGCCTGCAGCACCGGTCTCGATGCCGACGCGATCGGCTCCGGTCCGGGACCTGATCGAGGCCGCGTGATGCGCGTTCTGGTCGCGACCGATGCCTGGCGGCCCCAGGTCAACGGCGTGGTGCGCTCGCTGGAGCAGATGATCCAGGCGGCTCCGGTGCTGGGCATCACCGCGCAGGCGCTGACCCCGGAAGGCTTTCATCAGGTCGGCCTGCCGAGCTATCCGGATATCCGCCTGGCGCTCGCGACGCGGCGGATGCTCGCGGCGCGCATCTCCGATTTCGCGCCCGACCATATCCATATCGCGACCGAAGGGCCGATCGGCTGGCTGACACGGGCGGTCTGCCTCGCCCAGAAGCGGCCGTTCACGACGAGCTATCACACCCGCTTCCCGCAATATATCGCGGCACGCTGGCCGATCCCCGAGAGCTGGAGCTACCGGCTGCTGCGCCGCTTCCACGGCCCTGCCGCCGCCGTGATGGTCTCGACGGCGACGGTCGAGGAGGAGTTGCGCCAGCACGGCTTCGAGAAGCTGGTGCGCTGGGGGCGCGGCGTCGATCTCTCGCTGTTCCACCCGCGCCCGCAGAGCCTGCTCGACCTGCCGCGGCCGATCTTCCTCTATGTCGGCCGCGTCGCGGTCGAGAAGAATGTCGAGGCCTTCCTGTCACTCAAGCTGCCGGGCAGCAAGGTCGTGGTTGGAGACGGGCCGGCGCGCGCCGATCTCGAACGCGCCTTTCCCGAGGCCCGCTTCCTCGGCCTGAAGGAAGGCGAGGAACTGGCGGGGATCTATGCCTCCTCGGATGTCTTCGTCTTTCCGAGCCTGACCGACACCTTCGGCATCGTCCTGCTGGAAGCGGCGGCGAGCGGCTTGCCCGTCGCGGCCTTCCCGGTGCAGGGGCCGCGCGACGTCTTTGCCGGCAGCGCGGCCGCCGTGCTGGACGAGGACCTGCGTAGCGCCGCGATGCAGGCGCTCAGGGTGCCGCGCGAAGCCTGCCTGGAGCTGGCGGCGCGCCATAGCTGGGCGGCAAGCGCCGCGCAGTTCTACGGCCATATCCGGCGCGTGGCGCGCGAGGCCGGCTATTTTCCGCGCGAGCCGGAGCCTGCCACGACCACGACGCTCACAGCCTTCGCGAGCGGGCGTGGCGGGGAAGGGCGCGGGCTGCCGCAGCGCCTGCCGGCTTGAGCTGGGCGCGGAAGCCGTCGCGCCGTTCGTGGACCGAGGCGATGACGAGGCCCATCGGCACGCCGAGCCCGACCAGCGCGGCTTCCGACAATTGCAGGCTGGCCTCGATGGTTTCGGGCACCGCGTCGTTCACGCCGATCTCGTAGAGATGGCGGGCATGGGTCGCGTCGCGGGCGCGGGCGACGATAACGATGTCGGGCCTGAGCGAGCGGGCCGCGAGGACGATGGCATCGACGGCGCGAGGATTGTCGATCGTCACGATCAGCGCCGTCGCTTCCTCCAGGCCGCAGAGGCGCAGGAATTCCGGCTTGGTCGCGTCGCCGTAATAGGCCGGGCGGCCGGCGCGGCGCTGCGCAGTGATCAGCGAGGCATCCGCGTCGATGACGATATGGGACTTGCCGTGTTCGTCCAGCATCGAGCCGACGAGGCGGCCGACGCGCCCGCCGCCGACCACGATGGCGCGCGGCGTGTGGTCGTCCGGCGGCAAGATGGCGGCTTCGTCGGGCAATATGACGGGTGTCGCCAGCTTCTGCGCGAGGTTGCGGGCGATACGGGCCAGCAATGGCAGGGCAACCATGGTGAGCGAGACGGCGGCCAGCACGATGCTGGTGGCACCGGGATCGATCAGCTTGGCGCCGGTCGCGGCATTGAGCAGCACGAAGGCGAATTCGCCGCCCGGTGCGACCAGGATCGCGGTTTCGAGCGCCGTCGCGGTCGCGAGCCTGAAGCGGCGGGCGAGCACGAAGATGATGGCGCCCTTGACGAGCACGAGACCGATGGCGCCGCCGAGGATCGCGAAGGGGTGGGCCGCGATGTCGGCCGGGTTCACGCCCATGCCGACGGTGAGGAAGAAGACGCCGATCAGCAGCGACTTGAACGGGTCGATCGTGACCTCGATCGCGCGGCGGAACTCGGTCTCGGCGAGCAGGAGCCCGGCAATGAACGCTCCCAGCCCCATCGACAGGCCGGCCGCCGCCGCGATCAGGCCGGTGCCGAGAGCCGTCAGCAGCGTCGCGGCCATGAAGCTCTCGGTTGAATCGGTCGAGGCGACCAGCCGGAACAGCGGGCGCAGGGCCAGCCGGCCGATGACGACGATGATCGCGATGGCGACGAAGGCCTTGATGAAGGCCTCCGCCAGGCCGGCGAGCAGCGAGCCCGAGCCGTTCTGCGCGTCGAGCACGCTGATCAGGAACAGCAGCGGGATGACGGCAAGGTCCTGGCAGAGCAGGATCGCGAAACTGGAGCGGCCGGCGGAGGTGGTCATCCGCTTCTTCGCCGCCAGCAGTTCGACGACCATCGCGGTCGAGGACAGGGCGAGGCCGAAGCCGATGATGAGGGCCGCCGCCGCCGGCTGGCCGAGCGCATAGGCGAAAAGGCCGATCGCAGCGGCGCAGAGACCGACCTGGCCGAGGCCGAGGCCGAAGACGAGGCGCTTCATCGTCATCAGGCGCTCGAAGGAGAGTTCCAGCCCGATGACGAAGAGCAGGAAGGCGACGCCGAGCTCGGCAGGGCCGGCAAGCGCCTCCGCATTCGAGACGGTGATCGTGCTGAGCAGCGGAATCGTGGAAACCAGCCCGCCCAGGCCGAAGGGACCGAGCAGGGCGCCACAGCCGACGAAGGCGATGATCGAGTTGATCTTCAGGGTCTTGGCGATCGGCACGACGATGCCTGCCGTGGCGAGCACGACGACGACGTCTCGATAGGCGGAAGGGTCGACTGTACCGGCCAAAAGGCAGACCTTGCGATTCGCGTGTTGAAGGGATGGGCCTGCGAACTTTGCGGTTTGCGGCGGCGCAGCACAACCTTGGAATCGTCCTGGCGGGCAGAAATTCGCCTTGCCGCGCGAGCCTTTAGGCGCCGGCGCTCAGGTGCCTCGGGCGAAAAATCCGGTTTCCGCGTGCGATGCGAATAGGATAGCGTCCGGCCATCCGTTCAGAAGGACTGTCCATGCGCTTTGCCGGCACTGAAAACTATGTCGCGACCGAGGATCTTACCGTTGCCGTCAATGCCGCGATCCGGCTGGAGCGTCCGCTGCTGGTGAAGGGCGAGCCCGGCACGGGCAAGACGGTGCTGGCCGAGGAGATCGCGGCGGCGCTGGGTGCGCCTTTGATCACCTGGCACATCAAGTCGACGACCAAGGCGCAGCAGGGTCTTTACGAATACGATGCGGTGAGCCGCCTGCGCGACAGCCAGCTCGGCGATCCCCGCGTCTCCGAGATCGGCAACTACATCAAGCGCGGCAAGCTCTGGGAAGCCTTCGTCGCGCCGGTCCGCCCGGTGCTGCTGATCGACGAGATCGACAAGGCCGATATCGAGTTCCCCAACGACCTGCTGCTCGAACTCGACCGCATGGAATTCCATGTCTACGAGACCGGCGAGACGATCAAGGCGGCGCAGCGGCCGGTGATGATCATCACCTCCAACAACGAGAAAGAGCTGCCGGACGCCTTCCTGCGCCGCTGCTTCTTCCACTATATCCGCTTCCCCGACGCCGAGACGATGCAGGCGATCGTCGAGGTGCATTTCCCCGGTATCAAGAAGCGCCTGATGGAAGAGGCGCTGCGCCTGTTCTTCGAGGTACGCGAGGTGCCGGGCATCAAGAAGAAGCCCTCGACCTCGGAACTGCTCGACTGGCTGAAGCTCCTCGTCGCCGAGGATATCGGGCCGGAGGTGCTGCGCGAGCGCGACCCGCGCAAGCTGATCCCGCCGCTGCACGGGGCGCTGCTGAAGAACGAGCAGGATGTCTCGCTGTTCGAGAAGCTCGCCTTCATGGCCCGGCGCGAGAGCCGCTGAAGCTTCAGCCCATCCCAAGCAGCGGCCGGGCATTGAGCGCCGCGACCAGCGCCGTTGCGGTGATGCCGGCATAGGCCAGCGCGAAGGCATCGACCGCGCGCGGCGCCACTGCCTTTCCAAGGAACGAGGCGAGCAGCGCGAAGGCCGGAACGATATGCATCGCATGCAGCGCCAGGAAATGGGCGAGGCGCAGGTCGCCCGCGGTCAATGACCAGCCGAAGAAGGGGATGACCGCTGCGCCCGGCATCGGCGTGCCGACCGTGTGTCCGCTGGCGGAGCTGATGATGGCGCCGGAGAGGAGGCCGAGGCCGCAGGTCAAGGCGAGGCCGAGCACCAGCGAGCGGCGCAGCACCGGCGGCATCGGCACGGCGTCGCTGCGGGCGAGGCCATAGGCCAGGACACCGCTCGCGGCCGTAAAAAGCACGGCGGCCACGCCCATCACAGCATAGAGAAACGTCGCCGTCAGGCCGTCCTGGTTGTAGTGGGAGGCTTCGCCGCGCGAGGCGCGCCAGGCGATGTAGACGAGCTCGAAGAACAGCAGCCCAATCACCGGCCAGACCGTGAAGCGGCCGAGCCGAGAGCGCTGGAAGGTCTCGCTGGTCAACGGCAGCAGCACCGCGAAGGACAGGAGATAGACCGCGATCGAGATCTCGAATTTCAGCGGCTTGAGCCAGACATTGTCGCCGTTGAACAAGCGCGGATCGACGGCATGGGCGAGCAGCGTCGGAATGACGAGCAGCAATGTGGCGATTCCTGCTGCCGTCAGCCGCGGCTCCCATTCCAGCGCCCGGAACGGCGCCGGCAGCCGCGCCAGGAAGCGCGGGATACGGTCCTCCGACGCGATGGTGCGGCTGACGGCGATCAGGCGATAGAGCAGGTAGCCGGCCGGGCCGAACAGGAAAGTGAGGGCGAGAACCGGGATCATCGCCCAATGCGGCAGGCCGTCGCGCTGGGATTGGCCGAGCAGCCAGCCGCCGATCAGCAGGTCGAAGGCGAGGTAATGGATCCAGCCTGCCAGCAACAGCGGCCGTGACGCGAAAAGCGCCGCGACGGCGTCGAGCGAGGAGAAGCCGCCGCTCGCCCCATGCCAGAACGCCGCGATCAGGACGAAGTAGCCGAGCGAGAGGAGCGTTGGGATGGCGAGGCCGGCAACGGCCCTGCCGATGCGCCAATGCGGGGCACAGATCAGGAGGAGCCAGCCGCCGATCGCGATTTGTCCGGCAATCGAAAACGCAGCATCCCATGTCGAAGGCGGCATGATATCCTCCAATCTTGACAGTGTTCAGTTGCGGGTTGGTTCTGGCGCGTTATCTTGACGGCGTCAAGATAATTTTGACGCTGTTAAGATCGAGGAGGCCGCGATGGCCGAGGCTCCGGCGCCGGCCGTGCGCGGGCACTATCACCACGGCGCCTTGCGGGAGGCGATGATCGCCGCGGCCGAAGAGGTGCTGGCGGAACGTGGGCTCGGCGGCTTCACCTTGCGCGAATGTGCCCGGCGGGCGGGGGTCTCGCCAGCGGCGCCCGCTCATCACTTCGGCAACCTGACCGGGCTGCTCACGGCGATTGCGACACTCGGGTTCATCGATCTCGGGACAGCCATGGAAGCGGCCGTCGCTGCCGCGCAGGAGCAGGGGCGCAGCCGGCTCGCCGCCATCGCCCGCGCCTATGTCGAGACGGCGTTGGCCAATCCCGGCCGCTTCCGCGTGGTCTTCGGACAGCGCGGCATCGACCGGGAGGATGTCGGCTGTCAGATCGCCTCGGGCCGCGCCTTCGGCATCCTGCTGCGAGAGGTGCGATTGGCCTCCGGCAGGCCGTCTCTGCCTGCCTCGGGCCAGAAGCCGCCGGCGGATGTGCTCGATCCCGACCTGCCGGAGGTCTTGCTGGCCTGGGCGGCCGTTCACGGCTTCTCGACCCTGCTGATCGACGGGGCGCTGGATTTCCTGAACGACAAGGGCAGCCGCGAGGTCTTTGTCGACGAGTATGCGACCCGGTTGTTCGCTCTGCTGGCTTCGGCACTTGGCGCGACGCAGGGGCTCGCAAAAGCCGACGCCCGCGATTAGGTTCTGCTCATGCGACGCCTCATGCTACTGCGCCACGCCAAGTCCCACTGGCCCACGGGTGTGGCCGACCGCGACCGACCCCTCGCGGCACGCGGGCGCGAGGCCGCTCCCGTGATGGGGCGCTATCTCGCCGATGAATTGCTCCTGCCCGATCTTGTGCTGATCTCGCCGGCCAAGCGCACGGCCGAGACCTGGGAGATGGTCGCGCCGATGCTGCCCGAGAAGCCGGCGACGCTGTACGAGCCGCGCATCTACGAGGCCAAGGTCGAGCGCCTGCTCGATGTCGTGCAGGAGGTCGAGGGCGATGTCCGCACGCTGCTCCTGATCGGCCACAATCCTGGTTTCGAGGAATTGGCGCATCTGCTGACCGGGCATGGCGACCGCTACGCCTCGGCGCGGATGAGCCAGAAATACCCGACCTGCGGGCTCGCCGTGATCGATTTCGCCGTCGAGCACTGGTACGCGATCGCGGCGCGAGAAGGCCGGCTCGACCGCTTCGTGACGCCAGGGTCGCTCGGCGAAGGTCCGGACGAGTGAGCGCCGCGGCGCCGTGAGCGACACCTCATATCTCGACAGTGCCCGCAACGCGGCTCTCGCTTTCGGCGACAGCTTGCTGGGGCTTGCCCGTCCGCGCCTGCGGATCGGCGTCACCGGACTATCCCGCTCGGGCAAGACGGTCTTCACCACCGCCCTGATCCAGAACCTGATCGAAGGCGCGAAGCTGCCCGTGCTGAAGGCTTCGTCCGAGGGGCGGATCGCCCGCGTGCGACTGGTGCCGCAGCCCGATCCGGATGTGCCGCGCTTTCCCTATGAGGCGCATCGCGCCGCGATGAACGGCGAGGGGCGAAGCTGGCCAGAATCGACGCGGCGCATCTCCGAGCTCAGGATCGAGATCGATTACGAGCGCGCGGCTGGCTGGTTCAAGGGGCCGGCGACCCTGACGCTCGACATCGTCGATTATCCCGGCGAGTGGCTGCTCGACCTCGCGCTGATCGGACAGGACTACAAGGCCTGGTCGGCGCAGGCTGTGGCGGATGCGCGCAAGGCGCATCGGCGCGAGGCCGCCGCGCAATGGCTGGCCGACCTGCCGGGGCGCGACCCGGACGGGGCGCCGGACGAGCTCGCGGCGGAAGCGGCGAGCGACCTGTTCAAGGGCTATCTCGCGCGCTTGCGGGCCGATCCCGAGGCGGTCGCGGTGACGCCGCCGGGGCGTTTCCTGATGCCGGGCGATCTCGAAGGCTCGCCGGCACTGACCTTCGCGCCGCTCGATCTCGGCCATGACCGGGACGTGCGGCCGGGCACGCTTGCGGCGCTGATGGCGGAGCGTTTCGAGGCCTATAAGCGCGTCGTGGTAACGCCGTTCTTTCGCGACCACTTCGCCAGGCTCGACCGGCAGATCGTGCTGGTCGATGTGCTGGCGGCGCTCGATGCCGGGGCGCCGGCTTTGGCCGATCTCGAAACCGCCTTGGGGCAGGCGCTCGCGGCCTTCTCGGTCGGACGCAATTCCTGGCTGACGAGCTTGTTCGCGCCGCGGATCGAGCGCGTGCTCTTCGCCGCGACCAAGGCCGACCATATCCACCATTCGAGCCATGACCGGCTGGCGGCGGTGATGTCGCATCTGGTCGGGCGGGCGCTGTCGCGGGCGCATGGGGCGGGCGCGACGGTCGAGGCGATGGCGCTGGCCGCCGTCAGGGCGACGCATGAGGTCCGGATCAAGGAAGGCCGCGAGGAACTGCCGGCCATCGCCGGCGTACCGGAGGCGGGCGAGACGATCGACGGGCAGGTCTTCGACGGCATCGCGGAAGCCGCCATCTTCCCCGGCGAGTTGCCTGAGCGGCCCGAGGCGATCTTCGACCCGAGGGCGCATTGGCAGGTCAGGGCGCCGCGCTTCCGGCCGCCGCTGGTCGGGCCGGACGCGGGCGGGCGCCTGAAGCCGCCGCCGCAGATCCGCCTCGACCGTGCGCTGGAATTCCTGATCGGCGACAAGCTGGCATGAACGGGGTTTCGCGATGAGCAAGGCACCGCGCGCCATCCGCCTCGACAGCCCGCAGGCGGGCGAGCCAGCCGGCGAGGTCCCGATCCGGCAGGGAGATCTCGCGATCCTGCCCGAGAGCGAGCCGATCGATGCCGTGGTTCCCGCCGTTCCGGCAAAGGCCAGGCGTGGTTTCTCCTGGGGCTCGCTGTTCGTGGCGGGGCTGTCCGGCTTTCTGGCGCTGGCGGCCGGCGTCTGGGTCGAGAACACCATTCGCTCGCTGATGAGCCAGAACCCGGCGCTGGGCTATGCCGCGCTGGCCTGTGCGGCGGTCGCGACGCTGGCGCTGCTGGTCATGCTGGCGCGGGTGCTGCGCGACATCCTGCGCGAGCGCAAGGTCGAGGCTTTGCGCGAGCGCGCTGCCGCGGCGCTGGTTGGCGGCACGCCCGACGAGGGCCGGGCGATCGCGGGCGAACTCGTCGCGCTCTACAAGGGGCGGGCGCCGACGGCGCAGGGCCGCGCCGCGCTGCAGGAGGCGCTGCCGCAGCTCTTCGCGGCGCGCGATATGCTGACGGTGGCGGAGCGCAGCCTGCTCGCGCCGCTCGATGCGCAGGCCACCGCCCAGATCGCGCAGGCGGCGCGGCGCGTCTCGCTGGTGACGGCAGTCAGCCCGCGCGCATTGGTCGATGTCGTCTTCGTGCTGGTCGCCTGCGCGCGATTGCTGCGCTCGATCGCCGGCATCTATGCCGGGCGGCCCGGCACGCTCGGCCTGCTCCGGCTGGCACGGCAGGTCATGAACCATCTCGTGCTGACCGGTGGCATCGCGGCCGGCGATGCCGTGATCCAGCAGGTGGTGGGGCAGGGGCTTGCCGCCCGGCTTTCGGCCAAGCTTGGCGAGGGTGTGATCAACGGCATGCTGACGGCCAGGATCGGGCTTGCCGCGCTCGCAGTCTGCCGGCCGCTGCCCTTCGTGGCGGCGCCGGCGCCGACATTGTCGGATGTCGCGGGCGATCTCGGCGGATGGCGAAGCGGCAAGGATGACGAGGCCTGAACCCGGCAGAATCTGCCGGGAAGGGCGATTCTGCCCGGCTCGGACTGCCGCTAAACCTTTCGTAAACGATCCAACTCCTTGAAATCGCGTGAAACCGCACATGGCACGCGCCGTGCAGAACCTTGCCTCGAGTTGTGGGCCGCCCTTGGGGGGCTGCCGGTCGAGGTGAGGGTTCCATGGGTGTTTTCAGTGCGCTGACCACGGCGGTTTCGGGAATGACGGCGCAGTCCTATGCGCTTGAGAACATCTCCGGAAACATCGCCAACTCGCGGACGGCGGGCTACAAGCGGGTCGATACCGCCTTTGCCGATCTCGTGCCGGACGCGGCGCTGCGGCGGCAGGTCGCCGGCTCGGTCCAGGCTTTCAGCCAGGCGACGAACTCGATCCAGGGCGACCTCAACCCGACCCGCATCGACACCAATATCGCGATCAACGGCGACGGCTTCTTCGTCGTCGACCAGCGCGCGAGCGGCGTCGGCGCCAACACCCAGTTCGCCAATTCGAACCTCTACACCCGCCGCGGCGATTTCGACTTCGACGCCAACGGCTATCTGGTCAACGGTGCGGGCTACTACCTCAAGGGCCTGAAGATCGACCAGGTGACCGGGCAGCTGATCGGCACGCAGCCGGAAGTGCTGCGCATCACCAAGGAGCAATTCCCGGCCAAGGCGACCACCTCGATCGAGTATCGCGCCAATATCCCGGCCGTGCCGGCCACGACCCAGAAGACCCAAGGCGGCAGCGAGTTCCTCAATCCCGCCGCGGTCACGGCTGCCGGCGCGGCGCCGAACCCCTATGCCGGCAACGCCGCCGTGATGGGCAACAATATCAGCAGCTTCCTGGCGACCTCGATCCCCGGTGGCTCGGTGACCGTGTATGACACGCTCGGCAAGGCGACCAGCGTCGAGATGCGCTGGGCCAAGATCGACAACGGCAACCCGGCCGCGGTGCCGCCGACGACGGGCACCTGGGGCCTGTTCATAGCGCAGGACACCAGCGCGACCGGCGCCGGCCAGGTCGCCTATGTCCAGACAGGCCAGAACGTCACCTTCGGCACGACCGGCCAGATGGTGAGCCCGGCAAGCGGCGACATCACACTGCCGACCATGACGATCAACGGCACCACGATCACCGGCATCAACCTGACGACCGGCGGCAATGGCGTCACCCAGAACGGCGACGTCAGCGGCCAGATCGATGCGCGCAGCATCCGCCAGGACGGCTACACCGCCGGCACGCTCGACCGCGTCACGGTCTCGGCCGAAGGGCAGGTGATCGGCACCTTCAGCAACGGCCAGGTCGTGGCGCTCGCCCAGGTCTCGGTCGCCCGCTTCAACGCCGACAACTCGCTGAAGCGCCTCGATGGCGGCGCCTTCGAGGAGACGATCGAATCCGGCCCGCCGATCATCGGCCTCGGCACCTCGCAGATGGTCGGTGGCAGCGTCGAACAATCGAATACCGACATCGCCGACGAATTCTCGAAGATGATCGTCACCCAGCAGGCCTATTCGGCCAATACCAAGGTCATCACCACCGCGCAGGAGATGCTGAGCGCGGTGTTCAACATCATCCGCTGAACGACATAGCTGCCTAAGCCGCGGCCCAGGAGGGCCGCGTCTCGCAACAGGAGTTGACGATGGGCCTGAGCACCTCCCTCAATACGGCGATCGGCGGCCTCAACGCCGCCCAGGTCGGCATCGGCGTCGTCTCGCAGAACGTCGCCAATGCGGGGACGACAGGCTATGTCCGCCGCACGGTCTCGACCGCCGACAGCCTGAGCGGGCTGACCATTGGTGTGCAGAACACGCAGGTCCAGCGCCTGCTCGACAAGATCGTCCAGCACCAGCTCTGGCAGGAATCCTCCGGCGCCGCCTATACGTCGACGCGGGCGGAATCGCTGTCGAACCTCGACAAGCTCTATGGCGCGCCCGGCAGCGCCACGGCGCTGGACACGATCTTCAACAAGTTCACCGGAGCGTTGCAGTCGCTCCAGAACGATCCGTCGTCATACAGCCTGCGCTCGCAGGTGCTGGACAATGCGACGCAGCTTGCGCGCCAGCTCAACACGTTGTCGAACGGCGTGCAGGCGCTGCGCAGCCAGGCGGAGAGCGGGCTCGCGACTGCGGTGACCAAGGTCAACGACCTGCTCGGCGCGCTTGCCAAGGTCAATACGCGGATCGTCGGCAGCCCGAACGACAGCGCGACGGCGGGCCTGAAGGACCAGCGCGACCTGATCCTGTCCGAGCTGTCGCAATATGTCGACATCAAGACGATGGAGGATGCCCGCGGCTCGGTCTCGATCGTGACCGGCTCGGGGACGCAGCTCTTCGACGGGACCGCGGCCGTCACCTTCCAGTTCGACGAGCATGCGGGCCTGGGGCCTGACAACCAGTGGAATATCGACCCCGCCAAGCGCGGCGTCGGCACGATCAAGATCGTCGATGCCTCCGGCAATGCCTCGGACGCCATCGCCAACCGCATCTTCCGCTCCGGCGAGATCGCGGCCAATATCGAACTGCGTGACAAGACGCTGGTCCAGGCGCAGGCGCAGCTCGACGAAATCGCCGCGCAGATGTCGAAGGCGCTCTCGGATCGTGAGATTGCCGGCACGCCGGCGACGGTCGGTGCCGCCACCGGCTTCGATGTCGATCTCGCCGGCCTGCAGTCCGGCAATTCCGTCACGCTCGACTACAAGGTCACGCCCGGCGGGCAGACCCAGCGCTTCACCTTCGTGCGCGTCGATTCCGCAGCATCGCTGCCTTTGCCGGCCTCGGCCAGCGGGGATGCCAATAATCGCGTCATCGGCATCGACTTCTCGGGTGGTCCCGCATCCGTCGCAGCGCAGATCCAGGCCGCCGTCGGCACGGGCTTCACGGTGTCGAACACCGGCTCGACCCTGCGCATCGTCGATGACGGCGCAGCCGGCACGCGCGATGTCATCGGGCTGACGTCCCGGCCGACCAACTCGGTCCTTGCTTCGGCGGGCGGGGCGGTCGAATTGCCGTTCTTCGTCGATGGCCCGTCCGGCAACGCCTTCACCGGCTCCTTCGACGGAGGATCCCAGACCACGGGGTTTGCCGCCCGGATCACCGTCAACCCGGCTCTGATCGCCGACCGCTCGCTGCTGGTCGCCTACAATACCTCGCCGGCAACGGCGCAGGGCGACGCGACCCGGCCCAAGCTCATGCTCGAGCGGCTGACGCAGAGCCAGCGCGCTTTCACCAATGCGTCCGGGCTCGACGGCAACACGGCGAGCTCGAGCACGACGATCTCGAACTTCGTCCAGCGCGTCGTCTCCTCGCAGGGGCAGGCCGTCGAGGCGGCCAAGCGGCTCGACGAGGGCCAGCAGGTGGCACTCGCCTCCGTCCAGAGCCGTTTCCAGCAGATGGCGCAGGTCAATGTCGACCAGGAAATGTCGATGCTGATCGAACTCCAGACCGCCTATGCCGCCAATGCCCGCGTCATCTCCACGATGAAGGAGATGATGGACGTGTTGATGAGAGTGTGAGGCCGCGATGACCATCACCAGCTACGGCACCGGCGCCTATCGCACCGCCAAGCCCAATGAATACGTTTCCACCCGGGCGCAGTTCGACGACCTGCAGCGGCAGCTCGACACCAAGCAGCGCAGCACCAGCTATGGCGATCTCGGTATCGACCGGCGCGTCAGCCTCGATCTGAACGGCAAGGTCTCGCAGCTCGATTCCTGGCTGAGCGGCATCGAACTGAGCAATGTGAATCTCAAGCTGCAGACGGCCTCGGTCGAGAACTTCACCAAGCTCACCAACGAGACGCGCAACGATACGCGCTCCAACAGCTATGTGCCGAGCGCCGGCGGCCGTTCCTCGCCGCAGGTGCTGGCGGAGGAAAAGTTCAAGCAGACGCTCGACCTGCTGAACATCGCGGTGAACGGGCGATACCTGTTCTCCGGCAAGACCTCCGACACGCAGCCGACCGCCGGCTTCAGCGAAATCGTCAATGGCGACGGCGCCGGCAAGGCTGGCCTGAAGCAGTTGATCGACGAACGCCGGCAGGCCGATCTCGGCTCCGGCCAGGGCCGATTGACCGTCGGCGGCGCCGGCACCACCGCGACGATCGCCGAGGAGGCGACGGTCCATCCTTACGGCTTCAAGATCGCGGGCATCACCGGTAGCTCGGCCGCGCTCGGGACGACCTTCAATCCCGGCCCGCCGGCCGATGTTTCGGTGAACGTCGCGACGCAGCCCGCGGCCGGCGACACCGTTCGCCTCATGCTCAACCTGCCGGACGGGACGCAGGAAGAGGTGGTGCTGACCGCGCGCGCCGCCGGCACCACTGGCTCGGACACCAACAGCTTCGAGATCGGCGTCGACGCCAATGCGACGGCCGCCAATCTGCGCACCGCGATCGGTGCCGCGCTCGGCAAGGAAGCGAATACAACGCTCTCGGCGGCCTCCTCGCAGGTCGCGGCGCAGGATTTCTTCGCCGGCAGCCTGAACAATCCGCCTAAGCGGGTTCCGGGCCCGCCCTTCGCCAGCGCGACCCTGCCGCCGACCAATGCCGGCGCGGCCGCGACCACCGTGATCTGGTATCGCGGCGACGATGGCGCGGACCCGGCGCGCAACACCGCGACGGTCCAGGTCGATCAGGGCCAGACGGTCGGTACCGGCGCACGGGCGAACGAAGAAGCCTTCCGCGTCGGCCTCGCCCAGTTCGCGATCATGGCTGTCGAGAATTTCCCGGCCGGCGACACGAATTCGCAGGCACGCTACGAGGCCATGACCTCGCGGGTCAGCGAGAAGCTCGGCTTCGGCGGCAGTACCCAGAAGCCGGCCGAGATCATCACCGAATTGGGCTCGGCCCAGTCGGCGCTGTCGAACGCCAAGGCGCGCCACCAGAGCACCAAGGACTACCTGACCACGACGCTGGCAGGGGTCGAGAACGTCACGACCGAGGAGGTCGCGACGCAGATCCTCGCTCTGCAGACGCAGTTGCAGGCGAGCTATCAGGTGACCTCGATGCTCTCGAAGCTGTCGCTGACCAACTATCTCTGAGCGCTCTCCGGAGCGTTGCTCATCCCAAACGAAAACGCCGCCCCGAAAGGGCGGCGTTTTCGTTTGTCCAGCGGTCGGGTTGAGGCGGGCTCAGCGCCCGCGCAGGCCGGCGGCGATGTCGCGGTTGATGTTGACCAGGACGCCCAGAGATTGCGGCTGCGGATCGGCCGAGATCTTGAAGGTCTGGTTGAAGATGAAATTGGCTAGGCTGAGGATGTTGGTCTTGATGCCGACCGGGAGCGGATTGTCCTCGGCGATGACGGCGGAGACCAGCAGGGTCCACAGGCGGCGATTATAGGTCAGCGCCTCGTCCAGTTCGCGCTCGCGCAGGTTCCAGTCGTCCGCGACGGCCTGGAGCCGCGTGGCGGCCTTGATCAGAAGGGAGGCCTCGAGTTCGCGAGGTGAAACGACGGATTGAGCGGTCTTGGCAGCGGCGGCGTAGGCGTTAAACCCGTTTTGCATTCTCGAACAGTTCCGCTTCATAGGCGATCAGCTTTCTGGCCGCCTTGAGAGCTTTATAGAGGTCGTCGCTTAAGATGCGGTTATTGATCTCGTGAACATGCGGCAGAGCGCTCGGCGCCGCATTGATGAAGTCGCGCACGAGCTGGAAATAGGTCTCGTGCTCATGCGTTGGGTCCTGCGCCAGATACATGAGCTGGATCGCGAGATAGATCTTCTTGGCCGGGGTATCGGCCGTCGCTGCGGTCAGGATGTCCTTCTCGCGCAGGATGGGCGCGTCGCCCTCGATGAAGAAGCGGGTGCGTTGCTCGTCGTTGCGGATCACCACCTGGCCGATGATGATGCGTTCGCGCGGCTTGAGCTCGACCTTGAGAGCCATGTCGGTCCTGCCTTCTGGCTGGAGGGGAGGGCGGGCGGCGTCTTCGGCGTCAGCCGAAGAGCCGGAGCACGCCCTGGTCGGCCTGGTTCGCCAGCGACAGCGCCGTCTGGGACAGCTGCTGGCGGGTGTTGAGGGCCAGCAGGCTGGCGCCTTCCTCGTTCGGATCGGCCAGCACGAGGTTGCCGGCGCCGGTGGTCAGGACGTTGGCCAGTTCCTTGGTGAAGTCCTGGCGGGTCTGGGCGACCGAGAGATTGGAGCCCAGCGTCGAGGCCAGCGACTTCAGCGAGGTCAGCGCGCCGGTGAGGGCGGCGGTCGCCTTGTCGAGGTCACCGTCGTTCTGGAAGTTGATGAAGCCGGCAAGCTGCGTGTTGATGGCGCGCGGAATACCCAGGTTGTCGGAGGTGATGTTCGAGCCCTGGATGTCGAGCTTGGTCTGGTTCTTGCCGGTCTTCTCGTTGAACTGGATCGACAGCCGGTCGCCCGTCAACAGGTTGATGCCGTTGTAGCTCGAGTCCTTGGCGAGATCGTCGATCTTGTTGCGCAGGTCGTTGAACTGATCGATCAGGTTCGAACGGACAGCCGAGGTGATGTTCGTGCCGGCGATGCCCGCGCCGGTGCGGTCAGCCGCAGCGAAACCAACGGCAGTGTTGCTGGTGCCGCCCTGGGCTGCGGTGATGGCAGCGGCGCCACCGGCGCCGACGCCGATACCGACCTGCAGAGGCTCGGAACCCGCGCCCTTGACGTTGAGCTGGCCCTTCTCGTCGACGAAGGCGGTGGCGATGCCGGACTTGTTGATCTCGTTGACGAGGTCACGCATCGTCGCGTTCGCGGCGGAGAAGGAGATTTCGTAGGTCGTCGAACCGGCGACGATCGAGATGCCGACATCGGTAGAGCCGGCCGTCATGCCGACGTTGCCGGAATAGGTAGCGGTCGCATCGTTGGCGACGCCGGCGTTGTCATCGACCAGCTTCTTGTCGAGGGCGATGTCCTTCAGGCTCTTCGAGGTGACGGCGGCTTCGGTCGCGGTCGCGAGAGCCGTGCCGGCCTTGGTCGGGCGGTTCTGCGCGGCGTCGGCCTGGGCCTGCTTCACCGTCGACTGCAGCGACTGGACCAGCTTGGTGATGCCGTCGATGCCCTTGGACGCGGTCTGGATGGTCTGGATGCCGTTCGAGATGCCGTCGAGAAGGCCAGTGAGCTGGCTGGAGCGGTCGTTCAGCGAAAGCGCGGTGAAGTAGTTCACCGGGTTGTCGATGGCGGAATTGACCTTCTTGCCGGTGGCGAGGCGGTTCTGGATCACGCTCTGCTGCGCCGTGGTCTGCTGAAGCGTCAGCAGGTTGTTGCGAACGCCGCTGGAAAGGATCGTGCTGGCCATCTTCGGTCCCCTGAACGCGCGATTCCGGCGCGATGCAACCTGATTTCAGGGGTGATCATCACTCGTTAAGGATAATAAAAAGTTAATTGCGCCGGCAATCTCGTTACCGCGCCCAAACGAAAAGCGGCGGCGCCGAAGCTCCGCCGCTCTTTGACTTCGTCCCGCGTCCTGCGGGCTGATCCGCTTTCTGCGGACCGAAGATCAGAACAGACGCAGGACGCCCTGGTCGGACTGGTTCGCCAGCGAGAGCGCCGTCTGGGCGAGCTGCTGACGGGTCTGCAGCGCGAGCAGGGAGGCGGCCTCGGCGTTGACGTCGGCGTTGGTCAGGTTGTCGGCACCGGTCGTCAGGGCGCTCGCCATGTCCTTGGTGAAGTCCTGGCGGGTCTGGGCGACCGAGAGGTTGGCGCCGAAGGTCGAAGCGAGCGACTTCAGCGAAGTCAGCGCACCGGTAAGCGACTTCGTCGCGGTTTCCAGATCGGCGTCGTTCTGGAAGTTGGTGGTGCCGGCGAGCTGGGTGTTGCCAGCCTTGGCGATACCCAGGTTGTCCGAGGTCAGGGTGGTGCCCTGAACGTCGAGCTTGGTCTGGTTCTTGCCGGTCTTCTCGTTGAAGACGATCGACAGGCGGTCACCACCGAGCAGGTTGATGCCGTTATAGCCCGAGTCCTTGGCCAGATCGTCGATCTTGCTGCGCAGATCGTTGTACTGGTCGATCAGGTTCGAGCGCACCGACGAGGTGATGCCGGAAGAGGCGGCACCCGTCGTCCGGTCGGCGGCAGCCAGGCCAAACTTGGTGTTCTGCAGGCCGGTCGCCGAGTCGGTGACCGCAGCGCCGGCGTTGGCACCGGCGCCGATACCGACACCGAGCTGCTCCGAACCCGTACCCTTGACGTTGAGGACACCCTTCTCGTCGACGAAGGCGGTAGCGACACCCGAGCCGTTGATCGCGTTCACGACGTCACGGACGGTCGTGTTGGCGGTCATGGTGATGCTGATATCGGTCGTCGAGGTCGGCGCGGCCGGGTTGGTGACGATCTGGATGTTGAGTTCCGGCGTCGCCGTGAGGTCGATACCGAGATCGCCCGCGGTGCTCGCGGTCGCGGTCGCCACCGTGGTGTCGCCAGCGCTGCCGAGGCGCTTGTCGAGGGCGATGTCCTTCAGGCTCTTCGAAGTCAGGGCGGCTTCTGCCGCCGTGGCCAGCGTCGTGCCAGTGCCGACAACGGTCGGGCGGTTCTGAGCCGCGTCGGCCTGAGCCTGCTTGATGGTCGACTGCAGGGAGTTCACCAGCTTGGTGATGCCGTCGATGCCCTTGGACGCGGTCTGGATGGTCTGGATGCCGTTCGACATGCCGTCGAGCAGGCCAGTGAGCTGGCTCGAACGCTCATTCAGCGAAGCGGCGGTGAAGTAGTTGACCGGGTTGTCGACGGCGGTGTTGACCCGCTTGCCGGTCGCGAGACGGTTCTGGATCGCCAGAGCCTGCGACGTGGTCGACTGCAGCGACGCCAGGTTGTTGCGCACGCCGGAGGAGAGAGAGACGGCCATTTGTTTTTTACCTTCTGGTATGGAGCCTTCTGGCGTCCAGGCCGTTCTGGCCAGGACAGGGCGACCCTGCTGCGCCAGCCCGTAACAACAGGTAAATTTCAGCTGGCGAATTGAGCGGGATCGGTGGCTTGTCGGGGCATGGTTAAGCAGCCTCTAACGGCGACGCTCTGAGCAGGCGCCCAAACGCAAACCGCCCGCGCGGAGGCGGGCGGTTCCAGAAGGCATTGGAAGGGGAGGAGGCGCTCAGGCCGTCCGCTCGACCTGGTGGTGTTGCGGCTCGCTGGCCTCGCGGGCCCGCTCGCTGAGTTCGCGTGAATAGGCGCGCAGCTTGAGCAGCGTCTCGTCCGGCAGCTGCGAGATCGTCTCGCCGGTCTGCGGATCCTTCTTCTGCAGGACGATCGCGCGAGTCTGCGGATCGATGACCAGCTTGCGTTCGACGGTCTTGTCGGTAACGCGGGCGGCCTCGCGATTGTTCTGGGCGTTGTCGCGGGCCCGGCGCTCGCCATCGGCACGGCTCTGGGCGTCGCGCGACTCGGCGCGGACCTCGACATTGACGGCGGAGCCGGCGGAGGCCGATTGCACGGTCTTTTCAGGGGGAAGATCGACCGCGACGCTGCCGGCATGGGCCGTGACATCTGAACGGCTGACAGGCGGCGGGCCGATCACGGCCGCGAGCTTGGGGGCGTTGCCAAAATCCATGACCACTCCTTCTGGAGTCGTTCACGGCGCCGTCGCGCCGCTCTCGTCCGGTGCCGGGAGCAGGACGTGGCTACCCGACATTGCGGAGATTGGCAGAAAAGATTGAATCCGGCGTCAAGAAATTAGGTAAATCTTTAGGGTTTCCGGCGCAGCCGCGGCGTAAACCCTTTTTAAACCAAGGGGCTGGCGCTCCTGCCTTGGCGCGGGAGCGGCCTGCCGCGGTGCCTCAAAGCCGACGCGAGACGACCAGCGGTCCGGAATTCGGACGGGCGAAGACGCCGGCCCCGACCGTAGCCGCCGGGCCGTAGCCATTGGCGCGCATCGGTTTGTTGGCATCGGCGGCGAGGTCGCGAACGATCGATTCCGAGACGGCGCGGGCGGTCGCCAGCACGATCTGGTTGGTCTCGATCAGGCTCTGGAAGGCGAGATGGGCGTCCTTCAGCCGCTTGACCTGGTCCGGCACGAAGCGGGCCAGCGCCACCGCGTTCAGCTTCACCTGCTCGACGCCGCGCATGTAGATGCCGGCGAGTTCGGTCTTGCGCGGCTCGCGGGTCATCGCTTCCGGCAGGCGGCCGGCGCGAACGAGCTCGGTTTCCTCGCCGACGAGATGGGAGAGGGCGCCGAGCGCTTCCAGGACAGCTTCGACCAGGGCGCGGGCACTCAGCGCATCGGCGATGCGCGGACGCTCGTCGAGGATCGGCTTAGCGGCCAGCATTCTGCACTCCGGCCGCGGCCTGCTCCTGCAGGTTGATCAGGTCGCGCATGATCTGGTTGGACAGGCCGATGCCGCCGGCCTTCTGGATCTGCTGGGCGTATTGCTGGGTGAGCTGCGAGCGCCAGATGCCGCCGCCGGTGCCGTTCTCGCCGAGAGGGCCTTCGCCGGTTTCGCCGGCGAAGAGCTTCTCGGTCATCTGCTCGAGGAACATGGTCTCGAACTCGTCGGCCTGTTTCTTGGCCTTGGCCTTGGCCGGGTCGAGCGCATCGGCAATGCCGCTGGCGACCTTGCCGGCGACGCCGAGGGCGAGGTTCGCGGCGGGAAGCGCGAGGGCAACAGTCATCACATCACCTCGATTTCAGCCTGCAGCGCGCCTGCCGACTTGATGGCCTGGAGAATGGAGATCAGGTCGCGCGGGCCGATGCCGAGCGCGTTGAGCCCGTCAACGAGCTCGGCCAGCGTCACGCTTTCCTTGACGAGGGCGAGCTTGTTGCCGCCGCCGGTATCGACCTTGACGTTGGTCCGGGGCGTCACGACGGTCTGGCCGCGCCCGAAGGGCTCTGGCTGCGAGACCTGCGGCTGCTCGCTGATCGTGACGGTGAGGTTGCCCTGCGCCACGGCGACCGTGGAGACGCGGACGTCCTTGCCCATGACGATGATGCCGGAGCGCTCGTCGATGACGATGCGGGCGAGCTGGTCGGGCTCGACGCGCAGCTGCTCGATATCGGTCAGCAGCCGGATCATGTTGCCCTTGAAGCGGGGCGGAATCTGCAGGACCACGGTCGAGGGGTCGGTCGGTTCGGCCGAGTCGCCACCGACGAAATCGTTGATCGCCGCGGCCATGCGGCGGGCCGTGGTCAGGTCCGGGTTGCGCAGCGACAGGCGCAGGGTCGAGAGCTTGTTCAGCGCGAAGTCGATCTCGCGCTCGACGACGCCGCCATTGGCGATGCGGCCGACGGTCGGCACGCCGCGGGTGATCTTGCTGGCCTCGCCCTCGGCCGAGAAGCCGGAGATCGCGACCGGGCCCTGCGACACCGCATAGACTTCGCCATCGGCGCCGAGCAGTGGCGTGACCAGCAGCGTGCCGCCCTGCAGCGACTTGGCGTCGCCCATGGCCGAGACGGTGACGTCAACGCGTGTGCCCTGGGTGGCGAAGGGCGGCAGGTTGGCGGTCACCATCACGGCGGCGACGTTGGCGGTGCGCATGTTGGCGCCGCGGGTG
Source organism: Allobosea sp. 47.2.35 (assembly GCF_024655635.1). Classification (GTDB taxonomy): domain Bacteria; phylum Pseudomonadota; class Alphaproteobacteria; order Rhizobiales; family Beijerinckiaceae; genus Allobosea. The sequence goes on along the minus strand of NZ_JANLGI010000003.1, from coordinate 341,361 downwards.
TTGACGCCGAGGCGCTCCAGCATCGCCTGCAGCGACTGCTTGGTGAAAGGTGTGTTGTTGAGGGTGTCGCCCGTGCCGTTGAGGCCGACGACGATGCCGTAGCCGAGCAGCTGGTTGGTGCGGACACCCTCGACCGAGGCGAGGTCCTTGATGCGCGAGAGCGCGAACACCGGCTGCGACGTCAGGCCGACGACCACGGCCAGCATGGCGGCCAGCGGCTTCAGCAGCGTCTTCAGGGCGGGGTTGCGGAACATGCGTCTGGCACCAAAGGGTGGTTGAACTCGCCAGAGCCCCTGCGAGCGGCGTGCCAAACCGCTCGAATTTGAAAAGCCTTGTTTGTCAGTCCTTTGCAGTTCAGCGTCATGGTCGGAAGGCTCTTGCTGAGCCTGCGCTTCCTGCCGGGGCGGCAGTTTCTGCCGGGCAGTTTACCGGCTGTTAACCGTCTTCCGACAAGGTTTCATTAACCCTTAACGAGGCCGCCGATGATTAGGATCGACCAGCGCGCGCCCGTCTCGAATGCCGGCCCGGCCAGTTCCGCGAGGCGCTCGAGCGGCGCGGCCTTCACGCTTCCGACGCAGGATAGCGCGACCGCGACCCGCAGCAGCGGCGTCAGCGCGGCAGGCCCGCTCGACACCCTGCTTGCCGTCCAGGCGCAGGAGGATTCGCAGGATCGCAAGCGCCGGCAGGCAAGGCGCGGGCATGACCTGCTCGACGGGCTGGACCGGCTGAAGGCGGCGCTGCTCGCAGGCCGCGTGCTGCCCTCCGAGCTGGAGCGGCTACGCACGACGCTATCGCTTCGCCGCGAGGCGACGGACGATCCGCGCCTCGATGAGGTGCTGGCGCATATCGAACTGCGCGCGGCCGTTGAGCTGGCGAAGCTGAAGCGCTGAGGCGCCTCAGCCTGCTGCATTACCGAATGAACTGATCGACATACTCGGCGCCGAGCCCGTTCTGGGCGTAATGCGCGCGGCATTTGTCGATGCGGGTGAAGACGTCGTCATAACCGAGGCATTTGCCGTCCGGGTCGACATAGATCATCGCGCCATTGACCTGGAACATGGTGATCATCTCCTCGACATCGGGATCGACCACCAGCGTATGCGTCTCGCCCGGCGCCTCGTAGACATAGGAGCCCTCGGTCGCGACCCAGTCATGCTCCAGGTAGCGCCATTGGCCCTTGAGCACATAGCCATGGACCGGCAGCGGGTGGCGGTGGCGCGAGAGCACGCCGGCGCGGCGGACCTTGAGCAGGTTCATCCAGTAGCCGCGCGAGGTGCAGAGGAGGAGCGGGCGGAACCAGACATTGTCATCGACGGGGACCCAGACGCGCTCATCGGTCGGGATCACGTTCGGGACGATCAGCTCCGGCGGCGATTCCTTCGGCTGGGGATGGCGATAAGGCGTCCAGCGCTCGTCCTGCGTGGCGGCGACGGGCATCGGGCTCGTCGTGTTCATGGCGTCTCTCCCGTGCTGATGTTCTGATTCAATCCGCGCGCAATCTGATTCAAGTTTCCGGCCCAAGCCTTTGGGGCGGAATCGCTTTCCTAGACGGCGAGATAGCCGCCATCCACCGGCAGGATCGCGCCGGTGACGAACTGTGCCGCGTCCGAGAGCAGGAAGGCGATGGCACCGCCGACATCGCCGGGCTTGCCCCAGCGGCCCATCGGCGTGCGGGCAAGGATCGGCGCCGAACGCTCGGCATCCTCGACCAGCGGCCGGGTCAGCTCTGTCTCGATCCAGCCCGGCGCTACGGCATTCACGCGGATGCCGTCCTGCGCCCAGGCGGCGCCTAGCGACTTGGTGAGCTGGCCGATGCCACCCTTCGAGGCGGCATAGCCCGGCGCGAAGGGCGAGCCGTGGAAGGTCAGCATCGAGGCGATGTTGACGATGGCACCGCCCGCCTTGTCCGCTCCCTTTGCGGCGAGCTTGTCCTTCGTCGCGAGGCACATCCGCATCGTGCCGGTGAGATTGACCTCGATGGCCAGGCGGAAGGCGTCGATCTCGAATTCCTTGCCGCCGCGCTGGATCATGCCGGCGCAGTTCACCAGCGCGTCGAGGCGCGGGCAGGTCGCGACGATGGCGGCGACCTCGGCGTCGCGAGTCACGTCGAGACGGGCATGGCGGATGGCGGGGTGGGCCGGCGCCGCCGCGACCTCCTCCTCGGTCAAGCCGGTGGCGAGGACATCATAGCCAGCCTGGGCCAGGGCGAGGGCAGCGCCGGCGCCGATGCCGCGCGTGCCGCCGGTGACGAGAGCGAATTTGGTCGAGGTCGAGTGTGTCATCAGGCGAGGCTAGAGCGGCCCGCGCCGAGGGGGAAGGCAGGATGATGCAGGCCGCCATGCGATGGCGGCCGTGCCGGTCAATCCCACTTGTACTTCAGGGACAGCATCGCCCGGCCGCGCGTCTCGAAATCGCTGGCGACGAGCGGGACCTTGCGCGCCAGCGTGACATCGAAGGAGGTCTGCCAGGGCAGGTCGGCGAGCCTGGCGAGATCGACCGAGAGCTTCATTTCCGGCGTCATCGCGGTATGGATGCCGTCGCCCGGCGCGAAGACGTAAGTCCCGCCCATCGTGAGCTGCGAGGTCAGGGTCAGGTGCGGGATCAGCTCCTGCCGATAGCCGATCAAGGCTTCGCCGATCTGCTCGGGATTGCCGTAGAGCGCACTGCCGCCGCCGGTGGCGAGGCCCCAGATGAAGCCTTTGCCCGCTCCCACGGGCTGGGCGAGGCGCCAGCGCAGTTCCGCGTTCCGGGTTGCGCCGGTGCTCGCCGGATCGGAGAGCGTCGTCGAGAGCGAGAAGATGTCCTGGCCGAGCTTGAAGCCGACCGAACGGTCCTGTGCTGCGCTCATCGTATGCTGGCGGGCAGCAAAACCCTTGCGGATGATATCGACCGGGATCGGCGCCCGCGCCCGCAGATGCGCACCGGATGACGCCGCGGCGCGGCCGAGCGCGGCGAGGCCGGGATCGAAGACGATCGCATCGGGCTCGCCCGCGGCCAGCGCCGGCATCTCGTCCGCGTCGGGATCGATCAGCGCGCCGCGCGGGATCGGCAGCGGCATGACAGGCGTCTCCTCCGCCGTAAGCGGCGTGGAGGCGAGGGCGGGACTGAGCGTCGCCGCGATAAGGAGCGTGGCCGGCGCGAGGCCGGACCGGCAATCGAAAATGAAACGGAACACGTCGTCCGTCCTGTCGCTATGACGAGCGGCAGGACAGGCTAGGCGGGGAAGGTGCCGATTTTGCGGCGGTGCAGCATAATGATTGTTGCGTGAGATTGCCCGAAAGCCGCGCTTCCCCCGCCGCGCGTAACCCGCTAGGAAGCGACCCAGCCGGGAACCGTGGCCGAAAGCTGCGATTTCGGATCGTTCTATCTGGAGAGAACAGGGGTCATCGCATGAGCAAGATCAAGGTCGCCAACCCGGTCGTCGACATGGACGGCGACGAGATGACCCGGATCATCTGGCAGAAGATCAAGGACACCCTGATCTTCCCGTATCTGGATCTCGAGCTCGACTATTACGATCTCTCGGTCGAGAACCGCGACGCGACCAACGATCAGGTCACGATCGACGCCGCCAACGCCACCAAGAAGCATGGCGTCGCGGTCAAGTGCGCCACCATCACGCCGGACGAGGGCCGCGTGAAGGAGTTCAACCTCAAGGAAATGTGGAAGTCGCCGAACGGCACGATCCGCAACATCCTCGGCGGCGTGATCTTCCGCGAGCCGATCATCTGCAAGAACGTGCCGCGCCTCGTCCCGGGCTGGACCCAGCCGATCGTCATCGGCCGCCATGCCTTCGGCGACCAGTACCGCGCGACGGACTTCAAGTTCCCGGGCAAGGGTACGCTCTCGATCAAGTTCGTCGGCGAGGACGGCAAGGTCATCGAGAAGGAGGTCTTCAAGGCCCCCGAGGCCGGCGTCGCCATGGCGATGTACAATCTCGACGAGTCGATCAAGGACTTCGCTCGGGCGTCGCTGAACTACGGCCTGATGCGCAAGTATCCGGTCTATCTCTCGACCAAGAACACCATCCTCAAGACCTATGACGGCCGCTTCAAGGATATCTTCGAGGAGATTTACCAGACCGAGTTCAAGGCCAAGTTCGACGAGCTCGGCATCACCTACGAGCACCGCCTGATCGACGACATGGTCGCTTCGGCGATGAAGTGGTCGGGCGGCTATGTCTGGGCCTGCAAGAACTACGATGGCGACGTGCAGTCGGATACCGTGGCGCAGGGCTTCGGCTCGCTCGGCCTGATGACCTCGGTGCTGATGACGCCGGACGGCAAGACCGTCGAGGCAGAGGCCGCGCACGGCACGGTGACCCGCCACTATCGCGAGCACCAGAAGGGCAAGGAGACCTCGACGAACTCGATCGCCTCGATCTTCGCCTGGACCCGTGGCCTCAGCCATCGCGCCAAGCTCGACAACAATGCCGAGCTCGCCAAGTTCGCGGCGCTGCTGGAGAAGGTCACGGTCGATACGGTCGAGGCCGGCGACATGACCAAGGACCTCGCCCTGCTGGTCGGCGCCGAGCAGAAGTGGCTCTCGACCACCGGCTTCCTCGAGAAGGTCAGCGAGAACATGCGCAAGGCGATGGCCGCCTGATCTCAGGCGCATCGTTGCGTGGACTAAAAAGCCCGGCCGGAAGGCCGGGCTTTTTCATGCGTTGCGCTCGTCTGCGGCGATCAGGTCTTCCGGGCCACGATGTAGGGGCGCCAATCCTTGCCCTTGGTCGCATGGCCCTCGGTCGTCAGTATCTGAAAGCCTGCCGCAGACACGCGCTCTTTCAGCTCTGCCGCGCTGAAGACGGCGGCATAGGGCGCCAGCCGGAGCGCGCGCATCACGGGCAGGGCGGCGTATCCGACGAGCGGGTTCATGTCCCCGATACAGGGGGTCTTCGAGATGAACAGCCCGTCCTCGGCGAGCAAGCCGCGGATATGCCTCAGCGTGCCGGGCAGATCACGAACCAGATGCAGGTAGCTGAAGCCCAGAACGGCATCGAAACCGGCTTCGGGTGCGAGCGCTTCCGCCGTGGCCGCGCGGAAGCTCAATCCCGGGATCGCTTCGGTCGCCAGTTTCTGCTCGGCAATCGCGATCATGCCGGTGGAGATGTCGGTGGCCAGATAGCTTTGCACGCAGCCGGCCAGCCTGAGTGCTGTCGATCCGGTGCCGCAGCCGAGTTCCAGCACCCGGTCTTGCGATTTCAGCAGCGCGCGAGTCCGCTCCAGCGTGCGTTCATAGCCGGCGATGTCCGAGATGGTGCTGCGCGCATATCGGCCGGATGTCCGATCCCAGAAGCGGGCATCGTTCGCGCTGCTCATCTCTCGGCACTCCCCAAAGCAAGGCCGGTATAAGCGGCGAAGATTACGGGAGTTTTACGCGAAACCGCCCGCTGGAGGCGGTTCATTCCACCTTGACCGCTCGTCGCGCCAGGATGCGATGCTCCGCCAGCGGCGCATGCAGCACGTAGCGCAGTTCATAGAGGCCCGGCTGGTCCGGCGCTTCCAACGTCGCCTCGACATTTTCGGCTGGGAAGAAGCGCGGGCCATCGGCATCGGCCGGCGCGTCGGGCTTCACCAGCAAGACGCGGTCCTGCTCGCCATTGGGGCCGATGCCGCGCACCGGCAAGCCCTGGCCACGGCCGACGCGCTCGGGCGCGGCCAGCGTCGCGCTCGGCTCGGTCGTGGCGAGCGGCTGGCGCTGCAGGATGACGGGGATACCGTCCTTCTCCACGGTCAGGCGCAGTTCATAGCTGCCGACCGCGCCGGGGGTGGGCAGGGCGGGCACCGTGTTCCTGGCCTCAATGACGACGATCGCCTTGCTCGCCGGATCGTCCGGGCGGGCGATGGCGAGGCGGGCGCCCTGCGGTGCGTTGCTCAGGAAGACGCTGAGCGGCGCGCCAGCGATGATGGTCCGGGCAGCGGAGAGGGCGGGGGCGTCGTGGCGGCGTTGAGCGGGTTTCGTCTGCGCAACGGCGAGCGCCGGCAGGAGCAGGGCGGCGAGCGCGATCAGGAGGCGGCGTTTCACGTTCATCCTCTCGCCAGCGCCCGGATGCGCTCGGCAAGCCGGGGATGGCGCGTGGTCAGCGCCCGGAAATCGATGGGGTCGAGCACCAGGAGCTTGGAAGGAACCGTCGCCACCGCCGCTTGCGGGCAGGGCGAATGGCTGGCGATGGCGATATCATCGAGCTGGAGTTCGCCGAAAAAATGGCCTTCGTCGAGCCGGTCGCGGCTATTGGCGAGAGAGACCTCGACCTCGCCGCTGGCGATGAAATAGAGCGCCCGGCCGGGCTCGCCCTGATGCATGATGACGGCGCCTGAGCGTACCGACTGGGCGCGCAGGAACTGCATCACGGCGGCGATCTCGCTGGCATCGAGCCCGCCGAACAGCGGCACGCGTGCGATCATGCTCCAGGTGACGACGAATTCGCGCCGGTGGATCTCCTGCGCGAAGGCCGTGGCGACGATGCCGACCGGCAAGGCGAGCATGACGAGGCCGAGCACGGCGGTGACGGCCGCGACCGCCTTGCCGGCCGCGGTGATCGGAAAGACGTCGCCATAGCCGACCGTGGTCAAGGTGATGATCGCCCACCACATCGCATCGGGGATCGTGCCGAACTTGTCGGGCTGGGCCTCATGCTCGACGAGATGCATGGCGCAGGCGGCCACCAGCATCACGCCCATCAGGATGACGAAACAGGCGACCAGCGCCTTGCGCTCGGCCGCCAACGCCGCGGCGAGCGAGGCCATGCCCGGCGAATAGCGGCCGAGTTTGAAGAAGCGCAGCAGGCGTAGCAGAAGAAGAAACCGGATCTCGCCGAAGCCCAGCAGCGCGGCCGCGAGCGGCAGGATCGCCAGCAGGTCGATGATGGCCGGGAAGGAGCGGAGATAGGCGATGCGAGCCCGCGTCGCGCTGAGGCCGCGATAGCGGGCATGTTCGGGCGCGATCCAGATGCGGATGACGTATTCGACCGTGAAGACCGCGAGCGAGATGCGCTCCAGCAGCTCGAAACCGGGGCCGAAGCGGGCGGCGAGCGTGGGAACCGATTCCAACACGATCGCCAGCACATTGGCGCAGATCAGCACGACCAGCGCCCGGTGGATCACGGTGGCGACGAGGTCGTCGCCGGCACCGTGATCGAACCACAGGTGAACCTGCCACCGCCAGCCCCGTCGAGGCGTGGCGGCGGCCATCTCTCCGTCAGCCCATCGCGGCCGCGACGGCGTCGAGCGCGGCTTGCGCCTTGCTGCCGTCCGGCCCGCCGGCCTGGGCCATGTCGCGGCGGCCGCCGCCGCCCTTGCCGCCGAGTTGCTCGGAGGCGACGCGGACGAGAGCGACCGCATCGAAGCGTTCGGTCAGGTCGGGCGTGACGCCGACGACGACGCCGGCCTTGCCGTCATCGGCGACGCCGACGATGGCGACGACGCCGGAGCCGACGCGGGCCTTGGCCTCGTCGGCGAGGCTCTTCAGGTCCTTCATCTCGATGCCGGTGACGGCGCGGGCCAGAAGCTTGGCACCGGCGATCTCCTGTACGGGGTCCTCGGCCGCGCCGCCGCCGCCCATGGCGAGCTTCTTGCGGGCCTCGGTCAATTCGCGGTCGAGCTTGCGGCGTTCCTCGATCAGCGCGGCGAGGCGGTTGCCGGCTTCGGCCGCGGGAACCTTGAGCAGGCTCGCGAGCCCGTCGAGCAGGCGCGATTCCTCGTTGAGGCGCAGGCGCGCGCCATTGCCGGTCATGGCTTCGAGGCGGCGCACGCCGGCCGCGACAGCGCCTTCGCCGACGATGCTGACGAGGCCGATATCGCCGGTGCGCGAGGCATGGGTGCCGCCGCAGAGCTCGACCGAATAGGCGCGGCCGGCCGGGTTCGTGCCCATCGCGACGACGCGGACCTCGTCACCATACTTCTCGCCGAACAGCGCGCGCGCGCCGGAGGCGATCGCCTCATCGACGCTCATCAGGCGGGTGGTGACCGGCTCATTCTGCAGGACGATCGCGTTGGCGATCTCCTCGACCTCGCGCAGCTCCTCGGCGCTGATGGGCTTGGGATGCGAGAAGTCGAAGCGCAGGCGATCGGCCGAGACCAGCGAGCCCTTCTGCGCGACATGGTCGCCGAGGACGAGGCGCAGCGCCTCGTGCAGCAGATGCGTCGCCGAGTGGTTGGCGCGGATCGCGGTGCGGCGCTCATGGTCGACGACGAGCTCGACGGCGGCGCCGAGCTTCAATTCGCCTTCCTTGACCGTGACGCTATGGGCGAAGACGTCGCCGAGCTTCTTCTGGACGTCGGTGACTTCGACCAGCGTGCCCGGCGCCTTGACCACGCCGGCATCGCCGACCTGACCACCGGACTCGCCGTAGAACGGCGTCTGGTTGACCAGCATGAAGCCGCTCTCGCCGGCCTTCAGGGACGGGATCTCGGCATTGTCGCGGATCAGCGCGGTGACGACGCCCTCGGCGGTCTCGGTGTCGTAGCCGAGGAACTCGGTCGCGCCGACCTTGTCGCGCAGCGGGAACCAGAGCGTCTCGGTCGCGGCCTCGCCGGAGCCGGACCAGGCGGCGCGCGCCTTGGCCTTCTGCTGCTGCATGGCGGCATCGAAGCCCTCGGTATCGACGGTGATCTCGCGGGCGCGCAGCGCGTCCTGCGTCAGGTCGAGCGGGAAGCCATAGGTGTCGTAGAGCGTGAAGGCGACATCGCCCTTGAGGCTCTGGCCGGCGGTCAGGTCCTTCGAGGCGTCGTCGAGCAGGGTGAGGCCGCGCGCCAGCGTGGTGCGGAAGCGGGTTTCCTCCAGCTTCAGCGTCTCGGTGATCAGGGCCTCGGCGCGCAACAGCTCGGGATAGGCGCGGCCCATCTCGCGGGTCAGCGCCGGCACGAGCTTGTAGAGCAGCGGCTCCTTGGCGCCGAGCAGCTGCGCATGGCGCATGCCGCGGCGCATGATCCGTCGCAGCACATAGCCGCGGCCCTCGTTCGAGGGCAGCACGCCATCGGCGATCAGGAAGGCGGAGCAGCGCAGATGATCGGCGATGACGCGATGGCTCGCCTTCATCGGCCCGTCCGGATCGACCGAGGTCAGGTCGGCGATGGCCGTGATCAGCGCGCGGAACAGGTCGATATTGTAATTGTCATGCGTGCCCTGGAGCACCGCCGCGATACGCTCCAGCCCCATGCCGGTATCGATCGAGGGGCGGGGCAGGTTGGTGCGGACGCCGCCGGCCGCTTCCTCGTATTGCATGAACACGAGGTTCCAGATCTCGATGAAGCGATCACCGTCCTGCTCGGCCGAGCCCGGCGGGCCGCCCCAGATATGGTCGCCATGGTCGTAGAATATCTCGGAGCAGGGGCCGCAGGGGCCGGTATCGCCCATGCGCCAGAAATTGTCCGAGGTCGGGATGCGGATGATCTTGTCGTCGGTCAGGCCGGCGATCTTCTTCCAGAGCGCATGCGCCTCGTCGTCTTCGGAGTAGACGGTGACCGTCAGCTTGTCCTTGGGCAGGCCGAATTCGCGCGTGACCAGGGTCCAGGCATGGTGGATCGCCTGTTCCTTGAAATAGTCGCCAAAGGAGAAGTTCCCCAGCATCTCGAAAAAGGTGTGATGGCGGGCGGTGTAGCCGACATTGTCGAGGTCGTTGTGCTTGCCGCCGGCGCGCACGCATTTCTGGGCGGTGGTGGCGCGCGAATAGGGGCGCTTCTCCTGGCCGGTGAAGACGTTCTTGAACTGCACCATGCCCGAATTGGCGAACATCAGCGTCGGGTCGTTGCGCGGCACGAGCGGGCTCGACGGCACGATCTCGTGGCCCTGGGACTGGAAGTAGTCGAGGAAGGTCGACCGGATATCGTTGACGCCGCTCATCGCTCTTTTGCGCTTCTCAACTCGGGCAGGGGCCGGGCTCGCGCTCGGCGGGAAGAACCGGTTCTAGTCAGGCGGTTGGCGCCTGTCCAGAAAGCTTGATGCAGCGCACCAGCCGCAAGGCCTTATCGGCAAACGAAAACGGGCGACCCGAAGGCCGCCCGCGTTATCTGTCCCTGATCGGGAAGGCCGTCTCAGGCCTCGCCTTCGTCGAGGTCGTCCGCGGTCGGGTCGGCCTGATCGAGGATGCGGTCGGCGACGAGGCCGGAATTCTGGCGGATCGTGGCTTCGATCTTGGCGGCGACGTCCGGATTGGTCTTGAGGAAGGTCTTGGCGTTCTCGCGGCCCTGGCCGAGGCGCTGGCTGTCGAAGGAGAACCAGGCACCGGCTTTCTCGACCATGCCGGCCTTGACGCCGAGATCGATCAGTTCGCCGACCTTCGAGATGCCCTCGCCGAACATGATGTCGAACTCGACCTGCTTGAAGGGCGGCGCGACCTTGTTCTTGACGACCTTGACGCGGACCTGGTTGCCGGTCGCCTCGTCGCGCTCCTTCAGCGTCGAGACGCGGCGAATGTCGAGGCGCACGGAAGCGTAGAACTTGAGCGCGTTGCCGCCGGTCGTGGTCTCCGGCGAGCCGTACATCACGCCGATCTTCATGCGGATCTGGTTGATGAAGATGACCATGCAGTTCGAGCGCGAGATCGAGGCGGTGAGCTTGCGCAGGGCCTGGCTCATCAGGCGGGCCTGGAGGCCGGGCTGCACGTCGCCCATCTCGCCCTCGATCTCGGCACGGGGCGTCAGCGCCGCGACGGAGTCGACCACGAGCACGTCGATCGCGCCGGAGCGGACGAGCGTGTCGGTGATCTCGAGCGCCTGCTCGCCGGTATCGGGCTGCGAGATCAGGAGGTCGTCGAGATTGACGCCGAGCTTGCGGGCATAGACCGGGTCGAGCGCATGCTCGGCATCGACGAAGGCGCAGACGCCGCCCTTCTTCTGGGCTTCGGCGATGGTGTGCAGCGCCAGCGTGGTTTTGCCGGAGGATTCCGGCCCGTAGATCTCGATGACGCGGCCCTTGGGCAGGCCGCCTACGCCGAGCGCAATGTCGAGGCCGAGCGAACCGGTCGAAATCGTCTCGATCTCGATCGCCTGCGGGTTCTTGCCCAGCCGCATGATCGAGCCCTTGCCGAAGGCACGTTCGATCTGGGAGAGCGCCGCATCCAGCGCCTTGGCCTTATCCATCGAGGAGCCTTCCACGAGTTTGAGATTCGCCTGATTCACGTTTCGGGCTCCTTATGGCAGGGCGAGGGGGACATCTCAATGCGTCTTGACATGAGAATGGTCACGCTTTGTTCCTGCTATCAAGTTCTTTTTTTGTTCTCAGTGTCAGTTTCTGTCAGGAGGGGTGTCAGGAGCTGTCACGGGAGGCATGGGCGCCGGTCGTATCTGGCGCCCGGTCGGGGGCGGCAGCTTCAGCCCTCATCCTGAGGAGCAAGCCGAAGGCTTGCGTCTCGAAGGATGCTCCAGATATCTCCGGAGCCTCCTGAAACATCCTTCGAGACGCCGCTGCGCGGCTCCTCAGGATGAGGGCTGAGAGAGGCTGGAACGGGCCTTCAGCCCATCGCCGCCTTCACCGTCTCGACGAGCTGCTTCATCGTGAAGGGCTTGGGCAGGAAGTGGAATTCCTCGCCCTCGGGCAGGTTCTTGCGGAAGGCTTCCTCGGCATAGCCGGAGACGAAGACGACCTTGGTGTTCGGATTGCGCTTGCGCAACTCGCCGAGCAGCGTCGGGCCGTCCATCTCGGGCATCACCACGTCGGAGACGACGAGATCGATCCGGCCGTCGTTCTGCAGGAAGAGGTCGAGCGCCTCGACGCCCGACGCCGCCTCGTGGACGGTGTAGCCGCGCGAGACCAGCATGCGGGCGTTGAGCGCGCGGACCGCATCCTCGTCCTCGACCAAGAGGATGACGCCGGCCCCTGTATGGTCGGCGGCGAGTTTCTTCGGCGCTTCCTTGGCGGCAGCCTCGGCGGCGATTTCCTCCTGGCTCGGGACATGGCGCGGCAGGAAGATCTGGAAGGCCGTGCCCTTGCCGATGGTCGAGTCGACGAAGACATAGCCACCGGTCTGCTTGACGATGCCATAGACCATGGAGAGGCCGAGGCCCGTGCCCTTGCCGACTTCCTTCGTGGTGAAGAAGGGCTCGAAGATCTTGTCGAGATGCTCCTGCGGGATGCCGGTGCCGGTATCCTCGACCTCCAGCAGCACATAGTCGTCGGTCGGCAGGGCCTCATGGCCGAAGGAGGCGCAGTCCTCGCGGGTGACGTTGCGGGTGCGGACCGCGAGCTTGCCGCCGTCCGGCATGGCGTCGCGGGCGTTGACGGCGAGGTTGACGATGACCTGCTCGAGCTGGCCGAGATCGGCCTTGACCGGCCAGAGGTCGCGACCCTGGCGGACGTCGAGCGTGACCTTGTCGGCGACGACGCGCTTGAGCATCAGCGAGAGATCGGAGAGCACCTCGCCGAGCTCCAGCACCTGCGGGCGCAGCGTCTGGCGGCGCGAGAAGGCGAGCAGCTGCCGCACCAGCGCCGCGGCGCGGTAGGCGTTCTGCTTGATCTGCATGATGTCCGGGAAGGACGGATCGGTCGGCCGGTGGCTCGCCAGCAGGAACTCGGAGGCGTTGATGATGACCTGCAGCACGTTGTTGAAGTCGTGCGCGATGCCGCCGGCGAGCTGGCCGACCGCCTGCATCTTGCCGGCCTGGTCCATGTTGTCGCGCAGTTTGCGCTCGGCCGTGGTCTCCAGCGCATAGACGATGGCGCGCTCGCCGTCGCCGCCCTCGGTGCCGGCGACCGGGGTGAGGTAGAGCTTGGCCGAGCGGCCGTCCTCGCCCACGAGGGCGAGGTCGAGCGGGTTGCCGCCCGAGCGGCCGGCAACGACCTCGGCCAGCGCCTCGTTGAGACCGCCGCCGGAAGCGACGAGGTCATGGATGGTGCGGGGGCGCAGGCCGACCGGGATCAGGCGGGCGAAGGCGGCGTTGGAATGCAGGATCGCGCCGGCCTCGTCGACGGTGGCGATCGCCATCGGCGTCGAATGGAAGAAGCGGGCGAAGCGGACCTCGGCATCGCTGCCGCCATCGGCGCCGGCCTCGCCGGCCGTGCGGTTGAGGACGAGGGTGCGCGAGGGGCCGGCGCGGCCGTCCTGGCCGAAGGCGACCTGATGGTGCAGGCGCACGGGCAGGGGGGCGCCGTTGCGGCGCTTCAGGTCGACATCGAGCACCTCGACGCGGACATCGCCGGGCTGGCCGCGGATCGCCTGGATCAGGGCGGCAGCTGAGGGCGTGCAGACATCGTCGAGATGCAGGCCGCCGGAGCCGAAGCGGGCGAGGTCGAAATCCAGCCAGCCGGAAAGGGTGGCGTTGAGATAGGAGATCTCGCCATCGGCATCGATCGAGATGAAGCCGGCCGGGGCATGATCGAGATAGTCGATCGCGTGCTGGAGCTCCTGGAAGGCGTTTTCCTGCCGCTCGCGCTCGGGCGTGATATCCGCGACCGACCAGATCGTCGCGGTCGTGGCCTCGCGGCGCACCGGCGAGACGCGGACGCGGTACCAGCCGACCTCGCCGCGCCCGTTCAGTGCGGGTTCCAGCCGGACTTCCTCGACCAAGCGGCGGTGCTCGCGGGCGGCGGTGGCGAGCCGGTAGATCGCCTCGGAGACGTCGGCGCGGCCGGTCAGCAGGCGCCCGACCGGCTTCAGGTCGTTGGCGCCGGTCGCGCCGGCGAGCGCGAGATAGGCCTCGTTGGCATAGACGACCTCGTTCTCGCTTTCGGTCACCACGATGCCGTCATCGGCACGATCGACGATCGCCTTGGTCAGATCGTTGCGAGCGGCGCGACCGGAAAACTGGACGAGACCGATGGCGAAGGCGAAGAGGCCGAAGACGCCGACGACCGAGAGCAGGGCGAGCAGGCCGAGGATCAGCGGCTGTGCCCATTCATTGGCGAGGAAGCCGAGCGCGATCGCCGCGCCGACGAGCAGGGCCGCGACGAACAGGATGATCCCGATATGGCCGGGCTTGTCCGAGCGATCGATCGTATTGGTCGCCGTGGTGCCGCTCATTGCGGTGGAGTCCGTTCCCTTGCGGCCGCGCGGAAACCGGGCGGCCAAGCTTCCTTCGCATCCGCTCCGAGTTAGGCGCGGCGACCCTTCAGGCGCAAGACGTATCCGATGACTTCGGCGACAGCCTGATAGTGTTCGACAGGAATTTCTTCGTCGATGTCGACCGTGGCGTAGAGCGCGCGCGCGAGCGGCGGGTTCTCGACGATCGGCACGCGGTGCTCGCCGGCGACCTCGCGGATCTTCAGGGCCATCGCATCGACGCCCTTGGCGAGGCAGAGCGGGGCCGGCATGCCGGGCTCGTATTGCAGGGCGACGGCGAAGTGGGTCGGGTTGGTGATGATCACGGTCGCCTTGGGCACCGCCGCCATCATGCGCTTGCGGACGCGGCTGGCGCGGATCTGGCGCAGCTTCGCCTTGACCTCGGGATTGCCTTCCGAGTTCTTGAATTCGTCCTTCATCTCCTGCTTGGTCATCTTCTGGCGCTGATACCAGGAGAAGCGCTGCCAGCCGAAATCGCCGATGGCGATGATGGCGAAGAGGGCGAGCACCGCGCCCATCAACTGGATGGCGAGCGAGAGCGTCGCCGGCATCAGTGCCTCGATGCCCATCTGGGCGAAGCCTTCGAGCCGGTCGTGCTGCTCCCATAGCACGTACCAGACGACGATGCCGATCAGCATGGTCTTGGCGAGGCCCTTGGCGAAATTGACCCAGGCCTCCTTGCCGAAGAGCCGCTTGGCGCCGGCCATCGGCGAGATACGGTTGAACTTCGGCATCAACGGCTCGAAGGTCCAGAGCGGCTTGTGCTGGAGCAGGGCGCCGGCAAGACCGGCGCAGAGGATGAAGGCGAAGGGCAGGCCCAGCGCCATGAAGCCGGTGAGCACCCCGCGCTGCGTGACCTGCATGAAGGAGGCGCCGTCGGCGGGGACCTGATGCGCGTTCATCAGGAAGGAGCGCAAGGACAGCATCGCCTCGCGGGCCGACCAGCCGGCCGCGACCATCAGGGCGAGCGTGAAGCCGCAGAGCACGAAGAAGGTCCCGATCTCCTGCGATTTGGGGACGTCGCCTTTCTCGGTGGCTTCGTCCAGCTTTCGCTGGGTCGGGTCTTCTGTTCTGTCTTCGTTTTCGGCTTCCTCGGACATCGCAGCCTCAGCCCGTGAACTGGCGGAGGAAGGCGCCGAGATCGGCGATGAAGACGCTCATCATCACACCGAGCACGACGAGCAGGACGAGCATGCCGCCCATGATCGAAGCGGGAACGGCAAGGAAGAAGACCTGCAATTGCGGCATCATCCGCGCGAGCACGCCGAGGCCGAGATTGAAGAGCAGGCCGAAGATGAGGAAGGGCGCGGAAATCTGGATGGCGAGCGCGAAGCCGCGCGCTGTCGAGCGGATCGCCAGCGCCATCGTGTCGGTCATGTCGACGGCGCCGCCGGGAGGCAGCAGGCGGTAGCTTTCATGAATCGCGGCGATGGCGATGTGGTGCAGGTCCGTGGTCAGGATCAGCGTGATGCCGAGCATCGTCAGGAAGTTGCCGATCGAGGGGTTCTGCATGCCGCCGGTCGGATCGACCGTCATGGCGAAGCCCAGCCCCATGGTCTGGGCGACGAGCGTGCCGGCGGTCTGCAGGCAGGCCATGACCAGCCGGGCGCAAAGCCCGATGACGAGGCCGATCAGCAACTCGCCGACGAGCAGCGCGACGACCCCGGAGACGTCGCCGGGCACGCGCAGGGAGGGCCGGGCGATCGGCACGATCATCAGGGCGATGAAGAAGGCGAGCGACAGCCGCGCCCGCGAGAAGATGAAGCGCTCGCCGATGCCGGGCATGAGCATGACGAGCGTGCCGACCCGCGCGAAGACGAGCACGAAAAGGGCGCTGATCTCTGGCAGGATCGCGATCTGCATCGTGCCGCGGGCACCTTCACGCCAAGGTGTGGGCCGCGGCGCCGCGCCGGCCAAGGCCGGCAGCAGGCGCGACGGGCTCATCCGCCCGTGGCGATTCGGGCGGCGACTCGCCCCATATAACCCGCCAGCGCGTCTCCCATGAACGGGAGAAACAGCAGCAGCGCGGCGAAGACGGCGACGATCTTCGGCACGAAGACCAGCGTCTGTTCCTGGATCTGGGTCAGGGCCTGGACCAGCGAGACGATGAGACCGACGACAAGCGCGATCACCATCAGCGGGCCGCCGACCTTGAGAAAGACGACGATGCCGTCGCGGGCGATGTCGAGAATGGCTCCGGAAGTCATTGTATTCGTCCGATCTCGCGGCCGTCAGACCGGCATCCGCATGATTTCTTCGTAAGCCGCGATGACACGGTCGCGCACTGCGACCAGCGTCTCGATCGCGGCTTCGCTCTCGGCCACCGCCGTCACGACATTGACGATATCGGCCCGGCCGCCGGCGACGCTCGCCGTCTGGGCATCGGCCTTGCGCCCGGCATCGGCCGTCGCATCGAGCGCCTTGCCGAGCAGGGCGGAGAAATCCGGCCCGCCCGCCTCTGCGCCGCCCGTGGCGAGCGGCTTGCGCATCAGATTGCCGGCACCCATCCCCTGGATGGAGGCATAGGCGCCCGCGGCGAAACCCGGAGTGGCCATGATTATCTAATCCCCTTCTGGAGCCGCGTGCTTCAAGCGCGCAGGATGTCGATGGTGCGCTGGATCATCCGGCGCGTCGAAGAGATCAGGTTGAGATTGGCTTCGTAGCTGCGCTGGGCCTCGCGCATGTCGACCATCTCGACCAGTGAATTCACGTTCGGCATCTGAACGTTGCCATTGGCATCGGCGGCCGGGTTGCCCGGCTCGTGCTTGGTCTTGAAGGCGCTCGGATCGCGCTGGACCTTGCCGAGCGCGACGAGCTGGGCGTCGAGCGTGCGGTCCATATGGCGCTGGAAGGTCGGGACCTTGCGGCGATAGGGCTCGGCGCCGGCACGTTCCGGACCCGAATCGGCATTGGCGATGTTCTCGGAGATGATACGCATGCGCCCGGACTGGCTGCGCAGGCCGGAGGCGGCGACGGCGATGCTCTTGATCAGGTCCATGATCAGCGGCCTTTCCCGATCGCGATCTTCATCAGGCCGAGGCCCTTGCTGTAGAGCGAGGCGGCGAGCTGATAGTCGGACTGGTTCTGCGCGACCTTGAGCATCTCGTCCTCGAGATTGACCGCGTTGCCGTTGGGCGTGGTCTCGAAGCGCGGGGCGCCGGTGCCGTCGAAGCCGCCATTGGCGGTGTTCAGGCTCATGTGCCCGGCGCTGGTGCGGGCGACCGCCACGCCGGCGCGGGCCGGATCGGCGCTCGGCGGCTTCAGGTCGACCGGGCGGAAGCCGGGGCTGTCGGCATTGGCGACGTTCTCGGCGAGCACCTTCTGACGCGACTGCTGGTAGTGCATGCGCGTCTTCAGCGCCTGCATCAGGCCGCCGCCGACGCTGAATCCGTCGTTCGCCATGGCTCCAGCTCCCCGTTTGCGTAGCCGGCGCGATCGGTCTACCCGGCAAATCCTGCCGGGTGCATGGTTAATATCCGGTTAAAGGGGCGGGTTTTCGCGGGTGTGATTAACCACGCGTTCACCATATTTCCCGATAGGAAAAGCGTTATGCTATAGCCAAGGTGTTGAACCATGGACGGGATTCAACGGCCGTCCGGGCCGCCGTCGCGTTAAGAGGCATACCTTGCAGAGCTTGTTCGGATTGGAACTCTCGACCGCGCAGAAGGTGATCGTCGCCTCTGTGGTCATTCTCGTGCTTCTCGCGCTGCTCGGATTGTTCGTGCGGCAAATCCAGGGCGGCCGCCTGCGCCTGCGCGGTCAGGCCGGTGGGCGGCAGCGCCAGCCACGGCTCGGCGTGGTCGACACCTACGACCTCGATCGCCAGCGCCAGCTCGTGCTGATCCGCCGCGACAACATCGAGCACCTGCTGATGATCGGCGGCGCCTCGGACGTCGTCGTCGAGACCAATATCATGCGCAGCGGCAGCCGTGCCGCGCCGCCGACCTATGCCGAGACCGCCGCT
Organism: Allobosea sp. 47.2.35; assembly: GCF_024655635.1. Taxonomy (GTDB): domain Bacteria; phylum Pseudomonadota; class Alphaproteobacteria; order Rhizobiales; family Beijerinckiaceae; genus Allobosea. Next base: position 323,401 of record NZ_JANLGI010000003.1, on the reverse strand, counting down.
GACCGGCCGTTGCCGCCGTTCGAGTCGCTGGTTCCGCCAAGCGAGCCGGCGATGCGGGCCGGGGATGAAGCCCGCCGTGCCGGCTATGCGCCCGAAGGGCCGGAGCTGCTGCCGCCGCTGCCAAGCCGTGCAGCTCCGGCTCCGGCGGAGCCGCTTGTGAGCAGCTCTGCCGCTACCGTTGCGACCGCTGGCGTCGCCGCCGCGCTCGGTGTCGCCGCTTCAGAGGCGGTCGCCGCGGCCGCCAAGCCCGCCGCGCCGGCAATGCCGGTACCGCCCGTCACCACCGGGCCGGCGCCGAGCTTCGCGCGTGAACATGCGCCGCAGCCCGCCGTCAGTGCCGGCGAGCTCGACGACATGACGCGCCAGCTGGAGGAGGCGCTGAAGCGGCCGTTCTCCGCCGTCCGCCCGGCGAATCTTCCCGCCGATGAGGCTCCGGAGGTCGCTGCGCCGGCCGTGGAGCCGCCTCTCGTCACCGAAAAGCTCTCTCCCGCTCCTGTCGTCGAGGAGAAGGCGCCGCCGGTGAAGGCTGCCGCACCGATCGTCGAGCCGCCGGCGCCCGAGCCTGAGATCGTGCCGGAGATCGTCGTCGCGCCGGCTCCGGTCGCGCCGCCGCGGCAGAAGCCGATCCCGAGCGATGTCGAGGCGGAGCTCGCCGCAGCGCTGGGGCTGGCGCTGGATCGCCCGATCCAGAAGGCGCCGGAACCCAAGCCGTTCGAGCCGGCGCCCGCCGAGGTGCATCTTCCGGAGCCGGCCCCGGTGCTCGAGGATGAGCCGGCCGTCGAGGACGAGCTGGTCATCGAGGCAGAAGAGGCTGTCGTGATGGTCGAGGAGCCGGCTCCGGTCGAAGCTCCGAAGCCGCAGCCCGAGCCTGAAAAGCCGGCCGAGCCCGCGACCAAGGAGATCGATCCGTTCTCGGTGGACGCGATCGAAGCCGAGTTCGCCCGGCTGCTTGGCCGCGACCCGAAGGCCAAGCCCTGAGGCCGTAGCGCACGCCTGAGCGCCTTCGGGCGGCAGGCCATCAACAGGATTGTCGGCCATCCGGCCTTATGACGCCGCGCATCGGTTGCGCGGCGTTTTCGCGTGGCTAGCCTCGTCGGCGCCCGGTCGGTTGAGTCGGGCTGTGGCGGCGCGCGTGACATTCATCGGCGGACGAGCGAGACGGTTTCGAGGCGGGCGCGCCCTGGCGGCGGCCGCGCTGGTGCTCGTGCTCCAGAGCGTGCCGGCGCTGCCGCAGACCCTGTCGCTCGATCTCGGGCAGGGCGGTGGCGTGGCGGAGCGGGCACTCCAGCTCATCGCCGTCATCACGGTTCTGTCGCTGGCGCCGTCGATCCTGATCATGGTGACCTCGTTCACCCGGATCGTGGTGGTGCTGTCGCTGCTGCGCTCGGCGCTCGGCACGCAGACCGCGCCGCCGAACGCCGTGATCCTCGGGCTCTCGCTGTTCCTGACCGGCTTCGTGATGGCGCCGACCTTGCGCGAGGCCTACACGACGGCCGTCCAGCCGCTGGTCGCCGGGCAGATCCAGCCGCAGGAGGCCTATAATCGCGGCGTCGTGCCCTTCAAGACCTTCATGCTCAGGCATGTCCGCGAGAAGGACCTGGCGCTGTTCCTCGACATGTCGCAGGGGCCGCGTCCGCAAACGCCGCAGGATATCGGGGTCGAGGTGCTGATTCCGGCCTTCATGATCTCGGAGCTGCGCCGTGCCTTCGAGATCGGCTTCCTGCTGTTCGTGCCCTTCCTGATTATCGACCTCGTCGTGGCCTCGATCCTGATGTCGGTGGGCATGATGATGCTGCCGCCCGTGACGGTGGCGCTGCCGTTCAAACTGATCTTCTTCGTGCTGGTCGATGGCTGGGGTCTGGTCGCGGGCTCGCTGGTGAAGAGCTACGGCAGCAGTTGATCCGCCGCGAAATCGCGAATCGGATCAGCTGCCTGAGCGCGGTTCTTCAGGGCTTGATTCAGTCGGGCTTCAGCCCACGACCACCCGGCCGCGCTGGATGCGCAGGCTGAGCGAGCCGTTCTTCAACGCCAGCGCCTTCTCGCCGAAGACGCCGCGGCGCCAGCCCTGAAGGGCGGGCACCTCGGCGAGGTCGTCGGAGGCGATCGCGTCGAGATCGTCGCTGGAGGCGATGATCTTGGGCGCGACGCGCTCGGCATCGGCTACGGCCTTGAGCAGCACCTTGAGCAGGTCGAGAACGGCGGCATTGGTCGGCCGGCCGCGCTCGCGCTCCAGCCGGGGCAGGGTCTTGGGATCGATGGCGGCGGCGCGCTCGATCGCGGCCAGGACCTCGGCGCCGCTGCGCGAGCGCTCGAAGCCGTTGGGGACCGAGCGCAGTTCGGCCAACGCCTCGACCGAGCGCGGGCCGCGCTGGACGATATCCATCATGGCGTCGTCCTTGAGCACGCGCTGGCGCGGCACGTCGCGGGTCTGCGCCTCACGCTCGCGCCAGGCGGCGATCTCCATCAGGTTCGGCAGTTCGCGCGGCTTGCGGATGCGGCCCTTGAGGCGCTGCCAGGCATTCTCAGGCTTGACCTCGTAGGTCGCCGGCGAGGTCAGCACGGACATCTCCTCGGCGACCCAGCTTTCGCGGCCGCTGGCATCGAGATCGGCCTTCAGGGCGAGGTAGATGTCGCGCAGATGGGTGACGTCCGACTCGGCATAGGAGAGCTGCGCCTCGGTCAGCGGGCGGCGCGACCAGTCGGTGAAGCGCGAGGACTTGTCGATGCGCGCCTTGGCGAGGTCGTTGGCGAGCTGCTCGTAGCCGACCGAGTCGCCATAGCCGCAGACCATGGCGGCGACCTGCGTGTCGAAGAGCGGCGTCGGCAGCACGCGTCCGAGCAGCCAGACGATTTCGAGGTCCTGCCGCGCGGCGTGAAAGACCTTCACCACGGCCTCGTTGACCATCAGCGCGAAGAAGGGCGCGAGGTCGAGCTCCGGCGCGAGCGGATCGACTAGCACGGCCTCATCCGGCGAGGCGAGCTGGATCAGGCACAGCTTGGGGTAATAGGTGGTCTCGCGCAGGAACTCGGTGTCGACCGTGACGAAAGGGTGGCTCGCGAGGCGGTCACAGGCGGCGGAGAGCGCGGCGGTATCGGAAATGAGATGCATGGTGAGGCCGTCTTAGCAGAGACAGAAGCGGGATGTCGCGGGCGTTCTTGACATTTCGGGCGCGCGCGTGTGGTTAGCCGCAAGCTGCGGCTGGCGCGTTGCGCCGGCCTCCGACGCATTTCCGAAAGACACGCCCGTGACCCTGCATCGCTACCGTTCCCACACCTGCGGCGCGCTCCGCGACAGCGACATCGGCCAGAATGTGCGCCTCTCCGGCTGGTGCCACCGCATCCGCGACCATGGCGGCGTGCTCTTCATCGACCTGCGCGACCATTACGGCATGACCCAGGTGGTGATCGATCCTGATTCGCCGGCCTTTGCCGATGCCGAAACGCTGCGCTCGGAATGGGTCGTGCGCATCGACGGCAAGGTCAAGGCCCGTCTTGCCGGCACCGAGAACGCCAACCTGCCGACCGGCGCGGTCGAGGTTTTCGCGACCGCGATCGAGGTGCTCGGTCCTTCGGCCGAACTGCCGCTGCCCGTCTTCGGCGATCTCGAATATCCCGAGGACACGCGCCTCAAGTACCGCTTCCTCGATCTGCGTCGCGAGAAGCTGCATAACAACATCATGCTGCGCACCAAGGTCATCGACTCGATGCGCCGCCGCATGAAGGATTCCGGCTTCTCCGAGTTCCAGACGCCGATTCTGACCGCGTCCTCGCCGGAAGGCGCGCGTGACTTCCTGGTGCCGAGCCGCCTGCATGCCGGCAAGTTCTACGCGCTGCCGCAGGCGCCGCAGCAGTACAAGCAGCTGCTGATGATGGCGGGCTTCGACCGCTACTTCCAGATCGCGCCCTGCTTCCGCGACGAGGACCCGCGCGCCGACCGCCTGCCGGGCGAGTTCTACCAGCTCGACGTCGAGATGAGCTTCGTCGAGCAGGAGGACGTGTTCGCGACGATGGAGCCGGTGATCACCGGCGTGTTCGAGGAATTCGCCGAGGGCCGGAGCGTCCAGAAGAACTGGCCCCGCATTCCCTATGCCGAGGCGATCGCCAAATACGGCTCCGACAAGCCGGACCTGCGCAACCCGCTCGTCATGCAGGACGTTTCCGAGCATTTTCGCGGCTCGGGCTTCAAGGTCTTCGCCCGCATCCTCGAAGGCGAGAAGAACCGCGTCTGGGCAATTCCTGCGCCGGGCGGCGGCTCGCGCGCCTTCTGCGACCGGATGAACTCCTGGGCGCAGGGCGAGGGGCAGCCCGGTCTCGGCTACCTGATGGTCAAGGAAGACGGCGAGGGCCAGGGGCCGATCGCCAACAACATCGGGCCGGAGCGCGTCGCCGCGATCATCAAGCAGATGGGGCTGAAGGGCGGCGACGCCTGCTTCTTCGTCGCGGGCGACCCGGACAAGTTCTACAAGTTCGCCGGCAGCGCCCGGAACAAGGTCGGCCAGGAGCTCAGCCTGATCGACGAGAACGCCTTCGCCTTCGCCTGGATCGTCGACTTCCCGATGTTCGAGTACAACGAGGACGAGAAGAAGGTCGATTTCTCGCATAACCCCTTCTCGATGCCGCAGGGCGGCCTGAAGGCGCTGACCGAGGAAGACCCGCTCTCGCTCAAGGCGTTCCAGTACGACATCGCCTGCAACGGCTTCGAGCTGGCCTCGGGCGGTATCCGCAACCACAAGCCGGAAGCGATGGTGAAGGCCTTCGAGATCGCCGGCTATGGCGAGGAGACGGTGATCGAGCGCTTCGGCGGCATGTATCGCGCGTTCCAGTACGGCGCCCCGCCGCATGGCGGCATGGCGGCTGGCGTGGACCGCATCATCATGCTGCTGGCGCGGGCGACGAACCTGCGCGAGGTCGCGCTGTTCCCGATGAACCAGCAGGCCGTCGACCTGTTGATGGGGGCACCGGCCGAGGCGACGCCGAAGCAGCTGCGCGAGGCGCATCTGCGGATCAACGCTCCCGAGAAGAACGGCTGACCTCCATGGCCCTGCTGCCGATCGGGCGGGCGCTGCCGCTCGCCTGCCTTCTTGCGCCGCTGGGCGCCTGCGTCGCCGCCGGCGACAGCAGCGCCGGCCGTGCCTCTGCGCTGGCGACAACGGTCTCGCGCGCCACAACCTGCAAGGCGGGCTCGCCGCAGCGCTCGACGCTCGACCGTTTCCTCGCGGCCGAGAAGGCGCGTGGCGCCGACGAGCAGCAGATCGCGGCGGCGCGTGCGGCCTATGTCGGCGTCTCCGAGGCCGAGATGGTCAATCAGGGTGTGCGGCCGCAGCCCTGCACGGCGGAAGAGCGGGCGGAGCTGAAGGCACGGATGGGCCGCATCCGCGCCGGAGAGTTCGACAAGCTCTGAGCCGCGCCGTGCCGATGCCTTTGCCTCCCAAGCTCGCCGCTGCAACGGCTCTGTGCGCGGCGCTCGGCGCCTGCACCGTCGCAGGGCCGATGCCCGGCACGGTGGAATACGCCGCGGCCACCGTCTCGCGGGCCTATGATTGCGGGCTGCAGGTCGATCGCGGCCGGATCATCGCCCGGCTCGATCGACAGGAGCGGCAGCGCTTCGTCGCCGCCAATGCCGGCTATGCCGTGAAGTCCTACAAGGCGCCGCATCGCTGCGAGGCGAGCGAGCGCGAGCGGATCAAGGGCGAGATCGGCGCGCTTGCACGGCGCTGAAATCGCTTGCTTCCGGCCTCTCGACATGGCCACAAGGCGGCAATGCCTGCCGCCGCCATTACCGCCATCGTCGTCAGCTTTGACAGCGCCGAGGTCCTGCCCGCTTGCCTCGATGCGCTGGCCGGGGAGGGCGTGCCCGCCATTGTCGTCGACAATGCCAGCGGCGACGCCAGCCGCGCGATCGCGGCGGCGCAGGGCGCGCGGGTGATCGCGAATGCCCGCAACGAGGGCTATGGCCGCGCCAACAATATCGGCGTCGCGGCGGCCGACACGCCCTATGTGCTGATCGTCAACCCCGATCTGGAGCTGACGAAGGGTGCTGCCGCTGCGCTGCTGGAAGCGGCGGAACGTTATCCCGATGCCGGGATGCTGGCGCCGCGCATCGTCGAGCCGTCCGGCCGCATCTTCCTGCAGCCGCGCTCGCTGCTTTCGCCTCCGCATCTCAATCGCTCCGGCGCCATGACGATCCCGGAAGGCGATGCCTGCCTTCCCTTCCTGTCGGGGGCCTGCCTGCTGATCCGGCGCGAGATTTTCGTCGCGCTCGGCGGCTTCGACCCCGCGATCTTCCTGTTCTACGAGGATGACGACCTGTGCCGGCGCATGCGCGATGCCGGCCATGCGCTGGTCCATGTCCATGAGGCCGAGGCGCGCCATGGCCGTGGCCGCTCGACGGCGCCGTCCCCGCAACGGCGTTTCAAGGCGCGCTGGCATCTCGCCTGGTCCGAGCACTACATCGCCCGGAAATACGGGCTCGCCGGGCCGGGGCCGATGCGGATGCTGGAGAATGCCGGCAAGGCGGCGGGCTACGGGCTTTTGCTGAAGCGCGAAAAGATGTTCGCGCATGCTGGCTCGGCCGCCGGCGCGCGTGCCTGGCGGCGTGGCGAGACGGCGCTCGCTTATGAGGGGTTGGGGGAGATGCCATGAGCGGGCTGCGATCCACGGTCGCGGAGGCGCTCGCCAATCCGCACAATAATTTCGGCCTGCTCCGGCTCGTGATGGCGCTCGCCGTGGTCGTCTCGCATGCCTTCAGCGTCACCGACGGCCGGGTGGAGCAGGAGCCCTGGTTCCAGACCACCGGCTTCACGCTGGGGGAGCACGCGGTCAACGGCTTCTTCGCCGTCTCCGGCTTTCTGGTGACGATGAGCTTCGTCAGGCGCGGCTGGCGCGACTATGTCGTGGCGCGCCTGCTCAGGATCGCGCCGGGGCTGATCGCGGCGACGCTGATCGTCGCGCTCGGGCTGGGCGCAGCGATGACGACGCTCGACCGATCCGCCTATTTCAGCGATCCGCGGCTGTGGCGCTTCATTTCGGGGACGCTCACCACCTTCAAGAGCGCGGCGGCCTTGCCGGGCGTCTTCGAGACCAACCCGTTGCCCTTCCCGCTGGGGACGGTGTGGACGCTGAAATACGAGACGCTCTGCTATCTCGGTGTGCTCGTCGCGGGCCTCGCGGGGATACTGGCGCGGCCGCGTCTTGCGCTGGCGGCCCTGCTGGCGCTGACGCTGGCCGTCGTCCTGCGCGAGGTCATGGCGCCGCATGGTGCGAAGGGCACGGAGACGGCGCTGCGCCTGCCGCTGATCTTCCTTGCCGGGGGCGTGATCTATCTCTACCGCGAGACGATTCCGCTTTCGCTGCCGTTGCTGGTCGTTGCGCTGCTCGCGCTGGTGCCCTTGTCCTTCACGCCGCTATACAAGGCGGCGCTTTACCTCGTCACAGCTTGGGGCGTTCTCGTGCTGGCGCTGGCGCCGGCCCTGACACGGCGCTCGATCGAGCCGCCTGCTGACCTCTCCTACGGCGTCTACCTCTATGGCTGGCCGGTGCAGCAGGCGCTGCATGCGCTGTTTCCGTCGCTCGGGGCGGTGGTGCTGCTCTGGCCTTCGCTCGCCGTGACCATCGTCGTGGCGGCGCTGTCCTGGTACCTGATCGAGAAGCCGGCGCTGGGGCTCAAGCGCCGGCTGATGGGCGCTTCCTGAGCGCTTCCAGCAGGTCGTCGATCCGCTCGGAGAGCAGAAGCGGGATCAGACGTTCGATCTCGGTGCGAGGCCGGTTCCACCAGGTTGTTTCGAGCAGGGATGCGATCCGCGCCTCGTCGAAGCGATGCCTCACTACGCGGGCCGGATTGCCGGCGACGATTGCATAGGGCGGCACGTCGCGCGTGACGACGGAGCGCGCCGCGACCACGGCGCCGTGCCCGATGGTGACGCCGGACATGATCATGCATTGTGAGCCGAGCCAGACATCGTGGCCGATGACGACATCGCCGCGGGTCGTGTCATGGCCGGTCATCCCGGCGGCCTGCGGCCAGAGCCGGGGCAGGGCGGGGAAAGGATAGGTCGTCGCCCAGTCGAGGCGATGATTGCCGCCGAGCAGGATCTCGACCCCGTCCGCGATCGAACCATAGCGCCCGATGACGAGCCGCGCGCCGCTCTCGGGGAAGCGCACCTTCGGGCGGCCATAGGTGTAGGGGCTGATCGTGAATTGCCCCGGCCGCCTTGCGACGAGCTTCGCAAGGTGCAGCCGGGTCTGGTTGTCGGGGTTCACGCGCTTGCGCAGCCAGCCGCGGGGCACTTGCGGCAGGCCCGCCCACCAGGCCTCGAGGCCTGATGGGCGCCAGTCGCGGTCCTCGGGCGCTAACGCGCCCTGATCGTCACTGCGCATCGGCCTTGAGGTCGATCTTCTCGAAGATCTCGGTCGGCTCGGTCATGGTGATGATGTCGGCGAGGCCGAGGCCCGTCGCCGACCGGGCGCTGGCGGCGACGGTGAGCGTGCCCGGCTTGGCGACGAAGCGGGAGGCGGCGGCCGCCACGCTCTTGGCGCCGTCGGACGGGCCCAGGATCGCGGCGAGGCCGAGGCTCGCGACCATCGTGAACTGCTGACGGACGTCCTCGACCTTGCGCTTGGACTTGCGCGCCTCGTTCTCGATCAGCTTCTCGACCAGGCCGAAATTCTGCAGCTTGACCTGCAGGTTGCGGGCGGTCGCGCCGAGCGCGGCGACCTGCGCGAGGGCGAGATCGCTGGCGAACAGGTCCTTGGTGACGTTGCCGAGCGTGCCGGAGGCTTCGATCTGGGCGAGGCCGGCGCTGCCGAAGGAGAGCGTGCGGATCGCGATCTCGTTCTTCGCCGCTTCCCAGGCGAGGTCGAGCTTGGCCGAGAGGTCGAGCGTGCGGATGCCCATCGCGATCATGTCCTTGGCGGCCGGGTTGCCGGTGGCCTCGGAAACCGGGGTGACGAGGTTGTTGATCGTCAGCGCCAGACTGGTCGGGATGCCGTTGAGCTGCTCGCCTGCCTTGATCTCGAAGGAGCCGAGCGAAATCTTGACGGGCTCCTTGCCGGTGATGAGCGCGGGCGCGTCGATCGAGATGCCGGCAAGCCGGATGGTGCCGAGGGTCGGGATGAAGCGGCGGAAATCGACCTCGTCGATCGGCTTGTCGGGCTCGGCCAGCGCGGCCCGTAATTCGCGGATGACGGAGCCGAAGGCGAAGCCGGAATAGCCGATCGAATCGATGCCGCCCTTGGCCTCGCCGGAGCGGAACTGGAAGCCTTCCATGACGAAGCCGGATTTCGCCGGGGTGTTCTCGCCGAAGGCCATGCGGGCGATCCGCATGTCGACGGCGTCACCCTTTGCAGTGCTCTTCGGCGGCGGGTTCACGGTCATGACGAGGTCGCGCGCCTCGCCGCTGCCGTATTCGAACATGTCGAACAGCGCGAGCACGGAGAGGCCGAGCTGCCGTTCGGCCTCGGTCTTGGCAGGGGACTTGTCGGCATCGGCCTTCTTATCGCCCTGCTTGCGCTCGACCTCCTCGCTGGCCGCGGCAAGGCGGGACATCACGTCGAGCAGCGGCTCGGGGCCGACCTTGGCGGCAAAGCCGCGCGCGGTGGTGCGGCCGAGCGACATCTTGCCGGCCTTGCCCATGTCCAGGTTGTAGCCGTCCTGCTCGAAATTCCCGATGATCGGCAGCATTGCCTCGGTGGTGCCGGGCGCGGCCTTCTCGGTCAGCACGCGGGTGATCTGGCGCAGGTCGAACGCGTCGAAGGCGGTGCGCTTCAGTTCGCCCTTCATCGGGCCGGTGGCGGCGCCGTCGGCCGTGATGCTGGCGCTGGTCGATTCGCCGCGGGCGACCTTGCCCTCGCGGATATCGGTGAGGCGGATGTCGCGATAGGTCGTGGTCTGCTTCTGGTCACCGACCGTCTGCACCAGCGAGAGTTCCGGCGCGCTGATCTCGGCCGCGTTCAGCTTGGCCGCCCGGCCGGCAGCCGACTCGCCGGTGCCGGTGAACAGGGCCAGGAAGGCATCCTTCTCCAGGGTCGAGCCCTTGACCGCGATCTTCGGCGCGTTGATCACCAGCTTGCCGAGGTCGATCTTGACGTTGTCGAGCTGGAAATCGGCGGCCCAGGCCGAGGACGCGAAGGTCAGGAAGACGGCGGCCAGAGCCGTGCCGGCGAGATGCGTCGTCCGACGAGGGCGCGCAGCGATCATGGATATCTCCTGGTTCTCTAATCCGGCGAAACTGCCGCAAGCAGCTGACGAAAGAAAGCCGCCAAGCTAGGCTGCGTAGCATCCCGCATTCATATGATGACGAAAGGCTTGACCGAAAGGCGGCGAACGCGGCCATCTGCCGAAGATTTGCCATCGGCCGCTCCTAGAGGACGAAAGCCATGGCCGCCACGGAGTCCAAAGCGATGCATGCCGTCAGAACCGCTCTCGCCGCTGTCATGCTGGCGCTGATCGCACTCGCCCCGGCCGGATTGCAGGCGCAGGGCCAGCCGGCCGCGGCCGCAGCGGCGGGCCTCGAAACGCTCGTCATCGTCAGCGGCGGCACGCGCCATGCCTTCCAGGTCGAGGTGATGCGCACGCCGGACCAGCGGGCCAAGGGCCTGATGTTCCGCAACTACATGCCAGCCGATCGCGGCATGTTGTTCGATTTCGCCGCCACCGAGCCGGTGGCGATGTGGATGCAGAACACCTACATCTCTCTCGACATGCTGTTCATCCGGGCGGACGGCACGATCGCGCGCATCGCCGAGCGCACCGAGCCGCTTTCGACGCGCACGATTCCCTCGGGCGAGCCGGTGCTCTCCGTGCTGGAGATCAATGGTGGCGTCAGCAAGCAGCTCGGCATCAAGGCGGGCGACAAGGTGGAGCACGCCCTGTTCAAGCGCTGACGAAGGCGGCAGCCACCATATCGCTACACAGACTTGGTTTCGCGCGATTGGCTTTCGCTTGCGGTTTCAGCCTGTGGCATGATAGCGAACCGCAACGTTTGAGATGCCTCGTCGGGGTATAGCGCAGCCCGGTAGCGCATCTGCTTTGGGAGCAGAGGGTCCCAGGTTCGAATCCTGGTGCCCCGACCATCATCTCAAGCGGTGTACATGAAGCGGTTCGCGTCGCGGACTGCACAGGTTTGGTGACGGCAGAGCGCTTTCATGACCGCACGCATCTATCGCCCGGCCCGCACGGCCATGCAGTCCGGCACGGCCAAGACCGAGCGCTGGCTGCTCGAATACGAGCCGGAGGCGCCGCGCCAGATCGAGCCGCTGATGGGCTGGACCTCGTCCTCGGACATGAAGAGCCAGCTCAAGCTCTGGTTCGACAGCGAGGCCGACGCCGTCGCCTATGCCACGCGCAACGGCATCGCCTATCGCGTCGAGCAGCCCAACGAGGCCAAGCGCCGCACGGTTTCCTATTCCGACAATTTCAAGTTCACGCGCGTCGGTCAGTGGACGCATTGAAGCCGACAGGCGGGGGCGCTCCCTCGCTTTCGGGCCCGTAGCTCAGATGGATAGAGCAGCAGCCTTCTAAGCTGCTGGTCGCAGGTTCGAATCCTGCCGGGCTCGCCATTTTTCCTCCTGTAATGAAGCTGGAACAGCATCCGCCTTGGCTGTTCCGAAACTGCCAAGCAAGCAGCTACCCGGGCTTGCCTCCCTCCAGACCAGAGGCGGTCACGTTTTCGCCAGCCTGACGGACCAGCCTCCCCGGCATGCGGAAAACAATCGCTCTCACACTTGCATTGCTCTCTGCCGGCTGCGCCGGCCAGAGCGATCGTCGCTCGCAAGACGAAGCCAATTGCGACAGCTATGGCTTCGTCCGCGGAACGGATGGCTACGCGAACTGCCTGATGACGGCAGACCGCGACTGGAAACGGGATCAGGACAGACGGGTGGAACGCTCCGGCGGAGCGATCTACCCGGAATAGCAAGCGGCTCCTCTGATCATTCCCTCGAGGATGCGACGGGCCGCGTTGCAGATCGCGCCTAGAGCAACGCGCGTTCGTCGCGGCCCAGCAGGCGGAAGGCCAGGTAGATCGCGGTGCCGCTGAGCACGAGCAGGATCGTCGAGAGCGACGCGGCCGTGCCGTAATCGCCGTCGTTGATCGCGATGTAGATCTTGACCGGCATCGTGATCGTCCCGCCGACATAGAGCACGAGCGACGACGAGAGCTCGTTGACCGCGGTCACGAAGGACAGCATCGCGCCGGCGACGATGCCCGGCAGGATCAGCGGGATCGTGACCTTCATGAAGGCCTGGACCGGGCTGTAGCCGAGCGAGATCGCCGCTTCCTCCATGCTCGGCCCGACCTGCCGCAGCGCCGCCGCCGAGGATCGCACCGCATAAGGCAGGCGGCGGATGAAGACGGAGAGGATGATGATCGCGGCCGTGCCGGTCATCACCAGCGGAGGCGTGTTGAAGGCCGCGATGAAGGCGACGCCGACGACGATGCCCGGCATGACATAGGGCACCATCAGGGTCGCATCGAGCAGCGAGCTCTGCGCGGTGTTGCGCCTGGCGACGAGGCAGCCGATCAGCGTGCCGATGACGACGATCAGCAGCACCGAGACGCCGGAGAAGACGAGCGAGTTGCGCACGACATCGCCCAGCGTGGCGATGATGCGGCTGTAGCTTTCGAGGCCGAAGCCGGGCTGGAACACCGGGCCGTTCGTCTTCCTGACCGAGTAGATCGCGGCGATGATCGCCGGCATCGCGCCGCCCAGAGCGATGAAATAGACGGCAGCATGGGCGGCGACATTGGCGAAGCCACTGAGCTGGATCTTCTCCGGCCGGTTGATCAGGTTGCTGTGATAGACGTTGCGCCGCGACATGTAGCGCTGGATGAAGACGAAGATCATCGACATCAGGATCAGCACGAGGCTCAGCGTCGTCGCCATGCCGAGATTGGAGCCGATCTCGGCGGAATAGGCGGTGTAGGCTTCGGTCGCGAGCACGTTGAAGCCGCGTCCGAGCAGGCGCGGCGTGCCGAAATCGGCGATCGCATGGATCAGCGCCAGCAGGCCACCGGCCGAGAGCGCCGGCAGGACCAGCGGGAACGAGATCTTCAGCACGCGCTGGAACGGCGTCAGCCCGAGATTCTCCGCTGCTTCCTCCAGCGAGCGGTTGATGTTGGCAAGCGCGCCCGAGGTCAGCAGGTAGACATAAGGGTAGAACTTGAAGGCGAAGACGATGAGGATGCCCCAGACGCCGTAGATCGGCGGCATGAAGATGCCCCAGCTCATCAGGGTCTGCCGGACGATACCGCCCGAGCCGAACAGCACGATCCAGGAATAGGCGCCGATGAAGGGCGGCGAGACCAACGCGAGGATCGCCATCATCGAGACGAAGCGGCCGCCCTTGATCCGGAGGCGCGCCATACAGAACGCCATGACCGAGCCGAGCAGCAGCGCGCCGGCCAGCCCGCCGAAGCCGACGATCAGCGTGTTGATGAGCGCGTTGAAGTAGCGCGTGCTGGTGAACAGCCGCTGCCAGTTTGCCAGGGTCAGCGCACCGCTCTCGTCGCGGAAGCTGGAGACCAGCACGAGGCCGAGCGGGATGAGCAGCAGCACGATCAGGATCGCCCAGGCTCCGACCGCGACGAGCGTCCAGAAATCCGGGCGCCAGCCGATGCGCCTTGCCGGGGCGGCGACCGCGCTCATGCCGCAAGCTCCGTCTGGAGACGCCGGCCTGCGGCGTCGAAAGCGTGCAGATCAGCCCGGTCGAAGCCGAGCCTGATCTCACGTCCTGCCTCGATGACGAGATCCGGGGGAGGGGCGGCGATCTGCGCGACGAGCCGGTGCCCCAGCGCCTTCACCGTGAGATGGGCCTCGCGGCCGAGATAGGTGAAATGCTCGACGAGGCCGGTGATGGCGGAGGCGCCGTGCTCGGCATCTCCTGCCTCGGCGAGGCGCAGGCGCTCCGGCCGCAGGGCCCATTGCGCTACGCCCGGCACATCCGGCAGCCCGAAAGTGGCGGGCTTGAGCAAGTTCATGGTTCCGACGAAGGAGGCGACGAAGCGCGTCGCCGGCTGGCCGTAAATCTGCTGCGGCGTACCGATCTGCTCGATCGAGCCGCCATCCATCACGCAGATCCGGTCGGAAATGGCGAGCGCCTCCTCCTGATCATGGGTGACGTAGATCGCGGCGATGCCGATCGTCCGCTGGATGTCGCGGATCTCGTCGCGCAGGTCGAGCCGGAGCTTGGCGTCGAGATTGGAGAGCGGCTCGTCCATCAGCAGCAGGCGCGGCTTCACCACCATCGCCCGGGCGATGCCGATGCGCTGCTGCTGGCCACCCGAGAGCGCAGCCGGCAAGCGCTCGGACAGTGCGGAGAGGCGGACGGTCGCCAGCGCCTCGGCGACGCGGTCGCGGATCTCGGAGGCGGCGACCTTGCGCGCCTTGAGGCCGAAGGCGACATTCTCGGCGACGGTCAGATGCGGGAAGATCGCGTAATCCTGGAAGACCATGCCGATATCGCGCCTGTGCGGCGGCACAGCCAGCAGATCGGTGCCGTCGAGCGAGACCTTGCCCTCCGACAATTGCGAGAAGCCCGCGATCGATCGCAGCAAGGTCGTCTTGCCGCAGCCGGACGGGCCGAGCAGCGTGAAGAACTCCCCTTGGGCGACGGAAAAGGACACGCCGTTCAATGCCGTCGTAGCCCCGTAGCGCTTGATCGCGCCTTCGACGTTCAAATAAGCCATGCCGGCAAAGAATCTCCCCTTTCCTCTAGTTGCGCATGGCCGCGATTGGACGGCAAGATGGCTCATTACCGTCGGCACAGATCGACGCCCTGGGAGAGGACCTTGAACATCATGACGTCACGTAACATCTGGGTCGGGCGCATCCTGCTGGCCGCGGGGCTTCTGGGTGTCGCCGGAGCGGCCCACGCTGCCGACAACAAGGTCGTGCTCTACACCGCCCACAAATCCTCGATCGTGCAGAAGATGATTCCGCTTTTCGAGGCGGAGACCGGAATCAAGGCCGAGGTCGTGCAGCTCGGTTCCGGCGATGTCTTCCGCCGTGCCCGTGCCGAGGCCGCCGCGCCGAAAGCCGACGTGATCTGGAGCGTCACCGGCTCGCTGCTGGGCGAGAACGCCGACCTGCTCGCGCCCTACGCGCCGAAGGACCAGGGCGCCATCGACGAGCGCTTCGTCAGCAACCCGGCCTGGACGCCCTACACGACCGTCATCTACGTGCTGATGGTCAATAACCGCATGGTCAAGGAAGCCGATATCCCGAAGACCTGGGCTGCGCTCTCCGACCCGAAATGGAAGGGCAAGGTCGCCTCGGCCCGCGTCGACAATTCCGGCTCCGCCTTCCAGCAGATGACGACGGTTCTGACCGCCGGCGGCGACAAGGGCTGGGAGAATTATGGCAAGCTCGCCAAGAATTTCGTCTTCTCCGACAGCTCCGGCGCCGTGCCGCGCTTCGTCGCAGATGGCGAGGCGCCGCTCGGCCTGACGCTCGAGGACAACGCGCTCGAATATGTCGCCGGCGGCGCGCCGGTGAAGATCTCCTATATCGAGGACGGCACGACGACCTCGCCCGACGGCGTGGCGATGCTGAAGGGCGCGCCCAATCCGGAGCCGGCGAAGCGCTTCATCGACTGGGCCCTGTCGAAGAAGACGCAGGAGGCGCTGGTCAAGGAAGCCGGCCGCCGCTCGGTGCGCAAGGACGTCGCCGCGCCGGGCGATGTGAAGCCGCTCTCCGAACTGACCCTGGTCAAGCTCAAGTCCGTCGAGGAGCTCGGCGGTACCAAGACCTTGATCGAGAAGTGGCGCCAGGTGACCGGCAACTGACAGGGACGACGGGCTACGCTGACAGCCGGACACGACGACGACCATGCAGATCGAATGCTTCAGCCTCGGCAAGCGCTTCGCCAGCCCCGAGGAGAACGAGGACAGCGTCGTCATCCTGCCCGGCCGCGGCTATGCCGTGATCGACGGAGTGACCGACCGCAGCGGGCGCCGCTTCGGCGCCATGCGGGCCGGGCGCTTCGCCTCCGTCCTCGTGGCGACGGCGGTCACCCGCTTCCTGCTCGACGAGGACCTGAGCGTTCGCGGCGGGCCGGAGCGCGTGAGCAGACTGGTCCAGGCCTTAGGCGATGCGCTGCGCGGGGGCTACGCAGCGCACGGCCTGCTGGACAAAGCTTCCGCCGATCCCGCTTTCCGGATCGGCTGCACGCTGGCGCTGGGCTATCATGACGGCCCGGTGTTGCAACTGGTCTCGATCGGCGATTCCGGCATTCGGCTCGGCGGGAAGGCGCTGGGGACGATTCGCCATGTCGAAGAGAAGCCGCTCGACCGGGTGACGGCGCTGATCCGGCGTGAATGCTGGGCGCATCTAGGCAGGGTACGGGCCGATCCGCTGCCGCAGCGTGCGATCTCGGACGATGCGGTCTGGAACGGCTTGCGCGAACCGCCGGCCGGGCTGGGCGCCGAGGCCTGCGCCACGATCAGGGCGCATGTGCTGTGGCTCTGCGAGGAGGAGATGCCGAGGATCGACCGGGCCGAGATCGAGCGGCTGGTCGATAGCGGCATCAGCGGCCAGCGCGCCTTCTCCAATCACCCGACGAGCGATCTCGGCTATGGCGTGCTCGACGGTTTCGCCATCGCCGATCGGCATGTCTTCACGGCCGACTATCCAGCGGCCGAGGTCGCGACGTTCGAATTATTCAGCGACGGGTATTTCGCCGAGCCCGACGCCTTCGGTGTCGCCGCATGGGAAGCGAGCTTCGCCGAGGTCGAGCGGATCGACCCCGACAAGATCGGTCCCTATGCCAGCGTGAAGGGCTCCGGGGTCGACAGCTGGACCGACGACCGGACCTATCTCGGAATCGCCTTTGATCGCTGAGATCAGTCTTCGCGGCCCCAGTTCCGCAATTTGCGGATCGTGGCGGCGGGGTCGCGCGGGCGCAGCCTCCAAAGATTCCTGCTCAGGCTGACGAGCGCAAACAGCACGAAGCTCGGCAGGGCGAGGACGACCGGCACCGTCAGCAGGCCCATCGCGCAGCCGCCGGAATCGCCGGGGCTGCCGCATTTCGGGTCGAACAGCATCAGCGCAAAGACCCAGATCAGGCCCAGAAGCGGGCCGACGGCGAGGCCGATAAGGCCTGCCAGCAATGCCTTGGTCAGCAGGCGCCCCATCCGAGCCTTCCCCCATCCGCGCTGAGCATAGCCTGGCTTTCGCCCGACGGAACAGGCGCCGGCTTGCCACGTTGTGAGAGCGGGGGAAACGCGGAGAGCAACCATGTCGCGGTTCGTTGCCATCGCCGCCCTCGCGGCGGCTCTTTCGTCCCCGGCCTTGGCCGAGCCCGGTTTCGTCAAGACGGCCAGCCTTCCGGTGCTGGGGTCCGCCTACATGATCAGTCCCAGGGCGGCCTGTGAATTGCCGATCAGCTTGTTGGTTCCGGCGGAGCCTGTGGCCTCGACGCCAGAGCGTGCCATGACCCTGTCGCCGCGTATGGTCCAGGCGATCCGTATCGACAACAAGGCGTCGATTGACTGACGAAGCCCGGACTTCGTGGCAGCTGAGGGCGCTCGGCTACATCGCAATCCATGACCGTAGCCAAGCTCTCCGCATCGGCTGCATGGCTCTTCGGTGCTTGCCGACCTCCGCCCGGCAGCGTAAACCCCGCGCGGCACCGCCTTGATCGTGCCTGAATGGCCCGCCATCGGGCGGCAGCCGGCATTCCGGATAGTTGCGGCCGGCAGCCGCGGGGATGAATGATGTTTGCGCTCACGCCAGCGATCGACCGCCTCAAGGAAGCGGCCTCGGCCAGCCATCTGCGGGCTTGCATCTTCCTGCTGCTGTTGTCGTTCGCCGCCTTCCTGCCCGGATACAGCACGCTCCAGCCGCTCGATCGCGACGAGCCGCGCTTCGCGCAGGCGAGCAAGCAGATGCTGGAGACCGGCGATTTCGTCGATATCCGCTTTCAGGATGAGGCGCGCCACAAGAAGCCGGTCGGCATCTACTGGCTGCAGAGCGCGGCGGTGAAGGCCGGAGAAGCGCTCGGCGTTCCTGAGGCGCGCACGCAGATCTGGCTCTATCGCATTCCCTCGCTCATCGGCGCGACCGCGACCGTGCTACTGACCTATTGGGCGCTGCTCGCCTTCCTGTCTCCGCCGCTCGCCCTGCTTGGCGGCGCGTTGATGGCGGCCGCTGTGTTGCTCGGCGTCGAGGCGCGCATCGCCAAGACCGATGCGTTGCTGGCTGCCTGCGCCGTTGCGACCATGGGCGCGCTGGCGCGCACCTGGCTCGACTGGACGCGCTCGCTCGCCTTCGTGCCGGACCGGCGCAACTGGCTGGTGTTCTGGGGCGCGACCGCGCTCGGCCTGCTGATCAAGGGCCCGATCGTGCCGATGGTCTGGGGCCTTGCCATCCTCGTGCTGAGCGCGAGCCAGCGCTCCTTCCGCTGGCTGAAGCCGCTGCGCTTCGGCGCCGGCATCCTGCTCTGCCTCGTGGTCGCGCTGCCCTGGTTCGCGGCGATCATGATCAAGACCGGCGGCAGCTTCTTCGCCGACAGCGTCGGCCAGGACATGCTGGGCAAGGTCGCCGAGGGGCAGGAGAAGCATTGGGGACCGCCCGGGCTCTATCTCGTCGTCTTCTTCGCGACCTACTGGCCTGCGGCGGCCTTCGCGGCGATGGCGGTGCCCTTCGCCTGGGTGCGTCGCAAGGAGCCGCAGATCCTGTTCCTGATCGCCTGGATCGTGCCGTCCTGGCTGGTGTTCGAGGCGGTGCCGACCAAGCTGCCGCATTACGTGCTGCCGCTCTATCCTGCGATCACTGCGCTCTTGCTGCTCGCCGTGCTGAATGGCGGGATCAACCGCTACCGGCGCGGCGCGGTGCTGACTGCCTGCCTCGTCGTGATCGTACCGCTGGCGCTGATGGGCGCGATCCTGTTCGGCAACTGGACGCTCGACCGGGCCGTGCCCTGGATCGCGCTGCCGTTCTTCGCGCTGGTCCTGCTCATGGGCATCAGCGTCATCGCGGCTTTCCGGAGGCAGGATTTCGAGGGCGCGCTCTGGCGCTGCGTGCCGGCGAGCCTGCTCCTGACCATCGCGGTCTACCCCCTCGCCATCGAGAGCCTGCGCTCGCTGAAGCTGTCGCCGCGGCTGGCCGAGACGGTCAGGGCCGTCGGCTGCGCCGATCCGGCCGTGCTGACGCTGGGCTATCGCGAGCCTAGCCTGGTCTTCCTGACCGGTACGAAGCTCGCGATGGCAGCGAGCGGTGCCGACGCGGCAGCCTTCCTCAACCAGCCCGGCTGCCGCGTCGCCTTCGTCGAGCGTCGCTTCGCCGATGATTTCAAGGGCGCGCTGGCGAGCCAGAGCGTCAAGCCGCGGCTCGTGACCACAATCAACGGCTTCAACCTGAATGGCGGGCGCAGGCTGGAGATCGCCGTCTTCGCCAACTCGCCCGGCTGAGATCCATTGCGCTTGAAACCCTTCTGCGCGAAACCCTTGCCCTCTCGGCTAAGCTGACGCAGTTTGCGGGCCGTTTTTCCGGATGATGTCCCTTTGACCGAAACCTCTTCCCATCCGCTGCTCAGCGTCGTCGTGCCCGTGCGCAACGAGGTCGGCAACATCGCGCCGCTCGTCGCCGATATCGAGAAGGCCTGCGCCGCGATCGGCGCGTTCGAGGTCGTCTATGTCAATGACGGCTCGACCGACGGCACGGCCGCCGCGCTGGCCGAACTCGCCGCGACGCGGCCGTGGCTGCGCGTCGTCACCCATGTCCAGTCCTGCGGCCAGAGCGCGGCGGTGCGCAGCGGCGTGCGCCATGCCCGCTCGGCGATCGTCGCGACGCTCGATGGCGACGGCCAGAACGATCCGGCGTTCCTGCCGGAGATGGTCGAGGCCCTGCAGAAGGCCGGGCTCCAGGCCGGGATGGTGCAGGGGCAGCGTGTCGGGCGCAAGGATACCGGCTTCAAGCGCTGGCAGTCCAAGATCGCCAACGGCGTCCGCGTGCGCGTGCTGAAGGACGACACGCGCGATACCGGCTGCGGGCTGAAATGCTTCCGCCGCGAGGCCTATCTCGCCCTGCCGTATTTCGATGCGTTGCATCGCTTCATGCCGGCGCTGATGGCGCGCGAGGGCCACAAGGTGCTGCATGTCGACGTGCGCGACCGGCCGCGGCTGACCGGCGTCTCGAATTACGGCTTCTTCGACCGGGTCTGGGTGGGTATCCTCGACCTCGCCGGCGTGTGGTGGCTGATCCGGCGGCGCAAGCGCGTGCCCCAGATCGTCTCGGAGACGATGTGATGCTCATCGACCTGCAGCAGACCATCGGCAATTATTTCCACGACGTCTTCGTCAACAATATCGATTGGTGGGTCCTGCTCGGCGTCGTCGCGCAGGGGCTCTTCACCATGCGCTTCGTGGTGCAGTGGCTGGCGAGCGAGAAGGCCGGGCGCTCGGTCGTGCCGATGACCTTCTGGTGGTTCTCGATCGGCGGCGGCGCCCTGCTGCTGATGTATGCGCTCTACCGGCGCGATCCGGTGTTCATCCTCGGCCAGGGCTTCGGCGTCTTCGTCTATATCCGCAACCTGCAATTCGTCCTGCGCGCCAGGGCGCGCGGAGAGGACACGAATTCCGGGCCGGGCTAGGCGCTAGAGGATCGGACTGAATGTCGTATTCAGTCCGATCCTCTAGCTCTTTGATCTTGCATCGGCTTTGCCCGAAAACCGCACTCCGTTTTTCGGGCCGATGCTCTAGCTCCGCGAGGGCGGCGCCGCAGGCTCTGCTGCTGCGCCGTCGGCGGGCGAAGGCAGCTTGTCGGCGGCAGGTGCCTGCGGCTTGCGCATCGGCGCCGCATAAGCCGGGTAGCGCTCGCGATAGGCCTTCAGGAACTCCGAGAGCGTGTCGGCATTCGCGGTGGCGCGCGCCATCTCGCGGATGTCGGCGGCGCGCGTCCGGTCCGCCCCGGTGATGAAGGCGAAGGTGCGGGCATCGGCGCCGCGGGCCATCTTCGGCGCGAACTTGCTGCGCAGCCGGTCGAGCGACAGGTTCTCGCTCCCCATCACATAGGAGACGCCGGCGCGCATCACATCGGCGCGCTCGCTGTCGCCGAGCGTGCCGTCGCCGCGCCAGCTCTCGCCGAGCAGGCGTTCATAGGCCTCACCCGCCTCGCGCCAGCGGCGCCCGGTCCAGTAGATGTCGGCACGCAGCCGGTCGATCTCGGGGCCGCGCTCGGCCTCCAGCATCTCGAGCGCCTGATCGGTACGCGAGAGGTCCGAGAGCGCCTTGGCTTCGAGCAACAGGCGGGCGCGCTTGACGTCGGCCGGCAGTTCGACGAGGCGCGTCGTGTGGAGCGCGCGCACTGCATCGGCGGGCTTGCCGCTCATCAGGTTGATCATGGCAAGCCGCGCCGCGACCGTGGAGCGCGCCGCGCCGCTGAGGCGCCGGTCCATCTGGTATTTCAGGATCTCGGCCGCCTGGTCGAGCAGGTCGAGCTCCACCAACCGGTCGGCGAGCAGGCGGGTGATCTCGTCGCCGCGCCGGCCGATCGGCAGGAATTCCTTGAAATCGTAGAACAGTGCCAGCGTCTCGATGCGCGGCAGCTTGCCGAGGCCGGAGCCGCTGAACAATTCGGCGAAGCGCTGCGCCGTCTCGTCATGCATGCGGTGGGTCAGCGGGTCCTCGGTGAAGTTCTCGTTGGCCCGGCGCGCGACCATGAAGGCATCCCGCCAGCGCTGCTGGTCGGCATAGAGCCGGCTGAGCTCGGCCAGCGCCTCTATCTCCAGCCGGCCGCCGCGCCAGATGACGGAGACCGTCTCCAGCCGGGCGATCGCCTCGTCGACCTTGATGTCGGTGCGCTTCTCGGCATCGGCAAGCTTGACGGCGCGCAACTGTGCCTCGGCGGCGATCGGACGGCTCTTGGCCTCGAAGAGCGCCTTGTAGCCGTTCATCGCTGCTTCCGGACGCCCGCCGATATCGTCGAGCCGGGCCTGCAGCAGGGCGAGATGCTCCTGGTCGAAGCTGCCACGCGGCATGTCCGCCAGCGCCTGAATCTGGCGTTCGGCCACGGCGATATCCTGCTGGGCCAGTGCGGCGCGCGCCGTTGCCTCGCGGAACAGGCCCTGGAGGTCTGCCGGGTACCGGTCGATGACGGCCTCGGCGCGGCGAAAGCCGACGAGCGCCTGCGCATTGCGGTTCAGGCGCTGCTCGACCAAGGCGCGCCACAGCCCGGTCTCGACGTCGTCCTTGATCGGGCCGGCATCGAAGGCCGCCAGCGCCTGCTGGTCGCGATGCATCCCGGTGGCGATGACGCCCTTGAGGAAGAGCGCCTCGCGGTTGCCGCGCATCGACCTGTCGTCGGCGAGCAGCACGTTCAGCGGGCCGGCCGCCTCGGGCATCAGGCCGTTGGCGGCATAGAAGCGGGCGAGCGCGAGCCGGGCTTCCGACTTGCGGCCGCGCGAGGCGTCGGTGACATCGAGCAGAAGGGCACGGGCGCGCTCGCCCGGGTTGCCGACGCGCAGCTCCGCCCAGGCCTCGCCATCGAGCAGCGGTGCGACTTTCTGCTTCTCGGCCTTGTCCTCGGCCTTACGGGCGGGTTCGCCGATGTCGAGCGAGACGTTGAGCCCGCCGCTGCGGCCGATACGGACCTGTTCGGTGCCGGCCCGCACGGCGACGTCGTCGGCATGCGCCTGGACGGCCAGGCCCTGCGCGGTCGGGAGCAGGCCGAATTCGACGAACTGGTAGGGCTTGGGCGTGAGCCGGGTTGGACCTGTCGCGGTCGCGACGGCGACGGGCAGGCCGGCGGGACCGGATTCGAGCCAGTGGATGCCGGTGAGGCCGGGAAGCGGCACGGCGACGATGGTCTGGCCGCGCTCGTCCATGCTGCGCTGAGGCTCGACCGGGACGACGGGACGCCCCGCATCCTCGCCGAGATCGAGCGACCAGGCCGGGCCATTGTCGAAGAGGCGTGCCAGCGGCTGGCCGGCCAGCTTGAGTTTCACGAGGGTGACCTTGCCCTCGCGGGTCACCGAGCTGTCCTCGATCAGCTTGGGCATCACCCCGGCGAGCTTCGCGGGATCGATGGTGTCGCGGGTGTCGAAGACCAGCGTCATCACGCCGCCATCGAGGAAGGCGGCGGCGCCCGTGGCACGGGTAAAGCGGAAGTCGAGGCGCTTGCCATCCGCGGTGATCGCGACCGGGCCAGGCGGTACTTCGGGAGCGGCTGGCGCGGCAGCCACGGCCTGGACCGGCGGTGTGGCCGGCTGCGCCAGCGACGCGGCAGCCGCGGGCTTTGCGGCAGGCTCGGCCGGCGGTGCGGCGGCCGGGGCAGGGGGCGTCGGCGCGGGCGGCTTCGTAAGCTCGACCAGCGATGGCGCTTCCTGCTTCACCGGGCGCAGCAGGTCGACGACCAGCCCGGTCTCGTCGTCGAAGCTGCGGACCTGCCAGTCCTTGGGCAGGGACAGGGTCAGGCTCAGCGCTTCCTTGCCGGCATCGAGGCCGGTGAGGTCGATATCGGTCGGCAGGGCGCTGCGGATCGCGCCGGCCTCGACATTCATCGGCCGGTCGAAGACCAGCTTCAGCGTGCCATCCGACAGGTTGCTGGTCAGCTTCGTCTCGGCAGGCGCCTTGAAGGTCAAACGATCCAGCGTCGGCAGGCTGGCCGAGTTCATCGTGAGCGTGGCCGGAGGGGCGGGAGACTGGCGCGCGGCCTCCTTGGCGCGGGCCTCGGCGAGACGCAGGCGCTCGGTGAGCTCGGCGATGGCTTCCGGTGGCGGGCCAGGCATCATGCCGGACCAGTTCTGAGGCAGCAGGTCGATGAAGGCCTTGTCGCCGGCCTCGATCAGGTTGGCCTTGTAGGATTGGGTCAGCGCGAAGCGCATGCCGCGCCCGTCGGGATCGACGCGGGCGACGGAGACGTAGTTCGGCAACTCGCGGGCGATGCGCGCGACATCGACCTGGACCTGGCCGCCGAAGGCGACGATCAGCACGCCGTTGGCGACGCGGACGCGGGTCTGGATCGGCTCGTCGAAGGTCAGGGACAGGCGGCCGAAGCCGGCCGGCATGGCTTCGCCGCGCAGGCTCGCGCCGGCCGCCAGGGCAGGCGTCTCCAGGCCGGCGGCGAGCGCAAGAGCGGCCAGCCCGATACCGAAGGCGAGGGAGCGCGACAGACGCAAACCGTGATACTCGACCCAACGCGACACTGGACCTCGCCGCGTCCGGAGATCGCAGCGGCCCTTCGGCACGCTAGCGCGTCAACCATAATGCGGTGTTAACGCGACGCTTCCGAGGCCAGCACCGGCGGACGGAGAACAGGGTTTGTTTGCCATCATTCCGGGTCGCTTTTGTCGGTATCCGCGGCATCGGCTAGGCTTCTCCGGCTGCATCCGTTGCCGATGAGGCCGCATGTCGACCTTGAGCCAGATCGCGCTCTTCGTTCCGGCCTTCATGATGATGGTCGCGCTCTGCACTTGTTTCCAGCGGCGACGCGCCCAGCATAGCGGCGACTGGAGCTATCTGACGCCGGGACCCTTTTCCTGGCTGGGCATGGTCTGCGGTGTGGTTGTGTCTGCCGTCGGGACCCTCGTCGCAGCGGCAGGCAAGGTGCCTGCTCCGATCGCTGCCTTATTCGTGCTGGTAACGCTGGTACTGGCGCTTCACATCATCATCGAGCGCGTGCGCTGGAACGGCGAGCGGGTCGAGCGCCGGACGATGTTCCTGCAGGAGCGGCGCCTGTCATGGAACGAGCTGTCGTATCTTGGAGTGGAGCTGTCGGGCTACTACTGGATTTCCGGCTTCGGCGGCCCCCGCATCCGGTTCTCGCCCTATGACAACGGCTTCGACCAGCTCATGGCGAAGGTCGCGCGCCATCTCCCTGACGATGCACCGCCAGCCGAAACGGTGCCGAAGCTGGAATTCGCAATCGCCCGGATCAAGGCGCGCTGAGGCGCGGCCGGCTCAGCGCTGCGGCGCGATCGCCGGGAGTTCGTTGCCGGGCAGGGGGGCTTCGTTCGTCACGCGCTCGATGGTTGCACCGCGTCCACTGGTCGCCAGAGCGACGGTGAGCTTCTCGGCGCGGTCGGGCGCCATCGCCGCCAGAACTTCCGACATCTTGCGCGGGTTCATCTGCTGGACGACCGGCACCAGCACGTCGAGGCCGAGGCGGTCGAAGACGCGCGCAGCGTCCTTCGGCTTCATCGCTTCGTACATGATGACAAGGTTCTTGATCGCCTTGGCTTCCTCGACGGCAACCTTGGCGGCGCCCTGGCCGCCGGCCTTCTCCTCAAGCGCCTTGAGATCGCCGACGCGACCGTCGAGCTTCTTCTCGGCGGAGTTCAGCAGGCGCTCGCGCATTTCCAGCTCGCGCATCCGGCCTTCCAGCTCCTCGCGCCGCTCGCCGAGGCGTTCCAGGATCGCCTTCTCGGCGGGGGAGACCGGCTGGGCCGTGCCGTTGATGATGCCGGCCTTGTTGTTGGGATTGGCGGCGCGGGCGGCTTCGGCCTTGGCCTCGGCCTCCTTCTTCTCCTGTTCCTTCTTCGGATCAGGAGCAGGCACGGAGCCGGTCGTTTCCGGATCGAAGACGGCGCGCGCGATGTTCTTGCCGGCAGGCGCCTGCGCCATCAGCGGCAGGGAGGCCGGGATGTGGCCGGGGATCGGCTCCGCCGTCCAGGCAAGCAGCTTCAGCGCCAGGAGACCCATGGCGCCGAGAATCACTGCCGGCAGGAGGCGGGGCCGTTCGATCACGCAGCCTGTTCCTCGAGGCGACGGGCGGCGCGCGCGCGGATGGCGGCGGCCGATTGAGCCGCGCTCTCAAGGCGCGAGACGGGGGCTGGCATGGCAGGGGCCTCGACCGGGGCTTCCTTGGCGCCGACCAGGGTCGCGGCGCTGACGATCTGACCGATACGCTCCATCACCGCCTGGCCGGCCTCGACCTGGGCGGCGAGATCGGCGGCGTAACGCTCGGCGGTGCGCAGGCGCTCCTCCAGGGTGCGGTCGCAATCGCCCAGCGTCGACTTGAGGCCGGCAATGGCGCGCTCGGCGTTATCGGTCGCGGTGATCAGCGCGCCGACGGTCTGGCGCATGCCGGCCTCGTCCGCCTTCAGGCGCTCGATGCGCTTGGTCAGGATGAAGCAGGTGATGATGGTGGCGACGAGAAGCGAGGCAACAAGCACGTCGGCGATGAGGTTGATCGTCATATGTCCTCTTCAGGCGGTGGCGCCGAGATGGCTGGCGAGGCTGTCGAAGGCAGCGATGGTGGTTTTGGAGCGACGCAAGGGGCTGACGACCTGCACGGCGATCTTGTCGTCGACCCGGCCGATCCGGCCCTCGGTGACGATGAAGTCGCCGCAACGCAGCGAGACGGTGGAGTCCGGGCGAGCGTCGAACATCAGGGTGTCGCCGATCTCCAGCTTCATGACGCGCTTCAGCGGCAGTTGTGTCTCGTGCAGCACGCAGGTGACGTCGACATCGGCCTGCCAGACCTCTGTCGCGAGATGGTTCTCCCAGGTCGGATCGCGGCCGAGCTTCTCACCCATGAAGCTTTCGAGCAGCAATTCACGGATCGGCTCGATCGTGGCGTAGGGCAGCAGCAGGTGCAGCGCGCCGCCGCGGCCTTCCATGTCGAACTTGAGCTCGACGCGGATCGCGGCATTGGCGGGGCGGGAAATCGAGACGAAGCGCGGATTGGATTCGACGCGGTCGACATTGAAGCGCACCGGCGAGAGCGGCTTGAAGGCGGCCTCGGCATCGCTCAGCACGAGCTCGATGACGCGCCGGACCATCCGGATCTCGATGGAGGTAAAGGGGCGGCCGTCGATGCGTGGCGCCGGCTGGCCGCGCTTGCCGCCGAACATGGCGTCGAGGACGGAGTAGATCAGCGCGGACTCGATGGTGATGAGGCCGAAATTGTCCCATTCCTCGGCCTTGAAGACCGAGAGCAAGGCCGGCTGCGAGATCGAGTTGATGTAATCGCCGAAGCGGACCGAGCGGATGCTCTCCAGCGTGACCTCGACATTGTCCGTGAAGAAGTTGCGCAGGCTCGTCGACAGTAGGCGCACCAGACGCTCGAAGATGATCTCGAGCATCGGCAGACGCTCGTAGGCGACCGAGCCGGAATCGACGATCGCCTGGATGCCGTTGCGGGACGCGCTGTCGTCGCCGCTGGAGAAACCGAGCATCGTGTCGATTTCTTCCTGCGACATCAGGCGGTCGGTGCCGCCTTCCTGTTCGCCATCCTCCTCGATGATGTCGGGCATCGTAGCCCAGCCGGCCGCCATCCCTTCCGGGGTCAGCGGCTCGTCGCTCGGCGTGTTCTTGTCGCGCTCGGTGCTCATCGTTCCGCCATCATCTCGGTGCGGTCAGGGCCGGAATCCGGCTCACTGCACCAGCAGTTCCTTGAACAGCACGGCGTCAACCTTGGCCGGATAGACGGTCAGGTTGACGCGGCGCAGCAGCTCTTCCTTCAGACGGTACATGCCGGCCGAGCCTTCGAGATCGGAGGGGCGCAGTTCGCGCATGAAGACCTGGAAGGCATCCTCGATGCGCGGCAGCAGCGGCTTGACCTGATCGGCCGCCTTCGCATCGGCGATTTCCAGCACCACCTTGATCTTCATGACCGGCTGGCGGTCCTGCTGGCCGCTGCTGGACATGCTGATCATCATGTCCTTCATGTCGAGGAAGGCGATGGGGTTCTTGGCCTTGGCCGCGGCTTCGGCGGCCGCGACCTGCTCGGGCGAGGGCTTCTTCAGGAAGAACCAGCCGCCACCGCCGGCCGCCGCCAGCAGCACGACGCCGCCGATGATGATGAAGAGCTTCTTCTTGCTCTTCGGCGCCTCTTCGCCGGCAGCGCCTTCCTCTTCCTTCTTGGCTTTCTTCGCCATGTCGTCACGCGCCCCGGGCCGTCGGGCCGCGTTCTGCCGCCCCTTGAGCCACCTTCCCCAATTACGGTTAACGCGTCGTTAAGGGCGGCAGAATTTGCCGGGCGTTTCTTGCCGCTCCAGCAGCTTGTGCCGGGGTGCGGCAGGGGGCGCCTTCATATGTATATTGAACAATATCAATATCTTGTCTGGATTAACCATGCTGGCACGACGCTTGCCGGTACTGGGCCGTGGCGACTGCGCTGGGGAGCGTCGAGGTTGCCGCGGGACATGATCGGGAGCCTTAGCCGTGGAGAACGCGCTTCTCATCGGCCTGTCGCGTCAGGTGGCTCTGGCGCGCGAGCTGGACGTCATCGCCAACAACATGGCGAATGTCGGCACCAATGGATTCAAGGCGCGCAGCGCGCGCTTCAACGAGTTCCTCATGCCTGGCGCGAAGGCCGATGCCTTCAAGCCGGCAGACCGGCCGCTGTCCTATGTCATCGACAAGGGCACGCCGCTCGACCTGTCGCAGGGCACGATCGAGATGACGGGCAACCCGCTCGACGTGGCGCTGAAGGGCGACAACTACCTCGTCGTGCAGACACCGAACGGCGAGCGCTATACCCGCGCCGGCTCCCTCAATATCGACCGGCAGGGCCGGCTCGTGACCCAGACTGGCCTGCCGGTGATGGGCGAGGCCGGGCCGATCGCCTTCGGTTCCAGCGAACATTCCATGCGCATCGCCGCCGACGGCACCGTGAGCAGCGACCAGGGCACGCGCGGCAAGCTGCGCCAGGTCCGCTTCGCCGATCCGGCGACGCTGGCAAACGAAGGCACGAACCTGTTCTCGTCCACGGTCGCTGCCCAGCCGGCCGGCCCGGAAGCGCGGCTGGAACCCGCTGCGATCGAGCGCTCCAACGTCAAGGCCGTGGTCGAACTGACCCGCCTGATGGAGGTGCAGCGCACCTACCAGAGCATCGCCAACATGATCAACAAATCCGATGAACTGCGCAGCCGGGCGATCTCGCGCCTGGCCGACCAGCAAGCCTGATAGCGGAAGGGAGCACGCACCATGCGCGCCATGCAGACAGCCGCGACCGGCATGATGGCCCAGGAGATGAACGTCCAGGTCATCTCCAACAACATCGCGAACGTCCGGACCACCGGCTACAAGCGCCAGCAGATCCACTTCCAGGATCTGCTCTACGAACATTTCCGGCGCGCCGGCTCGGCCACCTCCGACCAGAACACGCAGGCGCCTGCCGGCACCTTCATCGGCTCCGGCGTCAAGACGGTCTCGACCGGCCGCGTCATGACCCAGGGCAACATCACCCCGACCGAGAAGCCCTACGACCTCGCGATCCGCGGCGAAGGCTTCTTCCGGGTTCGCATGCCGGATGGCCGCACCACCTATAGCCGTGACGGCTCCTTCGACCTCGACTCTCAGGGCCAGATCGTCACCCGCGACGGTTATCAGGTCGAGCCCGGCATCACCGTGCCGAACAATGCCTCCAGCGTCAGCATCAACGCGCAGGGCATCGTCGAGGCGATGGTGCCCGGGCAGACCGCGCCGCAGCAGCTCGGCCAGATCCAGCTCGTGCGCTTCGTCAACAAGGTCGGCCTCGAGTCGATCGGCGACAACCTCTATGTCGAGACGGCCGCCTCGGGTCAGCCGATCGACGGCTTCGGCGGCGGCGAAGGCTTCGGCACGCTGCAGCAGAACTATCTCGAAGAGGGCAACGTCCAGGCGGTGACGGAGCTCTCCTCCCTGATCGCCGCGCAGCGCGCCTACGAGATGAACTCCAAGGTCATCACCGCCGCCGACCAGATGATGTCGGCGACGACCCAGATGTTCCGCGGCTAAGGGGGGTGAGCATCATGATCCGCCTCTCCCTGATTGCCCTGCTGCTCTCCGGCACCGCCGCTTTCGCCTCGCCACAGCAGGCCCAGCCCGCGCCGGTCGGGATGGCCTCGGCCGTCACGGCTCCGACTGCGGCAGCGCTGCCGTCCAAGCTGCAGCTGCGCCCCGAGATCAATCTCGCCCGCGATCTCGTCACCTTCGGCGATCTCATCCCCGGCCTTGCCGGCGAGGCAGCCGCGACCGCCGCCTTCCGGGCGCCCGCACTTGGCGAGACCGGTACCATCCAGGTTGCCCGCATCGTCGAGGCTGCCCGCTCGGCCGGTATCGTCCGCGATGCCAGCGAGATCCAGAGCCAGGGTTTCGCGCAGGTCGTGGTGACGCGGGCCGCGCGCCGCGTCACGGCGATGGACCTCGAAGCCGCGGTGAAGGCCGGGTTGCAGGAGCGCTTCGGCGTCGATGCCCGCATCTTCGCTCTGGCGATCGATGGCGGGGCGCCGAGCGTCGCCGTCGAGCCCGAGCTCAACGGCGACGTCGCGGTGGTCGATCTCTCCTTCGATGCCCGCTCCCGGCGCCTGCAGGCCCGGCTCGCGGTGCCCGGCAGCACGGCGATGCGGCTGAAGCCGCTGCGCATCTCCGGCCAGCTCGTCGAGACCATGGAGGTCGTGGTGCCCAAGCGCCTTATCGCCCGCGGCGAGACGCTCGGCAAGGACGACGTCACCGTCGAGCGCCGCCCGCGCGACGGGCAGGGCTCCGAGATCATCGGCGATGCCCGCGCCGCCATCGACAAGGTCGCGCGCCGTGCCCTGCTCGCCGGCGTGCCGCTGCGCGGCAGCGACGTCCAGCGCGAGGAGATCGTCGGCAAGGGCGATCTCGTCACGATCGTCTACGAGGCGCCGGGTCTCCTGATCACGCTGCGCGGCCGGGCCAACGAGGCCGGCGCGATGGGCGATGTCGTCTCCGTCACCAATCCCCAGTCCAAGCGCGTGCTGCAGGGCAAGGTCACCGGTGCCGGACGGGTTTCCGTCCAGCCGTCGACCGCCGGCCGCGTCGCCAGCGCCCAGTAAAGTTCCATGGGAAAAGCCATGTACGCCAACCGTTTCGCCAAGCTCTCCGGGCTTCTGCTGCTGACCGCCTCTCTCGGCGCCTGCGGCATCGGTGACCGCCTCGCCAATGTCGGTCAGGCGCCGACGTTGTCGCCGGTCGAGGACCCGACCGCCGCCAAGGGCTACAAGCCGGTGCAGATGCCGATGCCGGAGGTAGCGCATGCTTCCTACGCGCCGAATTCGCTCTGGCGCACCGGCTCGCGCGCCTTCTTCAAGGACCAGCGCGCCCGCAATGTCGGCGACCTCGTCACCGTCAAGGTCAAGGTCACCGACAAGGCCCAGCTGAACAACACGACCAAGCGCAGCCGCAAGAACGGCGAGGATTTCGGCGCCGAGAATACCTTCGGCTTCGAGAACAAGCTCGACGCCTACCTGCCCAACGGCGCCAAGGCCTCGTCGCTCCTGAAGCTGGATTCCGATGCGTCCAGCGAGGGCGCGGGCTCGGTCAACCGTTCCGAGACGCTGGCCACCAATGTCGCGGCGGTCGTCACCCAGAACCTGCCTAACGGCAATCTCGTGATCGAGGGCAAGCAGGAGATCCGCGTCAATTTCGAGATCCGCGAGCTGATCGTCGCCGGCGTGATCCGGCCTGAGGACATCGAGTCCGACAACACCATCGATTCGACCAAGATCGCCCAGGCCCGCATCGCCTATGGCGGCCGCGGCCAGATCACCGATGTCCAGCAGCCGCGCTACGGCCAGCAGGTGATGGATATCCTGCTGCCCTTCTGATCTCCCTTCACCGGAATCCCGGACGGCGCGGAACGCTCCCCCTTGTCTCCGCGCCGGACGGACGGCGGCCTCTCCCGAGCCGCCACCATCCCGGCCGCCCGCCACGCTCCCCAAGCTTTTTAGGCTGGCGGCCAAAAAGCCCCGCGTTCTCCCGACGCGGGGCTTTCCATGGTTCCTCAAAGCACGTCTTACTCTGAGATATGGGCTCCAGACGGCGGATTGCCCCTCGGCAACGCCTGTTCCAGATGGAATTGACGTTGGACATGTTGACCTAGGGAGATCCTTCCGCTGTCATAGCTCTCACCTGCTACCGCGCCGACATTCGATCGGTGTGGCGCCGCAGCACTGACTATGCCTCCGGCGACAGGAGTACCGTCATGACGGCAGCCGTTCACCCCGCCGCTCCGCATGCGCTCCCATCCTTCATCACCGCGCCGGGGGGAACGGACTACCTGATGGTGGTCGCGGCAATCATCCTCATCGGCGCGGTTCTGGGCATCGGGCTGCTTTTCCTGCGCCTGCACACCTTGCCCGAGCGGATGGCGCACAAGACGCACAAGATCCAGTTCGAGATCGTCGCCGTTCTCGGGTTGCTCGCGCTGTTCACGCATGTCCACGCCTTCTGGGTCGCCGGGCTGCTGCTCGCCCTGATCGACCTGCCTGACGTTCCAGGAATGTTCGGCCGGATGGCCGGCTCGCTGGAAAAAATGGCGGGCATCGAGCCGGGCCGGGGCGGGGATGCGGCATCGGACGCGGAGACTGCTGTCCCCACGCCGGACGGGAATGCGCCGTATGCGGGCGCCAGCGTCGAGGAGAAGAACCATGCTTGAGCTTCTCGTCTGCGCGCTCTTCACCCTCCTTCCCGATTATCTTTATCGCCGCTACGGCCAGGGCAAGCGGTTCGGCCGCGAGCTCACGCTCTATTCGGTCTGGTTCGAGCTGCGCTGGGGGCTCGTCACCTGCGTGATGCTGACGGTCGGCCTGATCACCGTGATCTTCTACAATCACCCGTCCACGACCAGCGCCACGGTCTTCTTCCGGACGGTGCCGATCGTGCCGGAGATCAATGGCCGCGTCGCGCAGGTCCATGTTGCTTACAGCGCGAAGATCGAAAAGGGCGCGCCGATCTTCACCCTCGACAGCAAGAGCCAGGAAGCTGCCGTCGAGGCCGCAAGGCGCAAGATCGCCGAGGTTGACGCGGCGCTGGCTGTCGCGAAGGCCGATATCCTCGCTTTTGACGGCAAGATTCAGGAGGCGAAGAGCGCGCTGCAGCAAGCCCTCGACGAATTGCAGACCAAGCGCGAGCTCAGGCAGCGCAATGAGAACGTCGTCGCCACCCGTGAGATCGAGCGGCTCGAGAACATCGTCGCTGGTCGCGAGGCCGCTGTCGCGTCGGCAACGGCCTCGCAGGCAGCCGCCCAGACGAAGATCGTGACTCTGCTGCCAGCCGAGCGTGCGAGCGCCGAGGCAGCTTTGGTTCAGGCCGAGGTGGAGTTGAGCAAGACCGTGGTGCGGGCCGGCTTCACCGGGCATGTCGAGCAGTTCTCGCTGCGGGCTGGAGACGTCGTCAACCCCTTCATGCGCCCGGCAGGCATCATCATTCCCGAAGAGGCGGGACGGGGCAGGATGCAGGCCGGCTTCGGCCAGATCGAGGCGCAGGTTATCAAGGTCGGCATGGTGGCCGAGGTGACTTGCATCTCGAAGCCCTGGGAAGTCATTCCGATGGTGGTGACGGGCGTGCAGGATTTCATCGCCGCGGGCCAGATCCGCAGCGGAGAGCAACTGGTCGACGCCCAGCAGGTGATCCGGCCGGGAACGATCCTCACCTATCTCGAACCGCTCTACCAGGGCGGGCTCGACGGCGTGACGCCGGGCAGCAGCTGCATCGCCAACGCCTATAGCAACAACCACGACATCATCGCCGCGAAGGAAACCAGCACGCTGCGCCGTATCGCGCTGCACGCCGTCGATGCGACCGGGCTGGTCCATGCCATGCTGCTGCGCATCCAGGCGCTTGTCCTGCCGGTCAAGACCCTCGTCTTCAGTGGTCACTGACGGCAGGCGGGGCCGACGCTAGTCCTCGGAGCGACCGGTAGAGTCGCGGTCGCGCTCGTAGCGCTTCCTCAGCGGGAAGGGCGGTAGCCAGGATTCGCGGCGGATGGTCCAGAGCTCGTAGGTCGGCACGAGCTGGTCCGGCGCGTCCAGCGAGCCGAGATTGATCTCGACCTCGTCACCGCTGCGCCCGAAGACCGTGGAGCCGCAGCGGGGGCAGAAGAAGCGCCCGTCATAGTCGCGAGCTTCGCCCTCGATCGTCACTGCGTCCTGCGGAAAGATCGCCGAGGCGTGGAAGAGGGCGCCGTGATGTTTGCGGCAGTCGAGGCAATGGCAGATGCCGACCCGGTAAGGGCGCCCCGACGCCACGACATGGATATCGCCGCACCGGCAGCCGCCTGTGAAACGGTCCATGCCGCGTCTCCTCCAGCTCGGCCGCCATTGTCAGCGAAACGTGCGGCCGAAGCGGCGGTTCCTTGACGCGAAAGGCCCCGCGCCTGTCGACGCGGGGCCTTTCGAAAAGCCGGTAGAGCCAGCCGCCGCTCAATCGTCGCGGAAGACGCGCTCGTTGCGCTCGTGGCGCTCCTGCGCTTCCAGCGACAGGGTCGCGATCGGGCGGGCTTCAAGGCGCTTGAGCGAGATCGGTTCGCCGGTCTCCTCGCAATAGCCGTAGGAGCCGTCGTCGATCCGGGCGATGGCGGCGTCGATCTTGGCGATCAGCTTGCGCTGCCGGTCACGGGCGCGCAATTCGATGGCGCGATCGGTTTCGGAGGAGGCCCGGTCGGCGATGTCCGGATGATTCTCGCTCTCGCTCTGCAGGGTGACCAGGGTTTCCTTGGCTTCCCGCAGGATCTCGTCCTTCCAGGCGAGGAGCTTGCCGCGGAAATATTCGCGTTGACGATCGTTCATGAACGGCTCGTCATCGCTCGGTTTGTAGTCCGCCTCGAGGATGATCTGCTTCGACATGGGCGCGCTCTCTAGTTTGTCGGTTCACGCACCCATCGGCTGTGCCGCGGGAGGGGAGCCGATTTGGCGCCCTTATAGCGATCAGTCTCAAGCGGAACAATCGCTTCCGACACGGCTTCAACGGCTTCGTGAAAACACGCGATTTCAGGTCGATTTTCGATGAAATCGGCCTGCTTCGCGTCAATTCAGCTTGCGGATGGCCTCGGCGATGTCGGCTTCGACCAGTCGGGCGATCGGTTGGCGATAGTGACTATGGTCGAAGAAGAGGTTGGGATCGCGCAATTCGGGCCTGTCGAGCCGCCAGTCGATCAGCGCCGTGCGGGGGCGCCGGGCCGCCAGATCGGCGAAAGCCTTGCGGCAGGCGGCGTCGGCTGCGGCATCGCGGGTGCCGGGTTTTGGCAGGGCCGTGACATAGACCGGCGGGCGCAGGAGAATCAGCGCTGTTTCGGCCGGAGCGGCCTGCATCAGCTCCTCTAGCCCGGTGGCAGCGGGGAAGGGGCCGTCGACATTGCCGCCGCCGGCCTCGAGCGGCTTCTGCAGCCGGGCGATGATCTCGGGATTGGTGCCGTAACCCTGCACGGCGTAGCCCGATTCGTAGTCCCAGTAGCCGTCCGGGCGGGCGCGCTCGGCCTTGTGCGAGGTCAGGTAGGAGACGCGGCGGGGCAGCTCCTCCAGCAGGTCGAAGCGCATCAGCCCACCGACATAATCGGGCAGGCTGCGGCTCATGAGCCAGAAGGGGAAGGGCTTCTCGTTGGGCAGTGCAGGATTCGCCGTGCACCAGTAATTGTCGATGCCGACGACGATGGCCTTCGGCGGCGTCTTGCGGTGGTGGCGCAGGAACCAGTCGATCGTCGCGAAGGTCTCCTTCGGCATGGTCGCCGGCGCGATCAGCGAGACGAAGGGGATGCCGGTCCTCGTGCGCAATTCCTCCGGCGAGATCAGCTGGATATGCGAATTACCGAAGATGGCGCCGGTGAAGCTTTGGTCGCGGCCGCGGCTGGCCAGCGCCGTGCGTGGTCCCTGCGGACGCACGCCTTCCTTGAGCTTCAGGGGCGAGCGGCCGGAATCGTAGGGGTCGATCAGGAAGGCGGCGGAGAGGAAGGCGGCCGCGATCAGCACCGCCGCGCCGAGGAAGGCGCCGGTGAAGCCCGTCCACTTCGCCGCCCGAGCGGCCTGCTCAGAACTGGAAGTAGATGAACTCATAATTGGCGTCTTCGCCGATCTTCAGCAGGATGATGACGAACAGGAGCCCGCACAGG
Organism: Allobosea sp. 47.2.35; assembly: GCF_024655635.1. Classification (GTDB taxonomy): domain Bacteria; phylum Pseudomonadota; class Alphaproteobacteria; order Rhizobiales; family Beijerinckiaceae; genus Allobosea. Next base: position 287,635 of record NZ_JANLGI010000003.1, on the reverse strand, counting down.
ATCGCCAGCCAGCGCGCCGGCGGCAATTTGTGGACGAGGTTCCAGGCGGTGGGGCCGATGATGGCGAAGGCGGCGGCCGGCAGCAGGGCGCGCCATTTGAAGCCGGTGCCGATCGGCGCGAAGCCGAACAGGCCCTTGTAGATCGCGAGCGCGGCCTGGAAATTCGTGGCCCGGAACAGCACCCAGCACAGAGCGACGAACAGGAAGGTCAGCAGCCAGCCGAGCGCCGCCGGCATCGGCAGGTTGGCGCGGCGCCAGAACAGGGCGACGATCAGCGCGAGCCCATGCGCCACGCCCCAGGCGACGAAGGTGAGGCCGGCGCCGTGCCAGAGCCCGCCCAGTGCCATGGTGGCGAAGAGTGCCCAGACCTGCGTCGGCAGGCCGGATCGGGAGCCGCCGAGCGGGATGTAGAGGTAGTCGCGCAGGAAGCGCGACAGCGTCATGTGCCAGCGCCGCCAGAAATCCTGGATCGAGAGCGAGCGATAGGGCGCCTCGAAATTCTGCGGCAGCACGACGCCGAAGAGCAGGGCAAGGCCCAGCGCCATGTCGGTATAGCCGGAGAAGTCGAAATAGATCTGGAAGGTGAAGGCGAGCGTCGCCTGCCAGGCTTCCATGAAGCTGATGACCTTGCCGGCCGCCGCCGCCGCGAAGACCGGGTTGGCATATTCGGCGAGCGGATCGCCGATCAGGACCTTCTTGGCGAGGCCGAAGGTCAACAGCATCAGGCCGCGCGCGATCCGCTCGGCCGCGTCCGGGCGCTGATAGGGCCGCTCGTCGAGCTGGTGCATGATCTCGCGCCAGCGCACCAGCGGGCCGGCGAGCACCTGCGGGAAGAAGGCGATGTAGAGCGCGTAGCGGACGAGATCGTAGCGCGGCGCCTGCCCGCGCCGGAGATCCGTCAGGTACATGATGTGGTGGAAGGTGAAGAAGGAGATGCCGAGCGGCAGCGCGATATCGAATTTCGGCGCTGGCAATCCGGGAATCATTCCAGCGAGATCGGCGAAGAAGTTGAAGTACTTGAACACCGCGAGCACGGCGAGATTCAGGACGATCGCGAGCGTGATCAGCGCGCTCGACTTGGTCTTCTGGAAGGCTTCGGCGATCAGCCAGTTCAGCCCGATCGAGAGCGCCAGCAGCGGCAGGAAGCGCCAGTCCCAATAGCCGTAGAAGGCGAAGGACAGCACCACCAGCACCGGCAGCCGCAGGCTCGGCGCAAAGCGCTCCGCGCCCCAGTGAAGGGCGAGCGCGAGCGGCAGGAAGGCGAGCAGGAAGGCGAAGGAGTTGAAGAGCATCGGGCGGGGGCGGATCAAAGGATGGCTGCCGCCTTAGACCATTATCGGCGGCGAGTCATGTCGCGGCTGGCATGGTGTGGGAGAGGAACGGGAAGGGCAGGCGGCGAGCTCCTCGATTCATGATTTCAATCAATCGATTGATTAAATTTGCCGTCGATGCTATCGAGATGGCATGAAAGCCATTTCAGACAACGATGCCGGAACGCGCGAGGCGCTGATCCGGGCCGGGCTCGACCTGTTCGGGCGGCACGGATTCGAGGCGAGTTCGATCCGCGAGATCGCGCAGGCCGCAGGCGTCAACAGCGCCGGCATCGCCTATCATTTCGGCGGCAAGGACGGCCTGCGCCAGGCCTGCGCCGAGGCTGTGGTCGCGACGATGAAGCGGCGGGTCTTCGGTGCCGCTGCCGCCATGCCGCCGCTCGAGGGGCTCGCGCCTGAGATGGCGGTCGAGCTGCTGCTCGGCATCGTCGGGCGTGTGACCGCTTTCGCGACGCAGGCGCAGGAAAGCGAGACGATCGCCCGCTTCGTCCTGCGCGAGATGATGGAGCCGACTTCGGCCTTCGAGACGCTTTACGAGGGGCTGGTCGGCCCGGTCCATGGCCAGCTCTGCCGGCTCTGGGCCGCGGCGACCGGCATGGAGCCGAAGGCTCAGGAGACGAAGCTCGCGGTCTTCGCGACGATCGGACAGGTGCTCTACTTCCGGCTCGCCCGGCCGGCCGTGATGCGGCGCATGGGCTGGAGCACGATCGATACGGCCGAGAGCGAGGCGATCACCGGCGTCATCCGCGCCAATGTCCGCGCCAGCATCGCCGCCATGCGGGAGAACAGGTCATGATCCTCGGCTTCCTCTGTTCCTTCGGGCTGATCGCCGGAAGCTTCTCCTCCTGCGGCGGCGATGCGGTCCGGATCGCCGGCTATGTCGAGGGCGAATATGTCCGGCTTGGCCCGATCGATACGGCCCGGATCGAGCACATCGATATCCGTCGGGGCGATCGCGTCGAGGCCGGCAAGGTCGTTGCCGGGCTGGAGACGACCGATGCCGAGAACGCGGTTCGGGAAAGCGAGGCGCGTTTAGTGCAGGCGCAGGCGCAGCTCGACAATCTGCGCATCGGCAGGCGGCCGGAAGAGATCGCGGTGATCGAGGCCAATCTCGCCTCGGCCAAAGCGCAGCAGCGCGAGGCCGAGCGGGCCCTGGAGCGCCGGCAGGATCTGCTGCGGCGTGGCGTCTCGACCCAGGCCGATTTCGACCAGGCGGAAACGGCGCGCGATGTCGCCGCCGCGAGCGTCCGGCAGAACGCCGCCAATCTCGATGTTGCGCGCCTGCCAGCGCGTCCGGACGAGATCAAGGCGAGCGAAAACGCGGTCGAGCAGGCCAAGGCCGCCCTGGCGCAGGCGCGCTGGCGGCTGTCGCAGCGCCAGCTCGTCGCGCCCTCGGCCGGGCGGATCAGCGATGTGCTGCGCCGGGTCGGCGAACTCGCGGGGCCGAGCGCACCGGTGCTGCTGATGCTGCCGGACGGCGCCGCCAAGCTGATGCTCTATGTGCCGGAGGTGAGGATCTCGGGTGTAACCACCGGGATGAAGCTCGATGTCCGCTGCGACGGCTGCGCGCCTGGGCTGACCGCGACGGTGACCTATGTCTCGCCGGAGCCGGAATTCACGCCGCCGGTGATCTATTCGGCGCAGACGCGCCAGAAGCTGGTCTATCTGGTCGAAGCGCGGCCGGATGGCGGCCCGCAATCGGCCCTGCAGCCCGGCCAGATCGTCGATGTGACGCTTCGGGGGCAGCGGTGAACGCGCCGCTCGCCATCGATGTGCGGGGCATGACCAAGCGCTTCGGCAAGCGCACGGTGGTCGACGATGTCGATCTCGCGGTCGCGACCGGCGAGATCGTCGGCTTCCTCGGTCCCAATGGCTCCGGCAAGACGACGACGATCCGGATGATCTGCGGCTTGCTCAAGCCCGATGCCGGGGAGGGGACGGTGCTCGGGCTCGATGTCCGCAGCCAGAGCGCGGCGATCAAGCGCCAGGTCGGCTACATGACCCAGCGCTTCTCCTTCTACGAAGACCTGACCATCGCCGAGAACCTGACCTTCGTGGCGCGGCTCTACGAACTTGCCCCGGTCGAGGAGGCGGTGGCCCGGACGCTGGACGGGCTGGGGCTGACCTCGCGCAAAGACCAGCTTGCCGGCACGCTCTCGGGCGGCTGGAAGCAGCGATTGGCGCTCGCCGCCTGCATCATGCACCAGCCGAAGCTCCTGCTGCTCGACGAGCCGACCGCCGGTGTCGATCCCAAGGCGCGGCGCGAGTTCTGGGACGAGATCCATCGCCTCGCCGGCGACGGGCTGACCGTGCTGGTCTCGACCCATTACATGGACGAGGCCGAACGCTGCCACCGCATCGGCTATATCGCCTATGGCCGGATGCTGGCGACGGGGACCGTCGAGGAGGTCGTGCGGGGCTCCGGGCTCGTGACCTATGTCGTGCATGGCGCGCTGAAGCCCGAGCAGATGCGGGCGCTCTCGGCGGCTGATGGCGTTGAGCAGGTGGCGCCCTTCGGCGCGACGCTGCACGTCGTCGGCACCGACCGGGGCAAGCTTGAGGCGGCGCTTGAACCGCTCAAGCGCGAGGCCGGGATCAAGGTCGAGCCCGGCGAGACCAGCCTCGAGGACGTCTTCATCAAGTTCATGACCGGTGCGCAGGAGCGGGCGGCATGACCGGCCTGTTCTCGCCCCGCCGGCTCGGCGCGATGCTGGCCAAGGAATTCGTCCAGATGCGGCGCGACCGCATCACCTTCGCGATGATGCTGGCGGTGCCGATCCTCCAGCTCCTGCTCTTCGGCTATGCGATCAACAACGATCCGCGCGGCCTGCCGGCGGCGATCCTGGCGCTCGGGCAGGATCGCTATACCCGCGCCGTGGTCTCGGCACTGGAGGTCTCGAACTATTATCGCTTCGGCGAACGGCCGCAGAGCGCGGCCGAGGCGGAAAGCCTGATGGCGAAGGGGGAAATCTCCTTCCTCGTCACGATTCCCAGCGATTTCGGCGCCCGCGTCGAGCGGGCTGACAAGCCGCGCATCCTGGTCGAGGCCGATGCGACCGATCCGGCGGCGGCGAGCGGGGCCGTCTCGGCGCTCGGTACGATCGCGAGCCGGGCCTTGCAGCGAGCGCAGGGGCGCGAGCCGGTCACCGACCCGGCCGGTGCCGGCGGCGACAGCCTCTCCTTCGTCGTGCACCGGCGCTACAACCCGGAGAACATCACCCAGTACAACATCGTGCCCGGCCTGCTCGGCGTCATCCTGCAGATGACCATGGTGATGATGACGGCGATGGCGCTGACCCGCGAGATCGAGCGCGGCACGATGGAGAACCTGCTCGCCATGCCGGCGACGGCCGGCGAAATCATGCTTGGCAAGGTCTTGCCCTATCTCGCGGTCGGCGGCGTGCAGGTGGTGATCGTGCTGGGGGCGGCGAAGCTGCTCTTCGCCGTGCCCTTTCTCGGTGGGCTCGGGCTGCTCCTGACCTGTGTCTTAATCTTCGTGCTGGCGCTGGTGCTGCTCGGCTATACGATCTCGACGGTGGCGCGCACGCAGCTCCAGGCGATGCAGCTGACCTTCTTCTTCTTCCTGCCTTCGCTGATGTTGTCGGGCTTCATGTTCCCGTTCGCCGGCATGCCGGGCTGGGCGCAGACCCTGGGCGAACTCTTTCCGCTGACGCATTTCCTGCGGATCATCCGCGCGATCATGCTGAAGGGCGCGGGCTTGAGCGATATCGGCGACGAGGTGTTCTATCTCAGCCTGTTCGTGCCGGTTTATGCGGGGCTCGCGCTGATGCGGTTCCGGAGCACGCTGGACTGAGGAGAGCCGCCGCGCGGCATGCGGGTCACTACAGTGACTTGCAAAATGATAGTCACTGCATTAGCTGGGGCGCATGCAACCCCGGCTCATCCCGCTCGCCGAATGTCCCTGCGCCCGCGCCGTCGAGGCCGTCGGCGAGTGGTGGAGCATCCTGATCCTGCGCGATGCGCTGCAGGGCTTCACCCGCTTCGACGAGTTCCAGCGCAGCCTCGGCATCGCGCCGAACATGCTGGCGCGGCGGCTGAAGCATCTCACGGAGGCCGGCCTGTTCGAACGGCGGCTCTATAGCGAGCGGCCCAAGCGCTACGAGTACGTGCTGACCGAGCGGGGCAGGGACTTCTTTCCGGTGGTGGCGGCGCTGGTCGCCTTCGGTAACCGCCATCTCGCGCCGGAAGGGCAGGCTCTGCTGCTCGCCGATCGCGAGAGCGGGCGGGCCGTCGTGCCGGCCTATGCCGATGCGCAGAGCTTGCAGCCCGTGAATCCCGATAACGTCACCGTCATCGCTGGCCCGCAGGCCAGTCCCGGCATGCTGCAACGCCTCGCCATCGTGGCGGCGCGGGATGCGGCTGCGCCGGCTTCTCGCACATAGGAGTATTCCATGCGCCGTATCGTCGTTACCGGGATGGGCGTGGTCTCGCCGCTTGGCTGTGGAACCGAGATCGCCTGGCAACGCCTGCTTGCGGGGCGCTCTGGCCTGCGCCGTCTCCCGGATGCGGTCGTCGAGGCCTTGCCGGCCAAGGTCGCCGGCATCGTGCCGTCCAAGGCCGAGGATGCCGAGGGCGGCTTCGATCCCGACGCGGTGATTGCGCCGAAGGACCAGCGCAAGATGGACCGCTTCATCCAGTTCGCGCTGGTCGCCGCCAAGGAGGCGCTGGCGCAGGCTGGCTGGCAGCCGCAGAGCGAGGCTGAGCGCGAGCGCACCGCGACGGTGATCGCTTCGGGCATCGGCGGCTTCCCGGCGATTGCCGAGGCCGTGCGGATCACCGACCAGCGCGGGGCGCGGCGGCTCTCGCCCTTCACGATCCCGTCCTTCCTCGTCAACCTCGCCGCTGGCCATGTCTCGATCGAGCATGGCTTCAAGGGGCCGATCGGCGCGCCGGTCACAGCCTGTGCCGCCGGCGTGCAGGCGATCGGCGACGCGGCGCGAATGATCCGGGCGGGCGAGGTCGATATCGCGCTCTGCGGCGGCACCGAGGCCTGCGTCGATCTTGTCGCGCTTGGCGGCTTCGCTGCGGCGCGTGCGCTCTCGACCGGCTTCAACGAGGAGCCTGAGAAGGCCTCGCGGCCCTTCGACCGGGATCGCGACGGCTTCGTCATGGGCGAGGGCGCCGGGCTGCTGGTAATCGAGGCGCTGGAACATGCGCAGGCGCGTGGCGCCACGATCCTGGCGGAACTCACCGGCTACGGCACCAGCGCCGATGCCTATCACATCACGTCGGGGCCCGAAGACGGCTCCGGCGCGCGGCGCGCCATGGAGATTGCGCTGAAGCAGGCGGGGTTGCGACCGGCCGATGTCGCGCATCTCAACGCCCATTCCACCTCGACCCCGGTCGGCGACCGTGGCGAGCTTGCTGCGATCAAGGCGGTGTTTGGCAGCGAAGGCGGCATCGCGATCAGCGCGACGAAATCGGCCACCGGCCATCTGCTCGGCGCGGCCGGCGGGCTGGAGGCGATCTTCACGATCCTGGCGCTGCGCGACCAGATCGCCCCGCCGACGCTAAACCTCGAAAACCCGGACGAGGCGGCGGTCGGGCTCGATCTCGTGGCGAAGGCGGCGCGGCCGCTCGCGATGGAGCATGCCATCTCGAACGGCTTCGGCTTCGGCGGCGTGAATGCCAGCGCCGTATTCAGGCGCTGGTCGTAAGCAACGCGCTCAGAGCGGAATGTTGTCGTGCTTGCGCCAGGGGCGTTCGACGCTCTTGGTGCGGAGCATGGCGAGCGCCCGGGCGATGCGGCGGCGCGTCGAGTGCGGCATGATGACTTCGTCGATATAGCCGCGCTCGGCCGCGACGAAGGGCGACATGAAGCGGTCCTCGTATTCCTTGGTCTGGCGCGCGATCGTCTCGGCGTCGCCGCCGCGGAAGATGATCTCGACCGCGCCCTTGGCGCCCATCACCGCGATCTGCGCCGTCGGCCAGGCATAGTTGACGTCGGCGCCGATATGCTTGGAGGCCATCACGTCATAGGCGCCGCCGAAGGCCTTGCGCGTGATGATCGTGACCAGCGGCACGGTGCATTCCGAGTAGGCGAAGAGCAGCTTGGCGCCGTGCTTGATCAGGCCGCCATATTCCTGTGCCGTGCCGGGCAGGAAGCCGGGAACGTCGACCAGCGAGACGATCGGGATCTCGAAGGCGTCGCAATAGCGCACGAAGCGGGCGGCCTTGCGCGAGGCATCGGAGTCGAGCACGCCGGCCAGCACCATCGGCTGGTTGGCGACGATGCCGACGGTGCGGCCCTCGATGCGGCCGAAGCCGGTGACGATGTTGCCGGCATAGGCCGCCTGGATCTCGAAGAAGTCGCCCTCGTCGACCGTCTTCAGGATCAGCTCCTTGATGTCGTAGGGCTTGTTCGGGTTGTCGGGCACGAGCGTGTCGAGGCTCATGTCGACGCGGTCGGGCACGTCGAAACTCGGCCATTCCGGCACGCCGGCCGTGTTGTTCGCCGGCAGGAAGTCGAGCAGGCGGCGCACCTGCAGGAGCGCCTCGACATCGTTCTCGAAGGAGCCGTCGGCAACGGAGGACTTAGAGGTGTGGACCTTGGCGCCGCCGAGCTCCTCGGAGGTCACGGTCTCGTTGGTGACGGTCTTCACCACCTCCGGGCCGGTCACGAACATGTAGGAGGTGTCGCGGACCATGAAGATGAAATCGGTCATCGCCGGCGAATAGACGTCGCCGCCGGCGCAGGGGCCCATGATCACGGAGATCTGCGGGATGACGCCCGAAGCCTGAACATTCCGCTTGAAGACCTCGCCATAGCCGCCGAGCGCCGCGACACCCTCCTGAATGCGGGCGCCGCCGGCATCGAACAGGCCGACGATCGGGGCGCGCATCTTCAGCGCCATGTCCTGGATCTTGACGATCTTCTGGGCGTGGGTCTCGGAGAGCGAGCCGCCGAAGACGGTGAAGTCCTTGGAGAAGACGAAGACGGTGCGGCCATTGACCGTGCCCCAGCCGGTGACGACGCCGTCGCCGGGGATCTTCTCGGCCTTGTCCATGCCGAAATCGACGGCGCGGTGCTGCACGAACATGTCGAACTCCTCGAAGGAGTCCTTGTCGAGCAGGAGCTCGATGCGCTCGCGGGCGGTGAGCTTGCCGCGCTTGTGCTGCGCCTCGATGCGCCGCTCGCCGCCGCCCTTGCGGGCGCCCTCGCGGCGGGTTTCGAGCTGTTCGAGGATGTCCTTCATGGCGGCAGGCTCCCGGCCGGAAATCGCGTCTCGAAAGCCGGCTTAAGCGGCCATCGCGCATGAGTCCATTGCGACGTTTGCTGAAGCCGGAACCGCAATCATGCGGAAGGCGCGGCCGGATTGCCGAGCTCGGTATTCAACCGGACGGCTTCCTGCACCAGCTTCGTCACCAGCGCGGGGTCGATGCTGTCGCCCTCGCGCAGTTCCCAGGTCGCCAGTTCGTATTTGCCGCCGGCCTTGAGGCGTGGCGCGATCTCGCGCAGGCGCTTGCCGCGCCAGAAGCCGAACAGGACACGCTTTTCCTCGGCGCGGATCAACAGCAGCGGGCCGTTCGAGAAATAGACGAGATGGGTCCATTTGATCCGCTCGTCGAGCGGGGCGGCGGCGCGGACATCCCGCCGCAGCTGCTCGACGAGGGCGCGCTGCCAGCCGGAGAGGGCTTCGACGTAAGCATCGGGAGATGTCGCCGCCGGTCCCATTTTCATCGCGCCTAGCCTTTCAGCAGCAACAGCACGGCCGCGTCGAACTCGCGGCGGCGGATGATGCGCCGCTCGGCCGCTTCTTCGTCCTGACCCCAGATGCCGATCTGGTAATCTTCGTCGAGATGGGCGGCGTCCCAGGCAGCGTCGGGCTCGATCCGTCCGTTCGCCAGCGCCAGCGTCAGGATGGCCGAGCCGGTCAACGTCATGACGTTATGGGCACCGGCGAGCGCGAGCGGAGCCGGGATTTTCCCGACGTGGCGGGCGACGGCCGAGAGCGTCTCTTCCGGCTGCTGCGCGAAGACGATGCCTTCCGCCAGCAGGAAGCGGGCGCCGATCAGCGCCTCGATCGCGCCGAGGATCGGCTGCCAGACCTGGTTCTGCCGCTTGACAAGTGCCTCGGGCTCACCGGCCCGGTAGCAGAGCGCGTCGGAGCCAGCATAGCGGACGATCTCGGCGCGCACGGCCTCCTGCTGGTCCTCGACGCCGTCGAGCGCCGAATTGACGAGCCGGGTCAGCGGCATCCGGGCGGGGTCGATGCGTTCGGCCTGCGCCTGCCATTCGACGGCGAGAGCTTCCGCGACGGGGCGGGAGGTCACCGCGAGCGGTTTGCGGGCCGGGGTCCGTGCCGTCTTGCCGTCGAGGGCGACATGGAAGCGGCCGTCCCGCTCCAGAACGCCGGCCTCCTTGTAGAAGCGGGCGGGCAGGGGATTGCGCATCGCCTGCTGGGCGGCGGCGACGGGGTCGGGCTGGCTGGCGCCGGGCGAGCCGAAACGGGCGAGGAAATCGTCGGTGGACATGGCGCTGCCATAGCGCATTCGCGCCCGGCAGGGAAACCTGCGTTCAGGCGGCGCGAATCCGGCCGAGGAACTGGGCGACCTCCGAATCGAGGTGCACGGACTGGCGCGAGAGCTTGTCGGCGGATTCGGCGACATGGCTGGCGGCCTCGTCGGTTTCCGCGGCGATGCGGCTGACGATGTCGATATGGCCGGCGGCGAATACGGTCTCGTCGGCGGCGCGCCGGATGATCTGGGCGATATTGGCGGCGGCTGCATTCTGCTGCTCGACCACGGTCGCGACATTGCCCGAGATCTGGTTGAGCGAGCCGACGGTGGCGTTCATGGCATCGATCGCGCCGATCGCGTCGGAGCTGGAGTCGCGGATAGCGCCGATCTGGCTCTGGATCTCCTCGGTCGCGCGCCAGGTCTGGTTGGCGAGCGACTTGATCTCCTGCGCGACGATAGTGAAGCCGCCGCCGGAGCGACCGAGGCGGGCGGCTTCGATCGAGGCGTTGAGCGCGAGCAGGTTGGTGTGCTTGGCGATGGTCGAGATCGCGTCGGTGATGTCGCCGATCTGGCCGGCCTTGCGCGACAATTCGCCGACCGTGTCGAGCACGGCCTGAGCCTGCCGGGTGGTCTCGCCGACGACACGGGTGGTTTCCGCGACCTGACGGTCGACCTCGGCGAAGGAATGCGCCAGCTCCGCCGTGCCTTGCGTGACCGCGACGACGTTTGAGGAGGTCTGGCGCGAGGATTGCGATGCCGCGCTGGATCGCTCGGATACTTCCAGCGCCCCGGTCTTCATCTGCTGCGAGGCGGTGCGGAGGGATTGCACGGAGGCGATGACGTCGCGGGCGATACCGGCGATCTCGCGCTCGAAATCATCGGCGACGCTGTGCAGGACCTGGCGGCGGACGAGGGCGCCCCGCTCCATGGTCTCGGCCAGATCCTGTCGCGCCTCATCCGCCGCGGCGCGGGCGGCGTCGGCCGCATAGCGCTCGCCTTCCGAAACCTCGAGAGACTGACGCAGCGACCAAACCACCCAACTGAGCGCGACCGACTGCACGGCCACGATCAGGCCATGCAGAAGCACGCGGTCGATCTGATTGCCATTCAGGAAGACGGCGCCAGGAAACAAAAGGCTCAGAGCGAGGTGATGCACGACGATGGCGAGCGTCGCGGGAATGAAGATGCGCCAGTCCAGCCAACCGGCGAGTACTGCCAGCATGGCGAAGAAATACATGTGCATGTCGGACTGGTAGGGATGCCCGGCGAAGGCATAGACCAGCATCATGACCTGGCCCATGGTCACGATGCTCGTGATCTGGCGCGTGATCCAGCCGGTGCGCTCGATGCGCCAGACCATCGTCCCGAGTACGGCCAGCGCGACGCCTGCGAGTACGAGGGCGGGGCTGCTTAGCGGCGAGCCCGATGGCGTCCCGAGCGCCAGAAAGGCGGCGTTCGCCCAGAGGATCGCGATCAGGAAGCGGGAAAAGCGCTCGCGAAAGCGCAGGACGTCGTTCATCGGCTGCTCCCTGGAGCGCTCCCGGTGCAAAGCTTGGCGAAGGCCGCGTCTATGACGAGCCATGCTCCCGCGCCATAGAGCGCCAAGACGAAGCCGTCGCGCGCTCCCATCGTGAAGGCGACCGAGGAGCCGGCATCGATCTGGAGGAGACTGCCGCTCGCGCTGGTGACGGCCTGCGCGATTTCCGCCGTAGCGGTTCCCGCGGGGAAGAACGCCGCCATCGGCCGCCCCGGCGCGGGCCAGGCTGCAATCAGGAGCGCGGCGACCGCCATCGCGATGCCGCAGATCAGGCCGAAACCGATCTCGCGCATAGGGTTCCTCCGGTTGTCCTGTTGGGCAGACGGAAACCTAGACGGGCAGGTTACGGAGGCCGGCTTTATGCTTGGTAAATTGCTTCGCTAACCTTGCGGAATGCGCCTGCTCCCGGCTCAGGCTTTGAAGCGATCCCGCCAGGCGGGCCGGGCGCCGGGGAAGGGCAGGGCCGTGGCGGCATGGACGCCGCGCGCCACGGCGCGGGCCAGCACATCGGCCGCGGTGGCGCAAAGCTCCGTCATCGCGAAGGCATCCGAGGGAGCGCCGCTGTAGCCCGTCGCGGCAGCGAAGACGATGTCGCCGTCGAGTGGTGCATGGGCTGGGCGCAACGCACGCGCGAGCCCGTCATGGGCGGCGAGCGCGAGGCGGCGGGCCTGTGGCTTGGTCAGCACGGCATCGGTCGCGACGAGCGCAATCGTGGTGTTCTGGCCGGTGCCGCCCTTGAAGCGCAGCGCCGTGTCCTCCGGTGTGATGGCTGCGGGCCAGCCAAGACCGCCGAATTCTCCGTCGCGCTCGTAAGGGCCCGCCCAGAAATGCGGGCCGTCGCCGATCGTGGCGCTGCCGACGGCATTGACCGCGACGAGCGCGCCGACGACCTGCCCGGTCGCGGCCCGCGCGCTGGCCGAGCCGAGGCCGCCCTTCAGGGTCGCAGTCGTTGCCCCATAGCCTGCGCCGGCGGTTCCGAGCGCGAAGCTGGCGGAAGCGGCGGCGGCAGCGTTCGCGCCGAGCCGGGCATAAGGCGTCTCGCTTTCGCCGCGCGCCCAGGGCTTCTCGCCGCCATTCATCAGGTCGAACAGGATCGCCTGCGGGACGATCGGCACGCGGAACGCGCCGACCGGGAAGCCGCGCCCTTCCTTGGCCAGCCAGCGCATCACGCCGTCGGCTGCACCCAGCCCCCAGGCCGATCCGCCCGAGAGCACGATGGCATCGACATGCTCGACGGTCATCTCGGGAATGAGCAGGGCGGTGTCGCGGGTGCCGGGCGCGCCGCCGAGCACGGCGGCCGAGGCGATGGTCGGCCGTTCGAAGATCGCGGCGGTGACGCCCGTCGCTGCCGTAGCGTCATGGGCCTGGCCGACGAGCAGGCCGCGGACATCGGTGATGAGGTTTTGCATGAGGAAACCCGATGGCGAACCGAATCGCGCCGAAGGCGTTGTGGCTACATTACGATCTTTTCATCTGCTGGCCATTGCCGGGTCAGGCCTGCAGGATCAGGTTTATGTCATCGCCTATCGGCTTCGAGACCCGCTGCGCGACGCTTCGATCTGACTGCTTCAAGGGAGATTGCCCCCGTGAAACCCATCGCCCTCATCGCCGCATCGTCGATCGCGATGCTCGCCGGCAGCTTCGCGCTGGCGCAGCCGCAACCGGTTCCGCCCGCGGGTGGCGACCAGAAGCAGGAGCGTGCCGAAACCCGCGAGCAGCGCCGCGACGAATGGCGCGAGCGCCGGGCCGAGCGTGCCAAGGCGCGGCTCGACGAGCGCCTCTCGAAGGTGCGGGCCGATCTCAAGCTCAGGCCCGAGCAGACGGCCCTGTTCGACAAGGTCGAGGGCCTGATCAAGCAGCGCAGCTCTGATCGGGGCGAGCGCTGGAACCAGATGCGCGAGCGGCGCGAGGCGTTGCGCCATGCCGACCTGATGGAACGGCTCGACGCCACCGCCAATCAGCAGGGCGAGCGCGCGGCCCGCTCCAAGGAGCTTGCCGACGCCGTGCGCCCGCTCTGGACGACGCTCAGCGACGAGCAGAAGACGGTGCTGCGCCGCTCGGTGCGCGAGGCGATGGCGGAAGGGCGCGAGCGTTTCCGCGAGATGCGCGCCTGGCGCGGCGGCTGGCATGACGATGATCGTGGCGAGCGCCGGGATCGCGGTGAGCGCAGGCAGTGGCGCGATCGCGACGACCAGCACGACGATTGAGCGCTGACCTCAAGCGGTTTTCAGACCCATGACTGAAAAGAGCCGCGTCCGGGTCCGGGCGCGGCTCTTCGCATCTGGCATGTGAGCGTCTGGCTTCAGGTGCCGACCGCGTCCGAGACGCATTTCTTGGTGAAGCTGTTCTTGGCGGCGCCGGCCAGCTTCTTGTCGGCGGCCTGCTTGTCGCAGGCGGCGCCGGCGTCCTTCTCGCATTTGGTCAGGAAGCTCGTCTTCGCCGCGCCGGCGAGCTTCTTGTCCGAGGCCTGAAGGTTGCAGCTTTGTGCCTGGGCGGCGCCGGCCATGCAGCACAAGGCGACGGCCGTCAGCAGAAGTCTTTTCATGCGAATCTCCTCTCCGGGACGATGACGCTACGCTACCGCGCGGCCGGGAGATATGGCGAAAAGTGGTCTCGCCCCACTTTCACCAAAATCCCTAACACATGGAATTCGCTAGGAATTCAGGCGTTTACTATATCCATTCAGCTTGGATTCACGGCTCACCATTTACGCTTTGTCAGTGATTGCGATGCGAAAGGTGAACCATGAAGCAGACATGGTCATGCTGGGCGATGCGGGCTTTCATCGGCTCCGTCTTCATCGTCTGCCTGTTCGGGCCCTACGCGCTGTCGATCCTGATCGGCTGCCTGGGCGTGGGCTGCTACTTCTTCCGTAACGAGGTCGGCTCGCATCTCTGAGCCGCCGCACGGCCCGCTTTCCAGCCCGACCCTACCTGATCCGACGCAGGTGACAGGTCTTCACCTTGCCGCCACGGCCATCCGAGCGCCAGACGCAGCCCGAACGAGACGGCGTGCGGTCATAGAGATAAATCTGCGCGCGCCGCTGCCGGTTGAAACTCTGATGTGAGAAATCGTGCCCGCCGACGCGCACATTGCGTCCGAAGCGGACCTCGGCCGAGGCGGCCGACGGGTGCGCAACGCTCAGGCCCACGGTCATCGCGAGCAGGAATGCGATGCTCGCCAGCGCGCTGGACAGGGCCCTCAGGGCTTTCATGACACCTCCCGATCATGATCGACGGTGGCAACTTGCTGCCAATCCTGGCTGCCTGGAACGAAAAAGGGGACGGCCCGAAGGCCATCCCCTGAACTGCGTCCCGACCTCGAAGGCCAGGGGCGTTGCCGCCGATCAGCGCGAGTAGAACTCGATGACCAGGTTCGGCTCCATCTGCACCGCGTAGGGCACGTCCGACAGGGTCGGGGTGCGGGTGTAGGTGGCCGAGGACTTGCTGTGATCAGCGTCGATGTAGTCCGGCACGTCACGCTCGGCGAGGGCGGCCGACTCGATGACGATGGCGAGCTGGCGCGAGCTCTCCTTGACCGCGATCACGTCGCCCGGCTTGACCTGATAGGAGGCGATGTTGACGCGCTTGCCGTTCACGGTGATGTGGCCGTGGTTGACGAACTGGCGGGCGGCGAAGACGGTCGGCACGAACTTGGCGCGGTAGATCACCGCGTCCAGACGGCGCTCGAGCAGGCCGATCAGGTTCTCGCCCGAGTCGCCCTTCAGGCGGATCGCCTCGGCGTAGTAGCGGCGGAACTGCTTCTCGGAGATCGAGCCATAGTAGCCCTTCAGCTTCTGCTTGGCGCGGAGCTGCGTGCCGAAGTCGGACGGCTTGCCCTTGCGGCGCTGGCCGTGCTGGCCGGGGCCGTATTCACGACGGTTGACCGGGGACTTCGGACGGCCCCAGATGTTCTGACCGAGGCGGCGGTCAATCTTGTATTTCGCCTCATGGCGCTTCGACATATCGCGTGTCCTCTCAGGTTCGCGAGTTGAGGACCGCGCCCTCCTGCTCCTCGACTTGGGCCGAGGCGACAGATCCAGCTTCCGAAGAAGAGCGGATCACGGGTGCGGAAAAAGCCACGCGGCCCCGTGAGGAGCCGCGCGACGAGAGGGCGTATGACGGAAAGCCGGCTTCGAGTCAATTCCGGGTCGGCGAAAAGCCGTTCTCGATCGGCATCGGTTCGATGACGACCTGTGCCAGGCCGTAACCGGCCAACGCGATCCGCAAGGGGCCGGTGAGGCCGGAGCCGTTGGTGAAGACGGCGATGGCCTCCGGACAGGCCAGGTCAGGTTCGCGGGCACTGGACAACAGATCGGAGACACGCCGAGCGATCGCGGGAGCCGGGTCGATCCATTCAACGGACCAGGGCGCGAGCCGCTTCATGCGCTCCAGCAGCAGGGGATAATGCGTGCAGGAGAGGGTGACGACATCGGTGCGGCGGCCGTGCGCCTCGACGAAGCAGGGTGCGATCTCGGCGGCGAGAATCGTGTCGTCGATGGCCTCGCCCTTCAAGGCCTGCTCGGCGAGGCCGGCGAGCCGCGTCGCGCCGACAAGCGTGACGTTATGGCTGGCCGCATAGGTCTCGATCAGTTCGCGCGTGTAGTCGCGCGCCACGGTGCCGGGGGTGGCAAGAACCGAGATCATGCCGCTACGGGTCGCCGCCGCGGCCGGCTTGATCGCGGGTACGGTGCCGACGAAGGGAATCGCGAAGCGCGCCCTGAGAGTCGGCAGCACCAGCGTCGAGGCTGTGTTGCAGGCGATGACCACGAGATCAGGATGGAATCGCGCGACGAGACGCTCCATCACCGCGAGCACGCGAATGACGAGCTCGTCCTCGCTCAGGCGGCCATAGGGAAAGCCGGCATCATCGGCGGCATAGACGATATGGGCGCCGGGGCAGGCCCTTGTGGTGCGTCCGAGCACGGTGAGGCCGCCGAGGCCGGAATCGAAGACGAGAATGGTTGGCCGGGGCCGGGGGATCGCAAGAGGGCGGTGGCCCGTGCCGGCGAGAAGATCGACTTGCATGATGATGCCGAGGGATTTCAAAGCCCGACTCCGCCAGACACCGGTTAAGAGACGGTCAATGGCGCGTTTATCCACTGTCTCGAAATTTAGTTGACTGCGTCCACTAAAATGGATTGGCATTGCCGTGGAGGTGAGCCATGCATGCCGTCGAGACCGAAGCCGTCGCCGCGATCCGCCGCTTCAACCGCTTCCACACCCGCTGGGTGGGTGCTCTTGGTGGCAGTCTGCATGGTTCGGGCCTCGCCTTGGCTGAGGCGCGCGTGCTCTACGAACTGGCGCAGCGCGACGACTGGCAGGCGGGCGAGATGGCCAGGGCGCTCGATCTCGATCCGGCCTATCTCTCGCGCATCCTCAAGCGTTTCACGGGGCAGGGCTGGCTCGAACGGACTCGTTCGGCTGCCGATGGGCGTGCCTTGCGCTTGCGTTTGACGGAACAGGGCAGGGCGGCGTTCCAGCCATTGGACCAGGCTTCAAGCGCGCAAGCGGGAGCGATTCTGCAGCGTCTGGCGCCTTTCGAGCAGGAGCGCCTCATTGCCGCTCTCGCCGATACGGAGCGCCTTCTTTCGGTCGAGCTGGCCGATCGCCCAGCTCCCATCATCCGGGAGCATCGCGCCGGCGATATGGGCTGGGTGATTGGTGCGCATGGCCGGCTCTATGCCGAGGATTATGGCTGGGACATCTCCTTCGAGGCGCTCGTCGCAGAGATCGCCGCGAAGTTCCTGCGCGAGTTCAAGCCGGGCCGCGAGCGTTGCTTCATCGCCGAGCTGGACGGCCAGCCCGTGGGCTCGGCCTTCGTCGTGCAGGAGAACGAGAGGACGGCGAAGCTCAGGCTCGTGATCGTCGAGAAACGGGCGCATGGGTTGGGGCTTGGCAAGCGGCTCGTCCGCGAGGCGATCGGCTTCGCGCGCGCCGCCGGTTACGAGCGCATGGTGCTCTGGACCAATGACATCCTGCATGCGGCGCGCGGCATCTATCTCGGCGAGGGTTTTCGGCTGGTGGCCGAGGAAAAGCATCATTCCTTCGGCAAGGACCTCGTCGGCCAGAACTGGGAGTTGATGCTCCGGCCGGGCGCCGGCTGACGCGTCAGGCCTTCAATCGAGCGACCGCGGCCGCCGCGGCACGGCCGGCGAGTGTCGCGCCGCCAACGGTCATGGCCCCGCCGCCCGCAGTTGCCTCGCCGGCAATGAAGAGGCGGTTGCCGATCGGCTGGGCAAGGGCATCGCGTGCCGCTTCGTGGCCGGGATCGCAGATCGAGTAGGAGCCGCGAGCGAAGGGATCGGTCCACCAGGCCGGGAAGGAGACCTCCTTCACCGACTTGCGGAAATCGGCGCCGACCATCTTCACGAGAAGGTCGACGAGATGAGCGCGGGCCTCGTCGGTGCCGGCCTCGGAGAGCTTGCGGGCATAGTCGCCGCCGCAATAGCCGATGACGATGTCCTGGCCGCCCGGGAACATGTCGAGGTTCATCAAGCGTTCCGGCGCCGCCGCTTCGAGGAAGCTCGTGCCCGATGCGATACCGAAGCGATCGCCCTCGACCTTGAGCGCGATCTTGGTCAGCGCGCCCATATGCAGGCCGCCGAGGGCATCGCGCGTCGCCGCAGGCAATTCCGGGATGAAGCGGATAGCGCCGGCCTTCAGCACGCCGACCGGCACCGTGACGATACAGGCATTGGCCCGCAACGTCCCGGAGCGGGTGGTGACGGTGACGCCCGGCCCATCCCAGCGGACAGCCTCGACCGGCTCGTTCAGGCGGATATCGAGCCCCGCAGCCGAACGCGCGACGAGATTGCCGTAGCCGGAAGGGACAATGAGATCCTCGCCCGACCACAGGCGCTGGTAGTCGCGCGCGGAGATGCGGCTCGATTCCTCGCCGATCGAGAGCAGCAGGCCGGACGCGGCGACCGGCGCGAGCTCGGGGCCAAGATCGCCGAGCAATTCGGCGATCGACATGTCGCGCTGGCTGAGATCGACCGTCTCCAGCCGGCGGTCGATCTGGCCGAAGGCGCTGCGGCGGCGGTTGCGCTCCGGCTCGGCCATGGGGCGGCCATCGGCGAAGACCCTGAAGCCGCTGCCCCAGGATTCGGCGGGCGTTGCAACGCCGAGATCGCGGGCGATCTGGACCCAGGGGTTGCGTTCCGCCCAGTGAATGAACATCGCGCCAGCATCATAGGCGGGGCCAAGCGAGGCGTCAGTAAAGGCGCGCCCGCCGGTGCGGCCGCGGGCTTCGAGCACGACGGCCTGTCGCCCGGCGGCGCGCAAGGCATGGGCGGCGGCAATGCCGGCCGCTCCCGCGCCGATCACGACGACATCGGCATCCGTGGCGGCACGCGCCCGGCCGGCAACGGCAAAGCTCGCGGCCATGGCGCCTGTCCCCGTCAAGATCGTCCGGCGGTCGAGCATCTCTGAAGTCCCGTGCTGCCCCGCATGTTGGAGCCTTGCCATCGCATTGCAACGGGAAGCTGGCGCGCGCGAGGCAAGCCGCGATCACGAGATCGGGAGCCTTACGGGATGGTGAGGCGGGCTGCGGGGTCCAGCTTAGAACGATGCAATCCAATATTATTCTTTAGACAAGTTCTACTATTGTGATCTTCCTGCATCGGAAGATGTCCTTCGTGTGGCAGCCAATTGACAGTTATCGAGTCGCTCAATATCCGAATATTGTCTTATTCTGGGCGGATAAGATCTTGTTTGTATTAATTTAAAACTGTGAAGCGCGGCGGCTCCGGCCCGTAGCGTTCAGAAGGACGGGTCAAGGCCATGGGGACGTATTCCGGCACATTGCGCGAAGGCGTCGCGCTCGGCACTTTGATGGTGGTGCTGCTGGCTTCGCCTGCGATCGCGCAGCAGCAAGGCCGGACCCGCATCGCGCCTGCGGCGCAGGCTTCGGAAGGTCCCGTCGTTCTCGACCAGATCAACGTGCAGGGCGAGGGTGTCCCGGGCGGCGCGCTGCTCAACGGCCCGACGACGACGCGCACGACGCGGGCGGAACTCGACCGCCAGCAGGTGCAGAGCCTGACCGATCTCGCCAACCGGGTCGAGGCGGGCATCACCTTCAACCGGCAGAACAACTCGCTGAACATCCGCGGCCTTGACGGCGCGCGCGTGCTGACGACGGTCGACGGCATCCGCCAGCCCTTCCTGATCGACACGCGCGTCAATCGCGGCGGAACCGCGGCCTTCGATTTCGACTCGCTCTCGACGCTGGACCTGCTGCGTGGCGGCAGTGGCGGGGCCACGCTCGGCAATGGCGCGCTCGGCGGCGCGCTCGCGGTCCGCACGCTCGACCCGGAAGACCTGATCAAGGCCGGGCGCTCATATGGTGCGCTGGCCAAGACCGGCTATGACAGCACGGATCGGGCCTGGTTCGGCAGCGCGGCCGTGGCGGCGCGCATGGGCAACACCTCCGTGCTGCTGCAGGGTGGCTTCCGCGATGGCCATGAGATCGACAACAAGGGCAACATCAAGACGGTGGGCGTCACCCGCACGGCGCCGAGCCCGAGCGACTTCAACCAGTACAACCTGCTCGGCAAGATCTATCACACCATCGACGGGGTGCACCGTTTCGGCCTGACCGGTGAGCTCTTCAAGCGCGCCGAGCGAACCCGGACCCTCACCGGCACTAGCGTCTCGCTGACCGGCAATTTCCGTCCCGGCAACTATGTCACGGGCGAGGATACCGAGCGCAACCGCATCTCGCTCTCCTATGATTACAAGCAGCCAGGCGGCTTCTTCGACGAGGCGCATGCCACGCTTTACTGGCAGCGCCTGGTCCGCAACGACATCGTCCATGCCTATCGCTTCACCAGCATCGTCGGCCCTCATATTCGCGACAACGAGAATGAGGAGAACGCCTATGGCTTCAACGGCTATGTGGTGAAGAACTTCCAGACCGGAATGCTGTCCCACCGGGTGACGCTGGGCACGGAGCTGCGCGCCTCGTCGCTCAAGCAGTATTCGTCCGGCCTCGACAACTGCCCAGCCCGCCCTGCGTCGGGTCGCTTCACGGGAGCCTTCACGACCTGCAACAACCTGCACACCAACCAGGCCGACCAGCCCGATATCGACGGCAAGCTGTTCGGCCTCTACCTGCATGACGAGATCGGCCTGCTCGACAACCGCCTGCGCATCACGCCCGGCGTGCGCTTCGACTGGTACGAGGAGAAGCCGCAGCAGACGCCGGCCTATTCGATGGGCGGCTCCCAGCCCGTCGGCCTGCCGCCGTCCTCGAGCGACTCGGCCTGGTCGCCGCGCCTGCGGCTCGAGTACGACATCCTGAAGAATGCGCCCTGGGTGAAGGACGTCACCGTCTTCGCGCAATGGGCCAAGACCTTCCGCGCGCCGACGGCCAACGAGCTTTATGGCCGCTTCGGCGGGCCGGGCACCTATCTGCGTGAAGGAAACCCGACGCTGCGTCCGGAAAAGGGCAATGGCGTAGATGTCGGCGTCCGCTTCGGCGACAAGCAGCTCGGCGGCTCGATCGCGTATTTCTTCACGAACTACGACAACTTCATCGAGACCTATCAGGTCGCCCCGGCGGGCGGGCTCTATCCGCAGGGCGGCATCTTCGGCTACCGGAACATCCCCAAGGCCGAGATCCAGGGCGTCGAGATCAACGGTCAGTACGCCTTCGCGCAGAACTGGCTGGTGCGCGGCTCCTTCGCCTATACCCGTGGCCGCAACAAGACGGATGACGTCTTCCTGAACTCGATCCCGCCGGTGCAGGGCATCGTCGCGGTCGCCTATGGCACCGATCGCTCGGGCGCCGAGGTCTCGGCCAAGCTCGCCGCTGCCCGCGACGACGTTGCCGCGACGACCGGCACCAATGCCGGCTTCAAGGCGCCGGGCTATGCGGTGTTCAACGCCTCGGCCTGGTGGCGCCCGGCGCCGCAGATCGCCGACCTTGAATTGCAGGTGGGCGTCTACAATATCTTCGATCGCAAGTATTTCGATGCGGTCAACGTTCCGACCGGCGCTCTGACCCAGGCCCGCGACTATTACAGCGAGCCGGGCCGTACCGTGAAGGCGACGCTGAAGTACCAGTTCTGACCGGGCGTTTCGAGACCCCCCGACCAGACGAGCCGGCCCTTCGGGGCCGGCTTTTTTATTCTTCGGCGCCGTCGGCCTCGTCCGCTTGCCGCGCGAGCAGGCGGGCCTTCTTCGGTCCCTCGACCAGCGACTTGAAGACGCCGCGCAGCGTGCGGGCCTCCTGCTCGGTCATGTCGAGCCGGTGCAGGATGTCGCGCAGGTTCGCGGTCATCACCGGCTTCTTGCCGGCCGGGAAGAAGCCGCAGGTGTCGAGCTCGGCTTCGAGATAGTCGAACATCGACAGGATCATCTCGCGCTTGGCCGGCGGCGAAGGATTGTTCTCGCGGAAGGGCGGCTCGCCACCCGTCGCCTTGAACCATTCATAGCCGTTGAGCAGCACGGCTTGGGCGAGGTTCAGCGAGGCGAAGGCGGGATTGACCGGGAAGGTCAGGATCGCGTCGGCGAGGCTGATCTCCTCGTTGGTCAGGCCGATGCGCTCGCGCCCGAACAGGATGCCGACGCGCTCGCCGGAGCCGATGCGGCCGGCGACCTCCGGCATCGCCTCGGCCGGGGTGAGCACGCGCTTCATCTGGCCGCGCTCGCGGGCGGTGGTCGCCAGGACGTGGTTGAGGTCGGTGATGGCCTCGGCCGCGCTGTCGAAGAGCCGGGCGTTCTCCAGGATATGCGTCGCGCCGGAGGCGGCCGCGGTCGCGCCCTTCTTGAGACCTCCACCGCTCGGCCAGCCGTCGCGCGGGGCGACGAGGCGCATCTCGGACAAGCCGAAATTGGCCATGGCACGGGCGCACATGCCGATATTCTCGGCGAGCTGCGGCTCGACCAGAATGACGATCGGGGCAGGGGCCTGGACGGCCGGGCGGGTGCGGTCGGTGCCGGAACCGGTCATGGGACAGTCGCTTCGTCTGATCTTCGGTGCAGCCTCTGAACGGGCCGCCGCGGCAGGCCATACGTCAAGCGGGTTCTCAAGGCGAGCCCGACGAGGTGGCGAGAGCCCCAGAAGTAACGCCGTCAGAGATCTGCGGAGGACGTGGTTGTCAACTTTTGTTGACGGCTGCTTGCTCGTCAACTAATGTTGACGGATGGATGACCTGCGCAACATCGCCATCCCGACCGACCCCGAGGAAGCCCTGGCGGCCGTCGTCGCCTTGCGTCGCCTGGCGGACCGGATCGAGCGCGGGGCGGTGCGGTCCGCCCTGCAGCAAGGCTGGTCGTGGTCGCGGGTTGCCCTGGCGCTCGGGGTCACCAAGCAGGCCGCCCATAAAAGGCTTTCGGACGTGGCGGCGGATGACAGCTCTGCCTAGGGAGAATGCGATGTTCAAACGCATCAGATCGAAGCTTGACGACATGGGCACGATCAAGCGTCTCTGCGAGCGGGCGGAAATCCATGCCCTGCACGACCAGCAGCGCGAGCCGGGGGGCGAGCATTTTCTGCTGGCAGCGCTCGACCTTCCGGATGGCACGGCCCGTCTCGCCTTCGAGCAAGCAGGGGCTGAGCCTGGCGCGCTGAAGGCTGCGATCGAGCGACAATACGGGGATGCCCTTCTGTCGATCGGCCTGACAGCGGACGCGCCGCCCGACATACCGGTCTCAGCCCATTCCGGCGCCTATCAAGCTGCAGCGTCCGGGCAGGTCGTGATGCAGGAACTGGCGGAAGCCCGGAGGGATCACGCGCCCTTGCTCGGCGCTCACGTCGTCAGCATCGTCGCGGGGCTGCCGCAAGGCGTGGTGCCGCGAGCGCTGCGCGCGCTCGGCGTCGATCCTGCCAGCCTGAAATCGAGCGCTGACGCGATCGTCGGGAAGAGCAGCCCGTGAACACGTCGCTGCCCACGCGTTGCCGCGCGGGCAGGCCTCAAGCCGGCGATGGTGCCGGCGGATCGTCCGATCGAACTAAGCTGCCGCCTTTTCGACCGCACGCAGCACGCGCAGCATGTTGCCGCCGGCGAGCTTGGCGAGGTTTTCCTCCGACCAGCCACGGCGGATCAGCTCGGCGATCACCGATGGGAAGGTCGTGGTGTCCTCGAGCCCGTCCGGGTTGATCCAGCCGAAGAAGTCCGAGCCGATGCCGACATGGTCGTGGCCGATGCGCTTGGCGAGATATTCGACATGGTCGCAATACTCCGGCAGCGTCGCCTTCGGGCGCGGGCCGGATTTGCGCTCGATCTCGGCCTCAGCCTTCTCGTGGTCGATGCCTTCGGGGCTCTTGCCGTACTGGTCCTTGGCCGGGCGGTGCCAGTCGCGCGAGGCCTGGCTGATGAAGTCGGGCACGAAGGTCGCCATCACGACGCCGCCATTGCCGGCAACACGGTCGAGCACGTCGTCGGGGACGTTTCGCGGGTGGTCGCAGAGCGTGAAGGCGTTGGAATGCGACCAGACCAGCGGAGCGCTGGAAACGTCGAGCGCGTCATGCATCACCTTGGGCGAGACATGGGCGAGGTCGATGACCATGCCGAGCTTGTTCATCCGGCGCAGCACGTCCTTGCCGAAACCGGTGAGGCCGTTATGGCGCGGGGCGTCGGTGGCGGAATCGCACCAGTCGGTGGTGTCGTTGTGGCAGAGCGTCATCAGGCGCACGCCAAGATCGTAATAGGCGTCGAGCGCATCGAGCTCGCCATCGACCGCCGAGCCGTTCTCGATGGTCATGAACAGGGCGATGCGCCCTTCCGCCTTGGCGGCCTCGACATCGGCCGCGGACAAGCCGGGACGGAAGACGTTGGCATGGCGCTTGAGGATGTCGCGCATCAGCGCGATCTGGGCGAGGGCGAAACCGGCGGGATTGGGCTGCTTCGGCGGGACATAGGCCGCGAAGAACTGCGCCGCCATCTTGCCGGCTTGCATGCGCGGGATGTCGGTGTCGCCCTCGGCATGGACCTTGTCGAGGCCGTAGGTGGCGACATCGCCCTTCGCCCTGGCATCCTTGCGGATGACATAGGGAAGGTCGTTATGGCCGTCGATCAGCGGGACGCGGTCGAGCAGCGCGAGCGCGGCGGCGTAGGCATTGTCCTGGACGGGCGGTTTGGCGAGGGCCATGGCGAGGTCTCGGTCGGGAATCGGGAGCCGGATCGTGGCAGGGAGTGCGACGGGAGGCGAGGGGGCGGGACGCAGGGGCGCCATGACGATGGGGCGCCGGTGCCGGGTGTCATCCCGCACTAAAAGGGGGCACCCCGCACGCGCCGAGTGTGTCATCCCGCACGCGCTGCGGCACGCAGTGCTGCTGCGCTGATGCGGGATCGTGCGACGAGAAGGCGCCTTTTCCGGGTGACGGTCCCGTGTCTGCGCAGCAGCGTTGCACGCTGCAGCGCGCACGGGATGACAGGTGCTTTATGAAGGGCGCCTCAGACGAACCGCGCCGGGGCAAACGGCGTCGGGTCCACGAAGACCTTCTGGCCGGTGACCATTTCCGCGATCATGCGGCCGGTGACGGCGGCGAGCGTCAGGCCGTGATGGGCGTGGCCGAAGGAGAACCACAGGCCCTTGTGCTTCGGCGCCGGGCCGATGATCGGCATCATGTCCGGCGTGCAGGGGCGGCGGCCGAGCCAGGGCTCGGCATCGACGCGCTCGCCGAGCGGGAAGAGCTGCTTGGCGATCGGCTCGGCCCGGGCGAGCTGGACCGGGGTCTTCGGCGCATCGCGATCGGCGAATTCGGCGCCGGTGGTCAGGCGCACGCCCTGCAGCATCGGGGCGAGGAAATAGCCGCGCTCGGTGTCCAGCACCGGATGGTTGAGCACGGCGTTGCCCTGCGGCTTGTAGTGCATGTGGTAGCCGCGCTTGACCGCGAGCGGCAGACGGTAACCGAGCTTCCTGCTGAGCACGTCGGCCCAGGGACCGAGCGCGACGACGACATCCTTCGCTTCGGCCGTGGTGCCGTCGGCGAGAGTGACGGTCCAGCCCGCACCGTTCTGCTGGAGCGTGCCGGCATCGCCGATGGCGAGCTTGCCGCCGAGCTTCTCGAACAGCGCGACATAGGCCTTGGACAGGCCGAGCGGATCGATCACCGTGGTCGGGTCGGTCCAGTGCAGGCCGCCGATCAGGCTGCCATGGTCGAGATGCGGCTCCTCGGCCTTGAGGGTCGCCATGTCGAGCGCGCGGTAGTTCAGGCCGAACTCACGGTTCCAGCGCGCGGCCTCGGCGAGACGGGTGTCGCGCTCCTTCTCGGTGCGGAACACCTTCATCCAGCCGTCGCGGCGCAGCAGGTTGGTGGCGCCGGCCTCCTGTGCGAGCGCGTCGTGCTCGGTCACGCAATGCTCGATCAGCTTGGCGTATTTATGCGCGATCGCCTCATGCTGCGAGGCACGCGAATGCATCCAGTAGGAGTAGAGGAAGGGCGCGAGTTTCGGGATCGCGCTCCAGTGATAGTGAGCGTCGATGGTGTTGTTCATCGCGTAGCGGATGAGCGCACCGAAATCATGCGGGAAGCCGTAGGGGTAGACGCCCTCGCGCTGGATCAGGCCGGCATTGCCGTAGCTGGTTTCCTCGCCCGGCGCACGACGGTCGACCAGCAAGGTGGCACGCCCGGCCTTCTGGAGATGAAGCGCGACCGAAATGCCGACGACACCGGCGCCGAGAACGATCGTATCCACCTTCATGACCTGCTCCTGCCAGCCCCTTTTCCCGCAAGGATACCGGTTTGCACGGGCTTGTCAGCGGCGCGACCGGATTTTGCGCGGAATGGGCTGATCTTTCGCAATTTCTGCGCCAACTTGCCGAAATGGCCAGTCATGAGCTGTAGTCGGTGGATAGATGCGCAATTTTATGCCGGCGCAGGACCGGGCTGCTCCAGCGACAGGTGACGCTGCGCGCGCCTTGGGCCAGTCTGCGTCCGTTTCGAGAGCGATTCCAGAGCCCAAGTCGATGAATCCTGCCGCCTTCCTCGCTGCCGCGCTCGCGTGGCTCGGCCGCCATGGCACGCAAGGCTTCGCGCTCTCGATCTTCCTCGGCCTCGCGCTGCCGCAATTCTCGGCGATGGCGCGGCCGGCGCTGCCGATCACGATCTTCTGCTTCACCACGGTCGTGTTCATGCGGCTCGACATGAGCGTGACGCTCGGCCTGCTCCGGCGCCCGGCCAAGCTCGCCGCGAGCTGCGCCTGGCTCATCGCCGGGCCGGTGCTGCTGATCGGCGGGGCGCTCCTGCTGGTCGGACGCGAGAACCTCGACCCCGGCATCGTGCTCGGGCTCGCGATCATGGGTGCGGCGCCGCCGATCATGTCCTCGCCGGCCGTCGCGATCCTCTACGGCTTCGAGCCCTCGCTGATCATCGCCAGCGTTATCCTGACCACGATCGTCAGTCCGATCGTCGCGCCGATCCTGGTCGAGCTGCTTGCCGGGGCGGCGGTGCCGCTCGACCGCTGGGCGCTGACGCTGCGCCTCCTGATCTTCATCGGCGGCGGCATGGCGGTGGCGGCCGCGATCCGGCTCTGGCTGGGGCTCGCGCGCATCAAGGCGATGAAGGCCAATCTCGATGGCTTCGGCGTGCTGATGTATTTCATCTTCGCCATCGCGGCGATGGACGGCGTGACGAAAGCCGCGCTCGACAATCCCAGGCTCGTGCTGTTCGTGCTGGGGTGCGTCTTCGCGGTCTCTGCAGCTGGATTGGTGTCGAGCTGGCTGGTGTTGCGGCTGCTGCCGGCCTCCGAGCGCTTCATGATCGGCTATGGCACCGGGCAGCGGAACATGGGCCTGCTGGTTGCGGCGCTGGGGGCAGGGGTCTCGCCGACGACTTTCCTCTATTTCGCGCTGGCGCAGTTCCCGATCTACCTGCTGCCCTGGCTGCTCGGCGGCATCGCGGCGCGGATTCGGCGCCGGGATGCTGCTGACGGGCGTTGACGCAGGGGCTTGCGAGTCTTTCCCCGTCGCAGGAGAGCCGCGCCATGATCACCCTCTATTCCGGGCCGTTGAGCCTGTTCTCACGCAAGGTCGAGATCGCGCTGACCGAGAAGGGGCTCGCCTTCCAGCGCATCATGGTGCCGTTCAACCAGACGACGGGCTACGACCCCCGGCATCCGGAGGTGCTGGCGCTCAATCCGAAGCGGCAGGTGCCGATCCTGACCGATTGCGGGCTCGTCCTCTACGATTCCACGGTGATCAACGAATATCTCGACGAAGCCTATCCCGAGCCGAAGCTGATGCCGGATACGCCCGTCGAGCGGGCCCGCTGCCGGCTGGATGAGCTCTATGGCGACGAAATCCTGTTCCAGGCGCTGAAGCCATTGATGTATCGCACCGAGCCGCCTTCGCCGGACCGCGACCGCCGCATCGCGCAGGAGGCAGACGCGCTGATCGCCGAGGAGGGGCTGCTGCGCCATTACGACGTGCTGGAGCAGAAGCTGGCCGGGCGTCCGTTCTTCGACAGCCGGCTTTCGGTGGCGGATATCGCGATCTTCATGAGCATGCTCTTCATCCGCCGCCTCGGCGGGCCGTCGCTTGACGGCTATCCCGGGCTGGCGGAGTGGTATGCGCGCCTCAAGCAGCGTCCGTCTTTCGCCCAGGTGGTAGCGGAGACCGCGGAAGCGGACCGCAGGCTGTCCTTTCCGGTGAAATTGCGTTCCGCCTGATTGCGGCGGCGGGCCAGCGGGGCTAAACCCCCGGCCATGACCAGCCCCATCCGCATCGCTCCCTCGATCCTCTCGGCCGATTTCGCCAAGCTCGGCGAGGAGGTGCGCGCGGTCGACGCCGCCGGCGCCGACTGGATCCATTGCGATGTGATGGACGGGCATTTCGTGCCGAACATCACCTTCGGTCCCGATGTGCTGAGGGCCATCCGCCCGCACACCAGTAAGTTCTTCGACGTGCATCTGATGATCGCGCCCGTCGACCCCTATGTCGAAGCTTTCGCCAAGGCCGGCGCCGACCTGATCTCCTTCCATGTCGAGGCGGGTCCCCATCCGCACCGCACGCTGCAGGCGATCAAGGCGCAGGGCAAGCAGGCCGGCATCGTGCTCAATCCCGGTACGCCGGCGAGCGCGGCCGAGGCCCTCATCGAGGATGTCGATCTCATCCTGCTCATGACCGTCAATCCCGGTTTCGGCGGGCAGAGCTTCATCCGCTCGGTGGTCGAGAAGGTTGCGCAAGTGAAGGCGCTGATCGGCGACCGGCCGATCTCCATCGAGATCGACGGCGGGGTCACGCCCGAGACCGCGCCGCTGGTCGTCAAGGCCGGCGCGGATACGCTGGTCGCCGGCTCCGCCGTGTTCAAGGGCGGGCCTTCGGCCTATGCCGGGAATATCGAAGCGATCCGTGGGGCGGCCGAAGCCGCGCGCGGATCGTGGGTGTAGTTTCTAACGCGCCGTCATCCCGGGCGACCGCAGGGAGACCCGGGATCCATTCCGGAACGGTTCAGGCATGGATCCCGGGTCTGCGCTTCGCTCCGCCCGGGATGACGTTGAGAATGTAGTGAAAGGCTTGCGATGATCCCGCGCTATTCCCGCCCCGAGATGGTCGCCATCTGGGAGCCGCAGACCCGCTTCCGTATCTGGTTCGAGATCGAGGCGCATGCGACCGACAAGCTCGCCGAGCTCGGCGTCGTGCCGAAGGAGGCCGCCGCGACGATCTGGGCCAAGGCCAGGGACGCCGTCTTCGACGTCGCGCGCATCGACGAGATCGAACGCGTCACCAAGCATGACGTCATCGCCTTCCTGACGCATCTGGCCGAGATCGTCGGGCCTGAGGCGCGCTTCGTCCACCAGGGCATGACCTCGTCGGACATTCTCGACACAACGCTTTCGGTCCAGCTCGCGCGCGCCACCGACCTCCTCATCGCCGATGTCGATGCGCTGCTCGCCGCGATCAAGCGCCGCGCCTTCGAGCACAAGCTGACCCCGACCATCGGCCGCTCGCACGGCATCCATGCCGAGCCGGTGACCTTCGGGCTGAAGCTCGCGCAGGCCTATGCCGAGTTCGACCGCTGCCGCGCCCGCCTCGTCGCGGCCCGCGCCGAGATCGCGACCTGCGCGATCTCGGGCGCCGTCGGCACCTTCGCCAATATCGACCCGCAGGTCGAAGCCTATGTCGCCGAGAAGATGGGGCTGACCGTCGAGCCGGTCTCGACCCAGGTGATCCCGCGCGACCGTCACGCGATGTATTTCGCGACGCTCGG
This sequence comes from Allobosea sp. 47.2.35, assembly GCF_024655635.1. Classification (GTDB taxonomy): domain Bacteria; phylum Pseudomonadota; class Alphaproteobacteria; order Rhizobiales; family Beijerinckiaceae; genus Allobosea. The sequence continues at coordinate 258,127 of NZ_JANLGI010000003.1, read as the reverse complement.
CGTCGTCGCCTCCTGCATCGAGCGTCTGGCGACCGAGATCCGCCATCTCCAGCGCACCGAGGTCTACGAGGCGGAAGAGTATTTCTCGCCGGGCCAGAAGGGATCCTCGGCGATGCCGCACAAGCGTAACCCGGTCCTGACCGAGAACCTGACGGGCCTGTCGCGCCTCGTGCGCGGCATGGTCACACCGGCGCTGGAGAACGTCGCCCTCTGGCACGAGCGCGACATCTCGCACTCGTCGGTTGAGCGCATGATCGGCCCCGACGCCACCGTGACGCTCGATTTCGCGCTGGCGCGCCTCACCGGCGTCGTCGACAAGCTGTTGGTCTATCCGCAGAACATGCGCAAGAACCTCGACCGGCTCGGTGGCCTGCATAATTCGCAGCGCGTGCTGCTGGCCCTCACCCAGGCCGGCGCCAGCCGCGAGGACAGCTATTCCATGGTCCAGCGCAACGCGATGCGCACCTGGGAACATGGCGAGGACTTCCTGACCAACCTGATGGCCGACAAGGACGTCGCCGCAAAGCTCTCCGCTTCCGAGCTCAAGGCGATGTTCGACGAGGGCTATCACTTCAAGCATGTCGACACGATCTTCCGCCGGGTGTTCGGCGACGCTTGAAGCGATTGGTGGGGCGACCTACTTTGAAGGCCGGTTCGTCATCCCGCACGCGCCGCAGCACGCTAGTGCTGCTGCGCAGATGCGGGACCGCATGACGGAAAGGCGCTTCTTCGTAAGACGGTCCCGTGTCTGCGCAGCAGCGTTTCACGCTGCAGCTCGCACGGGAAGACAGCTCTACACTGACCCATCATGAAATCTTCCGACGTCGATATCCTCATCATCCCCGGCTGGTCGGGCTCCGGGCCTGACCATTGGCAGAGTCGCTGGGAAACCCGCCTCAAGACGGCGCGCCGCATCGAGCAGGCCGACTGGTACAAGCCCTCCCGCCATGTCTGGGCCGATGAGATCGTGAAGGCCGTGCGCAGCGCGACGCGCCCCGTCGTGCTCGTCGCCCATTCGGCCGGTTGCAGCGCCGTCGCCTTCGCCGCCGAGCATTTGCATCCCGGCGAGGTCGCCGGGGCCTTCCTCGTCGCGCCGGCTTCCGAGAAGGCGAAGGGCGCAGTGCCCGGCATGGGCCCCGACTTCATCGCACATCGCCGCGAGAAGCTGCCGTTCCCGTCGGTACTGATCGGCAGCGCGACCGATCCCTATTGCACGCAGGAGGAGGCGAAGGCGCTCGCCGAGGCCTGGGGCTCGGAATTCGTCGATGCCGGCGACAGCGGCCATCTCAACAGCGAATCCGGGCATGGCCCCTGGCCGGATGGACTCCTGCGTTTCGCCGGCTTTCTCAAGAGCTTGAGCGTGGTTCCGCAGACATTGAGTCAATAAACGGGCCGCAGGCTTGGCCGTCGTTGCGAGCTGCTGCCGGGAGAAATAACGGACCAGATTGGCTCCCGCCGCACAGGCATCCAACAAAAAGCCCGCTCCGGATGATCCGAAGCGGGCTCTTTCATTCAGGAGGCTGGATCAGCCGCCGAGATCAATTCTCGACATAGGTGATCTTGCCGTCCGCACCCTTCTTCCAGGTGTAGACGGTGTAGTCCGGACGGGTGATGTCGCCCTTCTTGTCGAAGCCGATATCGCCGATCACGGTCTTGACCGGCTGGCCGCCATGCAGCGCCGCCGCGATCTTCTTCGGATCGGTCGAGTTCGCGCGCTTGGCACCTTCCGCCATGATCTGGACGGCGGCGTAGCTGTAGAGCGTGTAGGCTTCCGGCTTGAAGTTCTTGGCAGCGAACTTCTGGACGACGGCAGCCGCCTCCGGACGCTTCTGCGGGTCCGGCGGGAAGGTCATCAGCGTGCCTTCGACGCCGGGGCCGCCGATGGTGGCGAACTCGTCGGTGGTGATGCCGTCACCCGAGACGAGGACCGTCTTCAGGCCCTGGTCGCGCATCTGGCGCACGATCAGGCCGCCTTCGGTATGCAGGCCGCCCCAGTAGAGGTAGTCGGCGCCGGAGGCCTTGATCTTCGAGACGAGCGCCGAGAAGTCCTTCTCGCCGGCATTGATGCCTTCGTAGAGCACTTCCTTGACGCCGCCGGCAGTGAGACCCTTCTTGGTCTCGTCGGCGAGGCCCTGGCCATAGGTCGTCTTGTCGTGGACGATCGCGATCTTCTTGTCCTTGAAGTTCTTCAGCAGATAGGCCGAGGCCACGCTGCCCTGCTGATCGTCACGGCCGCAGGTGCGGAAGGTGTTCCACAGGCCGCGCTCGGTGATCTTCGGGTTGGTCGCCGAAGGCGAGATCATCAGGATGCCGTTCTCGGCATAGACTTCGGACGCCGGCATGGTGACGCCGGAGTTGAAGTGGCCGAGCACCCATTTCACGCCGTCGCCGACGAACTTGTTGGCGACGGAGACGCCCTGCTTCGGATCGGAAACGTCGTCGCCGACGGTCACCGTGATCTTCTGGCCGAGGACGCCGCCGGCGGCGTTGATGTCCTCGACGGCCTGCTCGGCGCCATTCTTGAGCTGCGCGCCGAAAGCCGCGTTCGGGCCGGTGATCGGGCCGCCGACGCCGAGCTTGATCTGTGCATTGGCCACGCCGGAGAAGGCGAGGACCGCGCCGAGCGCAATGCCGCCCAACAGCAGTTTCTTCATGTGATGCAACTCCCCTGTATTGATTGATCAACGGGCTGGACGGGCCGCCCGTCTCGGCGCGTTATGGCCACCGTGAGCCGCAGTCTTGCGCTTTTCCGATGGTCTGTCACGCGACAAGCTCTTGAGACTTTCAGAGTAGTTCCGGCCGTATCTCGACCCCCGGCCGCGGTTTCCAGCCGAAGGGGCCGGCGGGCTCGAACAGCCAGTGATATTGCCGCGTCATCTGCTTGGCGCGGGTGTAGCGCCAGCCGGCATAGCCGAAGGCGATCAGCAGGATCGTATCGACGATGTAGTAGTGCAGCGTCAGCAACGTCGCCTCGAACAGGGCGAAATGGATGAAGCGCACGAACAGGCCGAGCACCAGCATGTAGACGACGAGCTGCCAGTTCGGCCGCCAGGTCAACGCGATCGCGCGGCCGGCCATCCAGGCGAGCCAGCCGCCCATGACGACCGTGACCAAAAGGAACAGCCAGATCGTCGGTTCTTCGTAGAGGATGCCCTGCATCGTCAGTGCCTCCCGCCTTCGAGGTAAGCCGCTCGCACCTGCGGGTTGGCGAGCAGTTCCTTGCCCGTGCCGCTCATCGTGATGACGCCGTTGACCATCACATAGCCGCGATGGGCGAGCTTCAGCGCATGGAAGGCGTTCTGCTCGACCAGGAAGACGGTGAGCCCTTGCGTCCTGTTGAGCTCCCGGATCGCCTCGAAGATCTGCTTCACGATCAGGGGCGCGAGGCCCAGAGAGGGCTCGTCGAGCAGCAGCAGCTTGGGGCGCGCCATCAGGGCGCGCGCGATCGCGACCATCTGTTGCTCGCCGCCCGAGAGCGTGCCGCCGCGCTGCTGCAGGCGTTCCTTGATGCGCGGGAAGAGCATGCAGATCTTCTCGAGATCCTCGTCGAAATGCTCGAAATTGCGGACGGCGGCGCCCATCTGCAGGTTCTCGAACACCGTCATGCGCGGGAAGATGCGACGCCCTTCCGGCGACTGCGCTATGCCCAGCCTGGCGATCTCGTGGCTCGGCATGCGCGTGATGTCGCGGCCCTCATAGGTGACCGAGCCTTCGCGGGCCTGCGGATTGCCGAAGATCGTCATCATCAGCGTGGATTTGCCGGCGCCGTTGGCGCCGATCATGGTGACGATCTCGCCGGGATTGACGTCGATGTCGACGCCCTTCAGCGCGATGATCTTGCCGTAATAGGTCTTGACGCCGCGGACGGCCAGAAGAGGCTGGGCTTGAGTCACGAGATGCCGACCTCCGCTTCGACCTCTTCGACCTCCTCGTCATCGACGCCGAGATAGGCGGCGATGACCTTCGGGTCGGCCTGTACTTCGGCCGGCGTGCCGTCGGCGATCTTGGTGCCGTAGTCGAGGACCACGACATGGTCCGAGATTTCCATGACTACCGACATGTCGTGCTCGATCAGCAGCAGCGCCGTGCCGAGATCCTTGCGGATCGAGAGCAGCAGCGTGTTGAGGTCGAGGCTCTCGCGCGGGTTGAGGCCCGCGGCCGGCTCGTCGAGGCAGAGCAGGACCGGATCGGTGCACATGGCGCGCGCGATCTCCAGCCGGCGCTGGTCGCCATAGGGCAGATCGGCGGCCGGATCGTCGGCGCGGTGGGTGAGGTTGATCTTGTCGAGCCAGAACTTGGCTTTCTCGATCGCCTCCTTCTCGCGGGCCTTGTAGCCGCCGATGCCGAGCACGCCGAGGAAGGTGAAGCCCGAGGCCGCCATCAGCGGGTTGTGCTGGGCGACGAGCAGGTTTTCCAGCACCGTCATGCCGCCGAACAGGCGGATGTTCTGGAAGGTGCGGGCGACCTTGGCCTTCCAGGAGATGCGGAAGTCCGGCATGCGCTCGAGCAGGTAGCTCGAGCCGTCGTCATGGTTGAGCGAGATCATGCCCTGCGTCGGCTTGTAGAAGCCGGTGATGCAGTTGAAGACCGTGGTCTTGCCGGCGCCGTTGGGGCCGATCAGCGCGGTGATGTCGCCCTTGCGCGCCTGGAAGGAGAGGGCGTTGACGGCGGTGAGGCCGCCGAAGCGCATGGTGACCTGCTCGACCTCCAGCAGGGCGCGACCCTGCGGCGTCAATTGGGGAGCGATCGTGGCCATCAGCCGTGCCCCTCCTGGACCATATCGGCAGAGATCTTCTTCTTCTCCTTGAGGAAGGCGGTGGGCTCGCGGGTCGAGATCAGGCCGCGCGGCTTCCAGATCATGATCACCACCATGGCGAAGCCGAAGATCAGCATGCGGTACTTCGTCGGGTCGAAGTCGTTGCCGAAGATTTGCTTCATCCATTCGAGCTCGCGCAGGAGCTCGGTGCCGCCGATCATCGCGATCGCCGCGATGGCGCAGCCCCAGAGCGAGCCCATGCCGCCGAGCACGACGATGGCGAGGATGACCGCCGATTCCATGAAGACGAAGGATTCAGGCGAGATGAAGCCCTGCCGCGCCGAGAAAAAGGCGCCGGCGAAGCCGCCGAACATGGCGCCGATCGAGAAGGCGGTGAGCTTGGTGTTGGTGGTGTTGATGCCGAGCGAGCGGCAGGCGATCTCGTCCTCGCGGAGCGCCTCCCAGGCGCGCCCTACGGGTAAGCGGCGCAGGCGCAGGGTGACGACGGCGGTCAGCAGCGCCAGGCACAGGATGAGATAGTAGAGGAAGATCGTTCGGTAGATCGGCGAGAATTCCAGCCCGAACACGGCGGCGAAGCCGTTATCCGCCGCGGTGAAGGGGATGCCGAAGAAGGTCGGGCGCGGAATGCCGGAGATGCCGGCATAGCCGTTCGAGAACTCGGTCCAGTTGATCAGGACGAGGCGGATGATCTCGCCGAAGGCGAGCGTCACGATGGCGAGGTAGTCGCCGCGCAGGCGCAGCACCGGGAAGCCGAGCAGCATGCCCCAGAAGGCGGCGAGGATGCCGGCGAGCGGCAGAAGCAGCCAGAAGGACAGGCCGAAATTCTTGGCCAGCAGCGCGTAGGAATAGGCGCCGACGGCATAGAAGGCGACGTAGCCGAGATCGAGCAGGCCGGCGAGGCCGACGACGATGTTCAGGCCCCAGCCGAGCATGACGTAGATCAGGATCTGGACGCCGAAATTGTCGATCCATTTCAGCGCGCCGCCCCAGCCGGCGAGGCCAATCGCGATCACCGGGAAGGTGACCAGGAAGCCCAGCCCGAACAGCGAGAAGATGCGGGAATGGCGCTGGAAGAAGGCGATGGTGCCGTGCGGCAGGATGCGCACCGTGGCCTTGCCCTCCTGCTGGCCCTGCTTGCGCAGCGCGACCAGGAAGCGGCCGACGAAGACGATGGCGACGGCCCAGGCGACGGCATCCCAGCGCGGGTCGAGCACCAGGACGTTGTCGAGGTTCTGGCGCGTGCCCCAGGCGATGATCGGGATGCAGAGGCCCAACGTGACGAGGGCGGCGAAGCCGGCCTCCTTGAAGGCCGCCTTCAGATCGCGGCCGGGAGCGGCCGGGTTTACGGTCGGGTTGTTCGCCATTGCGTCAGACCTTCTCGACTTCCGGGCGCCCGAGCAGGCCGGAGGGCATGAAGACCAGCACGATCGCCAGGATCGTGAAGGCGGCGACGTCCTTGTAGTCGATGGTGAAATAGGCCGACCACATCACCTCGATCAGTCCGATCAGCAGGCCGCCGATGACTGCGCCGGGGAGCGAGCCGATGCCGCCGAGCACCGCGGCCGTGAAGGCCTTGACGCCGGGCGTGAAGCCGTCGGCGAAGTTCACGACGCCGTAGAGCACGAGATACATCACGCCGGCCACCGCCGCGAGCGCGGCGCCCATGACGAAGGTGATCGAGATCGTGCGGTCGACGTCGATGCCGAGCAGCGCCGCCATCTTGCGATCCTGCTCGCAGGCGCGCTGGGCGCGGCCGAGCGGCGTCTTCTGCACGATGTACCAGAAGGCCGCGAGCAGCACCGCCGTCGTCAGGATGATGACGATCTGCTTGTAGGAAATCTGGACCGAATAGGTCGTGCTCTCGATCAGGGTGATCGACTTGTTGAGCAGCGGCGGGATCGACTTGTTGCGCGGGCCCTGCACGACCTGCACGAAGTTCATCAGGAAGATCGACATGCCGATCGCCGAGATCAGAGGCGCGAGGCGGAAGGAGCCGCGCAGCGGCCGGTAGGCCACCCGCTCGATCGTCCAGTTCCACAGCGAGGTGAAGAACATCGCCAGCCCCAGCACCACGACCAGCGCCAGCATGACCATGCCGGCACCGGTGCCGACCACCGCCGTGATCAGCATGAAGAAGATCAGCGCGATAAAGGCGGAGAGCATGAAGATGTCGCCATGGGCGAAGTTCACCATGCCGATGATGCCGAACACCATCGTGTAGCCGATGGCGATGAGACCGTAGATCGATCCCAGTGTCAGCCCGTTGATGAGCTGCTGTAGGAAGACTTCCATGAAAACGCCGACCCCTCGAACCAGCTCCCGTTCTTGTCGTCGGCATGACACCGGCGCATGCGGGATGCGATTGCTGTGCAGAGCTACCAACCGCTTGTGCCGGGGACAATCGCTCCGCGCCAAATTTCTGTCAAAAGCAATTACGAACCAAACGGCGCGAAAATGTGCAGAATACTCTGCCGATCAGCGCGCTTTCCGCGCATGATGATTGCGTGGCGGGCTGGGAAAACTTCGGCGAACGGCATTTCCTGCCATCACGGCGGCGGCGACCTGCCATGCGCCCGAAGGCGGATCATCCGAAAGACGAATACGAAAAGCCGATAGTCGGATCGGAAAAATGCATGGACCGGCGCCGCGTGGCGCCGGGAGTGCCGGCGAGGTCTGTCGCGCGGTCGTCGCCGTCACGGCAACGTGAGTTCCTTGAGCGCGCCGGGCTGCTTCACCTCGATCTCGACGAAAGCGATCGGGTGGTCGGAGCCGTTCATGACGTCGTGGCGGATGCCGGCGGGGCGCATATAGGCCTGGCCCTGTGCCAGCGGCACATCGGAGACATCCGTGCCGTTATGGATGCGCAGCGTGCCCGCGACGAGCATGATCACGAAATAGGGCCAGCCATGCTCATGCCAGCCGGTCACGGCGCCGGGCTCAAAATCCCAGCGGGTGATCCGGATCGTCTCGTCGTCCTGCTGGACGGTCGGCGTGGCGGGAATCGTGCAGGTGAAGGCCATCGGAATCTCCTCGATCAGGTGCCGGCGCGCCGGTGATCCGATCAGGTTCCGGCCCGGCCGCTGGCAGCCGACACCGGTCGAGCCTGGGGGATCGCTGGCGTGAGATCAAGCCGCTGGGCGCGGGCCCCGGTTGCGCCGGGCTGTTGGTGGAAGGAGAGGGGCTGCTGCTATAGCCGGCGCCATGCCTTGGCCTGCGGTGGCTGGCGCCGACAGCGTTGAATCTCTACATGGACAGCTGTTCCGCCGGATGCGGGGCAGTGAACCGATCGAGCCGATGACGAAGACCGTCCACCCCCTGCCGCCGCTGGACCATCCGGAGCCCCATGTCTTCCGCGATGCGATGGCGCAGGTCGCCAGCGCCGTGCATGTGGTCACCACCGACGGTCCGGGCGGCCGCATTGGGCTGACGGCGACGGCAATCGCCTCCGTTTCCGATTCGCCTCCAACCGTGCTCGCCTGCATTGCGCGGGGCAGCCGCACCTTGGCCGCGATCGAGGCGAGTGGGGCATTCTGCATCAACACTCTACCGGAACAGCTCGTCGAACTCGCCGAAATCTTCGCCAGCCGGCGCGGGATCGAAGGCGAGGCGCGTTTCGGGACGGCCCGCTGGGGGACGCTCGCCACCGGGGCGCCGGTCCTGCTCGATGCCATCTCGGCCTTCGATTGCCGGCTGGTCGCGACGCATGACGTTGCCAGCCACCGCATCGTGATCGGCGAGGTCGCCGGCCTTGGCGGCGCCGGGCGCGGGGCGGGGCTGATCTACCGCCACCGCCGCTTCAGCGGGGTTTAGCGGCGGCCTCCAGCTTTAACCGACGCTGATCCGACCCTCAGCCGAGATCGCGATCCTGCGGTCGGCGAGCAGCGTCTGATCGGCTGCCGCCAGGCGGAAGGCCGGCGGCGTGGGCCAGCCCATCTCGCGAGCGACGACGAGGCCGAGCAGGAGGATGGCATCCGGCGCATCCATCAGGAGCGCGGCCGGCGCCTTGCCGGCATGGACCAGCTCCAGCAGCACGGCCGAAGCCGAGGACGAGCCGATCGTGCCGGGCATGGCGAGGATGCGGCCGGCGATGTTCTGCCCGCGCTCGGGATGGCGGGCATCGATGATCGCGCCGCTGGTAGGATCGACGCCGCCCCAGAAGCTGATCGGGGCCGTGAGTGCGAGGCAGGTGCCGGTGACGGCATCGCCGGGCAGGAGGATCTCCGCCTTCAGCTCCATGCGCGGGTTTCCCTGACGAGCCGGCCGGCGACCGCGCTCTCGACGCATTCCGAGAGCGAGCCATAGGTCACGGCGTAGCCGGTATTGCCCGGGGCGTAATGGGCGAACTTGCCGGAATTGGTCATCAGCACCGCGCCCTCCAGCTCCGGCAGGATCGGGGTGACGACGACGCAGGTGTCGATGACGAAGACGACGCCGGCCGCTTCCAGCGCTGCGCGCCGGCCCTGTGCTTCCAGCGGGCCGACGACATGGCGGCCGGTATTGGCGTAGAGCGGTACCTTCAGCCTGCGCCCGGCCATGAGGCGTTCGAGTTCGTCGACCTCGACCAGCGACAGATGCGGCGAGCCGATGGCGACGGCATCGACGTGGTCCGTAGGCCCAGCCGTAGAGAGGCGGGCGAGGGCGGCGGCGATGTCGCCCGGCGTCAGCAGGATCGTCTCGTGGGGCGCCATGCCGCCCAGCGCGGTTGTGGCGTCCGGGGCCTCTGGCGTCACGCCGGCGACGTGGAAGAGACCGACGCCGCCGGTGGAGGCGGCGGCGGCGCCGAGTGCCTTGAGCCGATCCTCGCTGGTGCAGCCCTGCAGGCCCTCGATCACGGCGACGTCGCTGCCGGCCCGACGGCCGAGGATCGTACCGAGCACGGGATAGAATACGTCGGAGGAGCGGAGTTCGCGGGAGAGGCCGCGCACATCGATCTGCAGGGTCGCCAGCCGGTTCTCGGGGCGGTGCAGCCCGTAATCCGGGGCGCGGCCGGCGATGGCGCAGGCGATGTCGAGGAAATCGCCATAGCGGTTGGTGCGGGCGCCCAGCACCGAATTGCAGAACACCACAGCGTTGGATTCGCCCCAGGCGACGTCGCTGCCCTGCGCGGGCCTGTGCCCGGCCTGATAGGGGGCGCAGGTCCAGGTCGGCTCGCAGCCCATCGCCTCATAGGCGCGCATCATCCGCCGGGCCATGTCGCGCTCATGCGGCGGCAAACGGATCGCGGCGCAGCCGGCCGGTGCCAGCGAGCCGACATTGAGGCTGGCGCGCACGCCGACGCGGGCCCCACCCGCGACCAGCTTCTCGGCGAAGAGCGTGCCGGAATCGCCATGGTAGAGCGCGCCGTCGATATGGGCGGAAGCGACCGGGATCAGACGCGGCGCGCCCATCAGGCGGGCGGCCTCGGCGACGATCCGCATCGCCATGGCCGCGCCTTCGCCGTTGCTGCCGCCGGCGATCGCACGTTCGTCTAGGGTGAGTTCCAGCATCGGTTCTCCCGGATCTGCCGAGCCTCCATGCCGGACGCCCCTTGTGCAGGCGGGGGCTTTGCGACCATGGATAGGGAACTGGATAACCTTCGAACCGCGCCGGCCGCAATCGCCCGTGTCGCGGGGACCTGATGCGGGAGACACGCCATGGCGATGACGATGAACGGCGAGGCGACATTGCCGGCCGCCAAGGACGTGGTCTGGGCCAAGCTGAATGACCCCGAGGTGCTGAAGGCCTGCATTCCCGGCTGCGAGCAGCTCACCAAGGACGACGACACGCATCTCTCGGCGGTGGTGAAGGTCAAGCTCGGCCCGGTGAAGGCGACCTTCAAGGGCAAGGTCGAGCTCAGCGAACTCGACCCGCCGAACGGTTATCGCATCTCGGGCGAGGGCGAGGGTGGCATTGCCGGCTTCGCCAAGGGCGGGGCGCGTGTTCACTTGAGCGACGCGGAGGGCGGCCAGACCCTGCTGCGCTACGATGTCGAGGCGCAGGTCGGCGGCAAGCTGATGCAGCTCGGCTCGCGCCTGATCGATTCGGTCTCGAAGAAGCTCGCCGACGAATTCTTCGCCAATTTCGCCAAGGCGGTCAGCGAGGGCTGAGCGGCCTCAGGAGGCTTCGCGCAGCGCGGCCAACGCCTGGGTCACGGCGGCCTCGGCCGCGCCGACCTGAAGCGCGATGCCGGCCGCAGCGGCGTTGGCCCGTTCCAGCGCGGTCTGGGTCATGTCCAGGCTGCCATTGACGGCATTGGCGCTTTCGATCGCCTCGTCCGATGAGTCGGCGACCATGGCGGCGTCGCGCGCGATCGAGGCGGTGACGGCGCTCTGCTGGGTGACAGCTTCCGAGATCGCTTCGGAATCGAGGCGGATGGCATCGACCGTGGCGGCGATGGCAGCGGCGTGAGTGCCGCAGGCCTCGGCGCTCGCCGCAAGCTCGGCGATCTGGCCGGCGATGTCCTGAGTCGCGCTCGCGGTCTGGGTCGCCAGCGATTTGACCTCGGCGGCGACGACGGCGAAGCCACGGCCCGCTTCACCGGCGCGGGCGGCCTCGATCGTGGCGTTGAGCGCCAGCAGATTGGTCTGTGCTGCGATGTCGGCGATCATGCCGACGACCTTGCCGATGCTGCCGGTCGCTTCGCGCAGGCGGACGACCGCCTCGTTCATCTCGCCGGCATCGAGCACCGCTTGATGCGTGATCGACAGGCTTTGCCGGGCGCGCTGGCCGATATCGGCGATATTGGCCGACATTTCCTCGGTCGCGGCGGCGGTCTGGAGCGATTTTTCCCGGATAACCACCGAGGCGCTGGCGACCTTTCCGACGGTGTCCTTGATGAAGCTTGTGGTCCGCCCGGTTTCGGCGGCTGTCGTGACGAACTGCTCGACGGCGTCGCTGATCGTGCCGTCGAGGTCGGCGATCCGGGTCCGGAGCTTGACGGCAGCCTCGTCGAGCGTGGCGGCGCGGCGCCGGGCGTCGCTCGCCTCGACCTCCTGGCTGATCGTCATCGCCGTGTTGACGTCATAGGTCAGGATTCGCTCGATGATGAAGATGTCCTCGGCGAATTTCGCGGGTGAGACGAGCGATCGCTTGCGGTTCGCCAGGCAGATCTCCCTCACCAGCGAGAAGGCGATCGAGGCGCGGGCGCGGGTACGGACATTGGCCTGCCGCTCGAGCTGGCAAAGCCGATCCATCGAGTTGAGGTAAGTCGCGTCGAAGGCGCCGACGAACAACAGGCGGAAATGGGCCGCCTCGGCAGGGTAAAGCGCCTCGGCAACGGGGAGGACCGTATCGCGCAGCGGCGGGTGGATGATGAAGGCCCGCTCGAAATCGGCCTGGACCAGCCCCTCGATCAACCGGTCCACGAGCGGCCGGTAGCGCTGCAAGCGCTCGCGCTGCACCTCCCCATAGCCGATCGCCCTCAGGCGACGCTGGATCTGGTCCATGATCAGAGGCACGAAATCGCTCATGCGGGAAGGCCTGTCACGCGGAAGAGCCTGACAGCGGCTCATTAAGATTTCGCCAATATGCGCCAGAGGAAGGCCGGGGCGGCGAAATCTCCCGGAATTCGGCGAGAATCAGGGCTTTACGAACGCCTCGCCCCGCTTGACCCCGGAAAAACGCGGGTCCACACTCATTTTTGAGCTGTTCCAAGGAAAGCCTGCCTGATGAGGCCGGCCGTTCCCTAGGCTTCAGCACGGTCCAGTCCCGGGGAGAGGGCGGATCGACGTCAGAGACGGGTCACAGGAGATATGCTCATGGCCACTGTTTCGCTGACGGTGAACGGCAAAGCCGTCACCGCCACTATCGACCCGCGCACCCTTCTGGTGCAGTTCCTGCGAGAGAACCTGCGGCTGACCGGAACCCATGTCGGCTGCGATACCAGCCAGTGCGGCGCATGCCTCGTGCATCTCGACGGCAAGGCGGTGAAATCCTGCACCACGCTTGCCGTCTCCGTGGACGGCGCTTCCGTCACGACCATCGAGGGGCTCGCTACCGGCGACAAGCTGCATCCGATGCAGGAGGCGTTCCGCGAGCATCACGGCCTGCAATGCGGCTTCTGCACGCCGGGCATGATCATGTCCGCCGTCGACATGGTGAACCGCCGCGGCCACGACCTCGACGAGAAGACGATCCGCGAGGATCTCGACGGCAATATCTGCCGCTGCACCGGCTACCACAACATCGTCAAGGCGATCGCCGCCGGGGCCGAGGCCATGGGCAAGGGTGCTGCGCCCGTCCGGCAGGCCGCCGAATAACGCCGTCCGTGCGCCCTCAGGGCGCAGGTTCTCCATCCGTCACGCGTTCCATGCAGTGAGGCGCCCGGCAGAGGCGCCGTGCGAGGAGGAACACCATGTCCGCCACGGGAGTCGGCGCCGCAGTCCGCCGCAAGGAAGATCACCGTTTCATCACCGGCCAGGGCCGCTATACCGACGACGTCAACCGGCCGGGCCAGGCCCATGCTTATTTCCTGCGCTCGCCGCATGCGCATGCGAAGATCAAATCGATCGACACCAAGGCTGCCGCGGGCATGCCGGGCGTGCTCGGCATCTTCACCGGGGACGACCTCGCCACCGACAAGATCGGCGGTTTGATCTGCGGCTGGATGATCCACAACAAGGACGGCTCGCCGATGCGCGCCGGCCCGCATCCGGCCTTGGCGCAGGGCAAGGTGCGCTATGTCGGCGACCATGTCGCGGTCGTCGTGGCCGAGACGCTGGCGCAGGCGCGCGACGCGGCCGAGGCGATCGCGGTCGATTACCAGGAGCTGCCCGCGGTGGTCGACACCGCCAAGGCGATCGGCGCCAAGACCGTGGTCCATGACGAGGCGCCCGACAATAGCGTGTTCAACTGGCATCTCGGCGACAAGGACGCGACCGAGAAGGCCTTCAAGGCGGCCAAGCACGTCACCAGGCTCGACCTGGTCAACAACCGGCTCGTGCCCAACGCGATGGAGCCTCGTGCGGCTGTCGGCGATTACGATTCGGGCGAGGGCATCTTCACGCTCTACACGACAAGCCAAAACCCGCATGTGGCGCGGCTCGTGCTCTCGGCCTTCATCGGCATCGCGCCGGAGAACAAGCTCCGCGTGATCGCGCCTGATGTCGGCGGCGGCTTCGGCTCGAAGATCTTCATCTATGCCGAGGAGACGGTCTGCGTCTGGGCGGCAAAGAAGGTCGGGCGGCCGGTGAAATGGACGGCGGACCGGACCGAAGCCTTCCTCTCCGACGCGCATGGCCGCGACCATGTCACCCATGCGGAACTGGCGACCGATGCCGAGGGCAAGATCCTCGGCATGAAGGTCAAGACCACCGCCAATCTCGGCGCCTATCTCTCGACCTTCTCCTCGTCGGTGCCGACCTATCTCTACGCGCCGCTGCTGTCGGGCCAGTACGACATCCCGGCGATCTATTGCGAGGTCGACGCCGTCTATACCAACACCGCCCCGGTCGATGCCTATCGCGGCGCCGGGCGGCCGGAGGCGACCTTCGTGGTCGAGCGGCTGGTCGAGGTCACCGCGCGCCAGCTCGGCAAGGACCCGGCCAAGTTCCGGATGCTGAACTACATCAAGAAGTTCCCGCACCAGACGCCGGTCATCATGATGTACGATGCCGGCAATTACGGCGCCTCGCTGAAGAAGGCGCTGGAGATGATCGACTACAAGGGACTGGGCAAGCGCAAGCGCGACTCGGCGCGCGCCGGCAAGCTGCGCGGCATCGGCTTCTCCTCCTATATCGAGGCTTGCGGCATCGCGCCGTCCGCTGCGGTCGGCTCGCTCGGCGCCGGCGTGGGTTTGTGGGAATCGGCCGAGGTCCGGGTCAATCCGGTCGGTACGGTCGAGGTGCTCACCGGCTCGCACAGCCACGGCCAGGGCCATGAGACGACGTTTGCCCAGTTGGTCTCGGACCGGCTCGGCATCCCCATCGACAATGTCTCGATCATCCATGGCGATACCGACAAGGTGCAGATGGGCATGGGGACCTATGGCTCGCGCTCCGGCGCGGTCGGCATGTCCGCGATCTTCAAGGCCCTCGACAAGGTCATCGCCAAGGGCAAGAAGGTCGCCGCCCATGTGCTGGAGGCCGACGAGGCCGATATCGATTTCGCGGACGGGCATTTCTCGGTGAAGGGCACCGACCGCAAACTCGATTTCGGTTCCTGCGCGCTGCAGGCCTATGTCGCGCACAAGTTCAACGGGCAGGAGCTCGAGCCGGGGCTGAAGGAGGGGGCGTTCTACGACCCGACCAACTTCACCTTCCCGGCCGGTGTCCATATCTGCGAGGTCGAGATCGATCCCGATACCGGCGTGACGCGGATCGAGCGCTGGGCCGCCGTCGATGATTTCGGCAATGTCATCAACCCGATGATCGTCGAGGGGCAGGTCCATGGCGGCATCGCCCAGGGCGTCGGACAGGCGCTGCTGGAAGGAGCGCGCTACAATGCCGACGGGCAGCTCGTGACGGCGAGCTTCATGGATTACACCATGCCACGCGCCGACGACCTGCCGTCCTTCGATGTCGGCATGACCGTGACGCCATGCCCGTCGAACCCGCTGGGCATCAAGGGCTGTGGCGAGGCCGGGGCCATCGCCTCGCCCCCCGCCGTCATCAACGCCATCACCGACGCGCTCGGCCACGAGGACATCGCGATGCCGGCGACGCCGCAGGCGGTGTGGCGCGCGGCGCAGAAGTCGATCAGCCGCCAGGCGGCCGAGTGAGCTGAAAGGACAGGTCCATGTACGCTTTCACCTATCACAAGCCCACCAGTGCCCGGCAGGCGGCGACGCTGCTCGCCAAGAAGGAGGACGCCAAGCTTCTGGCCGGCGGCCATACCCTGCTGCCGACGATGAAGCAGCGGCTGGCCTCGCCGACCGCGCTCGTCGATCTCGGTGCCTGCCCCGATCTCAAGGGCATCAATCGCAAGGGCCGCAACCTCGTCATCGGCGCGATGACGACCCATGCCGAGGTCGCGGCCAATGCCGAGGTGCAGGAGGCGATCCCCGCGCTTGCCTTTCTCGCCGGCAGCATCGGCGACCCGCATGTGCGCCATCGCGGCACGATCGGCGGCTCGGTCGCCAATAACGACCCGGCGGCGGATTATCCGGCGGCGCTGCTGGCGCTCGGCGCCACGGTCGTCACCAACAAGCGCAAGCTGACGGCCGAGGAATTCTTCACCGGGCTCTACGAGACCGCGCTGGACGAGGGCGAGATCATCACCAAGGTCTCGTTCCCGCTGGTCTCGAAGGCGGGCTATGCCAAGTTCCGCAACCCGGCCTCGCGCTATGCCATGGTCGGCGTCTTCGTCGCCAAGCGCGGCAGCGATATCCGCGTCAGCGTGACCGGCGCAGGCGAGGGCGGGGTTTTCCGCTGGCCGGAAGCGGAGGCTGCTCTCAAGGCGCGCTTCGCGCCGAAATCGCTGGACGGGCTGAAGCACACGGCCAAGGGCATCAATGGCGACATCCATGCCGATGCCGAATACCGTGCCCATCTGATCGGCGTGATGGCCAAGCAGGCCGTGGCGCAGGCGACGGGAAAGTAAGGCTAGTCCGGCTTTCGCTCTGTGCGGTTCTGGGAATTCGTGCTGACGGCGATCGTGGCCGAAATCACGCCTGGGCCGAACATGGGCTATCTCGTTGCGCTCAGCCTCGCGAGAGGCCGGCGCAGCGGAATGGCGGCCGTGGCGGGCGTCGCGCTCGGCCTTGCCCTGCTTGGGCTCGCCACAGCCTTCGGCTTCGCGATGGTGAGCGAACGAATGCCCGCCGTCGCCTGGCTGCTGCGCTGGAGCGGTGTGGGTTATCTGTTCTGGCTCGCCTGGGATGCATGGCGTGACCCGCTCCCCGAGGCTCGTGGCGAGGTCTCCTTGTCGTTCCGGCGCGGATTGATCACCAACCTGCTGAATCCCAAGGCGGCGGTCTTCTACATTGCCGTCGTTCCGCTCTTCCTGACGGCGCCGGCGCCCCGTGACGAGGTCCTTCTCCTGACGGCGGTCTTCGTTGTCATTGCGACGACGATCCATGCCGCGCTTGTGCTGGGGGCGGATGCCGCGCGCCAATTTCTGTTTCACCCGAAGCGTGAGCGGGCGATCAGGCGAGGCGCCGCAGTGGGTATGGCGCTGGTGGCGATGTGGTTCGCCTGGTCAACGCGATAACGGGTGGTTGTTTTGCAATGCCGGCCAGGTGGCTTCGTCTCCCACGCCTTCCTTCGGCCGGGCAGGAGCGATAGAGATCGAACATGCTGACCGCTTCCCGTATCCCCGCATCCATCGACGCCACGCTCGCTCTGCTCCAGTCGCAGGGCTATGTCGCCGACCGCGCGCTCGCGACGGTGCTGTTCCTGGCGCTGCGGATGAAGCGGCCGCTGCTGCTGGAAGGCGAGGCCGGTACCGGCAAGACCGAGATCGCGAAGGTTCTGGCCGCAGGACTTGGAAGGCGCCTGATACGCTTGCAATGCTACGAGGGGCTCGATCTCGCCTCCGCCGTCTACGAATGGAATTATGCCGGGCAGATGATGGCGATCCGGTTGGCGGAGGCCGGCGGCGCTGCGGGAGATCGGGAGCGGTTAGAAGGCGACATCTTCTCCGAGAAATATCTGGTGAAGCGGCCGCTCCTGCAGGCTCTGGAGCCGCAGGAGGGCGGGGCTCCCATCCTGCTGATCGACGAGCTCGACCGGACCGACGAGGCTTTCGAGGCCTTCCTGCTCGAGGTGCTGGCCGATGCGCAGGTGACGATTCCCGAGCTCGGCACGATCCGGGCGGCCGAGCCGCCGATCGTGATTCTGACCTCGAACCGCACCCGCGAGATCCATGACGCGCTGAAGCGCCGCTGCCTCTACCACTGGGTCGGCTATCCCGATGCGGTGCGCGAGCTGGCGATCCTGAAGGCGAAGGTGCCGGATGCGCCGGCCAAGCTCTCGAAGCAGCTCGTCGCCTTCGTGCAGGCGATCCGCAAGGAGGAGCTGTTCAAGGCGCCGGGCGTCGCCGAGACGCTGGACTGGGCGACGGCGCTGGTGGAGCTCGATGCGGTGGCGCTCGATCCGGCCATCGTTTCGGATACGCTGGGGGCGCTGCTGAAGTATCAGGACGATATCCAGGTGATGCAGGGCTCGCAGGTGAAGGAACTTCTGGATCGGGCCAAGGCGGAGGCGGGGCGCTAAGGCTTCCCGCATCACGAAGCGAGAGGGTGCTGCCATGAACGCCGACATCAAGGCCGTCGAGGCGACGGTCCGGACCTATCTCGACGGGCTCTATGAGGGCGATGCCGAGAAGCTCGCCCATGTCTTCCATCCGACCAGCGCCCTGACCACGGCGCGTGACGATGGCGCGATCCAGATCGTGACGCGCGATGCCTGGCTCGGCGCCGTGCGCAACCGGCCGGCGCCGCAGGCGGCGGGCCTGCAGCGCGACGACCATATCCTGACCATCGATCTCGTCGGGCCGACGCTGGCGCTGGTCAAGGTGAAGTGCCAGATGCCGCCGCGCTATTTCACCGACCTGCTTTCGCTCCTGAAGATCGAGAGCCGCTGGCAGATCGTCCAGAAGGTGTTCATGACGGAGACGCGGGGCGCGTGAGCGGCAAGCTTGCCGAGAACGTCGCCTATTTCGCCCGTGCCTTGCGCGCGGCGGGGCTGCCGGTCGGGCCGGGCGCCGTGGTCGAGGCGATCGCGGCGCTGGAAGGTGGAGCGCTCGGTGGGCGCGACGACGTCTATTGGGCGCTGCACGCGGTCTTCGTGAAGAAGCACGAGGACACAGCCCTCTACGACCAAGCCTTCCGGCTGTTCTGGCGCCGGCGCAACCTGATCGAGAAGATCATGGCGCAGATGTCGCCGGTTTCGCCCCGCGCCGACAGCCAGCCGGAGAAGGCCGAGGCCGGGGCGCTCCGCGTCGCGGAAGCCTTCGCGCCACCGCCGCGCGACGACGAGCCGCCGAAGGAGCTGACCGAACTGACGGCGCGGCTCACCGTCTCCGATCGCGAGATGCTGAAATCGCGCGATTTCGCCCAGATGAGCGCGTCCGAGATCGCGCGCGCCAAGCAGCTCATCGCGGAGCTCAGGCTGCCCGACGACAGCATCGTGACGCGGCGTTTCCGGGCGGCGCATCGCGGCACGCGCATCGACCCGCGCCGGACCTTCCGGCAGTCGCTGCGCGGTGGCGGCGGCTCGATCGATCTCGCCTTCCGCGAGCAGCGCGAGGTGCATCCGCCCATCGTGGCGCTGGTCGATATCTCCGGCTCAATGGCCGAGTATTCGCGCATCTTCCTGCATTTCCTGCATGCGCTGACCGAGAAGCGTCGGCGCGTGCATTCCTTCGTCTTCGGCACGCGTCTGACCAATGTCACGCGGATGCTCAGGGCGCGCGACCCGGACGATGCGCTGGCCATGGCCGGCAAGGCCGCGCCGGACTGGGAGGGCGGCACGCGCATCGCGACCGCGCTGCATGATTTCAACCGGGTCTGGTCGCGGCGCGTGCTGGCGGGCGGCGCGATCGTGCTGCTCTTCACCGACGGGCTGGAGCGCCATCTCGATGACAGCCTCGGTTTCGAGATGGACCGGCTGCACCGCTCCTGCCGGCAGCTCGTCTGGCTGAATCCCTTGCTGCGCTACGACGCCTTCGCGGCACGGGCGAGCGGCATCCGGGCGATGCTGCCCCATGTCGACTCGTTCCGGCCGATCCACAATCTCGCAGCGATGGCCGATCTCTGCGCCGCGCTTTCGCTGGATGCAGGGCGGGAGAGCGATCCGCGCCTGTGGTTGAAGAAAGCCGGTTGAGGCATGATCTCAAGGGCCAGATTCAGGCGTAAGGTGACATCATGATCAGCACCGAAACCGACATCCTGCGCGCGGCCGAGGACTGGGCGCGCGGCGGCCGCGGCGTCGCCATCGCGACCGTGGTCGAGACCTGGGGCTCGGCGCCGCGCCCCGTCGGTTCGCATCTCGTCATCGACCAAGAGGGCAATTTCCTCGGCTCGGTCTCGGGCGGCTGCGTCGAGGGTGCCGTGGTGGCCGAGGCCGCCGACGTGATCGCCGACGGCAAGGCGCGGATGCTGGAATTCGGCGTCGCCGACGAGACAGCCTGGCAGGTGGGCTTGTCCTGCGGCGGGCGCATCAAGGTCTATGTCGAGAAGGTGAACTGAGATGGCCTCCTGGGAAACCCTCGTCGCCTTCGCGACGGTGACGGTCCTCGTCGCCTATTTTCCGGGGCCGGCGCTGCTCTACACCGCCGCCCAGACGATCAGCCACGGCCGCAAGGCCGGCCTGATGGCGATGCTTGGCATCCACCTCGGCTGCTACCTGCATGTCTTCGCCGCCGCCTTCGGGCTTTCCGCGGTGTTCAAGCATGTGCCGGAACTCTACATGGCCGTGAAGATCGCGGGCGCGCTCTACCTGATCTGGATCGGCATCGGCATGATCCGCTCGCGCATGGGCTCGCCCGACCAGCCGGTCGCGCCGCCCAAGACGGTGAAGCGCGCGCTGCTCGATTCCTTCATCGTCGAGATCCTGAACCCCAAGGTCGCGCTGTTCTTCATCGCGCTGCTGCCGCAGTTCGTCGATCCGGCTGCTGCGCTGCCGGTCTGGGTGCAGTTCCTGATCCTCGGCACGATCGTCAATTTCGCCTTCTCCTCGGCCGACCTCGTCACCGTCTTTGGTGCTTCGCTCGTCGTCGGCGCGATGAAGAAGACCAAGGCGAGCTTCGCCTTCGGGCGCTGGATCGGCGGTTCGCTGATGATCGCGCTCGGCCTGAAGCTCGCGACGGACAGGGGCTGAGCGGTGGAGCTTTCGACCCTCGCCGCGCTCAACGCCGAGCGGCGGGCGCGCCGCGCGGCCGTTCTGGTCAGCGATCTCGCCACGGGCTCACAGAGGTTGGTGAAGCAGGCCGCGATCGCCAGCGACCCGCTGGCGGAATTGCTGGAGCGGCAATTGCGCTCGGGCAAGAGCGGCATGGTCGAGGCGGAGGGGGCATCCTATTTCCTGACCGTGCAGGCGCCGCATCCGCGCGTGGTCGTGACCGGTGCCGTCCATATCTCGCAGGCCATGGCGCCGATGGCCCGGGCGCTCGATCTCGATCTCGCGGTGATCGACCCGCGCACCGCCTTCGCCACGCCCGAGCGCTTTCCGGACGTGACCTTGCTGGCCGAATGGCCGGAGGAGGCGCTTCCGCGAATCGGGCTCGATGCCTATACCGCCTTCGTCGCGCTGACGCATGATCCGAAGATCGACGATCCCGGCCTCGTCGCGGCCTTGCGCTCGGACTGCTTCTATGTCGGCGCGCTCGGCAGCCGGAAGACCCATGGCCGGCGGCTGGAGCGATTGGCGGAAGCCGGCTTCGACGAGACGGCGATGGCGCGCATCCGTGCGCCGATCGGGCTCGATATCGGCGCGGTCTCACCGGCCGAGATCGCGCTCGCGATCCTGGCCGAGATCGTCCAGACGCTGCGCGGCCCGCGCCGCAAGCCGGCCTGAGGGCGGACAATGAAATTCGGATCGGTCGCCATCGCGGACGCCGTCGGCTGCATCGCGGCGCATACCATCCGTGCCGACGTGACCATCGTGAAGAAGGGCGCGACCGTAACGGCCGATCTGGCCGCGAAGCTCAAGGCAGCCGGAGTCACCGAGATCGTCGCGGTCCGGCTGGAGCCGGGCGATATCGATGAGAATGCCGCGGCCGCGCGACTGGCCGAGCGGATGGTCGGCGATGCGATCATGGCGGAGGCGCCCTTCACCGGGCGGGTCAATCTGTTCGCCACGCAGGCGGGCGTGCTGCGCATCGATGTCGCGGCGATCGATGCCTTCAACGCCATTGACGAGGCGATAACCGTCGCGACCCTGCCAGCGCTGAAGGCGGTGGTCGCAGGCGAGCTCGTCGCGACCGTCAAGATCATTCCCTATGCGGTGCCGCAGGCGCTGGTGGAACAGGCGCTCGCTGCGTTCGGCAGCGCCGCGCCGGTCTCCGTCGCGCCCTATCGCCCGTCGAACGTGGCGGTGATCTCGACGCTGCTGCCGGGGCTGAAGCCGAGTGTGGTCGACAAGACCCTGCGCATCATGCGCGACCGATTGGAGCCTGCGGAGGCGGTGCTGGCCGCCGACAAGCGCGTGCCGCACGAAGCCGAGCCATTGGCTGCCGCCATCGCCGAACAGGCGGCGGGGAAGGCGGACATCATCGTCGTCTTCGGCGCTTCGGCGATTACCGACAGGCGGGACGTGATTCCGCAGGCATTGGTGGAAGCCGGCGGCGAGGTCGAGCATCTCGGCATGCCGGTCGATCCCGGCAACCTGCTGATGCTCGGCCGCATCGCCGGCAAGCCGGTGATCGGTGCTCCCGGCTGCGCCCGCTCGCCCAAGGAAAACAGCTTCGACTGGGTGTTGCAGCGCTATCTCGCGGGTGTTCCCGTCGGGCGCAGCGATGTCCAGAAGATGGGCGTCGGCGGCCTTCTGATGGAGATCGTCTCGCGGCCGCAACCGCGCGCTCCGGGTTCAGCCGAGAGCGGGCCGCTTGCCGGCGTCGTGTTGGCCGCCGGGCAATCGACGCGGATGGGTGCCGAAAACAAGCTGCTGCAACCGCTGCGGGGCAAGCCGATCCTGCGCCACGCCGTCGAGGCACAGCTGGAAGCGGGCTTGAGCCCGGTCATCGTGGTGACCGGCCATCAGCGCGTCGAGGTCGAGGCCGCGCTGGCGGAGTTGCCGGTCCAGCTCGTCCATAATCCCGATTATGCATCGGGCCTTGCCGGCTCGCTGAAGGCCGGCGTTGCCGCGCTGCCGTCCGCGGTGCCGGCGGCGGTGATCTCGCTCGGTGACATGCCGAATGTCACGCCGTCCGTGATTGAGCGTCTCGTGGAAGCCCATCGCGGACAGCCCGAGGCGTTGGCGGCCGTGCCGACGCTGTTCGGCCAGCGCGGCAATCCGGTGCTGCTCGCGCGGGCGATCTTCCCTGCCGTGTCGCTGTTGAGCGGCGATCGCGGCGCGCGGCGACTGCTCGACGAGGCCGGAGAGCGCGTGATCGAGGTCGCCTTCGAAGATCCGGCGATCGCGATCGATGTCGATACGCCGGAGGCTCTGCGGGCGCTGCGGGGCTGAGGGCGGGGGTCAGCGCAGCCAATGCAGCCCGAGCGTGCCGTAATACTCGGAGGGCCTGTTGCTCGTCGATTGGAGGCCGCCGGACAGGCGCCATTCCAGCCCGAGAAAGCGCAGGCCGGTGAGATGCAGGCCGAGGCGCAGCTTGCGGTAGTCGCGTTCGCGATAGGCCTCGAATTCCGGCCCGACATAGAAGCCGGCCGGCACCTGCCAGCCCGGCGCGACACGCGCCCAGAGGCGGCCGTTGATCGTCGACAGATAGCCATTGGCCTGGACGATCATCCCCGGCGTCGGAACGATCCAGAGATCGGCCTGCACCCTGGCGCCGTAGCGGGTTCTGATGACGGAGGGGCCGAAAACCTCCATCTGCTGCTCGGTTTCGACATCTGAGCCGGCATAAAGCGCGAGAAAGCTGTCGCCGATGCGCCATTCATAGCCGATCAGCGCCTGCGACTCGGCCTTGTAGGTCGTGCCATGCGGCTTGCTGCGGCGGGTCTCTTCCTGCGCGCCGCCGGCCTTGACGAAGAGGCGGAAGCCGCTGTCGGTGATGCTGCTGCCGAGCGCGCGCTTCATCCCGACCGAGAGGAAGGTCTTGGTCGGCCCGGCCTCCATGGAGCCGAAGATCACCATCGAGAGTGGGCTGCGCTCAGGCTCTTCCTCCTCGGCGCTGGCGGTGCAGATCGAGGCGGCGGCGAAGCTCATCGCCAGCCCGGCCAGCCCGGCCTTGCCCACCCGATACGCCACGCAAGCCCCCACGCCCGTCGTCGCGCATGCTGCCATGTCCGGCAGCCTGCCTCAGGATTGCAGCAGTTTGTCAGTAGGCTGGCAAGCCTTTGTTAACCAGGCGGGAGCAGGCTCGATCTATCCGGCAAAGCTTTCAGTCCGTTGCGGAGGGGAGGTGGCGATGGTTTCGACCGATTTCATGCGGCAACTCGAAGGCTATGGGCTGACCACGGCGACGATCCTCTACCGGATGCCGGATCATCTCAGCGTCCTGCAAACCTATATCTGGCAGCAATACGACCTGGCGCCGCGCTTTCCCGTGCTTCAGGACTTCCTGGCGTTCTGGAAGCGCGAGCTGGAGGGGCCGCTTCACTCGGTTACGGTCGCGCATTCGCGCCTGATCAGGCCGGCGGAAATCCGCAACGTGAATGGCGTGTTCACCCTGCACTGAACGTCGTGCCGATCTGCCGGCTTGAGCCTGGGGCATTGAAAGCCTGCGTCCGGCTCGCTTGTTGGCGGGCGTGTGCCCATGCTAGGCGGGCGCTTCCGCTTCGGCACGGCCTGCTCCCTTGTCATCTCCTTTGCGTACATCCGGACTTCTGACGGCGCTGGCGGGCCTGCCGGGAGACCGCATCGCCGTCGGCACGATCATCGCCGCGCTGCAGGACCGGGCCTATGCTTTGCTCGTCGTCCTGCTCGGCTTGCCGAACTGCCTGCCGATGCCGCCGCCGATTCCGCTGGTCTGTGGGCTGGTGC
Organism: Allobosea sp. 47.2.35; assembly: GCF_024655635.1. Taxonomy (GTDB): domain Bacteria; phylum Pseudomonadota; class Alphaproteobacteria; order Rhizobiales; family Beijerinckiaceae; genus Allobosea. Next base: position 233,830 of record NZ_JANLGI010000003.1, on the reverse strand, counting down.
TCGCTTTCGTCGCCGTGCAGATGCTGACGGGGCGGCGGATGCCGTGGCTGCCGCAGGCGCTGCTGACACGCAGCATCGGCAAGCCCGAGCTCAACCGGGCGGTGGCGCGGGCGCTGCCGGCGCTGACCTGGCTGGAACGCTTCTCCAAGCCGCGCCTGACCATGCTGGGCGGGGCTTACGCCATTCCGGTGCTGGGGCTGGTGATCCTCGTCCTGGCGCTCGGCCTGATCGTGGCGGCGCCCTTTATCGGCCAGATCCCGCTCGGGCTCGCGGTCTGTCTCGTCGGGCTCGGGCTCGTCGAGCGGGACGGGTTGCTGATCATCATCGGGGCTGTGGTCGGTGCTGCCGGCCTGCTGCTCAGCGCCGGCTTTGCCTACGCGATCTTCAGCGGCATCCACGAGCTGTTCTTCTGAAGGTCCGCCGCGCGCCCGGCTCGTGGTATCAGGCGGCGGCGAGGATTTCGGCGAAAGGATTGTCGAGGCCGAGAAGGCGGTCGATCTCGCTCGCGGGCACCGCCTTGGAGAACAGGAAGCCCTGCAATTCGTGGCAGCCGATTGCTTGCAGGAAGCGGTGCTGCTCGGCGGTCTCGACGCCCTCGGCACAGACCCGCAGGCCGAGCGCCCGCCCGAGATGGGCCATCGAATGGACGAGGATCGCGGATTCGCCCGTCGCTTCCATGTATTCGAGGAAGGAGCGGTCGATCTTGATCTTGTCGAAGGCGAAGCGGCGCAGATAGATCAAGCTCGAATAGCCGGTGCCGAAATCGTCGAGCGCAAGGCCGACGCCATGGGCGCGGATGTCCATCATCGCGGCTTCGGCCGCATCGGCATCCTCGATCAGCACGCCTTCGGTGAGTTCCAGCTCGAGCTGGGCCGGGTCGAAATCCGTCTCCTCGATGGTGCGGATGACGTTGGCGACGAAGTCCTTGTGGCGGAACTGGATCGGCGAGACGTTGACCGCGAGGCGGACGCCCTTCCAGCGCTTGGCCTCGGTGCAGGCGCGCCGCAGCACCCATTCGCTGAGCGGCACGATCAGGCCGCGTTCCTCGGCGATGGCGATGAAATCCGAGGGCGGGATCATGCCATGGGCCGGGTGCTGCCAGCGCACCAGTGCCTCGACGCCGACGATGGTCGAGCCGTCGACGGAAACCTGAGGCTGGTAGTGCAGCATCAGCTGGTCGTTATCGATGGCGTGGCGCAGATCGTCCTCGACCATCCGCTTCAGCTGCATCGAGCGGTTCATCTGCGACTCGAAGAAGGCATAGCGGTTACGGCCGCTGTTCTTGGCTTCATAGAGCGCGGTATCGGCGAGCTTGAGCAGGGCCTCGCGGCTGATGCCGTCACGCGGCGCCATGGCGATGCCGATCGAGGAGCCGATCGTGACCTCGGCGCCGGTGATGCTGAACGGCTCGGAGAGGCTGGCGAGGATGCGCTCGCCGAGCGCGGCGCAGCCGGCCGGCGTCGCGGAATGGGTCTGGATGATGCCGAACTCGTCGCCGCCGAGGCGTGCCACGGTGTCGCCGACCTGAACCGCGCCGGACAGGCGGACCGCGACCTGGCGGATGAGCTCGTCGCCGGCGGTGTGGCCATAGGTGTCGTTAACGGCCTTGAAGCGATCGAGGTCGATCAGCAGCACGGCGAGGCTCGGGCCGTCATCATGGATATGGGCGAGCGTCTGGTCGAGCGTCAGGTCGAAGCTGCGGCGGTTCGGCAGCAGGGAGAGTTCGTCCTGCCCGGCGAGGCGCTGGATCTGGCGCTCGCGGAGCTCGATCTGCTCGGCGGATGAACGCAGGCGCTGCACGACGAAGACGAAGATCGCCGAGAACAGCAGCGCGACGGCGATCAGCGCCCAGAGGAAGCGGCGCAGCATGACGTCGCCGGGGCGTGCCGGCGACCAGGTCAGCCAGGCGCCGATCTTGCCGTCGGCGGCGCGCAGGCCGAGTTTCGACACCGGGTCTGCCGGCTGTGTGGTGGCGAGCTGGATATCGACGATGCGGTTGCGTTCGGCGAGGTCCGACATCAGGGCGCTGGACAGATGGCGGTAGGCAACGAAGGAGACGGGCGCCGGGCCGCTGTCGGAGCTGAACGAGGCGATGCGCGTAAGGTCGATCACGGTCAGGATCAGCGTCTCCCCACCATCGGTGATGACGGTGGAGCGGGCCGCGCCGAACTGGGGCGTGACCTCGTCGCCGATCACGGCCGCGACGAAGGAGCTCTTCGCGCCGCGCTGCAAGGCCTCGATATGGTGCGGGCCGTCAGTGTTGCCGTGATCCGCCACGGCCGGGTTCTCGACCCAGGCCAGGACGGAGCTGCCGGTCCCCCCGATATAGGCGCCGTCGAAATCCATCAGCTGGCCGCTCAGGCGCTTGAGGGCGGCTTGAAGCACGGCGTTGGTCACGCCGGGCTGCTGCAAGGCTTCGGGCAGGTCGCCGGCCGCGACGAGGCGCTCGAGCCTCAATTCGCTCAGCTTGATCTGTCCGTTGATGGCGGCTTCGATTCGTTCGGCCTGACGTTGCGCCTCAAGACGATTGGCTTCGCGGGTGATCGCGACGACGACGCCGATCCCGGCGGCCATGAGCAGCAGGAAGGCGCAGCCCAGCGTGACCACCGTGCTCGCGAACATGCGAGCGGAGGAGCCCGCATTCGTCATCTTCGCGGCGGTGGGCAAGGGCATTATTCGTCCGGAAATGGGTCTTCGTGCTGTGACTTAAGGCCTTAAGTGTTGACATCCCGTTGCCTGCATCCGGGTTGCCGCCAGGTCAAGTCCCAGATGGCCCGTAGGGCGGGCGCGGTATCGCCATATGGGCCGCCCTAAGCGCGGCAGACCAGCGTTCGCGCAGGTCGTGGAAATAGGGTTCGCCCGCCTCGATCCGGCGGTTGAGCTCGAAATCGTCGGCGTCACGCCGGATCACGACCAGATCGATCGGCAGGCCGACGCCGAGATTCGAGCGCATGGTCGAATCCATCGAGATCAGCCCGACCTTGAGTGCATCGTAGAGATGGGTCTTGAAGGTGACGGCGCGGTCGAGGATCGGCTTGCCGTATTTGTGCTCGCCGATCTGCAGGAACGGTGAGTCGATCCCGCATTCGATGAAGTTGCCGGCGCTGTAGACCATGAACAGGCGCATCGGCTGCCCCTTGATCTGGCCGCCGAACAACATGCCGATCTCGAACTTGACGCCGGCATCCTCCAGCGCCGGGCCGTCGATGTCGCGGACATGGCGAATGCAGCGGCCGACGAGCTGGGCTGCCCTGAACATCGAGCTGGCGTTCTGCAGCGTATCGAGCTCGCCGGTATCGGGATTGGGCAGTCCCTCGTGGAGGAAGCTCACCACCGACTGGGTGATCGAGAGGTTCCCGGCTGTCATCAGGCCGAAATTGCGGTCGCCCGGCCAGTTGAAGACATGGAGCTTGCGGAAGGTCGAGATGTCGTCGAGCCCGGCATTGGTGCGGGTGTCGGCGATCATGACGAGCCCGTCCTGCACGAGGATTCCGGCGCAATAAGTCACGGGTTCGGTCCCTGTCTTCCTGGCCATGCCCGCTGTAGGGGCGGCTGTTACTGGTTGGCGCCGCGGCCTTCGGTCTCGCGGGCGCTGACGAGCACGTTGAGGTTCTCGCCTTCGCCGCCCTGGCGCGAGCCGCGGACAGGTGCGGCATCCGCGTAGTCGAGCCCTATCGCAACCCGCACATGCGTGTCGATCGGGCACAGCGCATTGGCGCAGTCGAAGCCGATCCAGCCATAGTCGTCGAGATGGACTTCGGCCCAGGCATGGGCGCCGTTGCCATGCGGCAGGCTGTCGGACTGCGCGACATAGCCCGAGACATAGCGTGCGGGCAGGCCGAGATGGCGGGCGCAGGCCATGAAGACATGAGCGACGTCCTGCGCGATCGCCTCGCGTGCCGCGAAGGCCGCGGCCGCGCCGACGCCGGTGCGTCCGCTGGCCTCGACGCAATCGATGCGGTCACTGACAGCGTTCATCAAAGCATGCATGCGCGAGAGCGGCGTGCCGGCGCCGGCCGTGACCTCCTCGGCGAAGCTGCGCAGGGCTTCGTCCTGCTCCGTCAGGAGCGTGTCGCGGCAATAGACCTCGCAGGGCACGCGCTCCAGCCCGCCGCGGACGGCGCCGGCGAGGTCAATGGTCTCGATCAGGCCGTCGATGCGGATGGCGAGCGAGGAGATCGGCCCGTCGGCATAGAATGAGTGCACGATATTGCCATGGGCATCCTGCGAGGCGCGCAGGCGGCCGTCGACATTCGGCTCGATGCGCCAGGACATGACGTGCTGGCCGTCATGGTCGCGCGGCGTCAGCCGCAGGATCTGCGTGATATGGCGGGCCGGCTCGGCATAGTCGTAGCCGATCGTATGGGAAATCCTGATCCGCATGATCCAGTCCGGGGCAGGGTTACGGCAGTCGCACGGCGAGCATGCGCGAGCGGCTCATTGCAGATACTGCTCGAAGATGGTGTTGCCGAGGCGGTTGTTCTCGGTGATGAACTCCTCGATGAATTCATGCAGCCCGTGCACGAAGACGTCGTCGATCCGCGTATTGCTGAGATTGGCAAGCGTCTTGCGGGCCTGACGCTGGGCCGGCCCCTGGCGGCCATAGGCATCGCCGAGCGAATCGAGGAAGCGCGAGATGCTCTCGTAGCAGGCTGCGAGCGAGCGTGGCATGCGCCGGTTCAGCACCAGGAGGTCGGCGACGAGGATCGGCTTCACCGCCTCGCGGTAGACCCAGTGATAGGCGGTGAGCGCCGAGACCTCGCGCAGCACCGTGGTCCACTGGAAATAGTCGAGCGAGCCGCCGACCTGCTCATCGGCCGGCAGCAGGACATGGTATTTCACGTCGAGGATGCGGGCGGTGTTGTCGGCGCGTTCGAGATAGACGCCGAGCCGCGAGAACCAGTAGCTGTCGTCGCGCAGCATCGTCCGGTAGGCCGAGCCGTCGAAGACCAGCGAGACGTTCTTCACCCAGTCGAGAAAGCGCGCGAATTCCTCGCGGTCCATGCGCTTCTTCTCGAAGCGCTGCAGCTCCAGCCAGGCGCCATTCAGCGCATCCCACATCTCCGAGGTCAGCGCGGTGCGCACGGCTCGGGCGTTCGAGCGGGCCTGGGCGAGGCAGTTGCGGATCGAGGACGGGTTGTCGGGACTGAAGGTCAGGAAGTCGCAGACATTGCGTTCATTGGCCTCGCCATAGGCCTTGGCGAAGGCCTCCTCGCAGCCGGCAGTCAGGACCGCGCTCTGCCATTCCGTGCCGGCGCCGCCATAGGTGGTCGGCAGGTTGGTGAGGCGCGTCGTCGCGTCGAGGATGCGGGCGAGATATTCGGCCCGCTCGACATAGCGGGAAACCCAGTAGAGGCTATCTGCGGTACGCGAAAGCATGATCAGCGTGTGCCTTTCCGCGGGATGGCAGGCTGTTGCGGGGGAAGGGCTGGCGAGGGGGTGGCCGGGATGCTCATGCGTCGAGCACCCAGGTATCCTTGGTGCCGCCGCCCTGGCTGGAATTGACGACGAGCGAACCTTCCTTGAGCGCGACGCGCGTCAGTCCACCGGGCACGCAGGAGATGCCATTGGCGCCCGAGAGCACATAGGGGCGCAGGTCGACATGGCGTGGCGCAACGCCCGAGGCGACGAAGGTCGGGCAGGTCGAGAGCGCCAGGGTCGGCTGCGCGATGAAGCCCTCGGGTTGGGCCTTGAGCTTGCGCCGGAAGGTCTCGATCTGCGCCTTGTTGGCGTGCGGGCCGACGAGCATGCCGTAGCCGCCGGAGCCGTTGACCTCCTTGACGACGAGCTTCTCCAGATTGTCGAGCACATAGGCATTGGCCTCGGGCTCGCGGCACCTGTAGGTCGGGACGTTCTTCAGGATCGGCTCCTCGCCGGTGAAGAACTTCACGATCTCAGGCATGTAGCTATAGACCGCCTTGTCGTCGGCGACGCCGGTGCCGACCGCGTTCGCCAGCGTGACGTTGCCGGCCTTGTAGGCGCCGATGATGCCGGGGACGCCGAGCACGGAATCGCTGCGGAAGGCGAGCGGATCGATGAAGTCGTCGTCGATGCGCCGGTAGATCACGTCGACGCGCTTCGGCCCCTGGGTCGTGCGCATGTAGACGACATCGTCCTTGACCAGCAGGTCCGAGCCCTCGACCAGCTCGACGCCGAGCTTGTCGGCCAGGAACGAGTGCTCGTAGAAGGCCGAGTTGTACTGGCCGGGCGTGAGCAGGCAGATCGTCGGGTCCGACGAGGCGCTTCGCGGCGCGACCGAGCGCAGGGTCGCCAGCAGCTGGTCCGGGTAGTTGTCGACCGGCGCGACGCGATGCGTCGAGAACAGCTCCGGGAAGAGCCGCAGCATTACCTCGCGGTTCTCCATCATGTAGGAGACGCCGGAGGGCGTGCGGGCATTGTCCTCAAGCACGTAGAAGGTATCGGCGTCGACGCGCACCACATCGATGCCGGCGATATGGCAGTAGATGTCGTGCGGGACCTTGAAGTCGACCATTTCGAGCTGGTAGCAGGCGTTGCGATAGACCAGGTCGGGCGGGATGATGCCGGCCTTCAGGCATTCCTTGGGGCCGTAGACATCGGCCAGGAACATGTTGAGGGCGGTGACGCGCTGGCGCAGGCCCGCTTCCAGCTTGGTCCATTCCGGCTTGGTCAGCACGCGCGGAATGATGTCGAAGGGGATCAGGCGCTCGGTCGATTCCTCGTCGCCATAGACCGCGAAGGTGATGCCGATGCGGCGGAAGAACAGCTCCGCCTGGCTGCGCCTGAGCGCCAGCATTTCGGGCGGCGCTTCCTTCAGCCAGCGATCCAGAGCCTCGTAGGCAGGCCTCAGCTCGGCGCCCGAACCGGTCATTTCATCGAATGCGACCATGCAGCCCTCTTCCCCGTTGAAACCAGCCTATGCGCATTCGCGGCCGTTCGGGAAGAGGGAGAATAGCTGCGCAATTGATCAGGTCCGCCTTTTTCATGGGCAGTATTGATCAGGTAGAGTTTACTTGAGTTTATCTTGGCAAAGCTGAACCAGCCCGCAGAGAGCGGCTGTTCCTTCGTGGCGCCGCGTAGGGCGGCCGTGCCTGCGCTATTCTTGGACCTAATTCGGGCGGCCGTCCAGCCATAGGCGCAGGGCCAGCGCATTGTTCCGATTCTCGTCCCTGGCGGCGTAGAGCAGGGCTACCGGGCCCTTCCTGCGTTCGGCGTCGAGGGCTGCGAGAGCCGACTGCGCCGACGGGCTGCCAAGCTCTGTCGCATAGGCGGCGCGGAACTCGTCCCAGCGGTCGGGATGGCCGTGGAATTCGTGGCGCAGCGCATCGCTCGGCGCGAGGTCCTTGAGCCAGAGGTCGATCTTGTCCTTCGACACGCCGCGCGGCCAGAGCCTATCGACGAGGATGCGCGTGCCGTCGCCGGGGGCGGGGGCGGGGGAATCGTAGACGCGCTTCACCGTGAGTTGCGTCATCAGATCAGTCCGAGGCTGCGGAAGCTGGCATGGCCGTCGCGGCCGACGATGATGTGGTCATGGATGGCAACGCCCAGGGGCTTGGCGATGTCGACGAGCTCGCGCGTCATCCGCATGTCGGCACCGGACGGCGTCGGGTCGCCGGAAGGGTGGTTGTGGACGAGGATGATCGCGGAGGCCGAGAGTTCAAGCGCGCGGCGCATCACCTCGCGCGGATAGACCGGGGTGTGGTCGACCGTGCCGGTCTGCTGGACCTCGTCGGCGATCAGGATGTTCTTCTTGTCGAGGAAGAGGATGCGGAACTGCTCGCGCTCGGCGAAAGCCATCGCCATCCGGCAATAATCGAGCACCGAGGACCAGGAGGAGAGGACCGGCCGCTTGCCGACCGCGCCCTTGGCCATGCGCTTCAGGGAGGCTTCGACGACCTTGAGGTCGAGTGCGACGGTTTCGCTGACGCCGTCGATCTCTGCGAGACGTGCGGCGGGGGCGCCAAGCACTTCGGCGAAGGAGCCGAAGCGCTGGATCAGCTCCTTGGCGAGCGGCTTGACGTCGCGCCGCGGGATCGATCGAAAGAGCAGCAGCTCCAGCAATTCGTAATCCGGCAGCGTCTCGGCACCGGCTTCCCGGAAGCGGGTGCGCAGGCGGTCGCGGTGGCCGTGGTAATGCGGCGTGTCGGAGTCGGCAGGGGTGGCCGGCGAGGGCGCCTTTCGCGATCCCTTGCCGATGCCCGCGCTCATTTCGCGAGCGGATTGCCGAGGCCGGCGGGAGAGAGCGTGAAGATCTCGCAGCCCTGCTCGGTGACGCCGATCTGATGCTCGAACTGTGCGGAGAGCGACCGGTCGCGAGTCACGGCGGTCCAGCCGTCCGAGAGCACCTTCACGCCCGCCTTGCCGAGATTGATCATCGGCTCGATGGTGAAGACCATGCCGGGCTTCAGCAGAACGCCTTCGCCCGGGCTGCCGTAATGGAGGATGTTCGGGGCGTCGTGGAAGAGCTGGCCGATGCCGTGGCCGCAGAAATCGCGCACCACCGAGCAGCGCTCTGCCTCGGCATAGCGCTGGATGGCGAAGCCGATATCGCCGGTGGTCGCGCCGGCGCGCACCGCCTTGATGCCGCGCTGCAGGCTTTCATAGGTGATCTCGATCAGGCGCTCGGCCTTCCGCGAGATTTCGCCGACGCCGTACATGCGGCTGGAATCGCCGTGCCAGCCATCGACGATCAGCGTGTAGTCGATATTGACGACATCGCCCTCGCGCAGCGGCTTGTCGTCGGGAATGCCGTGACAGACGACATGGTTGATCGAGGTGCAGATCGACTTGGTGTAGCCGCGATAGAACAGCGTCGCCGGATAGGCGCCGTTATCCATGGCGAACTGGAAGGCGAGGTCGTCGAGGCGCTGCGTGGTGACGCCGGGCTTGACGTAGGACCCGAGCATGTCGAGGCCGGCAGCCGTCAGCCGGCCGGCCTTGTGCATGGCCGCGAAGGCCTCGGGGCCGTGAATCTTGATGGCGGGCTCGCGCGAACGCGAGCGGCCGATGGTGTCTTCGAAGGTCATTGCGCGCGGAAAACTCCTTGCCTCCTTATCTATTGCGTTTGCCGGCGCACGCAAGCCGATTGGCGCGTTGCGCGCGGGTCGGATTCCCGCGCTGTCGCATGGGCAGGGTGCGCGGGCGATCGTTGTGCTGACGTTGGGGGAATTGTAACTTTTTTGGGGCAGCTTGCCGCCCGCACCTTTCGTCTGCCCGATTGCTTCCCCTGGACACATGAAAGCGCCTGTCTCTCCGCCGCCCACCGATCCGTCCGACCCGACGCTCAGCGCGCTGGACCAGCTGTCGCTGGATCTCGCGATGGCGCGCGGCATCGACGAGGTCATGGAGGTCGTGCGCCGCAATGCGCGCGGGCTCACCGGCGCGGATGGCATCAGCTTCATCCTGCGCGACAACGGCCGCTGCTACTATGCCGACGAGGATGCCATCGCGCCGCTCTGGAAGGGGCAGCGTTTCCCGATGGATGCCTGCATTTCCGGCTGGGCGATGCAGCATGGCGAGGTCGTCGTCATCGAGGATATCGACGAGGACGAGCGGATTCCGCACGAGGCTTATCGTCCGACCTTCGTGCGCAGCCTCGTCATGGTGCCGGTTCGGCAGGACGATCCCGTCGCCGCGATCGGCGCGTATTGGGCGCATCGGCATCGGCCGGCGCCTGAGGTGGTGCGTGCCTTGAGGCGGATCGCCAACAGCGCAGCGGTCGCCATGACCAATATCGCGCTGGTGAACTCGCTGTCGGCGGCGCTGGAGGAAGCGGAGCGGGCCAAGGACGCGGTCATCCTGGCCATGGCCTCGCTCGCGGAGACGCGCGACAACGAGACGGCCAACCATGTCCGGCGCACCCAGCACTATCTGCGCGTTCTGGCCGAAGGCGCGCGCGAGCGCGGGCTCTTCGCGGGCGAACTCGACGACGCGACACTCGACCTGCTGTTCAAGTCGGCGCCGCTGCACGATATCGGCAAGGTCGGCATTCCCGACAGCATCCTGCTGAAGCCCGGCCGCCTCGACGAGGACGAGCGGGCGACGATGCAGACCCATGCCGAGCTCGGACGCATCGCCATCGCCGATGCCGAGCGTCATCTCGGCGGCTCCAGTTCCTTCCTGCGGTTGGCCAAGGAAATCGCCCATACCCATCACGAGCGCTGGGACGGGACGGGCTATCCGCGGGGGCTCGCCGGTCAGGATATTCCGTTGTCCGGACGCCTGATGGCGATCGCCGATGTCTACGACGCGCTTGTCACGAAGCGGGTCTACAAGGAAGCGATGACGCATGACGAGGCGGTCGCGGTGGTGATGGGCGAGCGCGGCCGGCAGTTCGACCCCCGGCTTGTCGACGTCTTCCGGGAGATCGCTCCGCGCTTCGGCGAGATCCACGCGCGCTTCGCCGACGGGCAGTGAGATTGCATCCACGACTGGCGCGCGGGCCTGTCGAGGTGTATCAGGCTGGCGCAATGGCCATCATCGAACAGAACCCGGCGGAAGAGCGGCCTTTCGGCACCTTCGCGCCGAAAGCCTATCTCGCCCGCATCATCGCCCGGACGCGCGCCGCGTCCGACAGCTTCCTCGGGCGCAAGGTCGCCTATGCGCTGCGGCGCCTCGGCTTGCGCGCGCTCGACGGCGCCCCGGTGGATATCGAGTCGCTGGGCGCGAAGATGCGCCTCTATCCGGACGGCAATGTCTGCGAGAAGCGCGTGCTGTTCACCCCGCAATATTTCGATGCGGTCGAGCGCGAGCTTCTGGCCTCGCGGCTGCGCGACGGCTTCACCTTCATCGATATCGGCGCGAATATCGGCGCCTACTCGCTCTTCGTCGCGGCCCGCGCCGGGCGAGGGGCGCGCATCCTGGCGGTCGAGCCGCAGCCGGAGATCTTCGCGAGGCTCTCCTTCAACATCGCGCAGAACCCTTTCGGCACCGTCAAGGCCGTGGCCTGTGCGCTCGCCGACAAGCCGGGCGAATTGACCCTGTTCATCGACCCGACCAATCGCGGCGAGTCGAGCGTCCGCATCCTCAATTCGAGCGCCGGGACCTCGGTGAAGGTGCCGGCCATGACCTTGCTCTCGCTGGTCGAGGGCGAGGGCTATGAGCGCATCGACGCGATCAAGCTCGATGTCGAGGGCGCCGAGGACCTGATTCTCGAGCCGTTCCTGCGCGATGCGCCGCAGACGCTCTGGCCGGGCTTCATCATCATCGAGGATTCGCGCCAGCGCTGGCAGAGCGATCTTGCGGGCCTGCTCGAACGCAGCGGCTACATGCTCGTCGCCCAGACGCGGCTCAACCTGGTCTTCGAGCGCAAGCAGGGTTGAGCGCGCGCCCACGGCATGGCCGGGGCGCCCGCGCCGGTGCTTGAGCGCGCCGCACGGAACGCCTAGCTCTTGTGCGACAGCCAGGAGCGCCGCCCATGTCCGCGAACGAAGCCAGTTCCTCCGCCACCATCGTCACGGCCGCGATCCTGGTGATCGGCGACGAGATCCTGTCCGGGCGGACCAAGGACAAGAATATCGGCTATATCGCCGAGTACCTGACCAATATCGGCGTCGATCTGCGCGAGGTCCGGGTCGTGCCCGATATCTCCGAGGAGATCGTCGCGGCGCTCAACGCGCTACGCGGCCGCTATACCTACGTTTTCACCACCGGTGGCATCGGGCCGACCCATGACGACATCACGGCGGATGCGGTGGCCGCGGCCTTCGGCGTCACGATCGACCATGATCCCCGGGCAGTCGCGATGCTGTCCGAGCGCTTCTCGCCAGCGGAGCTCAACGAGGCGCGCATGCGGATGGCGCGCATCCCGGCAGGCGCCGATCTGATCGCCAACGCGATCTCCAAGGCGCCGGGCTTCAATATCGGCAATGTCTATGTGATGGCCGGCGTGCCCTCGATCATGCAGGCGATGCTCGATGTCGTCGGGCCGACGCTGCAGACCGGCGCGAAGATGCTGTCCGATACGGTCCGGGCCGGGCTCCGCGAAGGAGATATCGGCGGGCCGCTGGCTGCAATCGCGAACGCTCATCCGGCGGTTTCGATCGGCTCCTATCCGTTCTGGTCCGAGACCGGCCCGGACACGAATATCGTCGTCAGGTCGCGCGATGCAGAGAAACTGCTCGCTGCGGTGTCTGACGTAAAGGCGATGGTTGTTGCGGAGCAGCAGAAAGCGATCGTCTGATCGTATAGTTTGCAACTTTTGCGATTTTTATACAATTTATAGGAGGATTTCTCTTTTGACGCTTCGTAATTTGATCTTTGTGTAATTTTATAACGTATTCTCTGATGGTGAGATGTTGTTTTTAGGATATTTTTCTACTAAAAATTGCGCTTAAATCTAGATATCAACCATTCGTAAACTGTTCAATGCGATATTTGCGCGGTGGCCGGATAGCATTCGGCTTCTCCTGCTGCGCTTCCGCGTCGTGGGTATCCAAAAACGGCTTTCAGGACGACGCCGGCCCGACGAAGCCTCATGCTCGAGCCGCGCCGAGGGGGATCTCAAATGCCGCTCTTTTCCGGCCTTTTCTCGAACCGGCATGCCGCGGGACAGCTGGACGCGATCAACCGATCGCAGGCGCGGATCGAGTTCGACCTCAACGGCAAGATTCTCGATGCCAACGAAAACTTCCTCGCGGCGGTGGGTTACACGCTCGCCGAGGTGAAGGGTCAGCATCACAGCCTGTTCGTCACGCCCGAGGAGAAGGCCGGTCCCGCCTACAAGCAATTCTGGGCCGATCTCGGCCGGGGCGAGTATTCGCGCGGGCAGTATCTGCGGCTCGGCAAGGGCGGCAAGGAAATCTGGATCCAGGCGAGCTACAACCCGATCCTCGGGGCGGGCGGCAAGCCGGTCGGTGTGATCAAATATGCCTTCGACGTCACCGAGCAGAAGAACCGCCTCGCCGATCTCGAAGGGCAGCGCGCGGCGATCGACAAGGCGCAGGCCGTGATCGAGTTCGACCTGACCGGCAAGATCCTGACGGCGAACGAGAATTTCCTGAGCGTGCTCGGCTACTCGCTGCCGGAGATCGTCGGGCAGCATCACCGGATGTTCGTCGATCCCGCCGAGCGCGAGACGCCGGCCTATCGCGCCTTCTGGGAGCGCCTCGGCCATGGCGAATACGATGCCGGCCAGTATCGGCGCATCGGCAAGGGCGGCAAGGAGATCTGGATCCAGGCCAGCTACAACCCGATCCTCAACGCGCAGGGGCGCCCCTACAAGGTCGTCAAGTTCGCCTCCGACATCACCGCGACCTTCAAGGGCAAGCAGCTCGAGGCGGCGGTGCAGGAGACGAGCGCGGTGATCGGCCGGGCCAAGGGCAAGGACCTGACCGGCCGCGTGCCGCTCGACGGCAAGAGCGGGGAGGTCGCTACGCTCTGTGTCGGGGTGAACGACCTGCTCGACACGCTGGCGGAGGTGGTCGGCACGGTGCGCGACATTTCGGGCCGCATCGACAACGCCTCACTCAAGATCACCTCCGACAGCCAGCAATTGGCCGAGCGGACCGAAGCGAACGCGTCGAGCCTCCAGCAGACCGCGGCGACGACGGAGGAGCTTGCCGCGTCGGTGAAGCACAGCGCCGGCAATTCGCGTATGGCGGTGCAGCTCGGCAACGAGGCGAGCGAGGTCGCGGCGCGCGGCGGGGCTATCGTGACCGAAGCGGTCGCGGCGATGGGACGGATCGAGCAGGCCTCGTCCGGCATCTCCGAGATCATCTCGATGATCGACGAGATCGCCTTCCAGACCAATTTGCTGGCTCTCAACGCGGCGGTCGAGGCAGCGCGGGCCGGTGATGCCGGGCGCGGCTTCGCGGTGGTGGCGACGGAGGTGCGCGCGCTGGCGGCTCGCTGCAGCGAATCCGCCAATGGCGTCAAGGCGTTGATCGCGAATTCTGCGCAACAGATTCAAGCCGGCGTGGGGCTGGTCAAGGATGCCGGGACAACGCTCGGCGAGATCGTTGGCGCCGCTTCCAAGGTCGCCTCGACCGTCAGCGAGATCTCGCAGGCGACAACGGAGCAGGCCAACGGCATCGACGAGATGGCCCGCACTGTCGCGCATATGGACGAGATCACGCAGCAGAACTCGCTGCTCGCCGAGCAGAGCGCCAAGGTCGCCCGGGACCTGCAGCAGGAGACCGCCGCGCTGAGCACGATGGTCTCGGCCTTCCAGCTCGGCGGAGAGCGGCACCGGCTCGCGCCGCAGCTCGTCCATTCGGCTCCCGAGGCGCCGCGCGCCGCGGCGCCGGCGATGCGCGGCCGGCGGGTGGCCGGCGGCGGCACGGCGGATGGCTGGGCCGAGTTCTGACGCGATTTATCGACGCTGAATTGGGGATGTTCGGCGCGCGCCTCTTGTCAGGCGCGCGCCGATAGGCTTTTCGGTCGGAAACGGCGCCTTTCGCGTCGCGACAAGTCCGGAGCGCTCCGCCATGGCCGAACCGTCCTCGAACAAGGCTTTCCCGGTTTCCTGGGATCAGTTCCATCGCGATGCCCGCGCGCTGGCGTGGCGCCTCGCCGAGAAGGGGCCTTTCGAGGCGATGGTCTGCATCACCCGCGGTGGGCTGGTGCCGGCGGCGATCATCTGCCGCGAGCTCGGCCTGCGCATGATCGAGACGGTCTGCGTCGCGAGCTATCACGACTACAAGAACCAGACCGAGCTCAAGGTGCTCAAGGATATCGCGCCGAACATCAAGGCGATCGGCGACGGCAAGGGCAAGGGCGTGCTGGTCGTCGATGACCTCACCGATACCGGCAAGACGGCGCGCGTCGTGCGCGAGATGCTGCCGAACGCCCATTTCGCCACGGTCTATGCCAAGCCAGCCGGCGTGCCGACGGTCGATACCTTCGTGACCGAGGTCAGCCAGGACACCTGGATCTATTTCCCCTGGGACATGGGGCTCTCCTATGTCGAGCCGATCGCCAAGGGGCATCAGGGCTGAGAGGCGCGCTCAGCCCACCGAGGGCGAGCGGAACGCGATCAGCATCCCGGCGACGACGATCGCCATGCCGACGATTTCAGTCGGAGAGGGCACTTCCGCCAGCAGCAGGGCGCTGGCGGCGGCCGTCGCGATCGGCACCAGCGGCAGGAAGAGCGTCGCCCTGGCCGCGCCCAGCGTCTCGACCGAGCGGGCGTAGAGATAGAGCGCGACGACGCCGACCAGCACGCCCTGATAGAGCGCCTGCAGCAGCAGCTCGGCGAATGGTGCGCGCGCCATATGGATCGGCAGTACCAGCGCCACGACCACCAGCAACGGCACCGAGAGGATGCATGAGGCGGCGGTGACCTCGAGCGAACTGACGTTCCAGCGGCGGGCGAGCAGGCCGAAGATCGCCCAGAGGAAGGCGATCAGGACGAAAAGCAGGTCGCCGATCCAGGCGTCGGGCCGCGACGGCGTCATCGCGAGCGCATCGCGCGAGAAGATGCCGATGCCGAGCACGATAATGCCGAGGCCGATCAATCGCATCCGCCCGGCGCGCTCGCCGGTGACGAGGAAGATCAGTAGCGCGGTGAAGACCGGGATCAGGCCGGGCGAGATGATCGAGGAATGCAGCGCGGGCGCGAAGGAGGCGCCGGCAACGAGGATCAGGCTGTAGAGCGGGCCGATCAGCAGCGCCATCCCCCAGGCGCGCGGCCAGCCAAGCGAGCCGACCGGGAAGGGGCGCATGTTCTTGAGCGCCCAGGGCAGCAGCACGGCAGCGGCGGAGACGAAGCGCAGGATCGTGACATCCGCCGGCGTCAGGTCGATCAGCATCGCGTGCCGCGACACGACCGACTGGACGCCCCAGATCATCGCGGTCAGCAAGCCGCAGAGAATGCCGAGCCATTGAGCGCGGGTGGTCATGAACAGGCGGCTTTCGGCAGGGCTATGCAGGCGTCAGGATGCGTGCGCTGCTATGCCCTTGCCGCACCCGAGCGGCAACCCGCTGCGGTTGCGCTGCCGGGATGCTTCCAAGGCAGGTTGAATGCCTCGGAGCCTCTTTCAGCTGTCAGCAACGTGATCATTGGCCAGCAACTTTGCGGCATGAGCGCGGATATCCGCGGGCCATGTCCGGCTGTGTTCGGCAAAGCGTGCATCATCCCCGGCGAAGAGAGCGCGCGAGGCTTCCTCGAACCCTTCCCGATCGCCTGCCATCGTCGCGATGAAGGCATAGGCGCGTTCCTGCGCCGCGCGCGTCCGGCTTCGACCGCCATCGGCCTTGCGGGCTTCGTCGATGAGCCGCCGCAGGGCCTGCGAGGCGCCGCCCGGCTGCAAGGCGAGCCAGTCCCAGTGGCGCGGCAGCAAGGTCACTTCGCGCGCGACGACGCCGAGCTTGGGCCGGCCGCGTCCGCGCGGTGCATCGTCGGTCGATTCTTGGGCCGCGACTGCCGGAGGTGCGTAGCGTGCCGCGATTTCGGCGTCGCTGCCGCGCAGGTCGAGATCAACGACCTTTCCGGTCTGGTCCTCAAAGACGATGATCGCGGCCTCGGGGTTCGTGACGAGCGCCGCCTTCACCGCGAGCGCGACAATCGCCAGTGGGCCGCTGGCGATGCGGCTGGTGTCGAGAAAGGCGGTGGCGGGCCTGAATGCGATATCGGACATGAACGCTCCTTGATGGGGCCGTTAATTATCCGGGTGATTTTAGTAGTGCAATATGATCCGGGTAAAATTTATCCGGCGACCCGCTTAAGCTTCCTGCTTGCAGCTGCGAGGATCCGATGCTGCAATGCAGCGTAAAGTCGATTGCGCTGGCGGATACGCAGCGGCCGATCGGAAAAGGGGAGAGGGGTCATGACCGGGACGATCGCTACAGAAGGTCATTCGCTCCCTGATATTGCCGGCCTCGCCAACGAGCTGCTGGCCCGCGTCGAGGCAGCGCGCAACGATTCCCGCGACGATCCCTTCGGCAATCCGGTGCTGAGCGTTACGCTCTGGCTGACGCGGTTGATGGACCGCGGCGAGCTCAGCATGGACGCTGCTTCCGAGCTGGTGCGCCGGCTTGGGCGGGAGGCCCTGCATCAGCGTGCCGGCAGGGTCGCGCGCTATGTCGGGCTCCAGAACGACGAGGCCGCTGTTTTCGCGGCGCTGGCGCAAGAGGCAGCGGGGGAGGCCCAGTCCTTTGATGCGTTTCGGCAAGAAGTGGAGCGGTCCCGCTTCGCTGCCGTGTTCACAGCGCATCCGACCTTCGGCATGGCGCGGCAGCTCTGCCATGCGCTCGCCGATCTCGCCTCCGGCGGAACGGCCGGAGACGCTGTCCTGGCCGATGGCGCTCTCAGCTTCCGCCCCGATGGGCGGATCACCTTGCAGGATGAGTTCGAGCAGGCGCGCTACGCCGTGCGTCACGCCCGCGACGCCATCGACCGGCTGAACGCGGCCTTTTTCGCCGTCGCCCGCGAGCGCTGGCCGGAGCAGTGGACGCAGCTTGCGCCGAAGCCGGTGACGCTCGCCTCATGGGTCGGCTGCGACACGGATGGGCGCACCGATATCGGCTGGTGGGATACCCTACGCTACCGATTGGAGTCGAAGAGCGGGCAGTTCGCGCGCATCCTCGAAAAGCTCCCGCAGGTTCCGACTACGGAAGCGGTACGCCAGCTCGTGAGCGAGGCGCTGGCCGCCGTGGAGCGGCAGCTCGCTCTGGCGCCCCCGATCGGCACGCAGCCCTCGCTGCAGGCTCTTCAGGCTTTCGCGCTCTCGCTGGTTCAGGAGCGCGAAACGGCGCTGCCAGAAGCCTCCCGTCTGGTCGAGGCGCTCGATAAGGCATTGGCCGACGCCTCCGACGAGAAGACGCGCGTTGCGCTCGCCCTGATCCGGGCCGGCTGCCTCGCGCATGGCGTCTCGATCGCGCTGCCGCATTTCAGGCTCAACGCCTCGCAGCTCCACAACGCCTTGCGCGCGACGATCCCGCTGGAGGAGGAGCCGGGCCAGCCGGCGCAACGGCGCGCCTTCCTCGCCGCCGCCAATACGGCGCTCGACAAGGTTGAGGCGATCACGGTCGATTTCGGGGCGCTGGCGGCGGAGCGAGCCTCGGCCGCGCGGATGATGATGACGATCGCGCAGATCGTGAAGCATGTGGATGGCAGCAAGCCCGTGCGCTTCCTGATCGCGGAGACCGAGACCGGCTACACGCTGCTCTGCGCTCTCTGGCTGGCGAGCCGCTTCGGTATCGCTGACCGTGTCGAGATCTCGCCGCTCTTCGAGACCTCGGACGCGCTGGAGCAGGGACCGCGCATCATCGACGAGGCGCTGCGCAGCCCGCATTTCCGTGACTATCTCAAGCGCCATGGGCGGCTGTGCATCCAGTTCGGCTATTCGGATTCCGGCCGCTATATTGGGCAGGTCGCCTCGACCTTCTGGGTCGAGAGGCTGCGCATCCGGATCGCCGAACTGCTCGGACGTTACGAGCTTGCGGATGTCGAGCTCGTGATCTTCGATACCCATGGCGAGTCGGTCGGGCGCGGCGCCCATCCCGACAGCCTGTCGGACCGGCTGGCCTATCTCGACCCGGCCTATGCGCGGCAGGCTTTTGCGCGCGCCGGCATCAGGACGGTGCGCGAGACCAGCTTCCAGGGCAGCGACGGCTATCTGCTGTTCGGCACGCCGCTGCTCGCCGGGGCCACGGTCGGCCGGATCGCCGAGGCGGTCTTCGCATCGCCCGAGGTCGCCGAGGACCCGATCTATGACGAGCCGGATTTCGCCAGCGAGTTCTTCCAGACCGTGCGGGAGGAGATGAACGAGCTGGTCGACGATCCCGGCTATGCCGCGCTGATCGGCACGTTCGGCCCCTCGCTGCTCGACAAGACGGGCTCGCGTCCCGCAGCGCGCCAGTCGGAGGGGGCGGGGCCGACGCGCATCCGCCATCCCCGTGAATTGCGCGCCATCCCCAACAACGCCATCCTCCAGCAGCTCGGCTGGATGGCGAACAGTATGCACGGCGTCGGCCATGCCGCCTCGCGTGCGCCGGACCTGTTCCGCTCCATGCGCGAGCGCTCGGAGCGTTTCGACCGGGCCTACCGCCTCGCGGCCCATGCCATGGCGCATAGCGATCTCGACGTGCTGCGGGCCTATCTCGACACGCTCGACCCCGGCAGCTGGTTCGACCGGGCGCGCCGGACCGTGAAAGAGGGACGGCGCGAGGAATTGCTGGTCGTCGCGGAGGCATTGTCGCGGCTGGAGCTGGCGCCGGCGCTGCGGCGCCTGTTCTGGCGGCTTTCCGCCGATGCGCTCAAGCTCAAGGTCGCGGCCGACGATGTGCCGCAGATGTCGGCGCGACTCGTGGCACTGCATGCGCTGAGGCTCGCCGCGATGCATCGCATCTGGCTGTCCTTCGCCCATATCCCGGATTTCCGGCCGCATGCCGGCCTGACCCGCGATGCCCTGATCGAACGATTGCTGCGGCTCGACGTGCCGGCTTCGCTGGCGCTGCTGGCCGAAATCTTCCCGCGCGATCCCGATCCGACCATCGGGCTCGATTTCGGCGAGCCGCCGGGGCCGCGCGAGGGTGGCACCTATGAGGCCCTGCATCGCGATGTGTTCGCGCCGATGCTGGGGCTGTTCGCGCTGATCCGCGAGATTTCCGGCGCGATCCAGCACGAGATCGGCGCGTTCGGCTGACGGCCGGTCGGGATCGGCGTTGAAACCCGCGCCGATCTCACTAGTTTGACCGGCAGGGGAAATGCCGACGGGAGACGCGCCAGACATGGCCGCCACCAATTTCGATGCCGCGGGCGCGCGGATCACGCTCTTTCGCGCCCTGCTTCAGACCATCGCCCGCCACGGCAAGGGCCGCATCGCGCTCGAAGACCCGGAGCGCCAGCCGATCAGCTATGGCCGGCTCGTGCTCGGCGCGCTGGTGCTGGGGCGCAAGCTCGCGGCGCTGACGACGCCGAAGGAGCAGGTCGGGGTGCTGCTGCCGAACATGCAGGGCATGGCGGTGACGCTGTTCTCGCTTTTCGCCTATGGGCGCGTGCCGGCGCTGCTGAACTTCACGGCCGGCGTCCGCAACCTGCGTGCGGCGGCGGAACTCGCGCAGCTCAAGACGATCGTCACTTCGCGCCGCTTCGTCGACCAGGGCAAGCTCGACGACGAGATCGCGGCGCTCGGCGAGCGGCGGCGCGTCATCTATCTCGAAGATGTCCGCAAGCAGATCACCAGCTTCGACAAGGCACTCGGCGCCTTGCAGAGCCTGGCGCCGGGGCTGGTCCATCGCGCGTTCGAAGCGCAGCCCAACGATACGGCGGTGATCCTGTTCACCTCCGGCACCGAGGGCAAACCGAAGGGCGTGGCGCTGAGCCATGCCAATATCGTCTCGAACGCCAGGCAGGTCTTCGCCCATGCGGCCGGAGCGATCTCCGAGCGGGACGTGTTCATGAACCCGCTGCCGGCCTTCCACTCCTTCGGGCTGACGGCCGGGCTGATGGTGCCGCTGCTGCATGGCATGAAGGTCGTGCTCTATCCGAGCCCGCTGCACTACAAGCAGGTGCCGAAGCTGATCGGCGACATGAAGGCGACCTTCCTGCTCGCCACCGATACCTTTCTACAAGGCTACGCCCGCGCGGCGGAGAAGGACGATCTCGGCAGCGTGCGCTATGTCGTGGCCGGTGCCGAGCGCGTGAAGGCCGAGACCAAGCGGATGTGGGAGCCCTATGGCACCACGATCCTCGAAGGCTATGGCTGCACCGAATGCTCGCCGGTGCTCGCCGTCAACACGCCGGCCGCGATCCGGGAGGGCACGGTCGGCAAGCTCCTGCCCGGCATCGAGGCGAAATTGGAGCCGGTCGAGGGCATCCATGAGGGCGGTCGTCTGACCGTACGCGGGCCGAACGTCATGGCCGGCTATCTCGATCCCGATCAGCCGGGCCGGATCATCCCGCCCGAAGGCGGCTGGCACGATACCGGCGATATCGTCGTGATCGAGGACGGGTTCGTCGCGATCCGTGGCCGGGCCAAGCGCTTCGCCAAGCTCGGCGGCGAAATGGTTTCGCTGGCGGCGGTCGAGACCATGGTCGCCAAGGTCTGGCCGGACCAGAACCATGTCGTCGTCGCGTTGCCCGACCCGCGCAAAGGCGAGCAGCTCGTCCTCGTGACCGAGACGCCGCATGCCGACCGCGCCGCGCTGCAGGAGGCTGCGAAGGAGCAGGGCTTCCCGGAACTATGGGTGCCGCGCGCGATCCTGGTGACGCAGGCCATCCCCGTGCTCGGCAACGGCAAGATCGACTATGGCTCGACGCGGGAGCTCGCAGCCTCGCGGCGGTCGCTGCTGTGAGCCCGGCTCGCTGCGGTAAAGCCACAATTGTAATTCTATTACGCCGGATGATGATTCCGGGTTCCACCCTGGCGCTGTTGCGCGTCGCCGCCCTCGCACCTGCCCTGTCGCTTACAGGACCTTCCGATCTCGCGGCGCAGGCGCCCGGCGCGCTCTACGTGCGCCGTGACGAATGCATCGAGGCGGGCAAGCTGACGGCGGAGCAATGCGAGTTCGCCTATCGCAACGCGCGTGCCGAATTCGAGCAGGCGGCGCCGCGCTACGGCTCGCGGGCGGCCTGCGAGCGCAGCCATAAGCGCTGCGGCGCGCAGATGGTCTCGGCCGGCGGCTGGGAATCTTTCGGCAAGGGCGGGGCGAGCTATGTGCCGCGCTTCATCGGTGTGCGCGTGACGGGCGAGGGCGCCGCGCGCCGCGCCTTGCCGGTGGTCGAGGGCACGGCGAAAGTCGTCTTCGCCGGGCGCCCGGTGACGGAATTGCAGGACAGGATCGCGGGGCGGCGTGGCATCATCGGGCAGGCCAGCAGCGCCGGGCGTGGCGGGCATGGGCAGGCCGGGCAAGGCTCTGCCCCCTATATCAAGCGCGGTGACCGCGACGATACGGTGCGCGTGCCGATGGAGGAGAAGACCATCGGCTCGGATGTGAAGCCCGGCCTCTATGTCGATCCCGACGGGGTCGAGTGGTACAAGCCCGCCCGCCGGCATTGAGAGCTGCGCAGCTGGAGCGTACTTCCGGAGGCTTGCGCCGGCTGCGCCTGCCCGCTATCGCTGTGCCGCCTGCGGACGTGGCGAAACTGGTAGACGCACGAGACTTAAAATCTTGCGCCTTCAAAGGCTTGCGGGTTCGAGTCCCGCCGTCCGCACCAAGCTGATTCTGCCTTTCGTCAGCATGCGCAGCCGGGCAGTCAAATCTTCCTGAAGACCACGCTCAGATTGTTCGAGGGCATCTCGACGATGTCCGGTGCGGTAAAACCGCTGGCTGCGCCGAGCCCCGCGACGGCATCGAGTTCACGCAGGCCCCAGGCAGGATCGCGGCCGCGCAGACTCTCGTCGAAGGCGGCATTGCCCGGCTCCAGCGGCCGATCCGGCCGGCGATAGGGGCCGTAGAGATAGAGCGGCTGGCCCGGTTTCAGCAGGCGGCCCGCGTGGCGGAAAAGGCCCTCGGCCGCGGCCCAGGGCGCGATATGGATCATGTTGATGCAGAGGATCGCGTCGGCCGATTCGACCGGCCAGTCCGGTGCCGTGGCATCGATGACGAGCGGCGCGCGGACGTTGCCGAGGCCGGATTCCGCGGCCCAGGCCGCGATGCTCGCGACCGCATCCGGCGAGGGATCGCTCGGCTGGAAGGTCAGGCCGGGCAGGGCGCCGGCGAAGTGCACGGCATGCTCGCCGGAGCCGGAGGCGATCTCCAGGACAAGCCCGGACGAGGGCAGGATATCGGCCAGTACGGCGAGGATCGCATCGCGATTGCGCTGGGCCGAGGGCGCGTGCAGGCGGGGATCGGTGCCGGCTTGTGGGTCGGCGGTTGGCTGCCAGAACTGGGGCTTGCTCATTATCCGCTCACGAATCTTGCGTCCGGCCCATCGCGTTGGAGCCGCGATCCGCTATAAGAGGGCTGGAAGCGGGCCGCCAGATGTCGTGGTTCCGCAGCAAGCAGGCTGGTTTTGTTAACCGAAATCCTGGTCGTCGTGGCGCTGACGATCGTCAATGGACTCCTCGCCATGTCGGAACTCGCCGTGGTTTCCTCCCGCACGGCGCGCCTCAAGGTTCTCAGCGATCAGGGCAGCAAGGGCGCGGCAACCGCAATGCGCCTGGCCGAAGATCCCGGTCGCTTTCTTTCCACCGTCCAGATCGGCATCACGCTCGTTGGCGTGCTTTCGGGCGCCTTCTCGGGCGCCACGCTCGGCGCGCGCCTCTCCGAATGGCTGGGCACGCATGGTTTCTCGCCATCGGTATCGGACACGCTCGGCGTCGGCCTCGTGGTCGTCGCCATCACCTATCTCTCGCTGATCCTTGGCGAGCTCGTGCCGAAGCAGATCGCCCTGCGCGATCCAGAGCGGGTGGCGGCCCGTGTCGCGCCGGCAATGTGGCTTCTGTCCAAGATCGGCGCGCCGATCGTGTTCCTGCTCGATGTCTCCGGCAAGGCCGTGCTGCGCCTGCTCGGCCAGAAGGGCGAGTCCGAAGAGAAGGTCACGGAAGAAGAAGTCCGCACCATTATCGCGGAAGCCGAGACGGCCGGCGTGCTGGAGCGCGACGAACGCGAGATGATCGCCGGCGTGATGCGTCTGGCTGATCGCTCGGCCCGGGCACTGATGACGCCGCGCCGCGAGGTCGAGGTCATCGATCTCGAAGACAGCGCCGAGGAAATCCGCCAGCAATTGCGCGCCACCCGCCGCTCGCGCCTGCCGGTGCAGGATGGCGAGGCGGATGCGATCATCGGCGTGATCGTGGTCAAGGACCTGATCGAGTTTCTTCAGGCCGGTGACACGCAGGACCTGCGCGCGCTGGTGCAGGAGACACCGATCGTGATGGACACAGCCGACTCGCTGCATGTCCTGCGCGAGATCCGCTCCAGCCGCGTGCACATGGCGCTGGTCTTCGACGAGTACGGCCATTTCGAGGGCATCATCACGCCCGGCGACGTGCTGGAGGCGATCATCGGCGCCTTCCAGGAGGAGGAGGAGGACGAGCCCGCGATCGTCACCCGTGCCGACGGCTCCTATCTCGTCGCCGGCTGGATGCAGGTCGACGAGTTCTCCCACGAGCTCGGCATCCCGATCCCGCGCGACGCCGATTTCCAGACTGTCGCCGGCTTCATCCTGGCCGAGTTGAACCATCTGCCGAATGTCGGCGAGAGCTTCGACAAGGGGCATTGGCGCTTCGAGGTCGTCGATCTCGACGGCCGCCGCATCGACAAGATCCTGGTCACCCGGATCGAGTGATGCCGTGGCCGGCGTTGACGCCGGCCGCGCCCACATGGTTTAGTCGCCATCAAGGGGTTCCATCGCGACGACCCCGTGAGGCTTCGGCCCAATGTTCGCGTCCAACTTCCTCACTTCAGGATGGACGCAAGCCATGCCCTCCAACGAACAGATCACGGTCGCCCAGCTGTCACGGCTGGTCGGCCTGCCCGATGCACCGGCGATCATCGACGTCCGCATCGACGAAGACGTCGCAGCCGATCCCGTCTTCCTGCCCGGCTCGATTCGGCGCGACTATCGCACTGTTGCCGACTGGGGCGCTGATTTCGCCGGGCAGCGACGCGTGGTGGTCGTCTGCCATCGCGGCCTCAAGCTCAGCGAGGGTGTTGCCGCCTGGCTGCGCCATCTCGGCATCCCCGCGGAAACCCTTGAGGGTGGGCATCAGGCCTGGCGTCAGGCCGGGGGGACGGTGTTCTCGGCGGAGCATCTGCCGCGGCCGGGAGCGTCAGGCGGCAGCGTCTGGGTGACGCGGGCGCGGCCGAAGATCGACCGTATCGCCTGTCCCTGGCTCATCCGCCGCTTCATAGACCGGCAGGCCGTGTTTCTCTTCGTCGCAGCTTCCGAGGTCGAGGCGGTGGCCGAACGTTTCGGCGCCACACCCTTCGATATCGAGGGGGTGTTCTGGAGCCATCGCGGGCCGCTCTGCACCTTCGACGCGATGATCGCCGAATTCGGGCTGGTTTCGCCGGCGCTCGACCGTCTGGCGCGGATCGTACGGGCGGCGGATACAGCGACGCTGGAAGCCGAGCCGCAAGCCGCGGGCCTGCTCGCGGCATCGCTCGGGCTGTCGCGCATGTACAAGCACGATCTCGAACAGCTCGAAGCCGGCATGCTGCTCTACGACGCCTTCTATCGCTGGTGCCGCGACGCGGGCGAGGAGACCCATAACTGGCCGGTGCCGAAGCCGGCCGGGGAGGCGCGGCGATGAACGTCGTGGAAACGAGCACGGCGGCAGGGCGCATGCCGACGCTGGCCGAGGCGACGCGCGTTTGGGCGCGGATCGGCTTCCTGTCCTTCGGCGGGCCTGCCGGCCAGATCGCGCTGATGCACAAGGAACTGGTCGAGGAGCGGCGCTGGATCGGCGAGGAGCGGTTCCTGCATGCGCTCAACTACTGCATGCTCCTGCCCGGGCCGGAGGCGCAGCAGCTCGCCGTCTATATCGGCTGGCTGATGCACCGCACGATCGGTGGGTTGATCGCGGGCCTGCTCTTCATCCTGCCGGGCGCGCTGGTGATGCTGGGCCTGAGCATCCTCTATGTCTCCTGGCGCCATGTGCCATTGGTCGACGGCATCTTCTTCGGCGTGAAGGCGGCGGTGCTCGCCATCGTGATCGAGGCGGGCCTCAGGATCAGCCGCAGGGCGCTGAAGAATAGGGCGATGGTTGGCGTCGCGGTTGCGGCCTTCGTCGCGATCTTCCTGTTCAAGGCGCCGTTTCCGGCGATCATCCTGGCCGCTGGGCTCGTCGGCTGGCTCGGCAACCGTATCCGGCCGGACTGGTTCGGCGGGGGCGGGCGGCACGGCGCTGCCGGACCGCCGGTCGTCGGGCTGGTCGATAGGCTGCTTTCCGAGGGAACTCTTGCGCATGTCCGGCCCTCCACGGCGAAGGCCATGCGCGTGCTCGCGCTCTGGCTGCCGCTCTGGCTTGCCCCGGTTGCCCTGCTCTGGCTCGTTACGGGTCCGGCAAGCGTTTGGACGCAGATCGGCAGCTTCTTCAGCCTGATGGCGATGGTGACCTTCGGCGGTGCCTATGCGGTGCTGGCCTATGTCGCGCAGGCGGCTGTCGACGGCTTCGGCTGGCTGACGGCTGGCGAGATGCTCGATGGGCTGGGGTTGGCCGAGACGACGCCGGGGCCGCTCATCCTCGTGCTTGAATTCGTCGGCTTCCTCGCCGCCTTCCGGGCGCCGGGCAGCCTTCCGCCGCTCGTGGCCGGCGGGCTCGGGGCGCTGCTCACCGTCTGGGTAACCTTCGCGCCCTGCTTCCTCTGGATCTTTCTCGGGGCGCCTTATGTCGAGGCTCTCAGGGAAAACAAGGGGCTAGCGGCCGCGCTCGGGGCAATCACCGCCGCCGTGGTCGGCGTCATCGCCAACCTCGCGCTCTGGTTCGGGCTGCACGTCCTCTTCCGCGAGGTTTCCAGCCTGTCCTTCCTCGGAATGAAGCCGGAACTGCCGGTGATTGGATCGCTCGACTGGCGCGCGGCGCTGCTGGCGGCCGGGGCCGCCGTTGCGCTTCTGCGCCTCAAGCTCGGCATGATTCCGGTTTTGGTTGCCTGCGCGGTCGCTGGAATCCTGCTCAAAGGCGGATAGTGAATCTCAGCGGCGCGGCTCATCCGGCTCGATGATGCGATATTCGGCGTCGATGACCTCGACGCGATCCGGTTGACGCGGCTGGTTGGCGAAGGGATTGGCGGGGTCGATGCCCGCCGCCTTCAGCTTCGACTTGAGGCGCCAGACCGCGATCGCGCCGACGACCAGCACGACCGGGATCAGGATGAGCGCGAGGCTTGCGGCCAGCACGAAAAGCGCGACGCCGATGGTGAGGCTCGCCGCCATGGCGAGCCAGGCCTGCCAGCGCGGCATAGCGCGGGTGCGGCCGTTGAGCTGCTCGTAGAGATTGACGCGGATCATCTGGTTTCGGTCCCTTCCTCCGGCACAAAGATAGGAACCGATTGCGGCTTTGACGAGATCAGGCTGCATCCTGCCAGTCATATAGCCAGCCATAGCGATTGCGCAGGCCGTCCGGTCCGAGCCGCTTCAGCGCGAAATCGCGGGCGATGCTGAGCGGCCAGCCCATATGGTAGTTGCGGCCGTTGCCCCGGCTTTCCTCCTGCACGCGGGCGACGCGCTGGGCGCGGGCAGCCGCATAGGCGGCGAAGGCCATGGGCACGCCGGCAGCGCCCTCGCGGCCGAGCGTCTCGGCCAGCAGGCGGGCGAGCACCGCGGCATCCTCGATGGCGAGCGAGGCGCCCTGCGCAAGGAAGGGCAGGATCGGGTGAGCGGCATCGCCGAGCAGCGCGATCCGGCCCTTGGCCATGGCGGCGGGCCTGCGGTCGAAGAGCGACCAGACCTGCCAGCCTTCGGCCGCTCCGGTGAGCTCGCGCAGGGCCGGCGAGGCGCCGGCGAGATGCTCGGTGACGACATTGCGGTCGCCGTCGCGGGACCAGCCCTCGCGGGCCTCCTTCGCCTGGCGGACGACGACGATGTTGATTTCTTTGCCACCAGCGACCGGGTAGTGCACGGCATGGCGACCGGAGCCCATATGCAGCGTCACGCGCGGCTTGTCGCCGGCGCGGGCCGGCACCACGGCGCGCCAGGCCTCGTAGCCTGTGAAGACGGGCGGGGAGGCGTCACCGGTGAGATCGCGCACGCGCGACCACAGGCCGTCTGCGCCGATCAGGCCCAGCGCGGAGAGCGTGCCGCCGACGCCGTCGCGCGCGGTCAGCCCGATCGTGACGCCCTCGGCGTTCTGGCTGACTTCATCGACGCTGCGGCCGACCATCAGGCGGATGTTCGGCATGGCGCGGGCGGCGTCGAGCAGCACGGTATGAAGGTCGTTGCGCTTCATCATGCGGAACGGTGTCGGCATGCGCTCGGGGCTGGAGGGCATCTCCAGCACCTGCGAGCCGTCGGCCCAGCGCCGGATCATCAGCCCGTGCGAGGTGACGCTGATGCGCTTCAGCGGCAAGGCGAGGTCGAGCGCATCAAGCACGCGGCCGGAATTGGAGGTGACCTGCAGGCCGGCCCCGGTCTCGCCGAAGCCGGTGCGCTTCTCGACGACGGTCGCGGCGATGCCGCGCCGCGCCAGCGACAGGGCCATGGTCAGGCCGCCGATGCCGGCGCCGGCGATGACGAAATGAGGAGCGGACACGGGATCGGACGCCTTCGATGATGATGCTGGAAGACGAGGCGCGGGCGCCCCTCAGAACCCGCGCGCCGGATGCGGTAGGCGAGCCTCAGGCCGCCTTGGCCGGATCGGTATAGGCGCATTCCGGCGGGATGCAGGCCGCGCCCTTCAGCGACGGCTCGTATTTGAACAGCGTCGAGCAATAGGGGCAGATGATCTCGTGATCCGCGCCCATGTCGAGGAAGACATGCGGATGGTCGAAGGGCGGCTTGGCGCCGATGCACATGAACTCATGCGCGCCGACCTTGATGACGGGAACGCCGGGGTCATTGTGGAAATGCGGGATGCCGGTCGCGGCCATGGTCGTCGCTCTTCGAAGGTCTGGAATTCGGCCGCAACCTATCGCGTGAGGCGGCCTGACGCCAGTGCCTTTCCGCATTTCTCCGAAACGCGAAAAGGCTCTAGCCTTTTGTTTTGTCGCATTTTCTTGACGCGAACCGGTATCCACTTCGCTCGAAAATGCTCCAGTGCGCAATTTGCATCAGCGCCCGTCGCGCAGGCAGCCCCGCGCCAGCTCGGTCATCCGGGCGCTTTCCTGCGGCGAGAGCAGGTTGTCGAGCGCCTTCTGCCAGAGCTGCTCGCGCTTGAGGCCGTCCACCGTGCAGGCGCAGACCATGCGGCAGATCTCCTGCGGCACATTGGGGCCGGAGCAGCTGCGCTGGCATTCGTTCCGGAAGGCGCGTTCCTCCGGAGAGGTCGGAGCGATGACCTGCATCGACAGCATCAGCGCGCCGATGAAAAGCGGCTGGTGGACGAGATAGACCAGCAGGCTGTGGCGCCCGCCCCAGGCGACGATTCGGGTCGCCTTGTTTCCGGGTCGCCAGCCGGCGAGCGCAGTGCCGGCGAGGCGCGACAGGATGAGGCGGGCCAGCACGATGCCGCTCAGCACGCAGCCGAACCAGGGGAAGACCGGCACGAAATCGGCCGTGTGGATCGGCGCCTGCGAGAAGCCGAGCCAGGCTGCCCAGGGTTGGTCGAGCAGCGGATGGGCGACGACGGAGGGCAGCGCAAAGGCGAGCGCGGCTGCAAGCGCGACGGTGATGACCGGCAGGCGCAGGAAGGGCAGGGCGAGTACGCTCGCGACCGCGACATGGTGCAGGATGCCGAAGAAGATGAAATCGCCCGGCATGAACCGCCAGGTGCCGAGCGTGACGAGAGCCGCCGCGCCAGCGACCATGGCGAGGCGCTTGAGATAGGCCTTGAGGTTCAGGCCCTTGCGCGTCGCAAGCACGAGGCTGAAGCCGACGATGGTCAGGAAGGTACCGGCGATGCCGCGTGCGAACAGGCGCCAGCCCGGCTCGGCGACGATATCGGTCTCGATCAGCCTGAACATCGAGAGGTCGTAGGCGAAATGGTAGACGAACATGGCCATGAGCGCGACGCCGCGGGCGATGTCGACGATGGCGAGGCGTGACGATTCGCGGGGTGCAGGCTGGATCATGGGCCATCGTTCATCATGGCGGGCGCTCATAAGCAAGCCGCGCCATGGCGGGTACCCAAAGCCGCCCGGTCATGGCAGGGAAGGGTGACCGTTCCGATCTTGCGATCCGAGACCCGCATGCAGAGCTTTTCTTCCGACGGCGTGAAGATCGCCTTCATCGACATGGCGCCGACCAATGACGAGCCGAAGCACCGCACCGTCGTGCTGGTGCACGGTTTCGCCTCCTCGCACATGATCAACTGGGTCAATACCCAGTGGACGAAGACGCTGACCCATGCCGGCTATCGTGTCGTCGCGCTCGACGATCGCGGCCATGGCCAGAGCGAGAAGCTCTACGACCCCGCCGCCTATTCCTCGCAGGTCATGGCCGAGGATGTGCGCCGATTGATGGACCATCTCGACATCCCGCGCGCGGCGGTGATGGGCTATTCGATGGGCGCGCGCATCTCGGCGCATCTGGCGCTGGCGCATCCGCGCCGGCTGGAGGCCTTGCTGCTTGGCGGGCTCGGCATCCATCTCGTCGAGGGCGTCGGGCTGCCTCTCGGCATTGCGGATGCGATGGAGGCGCGGTCGCTCGATGTCCTGACCGATCCGATGCAGCGCATGTTTCGTGCTTTCGCCGAGCAGACCAAGAGCGATCTCAAGGCGCTCGCCGCTTGCATCCGCGGCTCGCGCCAGACCTTGACCGCCGAGCAGGTTGGGCAGATTTCGATGCCGACCCTGATCAGCGTCGGCACCAAGGACGATGTGTCGGGCTCCGGGCCGGAGCTGGCGAAGCTCATTCCGGGTGCGGAGTCCTTCGATATCGTCGGGCGCGACCATAATCTCGCGGTCGGCGACAAGAGCCACAAGCAGGCCGTCCTCGACTTCCTCGCGCGTTTGTGAGAGCATCGGCAATGACGAGAGGCAATCCGGAAAAGCGGGCGACGCCAATGTGTTGTCGATCTTCCCTGAAATTCTGATTCCGCTGCCTCGCTTTTCGATTCAACTTCGGTTCGGCCTGAGCTTTTGATGCGGACACCTGCCTTGCGCTAGGCTGTCCTTCCGCCGAACCCGTCTTTCCGGAGAATGACCATGCCGTCAGGGCGCTCCGTCGTGGAAGCACGCGACTTCGCTACCGGGCTCGACCGGGTCGATCCCGTCTGGTCCCGCCTGCGGACCGAGGCCGAGGCAGCGGTTGCCGCCGAGCCGGCGCTCGGCACGCTGATCGTCGCTTCCGTTCTCAACCAGCCGAGCTTCGAAGGCGCCGTCGCGCATCGCGTCGCGGCAAGGCTCGGCCACCCCGCCGTCACCGCTGACCTGATCGAGCAGGGCTTCGCCGAGGCGATGTCCAGCGACGAGACGATCGGCGCCGGCATGCGCGCTGACGTGATGGCCGTGCTCGACCGCGACCCTGCCTGCTATCGCGTGCTGGAGCCGGTGCTGTTCTTCAAGGGCTTCCATGCGCTGCAATGCCACCGGCTGGCGCATTGGCTCTGGAAGCGCGACCGGCGCGATTTCGCGCTCTACCTGCAGGCGCGCTCGTCCGAGGTATTCCAGACCGACATCAACCCGGCGGCGCGGATCGGCAAGGGCATCTTCCTCGATCATGCGACAGGCCTCGTCGTCGGCGAGACCGCCGTCATCGAGGACGATGTCTCGATGCTGCACAGCGTCACGCTGGGCGGCACCGGCAAGCAGGGTGGCGATCGCCATCCGAAGATCCGCAAGGGCGTGCTGATCGGCGCCGGCGCCAAGATCCTCGGCAATATCGAGGTCGGCCAATGCAGCCGCATCGCGGCCGGTTCGGTCGTGCTCCAGCCTGTGCCGCGCAACAAGACCGTGGCGGGCGTGCCGGCGAAGGTGGTCGGGGAGGCGGGCTGTGCCGAGCCCTCGCGCTCGATGGACCAGACGCTCGCCGGCGATTGCGGCGCCTACATCTGATGCGCTCAGCCGGTCGAGCCGGCGAGCCATTCCATAATCTCGGCCCGGCGCGGATGCGCGCCGGCAGCCGTCGCGGTCGCGAGCGTCAGCCGGTCCGGCGTCGGCATGGCCTGTGGGAAGGGCGCGACCAGCCTCCCCGTTCTGATATGGGGGGCGACGAGGCTCATGCGCCCCATCAAGACCCCTGAACCCGACAGGCAGGCATCGAGCGCCAAGCTGTAAAGCGAGAAGGCTGGGCCACGGCTTGGGTCGACCTTGGTGCCCGGCGCGGCGTAGGCGAGCCAGCGCGCCCAGTCACCGCGCCAGACCGCATCGTGCAGCAGTGTCTGCGCAGTGAGATCGGCGGGTGTCGCGAGCCTTGCGGCGAGAGCGGGCGCGCAGACGGGCAGGATCGCGTCGCCCGCCAGTTGGACCCCACCGCCCTGTGGAGCTGCCTCCCGATAGAACAGCGAGAGATCGTAGGGATCGCGCTGCGGATCGGGCGGTTCCTCCATCGCCGAGATCGAGATCTGCAGGTCCGGGAACGCGGCCTGCAGCGCGGGCAGGCGCGGCGAGAGCCAGAGCTGGGCAATGCAGGGCAGGGCTGCGATGGCGAGCGGCCGATGCGGCTGTGCCTCGCGCAAAGCCTGCACTGCCTGCCCCAGCATGTCGAAACCGCGCGTCAGGCGCGGCAGGGCCTCGCGGGCGGCATCGGTCAGGGCGACGCCTTGGGGCAGGCGGCGGAAGACCGCGAAGCCCAAGGTCGCTTCGAGCTGCCTGATCTGTTGGGTGACGGCGCCGGCCGTGACGCCGATCTCGTCGGCGGCCTTGGCGAAGCTTTCCAGGCGTGCCGCAGCCTCGAAGGCACGGAGCGCATTGAGCGATGGCAGGCGCGGGCGTGGCGGCTTGACCGGCAAGGCGAGGCTCCAGGTCGAGGCTGAGAATTCCTCAGCCTGCAAGCGATGAATACTCGTTTGCACGCGGGCCGGCAAACCGCTGTTATGGCGGTAACAAGGGGTTTGGTTGGTTCGGGAGACAAGCGAGATGACGGCACTGGGCAGGCGCGACTGGGTTCCCCAAGCGAGCGAGGATTATGTGCTCAAGGTCGCGGCTGAGACGGCGAGCCAGCCGCTCGATGCGATCGCGGCGCGGATCGATGCGCTGGCTATCGAGAATCGGACGATCCACGAGCGCGACTGCGTCAATCTCAACCCGGCGACCAATGTCATGAACCCGAAGGCCGAGGCGCTGCTCTCGGCGGGGATCGGGGCGCGGCCCTCGCTCGGCTATCCCGGCGACAAATACGAGATGGGGCTGGAGGCGATCGAGCAGATCGAGATCATCGCCGCCGAGCTCGCGGCGGAGGTGTTCGGCGCGACATATGCCGAAATCCGCGTGCCTTCCGGTGCCATCGCCAATCTCTACGCCTTCATGATCGCGGCCAAGGCAGGCGACTGCATCATCGCGCCGCCCGGCGAGATCGGCGGGCATGTCACCCATCACGGCGCCGGCGCGGCCGGGCTCTATGGCATCATCACCCATCCCGCGCCGATCGATCCGGTGCGCTATACAGTCGATGTCGAGAAGCTGCGGGCGGACGCGCTGCGCCTCAAGCCGAAGCTGATCTCGATCGGCGGCAGCCTCAATCTCTTCCCGCATCCGATCCGCGAGATCCGAGCCATCGCCGACGAGATCGGGGCGATCGTTCTGTTCGATGCAGCGCATATGTCCGGCATGATCGCCGGCCATGGCTGGCAGCAGCCCTTGGAGGAGGGCGCCCATCTGATGACGATGAGCACCTATAAGAGCCTGGGCGGACCGCCTTCTGGCCTGATCGTGACCAACGATGCCGAGATTGCCCGGAAGCTCGACGCCATCGCCTATCCCGGCCTCACCGCCAATTTCGACGCCGCGAAATCGGCCTCGCTCGCCGTCTCGCTGCTCGACTGGAAGGCGCATGGCCGCGCCTATGCGCAGAAGATGGCGAAGACGGCGAAGGCCCTGGCCGAGGCACTCAGTGAGCGGCAGGTGCCGGTCTTCGCCCGCGACCGGGGCATGACGACCTCGCACCAGTTCGCGATCGAGGCCTCGGCCTATGGCGGCGGGCAGGCGGCGGCGAAGAAGCTGCGCGCCGTCAACATCCTCTCCTGCGGCATCGGCCTGCCGTTGCCGGCGGTGGAAGGCGACGTCAACGGCCTCAGGTTGGGCACCCCGGAGATCGTCCGCTTCGGCATGACGGCGGCGGATATGCCGGAACTCGCCGGTTATATCGCCGAGGGGCTGAACGGCTCGCGCCCGGCCGAGGCGGTTGCGAAGGACGTGACGGCGTTTCGTGGCCGGTTTCGAGAGCTGCATTTCATGCGGTGAGCGTCGCCGGCCTCAGGAATCGTTGCCCGGCGCGAAGAAGCAGAGCAGTTCGCCGGAATCGTCGATGCAGAGATGCCAGTGGCCGTCCGGCGATTGCTTGGCCTTGTCCTGCGGGATTTCGAGCGTGAGCGGTTTCTTGCGCTCGCTCGACCACATCGGGTGCTTGCCCGGCGCGATCGTCACGACGAAGCCGCCCGTGACTTCCCGGACGGCCTCCGCCTCGATCTGGGCGCAGTCGGAATCGAGGCAGCAGTAGAACGGGTAATCCCAGCCCCGCGGGGCCTGATGGGCGCGCGCGACCGTCGCTCCCGCGATCAGGACAGCGGCGATCATCGAGGCAAGAACACGCATCGGCCAGCCCTCGGTACGAAGGCTGCGACCGGAAGGCGGCGAATGCGTGGCGGGCTAGACGCCCGCCTTGCCGCCGTAGCGTTCTTCCATCTCGGTGCGCATCGCGTCTGCATCGAGCAGGCGCGAGCCGGCCATCCTGACCGAGCGCACCTTACCGCCCTCGCGCTCCAGCGCGACGGTCTCGCCGGGGCTGTGGAAGCCGGAGGCGCGCACGATGCGGCCTTGATCGGGGGCTTCGATGGCGATCTCGGCGGCATCGAGGAAG
Organism: Allobosea sp. 47.2.35; assembly: GCF_024655635.1. Taxonomy (GTDB): domain Bacteria; phylum Pseudomonadota; class Alphaproteobacteria; order Rhizobiales; family Beijerinckiaceae; genus Allobosea. The sequence continues at coordinate 199,410 of NZ_JANLGI010000003.1, read as the reverse complement.
GGCGTGAGCAGTGCAGGCGCGGCGCAGAGCACGCGATCGGCGACGGGGACGAGATCGGTCGCGCTCCAGAGCGTCCACCAGCGCCCGGTCCAGTCCCGCGTCTGGGCAGACGGGCCGCCGCGCTCGGCAAAGACCTTCAGGATATGGGCGACGCCGTCGAGCCAGGGATGTGCGAGGCCGTCGATGGCATTGGTCAGGACGGAGATCGTCAGGCCCTGTTTCGGGATGATCGCGGTGCGGGTGATGAAGCCCTGGAAGCCGCCGGAGTGGCCGACCCAGCGCCAATCCCCCTCGCCACCGGAAATCGTGCCGAGCCCGTAGTGGCGGCCGAGGCTGGATTCGTCGTCCGGCCAGAGCCGGCGGACCATCTCGCGGCGGCTCTTCGCGGAGAGGATGCTGCGCTCGGCATGGGGCGAGAGCTGCGCGAAATAGCGCGCGACATCGGCGGCGGTCCCGACGAAGCCGGTGGCGGAAGCCATGGCATGGCAATGATTATCGGCCGGGATGACCATGCGCCGGCCGAGCAATTGCCTGCCGGTATGGCCTTTCGCCATCGGCCGATGGCCCCAGAGACCGATATCGGGCTTGGTCTCGGTGAGACCGACCTTGGCGACGACCTCGTCGGTGATCCATTCATTGTAGCTCTGGCCGGTCACGGCCTCGATGACGAGGCCGAGTAGGCCAAAGCCGTGGTTCGAGTATTTGAAGCGCTGCGAGCTGGGCAGGACCGGGGGCTTCGCGAGATCTGCGAGCAGTTCCGCCTTGCTGCAGAAGGGCTTGCGGTCGAGGAACTGGCCGGCATCGGGGCCGTCGCGGGTCAGACCGGCGCTATTCGAGAGAACCTGGCCGACGGTGACCCTGGCAACCTCCGGGTGCAGACCGTCGATCAGGCTGCCGACCTCGTCGTCGAGCCGCAGGCGCCCCTCGTCGACGAGGCGCAGGATGCCGGCCGAGGTGAAGCTTTTGGAATGGGAGGCGATGCGGAAGCCGTGGCGCGGCGTCAGCGCTTCGCCGGTCGCGAGGTCAGCGCTGCCGAAGGCGGCTTCCAGCACGATCTCGCCGTCATTGGCGATTGCGACGGCGCAGCCTGGCTGCTCGTGGTGGCTGCGCTGGAAATCGAGCCAGGACACGACATAGTCGAGGGCGGGGGCAAGCCACGGCTTCATGGTCTCAAGGTCCGTCAAGGTTCCGGAGGTTCGCGAACATGGCACGATTCCGCATGGCATCCACAACCACCGGCTGGATGGGGCCTGCCATGCCGGCAGCGGCTGCTTTCGCTTGCCCTTCGTGGCCTGCCGTGGCATCGCTCCCGGCCAATTCGAAAGGATCCAGGACCGTGGACAAGACAGAACTCGCCAAGCTCGAAACCTATCTGCGCCGCACCTTCAACAACCACGCGATCAGCGTGCGCGCCCGGATGAAGAAGACCGACTCGGCCGAGGTCTATCTGGGTGAGGAGTTCATCGGCATCATCCATGTCGACGACGAGGACGGCGACCGCTCGTTCAATTTCACCATGGCGATCCTCGACGTCGATCTCGAGGACTGAGGCGCTCAGCCATAGCGATTGCGAGGAAGCCGGTGCGGCTTCCTCGATTACGTCAGCGGATCAGCCCGTCGAGCGTCCGCCTGACGCCGCCGAGCATCAGCGCCCAGTCGGCGATGATGGTGCGGGGGAAGCGGATGTTCACATCCATGCCGCGATGCTGGAAGGTAATGCGGCAGGGCTCCTCGAGGCCGGAGCCGGTATCGATCGGGCAGCGCGCGGCGAAGCCCTTGCCGTCCGGGACGGAAACGTAGAACTCATCGTTCTCGAAGGGTGAGCCCTTGCGGAAGCCGCGCACCACGAGGCCGCCGGGATTGGACCAGACGGTCGGCGTCAGGAAGCGGGCATAGGTCGCGAGCTGGCGGGCGGGCTCGTTGACCCGGTCGGGCGGGCTCAGCGTGATCAGCAGCCGTCTGCGATTGTTCGGTTGGGCCGGGCCCAGGCTCGGCCAATCCAGACGCAGCCGCACCATGCCGACGAGTCGGCTCGTCTCGCCATCATCCTCGATGCCGGTGAGGTCCTTCGGGATCATCAGGGCGACTTCGCCGACGCGGGCCGGCTGCGGCGCCGTGACCGGCTCGTCGCGGCGATGGGTGAGATAGACGGCCAGCGCCGTCGCCAGCGCACCGGCCGTCACGATCAGCAGCACCGCCTTCAGGAGCGCCCAATCTGCCCGCGGCAGAGGGGCGGCCTTCTGCTGCAGGCGCATGCGCACCATCGAGGTCAGATGGGCGGCCTGGTGGCCAGGCCGGTGATAGGGCAGCGATGCGGTCATTCCGGTGCCTTGCAATCAAGTCGCAACCACTGAATCACCGCCGGCTTAATGCCGCGTAAACCATAACCGCGCCGGTAGGGTTAACCATCGGTAAACTCTGTCCTTCACAGGCCGTGGACCATGCGGCAGGTTCAGGCGTCGCTCTGGTCGAGAGTTTGCGTCCGTGACCATCCAGCCTTCCGCCGTCGAGGCGCTGCAATCCCTGTTCCTCGGCTTCGCCTTTGCAGGGCTTCTGGCGAGCGCGTTCGAACTGTTCACGGAGCGGCGCGCCGATTTCAAACTGCTCCAGGCCGGCGGCCTCACCGCCGTCGCCAGCGTGCCGGTGGTCGTGTTCAGCGCACCATTCCTGATCCTGCGCAGCCTGGTGCAGGGCCGACAGAGCGACGGGCGGCCGTTCTCCTTCCTCATGCTCGCCGGCTTGACGGCCGGCATCTGGAGCCTGGTCTCGGGCCGGGTCGTGCTAGACCTTCTGCACCTGCTCGGCGCTTGACGGCAGGCGCCGCCCGCCTGCAATCCTGAGGGCTCGAACCGTCAGGACAAGCCGATGCCCCTCTATGCGCTCGATGGAACAAGGCCCGAAACCGCGAAGGCTGGAGAGTGGTGGCTTGCGCCCGATGCGCATGTCATCGGGCGGGTCAGGCTCGCGGCCGGAGTGGGAATCTGGTTCGGCGCGGTGCTGCGTGGCGACAACGAGTGGATCACCATCGGCGAGGGCAGCAATCTCCAGGAAGGCTGCGTGCTCCATACCGACATGGGTTATCCGCTGACGGTCGGCGCCAATTGCACGATCGGCCATCGCGCCATCCTGCATGGCTGCACGATCGGCGAGAACAGCCTGGTCGGCATGGGCGCGACCGTGCTCAACGGTGCGAAGATCGGCCGCAACAGCCTCGTCGGCGCCAATGCGCTGGTGACGGAAGGCAAGGAATTCCCCGACAATTCGCTGATCGTCGGCTCGCCGGCCCGCGCGATCCGGACGCTCGACGACAAGGCGGCGGCAGGGATCACCGCCTCGGCGAAAGCTTATGTCCAGCGCTGGCGGCAGTTCGCGGCCGGGCTCGAACGGCTGGACTGACATCCCGAAACGAAGCGGGCCGGCTTCCCGCTGGGGAAAGCCGGCCCTTGGCGAAACCCGATCCTTGGGGACGGGTGGGTGGGGACGTGACCGAGCCTCGCCGTCGTTATGGCCGCATTCGTAACCGAGCTGCGGCGGTCTTCATCAACGCTGCACCGAAGCGACCGTCGGGGTCTGCGCGCCGCCGAGCGAGGTCCAGCCCGTGCGATACTGCGACTCGCGCTTGACGTAGACGTAGCCGGTCTGGCTCCAGGGCAGGATTGCATTGCGCTTGTTGTCGAGGATGAAGTCGCCGCGATCGGTGCGGATCATCAGCACGGCGTGGCCGGCATTCTCCTCGTCGATCACGACGGTGACGAGCATGGCGCGGCGCGGCAGGCCGGCCTCGGCCAGGCGCTTGCGCTTCAGCAGGACGTAGTCTTCGCAATCGCCCTTGCCGTCCGTCGGGATGTCCCAGCGATCGACGACGCCCCAATGGTCCTCGTCGGTGATCGCCTCGATCTCGCGATTGGTGTTGGTGTTAACGCCGACGATCGTCTTCCAGGTCTTGGCGTTCAGCTCGATCCGTTCGGCCTCACGGGTATCGACGCGGCATTCCGACGGCGTGCGCTTGCAGAAATCCGTCCAGGCATAGGGCGCGCGGGCGTCGCCGGAGGCTTCGGCCGGGAGGCTCGCGACGGGAATGCCGGCCGAACCCTGAGCCTGGGCCGTGCCTGCCCCGGTCATCATGATCATGGCGGCGAGAGCGGTACCAAGCAGATTGCGATGGAGTGAGAGCATGTCGTCCCCTTTCTGTCCCGGGGAGACGATGCGCGGCGGCGGATGGATTCGAGCTGAAATGGAAACGTACAAATTTATGTATTCGGGCTGCGCCGAGCCTAAGTAAAAATCAGGATCAACCTTGTTCAAAGCCGGAAGTAACGATTTGCATCGATCATAAAACCAATTGGTAACCATTAATTGTTGGTTATGCTGAAAGGCCTGATTAACCTACGCAGCCATTAACGCGCCGATGGCGCGCAAGCACGGAGCCGGGTCCGGTTTTCCTGCCTTTCCCAGCGCGGCTGCCGGCGGATGACAGCCGGGGATATGGAACGACGACCCGCGATCAGCGATTGTTCGGGATAGGCGCGTGTCGGAGAGGCCTGCCGCGATGAGCGAACTGACGATCTGGAGCTATGACTGGGTCCCTGAAGGCCCGCGCGGCTTCGTGCGCGACCTCAGGCTGCGATGGGCCTGCGAGGAGGCGGGGCTCGCCTACGGCGTCCGCACCATTCCCTTCGATGGGCGCGAGACCAATCATCTCGCGTGCCAGCCCTTCGGCCAGATTCCGTTCCTGGACGATGGCGCGGTGAAGCTGTTCGAGAGCGGGGCGGGGCTGCTGCATCTGGCGCGGAAGAGCGAGGCGCTGATGCCGATCGATCCGGTGGGTGAGGCTGAAACGCTGCAATGGACGCTGGCCGCGCTCAACTCGATCGAGATGGTGTCCGTGCCCTGGTGGTTCCTGACCGTCACCGGCGCGCGGGACAATCAGCTCACGGACTGGATGCGCCTGCGCCTCGGCCAGCTCGAACAGGTCCTGAGCGAACGGGAATGGCTCGCGGCCGGCCGCTTCACCGTCGCGGATCTGCTGATGGCGGATGTGCTGCGGGTCGAGAAGGTTCGCGCCTTCGGCGACCGGCCGGCGAGCGAGGCCTATGTCGTCCGCATCACGGGCCGGCCGGCCTTCAGGAAAGCCCAGGCCGACCAGATCGCGCTCTTCGAGGCGGCGGACGCCAGGCGGCGCTCCGCGAGCTGACGTTGTGAAGGGCGCCGAAAGCCCGCGAGGCGGGCTTCAGAGCTCCAGGTTCTCGTCGAGCAGGTCGGCCGAGAGCGGGAAGCGGAATTCGGCGGCATAGCCACCGTCGAAGCGACGCACGACACGGGCCGGCGTGGTGCCGAGCCGAACCGGGGTGTTGAGCGGCAAGTCGAGATCGCTGGAAAAGGCGGCGCCCGAGAGCGAGATGTCGATGACGCGCACGATATGCTCGGCGCCATCCTCCATGACCAGCGTCGAGCGCGGGTTGCGCGGCACGATGCGTTCGTGGCGGCGATCCTCGGGCAGGCCGAGCTCCTCACGATTGGCGAGCCAGGTCAACTGGGCCGTGAATTTCTCACGCTTGCGGCTGGTCGCGGTGATGGTCATCGCGAAGCCTTCGGCCGTGGTGCGGACGCAGTTGCCCTCGATGCGGCCGAGATGCTCGAGATAGACGATGACGCGCTCGCCGGGCCTTGCCTTAGCCGGCGCCGCCAAATGGACGCCGCCGGGCGAGATGTCGATCGTCTGGCATGGGTATTCCATGCGGTTCGGCAGCATGTAGCGGCCCAGCAGCACGACCTTCATACGGAAATGCCGCCTGCGCTCGGCAGGGAAGGCAGCCGCACGGGGCGTTTTGAGCGCGCTCAACATCAATAACCGACCTAGATTCCTCGATAATCCTAGGCGGGGTTCGGTTAACGTATCGTTCCGATCAGGCCCGCCCGCCCGGTAATACCACGAGACGGGGCGGTTCGGCACGGCGCGGTGCGACGGGGGGGCGCGCGGCTGCTGCGGGCCAAAGCATTCGAAGCGAGATCATTCGCATCGATTCGATGGTGTCGAGGCCGAGCCAGTCCGGCGACAGGGCAGGGGACAGCGAACCCAGCACGCGGGCATGGGTGCGGCCGCGATAGCGCAGCGGCAGCAGCAGTAATTCGAGATAAATCGGCGTGCCGGTCACCGACTTGCCGGACAGGCCGGCAACCGCGCCGGCACTCTCATCCATCACGGTCTGGACGAGGCGGCGCATGTCGCCCTGCGCCTCGACATCGGGCCAGAGCGCCGTGAAGGCGCGACCGCGCAGTTCCTGGCCGATCAGGGCGCAGAGCCGCGTGCCGGCCAGGCGGAAGACCGGGCCGATCGGCTCGTTCTCGAGCACGAAGGTATCGGCCAGGGCATGCCGCAGGGCGCCGGGCTCGATCTCGCCGCGCTCGGGCGCCGCGCGATCGCCACGCAGCGTGTCCCAATAGTCGAAAACCAGCTTTGTGCTCGCGTTCTTCATCCTGTGCCCATATTCGCCGTCTGTCTCTCCCTGGAGCGGGCCAGCGTCCAATGATGACGCGGAACCGTTCGAAAGGAGGACGAATCAATCTCTCGGAAGAGCGCTGACGCATTCGCCGTGCCGTCTTGCCACCCCGCACTGAGTCGGGGGAGGCGGCAGGGGCGTTAGGGTTAATCAAGTCTTACGATTGTGGATGATCGCTAAAATGCGCATGAATCGCCTTCGGAATTCGCGGGCGCCGACAGCGTACGCAGGACGAGGTGGAGGGGGGCGTGAGCCCGTCGCCCGGCACGACCGGGCGGCGCCACAGCCGGCGAAAAAGGGGACGGCGCGAGCCGCGCCCCTTTTTCGTGCCTCGCCAAGGGCTCGCGGCTTGCGCCCTGCTGGCGCTTCGGCAAGTGTGACGGCCGCATGGCTTCCCATCATCCTTCCCCGCCGGGACGAGAGCCCGTCTTCAACCTGCCTTCCGTCGTGGTCTGGCTGCTGGCCGTCCTGGTCCTGATCCAGGCCGGGCGAGCGCTGCTGTCGGATTATGACGACTACGTGCTCATGTCCTGGCTCGCCTTCGTGCCGGCGCGCCTGACGCTCTGGCTCTCGCCGGGGCGGATCGATGACGTCGTCGGCGCGATGGCACAGCTCACCGCGGGGCAGGATGTCGTCGAGCGGCTCCAGCTCGTCCGGTTGCTGCTCGCCGATGGCGGCGTTCGGCTCTGGACGGTCCTGACCTATGGCCTGCTGCACGGCTCCTGGCTGCACCTGATCTCGAACGCGGTCTGGCTCGCGGCTTTCGGGAGCCCGGTCGCACGGCGGCTCGGGCCGGGGCGTTTCCTCAACCTGATGGCGCTGGCGACGATCGGTGGCGCGCTGCTGCACTGGTGGTCGCGCGACCTCGACGTGTTGCCGCTGGTCGGCGCTTCCGCCGGCATCTCGGGCGCGACGGCGGCGGCGATCCGCTTCGTCTTCGCGCCGGGCCTGCGCTTCGGAGAACTCGGCAATGACGCGGTCGTCCAGGCGATTCCGGCCGAGCCGCTCGGGCAACTCTGGCGCAATTCGCGGGCGCTCTTGTTCATCGCGATCTGGTTCGTGACGAACATCCTGTTCGGGGCCGGACTGGTCCCGATTTTCGGCGAGGAGACCAGCATCGCCTGGGAAGCCCATATCGGCGGCTTCGTCGTCGGGCTCCTGCTGTTTCCGCTGTTCGACCGGGGGCAGCAGCGGCGCTGACCCGGCCGGCTGCCTTCCTTCGCAAGGCTCTTTAGAACCGTTTCGGAAACCTTGCCTGCGCCAAGGTCTTCGCCCACACTCGCCTCATTGCGAAGCACTTCCCGAGCCCGCCCGGCATCGTGAGACTTGCCGGCCCTCGCGAAGTTCCAGCGAAACCGCGCGCCGGCAACGGCGCGCCTGCGAGGAGGGACTGGCCATGAATGTCGAGCAGTTGCTGAGCGGCAAGGGGCACGATGTGATCTCGGTGCAGCCGCATCGGACGCTGTCCGAGGCGATCCGCACGCTGAGCGAGAAGCGCATCGGCGCCGTCGTCGTCATGGGAGCGGACGGGGCGCTGGTGGGCATCCTGTCCGAGCGCGACATCATCCGGGCACTCGGCGAGCTGGGAGCCGGCGCGCTGGAGAGCGCGGTCTCGCGCTCGATGACCTCGAAGGTCGTGACCTGCCGGCCGCAGACCAGCGTCGACGAACTGATGGAGATCATGACGACCGGCCGCTTCCGCCATGTTCCGGTGGTCGAGAACGGCCGCGTCACCGGCCTCGTCTCGATCGGCGATGTGGTGAAGCATCGGGTCGCCGCGATCGAGGCCGAGAGCCAGGCGATGCGCGATTACATCGCGATGGCCTGAGGATGCGTGAAACGGCCGGGGAGCGTCAGCTCTCCGGCGCGATATGATTGGCGGCGACCAAGGCGGCGATATCGTCCAGGGACCGGCGCGCCGCCTGACGGCCGAGTTCGATCGTCTCACCGGCACGATGGAAATCGAACAGGCCGATGCGGCCGAGCTTCGGGCCGATCATCACGTCGGGCGGATCGCCCGCCAGCCGCGAGCGCGAGATGCGATCCTGTGTGATGTTGAAGGCGTCGATCATCACGCCGGCCAGTCCGGGGCGGTTCTCCGTTGGGCGACCGACGATGTTGCGGACGCGCTTGGCGGCGCCGCTGATCCCGTCATACCAGCGCGGTTCCGGCTGGATGCGCAATTCCGGCACGAGCGGATCGGGATCCGAGCTCTGATCCTGGATCGTCGTGCCGCGGCCGGTGAGGTCGCTGTTGAGGTTGACGCAGATCACGACATCGGCGCCGAGCGCGCGCGCCGCCGTAACCGGAACTGGATTGACCAGCGCGCCGTCCATCAGCCAACGGCCGCCGAGTTTCACGGGATCGAAGATGCCGGGCAGGGCGTAGGAGGCGGTCAGCGCCTCGACGAGCGGACCATGGGTCAGCCAGATTTCATGCCCGAAGCCGAGTTCGGTCGCGACCGCGACGAAGCGGTGGTTCAGGTCCTCGATCCGGATGCCGTCGAGATGCTGTTCGAGCAGGCGCTTCAGGCGTCCGCCGGAAATCAGGCCGGCGCCGCCGATATGAAAATCCATCAGGCCGACGATGCGGCGCTTGGTCATGCTGGTGGCGAATTCGGAGAGTTCGGGCAGCTTGCCGGCGGCGAGGCAGCCACCGACCACGGCGCCGATCGAGGTTCCGGCGATGACATCGGGGGCGAAACCAGCCTCGATCAGCACTTCGAGCGCGCCGATATGGGCCCAGCCGCGTGCCGCGCCACCGCCGAGCGCGAGACCGATCTTCGGCCTGATCAAGGCGGGCTGTCCCTCAACAGGACGCATATCGTTCATTGCGGCACCACCTCCGCCGAGACCAAAGGCTCGCCGCGCGACACCATCCCACCGCATGGGCTCGTCCCTCCGTAGAATGAGAGGGTCTCAGAAGCCGATGAGCGAAAGATGAACGGCTCAGCCTTCGGCGATTATCGCCTGTATTTGACGGATTGGTGAAGGCGTGCCGGCTGCATCCCCGATGCGCGCCGGCCTCAGCGCGGTCAATCGCAGGAGATCAGCGGCTTGCCGGCTTCGTTCCGGAGCGGCTGGACCCGGTAGAAGCAGGAGCAGCGCCCGGTGTGGCAGCAGCCGCCGTCACCGGCGACCTTCACCTTGATCCAGAGCGCATCCTGGTCGCAGTCGACCCGCATCTCGACGATGGTCTGGACCTGACCGGAGGTCGCGCCCTTGTGCCAGAGCTCCTGGCGCGAGCGCGACCAGTACCAGGCCTCGCCGGTCTCGATCGAGCGCATGAGCGCCTCGGCATTCATATGGGCGACCATCAGGACCGCGCCGCTATCGGCTTCCGTCGCGACGACCGTGACGAGGCCGTTGGCATCGAAGCGGGGGCTGAGCACGGTGCCCTCCTCGAGGGCGTGCTTGTCGGGCGCGGTGGGGAAGAGGCTCATCTCGGCTCCGGGCATAGGTGGTCACGCGCCTTGTAGGGGAACGACAAGGCGCGGCCAACCGGAGCGATCAAAGCCCAGGAGACTTGACCATCGTGAAGAAGCGGATCTGCTCGGCCGGATCGTCGCGAAAGACGCCGCGATATTGCGTCGTCATCGTCGAGGAGCCCTGCTTCTGCACGCCGCGCATCGACATGCACATATGCTCGGCCTCGACGAGGATGGCGATGCCGCGCGGCTCCAGCACCTCCTCGATCACGTCGGCGATCTGGGCGGTCATGGTCTCCTGGGTCTGCAGGCGGCGGGCATAGACATCGACGATGCGGGCGAGCTTCGACAGGCCGACCACGCCCTTCGCGGGGTAATAGCCGATATGCGCCTTGCCGACGAAGGGCACCATGTGGTGCTCGCAATGCGAATAGAACGGGATGTCGCGGACGAGGACCATGTCGCGATAGCCCTCGACCTCCTCGAAGACGCGGTCGAGGATATGGTGCGGATCCTCAGCGTAGCCTTTGTAGAATTCCTTGTAGGCCTTGGCGACGCGCCGCGGCGTATCCGTCAGGCCCTCGCGCGACGGGTCGTCGCCCGCCCAGAGCAGGAGCGTGCGGACAGCGGCCTCGGCCTCTTCCTGCGTAGGTTTGCGAACCAGAAACTTGTCAGCGGAGGGGCCGACGGCCCCCTCGACGGACAAGGACTTAACCACAGGGATCATGTGGTGCCTCCCGTTGGGACGATGAAGGATTCGCGAGCTGCCCCTCAAAGGCTGCGGCTCGCGAGGCCGGTGCGACAAGTTTGATGCCTCGCGGCGGAAGAGGTTTCCATGCCCTCCCGTTTCGTGGCGATCAACCCTATATTGGGTCTGCGTGCCGGTCATTCCAGACCGGCCGGATCCGGGTCCGATCAGGTTGGTCAACCTCATCGGTGAATCCGTCTCCGCCTATACGTTAGAGAACGCGTCGTTGGATCAGATTGCGCTGCAATCCGAACGGCACGGGCTCCGGGAACAGGCCATGCTGGACGACGTCTACAACAAGCGCATCCTCTCGCTTGCCGCGAACATTCCCCTGCTGCAGCGCTTGCCATCGCCCGATGCGACGGCGCGCGCGCATTCGAAGCTATGCGGCTCGACCGTGACAGTCGATGTCACCATGAAGGGCGATGTCGTCAGCGGCTTCGGCCATGAGGTGAAGGCCTGTGCGCTCGGGCAGGCCTCATCCTCGATCATGGCGAGCCATGTCGTCGGTTCGACGGCCGATGAATTGCGGGAGGTGCGCGAGCAGGCCCGTGCCATCCTGAAGGAGAATGCCGCGCCGCCCGATGGCAAATGGGCCGATCTCGCGGTGCTCGTGCCGGTGCGCGACTTCAAGGCGCGCCACGCCTCGACGATGCTGACCTTCGATGCGGTGGTCGATGCGATCGACCAGATCGAGGCCAAGCGCCGCGAGGCTGCCGTCTAGCGGTGCCTCACTTCACGCCGAAGGCGACGCGGATTTCCGGCACGGTCTCGTCGAAGCGGGCCTTGAAGGCGCGGTCGGCGAGCAGGGCCTTGGCGACCGCGCGGCCGACCTTGTCGCCGGCGACGAGATCGCTCGGATAGTGGAAGCCGCAGATCAGGCGGCTCTCGCCATAGCTCTTCACCCGCGCTTCCAGCTTGTCGGACAGTTCGGGAGCCGCGGCCTTCAGCAGTTCGGCATAGAGCGCTGCCGTTGCCGCGTGACCCGACGGGAAGGAGGTGCCTTCCGGGCGTGCACCGGGGCAGGGCTTGACGCGGACCTTCGCCCAGAGCTGGAACGGGCGCTGGCGGCTGGTCAGGCGATGGACGCTCTTCAGGAGGATGCCGAGCTCGACCTGCGCCTCGCGGAAGAGTAGCCGGACCTCGCGATGAGTGTTGTCGACATAACCGGTGTCCATGCCGTTCAGGAAATTCACCAGCGCGAGGCGCTGGTCTGCAATGGCGGCCTTCTCGCGCTCTGGCGTGCGGTTCGCGCTGATCTGCTGGACCTGCTCGAACTCGGCCTTGCCCTCGGGGCTGTTCTGCGCCGGCGGCAGGCCGATGATATGAGCGATGTCGAGCTTGGCGCCGTCGAGCCAGAGCAGGTAAGGCCGCTGCTGGGCGGAGGCCGGCATGGCGAGACCGAGGCCAACAGCGAGGCCGGCACCGAGAATGGTCTTGCGAACGAGGGCTTGGCGAAAGCGAGCGGCGCGCATCATGTTTCCGGTGTCGAGCAAGGGAAGCGGTTCTGGTTGTGGCTGAACGAAACGAAGCAGACGATCTATTCCAGCGTCTCTTTGTTAAGCAAAGATTTTCGCTGCTGCGAAGCATCGCGCTTTTCCCGCGAAAAGCCGCACATTTCGCCATTCGCGGCTATCAACTGAGCCTTTCCATGCTGGTCGGCCGGCATTGCCGGCATTGGCCGAGCTGCTCCGCCTATACCGACGAGGCGATCCTGCGCTTCGGCTTGTGGCGCGGCGGCTGGGCCGGCTTCGCCCGAATCTGCCGCTGCAACCCGTGGGGCACGAGCGGCGTCGACATCGTCTGCGAGGCATTGCCGCCCGATGCGAGGTGGTATAGGCCATGGTCCTATGGCCGCTGGCGCGGGACGAACGTGCCGGCGGCTTTCGATTCCGACGCCGAACCGGCCACGGGCGGCGGAACGCAATCCCCACATCCGTAGCCGGCCTAGTCTTACGGGGCTTGTATCCCCGAGTGAGCAGGATAGCGATCCATGACGATCTCCCTGACATTTCCCGATGGCGCCAAGCGCGAATTCCCCTCCGGCATTACCGGAGTCGAGATCGCCAAGGGCATCTCTCCCTCCCTGTTGAAGCGCACCGTCGCGATGGCGCTCGACGGCACCGTCGTCGACCTCGCCGACCCGATCACCACTGACGCCAGGATCGAGCTTTTGAACCGGGAAGACCCGCGTTCGCTCGAACTGATCCGGCACGACACCGCCCACGTCCTCGCCGAGGCCGTGCAGGAGCTCTTTCCGGGCACGCAGGTGACGATCGGCCCGGTGATCGAGAACGGGTTCTTCTACGATTTCGCCCGCAACGAGCCCTTCACGCCCGAAGACTTCCCGGCGATCGAGAAGAAGATGCGCGAGATCATCGCGCGCGACAAACCCTTCACCAAGGAGGTCTGGAGCCGCGACAAGGCCAAGGATTTCTTTGCCGCGAAGGGCGAGGCCTACAAGGTCGAGCTGGTCGATGCGATCCCCGTCGACCAGACGCTGAAGATGTATGCGCAGGGCGACTGGATCGATCTTTGCCGCGGCCCGCACATGACTTCGGTCGGCAAGGTCGGCAATGCCTTCAAGCTGATGAAGACGGCCGGCGCCTATTGGCGCGGCGACTCGAACAACGCGATGCTGACCCGGATCTACGGCACGGCCTTCGCCAAGCAGGACGAGCTCGACGCCTATCTCAAGCAGCTCGAGGAGGCGGAGAAGCGCGACCACCGCAAGCTCGGCCGGGAGATGGACCTGTTCCATTTCCAGGAGGAGGGGCCGGGCGTCGTGTTCTGGCACTCCAAAGGCTGGCGCCTGTTCCAGGAGATCATCGCCTATATGCGCCGGCGCCTCGCCGCCGACTACGAGGAGGTGAATGCGCCGCAGATCCTCGACAAGTCACTCTGGGAGACCTCCGGCCACTGGGGCTGGTACCAGGACAACATGTTCGCAGTGAAGTCGGCCTCGGCCTTCGAGAACCCGGCCGATGCCGAGCGCGACCATCGCGTCTTCGCGCTCAAGCCGATGAACTGCCCAGGTCATGTCCAGATCTTCAAGCACGGTCTGAAGAGCTATCGCGATCTGCCGATCCGGCTTGCCGAATTCGGCAATGTCCACCGCTACGAGCCCTCGGGTGCGCTACATGGGCTGATGCGCGTGCGCGGCTTCACGCAGGACGACGCGCATATCTTCTGCACGGAAGAGCAGCTCGCGGCCGAGTGCCTGAAGATCAACGACCTGATCCTCTCGGTCTACGAGGATTTCGGCTTCACCGAGGAGCTCGTCATCAAGCTCTCGACACGGCCCGAGAAGCGCGTCGGCTCCGACGCGGTCTGGGACCATGCCGAGGAGGTGATGACCGGCGTTCTGGAGCGGATCGCCAAGCAGTCTGGCAACCGGATCAAGACCGAGATCAATCCGGGCGAGGGCGCCTTCTACGGGCCGAAATTCGAGTATGTGCTGCGCGACGCCATCGGCCGCGACTGGCAATGCGGCACGACGCAGGTCGACTTCAACCTGCCGGAGCGGTTCGGTGCCTTCTATATCGGCGCCGATGGCGAGAAGAAGCAGCCGGTCATGGTCCACCGCGCCATCTGCGGCTCGCTGGAGCGCTTCACCGGCATCCTGATCGAGCACCATGCAGGGCATTTCCCGCTCTGGCTGGCGCCCGAGCAGATCGTGGTCTGCCCGATCACCTCGGAAGCCGATGCCTATGCCGAGGATGTGACGATGGCCCTGATGGGCGCCGGCCTCAGGGCGCGCGCCGACCTGCGCAACGAGAAGATCTCGTACAAGGTGCGCGAGCACTCGTTGGCCAAGGTCCCGGTCATCCTCGCTGTCGGCAAGCGCGAAGCCGAGGAGAGGACCGTGACGGTCCGCCGCCTCGGCAGCCAGGCGCAGACGGTGATGACGCTCGACGAGGCGCTCGCGGCGCTCGGCCAGGAGGCGCTGGCGCCTGACCTCGCGCGCCGGAAGGCCGTGAAGGCGGCGTAACCAGCGGCACCACACAGTTGTCATTCCGGGGCGCGTCACAGGCGCGAACCCGGAACCCACGACTGGGTGAGCCGTCTGCAAAAGGGCGTTAGATGTGGCGCCCAGTCGTGGGTTCCGGGTTCTTCGCTGCGCGAAGCCCCGGAATGACAACGGAGTTTGCGCACCCCTAGCGAATCCAGCCCTCGCCATGGCAGATTGCCGGCAATGCTGACAGGCTCCTATCGCAAGCGGCTCGAAGCCGATCTTCCCCGCTGGGTCACTGAGGGCTGGCTCACGGCCGAGAATGCCGGCGCGATCCGGCGCTCGGTCGCGCGCGAGCAGGGCGGCATCCGCCTGCCGGCCGTGATCGGCCTGCTCGGCGGCCTCTTGATCGCGGCGAGCGTCGCGGCCTTCGTCGCGGCGGGCTGGGAAGATATCCCACGCCTCATCAAGCTCGGCATGATCCTGGCTGCCATCGCGATCTGCATTGCCTATGCCTTCCGGCTGGAGCGGCAGGGCTCGCCGCGTGGCGCCGATGCCGCCGTGACCTGCGGCGTGCTGATCTTCGGCGCGGGCTTGGCACTGGTCGGGCAGATGTATCATCTGCCGGCGGATTGGCCGGGCGGAGCCGTGCTGGTCGCGCTCGGCGGCCTGATCGCCGCCGTCCTGATGCGCTCGAACGGCGCGCTGGCGATCGCGCTGATCGCGATCTGCGCCTGGAGCGGCGGGCGCTGGGAGGAGGCGCGCGGCGGCGCCCATCTCGGCTTCTTCATCCTCTATCTACCGGCTCTGTGGCTTTCGCTGTCGCGCGACAACCGGCTGGTCCATCACCTCGTCGTGCTTGCAGCTGCCGCCTGGCTCGCCATGGCGCCGGGCTATGGGCTGTTCGACCAGTTCGACTACGGGCTCCTGGCCTATGGGCTGGCGCTTGCCGCGTTCTATGTGGCGCTGGGCGCAGTGGCGCTTGACCGGGGCTTGCCTTCGGTGCTGACCGCCTGCCTGCCCTGGGGGCTCCTCGGGCTGGTGCTGGTGCTGAACACGGAGCTGATCCGCATCCTCGACCGGGACGAGGCGCGGGCAGGTCACGCCTTCCGCTTCGTCTTCATGGCCTATGCCGTTGCTCTACCGGTCGTCGCCGCCTTGGCAGGGCTCGCTCGCGAGCGGCGTTTTGCGTGGCCGCTGGCGGCAGGGCTTGCCTTCGCCTTGCTGGTGCCGGTCGTGTTCTGGACCGGCATCGTCACCGCCATGGCCGGCAAGATCATCGTCGCGAGCCTCGTGCTGCTGACTGCTACGGCGCTGGTGGTGGCCGGGTCGGTCGGCGGTATCCGGCGATTGGTGCTCGCGGGTTCGGTGCTGTTCGGCGTCGCGATCCTGATCCTGCTCTGGCAGACGATCGGCACGCTGCTCGACCAGTCGCTGTTCTTCCTCGTCGCGGGCGCGGCCCTGCTGGCGATCGCCTCCGGCGCGCGGCGGCTCTTCGCCCGGCTCAACCCGCCTGAGAAGGAAGCCGCCTGATGCGCGCGCTTTCGGCCGATAGCCTCGTCGCCAAGGTGCCGCTGGTTTGGCGCGCGCTGGCGACCGCGCTGCTGCTTGGGCTCGTCCTGCTTACGCTGGTCGAGCAAAGGGCGCGCATCCTGCGCGGCGGCACCGAGATCCGGCTGCGGAGCGTGCCCGTCGATCCGCGCGATCTCTTCCGCGGGGATTATGTCATCCTCGCCTATCCGATCAGCACGGTCGAGACCGGTGCGACCAGCCAGCCGGGCTTCCAGCGCGGCGAGCAGGTCTATGTCAGTCTCGGCCGGGACGAGCAGGGTTTTGCCAAGGCGACCGGCGTTTCGCGTGAGTGGCGCAAGGCCGGTGACGGTGTCGTCGTGATCGCCGGGCGCGTCACCGCGACCTCGGCCTGCGCCACAAATGCGGACGGCGCCTTCGATTGCAGCGGCCAGCGCAACCGCCTGCGCATCGCCTATGGGCTCGAAAGCTATTTCGTGCCGCAAGGCGAGGGCAAGGCGATCGAGACCACCGACAAGGCCCGGATCGAGGTGGTGGCCGCCGTCTCTTCGTCGGGCGAGGCCGCGATCAAGCGCCTGCTGATCGACGGCAAGCCGGTCTACGCCGAACCGCCCTACTGAAATCAGCCCGCTGAACAGCCTGGTCCGAACGGCGCGGCATCACATTGCCGTGTCGGCGCTGCTTCGTCTCACCCCTGCCGCAAAGCCGCTGATGATCCGCCACACGCGCTTGTGACAACACGCCGCGTGACGCGAATCCTCAGGAGTTATATGAACGGCAGATGAACAGGTTCGACAACGAACGTTCATCTTGAGAGCGGCGAGCCGGGAACATGCATCGGCCGCCGGCGTTTCGACCCTGGATTTTCCGGCCTGCTGAAGGACTTGCGTCCCGTGTCCTCCCATTCTTCCTTCAGGCGCTTCCTGCTTCTCGGCCGACCGGCCGTGGACGCGGTGCTGGCCGCGCCGGGGCGGGATGCACGGATCGACGTGATCCGCGGGCTCGCTTTGCTGATCATCTTTATCAATCACATGCCGGGAAACGTCGTCTCGGCCTATATGCCGCATAATTTCGGCTTCTCGGATGCAGCCGACATCTTCGTGCTGCTCGCCGGCGTCTCGGCGACGCTGGCCTATGGTGGGCTGATCGAGCAGCGCGGCTTCGCGGTCGCCGGGCTAAAGCTCGGCGCCCGGCTCTGGACGCTCTACATCGCCCATCTCGCGGTGTTCATCATCGTCTGCGGCGTCGTCGCCACGGCGGTGACGCGGACGCAGAACCCGCTCTATATCGAGGCGATCAATATCCAGCCCTTCTTCCGCGACACGGTCGAGGCGCTGATCGGCGCGCTGACGCTGACCTATCAGCCGTCCTATCTCGATATCCTGCCGCTTTACATCGTGCTGCTGGCGCTGTTCCCGGTGATTTACTACGCGGCGCGGCTGAGCCCGCTGCTGACGCTCGCCTGCTCGCTTGTGATTTGGCAGGCGGCGCTCGCCTTCGAGCTCAACCTGCCCAATGGCAGCGCGGGCGTGTGGTTCTTCAACCCCTTCGCTTGGCAGGTCGTGTTCACGCTCGGCATCATCATCGGGCGGGCGGCGCAGCTCGGCATCCGCGCGCCGCGCCTGATCTGGCTCGATGTCGCAGCGGTGACGTTTATCGTCTTCGCCTGGGCGGTGAAGACGTCGAGCGGCAATCCGACCGGCATCGCCGCGCTGAACGACTGGTTCGACTCGGTGCAGCTCGGCTCGGACAAGACCAATCTCGCCTGGACGCGCATCCTGCATATCGGCGCGCTGGCCTGGCTGGCGATCCGCTGGCTGCCGTCGGGCATGGGGTTGGCGAAGGCCGCACCCGGCCGCATGCTCGCCAATGCCGGGCAGAACTCTCTGCATGTCTTCTGCGCGGGTGTCGTGCTCTCGATCATCGGGCAGATCGTGCTGGCGGAAACATCCTTCGATCTGGGCGTTCAGTTGCTGATATGCGCCGGTGGCGCTACAATTCTGACAGGGTTAGGGATTTTCCTGTCGTGGTACCGTTCGATCACGAAACGCGGCGCAGGCGCCGAGTCTACCCAGGCCCGTGGCGCGCCGTCGCCGCGGCCTTCCTTTTCCTCGCGCTGAATTCCGGATCGAGCGCGGCGCCGCTGCCGCCGCCGCTCGATGTGCGCTGCCGTGCGGAAGCTGCCAAGACCGCCTTCCAGCCGAGTCTGCCGGCCGCGCGCAAGGCGCTGCAGGAAACCGGCCGCCTGACCATCATCGCGTTGGGCTCCTCGGCTACGGCCGGCTCCGGTGCCAGCGCCGACGACAAGAGCTATCCTGCCGTGCTCCAGGCGGAGCTGCGCCGGCGTCTGCCGGGGGCCGAGGTCAGGGTCGTCAACAAGGGCGTCGGTGGCCAGTCGGCCTATGACATGCTCTTGCGCATGCAGACCGACGTCATCGACGAGAAGCCGGCGATCGTGATCTGGCAGACCGTCATCAACGATGCGATCCGCGATATCGGCGAGGACAAGCTCGGCAAGATCCTGCGCAAGGGCGTGGGCAAGGCTCGCGCGGCCGGGATCGAGATGATCCTGATGGACCTGCCCTGGCTGCCGCGCGAAGGGCGCTATCCCCACTACGACGACTACCGCGCCGTGCTGACGAAGACGGCGCAGGACCAGGGCATCTCGCTGTTCCCGCGCTATGCGATGATGAAGGGCTGGTCGAATTCGCGCCAGTTCACACCGGAGGAACTCGTCGGCATGGACGGGCTGCATCTGGTTGATGCCGGCTATCGCTGCCTCGCACTACGGCTGGCCGACGGCATCGCTACGGGGATCGGGCCGGTCAGGATCGAGGCAGCCGGGGGCGGAAAGCCGACGAACTGAGGCGAGCGCCTTAGACCTGCTCCGGCTTACTTCGCCAAAACCTCGATATCGCGATCGCTGCCCGACTCGACCTTGAAGTCGCGGGAATAGACCTGCCCCTCCTGCCGGGCGATCAGGACATAGTCGCCTTCCGCCAGGATGACCTGCGGGAAGGCGCCGATCGCTTCGCGAATGACGTCGCCACCCGGCGTCAGCACGCTGAAGGCGGTGCCGGCGAAGGCTTCGCCACCCGTATTGGCGACAAGCTTCAATGTGACCTTGGCGGCGCGGTGATGCAGCGTCGCGTCGGTGACCTTGCCGGTCTCGACCTTCACGTCGGCGCGCTGGATCGCGTTGGAATCGCCGTAGGTCGAGACGACGTGATAGGTGCCCTCGGGCAGGCGGATGACCTCGCCCGCCTTGGCGCCACTGGTGATCAGGCGGCCTTCCGAATTGCCCTGCAGAGGTACGAAGACCGAGAAGGAGAGCAGCGGAGCCGGGATCGGGGCATCGCCGATCGAGCCGGCCAGCGAGAGCGCGCCGGCGCTGATCTGGACCTGATCGCGCAGGCCCTGCTGGCCGAGGCTGACGCGCTTGGTGCCGCTGGCGAAACCGTAGCCGGCATGGATGACGTAGTTGCCGGGCGGCAGCGAGAAGGCCGGCTCCGGCTCGGAGGAGCGCGCGACGATCCGCGACGAGGCGCCGTCACTGCCTTCGCTGAGAACCCGCCAGTTCAACCCGGAGCGGATCGGCTTGCGGTCGGCGGCGAACTGGGCGGAGACGGACAGGCGCGCCAATCCGTTCGGTGCGACAGGCTGGCCTTGCAGGGGCGCAGGAGATGGCGTGTCCGCGCCGGGGCCGGGATCGACAGTCTGGGCGCCGGCGAGGTTCGACCCAAGCAGGACGGCCATGGCGAAGGCGACCCCGACAAGGCGGCGAGCTTTAAAGCCCTCCAATTGAAACATGCTTTTCGTCCTCGGCGGCTCTGCGGCGATGATGAGCAGCTCCGCTTGTCCTCATCATGGCGAAGGAATAGGTCAATTCCCAAGCCATAGTCAGGATGTTTCATGACCGATACGCTCTCTCTGCTCAAGCTGCGTCGCTCCGTGCCGCCGCAGTTCCTCACGGCGCCCGGTCCCGATGGTGCCCAGCTCGACGAATTGCTCGCCATTGCCGCGCGCGTGCCCGATCATGGCAAGCTCGCGCCCTGGCGCTTCATCGTCTTCAAGGGCGCGGCCCGCGAGGAGGCGGCGGAGATCGTTGCGCGCATCTATCGCGAGAAGAACCCGCAGGCGAGCGAGGATCAGGTCGAGTTCGAGCGCAAGCGCCTGCTGCATGCTCCGGTCATCGTCGCCGTGGTCTCGCGGGCGCGCGAGCATGCCAAGATCCCGCTCTGGGAGCAGGAGCTTTCGGCCGGCGCGGTCTGCATGAACATGCTCGTTGCCGCCTATGCCATGGGCTATGCCGGCTCCTGGCTGACCAACTGGTTCTCCTTTGACCGGCAGGTGCTGAGCGCCTTCGGGTTGGCCGAGGACGAGCGGATGGCCGGCTTCGTGCACCTGGGCACGCCGACAGCGCCGATCACCGATCGCGACCGGCCGGTGATGGCCGATATCGTCAGCTATTACGGGACCTGACGCGATGATCTACTCGGCCACGAAAGAAGATCTCGGCTTCGCGCATGACCCGTTCAAGGCGATCGTCGCACCGCGGCCGATCGGCTGGATCACGGCGCTGAGCGCCAAGGGCGAGGTCAACCTCTCGCCCTACAGCTTCTTCAACGCGATCTCGTCGCGGCCGAACATCGTGATGTTCTCCTCGGAGAACAAGAAGGACGCCGTCGCCTTCGTCGAGGAGACCGGCGAGTTCACCTGCTCGCTGGTCACCAAGGCGCTGGCACATCCGATGAACCTGACCTCGGCGCCGCTGCCGCGCGGCGAGAGTGAATACGCCCATGCCGGGCTGGAAATGGCGCCGTCGCGCTTCGTCAAGCCGCCGCGCGTCGCCGGTACGCCGGCCGCGCTCGAATGCAAGCTGCTCTCTGTCCAGCAATTGCACGATGTCGACGGGCAGGCCGTGCCGCGCTGGATGGTGCTGGGGCAGGTCGTCGGCATCTTCATCGACGATGCCTATGTCAAGGACGGGCGCTTCGACACCGCCGGTGCTAACCCGATCGCGCGCTGCGGCTATGCCGACTATGCCGAGGTGACGAGCCTGTTCTCGATCACCCGCCCGGCCGGCGGATAAGCTGTGCATTTGCACATCGCCTGCGCAGGGATCGCCTCGACTCGATAATCCGCGGCATGCGACATGCCTTGGGATAGGGGACGGGCCGAATGCATTCATCTTTCCGAGCCGCCGCGCTGGCGGCTTTTTTCGTGTCGAGCCTTGGCGCTTGCGTACCGCGCTACTCGTCCATCGAGGTCGCCGACATGTTGTCGAAAGGCTCGGTGGAGGTTGAGGCCAATACCAGCCGCAACGCTGTGAATGTCGTCACCCGAGGGCAAACTGCGGGCACCGCGATCATGAACGGCCAAGGCGGTATTGCCGGAGTTCTGATCGGGGCGGCCATCGTTGCGGCATCGGCCGAGCCCGAGATTCCCAATATCGCAAACGTAACCCAGCCGATCGCAGATGGTCTTCAGAAGAAATTCCGCCGCCCTGACGCATCGGCGCAGAATTTCTACAAAGTCCTGGTTGCCGGCGGCGGGAGCCTGACGCCCGCGATGGGGGACCATTTCCAGCTGACCTACACCGTCGGGATGAACGTCACGAACATCAAGACGCAAGAAGTCGTGATGATCCAGTCCTGTGCGGAAACGGAGGCGTCCACCATGCCGCTGGCGAAGTGGCGCGAATCCGTTCCGTTGATTCTGGCCCTACGCGGCCGGACAGCCGCGAACTGCTCGGCCAAATTCAAGGCCGCACTGTCACTTTGACGGACAGGCGCCGTCGTATTTCGCGAAGTGGCTGCGCATCGGTGGCATTCGCTTGGACGATGCTTTCGTGGGGGAGGCGCCTCGGCCCGGTTGGCGTCAACTCGCCAGCGGCTTGGCGCGATAGTCGCCGAACTCCGCCAGTGCCTTGTTGATTGCCTCGGCATCAAGCTTGGCGCCCTCCGGCAAGGTCAGGCGTGGTGGATCGAGCGTCACCGTCGCGCCGGGAGCGAGCGCCGTCGCGGCGCGCTGGACACGCGAGGCGCAGCCGCCGCAATGCATGCCTGAAACCTCGAAAACCTGAGTCATTCGAATCGCCTCCGGCGGTTCATTCAGCCAGTTTGCGAGCTCGCGCGACGAGCCGCTGCGCCTTGATCAGATGGGGGCGATCCAGCATCTCGCCATCGAGCCCGATGACGCCGGCACTCGGATTGGCCTCGAACAGCGCGATGATCTGCTCGGCCTTGGCGAGTGCCGCCGGCGAGGGCGCGAAGATCTCGTTGATGATCGGGACCTGCGCCGGGTGGATCGCCATCTTGCCGGTGAAGCCGTCGCGGCGCGAGGCAAGGCATTCGGCCCGGAAGCCGGCATCGTCGCGGAAATTGGTGAAGACGGTGTCGATCGCGTCGACCTGCGCCGCAGTCGCCGCGAACAGAGTCAGCGCGCGGGCGAGGCGATAGGGATCGGTATAGGAGCCGTCTTCCAGCCGGTTGGTCTCGGCGCCGAGATCGGCCGAGAGGTCCTCTGCTCCCCAGGTCAGCGCCATCAGGCGATGCGAGGAGCGGCTATAGCTGCCGAGCCCGAAGATGGCCTTGCCGGTTTCGGTGCCGATCGGGAGGATGCGCGTCGTGCCGTCCGGCAGGTCGGCCTCGGCCTCGCGCACCGCGATCTTGGCAGCGAGATGGCCGACATCGGTGCCGCCCTCTGATTTCGGCAGCATGATCGCGTCCGGGCTGCCCGGCATGATCGCGTCGAGATCAGCGTCGCTCATGCCGGTTGCCAGGCCGTTGATGCGGACGATCAGCAAGGGGCGTTTCGGCAGGGGGCGGGTCGCTTCGAGGAAGGCGCGGGTGATCTCGCGCGCTTGCGGCTTGCTGTCGAGCGCGACGGAATCCTCGATGTCGAGGATCAGCGCGTCAGTGCCGCAATCCAGGCCCTTCTGCTGCTTCTTCGGGCTGTCGCCCGGCACGAACAGGAGCGAACGCATGATCAGACCGCGACCGTCTCGGGGGCCGGGCGCTTGCGCATGAAGGCCTGCCGGCGGCACTGGGCGACCAGCGTGCCGTCCTGCTTGTAGGCCTTGTGCACGAACTCGACGATGCCGGCCTCGGGCCGCGAGCGCGACTCGCGCTTGGCGGCGATCTCGGTGGTGCAGTTGATCGTGTCGCCTTCGAAGAGCGGGGCGGGGAAGAGCACGTCGGTCATGCCGAGATTGCCGATGGTGGTGCCGACCGTGGTGTCGTTGACGGAGATGCCGATCATCAGGCCGAGCGTGAACAGCGAGTTCATCAGCGGCTTGCCCCATTCGGTCTCGGTCGCGCAGAAATGCGCGTCGATATGAAGGGGTTGCGGGTTCAGCGTCATGTTGGAGAACAGCATGTTGTCCATCTGCGTGACGGTGCGGGTCAGGCCGTGCTCGATGACCGCGCCGACCTGAAAATCCTCGAAATAGATCCCGCCACGCTTGTGACGCACCACATCCGCCATAGACGCCTCCGCCTTCTTCATGCCGGCTGCTGAGCCGGAACCAGAAGTCGTAGAGGGACCTCCGCCGGGAGGGAAGCGGAAAGCGCTGGAGCCCCGGCGCATGGGCGATCTTAACGGTTCGCTTACCATAATGGAGCAATTTTGGAGGGTGCCCTCGCAATGCGCGCGGGCCGCCGCTGAAGGTCTCGATGTTCCTCTTCACCACGCCGCAGAGCCAGAGCCGCGAAACGCAGCCAGCGAACCCGGTCGTCAGCGCCATTCGTCAGGGCGCGGAGCGGACGGGGGTGGGGTTCGACTATCTGCTCAAGACGGCGCAGCGGGAATCGGCGCTGGAGCCGACGGCCAAGGCGGGCACGTCGAGCGCCACCGGGCTCTTCCAGTTCATCGAGCAGACCTGGCTATCCATGGTCAAGCAGGAGGGGCCGAAGCAGGGGCTCTCGCAATATGCCGACGCCATCACGGAGAGCGGCGGGCGCCTCAGCGTCTCCGATCCGGCGGCGCGCGAGAAGATTCTCCAGCTGCGCAATGATCCGCAGGTCGCGGCCGTGATGGCCGGTGCATTGACCCAGAAGAATCGCGACCAGCTCGCTTCCAGCCTCGGCCGCCAGCCGCAGGCCGGCGAGCTCTATATGGCACATGTGCTCGGCGCGCGCGGCGCCTCCGACCTGATCCGTGCGACGGCCAACGATCCGGGCCGTGTCGCGGCGCGGGATTTCCCGGAGGCCGCCGCCGCCAATCGCTCGATCTTCTACGACAAGGCCGGCCGCGCGCGCAGCGTGCAGGAGGTCTATGGCGTGCTGGCGGCCAGCCATGCCAGCACGCAGGTCGCCGCCAAGGTGACGCCGAACGCGCAAGCGGCGCAGGGCGATATCCCGGTCGCTGAGATCGCGGCGGCGCTGCGGCCCGAGCGCGCCAAGGGGCTCGTCGGCCTGTTCTCGACCGGCGGTTCCCGCGATCCGGTCTCGAAGGCCGTCGCCAATCTCTGGACGACGCCGCCTCGCAATGGCACGCGCATGGCCTCGCTCGAAGGCGGCGAACGCTACTTCCCGCGGCCCGGCCAGAGCGAAGGCGCGCTGTCCGATGCGAGCCCCGCGGCGACCGGATCGGTCGTCAGTGCTCCGGCCAAGGCGGTCAACGCGCCGCTGCCGCCGTCGCGCCCGAATGATCTGTCCCAGCCCGATGTTGCTGCCGCGCAGCCGGCTGGCAAGCGTCGCAGCGGGCCGCTCGACCTGTCTTCCTTCATGATCCAGCGGAGCGGAACATGATCGTTCGACGCTTCCTTTTGTGGGCCCGGACCGCGCCGGCCGAGGCGCGCGCCAGCGGGGCCGCGGCGCTGGCCGGCGCCTATCTGCGCTCCGGCATGTCCGACGAGGACCGCCATGAGGCCGAGACGGCGCTGATCGCGCTGATCGACGATCCTTCACCACTGGTGCGGCGCGCGATCGCCGAGGAAATGGCGCCTTCGATGCGCACGCCGCGCAATCTCGCGCTCGGCCTGATCGCCGAGCAAAGCGATGTCGCGGCGCTGGTCCTGGCGCATTCGCCGGTGCTGACCGAGGCTGACCTCGTCGATGCCGCCGCTGTCGGCGACACGCTCGCCCAGAAGGCCATCGCCATGCGCCGCTGCCTGCCGGTCGGCGTCTGCGCAGCGCTGGCCGAAGTCGGCTGCGAGGAGGCACTCGTCACGCTCGCGGGCAATCGCACCGCCGAGATCCCCGATTTCTCTCTGGAGCGCATGATCGAGCGCCATGGCGATAGCGGCGCGCTCCGCGAGGCACTGCTCGAGCGTGTCGACCTGCCGGGCGGCCTGCGGCAGACGATCGCGGCCAGGGTTTCCGACACGCTGGCGAGTTTCGTCACCGGCTGCGGCTGGCTGACGGCTGAGCGGAGCGCGCGACTGGCGCGTGAATCGACCGAGCGGGTTGCCGTTGCGCTCGCGGCCGGCGGCGAAGCCAGCGATGCGCCGGCGATCGTCGAGGTGCTCAGGGTCACCGGGCGGCTGACGCCGGGGCTGATGTTGCGCTCGCTGCTCAGCGGCGAGCCGGCGCTGGCGGAGGCGGCTTTCGTCGCCCTGTCCGGCCTGCCCGAGGAGCGCGTCGCGGCCCTGCTGCGCGACAGGCGCGGTGCCGGGCTCAAGGCGCTTTGCCGCAAGGCGGGCTTGCCGGCCTCGCTGGAGCCGGCCTTCTCGGCTGCGATCATGGCGCTCAATGCGCGCGGTTTCGATCGGCCGCCGGTCCGTCCCGGCATGGACCGCGATCTGCTGCGCACGGTGCTGATCGCCTGCGAGGGGGCGGAAGGACCTGAAGCGGGAGCGCTGATGGCCTTGCTGCGCCGCCTCGATGCGGAAGCTGCCCGCGAAGAGGCGCGCGGTCTGGCGGATTCGCTGGCGGACGATGCGGCGCTTGCCCTCCTCGTCGAGGCTGATCCGTCCTTCCTGATCGAGCTCGCGGAAAGCGACCTGCGCGACGCCGCCTGAAGAGGCTCAGTACCCGAACTGCTCCCGCAGGATGCGTTCGTCCAGGCTGTGGCCGGGATCGTGCATCATGACGAGGTCGACGCTCCGGTCGATCTCGATCGAGACCGAGCTGACCTCGTCGATCTGCGTGTGATCGGCGACGGCGCTGACGGGGCGCTTCTCGGCTTCAAGCACCTCGATGAAGACCTTGGCATGGTCCGGCAGCAGGGCGCCGCGCCAGCGTCGCGGCCGGAAGGCCGAGATCGGCGTCAAGGCCAGCAACGGCGCGTCGAGCGGCAGGATCGGGCCGTTGGCCGAGAGATTATAGGCGGTCGAGCCGGCGGGGGTCGCCAGCAGCAGGCCGTCGGCGATCAGCTCGGACAGGCGCACCTGGCCATCGACCGAGATGCGCAGCTTCGCCGCCTGATAGGAGCGGCGCAGCAGCGAGACCTCGTTGATCGCCTTGGCCTGCACGGTCGCGCCGTTGCAGTCCGTCGCCTGCATCGACAAGGGATGCACGATGCTGCGCTGGGCGGCGTCCAGCCTTTTGGTCAGGCCGCGTTCCTTGAACTCGTTCATCAGGAAGCCGACAGAGCCGCGGTTCATGCCGTAGATCGGCTTGCCCGTGCCGAGGAAGCGGTGGAGCGTCTGCAGCATCAGCCCGTCGCCGCCGAGCGCGACCACGACATCGGCTTTGGCCGGATCGGCATTGCCGTAGCGCTCGACGAGCTTGTCGAGCGCCGCCTGCGCCTCAGGGGTTTCGCTGGCGACGAAGGAGATCGCGCCGAATCGTTCGGTCATAGCGTGTCCTGAAACGGCAGGCCCTGCGGTATCGAGGCAGGCTTAACACGTTCGGGCGTCAGGCCGCGAGGCCATGGCGGCAACAAAGTCCCGGCAACGAAAAAGGCCGGGCTTTCGCCCGGCCTCGATGTGAACTGAGAAACCGACGCCCCTTAGAGAGCAGTGCTCCACTGCACGGGCACCATCGCGAAGCCGTTGCCGTCCTTGGCGATATGCCCGGTCGCGGGGAAGGGGGCGTGATAGAAGGCGACCTGCATGCGCTCGGCCGAGACCATGTCGAGGAGCTTGCGCCGCGTTGCCGCCGCCTGCGGGCCATCCATGTCGAACACCGCCGACCAGTCGGGATTGCGCACGAACAGGGCCGGGTGGTTAGTCGTGTCGGACATGATCATCAGCTTGCCGTTGCCCGAGCTCAGCGCGAACACCGTGTGGCCGGGCGTATGGCCGGGTGCCGCGACCGGGGTCAGGCCGGGCAGGAGCTCCTTGCCGGGCTCGAACTGCTTCACATCCTTGGCGACGGGGCCGAAGACACGGCGCACGCCGGCGAAGGCCCCCTTCATGGCATCCGGCGCGGCATTCATCTTCGCATCGTCCATCCAGAAGGCCCATTCGGCGGCCGGCACCATGACCTCGGCATTGGGGAACACGGCCGTGCCGTCCTTCAGGCGGAAGCCGTTGATGTGGTCGCCGTGGAAATGGCTGAAGACGACGCTGGAGACGTCCTTCGGGTCGAGGCCTGCGGCCTTGAAATTCGCCATCCAGGTGCCGGAGGTCGGCGCGCCCGAATCGCCGTTGCCGGTATCGATCAGGGTCAGCTTGCCGCCATGCTGGATCGCCAGCGTGGTGAAGGTGATGCTGAGCGCATCCTGCGGCAGGAAGGCCTGCTCCATCGCTTTCTTGACGTCGGCGAGCTCGGCATTGCGGACGAAGCCTTCGAGCGGGCGCCTGCCGAAACCGTCATTGATCGCGGTGAGCGTGATGTCGCCGATCTTGTAGCGATAGAAGCCGGGAGCCTGGTTCACGGGAACTCCTTGTGCCTGGGCCGGGCTGATGCCGGGCAGATCGAGTGTCGCGGCTGCAACGAGCGCGCCGGCGCCGACAAGGGCGGCGCGGCGCGAGAAATCTGTATCCTGCATGATCTGGTCTCCCCTCGGGTCGCAGGCAGACTAGCGGCGGCCATCCTGCTTTCAACCGCAAGGGCTTGCCGGAAGGTCAAGTTTCCGTGAGGCCCGATTCCGGAGTGGCCGGATCTCGCCGTGCCAGCGCGCGCAGCATTGCGGCGCAAAGTGCGAGCGAGCCCATGACGCCCTGGCCGGAGCAATCGGCGACGAGCGCCTGGAAGGCGAGCGTCTCCTCGTTCGCAAGGCATTGCAGGCTCCAGCTCCAGCCGGGCGCCTTCTGCCGCAGCAGCGAGACGGCGATGTCGATATCGGCGCTGACGGTTCCCAGCGTCTTCCAGAACGAGCCGTGCTGATAGATGCCGCCGGCCGGCGTGCGCCGGTTGACCAGCTGCGCCGGCTTGCGCCTGACGACGAAGCCGAGCGCCTCGTAGATATCGGCGTCGAGCTCGCGGTCGGGCTTGCTGGAAGCCTCGCAGCGGGCCGCCAGCGCGAGAAGTTGTGTCCGGTCGTCCATTCCGGTCCGTGCAAAGATCGATCAGGGCGGTGGGCCGCAAGTGGGCACCGCGATCCCGCCATCTAACCCATGATCGCGTCTGCCGGCCAGCCTCGGAATGCTCAGGCGGTCAGAATGGCCGCGGGCTTAGTCGTTCATCCAGCGAGACTGCGTCTTGCAGCGATAGCCGATGAAGCAGGTCGGGTTGTCGCGGCTCGGCACGAAGGCGGCCTCGAGCCCCTCGTCGAATTCGCAGAAGCTACGGTCCCGCACGAAGCGGTCATAGGTGAAGCCGCCCGTACCCAGCACGATAGCGCCATTCGCCTGGACGTCGCGTTGGCTCGCCGTGCAGGGGCGCGAGACGGTCGAGGGCCGCGTTTGCGCAACGGCGCTTCCGACTGTGAGGACAAGGGCGAGCGTGAGGACAATGGCTTTCATCGAAGCCTCCCGAAGCTTGACCAGCCGGATGACCGCCTGGTCCGCCAAACGTTCCCCGCACGGCCTATCTGTCAAGGGGCGTTCCATCGCCCCAGGCCCGCATGGCCACTGCCTCATTCTGGCCTTGGCGCCCGTCTTGTCTCGGCACTTGCCGATTCACAGGGGAAAGCACCGCCATGAAACTCGCGTTGATCGCCGCGCTCGGCGCCCTCGCTGCGTTGCCCGCCGCGGCGCAGCAGCTGCCCCAGCGCAAGCCCGGGCTCTGGGAAACGAAATCGAAGGGCAACGAGGGCGAGACTATCGCCAGGCAATGCGTCGGCCCGGGAACCGACCAGTCGATCGTTGGAGGCCTTGCTGCCGGTGCCTGCTCCAAGATGCTGGTGACCAAGACGGCCACCGGATACGCCGTCGAGACGGAATGCGCGGTTGGCCAGATCAAGGCTTCCGGCAACAGTGTCATCACCGGCGATTTCCAGACATCGGTCCGGACCGAAGGCACGACGAAGATCAGCGGCATGCCCGGCCAGTCCGGCCCGGTGGAGCGCAAGCTCGTCGTCGAGGCCACGCGTGTCGGCGAATGCGCGCCCGGCCATAAGCCGGGCGACATCATCATGCCCGACGGCAAGGTGATCTCGATGCCGTCGCCGAAGCCCGCGCCGTAAGCCCGCTGGACAAGCCATCCGTGGCGGGCAGGAGATCGCAAAACGCGAGAAGGGACATGGTGCCGGCGGAGAGGATCGAACTCCGAATATCGTAATTAAATCAATATCTTATGAGGTATTTTGGGGCGTTGGGGTGGGGCGCCTGCTGGGTCACTTTTAGCTGTGCAAGACAACGGCAAGGCTTGACTCCCACTCGGCTTTTGTTCCTATTTTGTTCTCATAACGAGGACAGAAGTCATGTCAGCGCAGCCGGCCGAGATTGACGACGACAAGGACGCCCTTGAATGGGAGCTGATCGAGTTGGTTGAAGAGCACGGCAGCGAGCGCGCGGCGCTGCGGGCGCTCCTGCACGATTTCCATGTGCTGCTTGCCGATGCCGACAAGGCAGTCTCGCGCGGCTTCGTCCGTGGCGTGTTCTCAGAGGGCGCTAGGGCGCCTCGCGTCGTCGGGGAGGATCAGTGATGGTCCAGAGGTCGAAGCGCTCCCTGCATCTCGGTAAAATCGAAGAGATGCAGCGCGAGGCGAAGGACTTCGAATGGAAGGTGCGGAGGTGGGCAGCAGAGGTTCCTATCGCGAGCAGCGTCTACCTCGCGCTTGATCCGCTGAACCACTCGTTACAGTTGATGACGCGCGTCCTGAACGGCGAGAGGGATGGCAGCGGCTTTGAGCGTCGCTATGGTGAAGGTGGGCTTGAATAAGAATCGCTATGGCTGAGAAACGAGTCGCTGAACTCGTTCGCGATAGCCTCAGCGATCTAAAGGGGCGACAAATGCACGTAATGTATTCTTTTGGCCTTGTTGGCCTGTCGATGCTCGTATCGGCTTGCGCCAAGCGACCTGACGCTATTGCACCAGCCACGATTCCTTCAGATGCATATATGGCTATGTCATGCAGTCGGTTGAACGATGAACTTAACAATGAGAACGCGCGATTCGCTGCGTTGTCGGCTGCTCAAAATAGCACTGCGACAGGCGATGCAGTGGGTGTCTTTCTGATCGGCGTTCCAACATCTTCAGCGTTTGGAGGTGATCAGGAAGGAAATGTCGCCGTTTCGAAGGGGAAGCTTCTCGTAATTGAGAATGCTCGGCTGGCAAAGAAATGTTGAGGCGGTAAATCTGCCTCAATGCTACAAGGCCTGACGACATGCACCGCTGGGCCTTGTAGTGAGGTAGCAAGGCTACTCAGCCCGCAAGCGGTCGGCCTCTACTTGCTTCACCAGCTTTGAGTGTGAACGGGAAAGGCTGAGGTGCCTGCCGAATAGGCCGCTGAAGATCGTAATGAGGATTACGGCCACCCACCAACCCGCAAACGCGGTTCCGAAGACGGCGATCCCAAAGCCGGGAGTGACCATCGTCGCGAGGACAAGCCCGCCAATGGCGCACGATGTCGTCCACTTTTGCTGTGATGTCGTCCAAGCATGGCGGACGAATCTCTGGCGCATCCAACGCGCGGTAACGGTGTAGTCGAACTTCATGTAGCTTCCCCCTGCTTGACCTACTATGCCGGTTGCGGCTTAGCGCGACAAGCAAAGGCCCGCCGACGTGGCGGACCTCATGTCGTAAATCACGCTAGGATTCAGGCGATGAGCCGTAACGCTATCTCGACAACCTGATTCCGGCTGCCGTAAGGTGATGCTGTGCGCCGGCACTGGCGCTGGCTATGGCTGGGGTATCTACTATGAAACTATTGGGAACGGCGACCGCGCTTGCGCTTTTACTGATTGCGGCGCCGGCGATGGCCATGCCGGCCGGCATGGGAGCAGGCTGCCAAAAGCACTACGAAACTTTCGCGGCATCTAAAGCCCCAAAGGCCTTCGCCAAGGGCACGACCAAAGCGTGCGGCTATGCATATGGCAAGGCGAACGTCGCCGAAGCGCGCAAGGCTGCCCTCGGCTTCTGCCGAGCCAACAAAGGCGATAGCTGCCGCGTAGTGGAAAGCGAATAGCAATCTGACAAGCAAAGGCCCGCCGATCTGCACCGGCGGGCCTCATGTCGTAATTCGCCCTGGGCTTCAGGCCGCGCGCTGCGTCGCCGCCCGAACACTGAGGCGAGGCTTGAGAAGCTCGACGCCCATCGCCTCCAAGCGGTCCACGATGGTGTCGGCCAGCGCGAGCACGTCGAGGTCCGCGTCGTCCGGCGTAACGGAGTAAATCTCCTCCGCGATCGCATCGATCATCAGCTCGCGAGCCACATCTCGCCGCACCATAATGCGCCTGCCTCTATCGGCAGCACGCGCTACGATCTGGCGGAGGATGGGATTGAGCGCCATCCTCACGGTTCCAGCATCTGAATAGGGAAGTCAGGATTCACGAAGGCAAGCTCGCCGTCAGGCTTACGGGCCTTGGCGCGTTCCTCCACGAACTGAAGAACTTCCATCGCTACCTGCCACGAATCGAAGACGCCGGGACCGGTGTGGGTCACAGCCTCATTCAGGCGACTGTGGATGTAGTCCAGCACGTTCTCGCGCGGGGACAGGTCCATGTTCTTCTGCACCCACATCACGCGGCCACCTTCTCAACGGCCACGTCCGTGGCAGGGCGCATCACATCGACAATCTGATAGTTGAACCCCCTAAAGCCGTGGTGAACGGCGATCATAAGGCCCGCAGGAGAAGCCGTGAAAACTTCCACATAGAAATCCTCGGCCTCGTAAACCGCATCGGCGGCCACGTCATTCTTCCCCTTGCATCCGTAAAGATCATAGAGAAAGCTGTTAAACTGCCTGCGGCTCATGCGCGTGCACGTCCGGTCGCTCGACGGCTTGGCCATCGGCGTGTTATTTTCAGTGGTCATCGCTTTTCCTTTTCTTGCGATGGTTACGGATGGCCGGCCTGACAAAGTTTCGACGCGGAGTCGGGCCGGTCGCTGCTAAGGGCTCAAACGCCCGTTACCTTCCACTGCGGGAAGGCCCAGCGGACCTGCTTGGAAAGCTGGTCCAGCATCTTCTGAAGCCGCACAATGTCGGCCAGCGCCCTGCGCTTCGTCTCGGGGTCCGAAAGGTCGGACTGCTCGATTTCGGCTATCCGGGCCTTGATCTCGGTCTGCTTGTAGTCATTGACAACAGCGGCCAATTGCGCGGCGGCGCTGATAAGGCCGCCGATCATGACTTCTGCCCGACTGAGCGAATTATGGGGGCTGCCCGCGTAAGCCGGGCCTAGCCGTTCCGCCTCATGGGTGTCCTCAATGATGCCAGTGGCGGAGGAAGGGCCTCGGTCATCGTCGAATGGGCGAGCGTCCAATCCGGCAGCGTCTAATTCCAACTCGATGTCCGACCAGTTGGCCGTCAGCGCGGGTGCCTCGAAGAACGGGGCGCAGAATACATCGGTAAGTGCGCCAGCCTCCTCGGTCTTCAGCGCCTCCTCCTTCGCCTCCCGACGCCTACGGCGCCATTCTCGCTGGTGCTCGGCATTGGTCTTCGCCATCGCGTCAATCTCCTTACTGTTTGTTCTTATGCCAAAACAGTAAGAAAATGTCAAGATCAAACTTCCAGCCCGCGAGCCCGGCGCCGCTGGCGCTCCTCCAGCCGGTCCTCAAGGCACATGATCGGCCAGATATCGGCGTCGCCCAAAATCTCGATGATGGTGCTGCGGAGATCGTAACCGGGGTCGACGTGCGCCATAGCAAGGCGGTCGACCAACGTCCGGTGCGTCTGGTCGGCGAGGTAGGAAGCGTGATTGATCGGGCTCATAGGCTTGTCTCTGGCGCCAGTGATTTGGCAGCCAAAGACTCGCACGGCCGGAACCATGTCGCAATAGCGACGTAGACAAATTAGCAAATAAAAACAACAGCTTAAGTAAGTGCTTACTTACTTTTCTTGCCACGAAAAACCCCTCGCGGCTTGCCGGTCGCGAGGGGTTCAATCCGCCATTGCCGGTGAGGGCCGGCAATCTGTCTTGGCGGAGCACCAGCCGCCGCTAAGAGGCTGGCGATTACGTTATAGCGCAGTCGCCGGTGCGACTGCTGGTGATCGTCAAAACTTTCCGAAGCCCTCGGGCAGCGAAGTATCCTCCTTGCGCTCCTTGGCGCGATGGCGCCGCTCCTTCCGCTTCTGGCTCTGCTCGCTGGTCGGCTTCGCGTGATACTTCGCGCGCTCCTTTTCCCTCTTACGTTCGGGGGTCAACGGTTGATGGCTGCGAACGGTGCGCTTCTCTGTCTCCATGATGAGCGCGGCATAGGCGTCCCTGTCAGCCTTGCGCTTAACCTCCAGCTTCGAATCTCGGTCGTTCGCGAGCTTGGCCTTCGCCTGACTAATCGCCTTGCGGAACCGGCCCAGAGCCGGCGCTGCCGGGGCGGGGCTGGGCGCTGCTGGCGTTATGTCCTCCGAGGCCGGAACAGTGAGGTCTAGTGCGTCGAGCGCGGCCAGCGCCTCCAACTCAAGCGAAGTAAGTGGGCGCGTGGATGCACCGTTCGATTGACTTTCGTCGTCGGTATCCATAGAATTTTCTCGCTATCAATCAGTTCTGAACGGTCTAGGCGCGCCAACGCCTGGGCCGTTTCTTTTTAGATCGCTGCCTTCTCGATCAGGTCGGCAAGATCACGCGCGAGATCGCCAGAAAGGGTGACTTCCGGCCCGCCCATTCGCAGGTGGATCTTGAAGCCAATGCCGACGCGCTGGACCCGGAACCAAGCACCAACCTTGATCGTGTCAGGACTGGCGGTGCCGTCCACAACGGCCCTGATCGTCTCAGCGAACTCGCGCGCGCTTTCGAGGCTGTAGAGCGTGGCCGGATGGTCATCGATCGCAACAGACACCTTGTCTCCTGCGCGCTGCACAACAATGCCGGGGATGATGGCCGGGATAACACCTGCGGCGATCTCCTTGCGGAGCATGTGGCCGATGGTGTCAGCGAGACTCAGATTGAGCACAGCCGAGAGAGTCTTCAACTGGTCGAGCCGGCGAGGCGGAAGGCGCAGCATAACGGAAGCGGGGGACATGGAAACTCCTGTGACGATGATTAAGCGTATACTAGTATACGCTTGCAATCAAGGACTGCGTTCCTATCTCCTCCCCTAATTTCCACAGCAAACCGCTACCGAGATGTCCTCCCCCATTTTCCCTTATGTATATGTATGTCTGTATTTGAAGAAGAGATAACCTACGAAAAATGGGGGAGGACATTTCTCGCTCTTGCCCCGACTACTCGCGCCTACGGCGCTCGCCTGCGCGGCCTTCGGCCTTGCCCGGACGCTGGCGCGTCCGGAAAGTTCATCCCTCTCCTATCCGCAGGAACTCCTCCGGTAGCCGAAGGCGTAGGGTGCCCGGCACCAGCTATCCCGTCCTCGGATAGAGAGGGCGCCGGCCCGGTCGCTCCGCTCCCGGCCGTCACCGATCTCATGGCCGAACGGGACCGCTCCGCCGGGAAGCGTTTAGAGAGTCACCAGCCGGCGCCAGCCTCTGGCCGCCCCTCCGCCACCTGCTCGCGCACGAACGCCAGTCCTGGGCCTTCCCTGAGTCAGCATGAGGCAATCGGCTACGCGGCGTTGCTGAAGCTCTGCACCAGCTCCGCCGTGAAGGTCCAAACACCGTCCTGCGCCTGCGGATG
Source organism: Allobosea sp. 47.2.35 (assembly GCF_024655635.1). GTDB lineage: Bacteria > Pseudomonadota > Alphaproteobacteria > Rhizobiales > Beijerinckiaceae > Allobosea. The sequence continues at coordinate 164,254 of NZ_JANLGI010000003.1, read as the reverse complement.
CGACCAGTCCTCGCAAGTCCACCTCACCGGCGAGCGTGCGCCGTGCGGCTGGTAATAGAACGGCTGGCTTCCGCCCATCCGCTCGAAGAACGCGGCAAGCTCCTGCATCTGTTCGAGCGTGAGCGCATCCCACTTCAGGCTGCACGTCCGGCGAATGTGGTTGATCCCCTTCGGCGTCGGCTGCGAATAGCCGTCGCCGAACTCGGCCTTGAGCAGGTTCACCTTCGGCTTATGCGCGGTGCCCGGCGTCGGGCCGATAGGCGGCGTGAAGGTCGGCAGGGGCATCAGCGGTTCCTCGTGTTCGCGAAGTTCCCCGGCCGGGTCTGCTTCCGCATCTCATCGGCCACCACCGATCGCATCGTCACCTCAAGGCTTCGCTGCATTCGCTTGGCCAAATCGTCATTCTGCTCCGGGGTCCCGGAAGAACCGTTGACGGTGATCGGCGCGGAGATGCTGATGGCCTGCACCGGCGCGGCATTGGCGCCTGCAAGTTCCGGCTGGCGAATGGCCGGCGCGCTGCCGACATAGCCACCATCCGCGAAGCCGCGCAGCGCTCCCCGGTGCATGGCCTCAAGGTTCTGGACGCCGATGCGGCTGGTCGCGGCCTTGGACATAACGAACTCGCCACGGTGGACGATGCCGGCCGGCTGATACTTCCCGCCGTGGCCAGTGTAGCCGCCATCTGCGAAGCCGAAGAGCTTCGGCAGGAAGCCGAACAAGCCGCCGACCGCGCCGTCAGCGCCCTTCGTTCCGAACAGCCCGGCGAGCGGGCCGCTGCCCATGAGCATGGCCTGAAGGGCAGCCTTCAACAGCGCCTTGCCAAGCTGCTGCACAACCTCGGTCGCGCTCTTGCCCTCCACGATCATATCCACGAAGCCGTCAGTCACCTCCTGCGCAAAGAACTTCTGCGCGTCGCGAACGCCATCCATCGCCTCCTTCAGGTCTTCGACCTTCATCTTCGCGGCAGCATAGCCCTGTGCGGCCTGCTCGATCTTCGAACGCATTTCGTCGGTGACGGTGAGGCCATCGCGCTTCGCGGCCTGCTCAAGCTGAAGGGCGATCTTCGACCGCTCCACTTCCTCGCGGCCCTTGCCGACCATCTGGGCCTCAAGGCGCAGGGCCTCGGTGCGGCGCTGGATAGCTTCAAGGTCGCGGTCAAAGCGGCTCTGCTTCTCAGCACCGGAGCCACCGCCACCACCGCCGCCCTTACCTTCCTCGCCGGGGACAGCGTAGTCCTTCAAGCTGATCGGCTTAACGCCGTTGCCGCCGACGCCAGCCGGGCGGCTAGGCGGCAATGGGGCATTCGGCATGCCGATGCCGGTTCCGATGTTCCCGAAGTCGCCGGCATCGCGGCCAGCCTGAATATGACGCTCGCGTTCGGCGGCGGCGCGCGCCGCCTTCGCCGAAGGATTCTGCGGGCCAGCGTCCAGCGCACGAAGCTGGGCCTCAATACCAGCACGCTCCGGGCCGATGGCGCCACGAAGCTTCGCCTCGAGAATGGTCCGCTGCGTCCGCGCGGTATCGGCCTGCGCGGATTCGAGCGCGCCAGAGATCGCCTTCCCCGACGCGGCCATGACATCGCCAAGGGCCTTCAAAAGGCCCTGCACCTTCACCGTGGCGTCAGCGGCGGCCGCGCCGATGGGGCCAATGCTGTTCGCGACCGATTCCATGCCAGAGACAACGGCCGGGGTGACGCCGACCATCCGGTCGAACTCGCCAACGGCCTTCGTAAGCTCGTTCTGAAGCCGCTGGAACGCCTGCTCACTCGTCGTCGTCGCGCCGGCAAGCTTCTCTTCAAGGATGGGGGAGCCGGCGAGGATGGCGCGGAAGAACGCCTCGCTCGAAACCTTACCGTCCTTCACCAGCGCAGTGAGCTTCGCAACATCGCCACCCGCTTCAAGCATGCCGGCGGCAGCGGCCTCCAAAAGCGGGCGCATGCCGTCGAGCAGGCTGTTGTATTCCTCGGCCTGAATCTTCCCGCCGGCCAATGCCTGGCCCAACTGCAAGAGCGCGCCCTGTGCCTCGCTCGCGGACGTGCCGGATACACGAAGGGCCTGCGCGGTGATGTCGGTGACGCGCATCACGTCAGCGCTGGACGCCTTCAGCGTGGTCTGGGCGGCCGAGACGCGCCCATAGAGCGTCGCGAGGGCATCAAGCGGTGCATAGTTGCGCTGGGCGCTGGCAAACAGCTTATCGAAGGTGCCGGACAGGTCGGCGTCCTTCACGCCGGCCACCTTCAGGCTGTTCATGACCTTGGTGTATTCGTCCGCCGTCTTCCGAATTCCGTTGAGCACCACGCCGGTTGCGATGGCGGCGAAAGCGCCCTTGAGCTTTCCGGCGGCAGCGTTGCCGAAGTTCTCAAGCTGGCGCGCCATGGCGGTCGTGGCGCCGCCCATGGACTGCTCAAGATTTCGGGCTCCCCTGCGGGCACGGCTCTCGATCTGGCGCCAGTTGTCATTGCTCGCGTTCTTGGCGCGCTGAAAGTTCTTCTCGAACTCCCGCATGCGGGCCTCAAGGGCGACGACAAGCTGTTCGGCGGATTCGGCCATGTCTATTCCTCACGCGGCGAGATCGTGGACCTTGGTCCAGAACTCGGCTCCCTCTTCTTCGGTCATGTCGTGAATGCTACGGCGGTTGTCGTTCGCAGCGGCGCGGGCAACGGCCATCGCGGCAGCGACAGCACCGTCAATGCGGTCGGTCTTCTTGCCCTTGTGCATGCGGACAAGGCCGGTGTCGTTCCGGCTGGCGACGACGCTATCAAAGTGATGACGAAGGACCGCGTGCCCGCCATGACGGAGCAGCCGGCCGTTCACGAAGCGCTCAAGGGTGCCGATCGCCGGCCCCATGGTCGTGATGTTCTGGCGCATCTCTACGGTCGGCAGGCCATCGTCAAAGAGCCGCTGCATGGTCGTGCGGGCAAGGTGCGGGTCAAAGGCGATTTGACGCACATCGAAACGGGCGCACAGCTCGCGGATATGATCCTCCACCGTGCCGGGATCGATGATCGGGCCTTCGGTGACGATCACATGACCTTCGTCGCGCCAGCGCTCGTAAGGCACGCCGTCACGCTGGGCGCGGCCGATCAGGTCATCGCCGGGGACGAAGAACCAAGGGGCGATGGTGATCCGGCCGTCATCATGGCGCCACGCCGCGACGATGGCAGTAAGGTCGCCGTTGATGGCCATGTCCACGCCAAGGAAGCACGGCAACGCCTCAAGCTCGGCGAGGTCGAGCGAGAAACTGCCGGCGTCATAGGTCGCCATATCGAACAGCGGGTCGCGGCTGTTGCCGAACCACCTGTTCAAATGGAACTGCTGGAACTCGTATGCCTTCGACGGATTGGCGCGGGCCTCATTCGCGTCGGCGCGCAGCTTCTTGATATCGTGGAAGCCGAGCGCGAGGCCGGGATTGACGCGGTGCCACACGTCTTCGTTCTGCCAATCCTCTTCTGGCTGGATTTCGAACATGATCGGCAGGAAGGATGGCGCATGCTCCAAGCCGAGCGCGACCTTGCGCGCATACTGGTAGCGTTCGGCAGCAAGTCCTTCATTGCCACGGCCGGCAGTCGTCGCGACCACAGTCAAGCCGCCCTTGCGCTTCGCCATGCCGGACTGAAGCGCTTCCCACAGGTCGCGGTTCTTCCAAATGTGGATCTCGTCGGCGAGCACGAAGGTCGGCGTGGTGCCGTGCTGGGCCTTACCGTCCGACGAAACGGCCTTCAAAGTCGAGCCGTCCAGCCGGCTCCTGATAATGAGATTGCCGGTCTGCGAGTCATAAATCTTGGTCGCGGCCGTAAGGCGGGTGTCCATGCCGACGATGCCGGCAGCTTCACGGAAGCCGACGCTGGCCTGCTCGCGGTCGGACGCCGCAAAGATGATCTGGCCGGCCGGGACCGCTTCCGGGCCAAGCAAATGCAAGGTCGCCAAAGCGGCGGAAAGCGCGGTCTTGCGGTTCCCGCGCGGAAGATAGAGGAAAACGTCGCGAACGAGACGTTCGCCGTCCTCATCGCGCGGGCCATAGATGCGGCGGATAATGCGCTCCTGCCACTCGTAAAGCTGGAACGCCCGGCGCGGCGCAGTGCTCAGTGGGTGCTTCAGCGCCCTGAGGAAGTCCACAGCCTCCTGCCCATAGCCGAGCGGGTCCGGGATCGGGCTGCCGTCATAAATCCAGTTCGGGAACGCGCTCGTGCTCATCGGCGGTTCCTGCCGATGGTGAGCGGATTGTCGTCGTCATCGTCATCGGCCGCATTGCCACCGACGCGGGCGCGCGAGACAGGCGACAGGCCATATTCGGCCGCGAGCTGCCGCGCAGTCTGCATGGCGCGGTTCTGCATGCCGAAAAGCGTCTTATCGAGCGTGCCGGTCGTGGCGAAAGTCCGCTCGATGGCGCGGACGTGCCCGACAGCAACGCAATAGTTCTCGATGCCGGTGAGATCGGCCCGCGTGACGATGCGGTCAGCGATCAGGCGCGGCATAATCCGCTTCCACTCGCCGCGCGCGTCCTCGCTCAGCCACTTCGGGGCGGGCGGGGTCTTCGTCAGGGGCTCGCGATCAGGGGACAAGGCCGGCTTGACGCCGCGAAGATGGGTCACGACGCCGACGCAACCGCCCTGATTTCGAGGCCAACGCGGCGCCCGATGTCGGCGATTTCCTTGATCTGATACGCCCGGCCGTTGAAGACAATGCGCTCTGCGCCCGTCAGGCCGTCCCGCCAGCGGATGCGGAAGATAACGGTGCCCTGCTGGGCGGTGCCGAAGCCGGTGAGGAAGTCGGCAGCGGATGCCTTCACCACCTCGGCCCGCGTCGTGGCGATTTCCGTCCAGGCGGAAGCGGTGCTACGGCTGGGCGTGCGCGTCTTCGTCTCACGCTCAATGGTGATGGTGTGGAAGAGAGTGCCGGCCGCGAGCATCAGATGCTCCACCGGATGACAGCTTCCACCGACATGACGCCGTGCCCGTAATCGGGATTAGGATCGCGGGGCCAAACGGTGCGGGTGTGCTTGAACTGATCGAGGTTGAAGCCGTCGCAGAAAGGCCAGTCCATAAGGCGCCGCGCAACGGTCGCGCCGATGGTCTGGGCAGTGTCGAGGCCCGGTTCCAAGGCCCAGATATGCAGGTCCATGAACACGGTCGCGACGAACTGGGCGCCCGATCCCCGGCCGTGCATCATGACATTCCCGGCGCCGAACAGGATGGCCGGAAGCTCATCCGGAGCGAAGTCACCGGCCCGGATGTTCTCGGGGTCTACAAGCGCGGCGACGGCCAAGTCGCTGGCCAGATGGGCGCCAAGGGCCTCGCGGAAGGCGATAGTCGGCTCGATCACGGCGTATCCCATCCGGTGCGGACGGCCTTTCGGATTGAACGCTTGATGCGATTGAGCGCGCGCTTGCGCGTGAGCCGGAAGCCGGGCCAGAAAAAGGGCTGCGCTGGCGTCGTGCTGGTCCCGTATTCGACAAGATGCGGATACCGAACATCGGTGCCGCCAACCGTCACGACAGCCTCATTCTCACCGACGACGCGGCTCCCGCCGGGCTGCGAATAAGGCGGCGTCGTGCCACCGGGCGGTGTCACGGTAATGGAATCCTTCAGGGCGCCTGTATCTTCGACCGCAAGCTGGCGCTGCATGTCGGCGATCTCGTTCGCGCCCTTCACCAATGCGGGATGAACCACCTCACGAACGTTCTTCATCACGGCAGCGAACCGGCGATTGAGCCTGTCGAGGTCAGAACTCATCGTCGGTATCCTCCGGTGCAGGCTCGCCGAACCACCGTTCCCGGTAGGAATTGGCCACTGCCTGCACGCCGTAGGGCGCCAAACGGACGGCATCGCCGTAAGAAACGGCTTCGCGGTGCATGTAATAGAACGCGGCGAGCTTCAGCATCGCGAGCTTGATGTCAGCCGGAACCGGAGAGAGATCAGCGAGCTTGCGGCCGGTCTGGGCCTGAAACCAGTCGTCGGCAGCGTCGAGATAGAGCTGAATAAGCTCATCGTCGCTCGAATGGTCGATGTTCAGATGCGCCTTCGCGAGCGAAAGCGTTACGCTACTCATCAGGAATTGGCCTCTTCAGAAAAAGTTATTTCGGGCGTCTCTTGCGCGGTGCTCCCCGCGCCGGTCCCCGAAACAGGCGGAAAATTGAAGACCACCCCCCGGCCTCTTCGGCCGGTCTTGGGACGCTCCGTCACGGCACGCTCGATTGTCCAGCCGTAGCCGAGCCGGTTGCGAATGGTATGGACTGAGAACCCTGTCTCGGCCGCCCATTCATTGAGGCTGAGCCTCTTGCCGAGCGCGGTGTAATATCGAACAGCGAACGTATTCTGCAGTCGCGGCTTGGGCTGACGGCGTCGAGCTATCGGCTTGTCCTCACTGACCTTCGCAGCGACAACATGTCTGGTCGGCTTGGGTGACGGTGTTGGGGTGTGCCGGATCAGCGCATAGGCTCGCTGCCGAATAGCAGCGCACTCGGCTTCGAACTCAAGCCGGTCGATCTCGTTGGCCTCTGCGGGTGTCACAGATACACCACGTCAACCGGCTCATCGCCATCCGGCATAAAGTAAGCGTTGGGTGACCAATAATAGTCATACATTGGCGCTGGCCGCTGGTCGTAGTTCTGCGTCACGAAATACGGCGTGGACGCATCGGGGGCGATAAGGTTCTCAGGGCTCTTATCTCCGGTCGGCGGAAACCATCCAAAGGTGTAACGAAGCGACTTCTGGCCAATAACCTGCCACGTCATGGTGATTTCCAGCGGCGTCCACACGCCGGGCTGAAGGGTGATCTTCTTTACAAGGCTCATCGGGGTTCTCTCTGGCGTTCGCGGATGTAGTCGAGGGCGTTGCAGCGACGGCAGCCGGGGCGCCAGTTGGCGGGCGACATGCGAAGCTCGGGATGCTGGCGGATGCTGATACGGTGCCGGACAAGGGTGGCGGGTGCGCCGCATTCGCAGCGCTCGTTGCCGGGCTGGCGCAGATAGGTGCGCGCTACCTCTTCCCACTGGCGATCATAGCCGCGCTGGCGGGCGTTCGGTCGGGCTCGATCGTGGCGGGCGCCGCGAACTCGATCCTGCTCGCGCTGGCACTGGCAACGGGCGCCATGGGCGACAATGCTTCCGCAAGAGCAAAGGCGGGGCGGACGGCGGCTCATCGTGGCTTCCGTCCATACTTGGCCTTGAGGGCCTGAAGGCCGGCGCGGTCAAATTCGGGGTCGAGGCCGGCGGCTTCGTTACGGGCGGCCTGTTCGGGATCGTGCCGAGCCTGCTGCGCGTCCTCGCCGACGCGGCCGATAAAGGCCTCGTTGATTTCGGTCGGGGTCGCGTTCCAAGCCTGCTGCGGGGACCAGCCGAGAATGCCGGTCGCTGCGCGGAACAGGTTGCGATAAGCCTCCCGCCACGGCACCGCCTTGGCGTGCGGGGTGGACTTGCCCTCGCTCTGAGGCATGAAGCCGACGACAAGCTGCGCGGCTGGAATCTGGGCGATCTGCTGGAAAGTAAGCAGCGACTTACTGTCGAGGGAGCGCAGGAAGCAGGCGGCGCATTCGCGGTCGGTCGCGGCCGTCAGGATGATCTCGCGCACGGTGCCGACGTGGAATTCGGCGATACGCTGAAAGAGACGGTCGAAGCCGATATTGCGTTCAAGAGCGCTCGCGGCCCGCAATGAGGGGCGCAGGATCACGGCATTGCTGCCGTGCTCCAGAACGATCTCATCGTATGCGGGCCGCAAGGTCATGGTCAGGCCGTGGCCATCTTCAGCTTGCGGAAGACATCGGTGCGGACGACGCCGGCACCGACGCGACGGCGAGCGTGGAAGCGCACCAGACCTTCGGTCGCGAGCAGATTCGGGTTCGGGCGAACCGCAAGCTCAATCCGGTCATAGATGCGATAGCCGGCCTTGAAGTCGCCGAAGATGACCGGGAAGGCGTTCGCGGCAACGTCCGGCATGTCGATCAGCTCGACAACCGGGCGGCCGAGGATCGTCTCGGGCTGGCCGGCCTGATAGCTCGGCTGCCACAGGTAATTACCCTGTCCGTCCTTCAGCTTGCGGATGGTCGCGAGCGTCGTGCCGTTCATGGCCCAAGTGCCACGGTTCCGGTAGGTCGCCGGCATGGCATACATGAGCGAGATCAGCGCATCGGCGGACAGGTTCGCGGCGTGGCCGTTGATGGTCTGGGCGATGCCGGCTTCGGTCATGAAGCCCTTCGGCTCGGCGGCGGCGCTGCCGTTGACGAAGGCGGTGCCCTCCTTGGCGCCGAAGTCCTCGGCGAGGGCAAGGCGAACCTCGGATTCGACGTTCTGCGCGTCCTCCAGAAGCCAGTTGCTGATATCGACGTGGGTGTTCAGCTCCTTGATGGCGATTTCCATCTCGCCGAAGGTCGGCTCGGACGCTTCCGACGCGACGGCTTCGCCCTTCCACTTCGCATTCGTGACCGAAAGGCGCTTCGGCAGGATGACGGTGTGCGAGCCGGCAGACTTCACGTCCGCGATCGCGCGCACCGGGGAGAACTCGATAAGGTTGCGGATGAACTCGCTGGCGCGGTCCTCGGGAGCGAGCACATAGCCCGGCGCATCGCCCGCGACGGTGAGCGACTTCTGGTCGATCTGGCCAGAGCGCAGGAAGTCGGTGAAGGCCTTGGTTTCGAGGGCGTTGTCGGCGTGGTTGTCGTTCGATGCCGGCAGGCGATTGGCCTTGGCTTCCAGCTTGTCGAGGCGGGCGTCGTTCTTCGTCTCGATAGCCTTGAGACGGGAATCAACGGAACTCGTCAAATTGGCGAGCGCCGAAGCGACATCGGCCGGCACGTTGTCGGCGTCGTCGGACTTCAGTTCAATGTGGGCGAGGTTGTTCACGTTGGTCCTTTCAGGGATTGAGCGCCACGGCGGCGCGGTTGATTGCCTCGGCAATGGCAGCCGTGGCGTCCTTGGCGTTCGTGATCCGGGCCTTCGGATGAGCCGGGTTGCGGACGACAGAGATTTCGAAGAGGTCGAGCTTGGAAATGATGCGGTTCCGGCCGCTCTGCTTCGCCTCGATGGGGCGAAAGCCAATGGACAGGCCGGAGATGAGGCCGCTCTTCACCATGGAACGGACGGCGCGGGCGCGCTGGCTTTCGTCGATGAAGAGGCGCCCCTTCACCTGAAGGCCGTCAACGGTTTCGGTGATCTCGTTCCAGATGCCGACAGGCTGGCCGGGATCATGCTGAAGCAGCATCGGCGTGTCTTCGCCGAGGATGTTGAAGGCGCCCTTGGTGATGATGTCGCCGACGCTATCAGCACTGCCGAACGGCCACGCGGTGCCGGTGATGGTGCCGGCGTCGTCAATCGCGAGCGCGGCCTTGATCTCAAGGCGCTCAGACATCGGACACGTCCGCGTAGGCGGCCTTGATCGCGGCAGCGAGTTCGCCGGTTGCGGCCGGCTCTTCGTCCTGGCCCTCACCGTTGGGCTCATTCCAACGCGCGTTGAGGATGTCCACGGCGAGCATGGCCAGCGGGATAAGCGGCTGCTCCGGGGTGTAGGCGTCGATAAGGCTCTGGGCCTCGGTCGGGGACGTGCCGCCGCCGATCAGGCCGAGCCGGATGATTTCGATCACGTCGCCGACATGGAACTGAAGGGTGAGCGCGACGCGCTGATACAGGGCGCCGATACCGACGCCGGTCTTACGCTCAAGCTCGGCAATCATGGGCATGGTGAGGGCGAAGGTCTTTTCGCCGTCACCGAAATAGGCGACGTGCTTCACTTCAGCGCCTCGCGAACCTCTGCAAGGTCCATCTCAAGAAACTCGGCAGCGGTTTCGTCGAGAGCTGCCAAGATCGCCTTGCGCAGCCTCGGCTTGAACCGCTCTTCAATCGCGCGCTCGAATTCAGCGATGCGCGCTTCAAGGTTGATGATCTGCTTGTCGTCTTCGTCGCTCACGCGGCTTCCTTGTCGGTGCTGGGGTTGTCGTTCGCGCCGGCAGCGGGGCCGGTCGTCGTGTAGGGATTGGCAAGCTCGTCGCCGCCTTCGATAGCCGGCATGTTCTCGCGGGCGCGGGCTTCGTTCGGCGTCATGACGCGGGCCGCGATCAGCTTGCCGTAAATCTCGGCGCGAGCGGCAGCGTCGGTGCTCTGAAGGCCAGCGGTCGTGAACTCGAAATAGAGGCTGTCCTGCTCTTCTTCGGTGAGCAGAACGGTCGCGTAGGCGTCCTGCCAGCGATCGAGCCAACGCTGAAGACCATGCTGAAGGAACATCGCAAGCATCTGCTCGGCGTTGCTCCAAGTCCCGCGCTCAAGCTCAAAGATCATGGTCGGCGGGACGCCGAGAACGCGGGCGATCTCGCGCACCTGTTCAACGCGGTTCTCAATAAACTGCGCGTCGGTGCTCTTCATGGTTGGCATGTCGCTCTTCCAGCCGCCATCCATGATGAGCGGATCGCTGGTCGGTCCCGACTGCCACTTGCGGAACGACTTCAGGATATTGCCGATGGTCGCGGCGCCCTTGTCGCCCTCACCAATGGCCTTGTTCTCATTGGTGATGATGAGAGAGGGGCGCCGGCCGGAGCCGAAGAACTGCACACCGTCGCGCTCCATAACCATCGCCATGCCGATGGCTTCCTTGCCGAAGGTGATCGGTGAGGTATGGCCGAAGGCCGGGAGATAGAGCACGTCGCGGAAGGAAAGCTCGCGCCGGACATTGTTGGCGAAGGTGACGACATAGAACGGCTCGCCATCGTCGCGGAAACGACGCTGCACAGTGCCGGGAGGAAGGCGGGTGATCTCAACCGGGCGCCCGTCGCTGGTGCGAACGACATGGGCATAGCCAGCACCATGTAGAACAGCATCAGCCGTCAGCTCCTCGCGAAGCTGGCCGGAAGTCGTCCAGCCGTTGACGTAGCGGTGCGCCAGCCGATAGCCAGCGTGATCCTTCGCGGCTTCCTTGCTACCATCTGCGTCTCGATAGAGCTTGCAAGATAGGGAGCCGACCGTTTCAGCGATCAGGCGCACGGCCTGAAGAACGGCGGGAACACGAAGCGCGGTGCTTGCAGTAACGGTGACACCGGAGGCGGTCGGCAGCGTGCCGAATAGCTCAGAGATCGAAGGATCAGAAAGGGGGATCGCCTTTTGATCGAGCTGAAATCCGAGTGACTTCCTTACGCTTCCGACTAACTCGTGGAACACAACTCAACCTTCACCTTACGCAACGGTGAAGATTCTCTCACGAGCGGAATCGCGATGCAATCATAAATTCCTATTATCTACCCATTATAGGATCGTATGCCTGTTTATTAAATCTTGCTCCTAAAGCGCCTTCGTGATTAAGCAGGAGCGCTGTGACGTTAGGTTATGCCTATGTATGAGCTTGCTATTCGATGCCCTGAAACGGGGCTTCCAGTCGCGACAGGCGAGATAACCGCCCAGCGGAGCGTGCCACGCTCGATTATTCGAAAGACACTTTCCCCTTGTCCAGCTTGCGCTGGGGCGCATGTTTGGCAGCTTAGGGAGGCGTGGGTTATCGCGGCGACCGAAACCGAAACCGCGACTGATGCGGGGGATGCTGAGTTAATTTAGCTGGGGGTGGCGTTCCCCACACAGGTAACGGCCTTGCAGACTCGTTGACGCCATGTTCCGTTGCGTCAAACAAAAATGGGGAGCTATCCAGTGCTGTTGAGTAGCCGCAATTCAGGGGTTTGGATACGCACCGGAGTAGTCATCGCACTATTCACGATGATCGCTCTTCCATTGGTCAGGCTTTGATGTTGTAAGGCGGTAGCGTGTCGATAGCCACCTTCCTCGCTTTTAGCGTAACGTCGCCGTAATTCTCGCCAGCCGTGCGGCTAGCGTGGCCTTGGATAGCGTCCATGACGCGATTGTTCATGCCGACTTCAACCGCGACAGTCTTGAACCGATGGCGCCAGCCATGGTTCGGCGCCACTCTGGGGTCCACGATCTTTAAGTCGCGAATCCAATCCGAGACGCGGCGGGCAACAGAGTGCCATGGGTGCTCGGTCGTTCGGTCAGGTATTGGCTTGTAGAACAACGGCTCCGAACCGGACGCTTTCACGAAGTCGAGGAAACCAAGCTCGATGAGATGCGGGTGCAAAGGCACATCGCGGTATTGGCCGCTCTTCACGCTTCCGGCGTCGGACGTGATCCGCAGGTAGTGGATGCCGTCCTTGGTCGTTACGTCCTCGCCGCGAAGCTGCGTCATCTCGGCAATGCGTGCGCCGGTGTAGGCGCAAAGCCACGGCGCCCAGCGCTTCGCTGCCTCGGTCTTCGGGTGCTCTTGGTTCGAAGGGTTGTCGGACGGCTTGGAGCGATAAGCGCTCGCGGCCTTCAGCACGGCAAGCGCCTCATCGTCATTGAAGCCCTTCTCGCGTGGGAGCTTAGGCTTGGCGACTTTGATAGTCAGGTCGGCGGCAGGATTGGAGGGCAGCTTGCGGGCCTTTAGGGCCGTGCGGAACACCGCGCGCACGGCTGCGAAGTAGACATCCTTGATGGTCTTCGGCTTGAGCCGCCCCATCAGGTTCTCCTTCCACTCGTCCAGCTTCTCCGGTGTGATCTTCCGGGCATCGTCGCGCTTCAGGAAGGACTTGAGGTCGTCAAAGACAGGCTGCCACCGGCGCTTCGCCTCTGCACCTGCGCCCTGAATCTCTAGCTCGCGAAAATGCGCGTTGAACAGGTCTTGAAGCTTCAGCGGTTCTAGTTCGGGCTCTTGCGCTTCCATCGGCCGCTGAAGGATGGGCAGGGCAGGGGTGCCGGTGAAATGGCCCCGGTCGCGCTCGGCCTCCCGCTCAACAATCTCAAGCTGCACAAGGGCCAGGGTGCGAGCGAGGGACTGTCGCTCGGCAGGTTCAAGGGGCGATTCGCGCCCCTCGCGCTCAGCGAACTTGTTCACCGCCCATCCGATTAGCGCTTCGGTTTCGTCAGCAGGTGCGATGCCGGCGGCAACGCGGCGCAGTCCATCGGCGCGGATAGGCCGGGAGAACGGCAAGGACGTGTAGAGGCCGGGGATGTTCCGCGCGCTCTCATCTATCGCTAGTTCCTCGCCATAGTGGGCGTGGGCGATCTCGGAGAGGCTGAAGGTGCGACGGGGTCGGCTGGAGCCATTGCCGCCGCCCTGAAGCTCAAGCTGGCGCTCGGCGCGAGCAATGGTCGCCTGAAACTCCGCGATCAGGGGATAAGCTCGTTTCTGCGCGGTGCGTGGATCGCGACCAAGGGCGCGCTCTAACTGCTTCTGCCCGACGATCTCGCGAAGCCGTTCCGGGACGACGACGCGGACCACCCAACGGCCGTCGCTCTTCCTGCGCAGATAGTCCATGATGTCTCTCGCCATCCGCCCCAAATTTGGGGCGGCCTTTGGGGCGAGAAAATGGGGTTATCGCCCCAAAATCAAGCAAAATCTGCGCTTTCAAGGGGTTAAGTCCCTTGTGAATGGTGCCGGCGGAGAGGATCGAACTCCCGACCTTCGGTTTACAAAACCGCTGCACTACCGCTGTGCTACGCCGGCGCCGCTGGCTGGTTGGCCAGAAGGCCGCCGACGAGGTCTTCCCCTCGTCGGCGATGCCGTAGCGGTTACCAGTCGATGGCCGCCAGAGCAAGCACCTCCGCCATGGCTGCAAGGCGGCCATGGCGGAGCATGCACGGGCGATGGCGTCATAGGGACTGTTGGAGTATCGGCCTGATTATATCGCCCGGCGGGCATTTCAGCTCACAGAGCGGATGATCTCGCGATAGGCCGCCTCCGGAAAGGCCTTGAGGGTCTCGGCTCGGACGTTGCCCAGCATGGTGAGCTGCAGGCAGAACCGCGCCTGGACCGCATCGTCGGGCGCCTCGCAGACGATCACCATGTCGTACTTGCCCATGGTCATGAAGAACGCCTTGAAGTCTCCGCCCATTTCCTTGAGCGCCTGCTTCGCCGCATCGAGGCGGCCTGGCGAGGCTTTGATGTTGCGGGCGCCCTGATCGGTCCAATTGGCAAGCATGATGTAGGTTGTCATCGCGCCACTCCCTGAAACCGGCCCGGCCTGTTTATGGGGAAGCATCTGCCGGCGGCAGATCGTCACCGCCGGTGCGGACAGGCGTTGGCTCAATGCCGGGCCCTGGCGGGCAGAATAACACGGCAGAGCGGGCGGATCGGCCTGGGTAAAAGAAAAGCCCCGCCTGACCAGGCGGGGCTCGTTCGTCGGACCGGCTGTTGAAGCTCAGTCGTTCTCGTAGGTCATGATGTCGCGATCCTTGGTCTCCGGCACGAAGAGCATGCCGATCACGAAGGTCATGAGCGCGATCACGATCGGGTACCAGAGGCCGTAGTAGATGTCGCCGGTACCGGCCACCATCGCGAAGGAGGTGGCGGGCAGCAGACCGCCGAACCAGCCGTTACCGATGTGATAGGGCAGCGACATGCCGGTGTAGCGGATGCGGGTCGGGAAGAGCTCGACCAGCGCGGCCGCGATCGGGCCGTAGACCATCGTCACATAGATGACGAGCACGGTCAGGATGGCGATGATCGTCAGGGACTGGCCGTTGAACAGCGCGCCCACGAAGCCGGTCTTGACGATGCGGGCATCGCCAGCAGCCGGGTAGCCGGCCGCGACCGCCGCCTTGGCGATGTTCGCCGCGAACGAACCGTCGATGGCGATCTCCGCGCCGTTGACCGTCACCTTGGCCGGGGTTCCAGCCGGAGCCGGGGCCTGAGTGTAGACGATCGCCTGCGTCGCCAGCGTGCGGCGGGCGACATCGCAAGGCTGCGTGAAGGTGCGCACGCCGACCGGATCGAAGACCGAGCCGCAGGTGGCGGGATCGGCGACGACCTGGACCTTGACGTTCTCATGCGCAGCGGCGAGGCCCGGATTGGCGGCCTTGGTGAGGGCGCCGAACAGCGGGAAATAGGTCAGCGCCGCGATCAGGCAGCCGGCCAGGATGATCGGCTTGCGGCCGATCTTGTCCGACAGCGCGCCGAAGACGATGAAGCCGCCGGTGCCGAGGATGAGCGACCAGGCGATCAGCACGTTGGCCGAGTAGAGATCGACCTTGAGGATGCTCTGGATGAAGAACAGCGCGTAGAACTGGCCGGTGTACCAGACGACGGCCTGGCCGGCGGTGAGGCCGAACAGCGCCAGCAGCGCGATCTTGGCGTTCTTCCACTGGCCGAACGCTTCCGAGAGCGGCGCCTTCGAGCCGGTGCCCTCTTCCTTCATCTTCTTGAAGGCCGGCGATTCCTGCATCTGGAGGCGAATCCAGACCGAGATCGCGAGCAGGAAGATCGAGGCCAGGAAGGGAATGCGCCAGCCCCAGGCGGCGAAGTCTGCCTCGCCCATCGTGGTGCGGATGCCGAGGATGACGATCAGCGAGAGCAGCAGGCCGAGCGTCGCCGTGGTCTGGATCCAGGAGGTGTAGAAGCCGCGGCGGCCGACGGGGGCGTGCTCGGCGACATAGACCGCCGCGCCACCGTACTCACCGCCCAGCGCGAGGCCCTGGAGCATGCGCAGGACGATCAGGACCACCGGGGCCATCCAGCCGATCGTGGCGTAGCTGGGGAGGAGGCCGACCAGGAAGGTGGAGGCGCCCATGATCACGATGGTGACGAGGAAGGTGTACTTGCGGCCGATGAGGTCACCCAGGCGGCCGAAGAACAGCGCGCCGAACGGGCGGACGAGGAAGCCTGCCGCAAACGCCAGCAGCGCGAAGATCGCGCGGGTGTTGGGGTCGAAGGCCGAGAAGAAATGCGCGCCGATCATGGCGGCGAGCGAGCCGTAGAGATAGAAGTCGTACCACTCGAACACCGTGCCGAGCGACGAAGCCAGAATGACCCTCTTTTCCTCTCTGGTCATCGGGCGGGGCGTCGCCCTCGTTCCCGATGCTTGCGATGCCATGCTCATGGCGTTTGTCTCCCCTGATGAAGCCCTGAAGCCGGGCATGCCCGGCAACCTCGTTTCGCGCGGTTCGCGTTCTCATTGACGATGGCCGCGCGGCCGGAGAGCGGTTGAGTCCCGTCACCCCGGCTCGCTTCAGAGGATTGCGCGCGGATTGTCGCAGGGGCAATCAGGCACTTGGTCTTGCACCGTTCGTCTATGAGACTAACGGTGGGGCGCTTGAGCCGGCTGCTTAGCGCCGCCGGCTGGCCGCGTAGAGCGCGATCGCAGTCGCGTTCGAGACGTTGAGGCTGGTGATCGCGCCGGGCACCTCGAGCCGGGCGACATGGTCGCAGAGTTCGCGCGAACGTTGGCGCAGACCCTTGCCTTCGGCGCCCATCACCATCACCAGCGGGCGGCGCAGCGCGACATCGTCGAGCGAGACATCGCCATCCGAATCGAAGCCGACGCGCAGGAAGCCGCGCTTGCCCAGTGAATCGAGCGCGTCGCCGAGATTGCGCACGGCGATGAGCGGCACATGCTCCAGCGCGCCCGAGGCGGACTTGGCGAGCACGCCGGTCGCGGCGGGGGAGTGCCGGATCGTGACGATCACGGCTGCCGCGGCAAAGGCTGCGGCGGACCGCAGGATGGCACCGACATTGTGCGGATCGGTGATCTGGTCGAGCGCCAGCACGACCGCATCATCCGGCAGGCTGTCGAGATCCGGCGAGGGCAGGGGATCGCAGACGAGATAGAGGCCCTGATGCACCGAATCGGGCGTGAGCAGACGGTCGATCTCGGAAGGGCGCACGATCTCGGCCACGAGCGGCAGAGGATCGATTTGCTCCTGCAGGCGGCGCAGGCCATTCTCCGTCGCGAGCAGGCGCCGGTGGCGGCGCTGCGGATTCTTCAGCGCCTCGACGACCGGATGCACGCCGTAGAGCACGGCCTCGTCGATATCGCCCGGCCGGTGCGGCGGCGGCCCGTCGGGGCGGCGGGCGCCCTGTCTGCCTCCGGCGGGCCTGGCATGTTTCGGGCGGAACGGCGGAGCCATCGCTCTCTCCAGTGATTGCCGGATTGCCGTGCCACGACACGGCCCGCTTGGCCAGCGCGAACCGTCTTTTGCGAACATATCTACGAGAAAGGAAACCAGATGGCAGACGAGACGGACCGGCTGATCGTGATCACCGGCGGTCCCGGGGCAGGCAAGACCAGCCTGATCGAGGCATTGGCCGGCAGCGGCCATGCGGTGTGGCCCGAGGCCGGGCGCGCGATCATCCGCGACCAGCAGGCGATCGGCGGCAGAGGATTGCCCTGGGTCGATCCGGTGTTGTTCGCCGAATTGATGCTGTCGTCCGACCTGCGCGGCCATGCCGAGGCCCGTGCGGGGCAGGGCAACGTATTCTTCGATCGCGGCGTTCCCGACATCGCGGGATATCTGACGCTCTGCGGCCTGCCGATTCCCGATCATGTCGAGCGAGCCGCGCAGCAACAGCGCTACCGCCGGACGGTTTTCATCGCCCCGCCCTGGCGCGATATCTTCACGCAGGATGCCGAGCGGAAACAGGACTTCGCCGAAGCGCAGAGGACTTACGCGGCCATGGCCGCAACGTATCCCCGTTACGGCTATGCGCTGGTCGAACTGCCCCGAGTGAGCGTGACCGAGCGCGTGAGCTTCGTGCTCGACCGCCTGCTGGCCGCGGATTGAAGGTTTTTCCGCGTGGCTCGCAGCGCCTTCACAAGGAATTCGCGTCATCGGTCTTTTTGCCGTTGACAGGGCGCGGCGCGGTCACCATAAGTCCGGCCGCGCCTACCGGTCGTCGCGAAAGTGACATATCGGTGGCCCTGGGCTTACAGAGCCGATCATGGGCGCAGGCGGGGGAATGTCCCGAGCGGCAAAGGGGGCGGACTGTAAATCCGCTGGCTATGCCTTCGCAGGTTCGAGTCCTGCTTCCCCCACCACCTTTTTCCTGATCATTGAATTTATTCCACGTGCTTTCGGGCCGCGCCAGAAACAAGCGCGGCATCGCTGCTGTTTTCGCTTCCGGAATCAAGGAATGCGCCAGCCTGCTGTTCTGCGGGCGGGCGCGATCGATCTCTCGCTTTCGCTTGACCGTTCCAGCCGGCCGAACGCCTCGCCCCCGCAGGCGTTGCGGATGCGGGGCTGGGCAGGCTGAAAACAGCAGGGACCACGCTTCGGCCTTGGTGGCGCCGTCGCGCCCAGCTTTTCTCAGAAGCGCCAGATCAGCGGCACGATGAAGACGGCGACGACGAAGAACCAGAGCAGCAGCGGCAGGCCGAGCTTCCAGTAGTCGCTGAAGACATAGCCGCCCGGTCCCATCACCATCAGGTTGGTCGGCGTCGCGATCGGCGTAAGGAAGGCGCCGGCAGCGGCGACGGCCGTGCTCATCAGCACGGGACGCGGCGAGATGCCCATGGCGGTCGCGGCCGCGACGCCGATCGGGATGATGATCAGCGCCGTCGCGGTGTTGCTGATGAGCTGGCCCAGGATCGCGGTCAGCACGAACAGGCCGGCGAGCAGGGCCGTCGGCCCGGCATCGCCGACCAGGGCGACGAGCCGGTCGGCCAGCATCTTGGCAGCGCCGGTCTCGATCATCGCGGTCGAAAGCGGCATCATCGCGCCGACCAGGATGACGGTGGTCCAGCTGATCGCACGATAGGACTGCTCGACGGTCATGATGCCGCAGAGGATGATGGCGCCGGCCGCCAGCAGGCCCGCCACGGCGGAGGGCACGATGCCGGTCGCTAGCATGAGCACCATCGCCAGCAGGATGACGATGGCCTGCTTGGCGCCTGGCCCCATCGGCACGGCCTGGCGCCGGACCAGTTCCGGCGAGCTGACGACGAGGACATCGGGGTCGTCGAGATGGGTGTCGAGCGCCTTCCAGGTGCCTTGCAGCAGCATGGTATCGCCGGCCTGCAGCATGACACCTGCCGATTTCGCCTCGCCGGAGCCTTGCGCGTCGCTCGCGCCGCGCTGGACGGCCAGCACGATCAAATCCCCGCTTTCGGTGACCATGCCCGGAAACACGGTCTGGCCGATCAGGCCGGAGCGCGGCGGGATCACCACCTCCGCGAGGCCGGAGCGGCGATTGAACAAGGTCTCCTCGCTGTCGCCGGCCCCTTCCTCGCGGAAGGCGAGGTGCATCTGCGCCGCGAAATGGGCCGCAGCCTCGGCATCGCCGCGCAGCAGCAGATGGTCGCCCTCGGCGATCGCGGCCCGGCGCAGCGGCCCGGCGGTGTCGCCGTCCTGGATCGCGACGAGCTGGAGCCCCGACCATGAGCCGAGATCGACCCCGCTGGAGGGCTGTCCGATATAGGGGCAGGTCGCGCGGACGCGCAGCTGGTGAATGCCGCTGGCGAGGCCGTATTGCTCGACCAGTGTCTTGGCATGGCGGCTGAAATCCGCCGGCATGGTCGCGCCGTTGCGCTGCGGCAGCAGCTTCTCGCCGAACAGGATGATGATCGCCATCGTGCCAGCGAGCAGCGGGATGCCGGCCAGCGCGAACTCGAAGAAGCTGAAGCCGCTGACACCGGCATCGAGCGCGGCCTCGGAGACCAGCACGTTCACCGGCGATCCGGTCAGCGCCAGCATGGAGCCGGCATGGCCGGCGAAGACCAGCGGCATCAGGAGCTGCGAGGAGTTGCGCTTGAGCCGGACCGCGATGACGACGACGACCGGCAGCAGGGCCGCGACCGCGCCGTTGAGGCTGATCAGCGCGACCAGCAGCGAGACCAGACCCATCATCATGAGGAGCAGGCGCGTGCGGCTTTCCTCGCCCGCGCCCTTGATCAGAAGCTGGCCCGCCCAGGCGGTGACGCCGGTGACCTCGAGCCCCGAGCTGACGACGAAGAGCGAGGCGATGAAGATGACCGCGGGGTCGCCGAGTCCGGCGAGCGCCTGCGGCAAGGTGAGCACGCCGGTCGCCCAGAGGCCGAGCGCCGTGCCCATCGCGACGAGCACGACGGGCACCTTGTTCGTGATGAACAGGACGACGGCAATGGCGATGATGAGGCCGGTATAGGCGATCGGGCTCAAGCGGCGGCTCCTTATGGGTTCTGCTCAGGGCAGGACCGGCTAAAGCCGAATCCGATCAGGTTGAATGAACCTGATCGGGCCCGGCTCCAAGTGTTGATAAGAACATGCATCGATCTGACTGCGAAGCAGACGGAGCGGTACGTGCCCTGGGGCCTCAGTCTTCCATCGTCGCCATGAGGATGCCGAGACGGCAACCCTTCTCGTATTCGTCGAGATTCACATATTCCTTGATGGTGTGGATCTCAGCCTGGCCGGCGCCGATGGTGATGGTCGGCACGCCATGCTTGTCGAGCCAGTTGGCATCGAGCCCGCCATTCGAGAACAGGTAGTTCGGCTCGATGCCGAGCAGGCCGAGCGCCTTGGTCGCGCGCGCCACGACCGGCGAATCCTTGGCGAGCTCGAAGGGCGGATAGGCCGGCTTGTGGCTGAACTTCACCTGTGCGGTCTCACCGGCATCGTCCTTGACCTCGGCCTGAGCCTTGGCGAAGGCGGCCTTGAAGGCTTCGGCGATCTTCGTTGCGAAGGCGGCTTCGGGGCTGCGTGCCTCGCCGCGGATATAAGCGTAGTCGGTGACGACATTGGTCGCGTCGCCGGCGGCGGTCGTGCCGCCCTTGCCGCCGAAGATGCCGACATTGCTGGTGCCGCGTCCGTCAGGCTTGACGATCTTGCCGAACCAGCCTTCGCGGCGGGCCTCGGTGATCGCGATCGAGCCGACCAGCGTCGCCGAGATGCCCTTTTCAGGCGCGACACCGGCATGGGAGGCCTTGCCGGTGATCTCGACCTCCCAGTTCTCCTGGCCGACCGCGCCGATCAGCAGTTCGGAGGCGAGCTGGCCGTCGACATTGATGCACATCGCCGCGCCGCCGAGATCCTTGGGATTCAGCTCCCGGGCGCCGTGCAGGCCGCTTTCCTCGCGCACGGTGAAGAGCAAGGTGATCGGCGGGTGGGGCAACTTGTTCTTGATCAGCGTCTCGGCCAGCACGACCAGCAGGGCGACGCCGGTGCGGGCATCGCCGCCGAGCGCCGTGGTGCCGTCCGAGACGATGCGGTTGCCCTTGCGCTCCGGCTTGGCGCCGGCGCAGAGCGGCACGGTGTCGAGATGGGTCGAGAACAGCAGGCGCGGCCCGGCCTTGGTGCCGGGCAGGTCGACGATCAGGTTGCCGGTTTCGGTCGGCAGCGGGATGCGCTTGTTGGCATCGTCGAAGCGGATGGCGGAGGCGGGTACGCCGACCGCCTTCAGCGCGTCGCTGACGGCCGCGCCGATATCGGCTTCCTTGCCGGTGACGCCTTCGACGGAGAGGAAACGCATGAGATGCGCGATGGCGGCTTCGACGTCGAGGGGGATGGACGGTGTCGTCATGATCTGCATCCGGGCGGTTTGAATGGGCGACGGAATAGATAGCGTGGGAGGTCAGAGACCCCAGGGCAGGCCGAGCACTTTCCAGACGGCGAAGAGCGCGGTCCACAGCACGAACATCCAGACGACATAGGGCAGCATCAGCGCCACGACCGTGCCGACGCCGGCATTCCGGTCGTATCTCTGGATGAAGCCGACCACGAGAGCGAAATAGGCGTTGAGCGGGGTGATCGCGTTCATCGGGGAATCGCCGATGCGATAGGCCGCGAGCACGGCTTCCGGCTCGACGCCGAGCTTCATCAGCAGTGGCACGAAGACGGGCGCGAAGATCGCCCATTTCGCTATGGCACCGGTCAGCAGCAGGTCGATCAGCGCGACCACGACGATGAAGCCGAGGAGCAGCGGCAGCGCGCCGATATTGGCGGCCTGCAGCGCGCTCGAGAGGCTGAGCGCCATCACCGTGCCGATATTGGTGTAGGTGAAATAGGCGACGAACTGGCTGAGCACGAAGAACAGGAAGATGGTGCCGCCCATGTTCTTGATCGACTTCTCGATCGCGGCGATCACCTCGGACAGCGTCTTCAGCGTGCCGGCGCCGATGCCATAGGTCCAGCCCGTGACCAGGAACAAGAGCATGATCAGGGCGATCAGGCCGTTCATGAAGGGTGAGTTGCCGATCAGCTCGCCGGTCGTCGGGTTGCGCAGCGGCGCGCCGGCGGGGATCGTCAGCAGGCAGAACACGGCCACCAGCGCGAGCAGGCCGAGCCCAGCGAAGCGCAGGCCGCGCGACTCCGCCTCGGACAGCACGGCCCCTTGCTCGGTGACGGTGCCTTCGGCCGCCAGCTTCGGATCATAGGCGCCCAGACGCGGCGAGATCATCTTGTCGGTGATGAAGGCGATGATCACCGTCAGGAACAGCACCGAGGCGATCGAGAACCAGAGATTGGAAGCGAGGCCGATCGTGCGGTTGGGATCGACGAGGCGCGCGGCATCGTTGGTGAACTCGACCAGTACCGCGTCGAGCGGCTTGATCAGCATGTTGACCGTAAAGGCGCTGGCGACCGCCGCGAAACCGAGGGCCAACCCGGCGACGGGGTGGCGGCCGACGGCGAGATAGGCGATGCCGGCCAGCGGGATCAGGACGAGATATCCGGCATCGGCCGCGATGCTGGCGATGATGCCGACGAAGGATAGGATATAGGTCAGCGCCCAGCGCGGCGAGATGATCACGAGCTTGCGGATCAACGCGGTGACGAGCCCGGATTCCTCCGCGACACCGGCGCCGATCATGGCGACGATCATGAGACCGACCGCCGTGAAGCTCATGAAGTTCGGGATCAGCGACGAGTACATGAAGCGGATGCCGTCGATCGTCAGCAGGCTTCGGATCGCCGTGCTTGCCGTCTCGATCTTGTGCGTCTCAGGGTTGATCCGCTCGAAGGTGACGGCGGTGCCGAACAAGCCCAGCACGGCCGACAGGACGATGACGATCGCGATCAGGATCAGGAAGATGATGACGGGGTGGGGCACCATGTTGCCCACCTTCTCGACCGTGTCGAGAAACCGTTGTATGACCGTTTTCGGTGCTGCTGCAGTCGCCATCGCGTATCCCCCTCACGCCAGAGTCTTCGCTATTCAGGCGCGCAACCTGAGCCGGCCCCCGGCTTCACATGGGCGCAAACAGAATCCCGAATTCTGGTGACGACCTTAAGTCCCTCTGGGGAAAGGACATCGGCAGGGAATCCCAGACGCTGCGCCGCTTGTCCCAAAATGTGAGACCCGCATGGGCGATGACGACGGCCGGTTGCCGCCTTTTTGGTTTCGATGCACGCCCGCTGCTGGTTCGGGAGACAGCTCGATCAAGACGATTTCACCAGGCCCGAAAAGCCTGCGACGGCCAGCAGGCTCAAGGCCCAGCCGACGACCGACTGGAAGTAGAAATAGTTGATCGCGAGACGTCCGCCGGGCTTCGTCGGGTTCGGCCGCCAGAAGCTGCGCTGTCCCATGTCGAGGACGGGGAGGAGCGTGTCGAGCGAATAGGCCCAGGGTTTGAAGGCAGGAAAGCTCGACGCCTCCCAACGATCGCGGAAGCAGGCGAGCTGGGTCTGCCCCGGTGTCGCGAGTCCTTGCGACACCCCGCTGGCGAGCAACGATCTCTGATCGCCCCGCTCGATGCCGCACAAGGTCCATTCCGGCGCGCGCAGCACGACGGCGCTGTTGGGCATCACCGCGCCTTGCCGTTCGGCATAGGTGAAGACCGCGGTCCCCGTCAGCCAGAAGAAGGCAAGCCAGAGAAGGGCGAAAAGCGGCCTGCGGCCATAGCCGACGGTGATGCCGAGGATGCCGTCGGATACAAAGAGCAGCGCCCGCCAGATCGGATTCTCGGCACGCGCGCGGCGGGCCCGCCGCTGCAGACGCTCCTTGATGGCGAGCACCGAAGCGGCATCCTCGCCATAGCCCATCTCGCGGAAGACGGTGGCGAGCTGCTCATAGGGCTGCGGCCAGAAATCCTCGCCCCAGCGCGCGGGCGTCTGGCGCGCCAGCCAGTCCAGCCGGCTGTCGGCATCGACCGGCGCATCGATGAAGGCGCCGTAACGGCAGCGATTGAGCATGAGATCGCCGGGCTTCGGCCAGCAGGCGGCCTCGTCATGGATCGTGCCGATCGAGGCTCCGGTCAGCGCCAGCGTGCCGTCGAGGCGGGCCTCTCGACGCAGGAAGAACGCACCGCGGACGGCTACCCGACTGGCCTCAATGGCGGCTTCGCCGGGGTTGTCGACAATCGTGCCGGAGCAGTCTAGGTCGCCGGATATCTCGGATGCGGTGAGCTTCACCTCTCCGGTGATGCGGGCGCTGCGCAGGACCACGCTGCCATGGCAGGCCATCTCTCCGGCATCGAGCGCCATGCGCTCGAACGCGACGACGGTCGCACCGGCGATGTCGAGATCGGCAGCGAGCACGGCGCCCGACAGGCTGATGCCGCCGCGCAGCGTCGCGCCGCGCAGGAGCACGTTGCGCACTTCGAGGCTCCGCCCCAGCACGGCGTAGTCGCCGCGGCTGCGGATCGCGGCGCCGTCGCATTGGAGGTTTCCGCCGAGGCGCGCCTGGTCGAGATTGATGGTCCCTTCGACCTCCGCGCCACGCAGATAGATTCCGCCGCGAGCCTCCAGTCGCTCGGCCTGGAGGCCGGGAAGGCGCGAGCCGTCGAGGAACAGCCGGTTGATGATGGCCGCGCGCAGGATCGGCGTGGCCTCGAAATGGCAATCGTTCAGGCCGATATCGCGGAACACGCGGCAGGCCTCGAGGTCGAGCACGTCGATGATCCAGGCGCCGCGAACGAGCACGCCCTTCTCATGGGGCCGGCAGCCGGCCTCGCCGCCGAGGATCAGGAAGCGCAGGAAGCCGGCCCGAACCACCCGTTCCGGGCTCCGTTCCACGGGCAGAATACCGTCGCCGAGCTTGTCGAAATTGCCGGACTGAAGTTTGGCGACGATCTCCTCTTCGGCCGGAAGCAGCGGCCGGAAATCATCGAGCCGAGCGGTCGAAGCGGCCCAGGCGGAGGCCTCCGATCCAAGGCTCCAGTCGAAGGTCATATCGCCGCCGCTCCTGTTGCTGCCGTCGCCGAGAAGAGCGCCGCGCCCCAAGTCCTCGGGGTACGCTAGCAATACCGGAGGGAATGCGGATTGGCTCAGAATCCCGGCATTGGGCTGGCCATCTCATTTGTTCGCGCGCCGGTTTTCCAGCGGCGACGCGACGGGGCAGTGCAGGCGCGCCGTCGCCGTCAATGCGCCAGCCGGCCAAGAACCTCCGCGTGCAAGGCGGGGCTGCCGCTCGCCACGACACAGCGATGGCCGGAATGGATCGTCAGCTCGCGGCCCTGCCAGTCGGTGATCGCGCCGCCGGCATTGCGCACGATCGGGGTCAGCGCGCAGTAGTCGAACGGGTCGAGCCCACCATCGATGCTGATGTCGAGCGCGCCGTCGGAGACGCGGCCATAGGCATGGCAGCCACCGCCATAGACGCACCATTTCGTGTCGCTGCGCAGCCGCTCGAAGGCGGCGCGCTCGCCGGCATCAAAGGGCTCGGGATTGCCGTTGCCGAGGATGGCGTCGGCGAGCGAGGCTGCTTTCCGGGTCTGCACCACCTCGCTATTGCGCCGCGTCGGCAGGCCGTCACCGCCGATCCAGCGCTCGGCCGTGACGGGATTGTCGATGACGCCGAGGATCGGCGTGCCCTTGTAGGCCAACGCGATCAGCGTGCCGAAGGTCGGGATGCCCGTGATGAAGGCCTTGGTGCCGTCGATCGGATCGATGATCCAGACGAAGTCGCGGTCGAGGCCGATGGATTCGTACTCCTCGCCGAGAATGCCGTGATCGGGATGAGAGCTTGCGAGCTCGCGGCGGAGGCGGTCCTCGACGCGGCGGTCGATCTCGGTGACCGGGCTGCGATCGGCCTTGGTGTCGAAGCTGCGCCCCTTGGCGATGGCCTCGCGGATGATCGCGCCGCTGAGATCGGCGAGCCGCTGGGCGAAGCCGGCGAAGGCATGGATGTCAGGCTTGGACATGGGTATCTCCGGCGGTCACCGCCGTCGTGGCGAGCGGGCGCTGGTGTCTGGCGAGCCGGTATTCGAGGGCTCGCAAGGCTGCGGTCAGGATGGCGGCGATGACGAGGTAGATCGCGGCGGCGGTGACGAAGAGCTCATAGGGCGCGAAGGTGCGCGCCACGATCGTGTTGGCGGTGCCGGTCAACTCCATGAGCGTGATGGTGCTCGCCAGCGACGTCGCCTTGAGCATGCTGACGATTTCGTTGGCATAGGCCGGAAGAGCGAGCCGGAAGGCGCGCGGCAGGATGATGACGCGATAGGCCATCGCGCCGGACATGCCGCAGGCATGAGCCGCCTCGATTTCACCGGCCGGCACCGCCTGGATGGCGCCGCGCAGGATGTTCGCCGTATAGGCCGCGGTATGCAGCGCGAAGGTCAGGACCGCGCAGAACCATGGCTCCCGGATGAAGGGCCAGAGCGCGCTCTCGCGGATGAAATCGAACTGCGACAGGCCGTAATAGACCAGGAAGATCTGGACCAGGAGCGGCGTGCCCCGGAAGAACGAGATGTAGAAGGCGATCGCCGCGCGCACCGGTAGCGGCGCTTCGAGCCTGGCGATCGCCATCGGCACGGCCAGAGCCAGCCCGAACACGATGGCTGCCGTCAGGAGCTGCAGGCTGAGCCAGGTGCCCTCGATCAGGGCGGGCAGGCTTTCGATCATCAGGGCCGGGTTCATCGCGCCAGCTCCCGTTCGCCGCGGCTGGCGCGGCGTTCCAGTTTCGCGACGATGAGCCCGTTGCTGGTGGTCAGCGCGTAGAAGATGATCGCCGCGATCAGGTAGAAGCGGAACGGCTCGCCGGTGACCGCGGTCGCCATGCCGCTGACGCGCATGATCTCCTCCAGCCCGACGACCGAGACGAGCGAAGTGTCCTTGATCAGCGAGATCCAGTTATTGCCGAGTCCCGGCAGGGCGAAGCGCCAGATCTGCGGGAGGCGCACCGTCGTGAAGGCATCCCACCAGGAGAAGCCGAAGGCCTCCGCTGCCTCGATCTGGCCTTTCGGAATGGCAAGAAAGGCGCCGCGCAGCACCTCCGCCGCATAGCCGCCGAAGACGAGGCTGAGCGCGAAGACGCCGGCTGCGAAGGCGGGGATTTCGACGAAGCCAGCCGCCATCCCGATCGACTTGGCGAGCCCGGTCAGCGTGACCGAGCCGCCGAAATAGATGATCAGGATGATCAGAAGCTCCGGCGTGCCGCGCATCACCAGGGTGAAGAAGAAGCCGAACTGCCGGACCGCCCACCAGCGCGAGAGCTGGGCGAGCGCGCCGAGGATGCCCCAGACGAGCCCGAGCGCCAGCGCGGCGAAGGCGACTTCCAGGGTCACCAGCGTACCGTGCAGGAGCTGGCCGCCCCAGCCCATCAGGACATCCATCGCCACGACCTCCGCCGCTCTCGGGTCCGCTGCCGCGTCGCGCGATCAGGGCAGGACGCTGAACGACCAGTAGCGATCGTTGATGGCCTTGAAGGAACCGTCCTTGAACGAGGCGTTCAGCGCCGCGTCGATCTGGTCACGGAGCGCGCTGTCCTCCTTGCGGAGCGCCACGCCGACGCCGGGGCCGAACAGGGCGATGTTGTTGATCTCGGGGCCGACGAAATGGAATTTCTCGCCGCGCGGCTTCTGCAGGAAATCGCCGTCGAGCTTGATCGGCCCGGCGAAGGCGAGGTCGATCCGGCCCGATTGCAGGTCGAGCAGCAGGTTATCGACCGTGTCGTACTGCGCGAGCTTCACGCCGGGGAATTCCTTGGTCATGAACTGCTCGTAGGTCGAGGAGCGCTGGAGTCCGACCGTCTTGCCGGCGAGCGCCTTCGGGTCAGGCTTGCCGTCGGCCCCGATCGGCTGGACGTTCAGGGTCTTGGCGCCGACGAAGCGGGCGGTCGAGGAGCGGTAGGGCACGCTGAAGTCGATCGACTTCTTGCGCTCGTCGGTGATCGACATGCTCGCGACGATCAGGTCGAACTTGCCGGCGAGCAGCGCCGGGATCATGCCGTCCCATTGCTGGCAGACGAAGACGAGATTAGCGTTCAGGCGCTTGCCGATCTCGCGGGCGACGTCGATGTCGAAGCCCTGAAGCTCGCCCTTGGCGTCGCGGAAATTGAACGGCGGGTAGGTGCATTCGCTGCCGACCTTGATGTCCTTCGCCGCAGCGCCCGCGGTGAAGGCGCCGAGCAGTCCGGCGGCGACGAGAATTCGCTTCAGCATGTCGTTCTCCCCTTTTATGTGACGACTCGGTTCACAGGACGCGTTGCAGGAAGGCGCGGCAGCGCTCGGAGCGCGGATTGCCGAGGACCTGCTCGGGCGGGCCGCGCTCCTCGACGACACCCTGGTGCAGGAACAGGACTTCGCTGGAGATCTCGCGGGCAAAGCCCATCTCGTGGGTCACGATGATCATGGTGCGCCCCTCGGCGGCGAGCGCGCGCATCACCGCGAGCACCTCGCCGACGAGCTCGGGGTCGAGCGCCGAGGTCGGCTCGTCGAACAGCAGCAGCGCCGGCTCCATTGCCAGCGCTCGGGCAATCCCGACGCGCTGCTGCTGCCCGCCGGAGATATGGGCGGGATAGACATTGCGCTTCTCGATCAGCCCGACCTTTTCGAGATAGGCCTCGGCGCGCTCCGTCGCCTCCTTGCGGCTGAGGCCGAGCACCTTGATCGGTGCCACCGCGACGTTTTCCAGCACGGTCAGATGGGTCCAGAGATTGAAGCTCTGGAACACCATGCCGATGCGGCTGCGCATCCGGTTGACCTGCTTGCGGTCGAGCTTGCCGCGACCAGCTCCCTGCTGCGCGAGTCGAACGGTCTCGCCCTCGAAGCGGATGGTGCCGGCATCCGGCAGTTCGAGGAAATTGATGCAGCGCAGGAAGGTGCTCTTGCCCGAGCCGCTGGCGCCGATCATCGTCACGACGTCATGGCTGCGGGCCGTCAGGTCCAGCCCCTTGAGGACGGCCAGGTCCCCGAAGCTCTTCCGGATGCCCTCGACTTCCAGGACGGTGCTGCGTTCGACGTTCATGAGGACTCCGCTGCTGACGGCAGAATGTGAGGGGGATCGAGGCCCCCCAAGGTCCAATTCGGAGCTTTCGCTAGGGTCCAGTTCCGGCCGTAGCCCAAAAGCGCGGCAGGCTGGGTACGCTGCGGGCGCCTATTGCTTAGTCGCGGGGCGTTCGACCCCGTCGCAGGCGGCATCGATGGCCGCGGCCACCGCCTCGACGCATGCCGGCAGCTTTTCGGTCCGGGTGTTGCCGAAGCCGAGGATCAATCCCGGCTTTACCGGCCCCCGGCAATACCGCGACAGGGCCGGGCAGTCGAAGCCCCGGCGCAGAAGCGCCGCCGCGGCCGCGACATCGTCGAACGGGACGCGTGGCCGGATCGTCATGTGCAGCCCGGCCGTGACATAAGGGATGACGAAGCGGTCGCCGATGCGCTGCTGCAGCCCGTCGGCCAGCAGGAGCGAACGTTCCCGGTAGATCGCCCGCATCCGCCGCAGATGCGCCGCCAGATGTCCTTCCGCCATGAAGGCCGCGACCAGGGCCTGGTCCGGCTGCGGCGCATAGAGCGAGAAGACGCGCTGCGCCTGCGTGAAGGCCTCGACGAGATGGGGTGGCACGACGAGATAGGCAAGCCTCAGGCCCGGCGCCAACGCGCGGTTGAAGGAGCTGGTATAGATGACGCGCCCTTGCGTGTCGGCGGCGAAGAGCGGCGGCTGCGCCTGTCCCGACCAGCGAATCTCGCTGTTGAAATCATCCTCCAGCACCCAGCTGCCATGGGATTGCGCCCAGGCGAGGAGCGCCCGGCTCCGTGCCGGCGGCATCGAGCACCCGAACGGGAACTGCTCGACCGGGGAGACGACGACCAGTTTCGGCAGCGCGCGCCCGTCGGCTTGCGTCGGGAGCGCGGCCGCATCGAGCCCCATCTCGTCGACCGGCACGGGCCGGATGCGCAGGCCGCTGAGCTCGAAGGTGGCAAGCTCGGTCAGGTGGCCGGGGTCCTCGACCGCGACCTCGTCCCCGGCATCGAGCAGGACATGGGCGACGAGCGCCGCCGCCTGGAGCGTACTGCCGATGACGATGACCTGTTCCGGCGCGCAGGCCAGGCCTCTCGCCTCGGCCAGATAGGTCGCGATCTGGTGGGTCAGGCCGGCGCGCGGATGGCCGACGCCGTAGCCCGTCTGCGAGATCGCGCGCGAGCGCCAGTGCCGGGCCGCGATCCGGCTGAAGATCTCGTAGGGAAACTCATCGAGAGCTGGCACGCCGGGGCTGAGACCCAGCGTCTCCGAGCGTTCGGCCGGCAGGCTGAACCCGAGGAGCCGCGTCGCCCGCTCCGACAGGGCGGCCTGGCCCGCAATCGGCGCGGGCGGGGCAGGATTCGCCCGCGTCTGGTGGTCCTCGGGCAGGATCTTGTCGACGAAGGTTCCAGAGCCGTGGCTACGCCGGACATAGCCTTCCGCTTCCAGCCGATCATAGGCTTGCACCACGGTATTGCGGGCGATCGACAATTCCTTGGCCAGGGCACGGCTGGGCGGCAGGCGCGTGCCGCGCGGCAGAACGCCCTCGATGATTCCCGCCCGGAAGCGGGCGAAAATCTGCTCATAGAGCGGGGCGTCGCTGTCGCGTTCGAGCCTGATCAGGTTCCAGACGGGATAGTTGAACAGGTTGACCATTCACCCTCGGCAGGCTGACCTGATCTCCCGAATGGACTCAAATGCCGAATTCTCCAAGTGAATTCCCGAAGGCTCCGCCGGTGACTGGATCGTGTCAATCGGACCGGCCCGCGAGTGCGAGGGTGAGTTCGGCCGAGGACATCGGCCTGGCGAGCGGGAAGGCCTGTCCGGCCCAGAGCAGGCTGAAATCGTCGCGCCCCGTCGCCTCCGCGGCGCTGCGCAGCGGTCCGAGCATCGTACCCGCGGTGGGGAAGGGCGGGGCCAGTTCCGAGAGCGGGCCGACCTCCGTCATCAGCCGGTTGACGATGCCGCGCGCCGGCCGGCCGGTGAACAGGTTGGTGATCGCCGTCGGCCGCTCGCCCATGCCCAGCGCCTTGCGGTAGACGGCGGAGATGCCGGCTTCCGGCGTGAACAGATAGGCCGTGCCGGCCTGTACGGCGGCAGCGCCCAGCGCGAAGGCGGCGGTGACGCCGCGCCGGTCCACGATACCGCCGGCCGCGATGACCGGTACGGAGACGGCATCGACGATCTGCGGGACGAGAGCGAAGGTGCCGACCTGCTCGGACATCCGGTCGGTGAGGAAGCTGGCGCGGTGACCGCCGGCCTCTGCCCCCATGGCGATCACAGCATCGACACCGCGCTCGGTGAGCCAGCGCGCCTCGGTCACGGTGGTTGCCGACGAGATGACCTTGGCCCCGGTTCGCTTCACCCGTTCGAGCAGTTCGGGAGCGGGCAGGCCGAAATGGAAGGAGACCACCTCCGGCCGGTAATCCTCGACGACGCCGGCCGAGGTCGCGTCGAACGGCGTGCGCCCGGTCGCAGGTTTCGGCATGGCGGGGTCGAGCCCGGCTTCGGCATAATAGCCTGAGAGGCGGTCGAGCCAGGACGCCTGCCGTTCTGGGGCGGGGGCGGGAGGGACGTGGCAGAAGAAGTTCAGGTTGATCGGCCGGCTCGTGCCGGCCCGCACCTTGTCCAGCGCGGCGCGCAGGCCGGCTTCGTCGTATTGCGCGCTGGCGAGCGAGCCGAGGCCGCCGGCCTCGCTGACGGCGATCACCATCTCCGGCGTCGTCGCGACCGCCAAGGGGCCCTGGATGATCGGCAGCTCGACGCCAAGAAGGGCGAGCAATCGCGATTGTGCTGTGCTGGTCATGACGGCTCCTCACGCAAGTCGATAGCCTGGCGTGCAGTGTCCGGCGTGAGCCAATAGTTTCCAAGGCGAAGCTCAGCGCATCCCGAGTGCAGGATTCGGCTGCAGGACGGCACCGATCCTCAAAGTCGCAGGAAGCGCTTGGCGTTGTCGTGGAGCCAGAGCTTCTCCACCTCCTCGCCGATCGGAAGCGCCCTGATCTCTGCGATGGTGCGCGCGATCGGGCCAAGCGGATAGGCGCTGCCGAAGATGATGCGGTCCTTCAGGACGGTGCGGCCATATTGCAGCAGCGGCTCGTAGCCGGAGCCCGCGACCTGCAGGTATTTCGGCCGGACGGCGACGAGGCCGATGCTGACATTCGGGTGGCGCCAGGCGACGCCGATCAGTTCATGCACCCAGGGGAAGCCCGGCGGCGAGGCGCAGACCCGCAGTTCCGGGAAATCGACCATCACCTCGTCGAGCAGGGACGGGTGGCCGTAGCGCATCAGGGTCGAAGTCGCGAAATTGATCGAGCAATGGATGTTCACGGGAATGTCGAGCTCGATGCATTTGGCATAGAGTGGGTACATCCGCCGGTCGTTGATCCCCAGATGATGCTCGAAGCATTGCAGGTTGAGTCCGCGCAGGCCGAGCACCCGCACGGCATGGTCGAGCTCGCGCACGGCGATCATGCCCTTGTTGGGATCCACGCCGGCAAAGCCGATGAAGCGCGGCCCCTGCTCGCGGCAGAAATCGGCGACGTCCTCGTTGCTGATGCGCCAGCCATAGGTTGTCTCAAGGTCGCGCGCCTTGACGCAGACATGGCTGACGCCGGCCTTGTCGTATTCGGCGAGATAGCCGGCGAGGTCCTGCTGCGGCTCGGCCGCGGTTTCGCTGGCGGCATAGACCTGCCGGTAGCGCTTGAGATGCTCGGCGCCCTTCGGGCCGAAGGCGGGGAGCGGCGGGCGGCTGCCATAGTCGATGATCACGAATGCTGCTCCTTGCCGGAGAGGGCGGGCCAGGCCGCAGCCCATGGTTTCAGGGCTTCGATCGCAGCCGCGACCGCGAGAAGCTGGGCTTCCGAATGCCAGCGGCCGACGATCTGGAGGCCGATCGGCAACCCATCGGGGCTTATGCCGCAGGGCACGGAGAGGGCGGGGTGTCCGCTGGCATTGTAGGGGATGGTGTAGGGATACCAGGCATCGCGCAGCGGGCCGTGATCGACGCCGTCGACGACCAGCGGGCCGTCCGATTGCTGGCCGATTGGCAGGGCCGGCGTCGCGACGGTCGGCGTGATGAACACGTCCGCGCCGTCGAAGAGACGTTCCACCTGCCGGTAGATATCGGAACGGGCGCGTTGGGCATGGGCGAGGCGCGTGTAGGTCTGCGCGTCCGGTTGCATGGTGAGACCAAGGCGGGCGGTACGGTCCATGCGCTCACCGTGCTCCTCCAGCAGTGAAGCGAAGCGGGCATGCTGGTAGGCGCGCATCAGCACGAGGGCTGAGGGCGTGTCGAAGACGATATCGTCCAGCATCGCTACTTGCTCGGCGCCGGCCACCAGCAGGCGCTCGACCGTCTCGCCGACGGCTGCCTCCACCGCCGGGGCGACCCAGCGATTGAGCGTCCGCGGCGCATAGCGGAAGCGCAGGCCCTTGAGGGTCGCGACGGGATCATCAGGGAGCCGGGCGGGCTCGGCCGAACCGCCGAAGGAGAGCGGGTCGCGCCGGTCGGGGCCCTTCATCGCGTTGAACATCAGCGCGACATCCGCGACCGTGCGGCCCATCTGGCCGAGGCAGGTCAGCGAGCCGAACAGGTCCGTCGTGGTCTCGTGGGGTACGGCGCCCCAGCTCGGCTTCAGGCCGACGATGCCGCAGCAGGAGGCCGGGATGCGGCCGGAACCGGCGCCGTCCGAGGTCAGATGCAGCGGGCCGAAGCCCATCGCCGCCGCGATCGCCGCGCCGCCGCTGGAGCCGCCGCAGCTATAATCGGTGTTCCAGGGATTGCGGCTGATGCCTTGGCGCGGGGAATCGGTCAGCACCTTGTGGCCGAATTCCGGGGTGGTCGATTTCGCGAAGGGGATCGCGCCGGCCCGGCGCAGGCGGGCGACGGCCTCGGCATCCGTATCGGCGACCTGTCCGGCGAAGGCATGCGAGGCGTATTCGAGCGGCATGCCGGCGACGGCGACGAGGTCCTTGACGCTGAAGGGCAGGCCGTGGAGCGGGCCGGGCGCGGCGCCTTCAGCGAGCTTGCGGTCGGCCTCGCGAGCGTCGGCGAGCGCGCTTTCGGTCGCGACATGGGAGAAGGCGTTGACCGGCCCGTTGCGGGCCTCGATCTGGCCGAGCACGGACTGCATCAGCGTCTCGGCCTTGAGCGCGCCGGAGCGCAGCTCGGGCAGGAGCTCAGCCGCGCTGCGGCTCCAGAGGGGCATGCTCATCGCCAGATTCCTTCCACCCTGTCGAAGGCGCCGAGACGCAGGTCGGCGACGCCGGCCGTCAAGGCCGTCTTCGCGACTTTCTGCGAGGCGGTGCGCGGGATGTCGTCGACGAAGGCGATGTAGCGGGGGATCTTGAAGGCGGCGAGATTGGCCTCGCAATGCCTGGCGATCCGGCCGATCAATTCGTCGCTGCCATTGATGCCGGCGGCGGGCAGGACATAGGCCTTGACCTCCTCACCGCGCAGATCGTCCGGTACGGGAACGACCGCGACCTCCTCGATCTCGTCCATGTTGCGCAGGACGGTCTCGACCTCGCGGGCCGCGATGTTCTCGCCGGCGCGCCGCACCATGTCCTTGAGCCGGCCGACGATGTAGAAATAGCCCTCCGCATCCTGGCGGAAGACATCGCCGGTGCGGAACCATTCGCCGAAGAAGCTGTCGCAATTGGCCTCGGGGCGGTTGTAATAGCCGAGCATCAGGCCGGTGCCCTTGAGCACCAGCTCGCCGATCTCGCCGCGCGGGACGTCCTTACCTTCTTCGTCAACGACGCGCGCCTGCCGGAACGGGGCGGGGATTCCGCAGGAGCCGGAGCCGACCATGTGGAACGCATCGAGCGGCATATAGAGGCCGGGGCCGACCTCGGTCATGCCGAAGGCCTCCATCGCCGGAGCGTTGAAGCGCTTACGCAGGGCCGCGTTGATCTCCTTGCGGTGGCCATAGATGTTGGCGCGCATCAGTTCGGTCTTGCCGTCTTCGGGCGTCTCCGGCTGCTTGAAGACGATTTCCGGGAACAGGCAGAAATGGATGCGGTGCTCGCGCAGCCATGCGGCGAAGCGGCTGGCGCTCTGGCGCTTCGCGACGAAGAGCGTGCCGCGCTGGTAGAAGCACAGCAGCAGCAGCCATTGCGGGTCCATGTAGAAGAACGGCGTCGAGGCGAGCACGCGGCGGAAGCGGCGGGCATCGCGGAAGCCGTTCACGAAGCCGGCGCCGAGCCAATAACGGTGCGTCAGCATGCAGCCCTTGGGGAAGCCGGTCGTGCCCGAGGTGTACTGGATGTTCATGAGGTCGTCATGAGCGGGCTCCGGCCCGTCATGCCGTGCGCCTTCGGGAGCCGAGGCGACGAGGGCATCAAGCGTCATGGCGCCCGGTGGCAGCAGGCTCTCCTGCGTCTCCTCGGCGGCCATGCGCAGGATGTAATCGGGACGCGGGAACTTTCCGGCCTCGGCCACCTCCACCGCCTCGCGATATTGCGGGCCGCATTCGTCATGGATGACCAACGCTTCGGCGCCGGCATCGCCGAGCACATAGGCGAGCTCGCGGCCGGTATAGCGCAGGTTGACCGGCACCATCACCGCGCCGATCCTTGCCAGCCCAAGCCAGACGATCGGCATCTGCGGGCAGTTCGGCAGCATGACGCCGACCTTCATGCCGCGCGTCACGCCGAAGGAGGCGAGCGCCACCGCCATCCGGTCGACAGCCCTGTCGAGCGCGGCATAGGTGATCGTCTCGCCGGTTTCGAAGAAATTCCAGGCGAGCGCCTCCGGCGTCTCGGTGGCCGCCTCGCGCAGCAAGGTGCCGATATTGCGGGGGAAGCTGAAGCGCTCCATCTCGCGATGCCGCGCCTCGACATCGAGCGCGGCCAGGCGCGCCACATAGGCATCGGCCCAGACGGGCGTTTCGGTCTCGGCGGGCAGGGGCGGCATTGGCATCTCGAAAGGCATGTTCGCGTCGAACAGGTCTGGAAGTTATGTTTTCCGTCGGTGGTCGATTGCGATTGAGAGCGTGGCGGGATCGCGAGGCATTTCCGGTATCTGGCGTGTTTTCCAGTTTTCCGTCTGGCCCGGCTCGCACTATTCCGCTGCCGGCAGGGCGCCGCAAATTTCTTTTTGACTAGAAAACATGCCTGCTGGTTATATTCGATTCGAAGCCAGCGGCGGAGCCCTGCATGCGGATCACTCATCGACAGCTCGAGGCCTATATCCAGTTCATGGAGACCGGCAGCGTCACGGCCGCGGCCGAGCGGATGCGGTTGTCGCAGCCGGCGATGAGCAAGATCCTGGCGGGGCTCGAAATCGACCTCGCGCTCACCCTGTTCGAGCGCAAGCGCAAGCGCCTGATCCCGACGCATCAGGCGCAACTGCTCTACAAGGAGGTGCGCCGGCTCTTCGCCTCGCTGAGCGATGTCGAGCGCTTCGCCAGGGATCTGCGCGACCTGCGTTCAGGCGAGCTCAGGATCGTCTCGGCGGCCTCGATCGGCCATACGCTGGTTGCGGATGCGCTCGTTGCCTTTGCCGAGGCCAATCCGGCGATCTCGGTGACGCTCGACGTCTCCAGCGTCGTCGGCAGCGACGTGCTCGGGCAGAATGTCGATATCGGCTTCTCGGTCAGCCATTTCCACCACCCGGACCTGCTGACCGAACCGCTCTTCCATGCCGATGCGGTCTGCGTGATGCGGCGGGACCATCCGCTGGCAGCGCGCGACGTGATCGTGCCGCGCGATTTGGAGGGCGCAGAGTTCATCTCCTTCACCCGCAACAGCCGGATGCGGCACCTGACCGATGCCGTGTTCGAGCAGCAGCGCATCTCACGGAAGATGCGGGCGGAGGTGTTCTCCTCGGTCGAGGCGAACGCACTCGTCTCGCGCGGCTTCGGCATCGCCATCGTCGAGCCGATGACCGTGCATCAGGGTTTCTGGCCCGATCTGGTGGCGCGCCGGTTCGAGCCGACCATCGCCTTCACCTTCAACGCCATCGTCTCGCGCAACCGGCCGGTCTCGCCCCTGACCAAGGCGTTCCTCGCCGAGCTTCGAGGGCGGATCGCCGCGCTCGCCAATGGCGACGATCCGCGCGCCACTGAGAGCCTGACCGTGCGCCTGCCGCAGCGGCGCACGCGCGACGGCGCGGGTTCAGGCGCCGTCGTGACGGACGAAGAAGGTGAGACCGGCGACGCGATCGAGGATGATGACCGCGAGGAAGGTGATCAGCACGCTGATCGTTGAGATCGCCGCCAGCACCGGCGTCGCCGAATCCTGGACGAAGGAGAATATCTGGACCGGCAAGGTCGAGATGTTCGGCCCGATCAGGAACATCGTCACCGTGACCTCGTCGAAGGAGATGATCCCGGCGAAGAGCAGCGAGGTCAGGATGCCGGAACGGCACATCGGGATGACGATGTCCTTGAGCGCGCGCCATTCGCTCGCGCCCATCACATTGGCGGCGCGCACCAGATCGGGGTCGAGGCTGCGCAAAGCGATATGGATCGGCCGGTAGGAGAAGGGCAGCGTCACGATGAGATGGGCGAGCACGATGCCCGGCGCCGTGCCGATCAAGCCGAACTGGGCGACGAGCGCGACCATGGCGACGCCCATCGCGGCATGCGGGAAGAACAATGGCGAGAAGATCGCCAGCTCCAGCCAGGTCGCGAGCTTCGGTGCGTGGCGCTGCGTGTAATATGCGGCCATGAAGTTGACGATGGTGACGATCACCGCCGTCACCGCCGCGATGCCGACGCTGATCGCGAAGGCGCGCGGCCAGCGCGGATCGAACAGCGCATCGCGATACCAGCGCAGGCTCAGGCCCTCCGGCGGGAACTGGATATAGCTGGTGTCGCTGAAGGAGGCGCCGATGATGATCAGGATCGGCGCCGGCAGCGAGATCAGCAGCAGGATGCCGGCCCAGGTCGAGAGTTTGGGATTTGCCGACATCATCATCACTCCATGGTCACGATCAGCCGGCGTTCGATGGCTTTCAGCAGGAGCAGCGACAGGAAGCTGATGGCGAGCAGGCAGATCGACCAGGCGGCGGCCTTGTTCAGATTGAAGGTGTACATGACTTCCTGGTAAATCTGCGACCCCACGAACTGATGCGACATGCCGCCGAGCACGATCGGCGTGACGATCGCGCCGATGCTCGCCAGGAAGATCACGATCAGCGCGGTGAAGGCGCCGGGCAGCGACAGCGGCAGCACGATGCGCCGGAAGGTCTGGAAGCGGCTCGCGCCCAGCACGCCGGAAGCCTCCTCCAGATTGCTCTCGATCGCCAGCAGCGAAGACAGGATCGAGATCACCGCGAAGGGGATCAGAACGTGGGTCAGGCCGATGACGATGCCGAGATCGTTGAACATCAGCGCCAAGGGCTGCTCGATGATGCCGGTCCAGGCCAGCATGCCGTTGATGACGCCCTTGGGGCCGAGCAGCACGAGCCAGCCATAGGTGCGCACGACGAGGCTGACGAGCCAGGGCACGAGAACCACGATCAAGAGCGTGTTGCGCCAGCGTTCGAGCCGCCAGAGCAGCAGCGCGATCGGGTAGGACAGGGCTACCGAGAGGAGGGCCACCGTCAGCGATGACAGGATCGTCCGCGCGAAGATCACCTGATAATCGCTGCGGTTGAGGATCTGGCGGAAATAGCGCAGCGACCAGCCATCGGCATCGGCGAAGCCGTTCGAGAAGAGCTGGAAGACCGAGGCGAAGAACAGGCCGAGCAGGACGAGGACCGGCAGGAGCAGCAGCGCCTTTGCCGGCGAGGAGGCTTGCGTCTCCGTCATGGCTTCTCTCCGAAGCTCGCGGCGGCTGGCGCTGCGAGCGGTTCGAAGAGCTGCGCGTCGGCGGGATCGAAGGCGATGCGGCAGGGCGAGCCGGCCTCCGGCAGGGCGGCGCCGTCGCTGGCGAGCCGCACGGCGACGAGGCGCTGCTCGCCGCAGCGCAGGACGAAACGCAGGACCGGGCCGAGCGCGATGCGCTCGACGACGGTTCCGGGCAGCGCGATGCGACCGCTTGCATCGGCATCCGGCGGCAGGATCGTGATGCGTTCGGGGCGCAGGCCGATCACGCAATTGGCGCCTGCGGTAGGCGAGAAGCCACGAGCGCCACTCGCCGGCAGGCCATGGCGGCCGCCCGGGCCGTCGATCTCAACGCTGCCGGTCGTCACCGCTGCTACGCGGCCGGTGATCTCGTTGAGCTCGCCGACGAACTTGGCGACGAAGAGATTGGCGGGCTGCGAA
This sequence comes from Allobosea sp. 47.2.35, assembly GCF_024655635.1. GTDB lineage: Bacteria > Pseudomonadota > Alphaproteobacteria > Rhizobiales > Beijerinckiaceae > Allobosea. The sequence goes on along the minus strand of NZ_JANLGI010000003.1, from coordinate 125,216 downwards.
TAGATTGCCGGCGGCGTGTCGTATTGCTGGATCGCACCCGCGCTCATCACCACGATGCGATCCGACATCAGGGTCGCTTCTTCCTGGTCGTGGGTGACGAAGACGAAGGTGGTGCCGAGTTCGCGCTGGATTTCCTTGAGGGCGACCTGCAACTGCTTGCGGAGCTGCAGGTCGAGCGCCGAGAGCGGCTCGTCGAGCAGCAGGATCGAGGGTTCGAGCACCAGCGAACGCGCCAGCGCGACGCGCTGCTTCTGGCCGCCGGAGAGCTGCGAGATGCGGCGGCTGCCGAGATGGCCGAGCCCGACGAGATCGAGGAAGGTGCCGACCTTCCGGCGCAAATCCGCCTCCGGCACGTTGCGCAGGCGCAGGCCGTAGGCGACGTTCTCCTCCACCGAGAAATGCGGGAACAGGGCGAGGTTCTGGAAGACCATCCCGATCGGCCGGCGCTGCGGCGGCAGGCCCGCCATGTCGCGTCCGTCGATCGCGATTGACCCGGCGCTGGGCTGGATGAAGCCGGCGATCAGGCGCAGCAAGGTGGTCTTGCCGCAGCCGGAGGGGCCGAGCAGCGTGACGAAGGTTCCGGCTTCGACCGCGAGATCGAGGCCGGAGAGCACCGTCGTCGCGCCATAGGCCTTGGCGACGCCGGCGACATCGATGGAACCGCGGGCCGCACGGGAGGGCGCGGCCTGCGCGAGGGCTTCAGGCTGGGCAGGGGACATCGATCGAATCCGCCGGGTAAGCGAGTGGGGTGAGACAATGTTCGGCGGATCGCGGCTTGGGCGCTGAGATCAGCGCTTGCCGGCGGCGATCTGCTCGACCCGGTTGAGCCGATCCTCGTAGTCGCTGACGATGACATTCCAATCGGGAATATACATCTTCTTCATCAGCGCCTCGCGGGTCATGCCGAGATCCTGCTCATATTCGGGCGGCAGCACGGCCTTGTTATTGGTCGGGATCGAGCCGTTCTGGCCGGAGATCCGGGTCTGCGCGGCGGCATCCAGGAGTTCGTTGAGATAGGTGATGGTCTGCGCCCGTTCGGCGGAGCCTTTCGGCACCACGACGACATAGGGCAGCATCAGCGCGCCCTCCTTGGGGATCGCCAGCTCGATGGTCTTCTGGCCGTCGCGGCGCAGGCTCCAGACACGCGTCGAGTAAAATGGTGCGGCGGTGACCTCGCCACGCGTCAGCAGCGTGTTCATATGGGCGAGCGAGGTATAGGTCGTCAGCGAATTGGCGAAGATCGCCTTCAGCGGCTCGATGCCAGGCTCGATCTTGGCCGCGCCGCCGCCATTGGCATGGGCGAGGATCGTGAGGTCGTAGGAAGTCGCATAGACCGGGCGCGTGACCGCGAGCTTGCCCTTCCAGCGGGCGTCGGTGAGATCGTTCCAGGACTGGAAATCCGAGGCCTTGGCCAGCGTGTTGTTGAAGGCGATGCCGTAATAGCCGAAATGCGTGGCAAGGCCGACGATCTTGCCATCCTTGTTCCGGACGACCAGCTCCTTCGGCAGGTTGGCGATCGAGGGGATCTCCTTGTCCTCGAAGGTTTCGAGAAGGTTCGATTTGGCCAGCCCGATCGCCTCGAAATAGGTGACCTCGACCACGTTATATTGCGAGGCGGAGGGCGAGCGAACGGCGCCGGCCGTGTTCGGCACCTCGGCCATGCGAGCGGCGATGCCGGTCTTCTGGGTGAACGGAACCTGGAAATGCTCGCGCAGCACGGCCGCGCCGCCGCCGCCCCAGGTCGCGTGAATGACTTCGGCTGCGCCGGGGCCGGCGCTGGCCGCCAGCATCGACAATGCGAACACCCATGGCTTCATCTGATGGCTCCCGATTCTCGTGCGGGCCGTTCTGCGCGGCCTCGATGATGGGAGCCTCCCGCGTGCCAACCCTCATTGCAAATTCAAAGGAATCCGAACTTCATTCCAAGAAGTTATGAGTGAGGTTGGGCGAGTGAGAGCCGGGGCGACTGAGCCGCGCAAGGGCTGCCTAAGGAGCCAATTCGCCCAGCACCAACCGCTTGGTGCGATCGCTGTTGATGATCAGGCGATCGTTCGTGATGCGGACGGTGAAGAGCCAGGGCAGCACCCAGGGGCAGACGCGCCACTGGTCATGCACCTCGGTGCTGACGGGATGGGCGAAGAAGAAATCATCGCCATGGGCGACGAGCCTGATGCGCTGGCTGCCCTCGGGCGAGGACAGAGTGAGATGCAGGTCGGAGCCGGCCTTGCGGGTCTCGCCGCGGAAGGCGCCGGATTCTGCCGCGAAGCTCCTGCCGGCGAAGCGATCGATCGGGGTCGCGGTCGGCGCGATCGGGACGAAGCGACGGGTCCGGCCGAAGCGCGTTGCCGAGAGCGTGCCACCGGCTTCCAGCTTCAGCGAGAAGGCGGGGATCGAGGCCTGCGGCTGCCAGCTTCCGTCGCCGACGGGAAGGAGCGGTGCGCCGCCCATGTTCATCACCAGATAGGGCTGCCCCTGGCGCAGTTCGATCTGGAACGCGTCGTCGCCGGCTTCGTCGCGATAGGTGCCGGCGGGGAGTTCGAACGCCTGCTCCCGCGCTTCGCTGGCTTTACCCAGCAGATCGTGCGCGATCGAACGGGCGACGACATAAGGCGCGCAGTCGTCGTGGTTGGCGAGCAGGACGATGCCGAGATCGGCCTCCTTGAACCGGACCGACTCGGAGCGCGCGCCGGCGATCCAGCCACCATGTCCGACCGCCTCGCCGAGAGCGCCGCTATCGCGCACCAGCCCGTAGCCATAGGGCGAGGGCACGCCGTTGATCGTCACGCCGGCGTCTTCCATGCGCGCGATCATCTGCGCGTCGCCGATCTTCGGCTGGCGCAGGTTCTGCTGCCAGATGATCATGTCGTGCAGCGTCGAGACCATGCCGCCTTCGCCGCCGATGGCGATGCCCCAGGCGGCTTTCAGCCAGTTGCCGTCCGGCCCGCGGCGGTGATGTCCGGCGAGCCGCGGCAGGATTACGTCGTCGCGCGGCATCAAGGCCGTATCGTGCATGCCGAGCGGGCCGGTGATGCGCTCCTTCAGGAGGTCGTTGAAGCTGAGCCCCGAGACCTTCTCCAGGATCTCGGAGAGCAGCAGGAAGTTGCTGTTGCTGTAGAGCAGGTCATAGCCCGGCTCGAAATTGAGCTCGCTCTGCCGGCCGACCACATTGCAGGCGTATCGGCGCGAGGAGGGCGCGAGGATCGGCACGCCGCCGATCGTCATCATCTCCAGGATGTCGCGCAGGCCCGAGGTGTTCGAGGCGAGATGGTGCAGGGTGATCGTCCGGCCGTAATCGGGCAGCCAAGGCAGGTGGGTGCGGACATCGTCCTGCAGGGATAGCCGGCCCTCGCGCTCCAACGCCAGCAGCAGCCAAGTGGTGAACTGCTTGCTCTGCGAGGCGATCCGCACCACCGAGCGGCTGGAGAGCGCGATGCCGTTGGCAAGATCGGCCATGCCATAGGCGGCCTCGTGCACGACCTTGCCCCCTGAGAGAACGGCGATCACCATTCCCGGCGAGGTCTCGCTGTTCCAGACCGCGACATGCGGGGCGATGCGGGCGGCGATCGTTGCGGGATCGAGGGTAAGCGAGGCGCGGGGCATGGTAGGCTTTTAGGCTTGAGTCCGATGTGGAAGCGCCGCGCTCCCCGGGGGAACGCGGCGCTTATGGCTTAGCGCTTGATCTCGACGTTCCAGAAGGCCGGCCAGGGCGACGGGGTGAAGCCCGTGAGGCCCGGCGCGACCGCCGAGAGCGCGCTGAAATTGCCGATCTTCACGATCGGGGCCTGCTCGAAGATCAGCTTCTGCAATTCGACCCAGTGCTTGACGCGGGCGTCCTGGCTGGTCGCGCTGTTGAAGGCATCGAGCGCCTTTTCCTTTTCCGGCGTATCCCACCAGCCGCCGGCCGTCTTCGACAGGATGAAGTTCAGCGCGGGTTCCGGCAGGAACGGGCTGTGGGTGATGAAGACTTCCCAGAGCTCCGGCTTCTTGTTGCGCTGGATCATGGTCGCCCAGTCGCTGACCTGGAGATCGACCTTGAAGCCGGCCTGTTCCAGATAGATCTGCGCGACCTGCGCCATCTTGTAGTGGAACTCGTATTGCCGGCTGGTCAGGATGCGGATCGGCTCGCCCTTGTAGCCGGCCTCCTTGAGCAGCGCGGCCGCCTTCTTGTCGTCGGCGATATTGTAGTTGCCCTTGACGCCGACATCGCTGCGCCAGGCATAGCTTTCCGGATACATCGCGCCGTCGGCGGCATAGAACTTCTGGTCGCCGAAGCCGGCGGCCAGCATGTCCGTCTCGCTGAGGGCCGCCTGAACCGCCTTGCGGATCTTCTCGTTCTTGAGCGGGCCTTGCTTGTTGTTCATCACGAAGATCGGCCAGCCGAAATTGTTCAGCAGGGCCGGCTTCGCCTTGCCCTTCTCCAGCCGCGCGAAGGCTTCGACGGGCAGGGAGTCGACATAGTCGAACTGGCCGGCGATGGCGGCCTCGACGCGGGTATTGGCGTCCGGCACCGGGACGAAGCGGATCTCGTCGAACTTGGCGACACGGGCGCCACCGAAGCCGTCGGCCTTCTCGCTGCGCGGCTTGTAGCCGTCGAAGCGGGTGAGCTGAACATACTGGTCCGGCTTGTGCTCCTTGAGCCTGTAGGGGCCGGTGCCGATGACCTCCTTGAGCGGCGTCGCCAAGGCCTCAGCCGGCATGATCGCGGCGGCGGAGTTGTTGAAGGCGAGCAGCGAGAGCAGCGGCGCATAGGGTTGGCTCAGCGTGATGGTGACCTCGCTCGGCCCGGTCGCAGCGACCGACTTGACGTAGAGCGCCGTCTGCTTGCCGCGCGAGGCGACCTCCATCCAGCGCTTCAGCGAGGCGACGACATCCTCGGCGGTCATGTCGCGACCGTTATGGAACTTGATTCCCTGTCGCATCGCGATCTTGTAGACCGTGCCGTCGGCGCTGACGTTTGGCATCGCCTCGGCGAGGAGCGGCGTGACGTTCCACTTGCTGTCGAAGGTAAACAGCGTCTCGAAGACATGCTGCGAGATCATGCCGACGAGGTCGGTCGCGCTGATGCCCGGGTCGAGCGAGGCGGGCTCGCCGATCACCGCGACATTGACGATGCCGCCGGCCTGCTGGGCAGGGCTCGGCGCGACGGACGAAAGCGAGATCGACGCGGCGACCCCCATGAGAGCAAGCAGTTTCCTCATCGTCTTTTTATTCCGTAATTATGTTATATAGACCATAATAGGCAATCATCCACCCGGAATGCTGTCAAGCGATGCGCCGCGCAGGTTTCGGCGAAACATCTGTGAGCGATCGACGATTCCATCGACTCCGTTCCGAATGCGGCCAGCAGTCACGCAGGGCTGGATTCCGGGCTCCGGCGGCGGCATGGTTCCCGCGAACTCCGGTTGAAGCGAGGAGAGATTTCTTGGACATCACGCGTGCTGGCTCCCGGCCTTCCGGGAAGGGGCCCTCGGACTGGTTCACCGGGACGGTCAGGATCGATCCGCTCTGCAACGCCCATGCAGCGGAGCGCGTCCAGGGCGCGAGCGTTACCTTCGAGCCCGGGGCACGCACCGCCTGGCACACCCATCCGCTCGGGCAGACGGTGATCGTTACCGCCGGTCTTGGTCGTGCACAGTGCTGGGGCGGGCCGATCATGGAGATCCGGCCCGGCGACGTGGTCTGGTTCCCGCCCGGTGAGAAGCATTGGCATGGCGCCTCTCCGGCGACGGCCATGACCCATATCGCGATCCAGGAAGTGCAGGACGGCAAGGTCGTCGATTGGATGGAGCAGGTTTCCGACACTCAATATGGCGGATAGCGCATATCTTGCGCTTTTATTTCGTCGCGAATTGGATCATTGATACCGGGTCCTGTTTTAACGCCTGAGTAACTTTGCGAGAGTGTTCCATGCGACCTGAGCGCGTGCCTCGGTTTCCGGCACCTGTTCACGCTCCCGGCTTTGGCCGGCGGCCGCAGGCGGCGAACGACAATGAGCCGGAGATCGCGGACAGCGTCGTGAGCATTCTGATCGGGCGCTCCCTGATCATCGGGGCAACGCTGCTGGCCCTGACTCTCGTGGCCGGGTGGAGCCTCTGGCTTGGCCGCACGGTGTGGCGCCACCTCGTCTGATCCGGCGCAGATGGCGCCCTGCCACGTCACCTGATCCCCGCAAAACGGCAGTGCCGATACATTGACGTTGCGGCACGTATCATAAAAAATTTACCATATCGCTCGGAGATGGAGCGCAAGCGTGCCGGACCGTCCGGCGTGCAATCCGTATTCATGTCGGGATAGCCGTGCAGTCGAGCATCATTCAGGGCCAGGCACGCCTCCTTGCAACGCCCGCGCGGGATGGCGGAGAAGGCGCTATGGCCGGCTTTCTGCGCGACTGCGCCGGGCGGAACCAGGCCGTTTTCTTCTTCGGTGGCGATCATCGCGCGATCTATGCGCTGAGGGACCGAATCGCGGCGGACTGGCCGGCGCTGCGCGTCGCCGGCATCTGCGACGCCGACTTCGCCGGGCCGGCTGATCGCGCCGTTCTCGATCACATCGCTGCGGCAGATGCGGATGTGATCGTCACCGATCTGCCGAAGGCACGTTTTCGGCAGTTCTGCGCGCAATGCGACACGGCCCGAATCCGTGGAAAACGCGTCAACCTGCCCGGGAGCTTTCCGAGCTTTGCTGCCGGGGAGGCGGGCGCCCTGTCCGGCCGTTTTCTGCCGAGGCGGCTGCGCCGGTTTGGAGCGGCGGCGAAAATGGGGCTGGCCTTCTGCCGTATTGTTATGATGCAGAAGCTACGCGGCGCCTTTCCGCCGGCCGACGCTGTGACGCCCCGGCGTGGCAGCCGCGGCTGAGCGCGGCCGGCGACTCAGCGCGCGTTCGCAAAGGCCTTCTTGCTCAGGACGGTCCGCAACAGGATCGTGATGTCGAGCCAGAACGACCAGTTATCGATGTACCAGTGGTCATAGGCGACCCTGCCGGCCATCTTCTCGTCGGTATCGGTCTCGCCGCGGAAACCGTTGACCTGCGCCCAGCCGGTGATGCCGGGCTTGACGTTGTGGCGGCGGGCGTAGTTCGCGATCTTGCGCTCGAACTCGATATCATGCGCCAGCGCATGAGGGCGCGGCCCGACGAGCGACATATCGCCGGCGAGAACGTTCAGGAGCTGCGGCAATTCGTCGAGATTATAGCGCCGCAGCCAATGGCCGAGGCGTGTGATCCGGGGGTCGTTGCGCTTGGCCTGGACGACGACCTTGCCGTCATCCGTCGTCGACATCGTGCGGAACTTGAAGATGCGGAAGGCCTGCTGGTTGAAGCCGTAGCGCCGCTGGCGGAACAGGACGGGACCGGGGGAATCCAGCCGGATCAGCGCCGCGATCAGGAGCAGCAGCGGCAGGGTCAGGATGATGCCGGCGGCGGCGGCCACGACGTCGAAGGCCCGCTTGACCGCGATCTCGACCGCGGAGAGCGGCTGGCGTGTCAGGCGCAGGCTCGAGAGCGTGCCGGTGTGGACGATATGCGCATTGCCGAAGCGATCCATGATCGGTTCGGGTGCGAGATGGATCGCGACCGGCAGGTTCGTGAAGGCATCGACGCAGGCCGCGATAGTGTGCTGATCGGACCAGGGAACCGCGATGAAGACTGCGTCCGGTCGCTTCGCCCGGCAGTTCGCGACGGCCGCGGCGAGATCGGCCGCAAGGGCGGCGGTGCCGGCTTCAGCCGATGATTTCAAGAAAGCGACATCCGTGACTGCAAAGCCCATGTGCCAAGGCTTGTGCCGCGAGACGAAGGACATGATGTTTGCCTCGCGCCCGATGAGGAAGGCGCGTTCGGCCGTGATCCGCCCGGTCCGGCTGCCGGCTGCGATCAGCCGGACGACAGCCGAGCGCGACAGGGCGATGACGGGGATGCCGGAGAGATAGGTCACGACCATGATGGCGCGCGAGTAGTGATCGGCGATCTTGGCGAGGAACAGCAGAACCAGGAAGGCGACCATCGTGATGTTCCAGACGGCGAAGGCCGAGCCGATCTGTCCGCGAGTCGAGAGATAGTTCCCGATCTGATAGCGGCCGCGCATCAGGTTGACGAAGACAAACAGGGTCGCGAGCATCGCCGCCAGTTCCGGCGTCGAGCGGTCGATGCCAGGCAGGTTCGTGGCGCCGAGATGGTAGGCGAACGAGGCCGCATAGACGAGGGCGGCGACCACGGCGGCATCCGTCACCGCGGTCAGCGGTCCGAACCAGACACGCCAGATGCCCGCTCGGTTGTCGGGCAGGACTTGCGGCATCCCGCTCAGATCATTGACGCTCATAGTTACCCCCAGCGGCTTGCGCATGTTCCGTAACGGCACATCGCGCCGGCGCCGGATCATGATGGGGAGCGAGGTCGCAAGCCGCGTGCCGGTGCGGGCCGGGTCAATTCGGGGCGGTGACGGGGGAAACGGAATGAAGGCGGACGCCTGAAAAGGCAGGTGTCGGCGCGTGTTGTGCCGGGATGAATCAGGCCGGCTTGCGGAAACGCTGCATCATCAGGTCGAAACCTGCGGCCAGGATGCTGCCGAGCGTCGCGCCGATGACCTTCACGATCGCATCATGCGGCAGGCCATGGCGTGTCTCTTCGAGGGTCTGAAGCCATTCGAGGCCGATCGCGAGGGCTACGATGCCCGCCAGCACGAGCCAGCGCAGGCGCGGATAGGCGAAGGCGAGGGCGGCGCCGGCGGCGAAATAGGCGAGAAAGCGCTCGATATCCGGATCCAAGAAGGGGATGTGCGGGCGCGCCTGCAGCGGCGACAATGTCGAGAACAGGATCGCGAGCAGGGCAGCCCAGCCCGCAAGCACGGCGAGGCGGCGAAGCTTGTCGAGCGAAAGAATCAAGGCCGGGCTCCGGACGAATGGCGAGGCGCTGCAGGCAAGATACGGACCAGAACCGGCGGAATCGCGCGAGAGCGGAACGAGAGCCGATCTTATGGCGATGCAAAAACGACGAAGCAATGGCAGCGGCCGGAGTTTCCGGCCGAACCCTATGACGTTTCTCTTCAATTTTGCTTCAGCAAGCTGTTCCGGCGCGTGACGGACCGGCCACTCAGGCGCTAGCATACCGACTCATCGGCAAGCGGAGGCTGGATGACGGAGTTCTCGACTGCACCTTCGCCGACGCGCATCGCGCGCGGCGGCAAGGCGATTTATGGTGTTCCACTTGGCATCCTGATGCTGGAAGCCCGCTTTCCGCGGATCTCCGGCGACATGGGCAATGGCACGACCTGGCCCTTCCCGGTGCTGTACCGCGTCGTCGGCGGTGCGAGCCCCGAGAAGGTGGTGCTCAAGGGCGCCGCGGGCCTGCTGCCGGATTTCATCGAGGCTGCGCGCGATCTCGTCCGGCTCGGCGCCGAGGCGATCACCACCAATTGCGGTTTCCTCTCGCTGTTCCAGCGCGAGCTCGCGGCCGCCGTCGGTGTGCCGGTCGCGACCTCCTCGCTGATGCAGGTGCCCTGGGTGCAGGCGACACTGCCCCCCGGCAAGCGCGTCGGTATCGTCACCGTCTCGGCCGGGTCGCTCACGCCAAAGCATCTGGAGGCGGCTGGCGTGCCGCTCGATACGCCTGTCATCGGCACGGAGAACGGGCGCGAGTTCTTCCGCGTCCTGATCAAGGCCGAGAAGGACGACATGGATGTCGAGCTTGCCCGGCAGGACGTGGTGCAGGCGGCGCTCGATCTCGTCGCTCGGCACCCGGAAGTCGGCGCGATCGTGCTCGAATGCACGAACATGCCGCCCTATGCCGCCGATGTGCAGGCGGCGACCGGGCTCCCGGTCCACGACATCTACTCGCTGATCAACTGGTTCCACGCCGGATTGCGGCCACGCCGTTTCGGCTGAGTTTATCCCCGGTCCTTGCAGCCGCCCGATAATCCGCCTCGCTGAAATCCCCGCCCGCGAGGCCCCATGACCGACACGCCCCGTCTTTTCCTGCCGCTGCTCGCCGCCGGGCAGGCGCAGAAGCACGTCACCCATAACGACGCCCTGACCCGGCTCGACGGGTTGATCCATCTCACCGTCGACAGCCGGACGCAGACCGCGCCGCCGATCTCGCCGACCGAACTCTCGGCCTATATCGTGCCGGCGGGCGGCACCGGCGCCTTCGCGGGGCGCACCGATCAGGTCGCGCTGTTCGAGGATGGCGGCTGGAGCTTCCTCGTGCCGCGCGCCGGCTGGCAGGCCTGGGTGATCGACGAGGCCGAACACAATCTCTGGACCGGCACGGAATGGCGTCGAGACAGCCCGCTCAGCAGCCTCGGCGCCGAACGCTGGGGGGTGAATGCGACCGCAGACACGACCAATCGTCTTGCCCTGTCCTCGGATGCCAGCCTCTTCAACCATGCCGGCAGCGATCACCGGCTGAAGATCAACAAGAACGCGGCCGGCAACACCGCGAGCCTGCTGTTCCAGAGCAACTGGTCGGGCCGGGCCGAGTTCGGCCTCGCCGGCGACGACGACTTTCGGGTGAAGGTCAGTGCCGACGGCTCGGCCTGGCATGATGCGCTGGCGATCGACCGTGCGTCGGGGAGCGTCACCTTGCCGGGCTCGCCCTGGGCCGCAGGGACGAACCTGCTGGTGAATGGCGACATGGCGATCAATCAGCGTGGTTTTACCGGCGGCGCGCTGGCGGCCGGCGTCTACGGCTTCGATCGCTGGAAGGCGGCGCCGGGCGGCGCGAATCTCTCGCTGAGCGGCTTCGCCATCACCCTGACATCCGGCGCCATCATCCAGCCGGTCGAGCCGGCGCTCTGGGGGCTTTCGTCCTTCGCCAGCCTGCCCTTGACGCTCTCGGTCGATGATCTGACCGGCGGCAGCCTCGCGGTCACGATCGGCAGCCAGTCCGGCACGATCACGGCAGGTGCCGGGCGCCGTTCGGTAACGTTGACGCCTGCCGCCGGCGACACCGGCGTGCTGCAGGTGCGGCTTTCGCCGAGCGCGGGCGCGGTCAGTTTCGCGCGGATCAAGCTGGAGCGTGGACGGATTGCCACCGACTGGGCGACGCGCCCGCTCTCCGTCGAGCAGATGCTGTGCCGGCGCTATTTCCTGAAGCAGGACGGACAGGTGCTGATCGATGCCTATCAGGCCGCGGCGGCGGCGAGCCGGCAGAGTCTCCCCCTGCCGGTGCCGATGCGGACGACGCCGAGCGTGACTGCCACCGTCTCGCTGGAGATCAACGTGCAGGGTAGCGACCGGGGCGTCGTCGCGCAGTCGGCCGAGCGCGCCTATGCCTATGTTACCGCGCAGGCGCTGGGGCGGGTGAGGGCGGCTTTCGACGCGGTCGCCTTCGACGCTGAACTGTAGCGCTTACTCGCTGACGAGCTTGCGGGCGTGTAGCAGGGCGAGAAGACCTTCGTCGCGGCGCTCCTCGAGCTGCGCGATCGTGCGCCCCGCCGCTTCCTCGGCGACGCCCTCGATGATCTTGTGCTGGACGTCCGCGTCGAGCGAGGGCGTGCCGAGCGATTGCCAGCGTCGGACCTGGCTCGGCCCGAGATGGGCGAGATAGCCGGCGATGCCGCCTTCGCCGCCGCCGAGATGATAGGTCATATGCGGGCCCATCAGGGCCCAGCGCAGGCCGGGGCCGTTGCAGAGCGCGGCGTCGATCTCGGCGACGCTGGCGACACCCTGCTCGACCAGATGGACCGCCTCGCGATAGAGCGCCGAGGCCAGCCGGTTGGCGACATGGCCGGGCATCTCGCGCTGGAGGATGACCGGGCGCCGGTCGAGGCTGCGATAGAAGGCAGCGGCGCGCGCGACCACTGCCTCATCCTCGCCGACGACCTCGACCAGCGGCACCAGATGCGGCGGATTGAAGGGATGGGCGACGATGATCCGGCGCTTGTCCCGGCAATCGGCGACGATCGCGCTGCGCAGCAGCGCCGAGGTGCTGCTGGCGATGATCACCGCGGGCGGCAGGGCGGCATCGAGTCGGGCGAGAAGCTCGCGCTTGGCCGTTTCGTTCTCCGGCCCGTTCTCCTGAACGAAATCAACGCCTTGCAGGGCTTCGTCGAGATCGGCGGTGAACTGGTATTGGCCGGTATTCGCCAGCCCCAGCTCGGCGAGCTGAGCGCGGGCACGGTCGACCGCATGGCGAAACCGCTCTTCGGCGCCGGGCGCGGGGTCGTAGGCTGAGACGTTCAGGCCATGGCCCATGGCGAGGGCCGCCCATGAGCTGCCGATCAGCCCGGCGCCGATGATGGCGACGCGCTCGATGTCGCGGATATCCTGCATCAGTGGATCTCGGGTTCCGGCACCTTTGCCGTCCCCTCCAGATAATCGAAATCGCAGCCCTTGTCGGCCTGGCGGATATGGGCCGCCGACATCTTGCCCCAGCCGCGTGGATAGTCGCGGTTCGGAGGCGTCCAGACGGCGAGGCGACCAGCGATCTCGGCGTCGGTCAGGTCAACCGAGATGCTGCGCGCCTCGACATCGACGCTGATGATGTCGCCGGTTTGCACCGCCGCGAGCGGGCCCTTGATATAGGCTTCGGGCGCGACATGAAGGATGCAGGCGCCGTAGCTGGTGCCGGACATGCGGGCATCCGAGATGCGCAGCATGTCACGCAAGCCCTGCTTCAGGAGCTTCTTCGGGATCGGCAGCATGCCCCATTCCGGCATGCCCGGGCCGCCGACCGGGCCGCAATTCTTGAGGACCATGATGTGGTCGGCGGTGACGTCGAGGTTCTCATCGTTCACGGCCTGCATCATCGCGTCGTAATGCTCGAAGACCAGCGCCGGGCCGGAATGTTTGAGCAGGCGCGGCTCGGCCGCCGAAGGCTTGATGACGCAGCCATCGGGCGCGAGGTTGCCCTTGAGCACGGCCAGCCCGTTGGCGGTCGAGACGGGCTTGTCGAGCGGGCGGATGACGTTGTCGTCATAGACCTGCGCGAGCGCGATGGTCTCCGCGATCGGCTTGCCGGTCACTGTCATGGCATCGGTGTGGAGTTTGCTTTCGAGCTGCTTCAGCAGGGCGGGCAGGCCGCCGGCATAGAAGAAATCCTCCATCAGGAAATCGCCGGAGGGGCGCAGGTTCGCGACGACCGGGACGTTGCGCGAGACGGCATCGAAATCATCGGGCGTCAGCGGCACGCCGGCGCGGCCGGCCATGGCGACGAGATGGATAATGGCATTGGTCGAGCCGGCGACGGCCATATGCACGGTCAGCGCGTTCTCGAAGCTCTTGCGGGTCAGGATCTGATCCGGGGTCAGGTCCTCCCAGACCATCTCGACGATGCGCTTGCCTGCCATTGCGGCCATGCGGGGATGGGCGGCGTCGGCGGCGGGGATGGCGGAGGCGCCGGGCAGGGTGAGGCCGAGCACCTCGGCATGGCTCATCATCGTCGCGGCCGTGCCCATCACCATGCAGGTGCCGTAGGAGCGGGCGATGCCGCTCTCCATGTCCTTCCACTGATCGTCGGTGATGTTGCCGGCTTCCTTCTCGGCCCAGTATTTCCAGACATCGGCGCCGGAACCCAGCACCTTGCCGGCCCAGTTGCCGCGCAGCATCGGCCCGGCCGGCACGAAGATGAAAGGCAGGCCGGCGCTGCAGGCGCCCATGATCAGGGCCGGCGTGGACTTGTCGCAGCCGCCGAGCAGCACGGCGCCGTCAAGCGGATGGGAGCGGATCGATTCCTCGGTCTCCATCGCCAGGAAGTTCCGATAGAGCATGGTCGTAGGCTTCTGATATTGCTCGGAAACCGACATAACCGGAATTTCGATGGGGAAGCCGCCGGCCGCCCAGACCGCGCGCTTTACGGCTTCCGCGCGGTCGCGCAGATGGGTGTGGCAGGGGTTGATCTCGGACCAGGTGTTGATGATGCCGATGACCGGCTTGCCCATGAACTCCTCATGGCCGAAGCCCATCTGCAGGGCTCGCGAGCGATGCCCGAAGGAGCGCAGATCGCTCGCCCCGAACCAGCGCCAGCTGCGCAGGGTCTCGGGCGTCTTGCGGGGGCGGGCAGACATGGGCGTTCCCTCGAATTCTTGTCGTTCTAACTGGTGCTGGCGTCATGGTCGGGCTTGACCCGACCATTTCGGAAACCAGTGTCATCTTGTCATGAGATTCTCGGGTCTGCGCTACGCGCCGCCCGAGAATGACGGCTCGTCACTCAGCGGCGGCCTTCACCGCACCCCAGCTCGATACGATGCCGCGCAGCTCTGCCCGCTCGGCCTCGTTCAGCTCGGGCAGGCCGGGGAGGCGGACCGGGCCGACATGGGTGCCGAGCAGGCCGAGCGCCTCCTTCACCACGGTGACATTGGCGCCGTTGCCGTATTTCGTGCGCAGCTTCTCGAAGCCGGCGATGGCATCGACCTCGCGCCGTGCCGTGTCGTAGTCGCTGGCCTCCAGCGCACGCCAGACAGCCAGCGAGCGCTCTGGTGCGACATTGATCAGGCCGGAGGTGAAGCCCCGCGCACCCAGCGCGTAGAAGGGCGCGGCCCAGCCCTCGGCGAGGCCGCAGATCCAGTTGGCGGAGGAGCCTTCCGTCTCGCGCACGCAATCGGCGAGCAGCATCATGTTGTTCGAGGCGAATTTCACGCCTGCGACATTCGGGTGGGTTGCGACCCGGATCAGGTCCTTCACGCCGATCGCGTCCGAGCGGATATAGGCGACGAGCGGGATCGTCAGCGCCTCGGCGATGGCGAGAATGTAATCGGCCTGCGATTGCGGCGCGGCGAAGGGGTCGAGCGGGTGATGCACCATGGCGGCATCGCAGCCGGCCTTGGCCGCGAGCTTGCCGGTCGCAACGGCCTCGCGCAGGGAGCGGCCGATGCCGGCGGTGACCAGCGCCTTGCCGGCAGCGGCTTCGGCGGCGGTGGCGTGCGAGCGCTCCACCTCAGCCGTCGTCATGGGGTAAAACTCGCCGGTATTGCCTGCCGAGACGATGTTGTGGATGCCGGCTTCCGCGATGCGCCGGACGATCTTGCCGGTCAGCGCCCAGTCGGCCTCGCCACCCGCCTTCCAGGCGGTGACATGGACGCCGGAAATGCCGCGCAGCGCGTGGCGAACCTTGTCATTCGTCATAATTCAGTCCCTCCGCATCCGCGCCGAAAACCAGCCTGACATGGGCCTTCGCCGAGCGGACGATGTGATGGCGCATCCTGAGTTCGGCGCGCGCGGGATCGCGTGCCAGGAGCGCCTCGTAGATGTCGCGATGTTCCTCGAAGCCTCTCCGGCGCTCGTCCGGTTCGGAATGCAGGGCGATGCGCTGGGCATGGTCGTACATGCGCTGGCCGTCGAGGCGGCGCTCCAGATAGGTGCAGCCGGAGATGCGATGGATCGCGCGGTGATAGGCCTCGTTCAGCGCAACGAGGTCCTCAAGATCGCCATGCTCGGTCGCCTGCTCCATCTCGGCGATCAGCCTGCCGAGTTCGGTCGCGCCATCCTCGGTCAGGTGATTGGCGGCGATATGGGCCATGACGCTTTCGAGCGCGGCCCGGCCGAGCGCCATCTCCAAGGCCTGCCGCGGCGAGAACTCGACGAAGACGCCGCGGCGCGCCTCGGTCCGGACCAATCCCTCGCTTTCGAGCTTGCGGATCGCGTCCTTCACCGGCGTCGTGCTGACCCCGAGCATCTCGGCGAGATGGCGCTCGTTCAAGCGCTCGCCATTGCGGAAGCGGCCGGCGACGATGGCGCGGCGCAGGCGCTCATGGACATGCTCGCGCAGCGAACGCAGCAGATCGGGCGCAACGGGTTCGACGGCAGGCTGCAACATGGTTCTTCCGGGGCGCGTTACTGAGGCCGCTCCACCGCGGCTGCCGGCTCATGCGCCATGGCCATCAAACAGCACAAAGCGCGGTGCCCGGCAATCTGAAATTTCAGATTTCAAATCTGTGATCCTGTGTTATCGCTTGGAGCAAGCGCCCGTCATGAGGTGCAGGCGGAATTGTCCGCGACGGGGAGACGAACCGATGAGCATTACGCGCAGAACCATCATCGCCGCCGCCTGCCTGGCTGCGGCAGGGCCCGCCTTCGCGCAGGGCGACTATCCCGGCAGCAAGGTCGTCACCATCGTCGTGCCCTTCGCGGCCGGCGGCACGACCGACCTGCTCGGGCGCATCCTGGCCGACCGGTTGGGGCAACGGCTCGGCGGCAAGTTCATCGTCGAGAACCGGCCCGGAGCGGGCGGCAATACCGGCGTCGCGGCGGTCGCCCGCGCGCCGGCCGACGGCTACACGCTGACCATGGGCACGGTGTCGAGCCATGCGATCAACCCGGCGGTCTATACGAAGCTGCCCTTCGACCACATCAAGGATTTCGCGCCGATCTCGCAGGTGGCGAGCGTGCCGAACATCCTGATGGTCAATATCGACCTGCCGGCGAAGAGCGTGCCGGAGCTGATCGACCTGCTGAAGAAGAACCCCGGCAAATATTCGTTCGGCTCGTCGGGGGCGGGCACCTCGACGCATATGGCGGCCGAGCTGTTCAAGGTCTCGACCGGCACCGACATGGTGCATGTGCCATATCGGTCGAGCGGGCAGGTGACGCAGGATCTGCTCTCCGGCCAGATCCAGATCACCTTCGACAACATCACCATCGCCTGGCCGCATGTGCAGGACGGCAAGATCCGCGCGCTCGCCACCGCGACGCCGAAGCGGCTCGCGGTCGCCCCGGACCTGCCGGCGCTGTCGGAGTTCATTCCGGGCTACGATGCCAGCTCCTGGCACGGCTTCTTCGCGCCGTCAGGCGTGCCGAAGGAGATCGTCGCCAAGCTCTCGGCGGAGACGCAGGCGATCATGCGCGAGCCGGCGGTGATCGAGCAGCTCAAGAAGCTCGGTGTCGACCCGGTCGGGTCGAGCCAGGAGCAGTTCGCCGCCCATATCGCCTCCGAGACCAAGCGCTGGGCCGAGGTCGCGCAGAAGGCGAATGTGAAGATCGAGTGAGAGCCGGGGCGGGCGCCCCGGCTTAAGTCACGCTCCGATCAGCGCTGCCCGGCGAACGCCTTGGCCAGCGCGTCGGCATGCTTGGTCATGAGACCGAGGTCGGAGCCGACCGCGACGAAGCGATAGCCCCATTCGATATAGCGGCGCGCGTCGGGCTCTGACGGCGTCAGGATGCCGGCCGGCTTGCCGATCGCGGTCAGGCGCTTCACCGCGTCCTGGATCGCGGCCTGGACCTCGGGATGGTCGGGATTGCCGATATGGCCGAGCGAGGCGGAGAGATCGGCCGGGCCGATGAAGACGCCGTCGACACCGTCGACCGAGGCGATCTCCTCGATGCGGGCGAGCGCCTCGCCGGTCTCGACCTGCACCAGCACGCAGATCTCGCCATCGGCGCGCTTGAGATAATCCGGCACGCGCCCGTAATGGCTGCCACGGCCGCTGACCGTGATGCCGCGGATGCCGGCGGGCGGATAGCGGCAGGCGGCGACGGCCTTGCGCGCTTCCTCGGCGTTCTGGACGAAGGGCACGAGCACGGCCTGCACGCCGATATCGAGCAGGCGCTTGAGCAGCACCGCGTCATTCCAGGCCGGGCGGACGATCGGCGTCGCGGTGCCCCCTTTTAGGGCCTGCAACTGGGCGAGGACGTCGGGCGGCTCATTGGGCGAATGCTCGGTATCGACCAGTATCCAGTCGAAGCCGCTCTGACCAATGATCTCGGACACGATCGGGCTGCACAAGCTGCTCCACAATCCGATCTGAAGCTCGCCGCGCTTCAGGGCGGCCTTGAAGGCGTTGGCAGGCAGGTCCATGGCGTTTCCCCTCAGGCGAATGGATTGGCGGCGCTGCCCGGCCGACCGAAGCCTGTGGGAACGCGCGGACTCGGTTAGATCATAGCGAGCGGGGCCGCGGACCCTATGGCAGGAGATGGCGGGGTTGCAGCCTGCTGGCGGATCAGACAGCTGCTCTCGTGATGGCTTCGGCGAGCCAGCGCAAAGCTGGGTCAGCCAGTGCGCGCCGTGCGTGGACGAGGTCGATGGCGAAGGCCGGACTTTCGAAGGGAAGCGGCAGCACCGCGACCCCGGCGCTCTCCGCGAAGCGCCGCGCCACGCGCTCGGCCATGGTCGCGACGAGATCGGTGCCGGCGACAGTGAAGGGCACGGCCACGACATGGGGGAGCGTGACCGCGATGCGGCGTTTCAGGCCTTGGCGCGCCAGCACATCGTCGATCGCGCTCGGCAACCCGTCGCCGCCGGCTGCCGAGAACAGGGCATGGGGCAGCGCGGCGTACTCGCCGATGTCGAGAGCGGTCGTGTCGGCCGCATGGCTGCGGTCGCGGATGCAGACGAAGCGCTCCTCGAACAGCTGCTGGCGCAGGCTCGCCGATGAGTCCGGAAGATGACCGCCGATCAGGGCGTCGAGTTCGCCGCGTTCGAGCTTCGCCAGCGCTGCCGCCGCGTCGGTGATCGGGCGGATGACGAGGTCGATGCCCGGTGCTTCCCGGCGCAGCAGCGCGACGAGGGCCGGTACGATCACGAGGTCGCCGTAATCCGTCACGGCGATGGCGAAGCGCCGCCGCGAGGTGGCGGGATCGAAGCCTTGCCCGGGGGCGAGCGCTCCACGGATTTGCTCCAGCGCCGCGCCGATCGGCTGCGCGAGGGCCAGCGCCTTGTCGGTCGGCTGCATGCCGCCGGGGCCGCGCAGGAAGAGTTCGTCGCCGAAAAGATCGCGCAGTCGCCGGAGCGCGCTGCTCATCGAGGGTTGGGCCAGGCCGATGCGGCTCGCAGCGCGCGTGACGTGGCGCTCCTCCATCAAGGCCTCGAAGGCCACCAGCAGGTTGAGGTCGATCGCGGCTAAATTCATTTGAACAATGATGCAGATATCAAAAATCGATTTCAATAATGGAATCGACCCGCCTAGCTTGCGCCGGACTCGATCGATGGGCCGGACGCCGCATGACGAATTCCCTTCTGCGCTTCGTACCGCGCGGACCGACCCTACTGATCGTCGGCGTGCTCGCCGGCCTTGCCTTTCCGGCTCTGGCCGGGGCTGTCCGCCCGGCGATGGCGGCATCGATCTTCGTCATCGTGCTCGGCACGCTGCTCCGTGTGAACGCGGCCGATTTCATACGGACGATGCAGCAGCCGCGCTTCTCGGCTCTGTTGCCCGTCGTGGTGATGCTGGTTTGCCCTGCCTTGGTCGGGATGGCCGCTCGTGTGATCGGGATCGGGCCAGAGTTGGCGCTGGCCATGGTGCTCGCGGTCTGCGCGCCGCCATCGGGCGGCACGGCCGCCGTGGCGCGGATGCTGGGACTCGACGCGACAATTCCGCTGGCGGTCACCTTGCTGTCGATGGCGCTGGCACCGCTGAGCGTGCCCGTGCTGGCATCGTGGTTCGCTGGAATGGCCTTCGATCCGTTCGAGCTGGCGCTGCGCCTGTTCGTCTTGACGGCTGGGGCGGCCGGCGTCGCGCTGGTTCTGAGGCAACGCGCAGCGGGATTGTTGAAACGCCATGCCGATGGCATCGATGGGCTGGTGCTGGCCGCGCTGCTGATCTTCGCGATTTCGACGATGGCCGGGGTCCGCGCCCAGATCGAGGCCGAGCCCATGGCCGCCCTTGTCTGCGTCACGCTTGCCTTCGCCTGCAATCTCGCCCTGCAAGGCCTGGGCGCGGCGCTGTTGCCGGGCACCTTGGCCGAGCGGCTCGGCATCGGCCTGATCCTGGGCAATCGCAATGTCGGGCTGGTCTGGTCGGCGCTCGGCGCCTCGGCCTCGCCGACCATGGCGCTTTTCTTCGCAGCGACGCAGTTTCCGATCTACATGACCCCCCGCCTGATCGCATTCCTGATACGCTGGGCCACGCCGGAGAAAGCCACTTCATGACCACCCCCAAGCTGACCGAAGAGATCGCCCAGCGTTTTGCCCGCATCGCGCTCGGCCATATCCGTCGCGAATATCCCAACAAGCCGGACCACACCCTGGCTGGGCCGCAGGATGCGCAGACGCCGAGCCAGCTGCATCCGGTCTTTTACGGCAGCTATGACTGGCATTCCTGCGTGCACAGCTACTGGATGCTCGCGCGCCTGCTGCGGCGCCATCCGACGATGGAGGCCGCTGCCGATATCGTCGCGCTGTTCGACGCACAGCTCGTCCCGGAGAAGGTTGCGGTCGAATGCGCCTATCTCGCCCAGCCGACGGCGCGCGGCTTCAAGCGACCCTATGGCTGGGGCTGGCTGCTGAAGCTCGCGTCCGAGCTGAAGGGGCTCGATGACGGGCGCTGGAGTCGGGCGCTGGAACCGCTCGCCGAGGCCTTCGCGCAGCGCTTTCGCGATTTCCTGCCGATCGCGACCTATCCGGTGCGGGTCGGCACGCATTTCAACACGGCGTTCGGTCTGCGGATGGCGGCGGACTATGCCGATGCGACCGGGGATGGCGCTTTCCTGACCCTGCTGCGCGAGACGGCGCTGCGCTGGTATGGCGCCGACGAGGATTGCCCGGCCTGGGGCGAGCCGAGCGGCGACGATTTCCAGTCATCGGCGCTGATCGAGGCCGAATGCATGCGCCGCCTGCTGCCGGCGGAGCGCTTCCTGCACTGGTTCGAGAGTTTCCTGCCGCGTGTCGCGCAGCAGCAGCCGGCGATCCTGTTCAAGCCGGCAACCGTGACCGACCGGACCGACGGCAAGATCGCGCATCTCGACGGGCTCAATCTCAGCCGCGCCTGGTGCTGGAGCGCGCTGGCCGCGGCGCTGCCGGAATGGGATGTGCGGCGCCCGGTCATCGCGGATGCGGCGAGGCTGCATCTCGAAACCGGGCTACCGCATATCGCCGGCGACTATATGGGCGAGCACTGGCTTGCGACATTCGCCGTGCTCGCCATCGAGGAACGCTGAGAGCCGTCAGTACTTGGGCAGGCCGGGCGGATTGGTCTCGGAGCGCTCGACCGCTTCCTCCTCGATGCCCCAGCGGGCGAGCGCCTGCCGGTATTTGCCTGACTTGATCAGGTTGTTGGTGGCGAGCGTGAGGGCATCGACGAGGCCGCTGCCCTTGCGCGTGGTGATCGCGACGTCTGATTTCAGCGGCCAGCCGGCGCTGAGCGTGCCGATGCGCTTGATGTCCTTATCGCGGGCCGCGATGAAGACGAGCTGGGCGTGGGGCTGCACGACGACATCGACGCGGCCGCCCCGCAAGGCGACGAGCCGGGCGGCCTCGTCGTCGAAGAGTTGCAGTTCGAGCGGCTTCAGGCCGGCAGCGACGTTCTGCTTGCTCCATTCCAGCAGGATGCGCTCCTGATTGGTGCCGCCGCCGACGCTGAAGCTCAGGCCGGCGGCGTCCTTCGGCTCCTTGATGCTCGTGACCTTGCTGTCAGCCTTGACGAAGAAGCCGTGCAGGCCGAGGCGATAGGTCGAGAAGTCGAACTTCTCCTTGCGCTGTTCGGTGACGCCGACATTCGAGATCACGGCGTCATATTTCCCGGAGGTCAGGCCCAGCGGCCAGTCGGCCCAGGCGAGCGGCACGAGATTGAGCTTGAGGCCGAGGCTGTCGGCGATGAGCTGGGCGAAGTCGGGATCGGCGCCGATCACGGTCTTTGCATCGGTGGCGTAGGTCGTCAGCGGCGGGCCACCGGGGCTGATGCCGACGGTGAAGAGGCCGGGCTCGACGAACCTGAAGCCCTTGGGCACGGCGGCGATGGCTGCCGGGTCCTTCTCGGCGCGAATACGGCCGGGTTGCTCGGGGCCGAGGTCGAAGGGGGCTTGCTGGGCGAGGGCGGGCAGGCTCGTGGCGCTGAGCGCGCCGACGAGCAGCGACAGGAGTGTCCGTCGCGGGATCATGATGCTCTCCAGTTCTCGAAAGTGTCCGTGGTCGGGCGAGGTGCTCACGCCTTCGGCAGGCCGGGCGGGTTGGTGCGCGATGCCTCGATCGCCTCGGCCGAGAGGTTCCAGCGTGCCAGCACCTTGGCGTAGTTGCCGTTCTTGATCTGGGTGTTGAGCGCCTGGGTGATGGCCTCGGCGAGGCCTGCGCCTTTGCGGGTGGTCACTGCGATCTCGGCCAGAACCGGCCAGCCGCCGGAGAAATTGCCGGCGAGCCGGGTCTTGCCCTCCTGCGCGGCCTTGAAGCTCAGCAGCGCATTGGGGCCGAGATAGGCGTCCGCACGGCCGGATTCGAGCGCGAGATAGAGCACGACATCGTCGTCATAATACTGGATCTCGACCGGCTTCAGCCCGGCCTTGAGGTTGGCCTCGTTCCAGCGCAGCAGGATCTGCTCCTGATTGGTGCCGGCGCCGACGATGACCTTGAGGCCCGCCACATCGCGGGGCTCGCGAATATCGATCTCGTTGCCCTTCTTCACATAGAAGCCGAGCAGGTCCTTGCGATAGGTCGAGAAGTCGAACTTCTCCTTGCGCTGCTCGGTGACGGTGACGTTGGAGATCACCGCGTCGAACTTGCCGGAGACGACGCCGAGCGGCCAGTCCGCCCAGGCAGTCGTGACGATCTCCAGCTTGCGGCCCAGCGCGTCCGCGACAAGCTGCGCGATCTCGGCCTCGCCGCCGATGACCGTCTTGTTATCGGTCGCAAAGCCGCTGAACGGAAAGCGCCCGGTGTTGTTGCCCACGGTGAAGACGCCGTCCTTCGCGAATTTGGCATCCTTGGCAATGAGCTTGATCGCCTCCTCATCGCGCTCGGCGCGGGGGCGGCCAGGCTGCTCGGCCGAGAGGTCGACGACCTGCTGGGCGAAGGCGCTGGCGGGGATGAGCGCGGCCGATGCGGCGCCGGCGAGAAGGCTGAGCGAGTTACGACGCGTAATCATGACAGGGTTCCTTGTTGGGCGTGGCGGAGAATTCAGAGCACCTTGGCGAGGAATTCGCGGGTGCGGGTGTGGCTGGGGTTGCCGAGGACATCGGCCGGGGCGCCGCTCTCGACGATGCGGCCGGCCTCCATGAAGACGACTTGGTCGGCGACTTCGCGGGCGAAGCCGATCTCGTGGGTGACGATGACCAGCGTCGTGCCGGAGCGGGCGAGCTCCTTGATGACGTCGAGTACTTCGCCGACGAGCTCGGGGTCGAGCGCCGAGGTCGGCTCGTCGAAGAGCAGCACCTTGGGCTTGAGGGCGAGCGCCCGGGCGATGGCGACGCGCTGCTGCTGGCCGCCGGAAAGCTGGCGCGGATAGGCGTCCGCCTTCTCGGCGAGGCCGACACGGGCGAGCAGTTCCAGCGCTTCGGCCTGAGCCTGCTCGCGGGAGAGGCCGCGCACGGTGACCGGCGCCTCGGCGATGTTCTCGATCGCGGTCAGATGCGGGAAGAGATTGAAGTTCTGGAAGACCATGCCGACATCGACGCGCCGGGCCAGGATGTCCTTCTCCTTCAATTCGTAGAGCGTCTCGCCGTCCTGCCGGTAGCCGATCAGCTCGCCATCGATGGCGATGAAGCCCTCGTCGACGCGCTCCAGATGGTTGATCGAGCGCAGCAGGGTCGATTTGCCGGAGCCGGACTGGCCGATGATCGCGGTGACGCTGCCGGGGCGCAGCGACAGGCTGACATCGTCGAGCACCTTGAGCGGGCCGAAGCTCTTCGAGACATGGCTGATCCGGATCTCACCGCCGCTGCGCGGGGAAAGCGTGGCGAGCGAGGCCGTGCGCGGTGCGACTGGGGTTTGCGTCGGGGTTGCGAAGCCGGCGTCAGCCGCTGCTGGGGCGACCCGGTTCCGGCCGAGCCAGCGCAGGGCCGTGTCGATGGCCGAGGGCGGCGGATTGCGCAGGGCGCCGCGGGCATAGTGGCGCTCGATATGGCGCTGGAAGAAGGAAAGGACGCTGAGGATGACGAGGTACCAGACCGTCGCCACCATCAGCAGCGGGATCACCTCGAGATTGCGCCGGTAGATCACCTGGATGGTGTAGAACAGCTCCGGCAGGGCCAGGATGTAGACTTGGCTCGTACCCTTGGCGAGGCTGATGATCTCGTTGAAGGCGGTCGGCAGGATCGAGCGCATCGCCTGCGGCAGCACGATCCGCGAGACCTGACGGTGCTTCGGCAGGCCGAGCGCGGCGGCGGCCTCGTGCTGGCCCTGGTCGACAGCGAGGATGCCGCCACGCACGATCTCCGAGGAGAAGGCGGCAGCGTTGAGGGTGAGACCCAGTACCGCCGCGAAGAAGGGCGTGATCAGTTGCGTGGTCGACCAGCTGCCGAAGCCGATATCGGTGAAGGGAATGCCCAGCCAGATCGTGCTGTAGAGATAGCCGAGATTGTTCAGGATCAGCAGCAGCACGATCAGCGGGATCGAGCGGAAGAGCCAGACATAGCCCCAGGAGAGCGAGGCGAGCAGCGGCGAGCCGGAGACCCGCGCCAGTGCCAGCAAGGTGCCGAACAGGAAGCCGAAGACCGTGCCGAGCAGGGTCAGGAACAGGGTGCGGCCGAGCCCGACCAGCACGGGTTCGGCGAAGAACCACTCCGCGAAGACATCCCAGCCCCAGCGCGGATTCGAGAGCACCGAGTTCAGGATCGCGAAGATCACGACGGCGGCGAAGACCGTGCCGATGGTCCGCCCGGGATAGCGGGCGGGGACGATGCGATAGCGGCTGAAATCGCGATGCGGGGCTGGATTCTGGGCGTGCGAGGGCAAGCCCGCGAAGTCGCTGGCGAGGGTCATGGCTGGCTCTTGTTATTGGAGAAAGGGAAGCGGGCCCGTCAGGCGGCGCTGCGCGAGGCGTGAGCGTCAGGCGGGGGCGGCAGTGAGGCCGGCGCGACGGACAGCTCCTTCTCGAAGCCGAGCTTGCCGTAGATCTCGGGATCGACCGTGACGTCGAAGAGCGGCGTGTAGCCGGTCTCCAGATAGAGACCCTTGGCCTCTGGCTGGCGGAAGCCGGTGGTCAGGAAAATCCGGCCATAGCCCTGGCGGATGGCCTGCAGCTCCAGCTCGGCGACGATGCGGCGCGCGAGGCCCTGGCGGCGGAACTCGCTATCCGTCCAGATCCGCTTCATCTCGGCCGTGCGCGCGTCGTAGCGCTTGAAGGCGCCGCCGGCGATGGGGCGGCCATTGCGTAGCAGCAGGACGAAATTGCCGTCGGGCGGGGCGAAGAGTTCGGCCGGGTAGCGGCTCATCTCCGCGCCCGGTGCCTCGCCGAAATAGCTGCCGTAGCGTGTGGCATATTCCCAGGTGAGCTGCTCGACCAGCGGCTGGGCAAGCGGATCGAGCGGGGTGGTGTAGAGGAACCTGTCGGCCATGGCGTCAGCCTTTCCGGGACATCGTTGCGGACAGCTCAACTCGCGCGGCGCGCGGGCTCGGCGTCCGATGGGGTGGCGTAGCGGCTCTCGCGGCGGGGGAGGCCGAGATGGTCGCGAAGCGTCGTGCCCGGCAGGTTGCGGTCGTAGACGCCGCGCTCCTCCAGCACCGGGATGACCAGCTCGACGAAATCGTCGAGGCCCTGGCCGATCACCGGGAAGCCGAGCACGAAGCCGTCGGCGGCCTGCGCCTCGACGCGCTCGATCAGCCGGTCGGCGATCTCCTCAGCCGAGCCGATCAGGTCGGTGCGGGGCGTGGCGGCTTCCAGCGCCGCTTCGCGCAGCGTCTGGCCTTTCAGGACGGCGTTGCGCTTGATGCGATCGGTCGTCGAGCGGAAGCTGTTCTTGCCGATATCGCCGAGCTCTGGGAACGGCGCGTCCAGCGGGTAGGCCGTGAAGTCGTGATGGTCGAAATAGCGGCCGATATAGGCCAGCGCATCCTCGATCGAGACGAGATTGCGGATGGCTTGGTACTTCTCCTCGGCTTCTGCCGCCGTGCGTCCGACGATCGGCCCGGCGCCGGGGAAGAGCTTCACATCATCGGCGCTGCGGCCATGGGCGACGGCGCTGGTCTTGATGGCGCGGTAGAGGGCCTGCGCCTCCTCCAGCGGGACATGATTGGCGAAGACCGCATCGGCATGGCGGCCGGCGAGCCCGATGCCGGATTCCGAGGCGCCGGCCTGGAACAGCACCGGCTGGCCCTGCGGTGAGCGCTGGATGTTGAGCGGGCCCTCGACCTGGAAGAAGCGGCCCTTGTGGTTCAGCGTGTGCAGCTTGTCGCGGTTGAAGAAGCGGCTCGCTTCGCGGTCGCGGATGAAGGCGTCGTCATCCCAGGAATCCCAGAGGCCTTTGGCGACATCGAGATATTCCTGGGCGATCTCGTAGCGCAGCGAATGCTCGGGATGCGGGCGGCTGTAGTTGCGACCGGAGCCTTCCAGCGGCGAGGTGACGGCGTTCCAGCCGGCGCGGCCGCCGGAGATCAGGTCGAGCGAGGCGAATTGCCGGGCGATCGTGTAGGGGTCGCTATAGGAGGTCGAGACCGTGCCGACGAGGCCGAGCTTCGTCGTCACCGTCGCCAGCGCCGAGAGGATGGTCAGCGGTTCGAAGCGGTTGAGGAAATGCGGGATCGACTTCTCGTTGATGTAGAGCCCGTCCGCGACGAAGGCGAATGCGATGCCGTTCTCCTCGGCTTTGCGGGCGTTGCGGATGAAGAAGTCGAGATTGACGCTGGCATCGGCCGGGTTGCTGGGGTGGCGCCAGGCGTTCATGTGGCTGCCGGCGCCCTGGAGCATCAGGCCGAAAGTGAGGCGGGTGCGGGACATGGGATCAGTCCTTTCGAAAGCGGGGATCAGGCTGCCAGCGCCGGCCTCTCGCCGGCGAGCAGCGTGAGGGAGGCGAGACGCCGGCTGGTCAGGGCATTCGGCGTGTCGATGACGAATTCGGCGATGCCGAAGCGGGCATGCAGCCCGTCGAGCTCGCGCCGGACCTGCTCGGACGTGCCGGCGAGGATATGCGGCTTGCGGATCTCGGTGCGGTAGGAGGCGGCGCCGGCCTGGCGGGCATACTCGGCCGCCTGCTCCTCGCTGCCGAGATTGAGGTTCTGGCCGTTGTCGAGGGTCAGACGGACAACGCGGTGGTTCTCCGTCAAGCTCAGGGCCTCCTCGGTCGTCTCGGCGGCGAAGGCGGCTACCGCGAGCAGCAAGGGGGCCGTGCCGCCGGCCTTGGCATAGGCGTTCAGGCTCTCGTCTATCGCCTTGGGATCGCCGTTGTGGTGACCGGCGAAGACGAAGTGCCAGCCGCGCTCGCCCGCCTGCCGGGCGCTGTCCGGGCTGGCGCCGAGCAGGAAGCGCTCGGGCGTCACGGGCGGGACGGGCAGGGCACGCGCCTTGTCCCGCGGGCCGTCCGTGGCTGCGGGCGGAGCGAGGAAGCCGTCGAGCTCGTCCAGCAGAGCTTCGAACGACGGTGCGCGTGCGGGATCGTGCAGCACGCGCAGGGCCTTGGTCGAGAGCGGCAGGCCTCCCGGCGCCTTGCCGATGCCGAGATCGACACGGCCGGGCGCGAGCGAGGCCAGCAGGTTGAAGGTCTCGGCGACCTTGTAGGGGCTGTAATGCGGCAGCAGGACGCCGCCGGAGCCGATCCGGATGCGCTGCGTGCGCGCCAGCAGATAGGCGGCGAATACTTCAGGCGCCGGACTGACGAGGCCGGGGAAATCATGGTGCTCGGCCAGCCAGAAGCGATGATAGCCGAGACGCTCCGCCGCCTGGGCCAGGTTCACCGTGCGCTGGAGCGCCGCGCCGGCGGTTTCCCCTTCGATGAGCGGGGTCTTGTCGAGAAGGCTGAGTGCGTAGGTCATGGGATTCGATACCGTTCGGGAGATCAGGCGGAGCGGAGGCCGAGGGCTGTCGACGCTTCCTCGGCCATCCAGCCGAGCCGCTCGTAATCGCCGCGCCAGTAGAGAAGGGCGGCATCGTTGGCGCCGAGCCGGATCTCGCGCACCCGGCCGATGACGATGGCGTGCGAGTGCCGCTCGATCAGCTCTTCCAGCTCGCAATCGAGCGCGGCGAGCGCGCCTTCGAGAAGCGGCGCGCCGGTGCGGCCCTCGCTCCACTCCGCCTCGGCATAGCGCTCCGGGCCCTTCTCGCCGCCACGGCCGGCGAAGCGGTCGGCGACCTGCTTCTGCGCGGCGCTGAGGAAGTTGACGCCGAAGCTGCGATGGCGCGCGAGGACGGGGTAGGTAGAAGAGGAGAGGTTGAGGCCGAACATCACGGTCGGCGGCTCGGCCGAGAGCGACGACAGCGACGTCACGGTCAGGCCGGTGCGATCCTCGCCACGCCCAGCCGTGATGACCGACACGCCACCGGCGAGGTGGCGTAGCGCCGTGCGGAAATCGCCGTTCTCGGTCGTCGAGGCCGGGAGACTACGGGCGGCCTGGCCGGTCGCGGCACGGGTCGGAAGCGAGGAGGCAAGAGACAGGATCGCCATGGAAACCTCTGGAGCAGGCCGTCTGGATGTGTGAGGGGCAGGGCGCCGATGGGCGGCAGTTCCGCAGATTGCTGCCGGGAGGATGGGGCAAGCCTCTCCCTTCGCCGGAAGAGCCGGCGTCGCAGTAGCGTCGCGATGGAAAGATTTCAGGCGCTCAGGGCGCCCGACATTCCGTCAGGAACATCGTTCCAGGCGCGTCGGGGTAGGATTGGGTGAAGTCGTGCATGTCGTCACCGACGTGTCTCCGTGTCGCGGAGCCCACGATTTCGTCGTGGTGCTTTTAGCATTGTTGACGCGGTGCAAGCTGCTCCAGCAAATCCCGCGAAGGAGCGATGCGAACACCGCTCGATACTGATCATTCTTTCTGCGGAACGCTGCGCGGTCAATGAAACAGCCTTTCAAAGATCGCCCGCGCCGGAGGCGGAAGCGCCACCGGATGATGGCGCGCGGAAAGAATTCCGTTCCTTCCTTTCTTGAAGGCTGGATGCGGCTGGTGCTTCGCGGCAGAAGAGGCCGAATGATCGGCGCCTCCGGAGCGAAACGTCATGACCACCGGCGAAGCCTCGCCCGAATTGCCCTTCACCCGGGATGCGGATGGCTCCTTCGTGCTCGATGCCGCGCGACTGTCCCGGCGCTTCGGCTGGTCGGCGGAAGAATTGCGCGAGCTGATGCGCCGCGGGCTGGTGACGAGCCGGGTCGAGCGCGGGGAGGGTGAGGATGCCGGTCGCTGGCGCCTCTCGGTTCTCTGCGGCAATCGCCGCTGGCAGGCCGTCATCGCGGCCGATGGAACGGTCGCGGAGGAGCAGATCGAATTCATTCCGTCGCAGGGGCGCCGCGACCACTGCTGAACAAGTGATGCATGCCCGGCCTGCGGCGAAGGGTCGGGGCGGTCATGTACATTTCCGGCCGGGGTCCCGATAATGACGGTTCAGCGGGGTGAATCGCATCGGCGCGGCCGGTCTTCGTTTTCCTCCTGCATTTTCATGACGAGGCAACGATGCGCATTCTCCGTTTCTCTGCAGCCACGGCTTTCCTCGCGGCGCTGGGTGGCTGCGTTTCGAACCAGCCTGCCGCCTATTCCGAACCGCCGGCCGTGCAGACCATGACGATCCGGCCGCAGCAGCGCAGCTATCTCGACGCTGGCCCGGCCCCCGCCCGGCTGAGCGGCCCGGCCTACTCGCGCGACAGCTCACCTGGCTTTGCCGGCCGGTCCGACAGCTTCGGCAACGGCCTGGCACCTTCGTTCTGACACCTCGATCGATGGCAGGGCGTTACTCGGGCAGCCGAAGGCCGGCCAGGAAGGTGGCGACCGTCAATGTCTTGGCCGGTTGAGCGCGGCATTGCCGCTCGACCGCCTCGAGGACTTCGCCGTCGCCGTATTTCGACAGCCGCGACGGCGAGCTCTTGCGCAGGGCGTCGATCACCCAGTGGCCGATCAGGGCATGCATCTCGTTATCCGCTGCCTCACGCTTCATCCAGGCCTCGCAGGTGATGTAGTCCTGCAGGAATTCGCCCTGGCGCAGCACCTCGCTGGTCGCTGCCGTCGGACATGCCAGAGCCCAAAGCACCGCTGCCGCCCATAGACGCATCTTCTGCCCCCACTGCATCGCTCGAGCCTGTTCGCCCCACCAGCCCTTGCTCGACAGGCCCGTCCTGGCTCATCCACGCGTCGTCGCCAGACGCGCGTGAAGGGAGAAGCCACGGGGCCTCGGGGCATGACTTGGGATCAGGATCGCCAGATTGTTGAGCATAGCGAGCCTGGCTTGCACGGCAACAGCAGAAGCGTTCCCGGCCGTTGTTGCAGGCAGCCCCCGCTATCGCTCGCTTCTGCAATAGAATCCGCTGCTGCGCTCCGAACAGTATTCGGATGTACCGTCGAGAAGCCCAACCTCCCGTTGCCCGCAGGCAAGCCCTGCATCCGGATTTCTGATCGCCCTCTGGAAAGCGGGGACAGATACGCCATCCCGACAAGGTCGAGCTTCCGATTCAACCCCGGTTAACCGCTGCGGTCGAATATCGGCCCCCTCGTAACAGGCGACCACCGGGGGGGAGATGGGCACGGCCTGCGACAACGCCAGCACGTATCACCCGCGTCGACGCGTGCAGCCTGTGATTGCAGCGGTTGCTGCGATGCTCGCCTTCGCAGGCTGTGACGCTCAGGCCCAGACGAAGCCCGAGGAGCCGGTCAAGCTGCAGATCATCGGCGGGCTTGCCGGCGTCACCCAGTACACCAAGATCGAGCAACCCTTCTGGCAGTCGGAAATCAGCGCGCTGTCGAAGGGCCGCATCAGCGCGACGATCCGGCCGCTCGATGCCGGGGGCCTGCGCAACCAGGAAATGCTTCAGCTGATGCGGCTCGGCGTGGTCTCGTTCGGCACGGCGCTGCTGAGCGCGGTCGCGGGCGACGAACCGGAACTGAGCGCCGTCGACCTGCCGGTTCTGAATCCGGATGTCGCGACGCTGCGCCGGACCGTCGATGCCTTCCGGGCGCATCTGCGCAATGTGCTGCGCGAGCGCTACGATATCGAGCTTCTCGGGGTTTACGCCTATCCGGCCCAGGTCATGTTCTGCGCGAAGCCCTTCACCGGGCTCGGCGATCTCACCGGCCGCAAGGTCCGCACCTCCTCGGTCGCTCAATCCGAACTGATGACCGCGATGGGTGCCGTGCCGGTGATCCTGCCCTTTGCCGAGATCGTGGCGGCGCTGCGCGGCGGGGTCGCCGATTGCGCGATCACCGGCACGCTCAGCGGCTATGAGATCGGCCTGCCGCGCGTCGCCGTCTCCGTGCATGCCTTCGCGCTCAGCTGGGGCGTCTCGATCTTCGGCGCCAATGCGACCGCCTGGAATGCCCTGCCTGCGGATGTGCGTGATACGATCAAGATGGGCGTCGGCCGGCTCGAGGATCGCATCTGGTCGCAGACGGAAGCCGATACGCGGAAAGGGCTGGCCTGCAATGCCGGATCGGAACCCTGCTCGGGCAAGCCCGAGCGGCCGATGACCGTGGTGCCGACCTCGCCTGCCGACGAGACGCGCCGTCGTCTCCTCGCCGAGGTCGTCCTGCCGCGCTGGTTCGAGCGCTGCGGCCAGGACTGTGTCTCGGCCTGGAACACCTATCTCAAACCGCTCCATGCCATCGAGCCCAAGACGCCGTGATCAGCCGCCTGAAACTCATGGTCGCAGCAGGGACGGCCGTCATCCTTGCAGTGGCTGCCACCGGTGCGTCCAATCTGGTCCGGCAGCGCGAGGCCGCCGCCTGGCGCGCCGCCGAGCAGGCGCTGGAAAGCTCCGCCATGGCCGTCGAGAATGCGCTTGACCGGCAGTTGCTGCAGGTCGACGGCGCGCTGGCGAGTTTCGCCACCCTGTTCGAGGTCGCACAGATCGGGCCAGGCCAGCGGGACGCCGCGAGCCGGCTGCTGCGCGGGCTCAATTTCCAGACCATGGCCTTCCGCGATCTTCTGCTCGTCGGGCCGGACGGCAGCGTCATCGCCTCCGCCAGATCGAGCGGTGCACGTCATGGGCTGCCGCTCGCCGTCGCCATGGTCGGGCGAGCGCCGACCGACCTGATCGGACCCCTGCGCAACGTCGTCACCGGGGACTGGTCGCTCTATGTCGCACGCCGGATCCCCGCATGGCACGGCGTTGCCCCCGTCGCGGAAGTGCCCCTGCACACGCTGATGAAGCTCCTGGGCGAAACCGGCATCAGCCCCGGCACGCAGATCTCGCTCGAACGCGCCAACGGCCAGGTCGTCGCCACGCTGCCGCATGACGAGTTGCTGATCGGCAAGGCTCGCGCCGCCGCGCTGCCGGAAGGGGTGGTCAACGGCAAGGCCTTCATGCTCGGAAGCAGAGGCAGCGAGAACGGCACCCTCAACGTGGTCCGCAGCTCGCTATACGGCGATATCCGCGTCATCCTGAGCGCAACCAATGCGGTTCTCCTCGCGGATTGGCGCCAGGATCGGGACAGGACGATCACCGCGGCGATCGTCGGGGCGCTGCTTCTGTCGGCCTTTGCCGGGGCGATCCTGCTCGCCATCCACCAGCGCGAACGCGCGGATGCCGAGCGGGCGCGTGCGGCCGGCGTGCTCGATAACGCGATCGAGGCGATGTCCGACGGCTTCGTGATGTGGGACGAGGACGATCGGCTGGTGACCTGCAACCAGCGCTACCGCGAGCTCTACGCCCTGAGCGCGCCCTTCATGACGGTCGGAACGCATTTCGAGGAGATCATCCGCAAGGGTGCGGAGCTCGGCCAGTATCCCCAGATGACGGTCGATATCGATGAATTCGTGAAGGAGATCGCCAGCTGGCACCGGCAAGGCAGCGGCGCGATGGAGCGCCTGCTGCCGGATGGCCGCTGGCTCCTGATCACCGAGCGGCGGATGAAGGCCGGCGGGACCGTCGGCATCCGTACCGACATCACCGCGCTCAAGGCGGCGCTTGCCGAGCTGGCGGCCGCCAATATACGCGCGAACGAGGCGGCGGAGGAAGCGCGGCAGCAGAATGCGGCTCTCATCGAACAGGAGAGCCGCATCCGCTTCCTGGCGCATCATGATGACCTGACGAGCCTGCAGAACCGCTTCTCCTTCCGCAGCCAGATCGCAAAATCACTCCGGCGTGCGGGGGGCGAGGCCGGGGCGGTCGCGCTGCTCTTCCTCGATCTCGATCGCTTCAAGGACGTCAACGACACGCTCGGGCACCCGGTCGGCGATCAGCTGCTCCTGTCCGTCGCTGAGCGGCTGGCGACCTGCGTGCGCGATACCGACTGCGTCGCCCGCCTCGGTGGAGACGAATTCGCGGTCCTCAGCCTCGGCCGGGAGCAGCCGCAACAGGCGCAGGCGCTCGGCGCGAGCATCATCGAGGTTCTGAGCCAGCCCTATATCATCAAGGAGCGTACGATCTCGATCTCGGCGAGCATCGGCATCGCCGTGGCCGACGGGCCGGACTTCGATGCCGACCTTCTGCTGAAACAGGCCGATCTCGCGCTCTATCAGGCCAAGGCTCTGGGGCGCGGCGTCTGCTGCGTCTTCACGGCCGAGATGGACGAGCAGCTGCGCGCCCGTATCGAGCTCGAAGCCGATTTGCGCGAGGCGATCGAGGAGCGGCAGTTCGAATTGTCCTACCAGCCGATCTTCGACCTGAATTCCAGCAAGCTCTGCGGCTTCGAGGCATTGCTGCGCTGGCACCATCCCGAACGCGGCCTCGTCGCGCCGGCCGAGTTCGTGCCGCTGGCCGAGGAGACGCGACTGATCGTCGATCTCGGCGAATGGGTCCTCCGCCAGGCCTGCACCGATGCGGCCCAGTTGCCGGGCGACCTGCGCATCGCGGTCAACCTGTCGCCGGTGCAGTTGATCTTCGGCGATGCGGTCGCGACCGTGCGCGACATCCTGCGTGAGACGGGGCTTGATCCGGAACGGCTGGAGCTGGAGATCACCGAGACCGCGCTGCTCGCCAACGATAACCGCAATCTCGGGACGCTGAGGAGCCTGAAGGAGCTTGGCGTACGCATCGTGCTCGACGACTTCGGGACGGGCTATTCGAGTCTCAGCCATCTCAGGCTGTTCCCGCTGGACAAGGTCAAGATCGACCGCTCCTTCGTGCGCGACATGACGGCCCATTCCGACAGCGCGGCCATCGTGACGGCGGTCGCGGCGCTGGCGGCCGAGCTCGGCATGACGACCACGGCGGAGGGCATCGAGACGCAGGACCAGCTCGATGCCGTCGATCGTGCGGGCTGCACCGAGGCGCAGGGCTACCTGCTCGGAAAGCCGCACCCGATCCTGCATGCTGTCCACGCGACCCTGTTCAGGCGTTCGCCGCGCAAGCGCAGCGGGCAGCGAGGCGGCCGCGCGGTCGACACGTCCGAGACGCTCTAGCCCGTCGTGGCCTCGGCCTGAGGCCGTCGCCGCGCCAGCGATCAGCCATAGGCTTCCGCAAGGAACTGGCCGAAGCGGGTCGCCCCCGGCCGGGGCTGCAGGGCGATGAGACGGGAGTCCAGCGCGGCGGCCTTCCGATGCAGGACGGCTTCGCGATAGACGGGGTCGCGCAGCAGCTCGATGAAGGCCTGCACGCTGCGATATTCCGCGACGAAGCAGAGATCCCAGTATTCTCCCCACGGCCCGATCAGCATCGTCTCGAACCGGCCCTCCCAGACGATCCGGGCGCCGATGCGGGCGAGCACCGGCTCGCTGGCCCGGCCGTAGCTCTGATAGGCCTCGACGCCGCTGACCTCGCGGCCATCCGGATAATCGGCGTGCTCGCGCAGGCGGATCAGGTTGAGCAGGTGGATTGCGCCCTGATGCTCGCCGTCGCGCAGCGCGAGGTAACGTTCCTTCTCGATATCAATGTAGCCTGACATGTTCCTGGCCTTGCGGGTGGAGCGGGTTGCCAACGTTGTTCCGGTCACCGTCAGTGCCCGCCGAACCGGGCCGGCCGGCGCTCGAGGAAGGCGCTGATGCCCTCGCGGACGTCCGCCGTATGGGCCAGCTGCGCGAACTGGCCGGCTTCGACCGCCAGCCCCTCGTCGATGGAGAGGTTGATGCCGCGGGTGACGCTCGCGAGGCAGGCGCTGACCGCCGCCGGCGACTTGCCGAGGATCGTCGTCGCGAGCTGCCGTGCCCGCTTCAGGAGCCGGGCTGCGGGGACGACCTCGTTGATCAGCCCGATCTGCATGGCTTCCTCGGCCGGGATCGGCTCCCCGGTGAGGATGAGCTGGAGTGCCCGCTTGCGGCCGACATGGCGCGGCAGGCGCTGCGTCCCGCCGAAGGTCGGGGGAAAGCCGAGATTGATCTCGGGCTTCGCGAAGCGGGCATGTTCGCTTGCGATCGCGAGCGGACAGGCCTCGACGATCTCGCAGCCGCCGCCGAAGGCGAGGCCGTTCACCGCAGCGATGACGGGCTTGGGGAAGTTCTCGATGCGGCGGGTCAGGGCCTGGCCGCGCCCGACGAAGTCCCGCATGGCGGCGGTGACGCCGGCCTCGACGCTGAGGGAGAAGCCGGCGATATCGGCACCGGCGCTGAACGCCTTGTCGCCCGCTCCGGTCAGGATCACGATGCCCACGGAATCGTCGCGCTCGATCGTGTCGAAGTCGCGTTGCAGCATGTCGATCGTCGCATAGTTCAGCGCGTTCAGCTTGTCCGGCCGGTTGAGCGTGAGGGTGGCGATGCTGCCGGCGATCTCGATCAACACCGGGTGCTCTGTCGTTGCGGTCATGATCACGGCTCCTGCCTCTGCTGCGTCGCGCGACGTTGCAATCAGGCCGCGGATCGAACAAACGGGTAATATTCGTGGTCACGTGAGAAAATTTCACCTCTGTGATTGGCGCTGGGTTGTTTGTGCGGCGAGAAGCCTAACAGGAGGCGAGTGCGATGCGCTCCCGGTTACCCCCGCTGAACTCGCTGCGCCTGTTCGAGGCGGCGGCACGGCTGTCGAGCTTCAAGAACGCGGCGGAGGAGCTGCTGCTGACGCCGAGTGCCGTCAGCCACGGCATCCAGTCGCTGGAGGAATGGCTCGGCGTGCCGCTTTTCCTGCGGACCTCGAAAGGGCTGGTGCTGTCGGAGGCGGGACACGCCTATGTCCCGGTGGTTCGGGAAGCACTTCACTTGCTGGCCAGCGGCAGCGCTCAGATCATCAACCGCCACGGCTCGGGCCAGCTCTCGATCAGCGCGGCGCCGACATTCGGGGCGCGCTGGCTGCTGCCGCGACTGCACAAGTTCCGCGCGCTTCATCCGGAGATCCAGATCGTCATCGACACCGCGCAGGAGCGGGCCGAGCTGTCGGAGGGCGGGGTCGATCTCGCGATCCGCATGGGCCGTGGCAACTGGCAGGGCGTCATCGCCGACAAGCTGGTCGCCGAGGAGCTGGTTCCCGTCTGCGCGCCCTCGATCCGCGAGCGCGTGCAGGGCCTCGCCGATATCGAGCAGGCGCCGTTGATCCATGTGACGCGGACCAGCGAGGACTGGGCGACCTGGGCGGCCGAAACCGGCCGTGTTGTGCCTGATGCGGCGCGGGGCCTGCGCTTCGACACCATCCAGATGGCCTTCCAGGCGGCCAGCCGCGGGCTTGGCGTGGCGATGGGGCGCAAGCCCCTGGTGAACGAGGAACTGGCTTCGGGCGATCTCGTGGAAGTCTGGGAGGCGGTCCCGAGCAAGACCGCTTACTGGCTCGTCGGAGCCGAAAGCCGGGCGGATGATCCGCGCATTGCCGCGTTCCGCTCCTGGATCCTGCAGGAAAGCGCGGCGCCGGCTGCCTGAGCTCATGCAGGCTGCAGCCGTGCGGCGCGTGAGGATCATTCACGCGGAGGTCAATATTACTCGTTTGCCTCGCACCGTGACCACTGCGCATTCGAGGGCTTCTCGATCACGCGGTGGTTCATGAGTCTCGATCTTCTCCTCGGCTTTGCCGTCTATGCCTTCGTGACGTCGATCACGCCGGGGCCGAACAACACGATGCTTCTGGTGTCCGGAGCCAATTTCGGCTTTCGGCCGACGATTCCGGCCATTCTCGGGGTCAATCTCGGCTTCTCCGCCATGGTTATGGCGGTCGGGCTCGGCATCGGCACCGTCTTCACGGCCTTTCCGATCCTGCATGATCTGCTGCGCTATGGCGGCGCGGCCTATCTCGCCTATCTCGCCTGGAAGATCGCCCGATCAGGGGCGGTGGGTACGGAAAGCGCCGGCAGCGAGCCCTTCGGCTTCGTGGACATGGCGGCGTTTCAGTGGATCAACCCCAAGGCGTGGATCATGGCGATCGGGGCGGTGGCGACCTATACGCCGCAGGACGGCTTCTTTTCCAACATCCTGATCGTGACGCTGGTCTACATGGTCATCAATGCGCCCTGCATTATCGCCTGGGCGGGGCTCGGCACGATGCTGCGCGGCTTTCTCGGCGATGCGCGCTTCCTGCGCGCCTTCAACCTCGCGATGGCGCTGTTGCTGCTCGCGTCGCTCTATCCCGCGCTCATGCCGGCGACCTGAGAACGGCAGGAGCATTGCGAGGGCGCATTTCTCGCAATCATCGGCGCAAGGAGCCGACGGTGATAAGCGCCCATTCAAATCGCGGGTAGGAAAGAGCAACCGGTTTTTGCTAGGTGTTTCTTCGTGAAGCCCCTGTATCCGCGAGGCCTCCCTTGAACCTGCCAGCCACAGGACGTTTTGTTTTCAGGCGTGCCGAGCTTTGGGCCGACGGCGTGATCCATGTCCTTGGCGTTGCCTTGGGCTTGGGGGCCGTCGCAGTCTTGATCGTTCAGGTCGCGAACAGTGCTCCGCTGTTCGATCTGATCCCCGTTTCGATCTACAGCGCGGCCCTGCTCGCCGTTCTGATCGTTTCCGCCACGTACAACATGTGGCCGATCTCGCCCCGCAAGTGGTTCATCAGGCGCTTCGACCATTCGGCGATCTATGTTCTCATCGCCGGCACCTACACCCCGTTCCTGATGAAGCTGAGTGGAAGCTTTTTTGCCCCGATTCTGCTGGCGGTCGTGTGGTTCGCGGCCGCAGCCGGCGTCGTGATCAAGGTGGTCTTGCCCGGCCGGTTCGACCGCCTGTCGATCGTTCTCTATCTCATGATCGGATGGAGCGGGCTCCTGATCTGGGAAAGCGTCAGCCTGCTGCCGGCGACCACCTTGTGGTTGATCGTCGCCGGCGGCCTTCTCTATTCGATCGGGGTCATCTTCCACGTCTGGGAAAGCCTGCCGTTCCAGAATGCGATCTGGCATGGCTTCGTTCTCGTGGCTTCCGGCTGCTTCTACGGGGCGGTGTTTCGGGCCTATGCGATTGCGCCGACGGTGTGAGCCGTCGATCCGATTCTGCCGGGTGATCGCTTTGGGATCACTCGACCGTGTTCAGGGACGCGTTTTCCAGCGCCGCCACAACCGCCTCGACGCTCTCCTTCACGCCGAGAACGAAGTCCTTCCGAAAGGCGATAATGGTGTCCGGCGGCTCGCCCTTGAACTGATAGACAACCGCCACCTGGTCGGGATTGACGTAGACGGGCTTTCCGTCGCCAGGCGATGTGAACTTGCAGAGCTTCGGCATG
Source organism: Allobosea sp. 47.2.35 (assembly GCF_024655635.1). GTDB lineage: Bacteria > Pseudomonadota > Alphaproteobacteria > Rhizobiales > Beijerinckiaceae > Allobosea. Next base: position 87,024 of record NZ_JANLGI010000003.1, on the reverse strand, counting down.
GTTCGCTCGTGTTCTGTAACTGATGCGGGCAACGTCCATACTCAGAGATCGCCGATCACGCAAAATGGCGTCCGGCGCCCGGAGGGGCCGGCGAGCGTGAGGTGCGTCGACGAGGGCGCTTGAAGGGCCGTCGCGCCTGACTCGATGGAACGTGGTTCGAGTAAGAGCAGGGGGGCCAGCCGTGCCCGCAGCGCCGGGAATGGAAACCGATCACGAGGCTCGGCTGCAATGCTTTGGCGATCATCGGGATTTTTGGAGCGGGTACCGGGAATCGAACCCGGGTATTCAGCTTGGAAGGCTGCTGCTCTACCATTGAGCTACACCCGCATCGGGCGCCAAATTCCCCATCGGACCCGCCAGTGTCAAGGGGCCGATCAAGGTTGTCCGCCAGATGTGGCTCCGGCGCTTCCGTCTCCAGCGCCAGAGAGAGGCCTGCCGGACTCAGAAGCCGAAGTTGAAGCCGGCCTTGATGATATCCCCGGCGGTGCGGGCGCGCATGATCGCGTACTGCGAGGGCGCGAGCCCGGTATAGTCCTGCAAGGTCAGCTTCTGGTTGCCCAGGTCGTAATGCGTGTAGTCGAGCCGCAGCGTCATGCCGGGCATGATCGCATATTCCACGCCGCCACCCAGGGCCCAGCCGCTGGCGAGACCTGACCGCGAGCCTGCGGCGCCCGAGGTGGTCGCCGGATTGTCGGGGGCGATCGAGCCCTTCTGGTCGACGAGGCCATAGGCATAGCCGCCGCTGCCATAGATCATGAAGTCGCCAAGGACGAAGCCGGCGCGGGCGCGGACCGTGCCCAGCATCGAAACCTCGTTCTCGGCGCGGGTGGTGAAGCGGGTTCCGCCTGGATTGGCCGCGACCGTCTGACTGCCGCCGAGGCGCGTCGCCGAGAGGTCGGTCTCGGCGCCGAGCACCACGGCGCCGATCTGGTAGTTGAAGCCGAACTGCGCGCCGCCGACCATGCCGCTGCCGTCAGGCGTCAGGCTGCGCGGCACGGCGGCCGCGTTGATGGCGTTAGCGGCAAGGACCGGAGTGCCGAAGGTCGTCGTCGTCGTCGTCGTGGTTCCGGCAATGGGCGACGTCGTGGTGACGGTCGTGGTAGTGGTTGTCGTCGGCGTGAAGATCGGGCTGCCGAAGGGGCCGACCACCGTCGTGCGGTCGCTCTGGCGACCGCCACCGAGCGAGCCGCCGACGTAGAATCCGGTCCAACGTGGGCGTTCGGGCAGCAGGGTGGGCAGGACGGGCGCCATGGTCTGCGGTGCCACACCCTGAGGCGGCGTGACGGGCGCCTGACGCGGCGCGCCCGACTGAGCCGGCGAGACGCCGCGCGGCGTATAGTCGGCGCGGCGGGTGCGGGGCTGCTGGACGGCCGGGCAGATCGGGCAGGTCTGTGCGACCTGGACGCGGTTGCGGCTGGGCGCGGTCGCTGCCAGCCGCAGGGCTGCGGCGGTATGATCCGAGACCGGGTAGAGCCGGGCATAGAGCCGGAAGGATTCGGCATCGCCGGCAAGTATCGCCTCGGCCCAGGCGCGCTCGTCGGTGCGCTGGGCGAGGATGCGGTTCAGGCGCAGCGCGGTCTGATCCTCGGGATTGATGGCCAGGGTGTTGCCGTAGATATCGCTGCGGTCCCAGGCGATCGCGGTGCGGGCGGCATCGGCCGGAGACATGGCGCGCAGCGAGGCGAGCGTCGGGCGCGCCGTCAGCGGCACGTTGCCGGCGGTGGCAGGCTGGGCGCCAGGAGCGCCGGCCGGGCGCTGGAAGAAGCTGAACTCGGTGATCAGCGAGGAGGTGTCCCAGGGGATCTGGGTGCCGTTGGTTGAATCGTAGACGGCCAGGCGGATGCGGCGGAAGATCTGCTCGACGGCGAGGCCCGGCTCGCGCGCCTCGCGCAGGAAGGCGGTGGTGAAGGGGCTGTTGTTCCCCGTGCCGTCCGCTGCGGTGGAGCCGGGCGAGGTCGCGAAGGCGACGAAGGTGCCGCTGCCGGAATCGACGCGGGCGAGGCCCGCCTCGTTGCTGATGCCTTCATTGGCGCCGTCGACGATCTGCAGGGCCAGCCCGCGCGCGCCCTGGCGGTTGGCAAAGGGATTGTCGCGGCAGGCATCGAGGATCGCGATCTTCGACTTGGCGCCGGCTCCGTCGAGGCGGCGCAGGATATCGCCCAGCGACAGCGATTGATCGGCGATGCTGGTCGCGATCTGCGGGCGGATATCGGTCGGTAGGATGTAGTTGGCGCCATCGAGCTGCACAGCATGGCCGGCGTAATAGACCAGTGCCGTGGTATCGGGGCCGCTGCGGCGGACCTTGTCGATGAAGACGTCGAGCGCGCCGCGCAGGCCTGCGAGCGAGAGATCGAGCGCCGGCGTGATATCGAAGCCCGCTTCCCGCAGCATGGTGCTGGTGGCATTGGCATCGTTCAGGGCGTTGGGCAGCTTCGTGACATTGGCATAGGCGCCATTGCCGACGACGAAGGCGAAGCGCTTCTGGGCGAGGGCGGGCGTGGCGCCGAGGCTCAGCGCGGCGAAGGCCACGGTCCACGCGGCGACGAGATACGCATAGGCCCGGGCATGTATCCGCATGCTGCTTCCCCTGGGCGAGACAAACGACTCGCTGGACCCTGTCTGACGCCCACGACTCGAAGGGGCGTCCGCCATATGACGGAGGTTCCCAGAAAGCCGGCACTTGAAGCAACATTAAATCACCCTGGGAAACCACGACCCGGAACCGGCTCCGACCGGCCTGTTCTCCAGGTTTCGCTTGATGTTGGCAGCGGCAACCGCAGCGGTTCCTCAAGCGTAATCGCGCGGGTGTGACTTAATTGCCCGCGTATCGGAGGGCTTGTTCCGGCTGTCCCGCAGGAGCAGGGTCGGGCCGGGCGCTCCTTCAAATGAATGAAGCGCCGGGGCGGTGCTTCGGCTCGAATACCGGGGACGAAGCCGGGCGGCAGCGGGCATGACGAGCGATTCAGCCATCAATCCCTATGATGCCGTGGCCTATCCCGGCCATTCCTTCGCGCAGACCCATCCGGCGCGGCTGTCGACCATCGCGCATTTCCACAGCATGGCCCCAGCCTTGCCGAGCGCGATGCGCGTGCTCGAGCTGGGCTGCGGGCGCGGCGGCAACCTGATCCCGATGGCGGCGCAATACCCCGGCAGCCGCTTCCTCGGCATCGATCTCAGCGGTGACTCGATCCGGCAGGCGAGCGCCAATGCCGCAGAGCTCGGCCTCTCCAATCTCGCCTTCGAGCAACGCGACATCCTCGCGGTCGGCGCGGAGATCGGCACCTTCGACTACATCATCGTCCACGGCGTCTATTCATGGGTGCCGGACGTGGTGCGCGAGCGGATCATCGCGCTGTTCGGGCAATTGCTGGCGCCGCAGGGCGTGGCCTATGTCAGCTACAATGCCTTGCCCGGTTGCCGGCTGCGGGATCTCGCACGCGACGTCATGCTCTTCGCCGTCAAAGGCATCGATGACCCGCGTGAGCGGGTCAGGGTCGCCCGCGACGCCCTGAAGGAGATCGCCGAAGCGAGCGATCCCGACACCTTCCATGGCGCGGCGCTGCGGCAGCGCCTGAAGCAGATCGACGAACTGCCCGATAACGTCCTCTATCATGACGATCTCAATCCCGGGGCGCGTGCCTTCGCGCTGCATGAGGTGCTGTCGGTCGCGGAGCGGAATGGCCTGCAATTCCTGGCCGAGGCCTCGTTCCCGAACCTCTACGGCGCGGCCAAGGGGCCGGCTCAGCAGATGCTCGACAAGCTGCCGCTGGAGCAGGCGGCCTTGCGCGAGCAGATGCTCGACCTGCTGATCGGGCGCGCCTTTCGCGAGACGCTCCTGTGCCGTGCCGATGTCCCGCTCAGCCGCGGCGTTCGGCCCGGCTCGCTCAGGCCTTATCACCTTGCCGCCAATGCGCGGCTTGCGCCTGCCAAGGACGACGAGAAGCCCGGCGTCCAGCGCTTCAGCTTCGACGAGGGCGTGCAGCTCGCGGTCGATCTGCCGCTGTGCAAGGCGGCGCTCGGAATCCTCAGCGCGATCTGGCCGGCGAGCATCGCCTGGGACGAGCTGGTCGAACGCTCCTGTCGCGCGGTGGCCGATGAACTGGGGGCGGATCGGGCGCATGAGATCGCGCGGCTGGACGAGGCCCTGATCGCGATCTTCAAGGCGGGTTTGCTCGACATCCGGCTGGAAGCGCCGCCCTTGACGACGACGATCAGCGAGAAGCCGGCCGCCAGCGAGATCGCGCGCTGGCAGGCCTCGAGTTCTGCCGAGGTCACCGATCTGCGCCACCGCACCGTGCAACTCGACGGTGTCGTGGTGCGCAAGTTCGTCAGTCTTCTCGACGGCTCGCGCGACCAGCGCATGCTGCTCGATGCGATGAACACCTTCCTCGACGAGACCCGGAGCTCCGGCATCACTGTCCCCAACCTGCCGGAGCGGGCGACGGCGGAAGAGGTGGCGATGCATCTGAAGGACGTCGCGCGGCTCGGGCTGCTGCGGGCGTGATGATTGTCGAGCGCCCGTGCCGGGCGTAACCTTGCGGCAGGGGGCGATGGAGCGCAGGCCAGCGGAATGAGCGAGCGCTTCCGGCAATTCCAGGCGCTGTTTCCGGAGGAGGCTTGCCTCGCCGCGCTGATGCGCCTGCGCCGTGGCGGGACGAGCATGACCTGCCCCGCCTGCGGCCGGCCGGCGCAGTTCGAGCCGCGCCCGAAGTTGCGCGGCTTCGCCTGCCAGCATTGCAATTACATGATCCATCCGGCCGAGGGGACGCCGCTGGAGAGCCGGCGCACACCGCTGCAGCTCTGGTTCTACGCGCTGAAGACGGTATCGGAGCAGCTGGGCAAGGGCGCTGTCGGCACGATCGCGCGCGATACAGGCGTGCCGCAGGTCATGGCGCAGCGGCTTGTCGATGATCTCGCTGCGCTTGCCGGGCGAGGGGATACCGGCTGGCTGGAAAAACTGCGCAGCCTCGTGATGGGGAAGCCGGAAGCGGCCGCAACGCCGGAGCCTGCAAGCCCGCCACCTTCGCGCCCATTCCCTGCTCCGGTCGCGCCTTCCCCAGCGCGACAGGTGGCGGCGACGCCACCGCGACCCGCTCCGGCGCGGCCGATTGCGGCCACCCCAGCTCCATCTTCCGCCCCGCCGCCGGCAGCTGCTTCTCCGGCCCCCTCGCGAAACTCTCCCGACAAACCCTCGGAGGTTGCCGAACCATCCGATGCGCGACCGAAAAAGGCGGCTTCCGGGCGCAAGGCGATCGCAGCCGTCGTGGCCGGCGTCGCTTGCGTGACGGCGGCTGTCCTTGGGCTGGCCTATGCACGGCTCCAGCAGCAGGAGCGGCCGGAGCCGGAGCGCGGTATCGAGGTCGCGGCGGTCGAGGCTCCGGCGCTGAAGGACGCGCCGGCGCGGCCCTCGCTGATCCTGTCCTCGGTCGAGCAGGATCTCGAGGGCGCGCGGCAGGCAGCCCAGTTCGCTCTCGACAACGACCCCTCGCTGGCGGCGATCAAGCCGCAGGGGGATGCGCCGACCCAGCAGGTGCCGGTCAACCAGTTGCAGTTGCCGTCCAACATCCTGCTGGTACCGCCGAAGATGCAAAGCGGGCCGCCGCCGGGACCGGTCTCGTCCAGCGGTGCGCCGCAGCCGCCGCCGCAGATTTCCAGCGGCGATCCCGATCAGGTTCTGACCTTCGGGCCGATCAAGATCCGCCGCCATCTCGTCGACCTGATCGTGCGGGCGAGCAAGGTCGTCGGTGCCGATCCGACCCTGCTGATGGCTGTCGCCGACAAGGAATCCTCGTTCTCGACGGCGGTGAAGGCGCAGACCTCCTCGGCGACCGGGCTCTATCAGTTCATCGAGCAGACCTGGCTCGGCGTGATCTACGAGTTCGGTGCCAAGCACGGGCTTGCCGCCGACGCGAAGCTGATCGGCAAGTCAGGCCGGCAGTTCGTGGTGAGCGATGCTGCCCAGCGCCAGCGCATCCTCGACATGCGGCGTGAGCCCTATATCTCGGCGTTGCTGGCGGCCGAGATGCTGAAGCGCGACACGCTTCGGCTGGAGCGGGCGCTGGGGCGCCATCTCACCGGTGGCGAGATCTACCTGATCCACTTCCTCGGGCCCGATGCGGCGCAGACCTTCATCGAGACCATGGAGGAGCAACCGGGCGTCAAGGCGGCCGAGCTCCTGCCCAAGCCGGCCCAGGCCAATCGCCCGATCTTCTACGCGGATGCCGGCGGCGAGACCAAGGTGCTCACGGTCTCCGAGGTCCACAAGAAGTTCAACGAGATGATCAAGGTCAGGCTCGACCGCTACAGCGCGGTCAGACCGGGGCAGGGGCCGGGCATCGCCCGGCCGCAACCGAAGAAATGACGCCTTGCCGCCGCGCGCGGCCATCCGCTCCCAGCGAGCACCGAAAGGAGACGAACCATGCCGGCCAACCGTTTCGAACAGGTCGACGAGCCACCGACCGATGCGATCACGCTCAAGCTGTCGGAGCGCGGCGGGGAAGCCTTCGGGCATGTGCTCTGCCCGGCCGATCTCGCCGGCGGGCATCTCGTCAATGATTTCGTCAGCGACGAGCTGGCCGCGAAGGACGCCTTCCGCACCGCGATACGCCTCGCCAACGAGATCAGGGCGCCGATCGTGGTCGAGGACAAGGCCGGCGTCTGGCAGGACGAATGGGGCGTGCTCTATCGCGAGGATTGAGGGGATCTTCCTTCTCCCGCAAGGGGAGAAGGGAAGGGGCAGCGCCTCACTCGATCCGGAAATACTTGATCGCCAGCCCCAGCTTGCCGGTCTGGCGAGCGAGGTCGAGCTTGAGATTGGCGAAAAACTCGCTCGCGGGCGAGGGATTGGGGCCGGAGAGCGCCGGCAGCGGCTCCTTGGTGACGAGCGCGAGCACGGTCTGCGGACGTGCGGCGCCGCCGGTCGATTCGAGCTTGAGGTTGAAGGTCACCTTGCCGCCGTCGCGCTTCATGAAGCTCGCGAGGTTGTAGACCAGGCCGTCGTCGCCGATCAGCACGACATCGAGATTCTGACCGCCGCCGGCCTCGACGGAGCCGTTGAGGATGTCGCCGCTCTTCATGTTGAAGGAGCCGATCTGGATTTTCGGGCTGCGGTCGATGCCGATGCCGGGCCGGCGCAGGAAATCCACCATCGGACACTGCGCTTCGGTCATCGGCCGCAGGTGAATCTGTGCCTCGAAACCCTGCGCCGCCTTGAAGGCGCCGTCGAAGGCGACGAAGGGCGCGGACGCGCTGCCGAAGCCTTCCAGCGTGGCCTTGCGGTCGCCGATCTCCAGCGGCCAGAGGAAGAAGCAGGAGCCGCCGTCATAGTCGCGGACATAGCGTTCGATCCGCTCGGCCGGCGTGCGCGGCTCGGGCTCCTGCACCATGGCGGCGACCTGCGGCGGCGAGACGCTCGGGCTGAGGGGCGGCGTCGGAATGACGACGGCGACGGGCGGCAGCTCCGGCGGTTTCACCTCCACGGCCGGTGGCGGCTTGACGGGCTCGGCGGCAGGCGGACGTGCGGGTGTCTGCTGCTGTGGCGGCTCGGTGTTCACGGCGACCTGAGAGCCCGATGAGCCAGGCGAAGGCCGCTGTGGTCGTTGGGGCTGCTGCTGCCCCGTTTGCGTTTGAGCGGCCGGCGGCTGTGCCATCGGGGGCGGCGCAGGCGGGCTCGGTGGCGCGGGAGACTTCTCGGCGGTAGGCACCGGCGTCGCAGGGGCGGCAGGCTGCGCCGGTGCTTCGGTCAGCGCCGGGGGAGCGCTTGCCGGCGGGGCCTTAGCGGCAGGCGCTTCGGTCAGGGCAGGCGGCGCGTTCACCGCGGCAGTCGGCGTGCTGGCCGAGGGCTGTTCCGAGAGCGGCGGCGGATCGTTGGTCGCGACGCGCGCCGGCTGCCCGCCGCCAATCGTCGTCCAGGCGTAGAAGCCGCCGCCCCCCAGCAGCGCGAGTGCGGCGATGCCGGCGACGAGCGGCAGGGGGGAGCGGCCCGGCTTGTCGGTGGTCGTCTTGCCGGTGGGGGCCTTCGCTGCAGCCTTCTTGCCTGAAACGGGCGCTTGCCAGGTCGCGACCTCGGCCATGTCGGCGGGGCGATCCTTCGGATCGGGCGCGAGCATGCGCGCGATCAGCGGGCGAATCCGTGCGTCGACGCCGGAGAGATCAGGCAGGCGGCGGCGCTTGTCGATGATGTCGACCTGGCTGCCGCCCATGTCGATCGCGCGGCCGGTCAGGGCCTGAGCCAGTACCAGCGCGAAGGAGTACATGTCCGAGCGGCCTGAGACTTCGCCGCCATAGAGGCCGAGTTGCTCGGGCGAAACATAGTTGTACTTTCCGGCGAAGCCGGAGCCGATCACGGTGCCTTCGCCCAGAATGCTGGAGCGGGCGATGCCGAAATCGATGATCTTGGCGCGCGAGGGATCGCCACCCGGCAGGATGATATTGTCGGGCGAGATATCGCGATGGATGATGCCGAGCCGGTGTGCGGCATGCAGGCCCGGCCCGACGCGCTGGCGCAGGATATCGGCTTCCTCGACGCTGAGCGGCCCCTGCTGGATGCGCTCGGAGAGCGGCTGGCCGTCGACGAATTCCATCGCGAGATAAGGCGTCTCGCTCACCGGATCGATGGCGAAGACGTAGTAGCGGACGATGGCCTCGTTATAGAGGTTGTGCAGGGCCGCCGCCTCGCGCCGGAACAGGGCGAGCACGGCGTCGTCGCGCGCCATGTCCGGGCGGATCATCTTGATCGCCACGGCGTCGCCGGTCTGGATGGCGCGGCCCTTGTAGACCTCGCCCATGCCGCCGACCGCGATCAGGCTCTCGATCTCGTAGATGCCGTTCAGCTTCGTGCCGATGCGGGCATTGGCGCGAGGCGCGAAGACGGTGCGCTCGGAGTCGTCGCTCATGGCATGGAGCTCCCTGGCGTAGCGTTCCCCCGTGCGGACCGGTTCGGCATCCAGCGTGTCCTTTCGCTCGCTCCCTGTCGATAGCGCACGATGACGACGGTGACATTGTCGCGCGCGCCGCGCTCCAGCGTCAGCGCCAGCAGGGCGTCGCAGGCGGCCTGCGCGCTGCCGGCCTGGACGGCAGCCAGGATCTCGGCGTCAGTGACATGCTCGGTCAATCCGTCCGAGCAGAGCAGGAAGGCGTCGCCATCGGCGATCTCGCCGTTTTCGAGATCGAGTTCGGGCGTCTCGTGGACGCCGATCGCATGGGTGATGATGTGCCGGCGCGGCGAGCGCTTCGCCTCCTCGGCGGTGAGCAGGCCGCGATCGACCATGTCCTGGACCTCGGTATGGTCGCGCGAGACCTGCGCGATGATGCCGCCGCGGATCAGGTAGATGCGGCTGTCGCCCGACCAAAGGCAGGCGAAATGACGCTGGTGGATCAGGAGGCAGACCAATGTCGCGCCCATGGTCGCGCCGCGCTTGTCGATCTCGGCGCGGAGATCCTCGTTGGCCTTGAGCACACCCGCTTCGAGCATGGCGAGCAGATCGGGCGCGGAGTCGGCGGCGCCGACCGCCTCCAGCGCCGCGACCACGGTTGCGCTGGCGAGCGCGCCGTTCTCGTGCCCGCCCATGCCGTCGGCGACGGCCCAGAGGCCGATCTCCGGGCGCAGGATGAAATTGTCCTCGTTGGCCGTGCGGACCTTGCCGGTATGGCTGATGCAGCCGGTCTCGAAATCCGGGTTCCGGCGCGGGGCGTCGTTCATGGCATCGCCCTCATGATCCGGCGCGCTCGGGCGCGAGATGGCCGTCGAAGCGGCCGGTGAGCAGGCCGGCGAAGAGATAGGGATCGGGCAAGGCGTGGCCGGTCAGGGCCAGCGGCTCGAAATTCGGGCCGCCGACCGTCCAGAGATAGCATGCATGGGCATAGGCGCGGGCATGATCCTCGACGCGCAGGGCCGCCAGCCGCTCCGGGAAGCCGGAAGCGATCGCGGCGCTGACGATGGTGCCGTCGGCGAGGCGGACCATGTCCTGGGGCGGCGCGGCGAGATGGTGATCGTTGGGGACGGGCAGGGCGGCGAGGCGCTGCGCCACGGCCTCGTAGCTCGCCTGCGGTTCCAGCGCGTGGAGCAGGAAATCCTCGACCGCCTCGAACCATTGATCCTGCGGGTCGAGCTCGGGCGGCGGGATCGCGGCTCCCGGGCTGGCGACAGCGAAGACCGTCAGCGGGAAATAGCGGCCGACACCGTCGATGGAGGGCATGAAGGCGCCGGCGACCGTCTGCCCGCCATGGGCGCCGCCCAGCCAGAAGCGCCAGATCGGGGCGTTGAGATAGGCCTCCTGCCAGCGATTGCCGAGTTCGAGCCGGCTCGCGGTCAGCCCGCCCTGCAGCCATTTCTCATAAGTTCCGAGGAAGCCGGATGGAGCGTTCAGCGCGATGAAGTCGCGCTTGGCCGGCAGCTTGCCGAAGAGGCCGCAGCTCAAGGCTCAGATCCCGGTGGGGCAGCGGATTTCCCGCAGCGCCGGCAGGATCAGCGGGTTCTTGAGCGAGCCGACGCCGAAGGAATAGCCGACCTGCCGGCCGCCGGCATTCAGGTTGAAGCCGACATTGTCGCCCTGCTTCAGCACCGAGCCGGCATCGAGCAGGCGGAAGAAGGACCACGTGCCGTCCTTCTCGAACAGCTTGGCTTCGCCGCCCTGCGCGCCGCCGCCTTGCTGACCTGAAGAGAAGAAGCCGCCGCTGAACATGCCGCCGGACGCGTTGCCGCCGCCGCCCAGCGTCAGCGTCACCGCCGTCTTGCCGACGCCGCCGCCCGGCCACATCACCGGGGTCGGCGTGTTGACGCCCTGCTGGCTCGTCACGGTGAAGCCGTTGATCTCCAGCTTGGCATTGGCGGCATCGGCCGAGAGCGCGGTCGGCGTCACCACCATCTGGAAGGAGGGCAGGTTGCCGCCGGTCGGGAAGAAGGCTTCCTTGATCTCGCTGGCGCGCTGGAACTCGCGCAGCGTCGTCGGCGAAAGCGCGCGCGCCACCCGGCTGTCGATGCGCCAGTTCCATTGCGGCTTGGAGGTGTCGGCGAAGGGCTCCAGCCGCTCCTTGTAGAACTTGTCCATGATCTGGCCGGGCGCGAAGAGCCGGGCGAAATCGGCGAGCGGCACGTCCCGCGTGCTCGCCTTGGTGAAGGGGTAGCGGTTGTTCATCACCTCGGTGCAGACGCGCGTGACCTGCTCGGCCAGCGCCTGCCGCAGCAGGGCGACCGTCGCGCCGGTGGCGTCACCCTCGAAATCATTCACCGCCTGGATGACCATGCCGTCGAAGGGCGCGGGATAGCGCGAGGAATTGGCGCGCAAGGTCGCGATCAGCGGCACGAGCGCGGCATTCGCCGCCGCAGACTGCGCCGGGTTGGTCGCGGCGGTCGCGAGGTTCTGGTTGATCTCCGAGAAGGTCTGCAGGAGCTGGTCCACAGGCCGGCGGCCGAGATCGCCGTCGACGAGGACGTGGAAAGGCTTGAACTGGGATTCGATATCCGCGCCGAGCGCCGTATCGGCCCCGCCACCCGCCAGCACGCGGTCGACGCCGGGCGCCGCCAGCGGCAGATTGGTGCCGAGGCGGCTCAAGGCGCTGCTAGCGCGCTGGGCCAGCGTATCGGCAGCGGCCTGGGCCGCAGCCTGCGCGACGGCCTTCTTCGCGTTGGGGCGCTCCTTGGTGAGCTGCGTCTCGTCGCGGAGCGCCTCCAGCACCTGCTTGAAGGGGGAGGTCGCGGCGCTGATCGCGCTGAGCGCGACATAGCGCGGCTTGTCGGCGTTGAGCGGCCTGAGCTTCAGGCGCTTCAGCATGCGCTGCCAGCTCGCGGCATAGTCGCGGCTGTAGAGCTTCATCAGGTCGGGGAAGAGCGTGGCGTACTGAGCGGTGATCGCCTGCTGGTCGAGGTTTTCGCCGAGCACCCAGCGCTCGCGCTCGATCTGGTCGCCGATATCGCCGAGCTTGGCGATGAAGGCGTTCTGGAAGCCGTCATAGGTGTAGAAATAGGGCACGCGGATCTGGTCGAGATCCTCGCCGGTGACGCCTTCGAAGACGAGGCGGACATCGGAGCCGCCGCGCTGCGAGACGACCCAGTCCTTCTGGCTCTCGCTGCGGGACTGCGTGCGCAGGAGCTCATAGGCGCGCTCAGCGATGCTGAGGCGGCGCAAGGTGCGCTGGCTCTGCTCGATCAGCGACTGGTTGAGCTTGACGATCGGCTCGCCCGTGCCCTCGTCGAGATCGAGCATGGCGGCGAGATGCTCCTCCAGCGCCTCGCGGCCCTTGGCATTGGCCGGGCCGGGGAAGAGGTTCTCGGCCCAGTCGAGCCGCATCCAGGAGGTCACGAGATCGCGGTCCATCTTCGCCTGGCCGCCGACCATCATGTAGACCTTCAGCGCCTCGTAGACGAAGCCGGGATTGTTGGCATTGGCCTCGAGCTGCTCCTCCAGCCGGAAGATGATGCGCGAGCGCAGCATCCGCTCCAGCGCCTGCTGATAGGTGATCTCGGTCGCGTTCTGCAGGCGGTCGCGCTGGCTCAGGCCGAAAGTGGCGAGCGTCGGCGTCGGCTCGGATTTCGTGGCATAGCCAGCCGGCATGTTCCGGAGCTTGTGCAGCAGCGGCAGCACGCGGCTGAAGTTGCGGTCGGAGATCGTGGTCTCCTGCAGAACCGGGGCTGCGGCGCTGCGATAATCCGAGAGCCCGTAGTTGGTCGCGGTGACCAGGTCGCTGTTGCGTGAAAAACTCGTCCACCACAGGCTGAGCGCGGCGAGCGAGAGCAACGCGACCGTGGCGAAGCCGGCGATGCGCAGGGCGGTCGTGCGGCGGGCGGCGCCGAGATCGGTCGACACCCAGCCGGATTCGCCGATCACGACCTTCTGGACCAGCTCGGTCAGGAAGTAGCTCTTGCCCTTGCCGGAGAAGGAGGCCGCGCCGGCATGGTCCGAGCCGAAATTGCGCGATAGCGCGCCGATCAACTGGTCGATCGGCGTGCCTTCCTGCGTGCCCGAGGTGAAGTAGAAGCCGCGCAGCGTCGCATTGGCATGGTAGCGCGTCGGTTCGAAGACGCGGGTGAGGAAATCGACGATGGAGCGCTTCAGCGTCGCCATCTGGCTCGGGAAGCCGAAGATCTGGGCGCGGGCGGTCGGGTTGTGCTCGTCCTGGAGCCGGTCGGGCAGGCGCTCGTTCAGCCGCTCGATCAATGCGTCGTATTCCGGCGGCACGTCGCCGATCATGTTGCGGGTCTTGTCGGCGGTCTGGAAGGTATGGCCCCAGACCATGCGCCGCTGCGGCTCGGTCAACTGGCCGAAGAATTCGTTGAAGCCGGCGATCAGGTCGGCTTTGGTGAAGACGGCATAGACCGGGAAATCGACCTTCAGGCGCTCGTGCAGTTCGAGCAGGCGGGCGCGGATCGCGTCGGCATGGGCGGCGATCTCCTCGGGCGAGGAAGTCAGCAGGTCCTCGACGCTGATCGCGACGAGCACGCCGTTGATGGGTTGGCGCGGGCGATTGGTCTTGAGCAGGTCGAGGAAGGCGAGCCAGCTCGACTTCTCGGCCTTGGTGTCGGTGTCCTGCGTCGTATAGCGGCCGGCGGTGTCGATCAGCACTGCGTCCTCGGCGAACCACCAGTCGCAATAGCGGGTGCCGCCGGAGCCGGCGACGGCGGCCGGCGTCGCGCCGCGCGCGAGCGGGAATTTCAGCCCGGAATTGACTAGCGCGGTCGTCTTGCCGGCGCCGGGCGGGCCGATGATCACGTACCAGGGCAGGTCGTAGAGATAATCGCCGCCCTTGCCGCGCGCGCTCTTCAGCGTCGCGAGCGCGTCCTTCATCGCGCTGGAGAGCGCGGCGCCATCGCCGGTCGATTCTTCCTTTTCAAGAGCCTCGGTCAGCGCGGCGGTCGCCTTGCGGCGGCGGATGACGATGACGGCGATCCAGGCGAGCGCCCCCACCAAAAGAAGCACGGCGACGGCCAAGCGCACCCAGAAGGATTCGAACGGGCGGACCTCGCCGAACGCGACGAAGGGACCGCCGAACCAGATCAGCGCCGCGAGCGCGAGCGCGCCGATCAGGATGGCCACGATGCGGAGCCAGGTGGCGAGATTCATCGTCCTGCCTCCTAGTTCTGACGCTGGATCAGGATTTCGACGCGCCGGTTCTGGGCGCGTCCGTCGGCGGTGGTGTTGGGTGCGATCGGCGTATCCGCGCCCTTGCCCTCGGTCGCGATCCGGTCCGGCTTGCTGAGCTTGGCCTTCAAGCCATCGCCGACGGCCTTGGCGCGGGCCTGCGACAGCTCGACATTGGACGGGAAGCGGGCGGTGCGGATCGGCACGTTGTCGGTATGGCCGACGACCTTGATCGCACCGCCCTCCTGCTCCAGCACGGCGGCGATGCGCTCGATCAGGGGCTGGAACTCCGCGCGCACGGCCGCTTGCCCCGGCTCGAACAGGGTGATGCCGACGAGGCGGACGATGACGACGTTCGGCGTCACAAGGCAGACGATCGGCGGCTGCACGGCGGCGCAGACCTTGGGCGGCTGCGGCGGAGGCGGGGGAGGCGGCGGCGGGGCCGAGAAGACCTTGCGCATGATGCCGATCTCGCCCTTGGGATGGACCGAGAGCAGCGCGGTCGAGGCCGCCTCGGCATTGCCGGCGAGCAGCGCGCGGAAGACGAAATAGACGCCGAGCAGAGCGACGGCCGCGATCGCCGCCACCGACCAGACCGGCACCTTGAACCCGGCGACGGCCTGCGCGATCGCCTGCCCACGCCAGCGCGGCGACAATTCGGGGTCGGGCTGCTTCACCCGGCGCAGCGTCTCGAACAGGTTGCGCTGGATCATCTGGAGATTGTTGGCGCCGCCGGCAGACGTCCGGTGGATACCCTGGAAGCCCAGCGCCAGGCAGGCATGCATCAGTTCGAGCAGGTCGTAATTGACCGATGGGTCGGCCTTGGCCTTGTCGAGCATTTCGAAGAAGCGCACGCCGCCGATGCGCTCGCCGAAGAAGCGCGAGAGCATGCTGTATTGCGTCCAGACATGGCGGTCGTCGCCGGGGATGTTCTGGACGATGTCGTCGGCGGTCGCGGCGATGACGTATTTCGCCATCTGCGCCGTATCGGCCGAGACGCCGGCGGCGCGGACCTCATGCTCGAAAGCCTCGATCGTCTCGCCGACCTGCCCGAGGAGCTGGGCGAAGGGCGCGTTGGAGAGATTGGCGCGCATGCGCCCGAGCAGCAGCAGGAGCGGGCCGGCCGCGCGCAATAGCGGGTTGGCGTTCGGCGTCAGCAGCTGGTCGCGGCGCGGCAGGGACTGCCCCCCGCCGGCCGGAGGCGGCGGAGCCTGACGCTGCGGGACCGGCGCAGCTTGAGACATCCATTCGTCGCCGGTGCCGGGCACGCCGGGCGAGGGCACCTGCGGCGGCTGATAGGGCTGGGCAGCCTGCGGCGCTGCGGCTGCCGGCGCGGCGGGAGCGGGCGGCAAAGGCGCGCGGCGCCCGCCGGGGTTCGGCCTGATGATCGTCCGCTCGGAGCGGCCGAACGGATCTGAGGGCGAACCCGGATCGCTCATCGCCTGCCCTCCAGAACGGCCCAGAGCTCGAGTTCGAGATCGGGCCAGTCACCGGAAAAATGCATGCCGATCGAACTCGCCGTCGAAAATTCCGGCCAGAGCGGCGAGGTGCGGTCGAGATAGAAGTATACATGATCCGTGAGCGCGCGGATCTGCGGCGGCGGCGTCGGCAGATGGACGAGATTGATGCCCGGCAGATGGGCATGGACGATCTCGTTCATCTTGGTGTTGGGGCCGATCTTGAAGAGCTGCGGGAACTGCGCCTGGATCTCGGTCAGAGGCCGGCGCGCCGCCACTTCCAGCACCAGCGTCGCGTTGCGCACGAGGCTGCGGTCGCGGATCGTCGACATGAAGGCGTTCTGCGCCCGCTCGACGATCTCCAGCCGGATCGCCCGGCGGCCGAGATTGGCCGAGAGGAAGTCCTGGATGTCGCGCACGACCGGCGCAAAGCAGTTCTCCAGGTCGTCATGATCGTAGGCCGGGTAGTCGCGGGCGCGACGCTCTGCCGTGGTGAAGGTCGCAAGCTCGCCAGCGAGCGCCAGGAAGGTCGAGAACAATCGCTCGGGATGGACAAAGCGCGAGCGGCGCAGGTGCTTGAGCACGGGGATGTTGCGGTTGAGGAGCTGGAGCACGAAATAGTCCGCGCTCTGCAGGCCGCCGCCGGCCGTCGGATCGGCGGCGTAGCGGGCGAGCTCCTCCAGCTTGTTGTCGATCCAGCCGATGACGCGGTCGAGCCAGCCCTCGATCACCGGATAGGCCGAGCAGACCAGCACGGGTGGGGCGAATTTCTCGTCGAAGAGGATGGCGCGGTCGCGCACTTCGAGGATGCGGCCGAGCGCGAGGCCGACATAGCCGGCCTTCGAGGTCTTGCGCAGCTCCAGCGTCAGGCGCGGATGGGCGACGTCGATCTCTTCCTCCGTCCGCAGCGAGGCGGTGGAATCGATCAGCATCTCGTTCGCGGGGACATAGCGGCTGGCCGAGCCGTTCAGGGTGTCCTCGACCTCGCGCGTGTTGGCGGCGGCGAGCGGCAGCGAAAGCCAGACGATCTGGCCGGCGGCGTTCTCCGGCACCTCGATCGCGGCGGGGAGCGGGCTGTTATCGGGCAGCGCGAAGGGCGTGCCGTCCGGCATCACGCCGACGGCGCGGCGCAGGCCGATGCGGCTCTGCTGGGCGAGGTCGCGGTCGATCTCCAGCACCGAGAAGCCCCATGGATAGGGCGTGATGGTCCTGACGCGGCTTTCCAGCAGGTTTTCGAGATAACGGTCGCTCTGCTGGAAGTGATGCGGCCTGAGAAACAGTCCTTCCGACCAGACGACCTTGCTGTACCACGACATTCCGGTCTCGCTCACTCGACGGCAGGCTGGGCGAGCTTATACGGGTCCTACCCAAGCGTCACCAAACGAATGCTAGCGCGGCGGTCAGGCACCGCCATCATTGACTTGAAGGATGCGGGCGAGCGATTTTCGCGGCAGTCCTCGTAGCGACGAATCCGTTCCAGCAGGAGGCTCGCATGCCCAAGGGACCGGCCGCCCGTATCATGGACCCGGTGCTGCACCCGCTGCCGCCAGTCCTGCAACCGGGACCTGGCAGCATGAACGTGATCATCGGCGGGATGCTGGCCTGGCGCGGCGTGCCGGCCGCCGCAGCGGCTGCAATACAGGCCGCCAAGGCGGTCTCCGATGCGGCTCTGCAGGTGGCTCAGGCGGCCACCGTCGCCGCAGCCGGCACGCCGGGAGCGCCAGCCGCCATCGCCGCCGAGGAAACCGCCAAGAACACGGCCGCCGCCAGCATGGGCTCGATGATCACAGGCGCGGCAGGCGGCGCCGATATCCATATCTGCCTGACACCGCTCGGCCCGTTGCCGCTGCCGACGCATGGGCCCGGGGTCGTCATCGACGGCTCGCAGACCGTGCTGATCAACAACCTGCCGGCCTGCCGGATGGGCGACACGGTCCTGGAGGCGCTCGGTCCGCCCAACAAGATCGCGATGGGCCTGCCGACCGTGATCATCGGCGGATGATCACGGATTGATTCAAGACGGCGGCGGAAGTCGTTGAGGCGGAATCGTTTTCTCGCTGCGAGGTGCGATGGCGAAAAGCAGGCGGACGGTCCCGGATCGGGCGGAGGCGAAGCTGGAGCGCTTCCGCCTCAAGACGGTCCAGCGCCTGTCCTCGGACCAGCGCCGGGCGAAGAACCATGGGCTCGCCCGCAACGGGCGCGTCGCCGAGGCCCTCTGCTTCATGGCGCTGATCCGCGATCCGGCCCGGCGCAAGCGGCCGATCCTGCCGGTGCCGAACGTGAGCTGCACGGCGGCGGTGCGCCAGTTCTTCCGGGCCGACGATGGCGAGCAGGCGGCGCATCTCCTGCCCGGTCAGATATCGATCGACGGTGCCTTTCCCTGGCTGTTCCTGGCCGGGCCGGCGGCGCGGCAGCTCGAAAACCTCTTCGCCTATGTCGAGCCGCTGCGGGCCGACTACAACAAGGCCGATTCCGCGGCCGAGGCGAACGGCCTGACCGAGGCCTTCGCCGATGCCTGCCGGAGGGTCCTGACCGGCAAGGGCGATGCCCCGTCCGATATCGTCGCGGCCTATGAGCAGGTCTGGATACCCGGCGCGATTGCCGCCTTCGCGGCGGCCGAGGCGCAGAAGCGCAGCAAGCCGACCCCGCCGCCGCTCAAGCGTGGCGTCGGCATGGAATACGGCATGATCCTGAATTTCGAGGAGCGGATGGCCGCCTTCGAGGACGACTCGATCTGGGCGACCTACGAGCAGCTCAGCATTCTTGGCTATTACAAGGTCGCGATGGACGAGACGCCGCGCCAGCTCAAATTGCAGGCGATCCGCGAGATTCTGACGCTGCCGCCGGCTTGACCGGGCGAGGCTGGCGGGCGAAGCGGGCTTTCCCTCTTCCGCGACAGGACGCAAAGCCCATGACCATCGAACGCATCGGACTGGCTGCCCGCTACTGCGACGCCGCCATTTTCAACGGCATCATCTTCCTCGCCGGCCATGTCGCGGAGAAGACCGAGGGCGCTTCGCTGACCGAGCAGACCGAGGAGGTGCTCGCGCTGCTGGAAGACACGCTGGCGCAGGCCGGCAGCCGCAAGGAACGCATCCTCAGCGTCCAGATTTTCCTCACCGATATCAGCAGGATCGGCGAGATGAACGCGGTCTGGGACAAATGGGTGGCGAAGGGCCATTCCCCGGCCCGCGCGACCGTCGAGGCGAAGCTGGCCTCGCCCGGCTATGCCATCGAGATCACGGCGGTGGCGGCGAAGGGATAGTCCTCGCGCGTTGCCGGATAACGTCATGGTCGGGCTTGTCCCGACCATCCACGTCTTCAGTGATCGAAGGTCGTGTTCAAGACGTGGATGCTCGCCACAAGGGCGAGCATGACGGTGAGGCCCGTCATCTCCCGCCGCGGTCGTAGCACTCGGCGAAATAGATCATGAAGGCGTCGACGAGGCCGTTTTCGTAAGGGGCGGTCTTGGCGTCCCAGCGGGCGACATAGGCCTCCCACATCTTGGCCTTGCGCGAGCCGATCAGCCCACTGATGCCGCCATCCTGTGCCGTCGCCTCGTTGATCGCCTGCGGATCGAGATCCTCGACCAGCATCTTCAGCGCGTGCTGCATGGCCGAATAGGTCTTGATCTGGTGGGCCTTGAGATCGCGGAAGCTCTCGTCGAAAGCGCGCTTGGCATCGAGATAGCCGCTGCGCGGCTGGCCGAAGATCAGTTGCAGTGCGTCGTCGACCGTCGGCGAGAATTTCAACGGGTTGTTGTCCTGCGCCTGGATCATCGTCTGGCTGGTGCTGCGGGCGATGCGCTTGGTTTCAGCGCGGGCGGCGAGCAGGCCTTTAAGCTCCTCGGCGATCAGGCGCATCAGGCCGCCGAGCTGCTCGGCGAAGGCGCCGGGGTCCTGCGTCGCGAGCGCTTGCGGTGAGACGCCGGCGCCCTTGGCGAAGCGCTGCATGAACTCGCCCATCGAGATCGGCGCGGGCGCGCCGGGCTGTCGAGCGGCCGGCTCTGCCGGGAAGGGCGGCGGCGCGAAGGCAGCCGGAGCAGGAGGCGGTTCGGCAGCCGGCTCGGATGGAACGGTATCCTCGGTCGGCTCGTCCCACGGGCTGGCGCTGGCCGGGCTGCCCGCAGGCGGGCGGCGCGGCGTCGGGATCGGCGCAGCAGGCTCCTCCGGGGGAAGGGGCTGCGGCTGGAGCGGTGCCCAGGCGAATTCGTCGGTCCGCGCCGCTGGCGCAGACCAGTCCCGTGCCGGCGGCGGCGGTGCTGGCTCGGCGCTCGGAGCCGGGATATCGGCCGCCCAGTCGATGAAGCCGGCATGGACCGGCCTGGCATGGTTTGGGGGCATCAGGTCGCGGCGCGGGATCGGCGGGGCGGCCTCCTCGCTCGGTGCCCACAACGATTCCGGCTGGGCGGCATAGGGCGGCGGGGCAGGGGCGACGTCGGCGGCTTGCCCGGCCTCGCCTTCGATGGCGACGGCGATGATGTAGTGGCCGATCTCCAGCCGATCGCCATTCTGGAGCCGGTAGGGCGACTGCACGCGATGCTCGCCGCCATTGACGAAGGTCCCGTTGGTCGAGATGTCGCGCAGCCACCAGCCGCCGTCGCGAAAGCGAATCTCGCAATGACGGCCGGAGACGGCGCGCGACGGGTCAGGCAAGGCCCAGTCGAGATGCTGGTCGCGGCCGATATCGAGGCCGCGTCCGCCGCTGGTGGTCACGCTGAGCGGGCCGCCATCGGGCAGCGAGGTCTGGTTCTCGATCGTCAGTGTCAGCGCCATCGCGGACATCCCGTTACGGCCTTAGGTCATTGGCTTGTCGCATTTTCTTCACGCGAACCGGTGTCCACTTCGCTTGAAAATGCTCTGGCGTATCAGCGCTTGCCGGCATCGTCTTCAGCCAAACGAATGCATGCTTCGACGCAAGCACGCAATGCGCCTTCACGCTCGCGTGCGGGGAGAGAGTTGATCGCATTGAGCACTGCGATCCGGGCCATTTTCGCGGTGAGGTCGGACGGCGTCGGGATGGGATGGCTCTCCGACATGCTGCCGCCGGAATAGCCTGCGGCCCAGGCGACGAAGGTGCCGGGCCGCGCGCTGTCGCCGGTCTGCGCCTGCCGCAGCGCCTCGAAACGGGTCTTGTCGCCGGGCTCGCGCACCCAGGCTTCGGCTGCGGCGAGGCCCGGGTCCTGCGTGCCGGGCGGCTGCATCGAGCGCACCGCCTGGAGCGCCCACCACACGGTCTCGCGCCGCGGCAGGAGGAAGGCGCAGAAGCTTGCGGCTTCCGTCGGTGCAGGACCCCTGACCAACCGGCCGAGGAAAGCCAGCGGCGGCTCGTTGGTCGGCGCCATCGTCACGGCCTGACGGGCCGCGGGATAGGTCTCGAACACTTCGCGGGCGGTGCTGAAGCGCAGGCGTGACATGGAGGCTCCGGCCGTTCGGTCGTTATCGATATGCGCCGTCAGTTGATGTTCACCATCGACGCCTTGACGGTGAGGATGCCATCGCTTTTCACCTCCGTCAGCGCCTGGCTATGGATCGTGATCTTCGGCGATTTGATCTCGATGCTGCCGGGCGTCATCTTGATCGTGCTCTCGCCGACCTTGAGGTTGATTTCCGTGAGCGCCTCGACGTCGAGCTTGCCGTTCTGGATGTCGAGCTTGTCGTTGCCCTTGATGAGCGTCGTCTCGCGCGAATAGCCTCCATCCTGGTAACGTTCGCCGATATCGCGGGTCTCGATGTTGTTGACCGTGATCTTGTGGTCCTTCTCGGTCCGGATTTCCAGGACCTCCTGGTCCTTGCGATCCTCGAACTTGATCTCGTTGTAGGTGTCGGAGAAACCCGCTCCATCGGTCGATTCCGACTTGAGGCCGGACTGGGTCTTGTTCGCCGGCAGTTCATAGGGCGGCTTGTGCTGGTCGTTGACGACGGCACCCACGACGAGCGGCAGGTCGGGATTGCCCTCGATGTATTCGACGATCACCTCCTGGCCGATGCGCGGGATCACCTGACCGCCCCAGCCCTTGCCGGCCCACATCTGCGCGACGCGGGTGCGGCAGGAGGTCGAGCCGTCCTCGCGATCCCAATGAAAGCGCAGCCAGATGCGGCCGTATTCGTCGACGTCGATGTCGCCTTCCTCGCCCTGGTTCTTCTCGCCGACCACCTTGGCGGTGTGCGGCCCGTAGACGGTCGGGCGCGGCGTCACGATCGGCGCGCGGAAGCGCTTGTCGCTTTTCTGGAGCTCGTAGGAGCCGTGATAGAGGGCCTCGTCCCGGCGTCCCGAGGAGCGATAGCTCTGGATGCCGAAGGCATGGGTGGCGCGCACGACGATATATTCGCTGTTCTCGGCGCCGGTCGGGTGCTCGCAGAGCTTCATCAGCGCGCCGGGATAGAGGCTCGCGGCATCGCCGCCGGCATAGCGGCGGTCGTCCTGCGCCTGCTCGGCCTGGGCCATCACGCGGGCGAAATGCTCGCCCTGGTCGCGTTTGGTGTAGGCGGCCGGATAGTCATAGGCCTCGTAGGACTTGGCCTTCGGGAAGCCTTCCTCGGCGCGGGCCGTGAGATCGGATTCCGATTTCTCGAAATCATAGTCCTTGAGCTCGAACTTGCCGGTGCGCAGGCGGCGGATCGTCGACCAGTGCGTGAGGTGCTCGACCATGCTGCGCGGGAAGCGATTGCCCTGCGGGACGAAGGCATAGGCCGAGGCATCGCCCTGGAAGCTCGGCTCGGCCGCCGCCGTCACCTGGTCATGGGCGGAGCGGGAATCGCAGAGCACGAGCTTGTGGTCGCCGTCGCTGTGCTTGAAATAGTAGTAGATGCCGTACTGCTCCATCAGGCGTAGCACGAAGTCGAGATCGGTCTCGCGATACTGCACGCAGTAGTCGATCGGCTGGAGCGTCTCGCTGGTGCGGTCGTCGAAGCTCGCCGACCCCTCCTTCTTGAATATCTCCTTGATGATGTCGAGCGCGGTCTTGTTCTTGAAGATCCGGCAATCCGCCCGCTGCGAGAGCAGCCAGAGCCAGGGCCGGAGCGTGAAGCGGTAGATATAGAGGTCGTCCTGCTGGCCGAGCCATTGCGCATCGACCAGCGTTCCGTTCAGCACGCGCTCGCTCTTGTTCTTGAGCGTGAACTTGATCGAGCATTTCTCGCTCATGATGCTTTGCAGATCGGCGTTCTCAGTCTTGCTGGTCGCCTCAATATTAAAGGTAAATAGTTCGCTCAAAGCTTCGCTGGCTTCGAATTTAATAAGTGTAAATTCGTCTTTCCCCGCCGGAGTTGAGAAGGACGCGGTTCTCTGTTCTTGTCCAAGGGCGGATGGCATCAATTGAACCTTTCGATTCGTGCCTCTATTTTTATCTTGACGTAGGTGATTTCTAGGTTCATCCTTCGATCCCTAAGTCATCAACTGCCAGACGGCGAAACTCAGCGGGAGTGTTCCCATGCGCAAGCAGCCCGGCTTCACTGCCTTTGTCGCTCTGACCGGCGCCATGGTTCTCTTCATGGCGAACATGGCGGGCGCGCAGACCTACAAGGCGGACGACATCGTCAAGCATTTCGGGCCGGGGGTCGCGCCCAAGCCCGCCCTGACGCGGGGGCTCTGCGTCGGCACCGAGGCCGAATGCGCCCGGGCCGGGCAGGTGGTCGAGCCGGCCAAGCCGGTGAGCGCCTTCGACCTCGTGGTGAAGTTCAAATACAATTCCGACGAGCTGGAGCCCGAGGCCAAGCTCAATCTGGACGAGTTCGCCAAGGCGCTGAAGACCCCGCAGCTCTCCAAGCAGACCTTCATGGTCGAGGGGCATACCGACGCCGCCGGCAGCGCTTCTTACAATCTCAATCTGTCGCAGCGCCGCGCGCAGGCCGTGGTCCGCTATCTCGGCGGGCACGGCGTCAAGGCCTCCAACCTGGTGGCCAAGGGCTACGGGCAGAGCAAGCCGATCGCGGCCGATCCCCTCTCCGGCGACAACCGCCGGGTGGAGACACGCCTGCGGACCGAGTGATGCGGGACGAGGGACGGCTGCGGCGCCCCCGGCTGTGGCCGGGGCGCTGTTCCTGTGAGCGGGGAAAGCGATGGCGGGCCTGAATTTCGCCGAACTTACGAAGCCGATCTCGGCTGACGAGCCCTGCGGGCCGGATCTCGAGGATGATCTCGATTTCATGAATGCCACGGCGCGGCTCGAGGTCGCGCTTCCGGCCTCGTATTTCCGCCGCGACGACGACGGCCGGCAGATTGCCTTCGACCGCACGAGCATCGAGTTTCCCGCTGCCTTCGCCGAGCTCGGCAAGCTGCTGGAGCGCTCGCGCGACCTCAGGCTCTTCGTGCTCGCGGCGAAGCTGACGATCCTCAATCGTGACGTGCCGAGTTTCGCTGCCAGCCTCTCAGCCATGGCCGATCTCCTCGGCTCGTACTGGGAGGAGGCGCATCCGCGCGCGATGGACGGCGATTTCGTGATGCGCGAGGTTGCCCTGCAGGGGCTCGACGAGTTGGCGACGGTAGTGCTGCCACTGCAGCACGCGCCTCTCTTCGTCAGCCGGCGTATCGGCCCGTTCATGTTCCGCAGCCAGCTTGTGGCCAGTGGCGAGACCAAGCTGGTCGATGGCGAGCAGCATCCCGATGCGAGCACGATCCAGGCGGCGCTGGGGGAGGTCGATGCCGACGATCTGGTCGCGGTGCTCGGCCAGGTGAATGCGGCGCGCGACGCGCTCGCGCGCCTGCGGGCAAGCTGGCTGGAGAAGGTCGGCGTCGATCATCCCCTGAGCTTTCCGCGCCTGGCGGCGCTGCTGGACCAGATCGCCGCCTTCCTCGATGCTGCGGTCACGCGGCGCGTCCCGGGCCATCAGGCGGCGGGGTCGGAGCCGGCGGCGACCGGTCCGCAGGGCTCGGCAGCAAACCCCGTCAGCTTCAGTCCCGGCAGCGTTTCGAGCATCCTCCATGTGAAGGATACGCTCTCTGCCTGCCTCGGCTACTTTCGCAAAACCGAGCCGTCGAGCCCGGCCGTCCTGCTGATCGGGCAGGCACAGCAGCTGATCGGAAAATCGTTGATCGAGGTCATCCAGATCATGTTCCCCGAGCATGTCGACAAGGCGGTGATCGAGATCGGCGAGCAGCGCCGGTTCCGCTTGCCGCTCGAGCGGCTGCCGGCGCCTGACGGCTACGAGGCGGAGAGCGAATACGAAGACGATGGCGATTCGGACGAGAGCTACGGCGACAGTTCGGATGAAGCCGAGGAGAGCTATGACGGCGACGCCGAAGCGAGCGAGGCGGCTTCCGAAGACGGGGCGGAGGAGGAGGTCGCTGCAGAGGCGGCCGAGCCTTCCAGCCTCGCGCCGAGCCCGGTGCCGGCCACGATCGTGATCGGCAGCCGCGCGGATGCGGTGAACGCGATGAAGGCGGTCGCCGCCTTCTATCGCCAGGTCGAGCCCTCGCACCCGACGCCGCTTCTCATGGACAAGGCCTGTGCTCTGGCGCAGCATGATTTCATGTCGCTTCTCGGCAACATCCTGCCAGATGTCGTGCCGTTGCCGGAGACCGACAGCTAGGGAAGTTTTTCACCATTGCCTTGAACCTCCCGTCACGGTCGCGAGACTATATCGATGACGGGTGAAACCGGATAGGATGTCACGTTACGTCGGCGTGGCACGAATGCAGAGGGGCACGTCACATGGCCGGAGATTCTGGACAGAAGTTCATCCGCCGCAACAGGCCGCCTCGGGTCCACATCACCTATGAGGATCCGTACAACGCGGAACAGAAGATCGAGCTGCCCTTCGTGATGGGCGTGATGGCCGATCTCTCGGGCAATGCCTCGGCGGTCGAGAAATCCGACATCTCGCAGCGCAAGTTCCTTGATTTCGACATGGACAATTTCGACCAGCGCATGGCTGCGATCGAGCCGGCCGTGTCCTTCAATGTGCCCAACAAGCTGGGCGAGGACAGCAACGAGAAGCTCTCGGTGGCGCTGAAGTTCTCGAAGTTCGAGGATTTCAACCCGGCCGCGATCGCCCGCCAGATCCCGGCGACGGCGAAGCTGCTGGAGGCGCGCGAGCAGCTCGCCAACCTGCTGCGCTACATGGACGGCAAGATGGCCGCGAGCGACCAGATCAAGGCGCTGCTGGCCGATCCCCAGCTGATGGCAGCGCTGAAGGACAGGCTCGGCAAGGGCGAACCTTCCGAGGACAAGACGGCAAACTGAGGCAGGGCGCAGGCTCAGCCCCGGAGCGCGGCGCGAGGAACCGGGACCGGTTTTCGCGAGAGCGACGCTCCGGACGATCCGAAGCGATCCCGTCCGGATAGGACGGGGCAGGGCCTGCAGGCGGTTAAGCGAGCGAGGCGGCAATGGCAGCGGAAGCAAAATCCCAACAGCCCGGCGGGGCAGCAGTCGAGACGCGCGAGATCGACGATTTCTCGGCGATCCTGAAGCAGAGTTTCAAGCCCAAGACGGAACGCGCGGCGACCGAGGTCGAGAACGCGGTCGCGACCCTGGTCAACCAGGCGCTGGCGGACCAGACCCTGATCAAGGGCGACGTCATCGACACGATCGAGGAGATGATCGCCAGGCTCGACGCCAAGCTGACCGAGCAGATGAACGAGGTGCTGCACGCGCCGGAGTTCCAGAAGATCGAAAGCGCCTGGCGCGGTCTCAACTACCTCGTCTTCAATTCGGAGACGGATGCGCAGTTGAAGATCAAGGTGATGAACGTCTCGAAGAACGAGCTCTATCGCAATCTCAAGACGTTCCCCGGCGCGCGCTGGGACCAGAGCCCGCTGTTCAAGCAGATCTACGAGCAGGAGTTCGGTCAGCTCGGCGGCCAGCCCTTCGGCTGCCTGGTCGGCGACTATCATTTCAGCCATGTCCCGACCGACGTGCAATTGCTGCGCGATCTGTCGAAGGTGGCGGCGGCGGCGCATGCGCCCTTCTTCGCCGGGGCCGATCCGACCCTGATGGGCATGGATGCCTGGACGGAGCTGTCGAACCCGCGCGATCTCGGCAAGGTCTTCGACACGCCGGATTATGCGGCCTGGAAGGGTCTGCGCGATGCCGCCGACTCCCGCTATGTCGGCCTGTGCCTGCCGCGAGTGCTGTCGCGGGTGCCCTATGGCGCCAAGTCCGAGCCGGTCGAGGAATTCGCCTTCGAGGAGGATACCGACGGGCACAAGGGCGAGAAATACGCCTGGATGAACGCGGCCTATGCCATGGCGGTCAACGTCAACCGCGCCTTCAAGGAATATGGCTGGTGCACGCGTATCCGCGGCGTCCAGTCGGGCGGCGAGGTGCTCAACCTGCCGACCCATACCTTCCCGACGGATGATGGCGGCGTCGACCTGAAATGCCCGACCGAGATCGCGATCAGCGACCGGCGCGAGGCGGAGCTGGCGAAATCCGGCCTGATCCCGCTGATCCATCGCAAGAACACCGACAAGGCCGCCTTCATCGGCGCCCAGTCGCTCTACAAGCCCAAGGCCTTCTCGGGGCCGGACGGCGTGGCGGCCACCGCATCCGACAACCTGTCGTCGCGGCTGCCCTACATGTTCGCGGTCTCGCGCTTCGCGCACTACCTGAAGTGCATGGTTCGCGACAAGATCGGCTCCTACAAGGAAAAGGAGCCGCTGCGGCGCTGGCTGCAGGAGTGGATCACCGACTATGTCGACGGCGATCCGGTCAATTCCAGCGAAGAGACGAAGGCGCGGCGCCCGCTCTCCGATGCGCGCATCGACGTCTTCGAGGACGAGGAGAACCCTGGCTACTACTCGGCCAAGTTCTATCTGCGGCCGCACTTCCAGCTCGAAGGCATGGATATCGGCCTGAGCCTGGTCTCGCGACTGCCAGCTCCCAAGCAGTGACCGCCACCTGATCCGCAGGTGACGGCGACAACGAGGATCTTCGGCGTGCCGGCCGGTCGAGGCCGGCGCGACAGGAGAAGTGCGTCCACAGCGGGCCCGCATCCGCGAGCCCATAGCAATCCCTACCCTGGAGGTAACAATGGCTAGCGACTTCCTGCTCGAGATCGACGGCATCAAGGGCGAAAGCAAGGACAAGAACCACAAGGACACGATCGAGGTGGATTCCTTCTCCTGGGGCATCAGCAATGCGGGCTCGCATGCGTCGAATGCCGGCGGCGGTGCCGGCAAGGCGAGCTTCCAGGACATCCATTTCACGGCCTCGGTCGGCAAGGCCTCGGCCAACCTGGCGCTGTCCTGCGCCAGCGGCAAGCACATCAAGAAGGCGGTGCTCTTCGTGCGCAAGCAGGGCGAGACGCAGCAGGACTATTACGTGGTCACGCTGGAGGACCTGCTGGTGTCGAGCTACCAGTCCGGCGACGCTGCCGGCGGGGCGAGCATCCCGACCGACCAGTTCTCGCTGAACTACGCGAAGATCAAATACGAGTACAAGCCGCAGAAGCAGGACGGCACGCTCGATGCGCCGATCACCATGACCTGGGACATCAAGACCCATTCCAAGTGAGCTGAAGATTGTCGGCCCCGGCACCCGCCGGGGCCGATGCCTTGTCTTGCTTTGCCTTGCCGATGGTACGTCAGACCATGGTCGATCCGATCTCGAAGAAGCGGCTGCGGCCGCCTTTGATGTTCGCATTCCGGGAGGCGCATCTTGAGAAGGATGCGAGGACCGCGCTCGACCTGCGGGACGAGGGCGGCGAACGCGTGATCGCGCCGCGTCGCGCGGCGCCGCGGGCCGCGATCACCGAGCAGAAACTGCGCCGCGAGATCGCCGTCGATCTCGATGCGCTCGTCAATACCATCAATCTCGGCTCCTGCGTCGATCTCTCGGGGCTGGAGCATGTGCGCCGCTCGGTGCTCAACTACGGCTTTCCCGACATGACGCGGTTGTCGATCGACGAGCATCGCGTCGATGCGATCCGCGAGGACCTCGCCAATGTTCTGGTCGGCTACGAGCCGCGGCTGATCCGCAAGTCGGTCGCCGTCGAGCGCGACGATAGCCTCGATCCGGCCGAGCTGAAGATCCGCTTTCTCGTTCGCGCCGATCTGAATTGCGAACCGCTCAATATTCCCGTCCAATTCGTCGCCGATCTCGAATTGGACACCGGCAAGATCGCGATTAAGGGCCACTAACCAAATCCGGAGGGGTCTCGATGGGCTTTGGAAGAGCCGAATGCCAGGAGGAGCGCGCAGCCGATATCCTTAGATATCGGCAAGTCGTTCCGACGCCGCAGGCGGCCTTCCAAAGCCCACCTACGGCGCCGGGAATTCGACCGCCCGCGGCGTCGCGGCGCTTGCCGATACCTAGGGTATCGGCTTCGCCCCTCTCCTGGCGGAGCGGGCGAATTGCCGGCGTCGAGACCCCTCCGGATTTGGTTAGTGGCCCTTCAGGGGCGGTGACGCGATGAACCAGGAGTTTCTCGATCTCTACAACCAGGAACTCCGGCTCTTCATGGAGCACAGCAAGGAGTTCGCGGAGGAATATCCGGGCATCGCCGAGCGGCTCGGCGGGCTCGCCGGCGAGCGCATGGACCCGATGGTCGGGGGCCTGCTGGAGGGCGCGGCCTTCCTCGCCGCCCGCGTCCAGCTAAAGCTCCGGCACGAATTCCCCGAATTCACCAACAACCTGATTGAGCAGCTGCTGCCGAACTATCTGGCGCCGACGCCCTCTGCGCTGCTGGCAGGGGTGGTTCCGACCTATTCGGACCCGGCCCTGCGCGAGGGCCTGCGGATCGCGCGCGGCTCCTATATCGACGCGACCTATCTGGAGCGTGAGCGCCGGGTCGCCTGTCGCTATCGCCTCGGCGGCGATGTCACGCTCTGGCCTTTCGAGATCACGGCGGCCGAATATATCCCGGCGCCGGGGCCTCTGCAGGCGCTCGGCCTGCGCACCGGGCCCCGCGCCTTGTCGGGCCTGCGCATCTCGCTCACCCATCGTGTCATGGCCGATCGGGAGCTGGAGCCCTCCGCCGCGCAGGCGCTGAAGAACCCGGCGAGCTGGTTCGCCGGCTGCCGGACGCGCGAATTGCCGTTCCATCTGCTCGGGGCCGAGGGGGAAGCGGTCGCGCTCTACGAGCAGCTCTTCTCGAACTGCATCGGCATTCATTTCCGCCATCTCGACGAGTTCGGCGATCCGGTGGTGACGTCGGGCGATGGCTGCCGGATCGAGCAGATCGGCTTTGGTGAGGACGAGGCGCTGTTGCCGGCCGATACGCGCGTCTTCCGTGGCTTCGATCTGCTGCGCGAACTGTTCTGGTTCCCGCGCAAATTCCTCGGCTTCCGGCTGGAAGGGCTTGCCGGCATCATGCCGAAGCTCAAGGCGAAGTCTGTCGATGTTATCTTCGTCTTCGACGAGGTGAACACGCGTCTGCCGGGTGCGGTGCGCAAGGAGATGTTCGCGCTCTACGCGTCGCCCGCGATCAACCTGTTCGAGAAGACGACGGACCGCATCCCGGTCAAGACGAACCAGCACGAGTTCCATGTCGTGCCGGACCGGAGCCGGGCGCTCGACTATGAGCCGCACAGCATCCTCTCCGTGCACGCGCATTATGTCGGCGGGCGCGAGAAGCAGCCGGTCCATCCGCTCTACTCCTCGCCGGAGGGCGCCTCGCCGACACAGGGGCTGCACTATACGCAGCGGCGCCTGCCGCGCCGCCGCTCGTCGGCCGAGCGCCGGCAAGGCAAGGCCTCCGACTACACGGGCACGGAGATGTTCATCTCGCTGGTCGAGCCGGCGGGTGTCTCGGATACCGCCTCGGTGGCGGAACTCAGCGTCCGCGCGCTCTGCTCCAACCGGCATCTGACCGAGCATCTGCCGACCGGGCAGGGCGGGGCCGATTTCCGCCTGATCGACAATGTCTCGCTCGACATCGCCTGCCTCGCAGGGCCGACGCCGCCGCGCGAGCCGGTCGTCTCCCAGCTCAAGCTGCGCTCGGAAACCGCGAGCACCGGCGTCGTGACCTGGCGCCTGGTCAACCTGATCAGCCTGAACCATCTCGGCCTCGTCCAGCGGGGTGCGGGCGAGAACGGCGAGGCGCTGCGCGAGCTGCTCTCGCTCTTCGCCGATCTCGCCGATAGCGCCACCGAGCGGCGCATCCGCGGCATCAAGAGCGTCGACAGCCGCGCGGTGGTGCGCCGCTTCCCGCAACGGGCAGGAACGGGCGCGGCGCGCGGGCTCGAAATCACCGTCCTGCTCGACGAGAAGGCCTTTGAGGGCTCCGGCGTCTTCCTGCTCGGGGCGGTCCTCGACCGCTTCTTCGCCGAGTATGCGGCGATGAACCATTTCACCCAGACGGTGATCCGCACCGTCGAGCGCGGCGAAGTCATGCGCTTTCCGCCGCGCGCCGGCGCGAGGCGCATCCTGTGAGCGAGGACGCCGCCACCCCGCTGGAGAAGGCGCCGAACTATCAGGCGCAGCTCGAGGCCGAGCCCTGGCGCTTCGATTTCTACGCGGTGATGCGCCGGCTGGAGCGCAGTTTCCCGGATCGCCCAAGGGTGGGCGATGTCGTCTCGCGGCGCGATGAATATGTCGCGCTGGGCGAGCAGCCCTATCTTGATTTCGCGGCGTCGAGCCTCGCGGAAGCCGATCGCGACGGCCAGGGGCGCTTGCGGCTCTTCGTCAAGTTCCTCGGCCTGCTCGGGCCGCAGGGACCGTTGCCGCTGGCGACGACCGAGGAGAGCTATCACTGGACGCTGGCGCGCGATGACGCCTTTCCGCGCTTCCTCGACATCTTCAACCACCGCTTCCTGCAATTGTTCTATCGGGCCTGGGCGGATTCGCGCCCGATCGCCCAGCATGACCGGCCCGATCTCGACCGCTTCGCCGCCTATATAGGCAGCATGATCGGGGTGGGCTCGAAGCCCTATCTCAAGCGCGACAGCGTGCCCGATGCCGAGAAGCTCGCCCATGCCGGTTTGATCGGCGCGCAGGCGAAATCGGCCTCGCGTCTGCGGCGCTTCCTCGCCGGCCTGTTTAAGGCCGATATCGAGATCGAGCAATTCGCCGGGATGTGGCTGGTCTTCGATCCGGCCGACCGAACGCGGCTCGGCGGCTCGCATTGCTCGCTCGGCAGCGACGCGCTGCTCGGCGGCAGCGTCTACAGCGTCGAGGACAAGTTCCGCGTGAAGATTGTGGCGCGCGATCTCGAACAGTTCGAGCGCTTCCTGCCGAACGGTGACCGCTGCGAGCCCCTGGCGGATGCGGTGTTCTTCCATCTCGGCGAGCAGTTCGAATGGGATGTCGAGCTCGCCTTGCCGGTCGGCGAGGTGAAGCCGGTCCGGCTCGGCCAGTCCGGCCATCTTGGCTGGACGAGCTGGATGGCGCCGAACTGGAATGTCGAGGAGGGCGCCTTGCGCCGCGACGCCCGCTTCCATCCCGCCGAAAGCCTGCGCCTGAAACGAAGCCGCGCTGCGGCCACCTGACATCGAAGGGGACGACCATGGCCGATATCAGCCTCGAAGCCGTCACAGGCAAGCTCAACCGGGTCGGCTACGACACCTTCCTGCAGGCGCTCCGGCAGGCGAAGGGGGCGGGAAACCGCAATGTCGAGCTGGCGCATTGGCTGCTGCAGGTCCTGCAGGGCACCAGCAACGACCTGACCCTGACCGCCGACCATTACAAGCTCGACCGCGCCAAGATGCTGATGGAGCTCGGCGGCGTGGTCGAGGGCTTCCGCCGCAACGAGACGGAGATGCCGGGCATCGCCAACCACATCGTCGATATCCTCGACCGTGGCTGGCATTACGCGACCCTGTTCTTCGGGGAGACGCAGATCAGGACCGGCCATCTGCTGGTCGCGGCGCTGAAATCGACAGAACTGCGCCGCGTGCTGACCGGGCTTTCCAAGGAATTCTCCAAGATCCCGGTCGAGGAACTGGCCGCAGGCTACGGCAAGATCTGGGAAAGCTCGGAAGAGGAAAACCTGCGGCCGATGGACGGCTCGGGGCTGCGCGCGGCGGGAACGCCGGGCGCAGAAGCTGCCGAAGGCGCGAAGGGTACGACCGCGCTCGACCGCTTCTCGCAGGACCTCACCGTCAAGGCCCGCTCCGGCACGATGGACCCGATCCTCGGCCGCGACGACGAAATCCGGCAGGTCATCGACGTGCTGATGCGGCGGCGCCAGAACAACCCGATCCTCACCGGCGAGGCCGGCGTCGGCAAGACCGCGATCGCGGAAGGCTTCGCCCAGCGCGTCGCTTCCGGCGATGTGCCGCCGCCGCTCCGGGGCGTGCGGGTCTGTGCGCTCGATATCGGCCTGATGCAGGCCGGCGCCTCGATGAAGGGCGAGTTCGAGCAGCGCCTGCGCTCGGTGATCGACGAGGTGCAGTCCTCGCCGACGCCGGTGATCCTGTTCATCGACGAGGCGCATACGCTGATCGGTGCCGGCGGGCAGGCCGGCACGGGCGATGCCGCCAACCTGCTGAAGCCGGCATTGGCGCGCGGCACTTTGCGCACCATCGCGGCGACGACATGGTCGGAATATCGCCAGTATTTCGAGAAGGATCCAGCACTGACCCGGCGCTTCCAGCCGGTGCAGGTCGATGAGCCGGATGTCGCGCGCTGCTGCACAATGCTGCGCGGGCTGATCGGGCCGATGGAGAAGCATCACAAAGTCCGCATCTCGGACGCGGCCATCGTCGCGGCGGTCTCGCTCTCGCATCGCTACATTCCGGCCCGCCAGCTCCCCGACAAGGCGGTGAGCCTGCTCGACACGGCCTGCGCCCGCGTCGCCATCAGCCAGAGCGCGACCCCGGCCGCGATCGAGGATGCGCGCGTCGCGATCTCGTCGCTGGAGCAGGAGAAGGCGGCGCTGACGGCGGATGCCGATCTCGGCACCGATGCCACCAAGCGGCTCGGTGAGATCGAGGCCGAAATCACTGAACGGCAGGAGAAGCTCGCCGGGCTCGAAGGTGCCTGGGCGGGCGAACTCGCCATCGTCGAGGAGATCAAGGCGCTGCGGGCCAAGCTCGGCGATAAGGCGCCGGGCGGGGAGGCGAAGGCCGATGCAGCCGTGCAGGAGGCGAGCAGCGAGGCCGCGCCGGCCGAAGCTCCGGCGCCCGAAGCGGATTCCGCCGAATCGCGCGCCGCGCTCAATGCCAAGTTCGCGGCGCTGAGCGAGATCGATCCTGCCAACCGGATGATCTACGCCCATGTCGACGAGCAGTCGGTGGCGTCCGTCGTCTCGGACTGGACCGGCATCCCGGTCGGCCGGATGGTCAAGGACGAGATTGAGACCGTGCTCAACCTCGCCGAGACGCTGAACAAGCGAGTCGTCGGGCAGGGCCATGGCATTGGCATGATCGCCAAGCGCATCGAGACCAACCGCGCCCGGCTCGACAATCCCAACAAGCCGATCGGCGTCTTCATGCTCTGCGGTCCGTCCGGCGTCGGCAAGACCGAGACGGCATTGGCGCTGGCGGAATCGCTCTATGGCGGCGAGCAGAACGTCATCACCATCAATATGAGCGAGTTCCAGGAGGCGCATACCGTCTCGACGCTCAAGGGCGCGCCTCCCGGCTATGTCGGCTATGGCGAGGGTGGGCGCCTGACCGAAGCGGTCCGGCGCAAGCCCTATTCGGTGGTGCTGCTCGACGAGGTCGAGAAGGCGCATCCCGACGTGCACGAGCTGTTCTTCCAGGTCTTCGACAAGGGCCAGATGGAGGACGGCACCGGAAGGCGCATCGACTTCAAGAACACGCTGATCATCCTGACCTCGAATGTCGGCACCGACGAGATCATGAGCCTGTCCGCCAATGGCGCGGCCAAGCCCGATCCCGAGGTGATGGCGGTGAGCCTCAGGCCGGCGCTGCTCAAGGTCTTCCCCCCGGCGCTGATCGGGCGGCTCGTGACCATCCCCTACTATCCGCTGTCCTCGGACATGCTGGCCGGGATCGTGAAGCTCCAGCTCGGGCGTATCGGCAAGCGCTTGGCCGAGAACCACAAGGCGGCCTTCGTCTATGACGATGCGGTGGTCGAGCACATCGTCGGCCAATGCAACGACCCGGATTCGGGCGGGCGCATGATCGACAACATCATCACCAACTCGATGCTGCCGGCGCTCTCGCGCGCGATCCTCAACCTGCAGCTGGAGAAGAAGCCGCTGACCGAGGCGAAGGTCTCGGTCGAAGAGGGCCAGTTCGCCTATCAGGTGGCGTGAACCGCACTTTCGCAACGTCCCGGCGAGGAGATCGCCTATGGTCCCGGATCCGAGCAACCCGACCGATATCGCGAATGCCTCGCCCTCGCCCGCGGACTGGGTCGATCGCTACTGGAATGTCCCGGTGGGCGACATCACGGTATCGATCAACAAATACATGATCGGCATCCACAATGCCGATGCGGGGGCGACCAAGCGCAGCCTCGTCATGCAGGAGGCGGTAAGGCGCAAGCTGTCCGTGAACAAGAAGGCGTTCAACCGGGCCAGCATGGGCAAGGTCAGCCCAGACGATTGCGAACATATCCTCGGCCTCGCGCTGGATACCGGCAAGGCGACGGAGAGCACGATCCAGGCCTGGGCGGACCAGAGCCTCGGAGTCGACTGCACCGGCTTCGTCGTCGCCTATTACAGCGAGCTGAGCCGGATCAGCCTCGACAAGTATTCGGGCGGCGCGAGCTGCCCCTTCTTGGTCGGCGCGGCCAAGAAGGGCAAGCCACCCGGCCTGCCCAGCGCCCTGATCTGGGATTTCGACGAGATCAGGACCGGCGACATGGTCGTCTGGATGACCGACAAGATGCTCGAGACCCGCAAGCCCGGCCATATTGCGCTGGTATCCTACACCAACGTCATTCCGGACGCGCTGCTGATCGCCCATTCGAACGGCGCCAATGACGGGTCCGGCCATTTCGGCCCGAAGCACGGCCGACTCGGCTGGGATGGCGTCAAGTCCGGCGGCAGCGGCAAATACATCCAGGTCGACGGCACCGGCAAGGTCATCGTAGTGCGGCCGCCGGCCTGGATTGCCTGAGCGGACCTAGACGGGCGCTGCCGCCTGCATGAACTCGTCCAGCGTCTCGCTCTCGGCCTTCGACAGCTGCAGGCCGAGCTTGCCGCGGCGCCAGAGCACGTCCTGCGCCCGGCGCGCCCATTCCGCCTTCATCAGGTAGCGCACCTCGCGCTCGTAGAGGTCCGCGCCGAAATGCCGGCCGAGATCGGCGAGGCTCTTCGCATCGCCGAGGATGTCGCGGGCGCGGGTGCCATAGGCGCGGGCGAGCCGCGTCGCCGTGCGATGTTCCAGCCAGGGATAAGTGCTGGCGATCCCGCTCACGAGCGCGTCGAAGCCGCCGACCGGGAAATCGCCGCCGGGCAGGGCGCCGGAAACCGTCCACTCGGCGCGGGCGGCCCAGGGCGCGAGCGGCGCGAGCTTGGCGATCGCGGCCTCCGCAAGGCGGCGATAGGTCGTGATCTTGCCGCCGAAGACGGAGAGCAGCGGCGCCTCGCCTTGGGGCGCATCGAGTGTCAGCACGTAATCGCGCGTCGCCTCCTGCGCCTTGGAAGCGCCGTCGTCATAGAGCGGGCGCACGCCGGAATAGGTCCAGACTACGGATTCGGGCGTCACGGGCTGGCGGAAATACTCGCTCGCGGCCGCACAGAGATAGGCGATCTCTTCCGGCGTCGCGACGACCTCGGACGGGTCGCCGTGATAGTCGCGGTCGGTCGTGCCGATCAGCGTGAAATCCTGCTCGTAGGGGATGGCGAAGATGATGCGCCCGTCCGCGTTCTGGAAGATGTAGCAGCGGTCGTGCTCGTAGAGCCTGGGCACGACGATATGGCTGCCCTGGACCATGCGGACGCCGGCCTTGGCATTGGTGTGGATGACGCCGTTCAGGACATCGCCGACCCAGGGGCCGGCGGCATTGACGAGCGTGCGCGCCCAGATCGTCTGCCGGCCCTCGGGGCTGTCCGTGTCGAGCTGCCAAAGCCCGTTCTCGCGCCGCGCAGCAGTCACGCGGGTGCGGGTATGGATCGCGGCGCCGCGCACAGCGGCATCCATCGCGTTCAACACGACGAGGCGGGCATCCTCGACCCAGCAATCGGAATATTCGAAGGCCTTCGCCTTAACGTCCTTGAGCGGCTTGCCGACCGCGTCATGGGCGAGGTCGAGCGTGCGCGTCGCCGGCAGGAGCTTGCGGCCGCCGATATGGTCGTAGAGGAACAGGCCGAGCCGGAGCAGCCAGGCCGGGCGCAGGCCCTTGTGATGCGGCAGCACGAAGCGCAGCGGGCGGATGATATGCGGCGCAATGGCCCAGAGCCGCTCGCGCTCCATCAGGGCCTCGCGCACCAGCCGGAACTTGTAGTGCTCGAGATAGCGCAGGCCGCCATGGATCAGCTTGGTCGAGCGCGAGGAGGTGGCGCTCGCGAGATCGTCCTTCTCGAACAGCACGACCGAGGCGCCGCGCCCGGCGGCGTCGCGGGCGATACCCGCGCCGTTGATGCCGCCGCCGATGACGGCGAGGTCGTAGGGGGTGGCGGGGACGGTGCCGAAGCCGGCTAAGGGCGAGGTCGTTTCGGAAGCCATGCGCGTCTTCTGGAAGGCTGGAAAAGGCTGGGCGACAGCGCCATCCAATCCCGGCCGGGACGACGCGGCAAGCCTGCTCCTGTGGTCAATTCGGGGAGGATGTCAATTCGGGCGGCTTGACGCGCGGCGCGCGAGGCCGGAACAGGGCATCCGGGCAGGGCATGGCGGCAGGATGAGCCAGTCGGTGGAGCGAGAGCACGGCGGGCGGTTCCCGGAGCGGGCGGAGGCTGTCCTTCGCACGGTGCTGGAATACGCCGGCGCGGCGACCCTGGCGGTGCTGTTCGTCATCGTGATGGCGGCCGTCCTGCAGCGTTATCTGTTCGGCGGCGGCTTCGTCTGGTCGGATGAACTGGCGATCTGGCTGCACCTGGCGCTGATCGCGGTCGGCGCGCCGCTTGCCATCACCGGCACCCTGGCGATGCGGCTCGATGTTCTGGTCCGCCTGCTACCGGCCATGCCACGGCGGATCGCAGCTGTTCTCGCTGATGCTATCGCCTTTCATGGCGCGTTTGTTCTGGCGGCCGGCGGGGCGAATGTCGCTTTGCTCGTCGGCGGTCATTCGACCGTGCTCGGCCTGCCGGAAGCCTTGCGCTTCGCTGTCTTCGCCTGCGGCGGCGGATTGACGACCCTGATGCTGTTTCTGCGGGGGGGGATCGAGCGCGGCTGGGCCGGCACGTTCGCCGCGCTCATGCTCGGCGGTTGCTTCTACGGGCTGGCGCAGCTCTCCTTCGATGTCTTTCCAATGCCGAGCCTGGTCGCGGCGCTCGTCGCGGGGGCGGGACTCCTACTCGGCGCGCCGCTGCCCTTCGCGCTTCTGGCCGGCGTCTCGCTGACCGGGCCGTTCGGCGGATTGATGCCGGAGCCGGCGATCGTGCAGACGATGGTCGGCGGCATCGGCAAGTTCCTGCTGCTGGCGATTCCGTTCTTCCTGCTGGCGGGCGAGCTTTTGACCGCGGGCGGGCTCGCCGAGCGCCTGATCCGCTTCGCCGCGACGCTGGTCGGCCATTGGCGGGCAGGGCTCGCGCAGACCGCGCTGGTCGCGAGCGTGCTGTTCTCGGGCGCGTCCGGCTCCTCGGTGGCCAATGCCGCCTTCGGCGCCAAGGTGATGGCGCCGACCTTGGTGGCGCGCGGCTATCCGCCGGCGAATGCGGCGGCGATCGTCGCGGGCGTCTCGATGCTCGACAACATCATCCCACCCTCGATCGCCTTCCTCATACTGGCGAGCGCGACCAATCTCTCGGTCGGTTCACTGCTGGTCGGCGGCTTCGTCGCCGGCGGGGTGCTGGCGCTGGCCTTGGCGATTGGCATCCATCTCAGCGCGCGCGTCATCGTCGATGCAGCACCGAAGGCGAGCATGGCCGAGCGGGGCAGGGCGCTGATCGGCGCCATTCCGGCGATCGGGCTGGGCATCGTCGTGGTGCTCGGCATCCGTTTCGGGGTGGTGACGGTGACGGAGGCTTCGGCGCTTGCTGTCGCCTATGCCGTCATCGCCTGCTTCGCGCTGCGTAGCCTCAACGCGCGCGGCGTGCTCGCCGCCCTGCGCAAATCGGCGTCGGAGGCGGCGGCGATCGGCCTGCTGATCGGGGCGTCAGCGCCTTTCGCCTTCCTGCTCGCGGTCGACCGGGTCTCCGAGCAGATGGCCGGGCTCGTCACCGCGTTCGGTGCCGGGCCCTATGCGGTGATGCTGCTCGCCAATCTCGTGCTGCTGGTGGCCGGGCTCTTCCTCGATATCGGTGCGGCGATCCTGCTCCTGGCGCCGCTGCTGCTGCCGGTTGCGGTCGCGGCCGGGCTCGATCCGATCCAGTTCGGCGTGGTGCTTGTGGTCAACCTGATGATCCACGGGCTGACGCCGCCGCTCGGCATCCTCGTCTATGTCGTCAGCGGCATCATGCGCGTGCCGGCGGGCGCGGTTTTCCGCGCGGCGCTGCCGCTGCTCGGCGTGTTGCTGGCGGCGCTCATGGTGCTGTCGCTGGGCATGGCTGCGTGGCCCGCGCTTGCGCCGGGGCTCAAGGCGCTGTTCTGATGCCTTTCATTCGCCCGGCGCCCGCGCCATTCCATCGCCTATGCCGTGAGCCGGCCCGGACTCCGATATGATCTTCACCGACATCGCGACGCGGACCTACAACCACGGTTGGCGGCTCGACCCGATCATCCGCAGCCTGCTCGACACGGATTTCTACAAGCTCCTGATGCTGCAGATGATCCGGGCCTTTCACCCGGACGTGCAGGTCACCTTCTCGCTGATCAACCGCTCGAAGCATATCCGGCTCGCCGATATCGTCGACGAGGGCGAGCTCAGGGCGCAGCTCGACCACGCCCGCTCGCTGCGCTTCACCAAGAACGAGTTGATCTGGCTCGCCGGCAACAGCTTCTACGGCAAGACGCAGATGTTCTCGCCGGAATTCATGGCCTGGCTCGCCGATTTCCAGTTGCCCGATTACGACCTGCGCAAGGTTGACGGGCAGTACGAATTGCATTTCGAGGGCCCCTGGACCGACAGCACGATGTGGGAGGTGCCGGCGCTGGCGATCGTCAACGAGCTGCGCGCACGGCGTATGATGCTCGGCCAGAAACGCTTCTCGCTCGACGTGCTCTATGCTCGCGCCAAGGCGAAGATGTGGGACAAGGTCGAGCGGCTGCAGAAGCTGCCGAACCTCAAGCTCTCCGATTTCGGCACGCGCCGGCGCCATGGCCATCTCTGGCAGCGCTGGTGCGTCGAGGCGCTGAAGGAAGGGCTGGGATCGGCCTTCACCGGCACCTCGAACGTGCTGCTGGCGATGGATGCCGATCTGGAAGCGATCGGCACCAATGCCCATGAATTGCCGATGGTGCTGGCGGCGCTTGCCGATTCGGACGAGGAATTGCTGCGCGCGCCCTATCGCGTGCTCGACGAGTGGCGCCAGGTCTATGGCGGCAACCTCCTGATTGCGCTGCCCGACGCCTTCGGCTCGCAGAGCTTCCTGCGTCATGCGCCGGACTGGGTCGCCGACTGGACCGGCTTCCGCCCGGACAGCGCGCCGCCGATCCCGGCTGGCGAGACCATCATGGCGTGGTGGCGCGAGCATGGGCGCGATCCGCGCGACAAGATGCTGGTCTTCTCCGACGGGCTGGATGTCGACGCGATCGAGCGCGTCTATCATCATTTCGACGGCAAGGTCCGCATGGCCTTCGGCTGGGGCACGGACCTCACCAACGACCTCGTCGGCTGCTCGCCCGACGGCTCGCGTGCGCTCGATCCGATCTCGCTGGTCTGCAAGGTCACCAAGGCGAATGGGCGGCCGGCCGTGAAGCTCTCCGACAATCCCGAGAAGGTCTCCGGCGATCCGGAGATGGTGAAGCGCTACCGGCGGGTGTTCCAGTAAGGCGTCGCGCCGTCGGCCCTATGGCTTGAGGCCGAGGAAGGCGAAGGGTTTGGCCGCCACGAATTTCTCCGTGGCGTCGCCGGCATAGACGTGGTCCTGGTCGCGGCCGAGGTCGAGCTTGCGGGTGCCGGCTGCCGTCGCGAAGTCGATCTTCTTCAGGTCGACCCAGAAGGTGTTCGGGGTGAGCGCCGATTCGAAGAAATAGAGCTTGCGGGCGTGATCGACGACCGTGCGCCAGCGCGTCGAGGAGATGTTGGGCTCCTCCGGCGTGTTCAGCCCGAACGGCACCGAGACATTTCGGATCACGCTGAAGACGCTGGCGACGGCCCGGTTCGGATCGTCGAATTTCGGGATCGCGTTGGCATAGAAGGAGGCGCGGGCGAAGCGGTCCGCGGCCCGATTGGTGCCGGGGAGCATCACCGTGCCGCCGATCTGCTTCCAGTATGCGTTCAGCGCGAGCTGCTGGTCGAAGACCGGCGAGTTGGTCATGACTTGATACTGGCGGCCGTGATGGATGACCTGCTTACCGCCGATATATTCGACGATCGCGCTGTCGCCGGTGGCATCCGATAGCGAAAGATGCAGCGTCGCCAGGCGCGTCTCGCCGGGGACCGCATCGGTGACGATCGTGAACGGCTCCCGGCGCAACGCTTCCACCGCCTCGGCCACCGTGCCGAAATTGTCGAGCGCGTATTGCGCCCAGGCGGCGATGGTCAGGCCCGGCTTCGAGCCTGCCTCGAATGTCGGATACTGCGATTCCACGAGCCAGAGCACGTTGGCGGAAAGCCCGGCCTCGTTGACGCCGTCCGTTGTCGAGATGTCATAGCCCGAGGCGATGACGCTGCCATATTTCGCGGTCCAGCGGATCGAATTCGGTCCGGCTTCGCCTGATCGCTCGACGCCGCGCGGCATGATCCAGAGATTGGTCGCGACGTCGCTTTTCCAATCCATCGAGCGCGCGGTGATGACGCGGCCCTCGGCTCCGAAATAGACGAAGCGCGTGCAGGCTTGCACTGCTTCGCCGGCCAGGAGCGCTGCCGCCATGACGAACGCCGCGAGATGATGCCGTGTGGGACGGGTGTTTCGGGACATTGCTTCGCTTCCGATCCGCAGCGTTCTCAAAGCTCGGGAGACCACGCCTTAACGGCCTTCCATGACCAATCTTGCATCGCCGCGCAAAAACCCCTAATGCGACCGCGTTTCCGGGCCCGAAGGGCCGCCTTCGAGGACAAGGGTGTCATGGCCAAAGAGAAGTTTTCGCGGAACAAGCCGCACTGCAACATTGGAACGATTGGTCACGTTGACCATGGCAAGACGTCTTTGACGGCTGCGATCACGAAGGTTCTGGCCGAGACGGGCGGCGCTTCGTTCACGGCGTATGACCAGATCGACAAGGCTCCGGAAGAGAAGGCTCGCGGCATCACGATCTCGACGGCTCACGTCGAGTACGAGACGGCGAACCGCCACTACGCGCATGTCGACTGCCCCGGCCACGCCGACTACGTGAAGAACATGATCACGGGCGCGGCGCAGATGGACGGCGCGATCCTGGTCGTGTCGGCTGCCGACGGCCCGATGCCGCAGACCCGCGAGCACATCCTGCTGGCGCGCCAGGTCGGCGTTCCCGCGCTGGTGGTGTTCATGAACAAGGTCGACCTGGTCGACGACGCCGAGCTGCTGGAGCTCGTCGAGATGGAGATCCGCGAGCTCCTCTCGAAGTACGACTTCCCCGGCGACGACATCCCGATCACCAAGGGCTCGGCCAAGGTCGCGCTGGACAACGGCGACAAGGCGATCGGCCATGACGCGGTCGTCGCTCTGATGCAGACGGTCGACGACTACATCCCGCAGCCGGAGCGCCCGATCGACCAGCCGTTCCTGATGCCGGTCGAGGACGTGTTCTCGATCTCGGGCCGTGGCACGGTTGTGACCGGCCGCGTCGAGCGCGGCATCGTGAAGGTCGGCGAGGAAATCGAGATCGTCGGCCTGAAGGACACCGTCAAGACGACCGTCACGGGCGTCGAGATGTTCCGCAAGCTGCTGGACCAGGGCCAGGCTGGCGACAACATCGGCGCGCTGCTGCGCGGCACGAAGCGTGAGGACGTCGAGCGCGGCCAGGTGCTGTGCAAGCCGGGCTCGGTGAAGCCGCACACGAAGTTCAAGGCCGAGGCCTACATCCTGACGAAGGAAGAGGGTGGCCGTCACACGCCGTTCTTCACCAACTACCGCCCGCAGTTCTACTTCCGCACGACGGACGTGACCGGCGTGGTCTCGCTGCCGGAAGGCACGGAGATGGTGATGCCGGGCGACAACATCTCGATGGAGGTGACGCTGATCGCCCCGATCGCGATGGAAGAGAAGCTGCGCTTCGCCATCCGCGAAGGCGGTCGCACCGTTGGAGCAGGTGTTGTTGCTT
The DNA here is from genome assembly GCF_024655635.1 of Allobosea sp. 47.2.35. Taxonomy (GTDB): domain Bacteria; phylum Pseudomonadota; class Alphaproteobacteria; order Rhizobiales; family Beijerinckiaceae; genus Allobosea. Next base: position 44,252 of record NZ_JANLGI010000003.1, on the reverse strand, counting down.
CGATCATTGCTTGATCGACTGCGCGCATAGCGATTTGGGAAAGGGCGGTGGCGACACCGCCCTTTTTCTTTGCCTCAAACTCACCCGTTTGGCCTGCGAGCGCGTCGAAGAGGCCTGTTCAATAATCTGTGCACAGCTGTGCATGTTCGCGCCATGGCGCCCCGGCAATCAGCCGGCTATCAGTTCGGCAATGTCGCCGTTTCGAGAGCGACTGCCGGGAGACGCCGATGACGACGGGAAAGCCAAGGCTGAGGATCGGCCTGATCGGCACGGGCTTCATGGGCAAGGCCCATGTCTTCGGCTTCGCCGCGGCGCAGCGGGTCTTCGACCTGCCTTTCGAGCTTGAACTGCATACGGTCGCCGACCGGGACGAGGCGCTCGCGGCGGCTGCCGCGCGGACGCTCGGCTTCGCCCGCTCCAGCGGCGACTGGCGCAGCCTTATCGCCGATCCCGAGATCGACCTGATCGACATCACCGCGCCCAACGCCTTCCATCGCGAGATGGCGCTCGCGGCCATCGCGGCCGGCAAGCATGTTTATTGCGAGAAGCCGCTGGCGCCGACGGCGGCCGAGGCGCGCGAGATGGCCGATGCGGCCGCTGCCGCGGCGATCAAGACGCAGGTCGGCTTCAACTATCTCTGCAATCCGATGCTCGGGCTGGCGCGGGAGATGATCCGGGCCGGCGAGATCGGCGAGGTCAGAAGCTATCGCGGCATCCATGCCGAGGACTACATGGCCGATGCCGCGACGCCCTTCGGCTTCCGGCACGAGCCGGCTGGCGGCGGGGCGCTCGCCGATATCGGCAGCCATGCGCTGGCGACGGCGGAATTCCTGCTCGGGCCGATCGAGAAGGCGATGGGCGATTGCGTCACCGCCATCGCCAGCCGGCCGGACGGCCGGGGCGGGCAGCGCGCGGTCGCGGTTGACGATACCAGCCGGGCCTTCCTGCGCTTTGCCAATGGCGCGAGCGGCAGCATCGAGGCGAGCTGGGTTGCGACCGGCCGCAAGATGCAGCATGATTTCGAGGTCTATGGCACCAAAGGCGCGCTGCTCTTCACGCAGGAGCGCCTCAACGAACTCCACCTCTACAGCACGGCCGATGCCGCCGGGCGGCGCGGCTTCCGCCGGATCGAGGCCGGGCCGGAGCATGAGCCCTATGGGCTGTTCTGCGTGGCGCCGGGCCATCAGCTGGGCTTCAACGACCTGAAGGCGATCGAGGTGGCGCGCTTCATGGACGCGATCGCGGGCCTGGCGCCCGAGCCGTTCGATTTCCGTGCAGGAGAACGCATCCAGATGCTGGTCGAGACGATCCAGGCCTCGGCGCGGGAAGGGCGCTGGCTCGACATCGCCTGATCCTGCGGATGGCGCAGGGCGCCCGCCTGCCGGGCGGGCTGGTCGCAGGGATGGTGGCTCTCTAGAAACGAGGGCAGGGCCGTCACCCGATCCGCGCCAAAGCGGACGCCCCGCAGAGCGGCCCAAGGGAGGTTCGTCTCATGGGTTTCGCGCCGCCGTTTCCGGGCATCCATTCGATCGTGTTCGCGCTGTTCGACGCGCAGGAGCGGCTCGATCGCGCCGCGATGCGCAAGCAGACGCAGATCAGCCTCGATCTCGACGTGCAGGGCATGGCTGCGCTGGGGCTCGCGACCGAAGTCTCGAAGCTGAGCTTCACCGAGCGCTGCACCGTGATGGAATGGATGGCGGAGGACGTGGCGGGCAGGAAGCCGCTCGCCTTCACGATCTTCGGCTCCTCGGTGGCGGAGCAGGCCGCACTGGTGAAGGTCGCCGAGAAGAACGGCGCCGACTGGGTGATTCTCCAGCCGCCGATGGTCGGCAGCTTCGGCGCGGCCGAATATATCAGTTTCTTCGGGCGGATCGCCGAGACGACGACGCTTCCAGTCGCGATCCAGAATGCGCCGGCCTATATGGGCCGCGGCCTTTCGGCCGAGGATATCCGCGAGCTGACGCGGCGCTATCCGAATATCAGCCTGATCAAGGGCGAGGGCTCGGTCGTCGAGATCGAACGCCTGATCGCGGTCACCGAAGGCCATCTCCCGATTCTCAACGGGCGCGGCGGCTTGGAACTCATCGACAATTTCCGCGCCGGCTGCGCCGGCATGATCCTGGCGCCCGACACGATCGACTACGCACTGCGCGCCTATGCCCGTTACAAGGCGGGCGACGAGGCGGGGGCGGATGCCGCCTATCGCGAGGTCCTGCCGGCGATCACCTTCATCATGCAGTCGATCGAGACGCTGCTTTGCTACGGCAAGCGCATCTTCGGGGCCCGCGCTGGCATCGCGATCCACGATCGCGGCCCGGCGCTCAGGCCGACCGAATTCGGGCTCAAGCTGGTCGAGCGCTATGCGCGGGAGCTCGGCCCCTACAGCAAATGAGGATGACCCGCGATTTCGACTTGAAATGCGTCGCGCCTTGGGGCACATGACGCCCACCTGCAGGGGTATAGCTCAGTTGGTAGAGCGGCGGTCTCCAAAACCGCAGGTCGCGGGTTCGAGCCCTGCTGCCCCTGCCAGTCGTCCCGCTGGCGACTTTTAGCCCGGATGCCCAAGCAGGTTGGCGAGGCATCCATGACCCAGAACATCTACGACGACGAGACCTTCTTCGCGGGCTACAGCCAGCTGCCGCGTTCGGTCCATGGGCTCGAGGGTGCGCCGGAATGGCCGGTGCTGCGCGGGATGCTGCCGGAACTCGCCGGCAAGCGCGTGCTCGATCTCGGCTGCGGCTTCGGCTGGTTCTGCCGTTTCGCGGCGGGCGAGGGGGCTGCCAGCGTGTTCGGCATCGACGTCTCCGAGAAGATGCTGGAGCGGGCCCGGCGCGAGACGCCCGATTCCTGCGTGAGCTACGCGCGTGTCGATCTCGAAAGCTATGCGCCGCCGGCCGATGCCTTCGATGCCGCCTACAGCTCGCTCGCCTTCCACTATATCGAGGATCTCGCTGGCCTGTTCGGGCGGGTTCATGCGGCGTTGAAGCCGGGCGGCAGCCTCGTCTGCTCGGTCGAGCATCCGATCATGACCGCGCCTACGCGGCAGGAATGGCTCGTGGATGCCGATGGCCGCGAGACCTGGCCGGTCAACGGCTATCACGACGAGGGCAGGCGGGTGAGCCACTGGCTGGCGGAGGGCGTGGTCAAGCGCCATCGCACCATCGGGACCTATCTCGACCTGCTGCTGGGCGCTGGCTTCCAGCTGGACAGGCTGGTCGAATGGGCGCCGAGCCCGGAGCAGGTCGCGGCGGAGCCTGGATGGGCAAGAGAGCGCGAGCGGCCCTTCTTCCTGCTGATGTCCCTGCATCGCGGCTGATTGGGCCGCCGGGCTGCCAACTGCCGGCAATCATAGGTCGACCACTTGAAGTGGGAATTATTCCCACTTATATCCGGATCATCGAAGCGGAGGGCTTTCCTTCGCTGACCATTGAACTGGAAACCATCGATGCATGTCGGGATGATCGGCCGCCCGCCGCGGCATTTTGCGAGGGCGCCGGCTCGGCGCGTCATGACCGCGTTCCTCGGATTGCCGCTGCTGGCGGTGGCTCTCGCCCTGGCTCTCGGCGGCCTGCCGGGATTGCGCGTTGCCACGCCCAAGGCGGAGGGCTTCGCCAAGATTCGCATGAAGACGATCCAGTCGCAGCTGGATCAGGTCGAGGGCGATTACCTGATCGCGATCGGCGATTCCCATGCGGAGCGGCTCTATCTGCCGGAGCTGTGCGGCCTTCCGGTTCTCAATGCCGGGCTGTCCGGAGCCACGGCTGCGGATGTGCTCGGCCTTGCCCGTTTGCTTGAGCCGCGTCGCAAGTCCCGGCAACTGGTCCTCATCGTGGGAACCAACGATATCTGGATCCGCCGCCATCCCGACGATCCCGGCGCCGTCGTCGCGTTCCGTGCCGCATTGGATGGGCTGCTCGATCGGCTCAGTGGCTGGGCGGATGGGATCACCCTGATCACGATCCCGCCGGTGGCGAGCAGGCAGGAAGCTGAATTCCCTCGCTCGGCGGCGCTACGCTTCGATGCGGCCATGCGCGAGGCTTGCAGTTTCGGGCGCTGTGATGTGGTTGATGCGTTCGACGGGGCTGGTGAGCGGTCGGGGGCGGCCATGTCGGGGATCGACCGGGATGGCGTTCACCTCGCCAATTATGCGCGCCACATTCGTGCGGCCGAGCCGCGGCTCTGCGGCGGCTCCCCGATACCGGACGAAGCCCGCGACGGTCCAAAGGGATCGTCCAAGGGCTGAGTGTGCCGGTAAGAAGCGGGGCTCGACCCGGAAAGCCACTGGCCAGCCTGCAAAAAAGACGCTTGGCTCTGCGTCGGATGCGATGTAAGAGGCTAGCCATGACGGCGCGCGACCCTCCCCGGGTTCCGCGCCGCGAATGTTTCAGGACAGCCGAATCGGCGACGCGCAAGGTTGCGGGCCGGCTCGGAACCCGAGGTGGTTCATGGCGAAATCCAATCCCTTCCAGTTCCTGCAGGACGTGCGCTCGGAGGCGACCAAGGTCACCTGGCCGTCGCGCCGCGAGACGCTGATCACCACGGGCCTCGTGCTCGCCATGGTGGTCCTGTCCAGCCTGTTCTTCCTCTTCACCGACACCGTCATCCGCTGGGTGCTCGGCCTCGTCCTCGGCGCCCGTTGAACGGAATTACGAACGTGAGCACCCGCTGGTATATCGTCCACGCCTATTCGAACTTCGAGAACAAGGTCGCCCAGTCGATCCGCGACCAGGCCGCGCAGCGTAACCTCGCCGACAAGTTCGACGAGGTGCTGGTGCCGACCGAGAAGGTCGTCGAGGTCCGCCGCGGCCGCAAGGTCGACACCGAGCGCAAGTTCTTCCCGGGCTATGTCCTGGTGAAGTGCGAGATGACCGACGAGGTCTATCACCTCATCAAGAACACGCCGAAGGTCACCGGCTTCCTGGGCGCCGACAAGGCCAAGCCGATGCCGATCCCCGAGCATGAGGCGATGCGGATCAAGGGCCAGGTCGCCGAGGGCATCGAGCGGCCGAAGCCGACGATCGTTTTCGAGGTCGGCGAGCAGGTCAAGGTCGCGGACGGCCCCTTCGCGTCGTTCAACGGCGTCGTCGAGGATGTCGACCATGCCCGCGCCCGCCTCAAGGTCGCGGTCTCGATCTTCGGCCGCGCCACGCCGGTCGAGCTCGAATACAGCCAGGTCGAGAAGCTCTGAGGCTTTTCGCGAGTTCTACTGGCGTGGCCGCCTGACGCGGCGGCCCGCGCTTCCGGTGCTCACGGACCGATGTCCGCTCCGCTCCGGTTCTCGGCCGCCACGCCATTCGGCTCGCGCCAGCGAATTCTCGAAGAAGCCTCGTCGGGGAGGATTTTTTCTTCCCTTCGGCGCTGCCTTATGTCATAGGGCGCGCCTCAACCGCGTGGGAGGCGTGCCGGTCGCCAGCCGGACTCAAGGCGCCGCACCACGCACTGCAACCACCCCGGCCCCGATGAAGAGCATCGGCAGGCGGGGTCGTCGTCGTTCCGAATAGGCAGCGGGGCGGACGGCAGGAGCAGCCATAATGGCGAAGAAGATCACGGGCTACGTGAAGCTTCAGGTTCCGGCGGGCGCGGCCAATCCGTCGCCGCCGATCGGTCCGGCGCTGGGTCAGCGCGGCCTCAACATCATGGAATTCTGCAAGGCCTTCAACGCGAAGACCCAGCAGATGGAAAAGGGCATGCCGATCCCGGTGATCATCACCGCGTATGCCGATCGTTCCTTCACCTTCGAGATGAAGCAGCCGCCGGTCTCGTACTGGCTGAAGAAGGCCGCCGGCCTGACCTCGGGTTCGAAGACCCCGGGCAAGGGCGCCAATGTCGGCAAGGTCACCACTGCGCAGATCGCCGAGATCGCCGAGAAGAAGATGGCCGATCTCAACTGCGACACCGTCGAATCGGCTTCGGCCATGATCCGTGGCTCGGCCCGCTCGATGGGTCTGGAAGTCGTGGGCTGAGGGAGGCTGACCAATGGCACATGTCGGAAAGCGCGTCGTCAAGGGCCGTGAAGGCATTGACCGCACCAAGCTGTACTCGCTCGACCAGGCTGTCACGTTCATCAAGGAGCGCGCCAACGCCAAGTTCGACGAGACTGTCGAGATCGCGATGAATCTCGGCGTCGATCCGCGTCACGCCGACCAGATGGTCCGTGGCGTCTGCAACCTGCCGAACGGCTCGGGCCGCACGCTGCGCGTCGCCGTCTTCGCCCGTGGCGCCAAGGCCGATGAGGCCAAGGCTGCGGGTGCCGACATCGTCGGCGCCGAGGAGCTGGTCGAGACTGTCCAGAAGGGCGAGATCAACTTCGATCGCTGCATCGCGACCCCGGACATGATGGGTCTCGTCGGCCGTCTCGGCAAGGTGCTCGGCCCGCGCGGCCTGATGCCGAACCCGCGCGTCGGCACCGTCACCATGGACGTGACTGCCGCCGTCGCCGCCTCGAAGGGCGGGTCGGTGGAGTTCCGCGTCGAGAAGGCCGGTATCGTCCACGCCGCCGTCGGCAAGGCCTCGTTCTCGGCCGAGAAGCTGTCGGAGAACATCAAGGCGTTCGTCGACTCAGTCGCCAAGGCGAAGCCCGCCGGCGCCAAGGGCACCTATATCCAGCGCGTCGCCCTGTCGTCGACCATGGGCCCGGGAGTCAAGATCGAGCCGAACACCGTCATCGGCGGCTGATCAGGCTTAAGGGCAGGGCGGCTGACCGGCCGCCCACCCGCTCTTGATTTCGTGAAGTCAAGAGCCTACTTGGCAGGAGCAGGCTAAAGCGTTATGACGCAGCCTGTTTCCATAAGTGAAGGGGCTCCAGCGTGCCTGGCACGAAGGGGTCTGTTTCGCGTTTTTCGGCGGTTTTCCGCTGAAGAATGGGTGATTTGAGCCTAGGAAAGCGATTTCCAAGGCATGGAATCATCCAGTCCTGTCTGAGACTGCAGGTGCGCTCCAGATTCGTCCGGGGGCATAATTTCGCCAAGAGGCCTGCATAGACGGTGCAAGAGCTTAGTCCCGGATCGCGAGATCCGGAAAAGACGGTTCGAACCATCTCGCCCGATCGCGGCCCTTCGTGGGTTCGGGAGCGGGGACAGGGCACCAAGCGTCGCTTTGCGGGACGCCGGTGTCAACCGGGGTTTCGGGAAGCGGCATTTGCAACCGGCGGCCAGCCCTCAAGGCTTGTCGCCTACCGGAGAGAGCCCAGTGGATAAAGCGGCAAAGAAAGATGCCGTCGCGTCGCTGAACGATGTGTTTGCGAACACGTCGGTCGTCGTCGTGGCCCACTATGCGGGTTTGACCGTGGCCCAGTTCCAGAAGCTTCGTCGCGAGATGAAGGCGAATGGCGCCACTGTTAAGGTCGCAAAGAACCGCTTGGCCAAAATCGCTCTTGAAGGCACCGACGTCGCGTCCATCAGCAAGCTGCTGACGGGTCCCACCCTGATCGCTTATTCGAGCGATCCGGTCGCGGCGCCGAAGGTCGCCACCGCTTTCGCCAAGGAAAATGACAAGCTCGTCATCCTGGGCGGCGCGATGGGCACGACCGCCCTGAACCCCGATGGTGTCAAGGCCCTGGCCACGATGCCCTCGCTCGACGAAATGCGCGCCAAGCTCATCGGCCTCATCCAGGCCCCGGCTACGAAGCTCGCGCAGCTCACGAACGCGCCCGCCGGCAAGCTGGCTCGCGTGGTTCAGGCTTATGCCGACAAGAATGCGGCTTGATAGCCAGCAAAACCTTATCGTTCGAACCTCTTAAGACAGGAAGTTAAACATGGCCGATCTCGCCAAGCTCGTCGATGAGCTGTCGTCGCTCACCGTTCTCGAGGCCGCTGACCTCGCCAAGATGCTCGAAGAGAAGTGGGGCGTTTCCGCCGCCGCCGCCGTCGCCGTTGCGGCTGGTCCGGCTGCTGGCGGTGGCGCTGCCGCCGCTGCTGAAGAGCAGACCGAGTTCACCGTTGTCCTGGCTTCGGCCGGCGACAAGAAGATCGAGGTGATCAAGGAAGTCCGCGCCATCACCGGCCTGGGCCTCAAGGAAGCCAAGGACCTGGTCGAAGGCGCTCCGAAGCCGGTCAAGGAGTCGGTTGCCAAGGACGAGGCCGAGAAGCTCAAGAAGCAGCTCGAGGCCGTCGGCGCCAAGGTCGAGCTCAAGTGAGCTTGGGCCGGCTGATGCCGGTCCGACCGTAGTCACTATCGACAGTCCCGGGGCGCTTAACGCCTCCGGGGCTGTTGCGTCGTTTCCGCAAGGTGCGACGAATCAGTGAGGCAGGATTTGCCTCGAACGGCTGACCCGGCGGCCTTGCCGTCGGCTCGGTGGGACCTCCGGGTCAGCCGTCTGCAACAGCGGTTCATCGCCAGATGAATCTGCGCGGATGTGTCAAGGTTGGGCATGGCGTTCTCCGCCGGGCCCGAAGAACGCGAGGAACAACATGGTCAATTCGCTCCAGGGTCGCAGGCGCGTCCGCAAGTTCTTCGGCAAACTCAAGGAAGTGGCCCAGATGCCGAACCTCATCGAGGTTCAGAAGGCGTCCTATGACCAGTTCCTGATGGTCGACGAGCCCAAGGGCGGCCGCGCCGACGAGGGCCTTCAGTCCGTCTTCAAGTCCGTCTTCCCGATCGGCGATTTCTCCGGCGCCTCGCTGCTGGAGTTCGTGAAGTACACCTTCGAGCCGCCGAAATACGACGTCGACGAGTGCCGCCAGCGCGGCATGACCTTCTCGGCGCCGCTCAAGGTGACGCTGCGCCTGATCGTGTTCGATATCGATCCGGACACCCAGGCCAAGTCGGTCAAGGACATCAAGGAGCAGGATGTCTACATGGGCGATATGCCGCTCATGACCGATAACGGCACCTTCATCGTCAACGGCACCGAGCGCGTCATCGTCTCGCAGATGCACCGTTCGCCGGGCGTGTTCTTCGACCACGACAAGGGCAAGACCCATTCCTCGGGCAAGCTGCTCTTCGCGGCGCGCATCATCCCGTATCGCGGGTCCTGGCTCGACATCGAGTTCGACGCCAAGGACATCGTCTATGCCCGTATCGACCGGAAGCGTAAGATCCCGGTCACCTCGCTGCTGTTCGCGCTCGGCATGGACGGCGAGGAGATCCTCAACCGCTTCTACAACCACATCACCTATGCCAAGGACGCCAAGGGCTGGCGCGTTCCCTACGATGCGGAGCGCATGAAGGGCTTCAAGGCCTCCGAGGACCTGATCGACGCCGATACCGGCGAGGTCGTGGTCGAGGCCGGCAAGAAGCTCGTCGCCCGCACCGCCCGCCAGCTGGCCGAGAAGGGCCTGAAGTTCCTGCGCGCGCAGGACGAGGACCTGTACACCCAGTACATCGCCGAGGACCTGGTCAACCCGGCGACGGGCGAGGTCTATGCCGAGGCCGGCGAGGAGATCACCGAGAAGCTGCTGAAGCAGCTCGTCGACGAAGGCTTCGACGAGATCCCGGTGCTCGACATCGACCACATCACGGTCGGCCCCTACATCCGCAACACGCTCAACGTCGACAAGAACTCGCGCCGCGAGGAAGCCCTGTTCGACATCTACCGCGTGATGCGTCCGGGCGAGCCGCCGACCCTCGAGACGGCTGAGAACATGTTCCAGTCGCTGTTCTTCGATGCCGAGCGCTACGACCTTTCGGCCGTGGGTCGCGTCAAGATGAACATGCGCCTCGACCTCGACGCCGAGGACACCGTGCGCATCCTGCGCAAGGAGGATATCTTCGCGGTCGTCAAGGCGCTGGTCGACCTGCGCGACGGCAAGGGCGAGATCGACGACATCGACCATCTCGGCAACCGCCGCGTGCGCTCGGTCGGCGAGCTCATGGAGAACCAGTATCGCCTGGGCCTGCTCCGCATGGAGCGCGCGATCAAGGAGCGCATGTCCTCGGTCGATATCGACACGGTCATGCCGCAGGACCTGATCAACGCGAAGCCGGCGGCCGCCGCCGTGCGCGAGTTCTTCGGCTCGTCGCAGCTCTCGCAGTTCATGGACCAGACGAACCCGCTCTCGGAAGTCACCCACAAGCGCCGTCTCTCGGCGCTTGGCCCGGGCGGCCTGACCCGCGAGCGCGCCGGCTTCGAGGTGCGCGACGTGCACCCGACGCACTATGGCCGCATCTGCCCGATCGAGACGCCGGAAGGCCCGAATATCGGCCTGATCAACTCGCTCGCCACCTTCGCGCGGGTGAACAAGTACGGCTTCATCGAGAGCCCGTATCGCCGCATCCGTGACGGCAAGGTCACCGATGAGGTGATCTATCTCTCGGCGATGGAAGAGGCCAAGTACAACGTCGCCCAGGCGAATGCCGCCGTCGACGCCGAAGGCCGCCTGACCGACGACCTGATCGTCTGCCGCCGCGCCGGTGAAGTCATCGTCACCCCGGTCGACAAGGTCGATTTCCAGGACGTGTCGCCGAAGCAGCTCGTCTCGGTCGCCGCGGCGCTGATCCCGTTCCTTGAGAACGACGACGCCAACCGCGCGCTGATGGGCTCGAACATGCAGCGCCAGGCGGTGCCGCTGGTTCGCGCCGACGCGCCCTTCGTCGGCACCGGCATGGAAGCCGTCGTCGCCCGTGACTCGGGCGCTGCGATCGCGGCCCGCCGCGGCGGTATCGTCGACCAGGTCGACGCGACCCGTATCGTCATCCGCGCTTCGGACGAGATGGACCCGACCAAGCCCGGCGTCGACATCTACCGCCTGCAGAAGTTCCAGCGCTCCAACCAGTCGACCTGCATCACGCAGCGCCCGCTGGTCCGCGTCGGCGACATCATCAAGAAGGGCGACATCGTCGCCGACGGCCCGTCGACGGAGTTCGGCGAGCTCGCGCTCGGCCGCAACGTGCTCGTCGCGTTCATGCCGTGGAACGGCTACAACTTCGAGGACTCGATTCTTCTCTCCGAGAACATCGTGGCTCAGGACGTCTTCACCTCGATCCATATCGAGGAGTTCGAGGTCATGGCCCGCGACACCAAGCTCGGCCCGGAGGAAATCACGCGCGACATTCCGAACGTTTCGGAAGAGGCGCTGAAGAACCTCGACGAAGCCGGCATCGTCTATATCGGCGCTGAAGTGGCGGCGGGCGACATCCTCGTCGGCAAGATCACGCCGAAGGGCGAGAGCCCGATGACCCCGGAAGAGAAGCTGCTGCGCGCCATCTTCGGCGAGAAGGCTTCGGACGTGCGCGACACCTCGCTGCGCGTTCCGCCCGGCGTGCAGGGGACGATCGTCGAAGTGCGCGTGTTCAACCGCCATGGCGTCGACAAGGACGAACGCGCCCAGGCGATCGAACGCGAGGAGATCGAGCGTCTCGCCAAGGACCGTGACGACGAGCAGGCGATCCTGGACCGCAACACCTTCGCGCGTCTGGCCGAGATCCTGACCGGCAAGACCGGCCTCGCCGGCCCGAAGGGCTTCAAGAAGGACACGGTCATCACCCGTGAGGTGATGAGCGAGTTCCCGCGTTCGCAGTGGTGGCTGTTCGCGACCGCCGAAGACGCGCTGATGACCGAGATCGAAGCGATGCGGAAGCAGTACGACGAGTCGAAGAAGCGCCTTGAGCAGCGCTTCCTCGACAAGGTCGAGAAGCTGCAGCGCGGCGACGAATTGCCTCCGGGCGTGATGAAGATGGTCAAGGTCTTCGTCGCGGTGAAGCGCAAGATCCAGCCGGGCGACAAGATGGCCGGCCGCCACGGCAACAAGGGCGTGGTCTCGCGCATCGTGCCGGTGGAGGACATGCCGTTCCTCGAGGACGGCACCCATGCCGACATCGTGCTGAACCCGCTCGGCGTGCCCTCGCGCATGAATGTCGGCCAGATCCTGGAGACCCATCTGGGCTGGGCTGCTGCCGGTCTCGGCAAGCAGATCTCGAAGGCTCTCGACGCCTACAAGAAGTCCAACGACTTCAAGGCGCTGAAGGCCGAGTTCGATGCCGTCTACGAGGATAACGAGATCATCGCCTCGATGGACGAGAACGAACTCGTCGAGATGGGCCAGAACCTGCGCCGCGGCGTTCCTGTCGCGACACCGGTCTTCAACGGCGCCAAGGAGGCCGATATCGAGCGGCTCCTGGAGCAGGCCGGCCTGCACTCCTCGGGTCAGTCGACCCTCTATGACGGCCGCACGGGCGAGCCTTTCGACCGCAAGGTGACGATGGGCTACATCTACATGCTGAAGCTGCACCACCTGGTCGACGACAAGATCCACGCGCGTTCGATCGGTCCGTACTCGCTCGTCACCCAGCAGCCGCTGGGCGGCAAGGCGCAGTTCGGCGGCCAGCGCTTCGGCGAAATGGAGGTCTGGGCGCTCGAAGCCTACGGCGCCGCCTACACCCTGCAGGAAATGCTGACGGTGAAGTCGGACGACGTCGCGGGCCGCACCAAGGTCTACGAGTCGATCGTGCGCGGCGAGGACAATTTCGAGGCGGGCATCCCCGAGAGCTTCAACGTTCTCGTCAAGGAAATGCGCTCGCTCGGCCTCAATGTCGAGCTGATCAACAACAAGGTGAAGCCGGGCGAGTTGCCGCCGGCCGAAGCGGCCGAGTGAGCCGCTAGACGAACCTTGGATATTCGCCGGCGGCACTGACGCCGCCGGCTGACGGAATTGACGAGCCGGGCAGGGCGGCCTTGAGCCCCACCGGCGGAAGGAGACAGGCGATGAAGCAAGAGGTCATGAACCTTTTCGGCCAGCAGCCGGTCCAGCAGGCCTTCGACGCGATCAAGATCTCGATCGCGAGCCCGGAGAAGATCCTGTCCTGGTCCTATGGCGAGATCAAAAAGCCGGAGACCATCAACTACCGCACGTTCAAGCCGGAGCGTGACGGCCTGTTCTGCGCGCGCATCTTCGGGCCGATCAAGGACTACGAGTGCCTGTGCGGCAAGTACAAGCGCATGAAGTTCAAGGGCGTCATCTGCGAGAAGTGCGGCGTCGAAGTCACGCTTGCCCGCGTCCGGCGCGAGCGCATGGGCCATATCGAGCTCGCCGCCCCGGTCGCGCATATCTGGTTTCTGAAGTCGCTGCCCTCGCGCATCGGCCTCTTGATGGATATGCCGCTCAAGGACCTGGAGCGCATCCTCTATTTCGAAAGCTACGTCGTCATCGAGCCGGGCCTGACCCCGCTCAAGGACCGTCAGCTGCTGTCGGAAGAAGAGTACGTCCGGGCTCAGGAAGAGTACGGCGCGGACACCTTCACCGCCATGATCGGCGCGGAAGCGATCCGCGAGATGCTGCGCGCGCTCGACCTCGACCAGATCAACGCCGATCTCAAGCATGAGATCGCGACGACGACGTCGGAGCTGAAGCCCAAGAAGCTGATGAAGCGCCTCAAGATCATCGAGGCCTTCCAGGAGTCGGGCAACAAGCCGGAATGGATGGTGATGACCCAGATCCCGGTCATCCCGCCGGATCTGCGCCCGCTCGTGCCGCTCGACGGCGGCCGCTTCGCGACCTCGGACCTGAACGACCTCTATCGCCGCGTCATCAACCGCAACAACCGCCTGAAGCGCCTGATCGAGCTGCGCGCGCCGGACATCATCATCCGTAACGAGAAGCGGATGCTGCAGGAGTCCGTCGACGCTCTGTTCGACAACGGCCGCCGCGGCCGCGTCATCACGGGTGCCAACAAGCGCCCGCTGAAGTCGCTCGCCGACATGCTGAAGGGCAAGCAGGGCCGCTTCCGCCAGAACCTGCTCGGCAAGCGCGTCGACTATTCGGGCCGTTCGGTCATCGTCGTCGGCCCGGAGATGAAGCTGCACCAGTGCGGCCTGCCGAAGAAGATGGCGCTGGAGCTGTTCAAGCCGTTCATCTATGCGCGCCTCGACGCCAAGGGCTACTCGACCACGGTCAAGCAGGCCAAGAAGCTCGTCGAGAAGGAGAAGCCCGAGGTCTGGGATATCCTGGACGAGGTTATCCGCGAGCATCCGGTGATGCTGAACCGCGCGCCGACGCTGCACCGCCTGGGCATCCAGGCCTTCGAGCCCGTGCTGATCGAGGGCAAGGCGATCCAGCTCCACCCGCTGGTCTGCGCCGCCTTCAACGCGGACTTCGACGGCGACCAGATGGCCGTGCACGTCCCGCTGTCGCTCGAGGCGCAGCTCGAAGCGCGCGTGCTGATGATGTCGACCAACAACATCCTGCACCCGGCGAACGGCATGCCGATCATCGTGCCGTCGCAGGACATCGTGCTCGGCCTCTACTACCTCTCGATCATCTCGGACGGCGAGCCGGGCCAGGGCAAGATCTTCGGCGATTTCGGCGAGCTCGAATACGCGCTGCACGAGAAGGTCGTGACGCTGCATTCGAAGATCAAATACCGCTGGACCGGCGTCGGCCATGACGGCAAGCCGTACACCAAGATCTACGACACCACGCCGGGTCGCGTGATCCTGTCGACCGCGCTGCCGGAGCATCCGGCCGTATCCTTCGACGTCGTCAACAAGCTGATGACGAAGAAGGAGATCTCCGGAATGATCGATGCCGTCTATCGCGGCTGCGGTCAGAAGGAATCGGTGATCTTCTGCGACCGCGTCATGGCGCTGGGCTTCCGCCACGCGTTCAAGGCCGGCATCTCCTTCGGCAAGGACGACATGGTCGTGCCGGAGAACAAGTGGCAGATCGTCGACACGACCCGCGCGCTCGCCAAGGATTACGAGCAGCAGTACCAGGACGGCCTGATCACCCAGGGCGAGAAGTACAACAAGGTCGTCGACGCCTGGGCGAAGTGCTCCGACAAGCTCGCCCAGGAGATGATGGCCCGCATCTCGACCGTCCAGAAGGACGAGACCGGCCGCGACAAGCAGATCAACTCGATCTACATGATGTCGCACTCGGGCGCCCGTGGTTCGCCGGCGCAGATGCGCCAGCTCGCCGCCATGCGCGGCCTGATGGCCAAGCCGTCGGGCGAGATCATCGAGAGCCCGATCATCTCGAACTTCAAGGAAGGCCTCGACGTTCTCGAGTACTTCAACTCGACCCACGGCGCCCGCAAGGGTCTTGCCGACACGGCGCTCAAGACGGCCAACTCCGGCTATCTCACCCGCCGTCTCGTCGACGTGGCGCAGGACGCGATCATCTCCGAGGTCGATTGCGGCTCGGATAACGGCATCAAGATGCGCGCTATCGTCGATGCCGGCCAGGTCGTGGCCTCGCTCGGCATGCGCATCCTGGGTCGCGCCGCGGCCGAGGACGTCGTCGATGTCGAGGGCAAGGTCCTCGTCGCCAAGGGCGTCGTGATCGAAGAGAGCGACATCGCCAGGATTAACGCCGCCGGCGTCCAGGAGGTGAAGATCCGTTCGGTTCTCACCTGCGAGACCAAGAACGGCGTCTGCGCCACCTGCTACGGTCGCGACCTCGCTCGCGGCACGCCCGTCAACATGGGCGAGGCCGTCGGCGTCATCGCGGCGCAGTCGATCGGCGAGCCGGGCACGCAGCTCACCATGCGTACCTTCCACATCGGCGGCGCGGCCACCATCGCCGACCAGTCCTTCGTCGAGTCGAACTTCGAAGGCACGGTCAAGATGCGCAACCGCAACGTCGCGCGGAACTCGGACGGCGACCTCATCGCCATGGCGCGCAACATCGCCATCGTGATCGTCGGCCCTGATGGAGCCGAGCGCGCGGTCCATCGC
The DNA here is from genome assembly GCF_024655635.1 of Allobosea sp. 47.2.35. GTDB lineage: Bacteria > Pseudomonadota > Alphaproteobacteria > Rhizobiales > Beijerinckiaceae > Allobosea. Next base: position 28,642 of record NZ_JANLGI010000003.1, on the reverse strand, counting down.
GTCCAGTTCGGCTCGAAGCTGCGCGTGGACGAGGGAGACAAGGTCAAGCGCGGCCAGCGCCTGATCGAGTGGGACCCCTATTCCCGCCCGATTCTCGCGGAAGTGGACGGCAAGGTCGGCTACGAGGATCTCGTGGACGGCATGTCGATCACCGAGACGACCGACGAGGCGACCGGCATCTCCAAGCGCGTCGTCATCGACTGGCGCGGCTCGGCCCGTACGGCGGATCTCAAGCCGGCGATGGTGATCCAGGGCGCCGACGGCAAGGTTGCGAAGCTCGCCCGCGGTGGCGAAGCCCGCTACATCCTGCCGGTCGACGGCATCATCTCGGTGGAGCCGGGCCACTCGATCAAGGCCGGCGACGTGCTCGCCCGCGTCTCGACCGACTCGGCCAAGACCCGCGACATCACCGGCGGTCTGCCGCGCGTGGCGGAGCTGTTCGAGGCGCGTCGTCCGAAGGATGCGGCGATCATCGCCGAGAAGTCGGGTGTCATCGGCTTCGGCAAGGACTACAAGAACAAGCGTCGCGTCACGCTGACGCCGCACGATGGTTCCGACGGGGTCGAGTACCTGATCCCGAAGGGCAAGCACATCCATCTCCAGGACGGCGACGTCGTGGAGGTCGGCGACTACATCCTCGACGGCAACCCGGCCCCGCACGACATCCTTGCGATCAAGGGCGTCGAGGAGCTGGCGGCTTATCTGGTCAACGAGATCCAGGAGGTCTATCGCCTCCAGGGCGTGACCATCAACGACAAGCACATCGAGGTCATCGTCCGGCAGATGCTGCAGAAGGTCGAGATCACCGAGTCCGGCGACAGCGACATCCTGACCGGCGACCAGGTCGATCGGATCGAGCTGGAAGAGGTCAACGCGAAGCTGCGCGAAGAGGGCAAGAAGCCGGCCTCCGGCGTTCCGGTCCTGCTCGGCATCACCAAGGCCTCGCTGCAGACCCGCTCCTTCATCTCGGCGGCGTCCTTCCAGGAGACCACCCGCGTCCTCACCGAGGCGGCGGTCAACGGCAAGTCGGACATGCTCGAAGGCCTCAAGGAGAACGTCATCGTCGGCTCGCTCATCCCGGCCGGCACCGGTGCCCAGGTCGCCCGCATCAAGCAGGTGGCCACGCGTCGCGACGATCTCATCGTCGGCCAGAAGGCGGATGCGGCGGCCAAGGCTGCCAAGGCAGCCGCCGCGGTGCTGCCGGCTGCCGAGTAAGCAGCCCGGCCAAAGCCAGATGTTACGGAACGGCCGCCTTCGGGCGGCCGTTTTGCTTTCTGGGCACGGCATTTTTGGCAGCCCGCGCGCTTGACGCGGCCTGCTCGCCGAAGCCTTGGGGGCAGCGGAGAGGCGCCATGCCGCGCCGAAAGCTCGCTCTGCCGGGGCACGCCCGTCTTCCGGAAGGCGCGCCTCAAGGTCGCGCGTCCCGGAACCTCCTGCTTTTCTCCCCAGCGCTTGCCGGCATGGTGGCCCGACAGGGGAGGGCGGCAAGTTCCCGGACGACGGCGTAACCGGATGATTCTCTTCTGGGGATGGTGCGATTCCCGGGATCGAAGGGAGCTGTACGCTTCGGTTCGGCTCGCTATGCTGTCGATAAGCGCACGACCTTCGATCTCGCAAGGCTCGAAGACGTCATCCGCCCGGCGGGTGGCGGAAATACCGGCCGAAACGCGTCCGGAACCTGAATCCGGGGTTGACGCGAATCTCCGTGTGAGTCATAAGCGCGCCACTGTCGACGGCTGTCGGACACGTTTGTCGCTTGCGCATTGTTCGCGAGCGAGGTTCGCGACCGAAACTCCGTCGGAATTCCAGCGTCGATTGACGACATGGCAGGATGCATGAACGCGGGTTTTCCGTGTTCCTCTGCTGGCGAACGCGCCTGAGGCCCCGAAAAGGGCGCCGATGGCGCGGCTTCGTTTATGTCATGGCTTTGCTCGGCCTGGGAGATTGACCAGGAATTTCCAAACGCTCAGTGGGGCGAGAGGCCAGAATGCCGACAATCAGCCAGCTCATCCGCAAGTCGCGGTCGCCCGTGAAGGCGCGTAACACCGCCCCGGCGCTTGAGAATTGCCCGCAGAAGCGCGGCGTTTGCACGCGCGTCTATACGACGACCCCGAAGAAGCCGAACTCGGCGCTCCGCAAGGTTGCGAAGGTTCGCCTGACCAACGGCTTCGAGGTGATCGGCTACATTCCGGGTGAGGGTCACAACCTCCAGGAGCACTCCGTCGTCATGATCCGTGGCGGCCGCGTGAAGGACCTTCCCGGCGTGCGCTATCACATCCTGCGCGGTGTGCTCGACACGCAGGGCGTCAAGAACCGCAAGCAGCGCCGTTCGAAGTACGGCGCGAAGCGTCCCAAGTAATTTCGGCCCGACCGGCCTGGCGACCTGCCTGAGCCGGTCCGCCGCGTTGAAGATTTACGGAGACTAGACGATGTCCCGCCGCCATAGTGCCGAAAAGCGCGAAGTTATCCCGGACCCGAAGTTCGGCGATATCGTCGTGACCAAGTTCATGAACTCGGTCATGTACGAAGGTAAGAAGTCGACCGCCGAGCGGATCGTCTACGGTGCCTTCGACATCATCGAGGCCAAGACCAAGAGCGAGCCGCTCGGCGTCTTCAAGTCGGCGCTCGAGAACGTCGCTCCGGCGATCGAGGTCCGTTCGCGTCGCGTCGGCGGTGCGACCTATCAGGTTCCGGTCGAAGTCCGCACCGAGCGCCGTCAGGCTCTCGCCATCCGCTGGCTGATCGCTGCCGCTCGCGGCCGCAACGACAAGACCATGGTTGAGCGCCTGTCGGCTGAGCTGATGGATGCCGCCAACAACCGCGGCAACGCGGTCAAGAAGCGCGAAGACACGCACCGGATGGCGGAAGCCAACCGCGCCTTCTCGCACTACCGCTGGTAAGCGGCGCGCTGACCCGAGACATAGAGCACGATCATGGCCCGTTCCCATCCCATCGACCGTTATCGCAACTTCGGCATCATGGCCCACATTGATGCCGGCAAGACGACGACGACCGAGCGCATCCTCTACTACACCGGCAAGTCCCATAAGATCGGCGAAGTCCATGACGGCGCCGCGACCATGGACTGGATGACGCAGGAGCAGGAGCGTGGCATCACGATCACCTCGGCTGCGACGACCTGCTTCTGGCAAGACAACCGTCTGAACATCATCGACACCCCCGGCCACGTCGACTTCACCATCGAAGTCGAGCGTTCGCTGCGCGTGCTCGATGGCGCCGTCTGCGTTCTCGACGGCAACCAGGGCGTCGAGCCCCAGACCGAGACCGTCTGGCGTCAGGCCGACAAGTACGACGTCCCGCGTATCGTGTTCGTCAACAAGATGGACAAGATCGGCGCCGATTTCTATCGCTGCGTCCAGGACATCATCGACCGCGTCGCCGGCAAGCCCGTCTGCCTGCAGATCCCGATCGGTTCGGAGTCGAACTTCGCCGGCGTGATTGACCTCATCAAGATGAAGGCGATCGTCTGGAACGGCGAGGCGCTCGGCGCCTCGTTCGAGGAGCAGGAGATTCCTGCCGACCTCGCCGACAAGGCCGCCGAGTATCGCAACAAGCTCGTCGAGGCCGCCGTCGAGATGGACGACGCCGCGATGGAGGCCTATCTTGAGGGCACCGAGCCGGATGCCGCGACGTTGCGCAAGCTCGTCCGTACCGCCGTGCAGCGCCGCGCGTTCCACCCGGTACTCTGCGGCTCGGCCTTCAAGAACAAGGGCGTGCAGCCCCTGCTCGACGCCGTCGTCGACTTCCTGCCGTCGCCGATCGATCGCGGCGCGGTCGAAGGCATCGACTTCAAGACGGAAGAGCCGACCACCCGCAACCCGAGCGACAGCGACCCGTTCGCGATGCTCGCGTTCAAGATCATGGACGACCCCTTCGTCGGCACCATCACCTTCTGCCGCATCTATTCGGGCAAGGTCGAAGCCGGCCAGGGCGTCATCAACTCGACCCGCGACAAGAAGGAGCGCGTCGGTCGCATGCTCCTGATGCATGCGAACAACCGCGAGGACATCAAGGAGGCTTATGCCGGTGACATCGTCGCCCTGGCCGGCCTCAAGGACGTCCGCACCGGCGACACGCTCTGCGACCCGACCAACGCGGTCATCCTTGAGCGCATGGAGTTCCCCGAGCCGGTCATCACGATCGCGATCGAGCCGAAGTCCAAGGCCGACCAGGAGAAGCTGGGCCTCGCCCTGTCGAAGCTCGCGAATGAGGACCCGTCCTTCCGCGTGTCGACCGACCAGGAGAGCGGCCAGACCATCCTTAAGGGCATGGGCGAGCTCCATCTCGACATCAAGGTCGACATCCTGAAGCGCACCTACAAGGTCGACGCCAATATCGGCGCGCCGCAGGTTGCGTATCGCGAGACGCTGACCAAGAAGGCCGAGGTCGACTACACCCACAAGAAGCAGACCGGCGGTACGGGCCAGTTCGCCCGCGTCAAGCTCGTCATCGAACCGAACGAGACCGGCAAGGGCTTCGAGTTTGAGTCGAAGATCGTCGGCGGCGCGGTGCCGAAGGAGTACATCCCGGGCGTCGAAAAGGGCCTGAACTCGGTCATCGGCTCCGGCGTGCTCGCCGGCTTCCCGGTCGTCGACGTCAAGGTCTCGCTGATCGACGGCGCCTTCCACGAAGTCGACTCGTCGGCGCTCGCCTTCGAAATCGCTTCTCGTGCAGCGCTGCGCGAAGGTCTGCAGAAGGGCGGCTCGGTGCTGCTCGAGCCGATCATGAAGGTCGAGGTCGTGACCCCGGAAGACTATACCGGTTCGGTCATCGGCGACCTGAACTCCCGCCGTGGCCAGATCCAGGGCCAGGACATGCGTGGCAACGCCGTCGTGATCAACGCGATGGTTCCGCTGGCGAACATGTTCGGCTACGTGAACCAGCTTCGCTCGTTCTCGCAGGGCCGCGCCAACTACACGATGCAGTTCGACCACTATGAGCAGGTGCCGTCGGCGGTGGCCGCCGAGGTCCAGGCCAAGTACGCCTGAACCCCGCACCGACCCGACTGACCATTTGAACAAGATCTGACGGAGGCTACGATGGCCAAAGAGAAGTTTTCGCGGAACAAGCCGCACTGCAACATTGGAACGATTGGTCACGTTGACCATGGCAAGACGTCTTTGACGGCTGCGATCACGAAGGTTCTGGCCGAGACGGGCGGCGCTTCGTTCACGGCGTATGACCAGATCGACAAGGCTCCGGAAGAGAAGGCTCGCGGCATCACGATCTCGACGGCTCACGTCGAGTACGAGACGGCGAACCGCCACTACGCGCATGTCGACTGCCCCGGCCACGCCGACTACGTGAAGAACATGATCACGGGCGCGGCGCAGATGGACGGCGCGATCCTGGTCGTGTCGGCTGCCGACGGCCCGATGCCGCAGACCCGCGAGCACATCCTGCTGGCGCGCCAGGTCGGCGTTCCCGCGCTGGTGGTGTTCATGAACAAGGTCGACCTGGTCGACGACGCCGAGCTGCTGGAGCTCGTCGAGATGGAGATCCGCGAGCTCCTCTCGAAGTACGACTTCCCCGGCGACGACATCCCGATCACCAAGGGCTCGGCCAAGGTCGCGCTGGACAACGGCGACAAGGCGATCGGCCATGACGCGGTCGTCGCTCTGATGCAGACGGTCGACGACTACATCCCGCAGCCGGAGCGCCCGATCGACCAGCCGTTCCTGATGCCGGTCGAGGACGTGTTCTCGATCTCGGGCCGTGGCACGGTTGTGACCGGCCGCGTCGAGCGCGGCATCGTGAAGGTCGGCGAGGAAATCGAGATCGTCGGCCTGAAGGACACCGTCAAGACGACCGTCACGGGCGTCGAGATGTTCCGCAAGCTGCTGGACCAGGGCCAGGCTGGCGACAACATCGGCGCGCTGCTGCGCGGCACGAAGCGTGAGGACGTCGAGCGCGGCCAGGTGCTGTGCAAGCCGGGCTCGGTGAAGCCGCACACGAAGTTCAAGGCCGAGGCCTACATCCTGACGAAGGAAGAGGGTGGCCGTCACACGCCGTTCTTCACCAACTACCGCCCGCAGTTCTACTTCCGCACGACGGACGTGACCGGCGTGGTCTCGCTGCCGGAAGGCACGGAGATGGTGATGCCGGGCGACAACATCTCGATGGAGGTGACGCTGATCGCCCCGATCGCGATGGAAGAGAAGCTGCGCTTCGCCATCCGCGAAGGCGGTCGCACCGTCGGCGCCGGCGTCGTCGCCAGCATCATCGCGTAACGCGTTTGCGTGAGGGGCAAGGGCCCTTCGGGGCCTTTGCCTTTTCTCACGTCACGGAGAACTAAGACCATGAACGGTCAGAACATTCGGATCCGCCTCAAGGCGTTCGACCACCGCATCCTCGACGCTTCGACGCGCGAGATCGTGTCGACCGCGAAGCGGACGGGCGCCCAGGTCCGCGGACCGATTCCGCTGCCCACGCTCATCGAGAAGTTCACCGTCAACCGCTCGCCCCACATCGACAAGAAGTCGCGCGAGCAGTTCGAGATGCGGACCCACAAGCGGGTTCTCGACATCGTCGACCCGACCCCCCAGACGGTCGACGCCCTCATGAAGCTCGATCTCGCCGCCGGCGTCGACGTCGAAATCAAGCTCTGATCCGATTAAACGGGTCCTCTGTTTCCGGCGACCCCGGATGGACATGACCCCAAAGGAAGGTATGCACCGATGCGTTCCGGTGTGATTGCACAGAAAGTCGGGATGACCCGCATCTTCACGGATGCCGGCGAGCACATCCCGGTCACCGTGCTGAAGCTCGACAACTGCCAGGTCGTCGCGCATCGCACGATCGAGAAGAACGGCTATGTGGCCGTGCAGCTGGGCTCCGGCCAGGCGAAGGTGAAGAATGTCTCGAAGGCTGAGCGCGGTCATTTCGCGGTCGCCAAGGTCGAGCCGAAGCGCAAGGTGGTCGAGTTCCGCGTCAGCAATGACGCGCTGATCCCCGTCGGCGCCGAGCTGACCGCGGACCACTTCGTCGTCGGCCAGTTCGTCGACGTTTCCGGCACCACCACCGGTAAGGGTTTCGCCGGCGGTATGAAGCGCTGGAACTTCGGCGGTCTGCGCGCCACGCACGGCGTGTCGGTCTCGCATCGCTCGATCGGTTCGACCGGTGGCCGTCAGGACCCGGGCAAGACCTTCAAGAACAAGAAGATGCCGGGCCATCTCGGCGCCGAGCGTGTCACCACGCAGAACCTGCGCGTCGTCCAGACGGATGCCGAGCGTGGCCTGATCCTCGTCGAGGGCGCCGTTCCTGGCGTCGCCGGCGGCTGGATTCACGTCCGTGACGCCGTCAAGCGCGCCCTGCCGAAGGATGCGCCGCTGCCGGGCAAGTTCAAGGTTTCCGGCGAGGGCAAGGCGGATGAGGCTCCTGCGGCCCAGGCTGAGGAGAACGCGTGATGAAATTCGATATCACCACTCTCGAGGGCAAGTCGGCCGGTTCGGTCGAGCTGTCGGATGAGGTGTTCGGCCTGGAGCCGCGCGCCGATCTGCTCGCCCGCATGGTCCGCTATCAGCTCGCCAAGCGCCGCGCCGGGACCCACAAGTCCAAGGGCCGCTCGGAAGTCGATCGCACCCGCAAGAAGATCTACAAGCAGAAGGGCACCGGCGGCGCTCGCCACGGCGCGGCTTCGGCTCCGCAGTTCCGCGGCGGCGGCAAGGCCTTTGGCCCGGTCCTGCGCGACCACGGCCATGATCTTCCCAAGAAGGTCCGTGCGCTGGCTCTGCGCCACGCTCTCTCGGCCAAGGCCAAGGATGCCGGCATCATCGTGATCGACGATGCCAAGCTCTCCGAGCCGAAGACCAAGGTGCTGCTCGGCCATTTCGGCAAGCTCGACCTGTCGAGCGCGCTGATCATCGGCGGCGCCGAGATCGATACCAACTTCGGCCTGGCCGCTCGCTCGATCCCGAATGTCGACGTGCTGCCGGTCCAGGGCATCAACGTTTACGACATCCTGCGTCGCGACAAGCTCGTCCTGACGCGCGCGGCCGTCGATGCGCTGGAGGCGCGCTTCAAATGAGCCAGTCCGCCAAGAACCTCGACCCGCGCCACTACGATGTGATCGTGGCGCCGGTCATTACCGAGAAGGCGACGATGCTCTCCGAGCATAACAAGGTCGTCTTCAAGGTTGCCAAGACCGCAACGAAGCCGCAGATCAAGGCGGCGATCGAGAAGCTCTTCGACGTCAAGGTGAAGAGCGTCAACACGATCGTCACCGAGGGCAAGGTCAAGATGTTCCGTGGCCGTCCCGGCCAGCGTTCGGACGTCAAGAAGGCGGTCGTGACCCTCGAAGAGGGCCACTCCATCGACGTGACCACGGGCCTGTGAGGAAATCATCATGGCTTTGAAGAACTTCAAGCCGATCACGCCGAGCCTTCGCCAGCTCGTGATCGTCGACCGCAGCGAGCTCTACAAGGGCAAGCCGGTCAAGGTGCTGACCGAGGGCAAGAGCTCCTCGGGCGGCCGCAACAACCTCGGCCGCATCACCGTCCGCTTCCGCGGCGGTGGCCACAAGCGCACGCTGCGTCTCATCGACTTCAAGCGTCGCGGCAAGGCCGGCATCCCGGCGACCGTCGAGCGGATCGAGTACGATCCGAACCGCACGGCCTTCATCGCCCTGATCAAGTATCAGGACGGCGAGCTCTCCTACATCCTGGCGCCGCAGCGCCTGGCTGTCGGCGACACGGTCCTCGCGGGTGACTCGGTCGACGTGAAGCCCGGCAACGCGGCTCCGATGGGCACGCTGCCGATCGGCACGATCGTGCACAATGTCGAGCTGAAGATCGGCAAGGGCGGCGCGCTCGCCCGTTCGGCCGGCAACTACGCCCAGATCGTCGGTCGCGACCAGGGCTATGTCATCGTCCGCCTGAACTCGGGCGAGCAGCGCCTGATCTCGGGCCTGTGCTACGCCACCGTCGGCGCCGTCTCGAACCCGGATCACATGAATCGGAATGACGGCAAGGCTGGTCGCTCGCGCTGGCTCGGCCGCCGTCCGCATAACCGCGGCGTCTCGATGAACCCGGTCGACCATCCGCACGGCGGTGGTGAAGGCCGGACCTCGGGTGGCCGTCATCCGGTCACGCCCTGGGGTCTGCCGACCAAGGGTAAGAAGACCCGCTCGAACAAGCGGACCGATACGTTCATCGTGTCGAGCCGTCACGCCCGCAAGAAGAAGAACTGAGGTCCGTCATGGCGCGTTCGCTTTGGAAAGGTCCGTTCGTCGACGGATACCTCCTGAAGAAGGCCGAGGTCGCCAGGACCTCGGCTCGTAATGAAGTTATCAAGATCTGGAGCCGTCGCTCCACGATCCTGCCGCAGTTCGTCGGTCTGACGTTCGGCGTCTACAACGGCCATAAGCATGTGCCGGTGTCCGTGTCCGAGGAGATGGTGGGTCACAAGTTCGGCGAGTTCTCGCCGACCCGCACCTTCCACGGCCACGCCGCCGACAAGAAGGCGAAGAGGAAGTAAGCCATGGGTAAAGCATCCGCCCCCCGTGCGCTGCCCGAGAACGAAGCCACTGCGATCGCTCGCAACCTTCGCGTCTCGCCGCAGAAGCTGAACCTCGTCGCTCAGCTGATCCGTGGCAAGAAGGTCGCGACCGCGCTCGCCGATCTCGAGTTCTCGCGCAAGCGGATCTCGCTCGACGTGCGCAAGTGCCTGCAGAGCGCGATCGCCAACGCCGAGAACAACCATGATCTCGATGTCGATGATCTCGTCGTGGCACAGGCCTTCGTCGGCAAGGCGCTTGTCATGAAGCGCTTCCACGCCCGCGCCCGCGGCCGTGGCGCCCGTATCCTGAAGCCGTTCTCGAACATCACGATCGTGGTGCGCGAAGTGCAGGCTGCGAAGGCCTGAGGAGAGAACGATGGGTCAGAAAATCAATCCGATCGGCCTTCGCCTCGGCATCAACCGTACCTGGGACTCGCGTTGGTTCGCCAACAAGGGCGAGTACGGCAAGCTGCTGCATGAAGACATGGCCATCCGTGCCGCGCTCATGAAGCTGCTGAAGCAGGCCGCCGTCTCGAAGATCATCATCGAGCGTCCGCACAAGAAGTGCCGCGTCACCATCCACTCGGCTCGTCCGGGCGTGGTGATCGGCAAGAAGGGTGCCGACATCGAGAAGCTCCGCAAGGAAGTCTCGAAGCTCACCAAGGCCGACGTGACGATCAACATCGTCGAGGTGCGCAAGCCCGAGATCGACGCGACGCTCGTCGCCGACTCGATCGCCCAGCAGCTCGAGCGCCGCGTCGCCTTCCGTCGCGCCATGAAGCGCGCCGTGCAGTCGGCGATGCGTCTGGGCGCCGAAGGCATCCGCATCAACTGCTCGGGCCGTCTCGGCGGCGCCGAGATCGCCCGCCTCGAATGGTACCGTGAGGGCCGCGTGCCGCTGCATACGCTGCGCGCCGACGTCGATTACGGCGTCGCCACCGCTTTCACGACCTACGGGACGTGCGGCATCAAGGTCTGGATCTTCAAGGGCGAGATCCTCGAACACGACCCGATGGCCCAGGACAAGCGCCTCTCCGACGAGGGCGGCCGCTCCGGCGGTCGTGATCGCGACCATCGCGATCGTCGCGAGCAGGCTGCGTAAGGCTGATCGAGAAGAGCCATGCTGCAACCAAAACGCACCAAGTTCCGCAAGCAGTTCAAGGGACGCATCTCCGGCGTCGCCAAGGGCGGCACGGACCTCAACTTCGGCCAGTTCGGCCTGAAGGCCCAGGAGCCCGAGCGCGTCACCGCCCGGCAGATCGAGGCGGCTCGCCGCGCGATCACCCGCGCCATGAAGCGCGTGGGCCGTGTCTGGATCCGCGTGTTCCCCGACGTGCCGGTTTCCAAGAAGCCGACCGAAGTCCGCATGGGTAAGGGCAAGGGTTCGCCCGAGTTCTGGGCGGCCAAGGTCAAGCCGGGCCGGATCATGTTCGAGCTCGACGGCGTGTCCGAGGAGATCGCCCGCGAGGCGCTCCGTCTCGGTGCCGCCAAGCTGCCGATCAAGACCCGCTTCATCCAGCGCATCGCCGAGTAAGGGAGGCCGACATGAAAATCACTCAGCGTCAGTCCGACCTGAAGGCCATGAGCACGGACCAGCTCCAGGACGAGCTCCTCAAGCTCAAGAAGGAGCAGTTCAACCTGCGCTTCCAGAAGGCCACCGGGCAGCTCGAGAACACCGCGCGCGTCACCGAAGTGCGCAAGGACATCGCCCGCATCAAGACGCTGCAGCGGTCGAAGACCGTCGCGGCGAGCGCGTGAGGAGAGAATAATGCCTAAGCGCGTACTGCAGGGCGTCGTCGTCAGCGACAAGCAGAACAAAACTGTTGTGGTTAAGGTCGAGCGGCGTTATACGCACCCGCTCCTCAAGAAGACGGTGCGCCGTACGAAGAACTATCACGCCCATGACGAGGCGGGTTCGTTCAAGGTCGGCGACACGGTTTGGATCGAGGAGTCCAAGCCGATTTCCAAGCTGAAAAGCTGGGTTGTGCTCGAGGACGCCCCCAAGGCGTGATTCGAGACGGCTTCGCCCGGCCCCGAATCAGGGGCAGGGCGGGGCAGGAAAGAAGCCGGACATGTTTCTCCGCAAAGGTGGAAACCACTTTTGCGCATCGTGTTTTGTTTGAGGCCAGGGGGCGATCGACCCCCGTCAGTCGTAGTCCCGGGCGGCGCTGATGCGGTCCGGGAAACCGCGCTGATACACAGATTGGAAGGATCAAGGCCATGATCCAGGTGCAGACGAATCTCGACGTCGCCGACAATTCCGGCGCGCGTCGCGTGATGTGCATCAAGGTTCTCGGCGGGTCGAAGCGGCGCTATGCCCGTATTGGCGACATCATCGTCGTTTCGATCAAGGAAGCCATTCCGCGCGGTCGCGTGAAGAAGGGCGACGTCATGAAGGCGGTCGTCGTTCGCACCGCCAAGGACGTCAAGCGCCAGGACGGTTCGGTGATCCGCTTCGACCGCAATGCGGCCGTGCTGATCAACAACCAGAAGGAGCCGGTCGGCACGCGTATCTTCGGACCGGTTCCGCGCGAGCTGCGCGCCAAGAACCACATGAAGATCATCTCGCTGGCGCCGGAGGTGCTGTGATGGCTGCGAAGATCAAGAAGGGCGACAAGGTCGTCGTGCTCGCCGGCCGCGACAAGGGCAAGGCGGGTGAGGTGCTCCAGGTTCTGCCGAAGGACGGCCGCGCCGTCGTTCGTGGCGTCAACCTGGTGAAGCGCCACACGAAGCAGTCCCCGCAGTCCGAGGGCGGCATCATCAGCAAGGAAGCGACGATCGACCTGTCGAACATCGCCATCGCCGATCCCAAGGACGGCAAGGCGACCCGCGTCGGTTTCAAGGTGCTCGATGACGGCCGCAAGGTTCGTTTCGCCAAGCGTTCGGGGGATCTGATCGATGGCTGAGGCTCAGCAGGCGGCGCTCTCGCCGCGCATGAAGAAGCATTACGAGGACGTCGTTCGTCCCGCGATGATCGCCGAATTCGGCTACAAGAACGTCATGGAAGTGCCGGCGATCGAGAAGATCGTCATCAACATGGGCGTTGGTGAAGCGACTGCCGACCGCAAGAAGGTCGACAACGCTGCCGGCGACCTCGCCATGATCGCTGGCCAGAAGCCGGTCATCACCAAGTCCCGCCTCGCCATCGCCGGCTTCAAGCTGCGCGAGAACATGGCGGTTGGCTGCAAGGTCACGCTGCGCAAGACCAAGATGTTCGAGTTCGTCGACCGGCTCGTCACCATCGCTTTGCCCCGCGTGCGCGACTTCCGGGGCCTCAACCCCAAGTCGTTCGACGGGCGCGGCAATTTCGCGCTCGGGATCAAGGAGCACATCGTGTTCCCCGAGATCAACTACGACAAGGTCGACCAGGTCTGGGGCATGGACGTGATCGTCTGCACGACTGCGAAGTCGGACGACGAGGCACGCGCTCTGCTCAAGCACTTCAACTTCCCGTTCCGGCAGTGAACCTAAGCGTTCATACGCGGAAACCAGGAGAGATCGATGGCTAAGAAAAGCTCCGTCGAGAACAACGAGCGCCGCAGGAAGCTGGTGAAGAAATTCGCCGGCCGCCGGGCTCGCCTTCTCGCGATCGCCAATGACGACAACCAGCCCATGGACGAGCGTTTCCTCGCCCGCCTGAAGCTGGCCGAACTGCCGCGCAACTCGGCCAAGATTCGCATTCGCAACCGCTGCGAAGTGACGGGTCGTCCGCGCGCGTTCTATCGCAAGCTCAAGATGTCGCGTGTCGCGCTGCGTGAGCTCGGTAACAAGGGGCTGGTTCCCGGCCTCGTGAAGTCGAGCTGGTAAGGAGGACTGGAACAATGGCAATCATTGATCCGCTCGGCGATATGCTGACCCGCATCCGCAATGCGCAGATGCGTCGCAAGTCCCGCGTTTCCACCCCTGGCTCGAAGCTGCGCGCCCGCGTGCTCGACGTGCTGCAGTCCGAGGGCTACATCCGCGGCTACAGCCAGACCGAGTTCGGCAATGGCCGGACGGAGTTCGACATCGAGCTGAAGTATCACGAGGGCCAGCCGGTCATCCGGTCGATCTCGCGTGTTTCGAAGCCCGGCCGCCGCGTTTACTCGTCGGTCGAGACCATGCCGCGCGTGGCCGATGGCCTTGGCGTGACGATCGTCTCGACCCCGCGTGGCGTGATGGCCGATCATGTGGCCCGCGAGCAGAACGTGGGCGGCGAAGTGCTCTGCAAGGTCTTCTGACCTTACAGGCGCCCCGCTCATTTTCAGGAGAAATCCAAATGTCTCGTATCGGTAAGAAGCCGGTTTCGGTTCCCGCGGGCGTCACCGCCTCGGTCACCGGCCAGCTCGTCAAGATCAAGGGCTCCAAGGGCGAGCTCTCCTTCGAGGTTCCCGAGGACGTCTCGGTCGCCATGGAGAACGGCGCGATCGCGGTGCAGCCGCGTTCGCAGTCGAAGCGCGCCCGTGCGCTCTGGGGCACCTCGCGCGCCCGCATCAACAACCTCGTGATCGGCACCACCGCCGGCTTCGAGAAGCGCCTCGAGATCAACGGCGTCGGCTACAAGGCCGCCGTCGCTGGCAAGGTGCTGAAGCTGTCGCTCGGCTACAGCCACGACATCGACTACGAAATCCCGGCCGGTGTCGCGATCGTGACGCCGAAGCCGACGGAAATCGTCGTCAGCGGCATCGACAAGCAGGTCGTCGGCCAGACCGCCGCGGAAATCCGCGACTATCGTGGCCCCGAGCCCTACAAGGGCAAGGGCGTCAAGTACGCCGGCGAATTCATCTTCCGCAAGGAAGGCAAGAAGAAGTAAGGACGCCAGCCATGAGCAAGCAGAACGATGTGACTGCGCGCCGCAAGGCCCGCGTCCGCCGCGCGATCAAGGCCGTAGCCAATGGTCGCCCGCGCCTGTCGGTGCACCGCACCGGCAAGCAGATCTACGCCCAGGTCATCGACGACGTGAACGGGGTCACCCTCGCTTCCGCTTCGTCGCGGGACAAGGATGTGCGCGAGCAGATCAAGTCCGGCGCGAATGTCGAGGCCGCCGGCCAGATCGGCAAGATCGTCGCCGAGCGCGCGGTCAAGGCCGGTGTGACGGAAGTGGTCTTCGACCGCGGCCCGTACATGTACCATGGCCGCGTCAAGGCGCTGGCCGAAGCGGCCCGCGAGGGCGGCCTCAGCTTCTGAGGTTATCGGGTTTCGCCCGGCCAGCGTTCAGCGCCGGCCGGGCGATGCCTGTTTACAAGCTTCCCCGCGCAATGACGCACGGGGTTAGGCTCGAGCGAGCGGCGGGGCTTCGATCCTCGTCCGCGCAAGTAAGAGGACAGACACATGGCTAGAGAGCCGCGTGAGCGTAAAGATCGGGAAACGGAAGTTTCCGAATTCGTGGACAAGCTCGTCCACATCAACCGCGTCGCCAAGGTGGTGAAGGGTGGTCGTCGCTTCGGCTTCGCCGCGCTCGTCGTCGTCGGCGACCAGAAGGGCCGCGTCGGCTTCGGCCACGGCAAGGCCCGTGAAGTTCCCGAGGCGATCCGCAAGGCAACTGAAGCCGCCAAGCGCGGTCTCGTCCGCATCCCGCTGCGCGAGGGCCGGACCCTCCATCACGACGTGCAGGGCCGCCACGGCGCCGGCAAGGTCGTGCTGCGCGCGGCTCCGGCCGGTACCGGCATCATCGCCGGCGGCCCGATGCGCGCCGTCTTCGAGGCGGTCGGCATGCAGGACGTCGTGTCGAAGTCGCTCGGCTCCTCCAACCCGTACAACCTCGTGCGCGCCACCTTCGACGCGCTGAAGAACGAGGACAGCCCGCGCTCGGTCGCGGCTCGTCGCTCGCTCAAGGTTTCGGCCCTGCAGACCCGTCGCCGCGATGCCGGCACGGATGCGGCCGCGGAAGCGTGAGGGGGACATCATGGCAAAGGCTGAGAAGACCTTCACCATCGAGCAGATCGGTTCGCCGATCCGCCGCGAGGCCACCCAGCGCCAGACCCTCATCGGTCTCGGCCTGAACAAGATCCGCCGCCGCTCGACCCTCCAGGACACCCCCGCGGTGCGTGGCATGGTCGAGAAGGTCAAGCACCTCGTCCGCGTCGTCGACGCGAAGTGAGGAGGGCGACACATGAAACTCAATGAAATCCGTGACAACGAAGGCGCTCTGAAGCAGCGCATCCGCGTCGGCCGTGGCATTGGCTCCGGCAAGGGCAAGACCGGTGGTCGCGGCGTGAAGGGTCAGACCTCGCGCGCCGGCGTCGCCATCAAGGGCTTCGAAGGCGGCCAGATGCCGCTGTATCGTCGCCTGCCGAAGCGCGGCTTCAACAACCTCTTCGCCAAGGATTTGAACGAGGTGAACCTCGGCCGGATTCAGCAGGCGGTGGAAGCCGGCAAGCTCGACGCCAAGGGCACCGTGACCATCGAGGCGCTCGTCGCCGCCGGTGTCATCACCCGCCAGGCCAAGGACGGCGTCAAGATCCTCGGCGTCGGCGAGCTCAAGACCAAGCTTGCTTTCGAAGTCGCGGGCGCGTCCAAGTCGGCCGTCGCTGCGATCGAGAAGGCTGGCGGTTCGGTCAAGATCCTGGCGGCTGCCGCTTCACAGGCGTGATCCGAACGCCTACATGACGTTTGCGAACGGCGGCCGGGCCCAGCGCCTTGGCCGCCGTTTGACTGTTTGACGCAAGGCACGAATCCGCAGACAGCACCTCGCGTGCGTTGAGCGATGTGCTTCAACGACCAGTTTGAGACCCAGGGACCGGACGCATGGCATCGGCGGCTGAACAGCTTGCGGCGAACCTCAATTTCGGGGCTTTCGCCAAGGCGGATGAACTCAAGAAGCGAATCTGGTTCACGCTGGGCGCGCTCGTCATCTACCGGCTCGGCACCTATATCCCGCTGCCCGGAATGAATCCGGATGCGGTGGCTGATCTCTTCCGCCAGACCCAGTCCGGCATGCTCGGCATGTTCAACATGTTCTCTGGCGGCGCGGTCGGACGTCTTGCGATCTTCGCGCTTGCGATCATGCCCTACATCTCGGCCTCGATCATCGTGCAGCTGCTCTCCAGCGTGGTGCCGAGCTTCGAGGCGCTGAAGAAGGAAGGCGAGCAGGGCCGCAAGACCCTGAACCAGTACACCCGCTACCTGACCCTCGTGCTGGCCGTGTTCCAGGCCTATGCGATCGGCGTCGGCCTGCAGGGCTCGGGCAACCTCGTGCTGCAGCCCGGGCCGTTCTTCCTGCTCTCGACCACGATCACGCTCGTCGGCGGCACGATGTTCCTGCTCTGGCTCGGTGAGCAGATCACCAGCCGCGGCATCGGCAACGGCACCTCGATGATCATCTTCGCGGGCATCATCGCCGAATTCCCCTCGCAGCTCGCCCAGACCTTCGAGCTCGGCCGCCAGGGCGCGATCTCGACCGGCCTGCTGCTCGGCGTGCTGGTGATGGCTATCTGCGTCATCGCCTTCTGCGTGTTCATGGAGCGCGCCCAGCGCCGCCTGCTGATCAACTATCCGAAGCGCCAGGTCGGCAACCGCATGTATGAGGGCCAGACCTCGTTCCTGCCGCTGAAGCTCAACACCGCCGGCGTCATCCCGCCGATCTTCGCCTCGTCGCTGCTGCTGCTGCCGACGACCGTCGCGAGCTTCCAGCAGGCCTCGGGCGGCACCGGCTTCCTGTCGACCATGGCGACCTATCTGGCCCATGGCCGGCCGCTGTTCATGATCCTCTACGCGGCGCTGATCATCTTCTTCTGCTTCTTCTACACCGCGATCGTGTTCAACCCGGTCGAGACGGCAGACAACCTCAAGAAGCATGGCGGCTTCATGCCGGGCATCCGTCCGGGCGAGCGGACCGCCGAGCATATCGACCGCATCCTCACGCGCATCACCGTTCTCGGCGCAGGATATTTGACGATTGTCTGCCTTATCCCCGAGTTCATGATCACCTATGCTCAGATTCCGATCATCCTGCTGGGCGGCACCTCGCTGCTCATCGTGGTGACGACGACGATGGACACCGTGGCGCAAGTTCACGGGCACCTGCTGGCCCATCAGTACGAAGGGCTGGTCAAGAAGGCCAAGTTGCGAGGAGCGAGGCGCTAAATGCGGTTGATTTTCCTGGGGCCGCCGGGGGCGGGTAAGGGCACTCAGGCGGCGCGCATTGTCGCGAAGCACGGCATTCCGCAACTCTCGACCGGCGACATGCTGCGCGCGGCCGTCGCCGCCGGCACCCCGGTCGGCCAGAAGGCCAAGGCCGTGATGGATGCGGGCGGGCTGGTCTCGGACGAGATCGTTATCGGCATCGTCGCCGACCGCATCGAAGAGGCGGATGCCAGGAAGGGCTTCATCCTCGACGGCTTTCCGCGGACGCTGGCGCAGGCCGAAGCGCTCGACCGGATGCTGGACGGGAAGGGGCTGAAGCTCGACGCCGTGCTCGAACTCAGGGTCGACCAGACCAAGCTCGTCGACCGCATCGTCCGCCGCGCCGATGAGGCGAGGGCGGCCGGGCAGCCGGTGCGCAAGGACGACGACCCGGAGGTCTTCAAGACCCGGCTCGAAGCCTATAACCGCGATACGGCCGTGGTCGCGCCCTATTACGAGAAGCGTGGCCAACTGACGGCAATCGACGGCATGCAGCCGATCGACGATGTCTCGCAGGCGATCGCGGACGCGCTTTCGGTCGCCGCTCAGGGCTGATCGGCTCTCCAGCGAAACCAGTTCGAACCCGGGCGGACCTTACGGTTCGGCCGGGTTCTTCATTTCTGCGGTGCGCTTTTGCGCTGATGCCTTTGCCTTTTCTCGGCCTGCCCGTGCGTTGACAGGCTCAACCACGGCGGATGTGCTGAAGCCCAATCCGCGCGAAGCGGTGGCAAGCATCCGTCGACCGGAAGGCGAAGCGGTTTTCCGGGTCCGGTTGCAGGACAGGGAGCAGGCGCATGACGAGGTTTGGAGCATTGCTGGTCGCGAGCACGCTGGCGTTGATGCCGGCGGCGGCGCGGGCGCAGGACGCAGTGAAGATCGGCATCCTCAACGACCAGTCCGGCAACTATGCCGAATTCGGAGGATTGGGCTCGGTCGAGGCGGCGAAGCTCGCGATCGAGGATTTCGGCGGCTCGGTGCTGGGCAAGCCGATCGAGATCGTCTCGGGCGACCATCAGAACAAGCCGGACATCGCCGTGGGGCTGGCGCGTCGCTGGTACGATGTCGATGGTGTCACCGCGATCGCGGACCTGACCAACTCCGCCGTCGCGCTGGGGGTGGCCGGCATCGCCAAGGAAAAGCAGAAGATCGCGCTCTATAACGGCCCGGCGACGACGCGCCTCTTCAACGAGGATTGTTCGCCGACCGGCTTCATGTGGACCTTCGACACGGCGACCTCGGCCAAGGGCACGGCGCTTTCGGTGCTGCGCGAGGGCGGCGACAGCTGGTATATCATTGCTGCCGACTATGCCTTCGGCCACCAGCTCACCGCCGATATCGAGTCGATCGTGAAGGCCAATGGCGGCAAGACGCTGGGCACGGTGCGCGCGCCGCTCTCGACGCCCGACTTCTCCTCGTTCCTGCTGCAGGCGCAGGCCTCCAAAGCCAAGATCGTCGCCTTCGCCAATGCGGGTACGGACACGATCAACTCGATCAAGCAGGCCGGCGAGTTCGGCCTGGTCGATGGCGGCCAGAAGCTCGCGGCGATGGTCGTGGTGCTGAGCGACGTCCACGGTCTCGGCCTCGACAAGGCCAAGGGGCTGATAACCACCACCGCCTATTACCATGATGCCGACAAGCCGAGCCGCGACTTCGCCGACCGCTACATGGCGCGGACCAAGAAGATGCCGGGCATGATCCAGGCCAGCGTCTATTCCTCGGTGCTGCACTATCTCAAGGCCGTGAAGGCCGCCGGCACCGCCGCCGGCCCCGCGGTCGCGGCGAAGATGAAGGAGCTGCCGGTCGAGGATTTCTACGCGCCGGGCGCGAAGGTCCGCGAGGATGGCCGGCTGATGAACGACATGCTGCTGGTCGAGGTGAAGAAGCCCACCGATTCGAAGGCGCCGTGGGATTACTTCAAGGTCGTCCGCAAGATCCCGGCGGCCGAGATCATCGCACCGCTCTCGGAGAGCAAGTGCAGCCTGGTGAAGAAGTAAGGGTTCATCCGTGAGCGCGTCATTCCGGGCGCGGCCACGCCGCTTGCCCGGAATGACGGAGCCCTTATATAGCAATCGCGGCTACCGCCTTGACCTCGCAGCGCTTCGGCTGGTTCACCGGCCTTGGCATGTTTCTTGGTTGCACGGGTTGACTCGTTGCGCCCAACCCGTTAACGAGCCGCCATCCGGTTTCATGGGAGCGATGCCGTTGCCTTCGCGAGAAGGGACGACGTCGCATTATCGCGTGGAGCCGTTCAACGTCCTGCATGAGCCGGCCTCCACCGGACGCGGGATTTTTCCCACCGCCGGGGTGCCATCGGGTGCTTCGGCCGACATGGAGATGAGGCCATGGCTCGTATCGCGGGCGTCAACATTCCCACCGGCAAGCGCGTCGTCATCGGCCTGCAGTACATCCACGGCATTGGCGCGGCCAAGGCCCAGGAGATCATCGAGAAGGTCGGCATCGCGCCGGAGCGCCGCGTCAACCAGCTGACCGACGCCGAAGTCCTGCAGATTCGCGAGACGATCGACCGCGACTATCTCGTCGAGGGCGATCTGCGCCGCGAAGTCTCGATGAACATCAAGCGCCTGATGGATCTCGGCTGCTATCGCGGCCTGCGTCATCGCCGCTCGCTGCCGGTCCGCGGCCAGCGCACGCACACCAACGCCCGTACCCGCAAGGGCAAGGCGAAGCCGATCGCCGGCAAGAAGAAGTGATTTCGGTGGGCCGGTAATCCGGCCCGCTGTCTATACGCCGGCCGGTCCGCTCACGGGCCGCCGGCATCCCCAGCGCCTGGCATGACGGGCGCGCCTGAAGGATGGAAGAAGAGATATGGCCAAGGAAGCCCAGCGCGTCCGTCGTCGCGAACGCAAGAACATCGTCTCCGGCGTCGCGCATGTGAACGCCTCGTTCAACAACACCATGATCACCATCACCGACGCGCAGGGCAACACGATCTCGTGGTCGTCGGCCGGCACGATGGGCTTCAAGGGCTCGCGCAAGTCGACCCCCTACGCCGCCCAGGTCGCCGCCGAGGACGCCGCCCGCAAGGCTGCCGAGCACGGCATGCGCACCCTCGAGGTCGAGGTGACCGGTCCGGGTTCGGGCCGCGAGTCGGCTCTTCGCGCTCTCCAGGCCGCGGGCTTCACCGTGACCTCGATCCGCGACGTGACGCCGATCCCGCACAATGGCTGCCGTCCGCGCAAGCGCCGTCGCGTCTGACGCCTGACTTGGTTAGCCCAAGGCGCCCGCAGGGGCGGGCGCCTGTCCGGGGCGGCGGTGGCCGCCAGAAGAATTCAGCACCAGGAGTGCGGTCGTGATCAGCAAGAACTGGCAGGATCTTTCCAAGCCGAACAAGCTCGAAGTGAAGGTCGGAGACGACCCGAAGCGTCAGGCGACTGTGGTTGCGCGTCCGCTCGAGCGCGGCTTCGGCATGACGCTCGGCAATGCGCTCCGTCGCGTGCTGCTGTCGTCGCTCCAGGGCGCGGCCGTGACCGCCGTCCAGATCGACGGCGTCCTCCACG
Source organism: Allobosea sp. 47.2.35 (assembly GCF_024655635.1). Taxonomy (GTDB): domain Bacteria; phylum Pseudomonadota; class Alphaproteobacteria; order Rhizobiales; family Beijerinckiaceae; genus Allobosea. The sequence continues at coordinate 7,505 of NZ_JANLGI010000003.1, read as the reverse complement.
AGTTCTCCTCGATTCCGGGCGTCCGTGAGGACGTCACCGACATCGTCCTCAACATCAAGGCCGTCGCGGTCAAGATGCAGGGCGAGGGCCCGAAGCGCATGACGCTTCGCAAGTCCGGCCCGGGCACCGTCACCGCCGGCGACATCAACACCATCGGCGACGTCTCGATCCTGAACCCCGACCTCGTGCTCTGCACGCTGGACGACGGGGCCGAGATCCGCATGGAGTTCACGGTCAACACCGGCAAGGGCTATGTCCCGGCCGAGCAGAACCGTCCCGAGGACGCGCCGATCGGCCTGATCCCGGTCGACAGCCTGTACTCGCCGGTCAAGAAGGTCTCCTACCGCGTCGAGAACACCCGCGAGGGCCAGAACCTCGACAAGGACTCGCTGACGCTGGCGATCGAGACCAACGGCTCGGTCACCCCCGAGGACGCGCTGGCGCTCGCCGCCCGCATCCTGCAGGACCAGCTCGCGGTGTTCATCACCTTCGAGGAGCCGCGCAAGGAAGAGGCCGTCTCGACCGCGCCGCAGCTGCCCTTCAACCCGGCGCTGCTCAAGAAGGTCGACGAGCTGGAGCTTTCGGTCCGCTCGGCCAACTGCCTCAAGAACGACAACATCGTCTATATCGGCGACCTCATCCAGAAGTCCGAGGGCGAGATGCTGCGCACCCCGAACTTCGGTCGCAAGTCGCTGAACGAGATCAAGGAAGTGCTGGCGACCATGGGCCTGCACCTGGGCATGGACGTCCAGGGCTGGCCGCCGGAGAACATCGAAGAGCTCGCGAAGCGCTTCGAAGAGCACTACTGAGTTCAAACGGCGCGGGAGGCATCCCGCGCCAATCCCGCCCGGCTTACCCGAGCCGGAGCATAACGAACGGCCGTACCGTGGCACGGCGGCCGTAAGCAACGAAGGAGCCAAACAATGCGTCACGGTTTCCGCGGTCGTCGTTTCAACCGCTCGGCCGAGCATCGCCAGGCGATGTTCGCCAACATGGCCCAGGCCCTGATCAAGCACGAGCAGATCACCACGACCCTGCCGAAGGCCAAGGACCTGCGTCCGGTCGTCGAGAAGCTCATCACGCTGGGCAAGCGCGGCGACCTGCACGCCCGCCGTCAGGCGATCGCGCAGATCAAGGATGTCGAGCTGGTCGGTAAGCTCTTCGCGGTCCTCGGCCCGCGCTACAAGGAGCGCAACGGCGGCTATCTCCGCATCATGAAGGCGGGTTTCCGCTTCGGCGACAACGCCCCGATGGCGATCATCGAGTTCGTCGATCGCGATGTCGACGCCAAGGGCAAGGATTCCGGCCCGGTCTTCACGGCGGAAGACGAAGCCGCCTGATCGGCTTCATCCGACTGAATTGGAAAAGGCGGCCTTCGCGGGCCGCCTTTTTCTTTGACTGGATGGTGGCGGGTGTCGCCTCAGGCAGGCCGCCCGGCGAGTTCGCCTGCGAGATCGACGAGGGTTTCCAGCGGCTGGGCGTGGAGATCGGCTTCAGGCGAGATGCCATAGAGGCCGAAGATGAAGCTGGTCGTCTCGTCGCGCTCGGCGACGCCCATCGCCCAGCCGGGGAAGGAGCGGGCGGCGATGGGTTTCTCGGCGAGCAGTCGAAAGCCTGCGTGACGCGGGTCCACCACGATCCGGCCATAGGTTTCCATCACGCTGTCGCGCGATCCTTCCAGGACCTGCGCGAAAGCGTTGTCCGTGGCCAACAGGAAGCCGGTGATGCCGTTCTGGTCGTTGAAGCGGCGGACGCTCGCCAGGATGCTGTCGAGTTCCGCGCGGCGATTGGCGTCGACGAGCCGGCTCTCGCTGGCGTACACAAGCCGAATCAGGCTCACCCTACTCTTCCTATCCGGCCTAGAGAGGCCATATCGAGGTGGGAGATGCCGCTGCGGGAACCGCAGGGCTTTGCATGGGTATAGCGGGTGTCACGCCTGAACGGAAAACTCCGTGCCGGCGCCTTTTTGTTTCTGAACGAGGATGAGCATGATCAACCGCCCCGCAGCATACCGGAAGACCCTGGCGATGGCGTCCCTTGCGGGTGCGCTGCTGGTCGGCACTGCGACGCTGCCGGCTATCGCCCAGCAGCGCCAGGTGCCCGAGACGCGCGAGCAGGTGACGCTCTCCTTCGCGCCCCTGGTCAAGCAGACGCAGGCCGCGGTCGTGAACGTCTATGGCGCGCGCGTCGAGAAGCGCCCGCAGAACCCGTTCATGGACGATCCGTTCTTCCGCCGCTTCTTCGGGGATGGCGGATTCGGCGTGCCGCGCGAGCGGGTGCAGCGCTCGCTCGGCTCCGGCGTCATCGTCGATGCCGGCGGCGGGCTCGTGGTCACGAACAACCACGTCATCGAGAACATGAGCGAGGTGAAGGTCGCCTTCGCCGACAAGCGCGAGGTCGAGGCCACGATCCTGCTGCGCGATCCGCGCACCGATCTCGCCGTGCTCAAGCTCGCCGATGCCAAGAACCTGACCGCGATCGAGCTCGCCGATACCGACGAGCTCCAGGTCGGCGACATCGTGCTCGCCATGGGCAATCCCTTCGGCGTCGGCCAGACGGTGACGCAGGGCATCGTCTCGGCGCTGGCGCGCACGCAGATCGGTGTCGGCGACGCGCAGTCCTTCATCCAGACCGACGCGGCGATCAATCCCGGCAATTCGGGCGGCGCGCTGATCGACATGAAGGGCCGTGTCGTCGGCATCAACACCGCGATCTATTCGCGCACCGGCGGCAGCGTCGGCATCGGCTTCGCCATTCCCTCGGCGATGGTGCGCCTTGTCGTCGAGAGCGCCAGGAGCGGCGCCAAGACGGTGAAGCGCCCCTGGTTCGGGGCGCGGCTACAGGTTCTGACGGCCGATGTCGCGGATGGGCTCGGGCTCGACCGGCCGGCTGGCTCCGTCGTCGCCAGCGTGGTCGAGAAAGGCCCCGCGGACCAGGCCGGCCTGAAGCGCTCGGACGTCATCCTCTCGGTCGATGGTTTCGCGGTCGATGATCCCGAATCCTTCGGCTACCGCTTCGCCACCCGGCCGATCAGCGGCACGACGATGCTCACCGTCCTGCGCGCGGGCAAGCGCATCTCGATCCCGGTGAAGCTCGTCGCCGCGCCCGAGACACGGCCGCGTGACATGGTGAAGCTGACCAGCCGCTCGCCACTGGCCGGCCTGACCGTCGGGAACATGTCGCCGGCGTTGGCCGAGGAGCTTTCTGTCGATACCGGCAACGAGGGCGTCGTCGTCAGCGAGGTCGAGGAGGGCAGCACGGCCGCCAATGTCGGCTTCCTGAAAGGCGACATGATCAAGGCGCTGAACGGCGAGCAGATGACCAATTCCCGCGAGGTCGAGGCGATCCTCAAGGATCGCAAGCGCGCCTGGGAGGTGACGATCATCCGCAACGGCCAGACGATCACCTCGGTCTTCCCGGGGTGAGCGACCTGTTCGCAGCCTCGGGGCTGGACAAGTCCGGCCCGCGGCCCCTTGCCGACCGCTTGCGGCCGACGACGCTGGCCGAGGTCGCCGGGCAAGAGCACCTGACTGGGCCCGACGGCGCGCTGACGCGGCTTGTCGCCTCCGGCACGGTCGGCAGCCTGATCTTCTGGGGCCCGCCCGGCACCGGCAAGACGACGGTGGCGCGGCTGCTGGCGGGGCTCGTCGATCTCGGTTTCGAGCAGATCAGCGCGATCTTCTCCGGCGTCGCCGATCTCAAGAAGGTGTTCGAGGCGGCGCGCGGGCGAAGGCTGGGCGGCCGGGGCACGCTGCTCTTCGTCGACGAGATCCATCGCTTCAACCGCGCCCAGCTCGACGCCTTCCTGCCCGTCATGGAAGACGGCACGATCACGCTGATCGGGGCGACGACCGAAAACCCGTCCTTCGCGCTCAATGCGGCGCTGCTCTCGCGGGCGCGGGTGCTGACCTTCAAGTCGCTGGACGAGGGTTCGCTGCTCTTCCTGCTCGGCCGGGCCGAAGTGCTGGAGGGGCGTGAACTGCCCCTGACGCCGGAGGCGCGATTGGCGCTGGCGCGTTTCGCCGATGGCGACGGGCGCGCCGTGCTGACGCTGGCCGAGGAGATCTGGCGGGCGGCGAAGCCCGGCGAAACCCTCGACGAGCACGGACTCTCCGATGTCATCCAGCGGCGCGCGCCGATCTACGACAAGGCGCAGGACGGCCACTACAACCTGATCTCCGCCCTGCACAAGACGATCCGCGGCTCCGATCCGGACGCGGCGCTCTACTATTTCGCGCGCATGCTCGATGCCGGCGAGGACCCGCGCTTCCTGGCGCGGCGGCTGGTGCGGATGGCGGTGGAGGATATCGGGCTGGCCGATCCGCAGGCGCTGCTGCATGCCCGCGCGGCGGCGCAGACCTATGAACAGCTCGGCACGCCGGAGGGCGAGCTCGCGCTGGCCAATTGCGTGATCTACCTGGCGACCGCGCCGAAATCGAACGCGGCCTATACCGCCTACAAGGCGGCTGTGCGGGTGGCAAAGGAGCGGGGATCCCTGACGCCGCCCAAGACCATCCTCAACGCGCCAACCAAGCTGATGCGCGAGGAGGGCTATGGCGCCAACTACGCCTATGATCACGATCAGCCCGATGCCTTCTCCGGGCAGAACTACTGGCCGGATGCGCTCGGCCGGCAGCGCTTCTATGACCCGCCGGAACGCGGCTTCGAACGCGAGATCCGCAAGCGGCTGGATTATTGGGAACGGCTGCGGCAGGAGCGGGGAGAGTAGGGATGTTCTTGTTCGCGCGCCTGTTCCTGATCGTGCCCTCGGTGATCGCGGGCTGGTTCGTCTCGAAGGACGATGTCTCCTATTGGGTCGTCGCCTTCGCCATCGCGCTGGTCTTCATCGTGCTGACCATCGCCTTCGAGCTCTATGTGCATCCCTGGCTGCGGCGGCGCCGACAGCCTTGAGTGCTCTCAACTGCGGCAGTTGAACGGCAGGAAGGTGCCGGACATTCCGCTGTTCATCGCCATCAGGACGAGCCGGTTGGCGAGGTCGAGCTCCTCCTTGCTGCGGGCGCAGACTTCGGCGCGCGCCTGGCAGTTCGCGGCGAGGAAGGCATCGTGGCTGGCGAGGAACTCCGGCCCGATTCCCTTCTTGCCTTGCCGATTCAAGGCCTGCTCGTAAGCCTTTTTGTAGCGGTTGCATTTTTCCGTCGGCCAATCCGGGGCAGGGGGCTGCTGCGCCCCCGCGAACCCGCTGCCTATACCCAGAAATACAAGCGCGGCCGCGGCGTGAAGCAGCGGCCGGCGCGTCGGGGTCGAAGGTCCATTCCGTCTGATCATGCTGTCGCCTCGGCCGCCTCGCGATAGTGGATGCGAGGCGGCGGCAGAAGCGCAGCCAATTGCGGCGGATTTCGTCAATACGGATGAAGGCTGCGCCCTGTTCCACAGCGATGTCATCCGCTGCGCAGGCTTTTGCGAGCGCTGCGGGCGGATCAGGGTTGCGTCATGCCGCCACGGGAGCGCGCGGCGCAAGACGCGCAGGTGAGGCAGAGCCTTCCGAGCGGATCTCGAAGGCGACGAGAGACAGCCAGCCGAAGAGAACGATGCCGGCGCCACCGACGATCACGCCGGCCCATGACGGAGTGGCCATGCCGGCCGCGACGAGGGCCGGGGCGAGCAATGCCGTGACGATGCTGTAGATCGCCCAGCCTCGCTTGCCGACCGAACCGAATCGCCGGGCGAAGACGAAACAGGCCGCGATCAGCGACAGGAACGAGAGCAGGAACGCCACCATATGAAAGGCGCCGGTGACGCTCATCTGCGGCGCCTGGCCCGGCACAGGCAGCGGATCGGGACCGAACAGGCCGGCGCCGATCATGCCGATGCCGTAGAGGCCGGCGAGGATGGGACCGGATGCGCCGCCGCGCTGGCCGCGCAATGCCCGGCGCAGCCCGACCGCGCCGGCAAGCGCCAGGGCTCCCGCCACCAGGAAGTTGGCGACCTGGATCCAGCCGAATTCGCCGATTGCGAGGAAGCTGAGCGGCTGGGTCCGGATATCGTAATGCGGCCTGAGCACGAGCTGAACCGCAACGGCGGCGTAGAAAAACGGGGTCGAGGCGACGCCGCAGGCGAGAAGGCGGCTTGTGACGGGCTGGGAAGGCGCGGTTTTCATCTGGCTCTCCGTGAGAGGGTAGGTTAGAACGAAACTGAACGGTTTAGTATAACTACACTGTGTAGTTTCATTCTCGCTGTCAAGCGCCAAGGAGAGCCGCCATGTCGCAAGTCACCCTCGACAGGTCCGGACGCAAGCGCGGCGCCGTCACCGAGGCGGCGACGAGCCTGTTCCTGAGCAAGGGCTATGACGGCACGACGATGGACGAGGTGGCGGCGCTGGCCGGCGTGTCCAAGCCGACGCTCTATCGCTACTTCGCCGACAAGGAGCAGCTCTATGCCGCGATCGTCGCGGCGACGATCGACGATATCGATGCGTTGCTACGGCTGGTGGCCGACGCGCTGTCCGCATCCGACGATCCGAGGGAAGGGCTCGGCCTACTGGCGGGCAAGTTCCTGACGGCGCTGACACAGCCCGATCTGCTGCGCCTGCGGCGCCTGGTGATCGCCAATGCCGAGCGTTTTCCCGAAGTCGGACGCGACTGGTTCGCCCGTGGCTTCGGACGGGTGCTCCAGACGCTGGCGGGCGCCTTCCAGCGCTATGTCGCCAATGGCCGGCTGCGGATGGACGATCCTCTGCTCGCCGCCGATCATTTCGCCGGCCTGGTGCTCTGGATACCGCTGAACCGTGCGATGTTCAGCGGCAATTGCGAGACCGACCCGGCCGAGCTTGCCCGCTATGCCGAGGCTGCGGTCGATGCCTTCCTGCGGGGCTATGGCACCGAAGCGGCGCAGTGAGCTCTGCGGCTCCACTGCCAATATGACCTTACCCCATGGCCGCGCGTGCATCGTCGGGGCAATGCGAGGTCGCGGATTTCGTTTGTGCGGGACCGCATGGCGCTCTATTCCACAGCGATGATCTCCACCGTTTTCGTTTTTGTAGGCGCCGGCATCGGCGGCGCCCTGCGCCACGGCATCAACGTGGTGTCGCCGCGCTGGTTCGGCATGGGCTTTCCCTATGGTACCCTGGCCATCAACGTCATCGGCTCGGCGCTGATGGGGCTGGTCGCCGGCTGGTTCGCCTTCCGCGCCGGCGAAGGCGTGCCGCAGGACCTGCGTCTCTTCCTGGCGACCGGAATTCTTGGTGGCTTCACCACCTTTTCGGCCTTCTCGCTCGATGCCGTCCTGCTCTGGGAGCGGGGTGAGGCGATGCTGGCTGCCACCTATGTGATCGGCTCGGTCGTGCTGTCGCTGGCGGCGCTGGTCGGTGGCCTTGCTGTTATGCGGAGCATGTCATGAAGACGGGCGGCAAAGGCCCCGGCAGCAAGGGCGCTGGCGGCAAGGGTGTGGGCGGCAAGGGCAGGGGCAACTCTCCTCGTGGCGGCAAGCCGCCATCGGCCGGCGCTCCGCGCGGCAAGCGGCCGAGCCATGATGCCCGGCGCCGCGCC
>NZ_JANLGI010000039.1 GCF_024655635.1 Allobosea sp. 47.2.35 | reverse complement strand
TCAAGGGGTCAACATTGGACGCCGATCGGGGGGCAACTTTGCGGGCCGTTTGACACTTCTTATGTCGCAGGTCATTCGAGGCCATCGGAAAGGCCAACGTTTTGCCTTCGCTTGAGGCCTTTTTGCCACTTGAATCTTGCGGGAACCAGTCGGGCGATTATGTCGTTGTCTGCGCGGCGCCTCACGGTGCCGCATGCTCTCCCTGGTCGCGTTGTCGCGGATGTACCGGCCGCATCAGCGGAGAGCGATCAGTTTCCCGGCGATGGCCGGAACCGCTAAGTCCTGGCCCAGCCAGAGGCCCGTCGCCATCGAGCGGCGGGCTTTTCGTTTTCAAGCCTCAGTGAACCGATCTGGCAACCCAATGGCGAAATGCAAAAACTGATGACGGCACGCGAGACGGCGCTGCATACCGCCAAGATTGGAAAAGAAGGCCTGTGGATCGACCGCGCCTCTTCCTAGACATCGCACAAACGTCATGCACGAATGGCGCGGGGTTAAGGGGCATCAAATGAAAATGTTGGCTAGTTTGGCCGTCGCGCTGGCGGTCTGCGGTTGCGCGTCTAGTTCAGCGGATATCCGCGCATCCTACGTTTCGCCATTGCAGTATCAGCCGTACACCTGCCGACAATTAGCCGAAGAAGCAGAGCGCGTGTCGTCAAGGGCAGTCGAAGCTTCAGGCACGCAGGATTCGTCCCGCACTCAAGACGCTGTAGTGACGACGGTTGGCGTCATCGTGTTCTGGCCGGTGCTTTTCGCCGTCAAGGGAGACGGCCAGACAGCCGCTGAACTTGCCAGGCTCAAAGGTGAGATGGAGACGATCGAGAAGGTCTCAATCCAAAAGAATTGCGGCATCGTCTTTCAGAAGCAGGCGCCCAAGGCGTGAACCTCCTCCACGCCGATGATGGGTATCAATCGAAGCAGTAGGTTGCTTCCCACTGCTCTTCCGTCATCGGCGGACGCAGCCTGTACGGCTCGCGCTCGTCATCCTCCGGCGCATAGTCGAGCACTACATATTCGACGCCCTGTCCATTTTTGATGCGCTCCAGCGCCGCGATGCGCCTATCCAGCTCGCGGCTCATAGCGCGCCCTCCTCTTCTAGCTTGCACTGGACGCGATAGCCTTCCGGGTCATTCTCCGCCAACCACTCGCGCCAGTTCGGTCCAATCTCTTCTTCCAGCTTGGCGTTGCACGCATGGATGGCAGCCGTAAGCTCGGCATCCGTCATGCGCTCGACCCGCTTTTCTATGCTGCGGTCGGCGTGATGCTTCGCCTCCATCTTGGCTAGCCTGCGCTCCAGTTCCCGGCTCATGCTGCATGCGCCCGCTCGCCAGGACGAACAATGACGCGAACGATATGGAACGCGTCGCGGTCGGATGCCTCAATCGCTGCTAGTCGTTCCGGCCGCTCAGCAGGCGCGCAGTTCAGGACGTGATGCAGAATGCGCCGTTGGGATAGCTTGCCGCCCGCCGCCCGCTCCAGCTTCGCCAGTCGCTCGCTCAGTCGCATTATGCCGCTCCCTGGGTTGCTGGCATGTAGCCCGCCGGCCAATTGACACGGATGATAGGTTCACGCGCTGAGATGCGACCTTCAGCGAAGGCCCGAAGGGTATCGGCCTCGTTCTGCTCGGACGTGCCGCAGAGGATCAGGCAGCGCAGAGGGGTCCGAGCGCGCCGCGCCGCCTCCAGCCGGTCGAGACGTCGAGCGAGAGCGCTGGTCATGTGTCCGCCCTCAAAGCTGCTGCAATCGCCGCCTGCCCAGAACGCCATGCGTCCTCGTTCCCACGAAGGCGGGCGCGGATTGCCGCCATAGCCTCGGGGGAGGCCCTGAGCCGGGCGAGGCCGGCGGCCACCGCCGCGTCTCGCGCCTCTTTAGCGACATGCTCGACGACCGGCCGGCGCCGTTCCTCCAGCTTGACGATGCGGGCGAGCATGGCGTTGGTCATTGCAGCACCTCGGGTTCGTCGAGGAGATCCAGACACTCCTCATGCGATAAGCCGCAAATCTCGACGCGCTCCAGAGGCGCGTTCGGGTCTTCGGAATCCGACCACATGACGAAGCGGCCGGCCTGGGAATCGCGCGCCTGCTCCAGCCGATCGATGCGCGCGGACAGTTGCCGTGTCATGGGCGGCCTCCTTCCAATGCCTCAAGCCTGCGATGTAGGTCCGTCACTTCGATCGCCTTGGCGTGCGCGTCGACCAGCTTGCCCAGCTCGGCCGCTTCCGATGGCGTCAACTCTCCGCCTGCCACCGCCTCCATGATAGCCTGCGTCGCCTTCGGGAGGTCGCTGACAGTCTCGATCTTCGGAAGGTCGAAGGTGACGGGACGGTCACGACGCACAGGTGCCAAACGATCCATGCAAAGGCGCAGCGCTGTGATGTCGCCAGCCATGGCTAGGTCGATGGCCTTCTTCGTCAGCTTCTCGGCCTCGCCGTCCAGCAGCGCCTCGATCGCCAGCGTCACCTTGTGGCGGGAGCCCTTGGCTTTGCCGGGATTGCCGGGAGCGAACGGACGACCTCGCGTATTGCTCGCGTTTTTGCGCGGATCGTCGCTCATGCCGCACCCCCTGCAATCACCCACGCCATCAGCGCGAAGCTCGCCAGCGTGGCAACGGCATGTCCCCTTGCGAGCATCGCCTGGAGGGGGCAATTTAGAGACACAAATCGCGGGGCGTTCGGATGGTCCAAGACATCGAGCCTGATCTGGAAGCCAAGGCCGAGCGTCGCTATGAGCGCAAGAAAATTGCGCTGTTCATCGCGACCTGCCTGATTCCGCTGGCGCTGCATGGGGTCGGGTATGGCATCCTTGCGCCGTATGCCTTCGCTTTCCTGCTGGTCGTCACTTACGCCCATATCGTTGACCACGAGATCGACGCCGCCGTGAAGCGGGTTCGCGGCTATTGAGACGAGCGCTTGCGGTCGCGGTCGCGGCCATCCTGTTATCGTGCGGCCCTCAGCCATGGGCGTCATTTCTGGTCGTCGCCTGCGGCTGCTGGCAGATATGGCGTCGCACCCCGCGCCCCGCCCGATATATTCAATGGCCCCGTATTTGAGGCGAGGCCGCTGATCTGGCCAGCTTCGTCCGCGACACTGCCGAGGAAGCGCATCACGGTGGGGCTCTTGGTCGCCATCTTGCTCAGGCTCTTGAGCTGGGCGACATCGCCGCTCGCCAGCATCTCCCCGATTTTTTTGGACAAGCCTTCGTTGATCTTGGCATTGCCTTTTTGAAGTGCCTGCCGCGCCGCGAGGCCAGCGAGCACGCCGATACCAAGCCCCGACATCGTGCCGTGCTGATACCCGCCATAGATGCCGCCGGTTGTGCCGGCTAAGCCAAGCTCGACGAGTTGGCGGGTCGTGTTTGAGTTGCCAAGCGCCATCTGGAGCTTGAGCATCGCAGTCTCGACGCTCAGCACCGCTTCAAGCTGCGTAGCCTGTGCCTTGCCCAGCGCAATCTCGACACGCTCCCGAGCTGCTGGCGAGCCGAAGATGGCCTTCACGATGTCCCGACCGTCGCTAGTCTCCCGAATCTTGGCGATGAGGTCGGACCGAAAGCCCTCCGCGAATAGCGCCTTTTCCTCCGGCTTCATCTTCCCGATCGCCTTCCTGGCCTCATCGTTCGCCATGCGGCTGGTGACGAACTTCTGTCCGGCCTCCAGCGCGTCCTCGGCCTGGAATGCTCGGAATGCTCCCGAGCGGGCTTCCCGGAACAGGGGCGCAGAGGCGTCGAGCTGGTCGAGGAGCTGGCGCCGCAAGTTGGTATAGTCGCCGGCTAGATCCTTGTTGCCGGCGCGAGCGGCTTCGCCAGCCTTCCCTCGCAGCTCTCGCGACACATAGTCCCAGAACTGTAGATTCGGCCTCGCGATCGATCCATCAGCCCGGCGTGCCAGCGTGAGGTTGCCGGCCGCGTCCGTCGTGAAGGGGTTGCGGATCGGAGGCATGCCCTCGGCAACCGTCTTGTTCGCACCCGTCTTGATGACGGACCGGATGGCGTCCTGCACCGCCGGGGCTTGTGCCAGCGAGGCCAAATTCTCGTCCCAGAGACCGGCGCCGCCTTGCATGTAGGCACGGGCATAGGCTGGGCGATTGGCTGCCCGAGCTGCCGCCTGTAGCTCCTCCAGCGTCTTGCCGGCCGAGGACGGACCGAAGCTGCGGAGCAGGTCCACGATGCGGTCGCCCTGTCCCGCAAAACGATCTGCAGTAGCTTCCGCCAGCGCCGCGCGGCCTTCCGGGGACGTGTTCGCCGCCGATCGCGCTAGAGCCCGCGTCGTCTCGCCACCGACATCGCCTAGGACGGCAGGAGCGCCGGCCCGCTGCATCTCCGCCAGTCGCGCCGCCGGGTCCGTCACGCCATCGCGCTCCATCGCGCGCATGATGCGGCGGCCGGCTTCTGTCTCGGGGGTTGCCGCTGCCCGGAACGGAGCAGCTACCTTACCCACAAGCTTGCCCGTGGCGCTGGCGAAGGCCTCGGCTCCCCGAACGAAGGCAGGAGCGACGGCGCCGACGCCGGCACCAATCGCGCCTTGAATGCCGGCCGAGGTCGCCTTGTCCTGCAAGCCTCCATCATTTTCAATCGCGCCACTGATCGCCCCATAGAGGCCGCCCGTCAGAGCCGCATTGGCAGCGGACGCGCCTCGCACGCCTTCCCGCACGGCAGTGATACCGGGCATGAGAGCGGCAGTCGCACCGAATCCGGCAACCTGTCCCATCATCCGAGAACCGGGGTTTAGCGCCTCATCCGCCGCATCCATGGCGCGCTCTCGGGCAAGGTTATCGGAATAGCGCTCGCCGAAGGTCTCGCCCCGGCCTGCGCCGAAAGCAGCGTCCCCCGCAGCCGCCAGCTTGTTCATTCCTGGAACCCATCCGGCAACGCCACGGGCATAGGCATCGAGCCGACCCATTGGACTCGTCTGGTCCTGCTGGAGCCGCGTGCGAACGGCATCGGCCAGATACTCGCTATCACGGGCTTGGGGATCGTCTCCCTCGCGCTGGGCGCGGGTCGCGAATCCTGACGGCGAGGCTGGGGACTGCTGACGGTTCGGGGCCACCGTGACGACGAGCGGGCCGCTGCCGGTGTCTTGGGGGAGCTGTGACCTCGGGCTATCGAACTGGTCGAATACATTCCCGCCGCCCTGAACCGGAGACGGAGCACGGCCGGCGGCAGGAGCCGGGGCGTCAAACTGATCGAAGACGTTGCCAGCCATGTCTCACTGCCCCAGCACGCTAGCGGCAGCACCACGACCATATTTCGCATCGAACTGGTCGCGGGCGCCGGGATTGGCTTTCAGGAACTCAATCGCTGCCGGCGGCGCCGAGACCGCCTGTCGCGGTTGCGTCCGCTCCTGCCCGCGCTGCCCCTCGCTCCGGTAGAAATCACCGCCTCGCAGCTCTCGGGCTCGCTGTTCGTTAAAGGCAAGCCGCTTTTCAGCCATGGCGATGCCCCGGTCATAGATTTTCTGCCGGACGTTATCGGGCTGGCCAATGGAGCCCTGAATTTCCATCAGGATTTTGCGCTCGCCTTCGGTGGGAGCGGCGCCGAAGATGCTCTTGAGCTGGGCAAGGGCTTGGCTCGTGACGACGTTCTCCAGCTCCGCCGTCGCTTCGCCTTGCTGCGGGCTAGCGAACCGATCGGGGACCATGATGTCAGGCAGGTTGTTTGCGATTGCGGCCCGGCCGCTCGCTCCCCAGCCGCCCAGCGCTCGCGGGGAAAGAACCTTGGCTGACTTCAGTGCATCGATAGCCGTACGGGCCGCCAGAACTCCCTCATCGGCCTCCAAAATGGCTTTCTTGTCGGTCGCCGTCAGCGGCCCCATGTCCTCGCGCGGCATTTTGCCGGTGAGGATGAAACCCTGATATCCGGGGTCACCGGGCTTGAGCCCAGCCCGAGCCGCCGCACGCTCCCGGCCCGCCGTCTCGTCCTCGGCGGTCGTTTTCTTGGCCTTTTCCTTTTCCGCATTGTATTCGCCCAGGTTCTTGGCCGTGGTCCACCCCATGCCTCGGGCGTACATGAACTCCTTCACGCTATCCGGGACTTTGGACTGCTCCAGCGCTTCCTTGAGGAATATCTGGCCAACCTCGCGAGCATTGGCCGGCAGGTTAGGATTCGCGAGCGCCTGAACGAGCGCCGTCACCCTGCCTTGACGGCTCTCCATGGCCCGCGTCTGGCGATACTCATTCGCCTCCTGGGCATTGGTCGGGCGCGGCATGTCTTTCGACATTACCGGCGCCGGTCCCTGCGTCGGGGTAGCACCGGGCGCAGGGAGATCGGCAGGCTGCGGCGGCACGACTGCGCCAGCCGCACCGCCATTCGCCAACCTTGCATCCGAGCGAGTATTGGCGGGGGTTGCCGGCTGGGGCGCGCTGCGGAAGTTGTCGAGCGGGTTCATGATGCCGGCGCCCGAGCGCAGGCCAAGCCGCGCTTCCTCGCTCGCCAGCTGGCCGATCCTCATACCCGCATCGGGACTGTTCGGATCGGCCTCGGCATATCGGGCCGTTGCCGGCTGGGGCATCTGGCCGATTGCAGGCACGGCGCCACGGGCCGGGAGATCGGCTTCATTGAGGTCATAGGGCCGGCGAGGCGGCATAACCTGCGCTCTCTGGGCCTGCGGCGCTCCCCCAACCGCGCGCTGGAGGCTCGGCGCGAGCGCTGTCCCCATCCAAGGCTGCCCCAGGCCTTCCGACTCGAAGGCCGGACGGAGAGGCGGATTGTCCATGCTGCCGGCGATCTGATTGAAGGTCCGGGCGGACATCGGCGTGCCGCCGCCTGGGGGGATGACAAATCCATTCTGGCCGGTTTCGGCAGAGGCAACCGCCGCGTTACGGTCCGGCATATCGGCCTCGGCCGAGCGCGTTCCACCGTGGCGGCTGAAATAGTCGAACAAGCTCGTCCCGTTGGCGTCGGACGGGTTATAGCCGCCCTGCGTCTCGACGAATTTCCTCATGCCGTTGACGCCGCCGAGATGGGCGACGGCGATCAAGCCTTCCTCCGTGATCGGGACACCCCGGATGCGCTGGCCGATAAGCTGATCGAAGCCGTTGGCCTTGATGTTCGACCTGATGTCGGCAACGTGCCACTGCTCGGCCCGCTGCTGAAGCTCTGGCGAGTTCATGAACTGCTGGGGCGTGGTCCCCTGCGGGATGGCCCCGGCGTTCGCGGCTTCCTGAATGCGGGCGACACCGAACTGGCCGCGCCCAAAGTGGCCGCGAGCCCCGCCGGCCCCGACCTCGTTGTTCTGAGCCTGCCAATTGCCGCCGCTTTCATTGCCGATGAGCGACGGCGAGAGCGCGCTGGAGGTCGAGCTGGGCGAGGCTCCTAAGCCGACAGTGGGCTGGCCACCGAAATACTGTCCGAGCGCACTGCCGAGATTCCGGCTGGCCTCCAGCCCGAGCGTGCGCTGCGCCTGCGTCTCGCCCTGCTTCAAAAGCTCCATGCCGAGATCGGCGCGGTTAAGGGCGAAGGCTCGGCCGGCTGCCGCCTTGTAGTCGAGCGTGCCGTCAGCGATGCCCTTCCCGATACGCGCCATCTCTTCGCGCTCGTTGGCTTCCTTCTGCTGCTTCTGCATGTCGGGGATCAATGACCCCAAGGTCTGCCCGAGCGTTTCGAAGGCCTTGCCCTCGGCACGGTAGTCCGTCCGCATATTCGGGATTTGGAGGGGCTGGGGGCGGAAAACCATCAAGCTTGCCCTTTGCAGTCGAGGACGTGGCGATAATTCGTGTAGTGGTCGGACAGGTCGCTCCAAGCGCCGAGGATGTCGGAGTGGACGCGATCGAAGGTCGCGGCGTCGCGTGGGGCGTAGCGGAGGAGGAGGAGTATCTGTTCCGTCAGGCCGCGCAGACGCTCAGCCGACAAGGCCGCGCCAACCACATGTTGCTCGACAGGCAGGACAGGCACGGGCTGTTCGGATGACGCGGCCTCGGCCTGGGGAAACAGCGTGTGGATGTTCTCGCTCATGACGCCCTCTCAGAGTTTCATGAAGTAGAAGCCGAGACGGGTCGGCTGGATGAGGGAGGATGCGAGCCCGCCGCCGATCTGGTTCTGGTCGTCCCGCCCTGATAGAAATACGCCTGCGCCCCCGCAGCGGGCAGGCCCGCCTGCGGGTCGACGTAGGGCATTCCCATGCTGAGCGGCCATAGGAACATCAGCCGGCAACTCGCAGGCTGTTGGGCTGGAGCGTGGAAAGCTGCGCGCGGATCAAGGCGCGCACCACACTCGACATCGAAGTTTCGCGGCGACGGGCCTCTGCCTCGATGCGTTCCCGCATCTCTTCATCTAGGGCAAGGCCGATGCGTTCAGTGCGCTTGGTGTGAAGCGACATGATTGCCTCCATTTGCTGGAGGGAATTCTATGCCGCTTTCACAGAAACGCAAAATATTTCAATAACTTAGACATAGTGCGCCTCAGCATGCCAGGGCGCGAATTGACGTGACAGAAGGACCTTACACAGAGAGGATGTCCGCCAAACTTTTTAGTTATCCTGTTGAAAATCCTAGGCAGGCTGAGGTGTCTTTGCGTAGCACCCCACCATTTACCCCACCTTCAGCCGTCGCTGGCCACGTCCTAGATGGGCGGAAGAACCTGATCGGCCCCTAATTTGCCGTGCTCAATAAGGCGCTGCGCTGCCGATCTGATCGCAGCGGAATGGAAGCGAACTAGTCGAGCCGCTTCCGCTCTTAGCCGCGCCTCGGCCCTGTCGAACGCCTCATCCCCAACGAAGGTCGCACCTCGCACGCCTCCCCATGCGAGCGCGGACATCGCGCGCTCGACATCGGCGCTGTCACCAACATCGGTCGTACCAAGAAAAAAGCGCTCGGCCTCCGCTCCCGCATAGAGCGCGATGGCGAACGCCTCCGCGTGGCTGCGCTTAGGCCTTTGCCGCGCTCCCATAGGCGTTCAGGACTGGTTATCTCCGCGAACCCCAGCCATTCGGCCGTCTCCTCGATCGAGACATCGCGCAAGCGAGATTGAGCTTCCGCCCGATAACGGCATGGCCCGCCTCATGATACGCGGTCGCTTCCCGAGCAGCCTCCATCAGGAATCCTTTTTCGCGAGCCGCACGCCAGGCTGACCGTGATTCAAGAACTCCACGCCGGCCGCCTCAAGAGCTGCTTGCACGCGCTTAATTGTGTCGAGGCCGCTGGTCAGCGTCTCAGAGCCTTTCCATTCCATCTTGCGTATCGTTGTAACGGCGACGCCAGAGCGTTCTGCCAAATCCGCCTGCTCCATCCCAACGAGCGCGCGCGCAGCCTTGAGCTGATATCCGGTCGTAAGCACCTGAAAACCCTTCAAAATGTAGCGAGTGATTTTAATAATCACTTTGCGCTTGACAGGAATGCTAGGACTGAGTGATTATCAAAATCACAAGAAACGTTCTTAACAGGTTCCGAATGTCCCTCGCAAGCCTCCGCGCTGACAACCGCATCGCCTTCAACAAGGCCGCTGTGATGGCCTGGATCTATCGCGAGGGTCGTTTCGCTTTCCGTATGTGCCGCACCCTTGCCGATCGGCGGCAGCAGCTTTCGCTCTGGATGCGCAAGGCATGGGCCGCCGCAAAGCGTGAGGCGATGACGCTGGCGGATGCCGCCCGCCGCGAGGTTGAGGCCCGCGCCGCTCTTGCCCTGCGCGCTCGTGAGTCTGTCGCTCTCGCCGCTCAGTTCCGCAACGACCCCGAGGCCATCCGCTTCGAGATCGAGCGCGAGCACTACAGGCAGCATTTCAACGGCGCCCGCATCGACGCTCTGCGCGGCGCTCTCGCCAGCATCGGAGCCTGATCGATGACGAACGCTCGCACCATCGAACTTGCGCGGCAGCATCTGCGAAACGGCGCATATGGCGCTTATGCCCGCATCCTCTCTGGCGCCATCCGCGCCTCGCTCAGCTCTCGGACGACGAATGCGATCCGCGCAGCTATTGCGGAGGACGAGATGGAGCGCCTGTTCCTGAACTACGCCAGCGGCTGCCCGTCAGCGGATGAGCAGGCCTGCGACACGCTCTCGCAGATGGTCGAGCTGTTCGCGAAGCTCTCTCCCGAGGGTCAGGACGACATGTTGGCAAAGCTTCAAACGGAGCTGCGCGAGCAAATGGCCGAGCGGACCTCTCCCAATACCTGCGAGCAGAGGGGTGGACGATGAGCCGCGAACAAATCGCTTGGGCCGCTCGCCATGACTGGTTCGTCTCGGCCAGCGCGAGCGGCGTGGTCACGGTCGTCGAGCGCGCTTCGCTCAACGGCCACCTGCTGCCGGATGAGTTCCTGACCTTCACCGACTTCCGCGCGCTGCGCGCTTGGGCTGGATACTGACATGGCCACGCATCACGAGCTTTTGCCGCCGGCCTCGCTCCGCCTTCGGACGCGCCTCGCTGACACCCGCTGCGGCTTCTGCGGCAGCCGCGAGCATCCCGACGAGACGGGCCGCATCATCCCGATTGCGCACCCCAAGCGCGCCATCTGCGAACTGTGCATCGACTACGCGGACGAGCAGACCGAGGCCGCGCGTCTCGCCCGCCGGGCGCCGAAGGCCAAGCGCGGCAAGTTCCGCCGCATCAATCGCCACCGCATCGGCGGCTGAACCCTCTCTTCAACCGGAGTGACCATTATGGCCAACCAGACGCTCTCACAGGAAACCGTGCAGGATGATGCTTACCACCTGCATCAGCTCCTCGCAGTCGCACACAACCTGATCGTTTCGCAGCCGGCCGGCGGCGTGCAGGCGGACACGGTCGCGAAGACGGCGGCGCTGATCCGTATCGGCCGCGATATCGCGGAAAACGTCTCCCTGCATCTGCTGGAGGACTTCGCGGCTCATGCCAAGGCGGCGGACGACGCTGCGGCGGGCCGCTAGCAGCCGCCCTAATTGTTGGAGGCCCGCAACATGGCAACCGCTCCACTCTCACTGCTCGACGCGGTGAACCACCTTCACGAAACCATTCTCCTGGCCGAGGCCGCATCAATGGCGACACATGCCATCGAATGTGACGCTCACAGGAACGCGCTCGGGTCCGCCGTCGACAACGTGACGGATCGGTTGCGCGAGATGGACGCCTGCTTGGGCGGCCTGCTCCGCAGCCCGCGAAAGGAGCAATCGCATGGCTGATCCTGCCGGCTCCATCTTTTCGGCCGAGCACAGCCATCTTGCGGCTGTGCCTCACGAAGACCTGCGCCAGCTTTTCAATGCGCTGCGCGTCGCCACGGCTGTCATAGATGGTCTCGTGTTCCAGCCGCATTTCATGCTGGGCACTGACCACACCCCGGCTGGCGAGGCGCTGTTTCGATACGCGCGCAGCATGGGAGTGCTGGGCGATCAGATTGCCCGCCATGTCCGGCTCACGCCTCCGAAATCCGAGGACGAGCGCCGCGAGCGTCTTCACCTGCTTTTGCAGGATGAAGCGACCCTCCTCGAAATCGAGGACATGGACGCCGTCGAGCAAGCGCTTGAACTGATCGACGCCGGGAAGGAATGAGCGATGAGCCCCCTTTCCAACTTCAATCGCTCCATCGGCCTCTCGCTCGATTTCCTGCGCTTCGCACTCGATGACGAGCGCCGGATTCCTTCTCCGGGCGGTTGGCTAGACCTTTCCGTCATCGAGTTGCGCCGCGCCCTGGCTGCCGCAAATGCGATGGGCTGCCCGGCCCGCAAGCGCCTCTGCTTCCGCAACCTGTCCAAGCTCCGCGCGCGTCGTGCGCGAGGCATCGCCGCCTGAGAGGATGCCATGACGAAGAATGCAAAGCGCAACCCTTATGACGGCAGCGGTCACGATGCCGACCGGGACGCCGCGACCGTGGCCGAACTTCTGGCCATCATCGTCGAGGAAGGGTGCAACCTCGATCGAACCGGAATGACAGAGCAGCAAGTCGCCGCCACCAACCGCATAGACGTGCTGGCCATCCTGGCGCGCGACATTGCCGAGCGCGTTTCCGAGGGCGTCTTCGGCGCCGCAAAAGCCGCCTAACCCGACACGCCCTCCTACATCGCTGGAGAAGATCCAATGCCGAGCGCTACCGCTCAGGCAGCCGGGACCGGCTTGCCTTATGTCGACCTGTCCGCCCAGCTTCTCACCAAGGAAGACTTGGCGAAACACTCGAATGCCGAGCTTTACCAGATTGCTTCGCTGCTTCGCGCCGCCGCCGACATGCTGGCCTACAACCCCTTCGCGGGGCTGCTGGAAGACATAAGCGGCATGGTCGCGAGTGCGGCCTGCGTCGTTGCCGAGGTAGCGGCAGCCAGCAAGCCAACCGACCCAAACGAAGCGAACTGGCGTGGCTGGATCATCGCAGGCCATGCCGCTTTCGTTTCCGACACGCTGGCCGATATCGCCGCTGCCGCAGCGCAAGCCGCCGTTGTCGAGCGCGACCTTCACCGCTGAACCCGCAACCCCTCCCTTCCTAGAGGAGTGCTCCCGCATGTCCGCTTCAACCCCGGAGCAACAGGCCGCCGACCCGCTGGCCACCCTGATTGCCGAGTACCGCCGCCAGACCGAGGAGTTCACCAAGCGTGCGCCGCACGAAGACTGGAAGGCGTTGACGGCTGACACTTATGGGCCGCCGCTGGATCTCCTCTGGCACCACACCCCCGAGCCGAACAGCTTGGCGGGAGTGCTCGCGGCTCTGCTGCTCGCGCGTGATGAACCCGACCTCTACGCGCTCGAATCCATCAACGAAGCCTGCATCCGCTACCTAACCGGAGCCAGCAAATGAGCCCGATCCGCATCAACCGCCAGCGCGGCAAGGGCAAGCCCAAGCGCTCCTATGGCGTGAAGCCCGTCAGTCTCCCGACGTTCTCGTTTTATGGCCATCTGCCGGTCGTGTTCGTTGACGGAGAACTGGTCATCGGCCGCCGAGTCATTCCGCTGGAGCCTCGCCGATGACGACGCAACCTGATCCTGTCTTCGCTGCGATCGAGCGCTGGCGCCCTCTGTGGGATGCCTACATGGCGGCCTGCGACATCGAAGACGGCGAGGCGTCCGACGCCGCCGTCGATCTGGTCTACATGCCGGCTATGACCGCGCTGGGTGATGTCTACCGGACGGAACCCACTACGCCGGCCGGGCTCTTGGCCATCATGACCGTCATGCTGGAGGCTGACGGCGACCATCTCGACATTATCGAGAACAACGAGCCGAAGGAGATCGACGACGCGGAGCGCGGGATGATTGCCATCTTCCGCCACGCGAAGCGGATGCTGGAGGCGATGCAATGAGCGTCATCGACCTTCGGCACTTCGCCATTGCCGCCGCATGCCAAACTGTAGGAATGAAGGCCATTGATTGCCATATGGCATTCGTTGGACCTTTCGGCCCCGAGCCGTTCGAACTTTCCGCCGCTGAGCGTGAGGAAGTGGGGTCGATCCTGTCGCAGGTTGCGCTCAGTCTGGCCGAACGGGTGCAGACGATGCCAAGCATGCGGCGCCGGCTCGCCGCCGTAATTGAGGCCCTGATTGCCGTCCTTGATGAACTAGACGGAGATTGCGACCTCGAAGACGGAGCCGATCAGGAAATCGTCTGCGAGGACGAGGGAGGGCAATGCGACGATGAAGGCGAGCGCGACGATAATGGGCTAGGCGATGAGGGCGGGCGGGCCGAGCAGCTTTGCGGCACGCAATACGGATGGCAGGTTTGCGAATGAAGCTCCAGGACATCAACGACGCCATCGCCGGCAACGATCGGGACAGGATGCGCGAGGGTTTTCGAGCGTTGGTAAACCCCCACGCGACCTTCAAAACAGGGTCGCCGGGATTGCTAATTGTTGCGTTGAACCGTCTATGCGTCGTGCTCAAAGACGACAGCGCCGAAATGCCGGCAGGGACCTGCGGCGCGCTCGATCTTCCGCCCGGCTCATCCTACGCTGATGGCGCAGCGCAGGCAAAGCGCGACGGGGCGAGACTGGCGCGGCATTTGATGGCCTGATTCCCCGGTGAACCGATGTCGCCCGTTTACCACGACGCCCTTGCAAAGTTGCCCGACGGTCACAATTTACTCGACATCACTTATCATGATGATAAGTAGGCTGAGGGACAGCGGGGGAAGAGTTGAGAAAGCAGCCTTGGAAGCCGGCGGATGCGACGGAAGAAATCCGCGCTCTCGGCGGATGCGGAAAACTCACGCTGTCATGGACGGACCACATCCGAGCGCGGCTGGTCGAGCGCGACTTGGTTATGGGTGATGTTCGCTACATCCTTAGGCACGGGTTTGTATACGACCCGCCAGAGGAAGCCACCCAGCCGGGGCTTTACAAGTACCGGATTGAAACCCGCACGCCCAACTCGAACAATCGTGTGGTTCGGTTGGTTGTCATCCCAGATCCGTCCACGAGTTGGGCGAAACTGGTGACTTTGATGTGGGCCGACGAGAATTAGTCGGTTTTGTTCGCTAGGAGAATATCAATGAGTGCCTATCGTTACACCGAGAGCGGCCTGGATAACGTTATGATCCAGGGGCTGAACTACGTGCGCGACGATGCTGGCAACGACGTTGTGACCATCCCCAACATCGACGGGCTTCACCGGGCCATTGCCGCTGGCATCATCGAGCAGGATGGAAGCATGACCGGTAAGGAACTGCGATTCCTTCGAACCGAAATGGGGATGACGCAGGCTGAACTGGCAGCCATCGTGCATCGGGAAGCATTGGCCATTAGTCGGTGGGAGCGAGGCGAGGTCGAGCAGATCGACGCAAACGCTGAGACGCTCATTCGGCTGGTGGCCCGCGAGACCCTCAAGCTCGATGGACACTCTTCGGTAAAGGATATTGCGGGTCGGAGTGTCCCGAGCGCGATAACGTCGCCACTGGTCATCGATGGGTCTGACACGGATAACTACCGACCGTTGCCGCGCGTAGCCTAATCCCACGGCGGGCCCCGGCTAGCAGCTATTGCCTAGCGGGCGGAGTGAAAATCGGAGGGGGCTTCGTTTTGGAGCCCCCACACCGTTGGTTACTCTTATCTGTGGAGCATAGGCCTGAAATGGAGCCTGACTTCGGCACTATGAACGAAACGGACGTGCGGGAAATCCTCGTCCGTCCGCTACTCGACCGTCTGGGTTACAAGCACGGAACGTCAGCTAACATTCGTACGGAAGTTACGCTGCGATACGCAAGTCATTTCCTAGGCCGAAAAAACCCTAAGAATGATCCACCGCTAGTGGGGAGAGCTGACTACGTATGTGACGCGACATCCTACGGCCGTTGGGTCGTGGAGGTAAAAGCACCTCAACATGCGCTGACTCAAGACGACGTGGAGCAGGCGCATACATATAGCGCTCACCCCGAGATTGCTGCGTCATACTTCCTGCTCACAAATGGTCGAGAATATCGGCTCTACGCTACCGGAAAATTGGACGCCCCAGTGTTGGCGTGGGTGCATGCGGACACCGAAAAAAACATTCTCAACCTGTTCAACGTAGTGAGTTACGAAGCGCTCAAGAAGCTGGCCCATCTCGTCCGACCTGATCCGGGCAAGCCTCTCGGTCGACATTTGCCCTCGCGGCTACAGATTGTTGGTGGAGATGTTCGATATGGCGAGCACCACTCAAACCATCCTCTCATGCAAAATGTAAATGCGATCAGCGGGACAATCGCGGCCGTAATAGGGGGAACTGTGGGACGAGCCGACGATGGGCGGTTGCACGCCGTCGTTTCCATCCGAAGCCCATTCCAAGAACTTATCCCGCTCCTAAGAGCCGCCGGAATGGAAAGCTTTGAGTTCTTTTCCGCATCTGAGCATTTTTCGGATTCGATAGAGCAACCCACTATTCTACAGAATGTTACTCAAACGCGAGTAGATCGAGGATTGCGTATTCCGCTCATGCGAGGCGGCCCCGAATTGGCGTTACCTTTCGGTTTCGAAAGTTCTGTCTACACTGAGGCAACCGGTTACGTCGATAAAGATCGGTTTTGCGGCGCTCTCGCATTTTCATACCAGTACAGGTTCTTTGACCGAGGCCGCTCTGGTATCCCGCAGTTGGACATGCTGGTGGCGAGCAGCCCCCCCGTAGCTACGTTGGATGGCGAAGGGACGTTTGATCTTCGCTTCGTTCCGGATCGTTGAGGGGGGCTGCTATGAGGAGTCGCGTTCATGTGCGGGCGATTCAGCCAGGCCTATAGCTGGAATGAGATTGTAGCCTTCAGCCAACCGCTTACGGGTCCGGCGGCCACGCCGAACCTGCGGGCGCGCTACAACATCGCCCCCACAACTGAAGTCGACATCATCGTGAAGACGGAGGTTGGCCGCGAGCTGAAGAAAGCGCGATGGGGCCTCATCCCCGGCTGGCACAAAGGCGGGCTCAAGGATTTCAAGCTCGCAACCTTCAACGCCCGCGTGGAGACGGTCGACACAAGCGGGACGTTCAAGCACGCCTATCGAAGCCGACGCTGCATCATACCGGCCAGCGGGTTCTTCGAATGGACCGGCGAAAAGAAAGACCGCGTGCCGCATTTCTTCTCCGCCGCTGATGGCGACTTGTTAGCCTTCGCCGGGCTTTGGGAGAAGTGGCGCAATCCCGAGACGGGCGAGGACATCACCACCTGCACGATGATAGTACGCGAGGCGAACGCCTGGACGGCGCAGTATCACGACCGGATGCCCTGCATGCTCCTGCGCCAAGATTTCGAGGCGTGGCTGGACGGCTCGGGCGGAATGGAGATGCTGAAGCAGCCGCCGCGAGAGCTGCGCGAATGGATCGTGTCGAAGCGCGTGAACAAGGCCGGCGAAGGCGACGATGATCCGACGACCATCGAGCCGTTCAAGGATGATCTGTTCTAGACGCGGTTGGCCTCGCGCGGCTACGAGCGCATAACACCGGCCATGCCGCTGTCATCTCTTACCGATCCGGTCGACCTAGCCCGCGCGCAAGGCGCGTTGGAGATTGCATGGTCGAAGCTGGAGCCTGAAGTGCCTGAGTACGACCGGGACGACGCTCGCACTCGCCTGGCTTACATTGTCGCCAGCTACGCCATTGTCGCGGTCGATGAGGCTGATCTAGTGCGCCGCGCACTTGAACGTTTCAGGAGCAAGCCAGCGCTCTAGGACTTCGGCCGCATAAGGCTGGCGTACCGATCGATCTCGGCCCGCATGCGCGCAACCGCCGGCTCTCCGCGCTTCGCCTTCATGCCCTTAAGCGGCTCATCCAGCATGTCAAACGGCCCGCAAAGTTGCCCCCCGATTGGAGTGCGCCCCTTGAGGCGGACAGCGCGACGGTAAGCAATTGACCGGGAAGCC
>NZ_JANLGI010000038.1 GCF_024655635.1 Allobosea sp. 47.2.35 | reverse complement strand
TCTTCCGATAGACGAGATTGCCGGCGGTATCGGCCTTCCAGGCCTTGACGATGGCAAGATCGGCACGCAGCCAGGTCTCGCGGACATAGAGCTGGCCCTCGAATTCCTCGACCGGCTTGCCCTCGGCGACGACGGTGCCGACGCCGGTCCTGGTGTAGAAGGCCGGGATGCCGGCGCCGCCGGCGCGGATGCGCTCGGCCAGCGTGCCCTGCGGGTTCAGCTCCAGCTCCAGCTCGCCGGCGAGATATTGCTGCTCGAACAGCTTGTTCTCGCCGACATAAGACGCGATCATCTTTTTGATCTGGCGGCTTTGCAGCAGCATCCACAGGCCGAAGCCGTCGGCGCCGGCATTGTTCGAGATCACCGTGAGGTTCTTCACGCCGGAATCGCGGATCTCCGGGATCAGGCTCTCGGGATTGCCCGACAGACCGAAGCCGCCCGACATGATCGTCATCCCGTCGAAGAGCAGGCCCTCCAGCGCAGCCGCCGGGCCGTCGTAGATCTTCCCTGTCATTCATCCCTCTTCACTCACCCACCACGCAGGCGCAAACCGACTTTCTCACACCCGTTCCAGTGCCACCGCGATGCCCTGCCCGACGCCGATACACATGGTGGCGAGTGCCCAGCGCTTGCCGGTCAGCGAGAGTTCGAGCGCCGCCGTGCCGGTGATGCGGGCGCCGGACATGCCGAGCGGATGGCCGAGCGCGATCGCGCCGCCATTCGGGTTCACATGCGCGCCGTCCTCGGCGATGCCGAGTTCGCGCAGCACGGCGATGCCCTGGCTGGCGAAGGCTTCGTTCAGCTCGACGATGTCGAAATCGGTGGGCTTGAGGCCGAGGCGCTCGCAGAGCTTGCGCGTCGCCGGGATCGGTCCGAGACCCATGACACGCGGCGCGATGCCTCCGGTCGCGCCGCCGAGGATGCGCGCGATCGGCGTCAGCCCGTATTTCGCAGCCGCCTTCTCGGAAGCGATGATCAGCGCCGCCGCGCCGTCATTGACGCCCGAGGCATTGCCGGCCGTAACGGTGCCGCTTTCCTTGCGGAAGGGCGTGCCGAGCTTGGCGAGCTTCTCCAGCGTCGTGTCCCCGCGCGGATGCTCGTCGATCTCGACGCGGATGGGATCGCCCTTGCGCTGCGGGATCAGGACCGGGACGATCTCCTTGGCGAGGCGGCCGTTCTGCTGGGCCGCGACCGCCTTCTGCTGCGAGCGCAGCGCGAAGGCGTCCTGGTCGGCCCGGCTGACATGGCAGTCGGCGGCGACGTTCTCGCCGGTCTCGGGCATGGAATCGATGCCGTACTGCGCCTTCATCAGCGGGTTGACGAAGCGCCAGCCGATCGTGGTGTCGTGGATCTCGGCGTGGCGGGAGAAGGCGCTGTCGGCCTTGGGCAGGACGAAGGGTGCGCGCGACATGCTTTCGACGCCGCCGGCAATCATCAGTTCGGCCTCGCCGGCCTTGATCGCGCGGGCGGCGGCGATGACCGCATCCATGCCGGAGCCGCAGAGCCGGTTGATCGTCGTGCCCGGCACTTCCTTGGGCAGGCCGGCGAGCAGCAGCGCCATGCGCGCGACATTGCGGTTGTCCTCGCCCGCCTGGTTGGCGCAGCCATAGATCACGTCGTCGACCGCACCGAAATCCACGCCCGGATGACGCTCGACCAGCGCCTTCAGCGGCACCGCGCCGATATCGTCCGCACGGACGGAGGAGAGCAAGCCGCCGAAGCGCCCGATGGGCGTGCGGAGATAGGCACAGATGAGAGCGTCGCTCATATCGTCGGTACTCTGCTCGCTAACGGATAAAGCTGGAAAAGCAGCTCTTCGCCGCCTCAGATATCGAAGAACACGGTCTCGTTCTCGCCCTGCAGGTTGATGTTGAAGGTGTAGGTCGGCATGCCGTCCGAACCGCTGTGCGTCGCGATCAGCGTCGGGACGCGAACGCGATGCTCGATGCGGGCGAGGATCGGATCGGCGGCGTTGGCAGCTTCCTCGTCGTCGAAGTACAGTCTCGTGTGCAGGCCGATATTGATGCCGCGCGCCACGATCCAGAAGGTGATGTGCGGCGCCATCGGCCGGCCGTCGAAATAGGGCACGATGCCGGGCTTGATCGTCTCGAAGCGATAGACGCCGGTCATGCCGTCGACGGGCTGGCGGAACCAGCCCGGGAAATGCGGGTCGGCCTCGCCACGGCGCTCGCCCTGGCCGGGATAGAGGCCCTGCGCGTCGGCCTGCCAGATCTCGATCAGCGCGTCCTTGATCGGCGTGCCCGAGCCGTCGAAAATGCGGCCGGTGACGGCGATGCGCTCGCCCGTCACCTCCGGCGCCAGCGGCTGAGAGCCGAGATCGTAGGGATAGACCCCCTCGATGCCGGAGAAGTTCGGCGTGGCGCCGATATGGACGTAGGGGCCTGCGGTCTGCGACGCGCTTTCCTTGAGGCGGCGGAACGATTGGACCATCAGTTGCCCTCCATCCGGTTCTCGAACAGGGTCGACCGGCGGCCGCGCAGAACGATGTCGAACTTGTAGGCCATCGTATCCATCGGCAGCGTTGCCTCACGGTCGAGCGCAGCGACCAGCCGCTCCACCGCTTCGCGGCTCGGAATGCCCATGACGATCGGGCACTGCCAGATCATCGGATCGCCCTCGAAATACATCTGGGTGATCAGCCGCTGCGCGAAGGCGTGGCCGAAGACCGAGAAATGGATATGCGCCGGGCGCCAGTCGTTGACGCCGTTCGGCCAGGGATAGGGGCCGGGCTTGATGGTGCGAAACCAGTAGCGGCCCTCGTCATCGGTGATGGTGCGGCCGCAGCCCCCGAAATTCGGGTCGATGGCAGCGAGATAGCTTTCCTTCTTGTGGCGGTAGCGGCCGCCGGCATTGGCCTGCCAGAACTCGACCAGCGCACCGCGCACGGGCCGGGCATCCTCGTCCAGCACCTGCCCGTGCACGATGATGCGCGGGCCGATCGGCTCGCCCGTCTGGGCATAGTTGAGGAGCAGGTCGTTATCGAGCGGCCCCAGCATGTTGTGGCCGAAGACCGGGCCGGTCATCTCGGAGAGCGTGTTGCCGAGCGACAGCAGCGCGTATTTCGGTGAGCGCAGCACCGAGGTCTTATAGTCCGGCGTGAAGGCCGGAGGATGCCAACTCCGGTCCCGCTGGTAGAACGAGCCACCCTGATGGCTCGAATTCTCGTTGCGCATGATGGAATCCCTCCCTGGAGTTTCTCTCGTCGGGCTATGCGCCAGATAGCGACGAAATCTGCCCCGCTATCTTGATCTCGCTCAATCCGCGCGCCTGCCCTTCAGTCCCCTTCGGTCGGACGGTACGAGCGCAACGGCGAGCGTTCAGCCCGTCTTGTCCTTGTCCATCTCGGCATAGGCCGCCTTGGTGATCTTGAAGGCGTGGTTGGCCGCCGGCACGCCGGCATAGATAGCCACATGCAACAGCGCCTCCTTGATGTCATCCATGCTGGCGCCGGTATTGCGTGTCGCCCGGACGTGCATGGCGACCTCGTCATGATGGCCGAGCGCGGCGAGCAGTGCGATGGTCAGCATTGAGCGCTCGCGCTTGCTGATCGTATCGCGCGACCAAACAGAGCCCCAGGCGCTCTCGGTGATGAGCTTCTGGAAATCTTCGGTGAAGGGGTCGGTGCTGGCGACGGCAGCGTCGACATAGCGCCGGCCGAGGACGGAACGGCGGGTCGCCATGCCCTGCGTATACCGATCCGGTGCGTCAGCCATGTCCGTGTTTCTCCAAATGGCTAGCCACCAGCGCGAGCAGGCGGCCCGGCTGCTCGACCGGCGGAATGTGCCCGCAGCCCTCGATGAGCGCGAAGCGCGCATTCGGAATGCGCTCGGCCATCGCCCGCACGAGATCGGGCGGAGTCGACTGGTCGCCCTCGCCGACGATGGCCAGCGTCGGCACCTTGATGCTGCCGATAGCCTCGGTTAGATCGGCGTCGCGCAGAGCTTCGCAGGCAGCGATGTAGCCGTCGGCCGGCTGGCAGAGCAGCGCATTGCGCCATCCCGCGCGGTCATCCGGCCGCTCGGCATGGAAGGCCGGGGTGAACCAGCGTTCCATTACGGGATCGGCAATGGCCGCGAGCCCGCCCTTGCGGACGGCTTCGATGCGCCCGCTCCAGCTTTCGGCCGTACCGATCTTAGGGGCCGTGTCGGCCAGCACCAGCGCGGTTAGGCGCTCCGGCCGGCGTACCGCCAAGTCCTGCCCGATCAACCCGCCGATAGAGAGGCCGACGAGAGCGAAGCGCTTCAGGCCGATATGGTCAGCGAGCCCCATGAGATCATCGGTGAAGTCCGCGATCGGATAGGGACCCGGCGCGACCTCCGACAGGCCATGACCGCGCTTGTCGTAAGTGATGACGTGCCAGGCAGAGGAAAGCGCCGCGGCGACCTCGTCCCAAATGCGGAAATCCGTGCCTAGCGAGTTGACCAGAACGACGGCCGGAGCATCGCGCGGACCGATCTCGCGCCAATGAACAAGGGTGTCGCCGATCCGTGTGAATGCCATCGAATGTCCAAGCGCTCTTATCCAGGTTTCAGCATGCGCTGAAAATTCCATTATGTTAAATGGCATTGTGACCACGTATGATAACTCACAGGTTATCTTAAATGCCCGAACTCCAGTTTGCTCGCCTGGATAGGCGGATCAGGCTTCGCCATCTCACCTGCTTCATCGAGGTTGCCCGCCTCGGGAGTTCCGTCAAGGCGGCCACGGCACTCGGGCTTAGCCAACCCGCCGTTTCGAAGACCATTCACGAGCTCGAAACGGCCTTGTCGGCCGTACTTTTCGAGCCGAAACGTCGGTCGATGGTCCTGACATCGGTGGGAGAGGTATTTTTGCGCTACGCCGATTCAAGCATCACGGCGCTGAAGCTGGGTATCAGGACAGTCGCCCAGAACAGTGCCTCCGAACAAGCGACTCTAACCATTGGCGCATTGCCGACGGTTTCAGCGAGAGTTCTGCCTTTGACGCTGGCGGAGCTCACGAAAAGTATGCCGAGCCTTAGATTTCGCGTCGTTACGGGATCCAACGACGTTCTCATGTCTCAATTGCGCCTGGGCGACATCGACTTGGTCGTTGGACGCATGGCTTCCCCGGAGGCAATGAAGGGCTTGGCATTCGAGTATCTTTACTCGGAGCCAATCGTCTTTGCGGTTCGACCGGATCACCCTCTTCTCATGGGCGACGGCTTCAGCGCGATCGGAATCGGAACATATCAGGTGCTCGTTCCACCGCCCGGCTCAGTCATACAATCCACTGTCGAACGGTTTTTCATGGCGCACTCCCTCCACGCCTCATCGGAAATTCAAACCGTTTCGGACGCCTTCGCTCGCAATTACCTACTTCGAACGGATGCTATCTGGGTGATTTCCGAAGGAGTAATCGCCGAGGACGTTGCCAAGGGCATACTCAAGACCCTGCCGGTCGACACCGAAGAGACCATCGGTCCTGTTGGCCTCACCACACGCACGGATACTGCTCTGCCATTGCCGGCTCATCTCTTCATGACAGCCTTGCGGAATGCCGTCGATTTTCGGGCAAGGTCTCGTTAGGAGCTAAAGGCAATCCGGGGAAAGCCGCGACCGACCATTCGCCATAGCAGGCCGCGCTTCAACTCAGGCAACGCGGCGCAAATCCGCCTCAGCTGCAGCGGCTGTCCGAAACTGCCCAACCAATCCATGCAGGCGGTCGATCTGAACGGCAAGTGCCACGGCAGATGCCGAACTTTGCTCAGAAAGCGCCGCGTTCTGCTGGGTCATCTCATCCATATGCGCGACGACCTGGCTGACTTCGTCGATGCCGCTGGCCTGCTCGTCGCAAGCAACCGAAATCTGCGATACGTTCCCGACCACGCGGTCCGAGGCCTCCACGATGCGAGCAAGGGTATCCCCGGCCTGGCGGACCAGCGCCACCCCCTGTTCGACCTCGCGCGTCGAGGACGAAATCAGCGTCCCTATATCCTTGGCTGCGTCTGCGGCGCGTTGCGCCAGCGTGCGGACTTCGGTCGCCACAACCGCAAAGCCCCGGCCTGCGTCGCCGGCGCGAGCAGCCTCGACCGCAGCGTTGAGGGCCAGCAGATTCGTCTGAAAAGCGATCTCCTCGATAACATTGGTGATGGCTGCCACGCGGACCGCAGTCGCCTCGATCTGCGACATAGCAGTCACGGCCTGCCCGATGACGGATCCGCCTTCGGTCGCGACCGAGCGTGCTGCTTCCGCATCGGCGACGACCAACTTCGAGGACCGAGCGGTTGATTTCACGGAAGCCGCCAACTGCTCTGTCGTGGCCGCGGTCTCTTCGAGCGATGCCGCCTGCTGCTCCGTCCGTTGCGCCAGGTCGTCGGCTCCGTTCTTGATCTCCGAGGAGGAGACCTGCACCTCGTATGCCGTTTGCTGAATCGTTCCCACGGCGGTGCTCAGTCGGTTTGCGGTTCTGTTGATGGCCGCCTTCAACTGGTCGAGCCGCCCCCTGTAGTCACGGCTCACTTCCTGGGCGAGATCGCCTTCCGCAATTGCCTTCAGCACCCGCTCGAAATCGGCAGTGGCTTCATCGATGACCTTGTTGATCCGATTGATTCCATCGACGAGAGTTCGTAGTGACGGATCGTGCGCGACGGCCTGGACACGTCCTGTGAAATCGCCGTTCGCGGCACGCTGGACGACCTCGCCGACCGACGCGACGATCGCGGACATTGCCTGAGCTCGTTCCGCACGCTCGTTCAGCTCTCTTCTCTCCTCGATCTCCATCTCGCGCACTTTCAGCGCGTTGGTGCGGAATACGTCGAGCGCGATCGCCATGCGGCCGATTTCATCGGTCCGCTCGGCGAACGGAACTGCCGTGTCGAGCGAGCCGTCTGCGATTTCCGTCATGGACGACGACAGACGGCCGAAGAGCGAGCGGATCACGCGGCTAACCTGCAGGGCCAATCCGACGGCGAGAAGAATGGCGACAATCGAAGTCGTCGCATAAACTAGGAAGCTGCGATACGCCGAAGCGAGCAGGTCAGTGGTCAACGACGACAGGCTGCTGCGCATTACCTCGATCTGCTTTAGCCAATAGGCCCGTCGCGCTTGATCGGCTTTCGTCCAGCCCGCCGCGTCTTTCGGGTCGAGCTTGTCATAGGCGGCATCGAGCAGAATGGGGCGCGTTCTCGCGATCAGCTTATTGTCATCGGACGCCAGAAACTGCTTGTAGCTTTCGATCTGCTCCGACCGTGCGAACGATTCGAACTGCCTTCCGAAAATCTGTTGGAGTTCGACGCCTCGGTGCATAACACGAAATAGCGGCTGGCTTAGCTTGCCGGTCTGAAAGGCAATTTCGCCACGACCTCCTTCATTGAGGCTGCCCGTGCTGATCTCAAGCGCAGCATGCAGGGCCAGGATCGAGCGCGCGATTTCGATGTTGTCGACAGCGCCCGCGAGTCGGCCGACGAGCTCGTTGGCAAGATTGCTGCTGTTCTGGAGAAACGCACCCATCTGTGAGCGGTCGGTCTGCCGCTGCTTTGCGCGAATCCTGATTTCTGCGAGAGTTGCGCGTTGTGCTAGAATCGTCTGCACCAGCGCGGCGGTTTCCCGGTTTCTCAGGCCTGCGCCACTGGATGCCTCCTCCAGGCGCTGGAAAGCGGAGTCCGTCAAGGGCCACTGCGCTTCCATTTTGACCCGCGCTTCGTCCGAGCCTGTCGCGAGATAGGGATAGGCAGCGCGTCCTTCGTTCGGAATCGCGGTCGCTGAAAACAGGGTCGTGGCATCGGCGAGCGCCTGCAATCGCGAAGCATGCTGGATGTCGCGATAGGCGTCATAGCTGCGGAACGCCAAGATCGCGCCAAAGCAAACCAGCGTCAGAAGCGGAAAAATGGTCAGGCAGTGCAACAGACTGCCGAGCCGAAGTTTGTGCATGATCGCCTGCCTCCCGAGCCAACGAGCGTCACAATTGGTTCGAGACCTAAATATTTCCTTTGTGGCGCCTTATGCCCAGCAGCGCGGACTCAAGAGTATACACTGGGCACGCGCCCCGCGCGGCCTCACCTAAGTCGAAAAATATATGATCTTCAATAATTTATTGCAGTATTTTCTTCTCTCAACCGGCTTCAGAATCGATGCCAAACCGATGGCATCTGTCTGCCAAAACAATTCGGTTTACCGAAATCCGCAGGCGACCTGCCCAATTGGCAGGCATATCGAATTCGTGTCATTGCCCGCCGAAATCTCGTGATGGCAGAGAGAGAAAAAGCGTTATTTGCCTGAAACTTATCGTGCCCGGCCCATTAGAGGTCGTGGCACCAGGCGAGGACCCCGCGAGGAGCATCGCCTCGCAAGCCACCAAGTCGAATGACGGGTTTAGGTCACGATCGCGGCTTTCTTGGGAGGCCGCCGTGCTTGACTAGTTATGAAAGGCCGCGATGGTACGACGGTATACCGTATGAACATTTCGGTCGATGCCGATAGCTCCAACGAGGACGAGATGATTCTGCCCTGCGATCTGACCGCGTCCGAAGCTCGCTTCCTGATAGGTTCGAAGCAGCTTTCGCCAGTTGAGCTGCTCGACTCGTGTCTTGCTCGGATCGAAGAGACCAATGTGGCTGTAAACGGTGTCGTGGCCATCGACGAGGCCGGGGCCCGCGCGGCAGCGGGACGTGCGGAAAAGGCCGTGCTTGCAGGCGAAAATCTGGCGCCGCTGCATGGGTTGCCGATCGGCATCAAGGATCTCAACGATACGGCTGGATTGCGCACGACCTATGGCTCGCGCCTCTACGAGCATCACGTCCCCGCCGAGGACGAGCACCTGG
Organism: Allobosea sp. 47.2.35; assembly: GCF_024655635.1. Lineage (GTDB taxonomy): Bacteria > Pseudomonadota > Alphaproteobacteria > Rhizobiales > Beijerinckiaceae > Allobosea. The sequence continues at coordinate 15,048 of NZ_JANLGI010000038.1, read as the reverse complement.
TCGCCAATCTGCGCACCAAGGGTGCGATCGTTTTTGCGAAGACCAACACTCCCGAATGGGGCGCCGGCGGCAACACCTTCAATCCCGTCTACGGCGTAAGTGGCAACCCGTTCGATGTGGACTTGACCTGCGGCGGCTCTTCCGGCGGCTCGGCAATCGCGCTGTCGCTCGGGATGATGCCGCTTGCCCACGGCTCCGACAACGCCGGTAGTCTGCGTATCCCCGCCGCCTATTGCGGCGTGGTGGGCTTCCGCCCGACCGCAGGCATCGTCGCGTCCGAGAAACGGCTGATCGGGCTCTCGCATCTGCCGGTGCAAGGACCGATGGCCCGCACGAGCGAGGATGTGCGCCTGCTTCTGCGCAGCATGGCGACGTCGGCGGACATTGATGCGCTGGCCACGCCACTCGACGAGAAGGGCGACGCGCCCGTCGACGTCTCGACGTTGAAAGCCGCCTTCTCGCAGGATCTCGGCTTCGCCCCCTGTGAGGACGGGCTGCGCCGCATCTTCGACGAGCGCACCGCCACCTTCGCGTCCATCTTCCGCGAGACGGCGGTCGCGCATCCCGATTTCGGCGAGGTTCGGCGCGTTTACGAGATCCTGCGCGCCGTGAACTATGTGGGTATGTTCGCCGACCGCCAGAAGGAAAAGCCTCGGCAGTGGGGGCCGCTCGTCCAGCAGAATCTGGAACATGCCGCGCGTTTCTCCCTGGAGGACGCCTCGCTGGCCTTCATCGAGCAGAATCGCATCTATCAGCGCGTGCAGGCTTTCTTCCGGGAGTTCGATCTGCTTATCACGCCGACCGTCGGAACCTATCCGTGGCCCAAGCACGACATGTATCCGGCCAAGATCGGAGACAGTCCGACCGCCAATTATTTCGACTGGGTCGGACTGACCTACGCGATCACGCTGATAAATCATCCCTGCATTTCGATCCCCTGCGGCCTCGACGATCGAGGACTGCCCTTCGGCCTCCAGATCGTCGGCCGCAGGAACGCGGACCTGCATCTGCTGCGTGCCGCCGAGGCGATCGAGAAGGTTCTTGCGACATCCTCCTCGCTGGCGAGGCCGCTGCCCGACTTGAACTACTTGCGGACGGTGCAGGTGAACGACCGCATGCAGCCGGTCGTTGCCGCCGGCTGATTCGGACGGTGCGGGCGATCGGCAGCGGAGCCGGCACCGCGCCGGAGCGGGGGAGACAGGATGCTTCGACATATCGCAGGACGAGTTTTAGGAGCCGTTCCGGTCGTACTGCTCGTCGCCTTGGGGATCTTCGCCCTTGTCAGGCTCGCGCCCGGCGACGCCGCGAGCACGCTGGCGGCTGAGGATGCAACAGAGGCGGATATCGCCCGCATGCGGGCGCAGTGGGGGCTGGACCAACCTGTGCTGGTCCAATTCTTCTATTTCCTTAAGAATCTGGTACGGCTCGATCTTGGCAGTTCCTATCGCTACCATGCTCCCGTGATCGAGCTGATCGGTCAGCGGCTTCCGGCTACCATCGAGCTTGCCGTGACCGCGCTTCTCATCGCCACGGCGATTGCCGTCCCGCTCGGCGTCGCGACGGCGCTGCGCAAGGGCAGTTGGCTCGATGGCCTTGGTTCACTCCTGGCCGTGCTCGGCGTGAGCGCTCCTTCTTTCTGGGTCGGCATTCTGCTGGTTCTGTTCGTCTCGGGCTACCTGAACCTGCTGCCTTCAAGCGGCCGCATACCGCTGGACATCCCGCTGCGGGAGATGACAGGCTTTGTCCTGATAGACAGCCTACTGCAGGGTCAGGTCGGCATCTTTCGGCAAGGGCTCGAACATATCCTGTTGCCGGCAGCGACGTTGGCGTTCGGCATGATCGGGATCATCGCGCGCATCTCGCGCTCGGCCGTGATCGATGTCGGACAGGAGGAATTCGTCGTCACTGCCGTCGCCAAGGGGCTGAAGCGGCGGGAAGTCGTGCGCAGTCACCTCCTGCCGAATGCCACTGTGCCGATCATCACCATCATCGGCCTCGAACTGGGCACCCTGATCAGCGGGAGCATCGTCGTCGAGGTGGTCTTCTCTTGGCCCGGCCTCGGCTCGCTGCTCTACTCCGCAGTCACCTCGCGCGACATTCCCCTGACGACCGGAATCGTCGTTTCCTACACGTTCATCTTCATCTTCCTGAACGTTCTGGTCGATCTGGTCTACGTCTTGATCGATCCCCGACTCAGGGTCGGGAGGACCTGACGATGCAGGCTTGGCGCTTCCTGGAACTCAAATTCATCGTCGGCGTGGTCTGCCTCGGTAGCATCGTCGCGCTGGCGCTCTTCGGCGGACTAGTCGCCGGGCATGACCCCAGTGAGCAGAACCTGCTGTTTGCGCTCGAACCTCCCTTTGGCGCGGAAGGCGGCTACCTTCTCGGTACCGACCATCTCGGACGCGACCTGCTGTCGCGAATGACCTCGGGGGCGCGGGTGTCACTGGCGATAGCCGGCTCGGTCGTCGTGCTTTCCGGCGTCGTGGGCGTGCTGGTCGGAGCCCTTTCGGGCTATCTTTCCGGAACCCGCGACACCCTCATCCAGAAGATCGTCGAGACGTTCTGGGCATTTCCGCCGATCCTGCTCGCCATCGCGATCCTCGCCTTCTTTGGTCCCAGTCTGACGAATGTAATCATCGCGCTGACGATCCAGCGCTGGATCCCCTACTGCCGGATCGCACGGGCGCAGGCCCTGATGCTGCGCTCGCGGGAATATATCTCCGCCGCCAAGATCATGGGCGGCGGCACGATCTGGGTGCTGCGACATCACATCCTGCCCAACCTGCTCGCCTCGGCCATTATCATCGGCACCTTCACGATGGCGACCGCGATCCTGGCGGAATCGAGCCTGAGCTTCCTGGGGCTGGGCGTTCCGCCGAGCGTCCCGACCTGGGGCGGCATGCTGGCGGAGGGACGCTCCTACATCACGCGCGCCTGGTGGCTCGCGGTCCTGCCGGGGCTGGGCATCTTCCTGACCGTGCTCGGCCTCAATCTGCTCGGCGACTGGCTGCGCGACCAGCTCGACCCCAAGGCGGCGCTCAACCTGTCCTGAGGAACACGGCATGCACGATACATCCCGGACAGCCGATACCGTCCTCGAAGCCGAGCAGCTCTCGCTGTTCCTGCGCGCGGGGCGCGGCGCGGAGCTGAAGATCGTCGACGGCGTCAGCTTTTCGATCGCGCGAGGCGAATTCTACGCGCTCGTGGGCGAAAGCGGTTCCGGCAAGACCGTGATCGCCCGCTCGATGATGCGGCTCTTCCCGCCGAACATGCTGCGCATGGAAGGCCGTCTCGTTCTGGACGGCGTCGACCTGACCACGGCGCCCGCGAGCCGTGTGCAGCGGATGCGCGGGCGCAGCGTCAGCATGATCTTCCAGGAACCGATGACCTCGCTCAACCCGCTGATGACGGTGGAGCGCCAGATCGACGAGGCGATCGCCGTCGCAGGCCGAACCGGCCGGCGCGAACGTCGCGAGCGGATCGTCGAGCTGCTGGCCGACGTCCAGTTCGCGAACCCTGACAGCGTCAGGAGCATGTATCCGCATGAGCTCAGCGGCGGCATGAGGCAGCGCGCGATGATCGCGATGGCGCTCGCCAACAATCCCTCCCTCCTGATCGCCGACGAACCGACGACCGCTCTCGACGTGACGATCCAGCAGGAGATCCTGCAGTTGCTGCTGCGGCTGCGCGATCGGCACGGCCTGTCGATCCTGTTCATCTCGCACGATCTTTCGCTGGTGCGCCGCTTCGCCGATCGCATCGGCGTCCTCTATGGCGGGGTGCTGATGGAAACGGGTCCGGCCCATGAGCTGATCGATGACCCGACGCATCCCTATTCGCGCGCGCTGATCGACTGCATCCCGCGCCGGCGCGAAGCCGGCAAGCGGCAGGCGGGCATCGAAGGTCTGGTGCCCGGCGTCGCCGACTGGTTCGACGGCTGCCGCTTCGCCCCGCGCTGCCCGCGCGTCGGCGAGAATTGCCGGCACGGCCGGATCGAGATGACCCCCACCCGGCCCGCCCAGGTCGCGCGATGCCTGTATCCGCTATGACCGTCGCTTCCGCTCCCGTCCTGCGCGCCGAGCATGTCGGCAAGACCTATCAGGGGCGCAGCAGGCTGTTCGCCCGGGGCGTCGGCGTCACGGCTCTCACCGACGTCTCCTTCGAGGTGGCGCCGGGAGAGATCCTTGGCATCGTCGGGGAATCGGGCTGCGGGAAATCGACCCTGGCGCGCATCATCGTCGGGCTGGAGCAGGCGAGCGCCGGCGGCCTCTCCGCAGGCGACACAACGCTGGTCGACGTAGCCGGAGGCGTCTTCGTCCCGCCGGCAGCGCGGCGGATCCAGATGATCTTCCAGGACCCGTATTCGTCGCTCAACCCCCGGATGAAGGTGGGCGATGTCGTCAGCGAGGGGCTGAGGATCGCCGGGGAGAGGAACCGAAGGCTTCTGGCCGACCGCGTCTCCGAGATGCTGCGGCTCGTCGGACTGCCGGCCGAGGCCGCGTCCCGCTATCCGTTCCAGTTCAGCGGCGGCCAGCGGCAGCGGATCGGCATCGCCCGCGCGCTGATCACCGAGCCGCGCATCCTGATCGCCGACGAGGCGGTCTCCGCGCTCGACGTCTCGGTCCAGATGCAGATCCTGAACCTGCTGCTCGACATCCGCGACCGGCTCGGAATCGCCGTGCTGTTCATCAGCCATGACATCGGGGTGATCGAATATCTCTGCGACAAGGTCATCGTCCTCGCGCAGGGGAAGATCGTCGAATCCGGGACCGCCGGCGGCGTGATCTCACAGCCGTCCCACCCCTATACGAAAAAGCTCATCGAAGCCGTCCCCAGGATTCAGGACTGAAGTGCCTCATTGATCGCCAACGCCGAACCACCATCGGAGGACCGAAGATGATTGACCGCCGCAAGCCTTCACTTCGAATGGCCGTAATCGCCGCCGCCGTCGCATCCGCTGTTTCGGCATCCGCCCAGACGGACGGCAGCACGCTCGTCGTCACCACCACCGACACGCTGGTCACGCGGCATCCTTATGCCGAGAGCAGCGCGCAGATGTATTCGGTCTGGTGCCAGGTCTATGGCTGTCTCGGTCGCTACAACTATGCAGCGCGCAAATTCGAGGGGCTGCTTGCCGAGCGCTGGGAGCAGCTCGACGATCTGACCTGGCGCTTTCACCTCCGGCGCGACCTCGTCCGGCACGACGGTGGCCCCGGCCCGACGACCGCCGACGTGCTGCATTCCTACAACCAGGTCATGACCGATCCGCAAAGCCAGGGGCGCTTCTACCTGTCCAGCGTCAAGGAGATCAGGCCCGTCGACGACCACACCTTCGATGTCGTCACGAAACAGCCCACCTCCTCGCTGCTCGGCCAGCTCTTCGACAAGTTCACGATCACCAGCGAGGAGATCTTCAAGAAGGAGGGCGGCGTCGCCAGCTACAACACCGCGCCGATCGGCTGGGGACCCTACAAGCTCCGCAATTTCGCGATCAGCGAGCGCATCACGCTGGACCGGCACGAGGCCTATCCGGCCAAGGTCGAGACCGCGCCGCGCACAGTCGTCTTCCGCCGTATCCAGGAGCCGGACCAGCGGGTCACGGCCCTGCTCAACGGCGAAGTCCACATCGCCCGGCTGATCCCCCCGCAGCTCGTGGGCCGGCTCGACAATGTTCCGGCCGTCGAGGTGCGGCGCGCGCCCTCCAACGAGCCGATGTTCATCGGCTTCAACGCCAAGATGAAGCCGTGGGACGACCCCCGCGTGCGCCGCGCCGCCGCGATGGCGATCAACAAGGACATCATCATCCAGCGCATCCTGTTCGGCATGGCCAACCGGCTCGACGGCCCGGTCGGCACCGAGCAGGTCTGCTACACCTCGCCGATCGCGAACAAGACGCCCTACGACGTGCAGGGCGCACGCAAGCTGCTGGCGGAGGCCGGCTACGCCGATGGCGGCCCGGCGGTCGACTTCTATACCGCGGCGGGACGCTACATCTCCGACCGCCAGGTCGGCGAGGCGATCACCCAGATGCTGAACCAGGCGGGATTCAAGGTCACGCTGCACACGCCCGAATTCGCGAGCCTGTGGGCGAATGTGCGGACCGGCAAGGCCCCGATGTACTATATGGGCCGCGGGCTGGCGCTGGAGCCTTCGGAATGGCTGTCCCAGTATTTCGAAACGGGCGTCACGCCGCGCATCAGCTACTCCAACCCGCAGCTCGACGCCCTGTTCGACAGGGAGAGGAAGACCTTCGCCTTCGACGAGCGCTGCAAGATCATCCGCGAGATCAGCCAGCTCATCGATACCGAGGCGCCGGCCGTCTTCCTGTGGAATCACCAGTATGTCAGCGGCGTCCGCAAGGGGGTGCGCTTCGTGCCCGATGCCTCGGGAGAGCTCTGGTTGCCCGATGTCGGCCTCTGAACCGCGCCGGCCCGTTCCATCAGCAACACGAAGGTTGTGAGCCCATGAACGAGAAACTCATCCGGAAACCGTCGCGACGGACGGTCTTGCAGGCGACCGCCACCTCGCTGCTGGCCTCGCCGGCCCTGCCGCGTACCGCTGCGGCGCAGACCAGGGCGTTGACGATCACGACCACCGGTATCCTCAACAATGCCAATCCCTACGCGCATTCCAGCATTCACCTGTACTACATCTGGAGCCAGGTCTATGGCAGCCTGGGCCGCTACAACTACGGCAGGAAGGCCTATGAGGGCGTGCTCGCCGAGAGCTGGGAGACCGTGGAGCCGACGCGCTGGCGCTTCAGGCTGCGCGGCGATCTCAAGCGCCATGACGGCGGTCCCGGGCCAACGGCGCGGGACGTTGTGCATTCGTGGCGGCGCGTCCTCGGCGACCCCGCCAGCCAGCAGGCGTTCTACCTGACCGAAGTCGAGAAATTCGAGGCGGTGGACGATCGCACGTTCGACATCGTGACGAAGCGGCCGGTCGCGCAGCTTCTCTCGTTCCTCTTCGACCGCTTCGTCGTCACGAGCGCCGAGCTTCACGAGAAGCATGGCGGCGATGCGGACAAGGTCGCGGCCTTCGGCTGGGGACCCTACAAGCTCGAACGCTTCGACATCGATCGCAGCGTCATCGTGGCCCGCAATCCGTTCTGGCCGAACATGCCGACGGCGGCGCCGGAAACGGTGATCTACCGGCAGATCCTCGAGCCCGAGCAGCGTGTGACGGCGCTGCTCAACAACGAGGTCCAGATCGCGCGGCTGATCCCCCCGCAACTGGTCGACCGTCTGAAATCCAACAGCGGCGTCAGGCAGATCGAGACTGGCTCGCTGGAGTGGATGTTCCTCGGGATGAACACCGCCATCAAGCCCTTCGACGACCCGCGCGTGCGCCGGGCCGTCGCCCATGCGATCGATGCCGACCTGATCATCAAGCGGCTCCTGTTCGGCCTTGCGGACCGCATGCAGGGCGCCATCGGCAACTTCCAGGACTGCTTCGGCCCCAGCGCGAACCGCCCGGCCTACGATCCGGGCCGGGCCAAGGCGCTGCTGGCGGAGGCCGGCTTCCCGAACGGGATCGACGTCGAGTTCGCCACGGCGAACGGGCGTTACGTCTCCGACCGCCAGATCGGCGAAGCGCTCGCGCAGATGCTGCGGCAGGTCGGCATCAGGGCCAAGCTGAACACGCCGGATTACGCCAACTTCACCAGTGACATCCGGCAGGGCAAGCTGCCCCTCTATTATACCGGCCGGGCTGCGAGCAACGACCAGATCGAGGCATTGGCGCAGTATTTCGAAACCGGCGGCTCGCGGCGAACCAACTATTCCGATCCTGAGGCGGATCGTCTGTTCAGGGAGGTCCGCTCGGCCTTCGACGTCAAGAAGCAGTGCGAGCTCCAGCAGACGCTGAGCGACAAGCTCTCGCAGGACTCGCCCGTCGTCTTTCTCTGGACGCACCGGCTGGTGAACGGCGTGCGCAGCAGTGTCGATTGGCCGGCCGACGCGACGGGAGAGCCCTGGCTGACCGACATATCGGTCCGCTAGCGGGCCTTCGCCGGATCCGGCGCCGCTCCTGCGCCCTGATCCGCGGGGTTTTGCGACCCGCGGACCGCACCATCCGGCCGACGAAGCCGGCACGCAATCGAGGACCTGATGAGCAACAGAGAAAATGCGCTCGACCGCGCGCGAGGCTATATCGACGACGGCAGCTTCCTGCGGCACCTGACGAATCTGGTGGCCTATCAGACGGAAAGCCACCCTCCGGGCCGCAAGAAGGAACTGGAGCGCTATTGCTCCGAGGGGCTCGGACCCATCGTCGCCGCGCTCGGCTTCGAGACCGAGATTCTGCCGAACCCTCTCGACGAGCACGGGCCGGTCCTGATCGCGTCGCGTCACGAGGGCGACGGTCTGCCGACGCTGCTGATCTACGGGCACGGCGACGTCGTGAGAGCCATGCCGGAGCGCTGGCGATCGGGCCTGGATCCCTGGATCCTCAAGGTCGAGGGCGATCGCGTCTACGGCCGCGGCGTCGTGGACAACAAGGGGCAGCACCTTCTGGCGATCGAGGCGCTTCGCGCGGTTCTGGAGGAACGCGGATCGCTCGGCTTCAATGTGAAGATCTTCGTCGAGACCGGCGAGGAGGCAGGCTCGCCGGGGCTGAAGCGCTTCCTCGAACTTCACCGGGAGCGCTGCGCGGCCGACGTTTTCATCGGGCTCGACGGCCCCCGGCAAAGCATGTCGGTGCCGGATATCACGCTCGGGACGCGCGGGGGGCTGGCGGTGGACCTCGTCGTCGATCTCCGGGAAGGTTCGCATCATTCGGGACACTGGGGCGGGCTGCTCAAGGATCCCACCGTGATCATGGCCCATGCGATCTCGGCGATCATCTCGCGGGATGGCCGCATCCTGGTGCCCGGCTGGACCCCTGCCTCGGTCCCAGCTTCGGTGACGGAGGCGAGCCGGGCGGTCGTGATCGACGACGCGCCGGGTGCGCTGAAGCCGGACGAAGGCTGGGGCGAGCCCGGCCTGACCCGTCCTGAGAAGATCTATGCGTGGAGCAGCGCGATCGTGCTGGCTTCCATCAGCGGGCAGCCCGAGGCGCCCGTTCCCGCCGTTCCCGGCTTCGCCAAGGCGCGCATTCAGCTGCGGCACACCGTCGACGTCGCCGCGGAGGAGGTGGCGCCTGCCTTGCGGCGACATCTCGACGGGCTGGGCTTCACGGAGGTGCAGGTCGTCCCGGTGGTCGAGCGCGACATGTTCCCGCCATCGAGGACCGACCCGGAAGATGCGTGGGTGCGCCGGATCGCGGTCTCCATGACCGAAACGGTCGGTCAAGAGCCGAACATCATCCCGAACATCGGCGCCTCCGGCCCTTCCGAATTCTTCCGGAAGACGCTGGGCGTCCCCGTCCTTTGGATCCCGCATTCTTACGGCGGCTGCGGTCAGCACGGGCCCGACGAGCATGGGCTGATCCCGCTTTTCCGGGACGGCCTCGGCATCATGGCCGGCGTGTTCTGGGACATCGGCCTGAAGCCTTGATACCGGTCCTCAGGCTGATCAATACCGCGGGTGATTGGAGCCCGCGCGATTTCTGCAAGGGGGCTGCGGGAGCCTCCTTGTGCGAAACAGCAGGCAGTTAGCGGCAAGAAAATGAGATAAAGAAGGAACCTGAGCGATTCGGGCATCGGAGAAAGGCTTCAATGGCAAGCAATCTGCCGGGCATGACCGAGGTCGCCGCAATGCCGCATGCCGGGGCTGGAGTTGACATGCCGCAACCATCCTCGCTCAAAGTCGTGCAGGACACTCTCAGCCTGCGCGATCGGACAACGGCGGTATTGCGCGACGCAATCCTCACCATGAGGTTCAAGCCCGGTCAGCGCATCGTCGAGCGGCAGCTCTGCGTCGAAACCGGTGTCAGCAGAACCTGCATTCGAGAGTCGATGCGGCAACTTGAGGCGGAGGGCCTGGTAAGGCGCGAGCACAATAAGGGCATATTCGTTTCGAGCATTACCCCGATGGAAGCGGCCGAGATCTACGAGGTGCGCAAGATCCTTGAGCCCAGAATGATGGAGAAGATGAGCGGCTACATCGACCCGCATTTCGTTCAAGCCATGAAAACGGCGCTTCGACGGGCAGAATCGCGGATTATGGAGCCGATGAATTACGTTGAGGCGATCGGGGACTTGATCAAGGTCCTTTGGAGCGGATACAATAATGATACTGCTAAGAGCCTCCTTACGTCGATCTTTGATCGGATATCCTACATCCGCATCATTTTAAGTTTTTCCACAAGCGTCGAGCAGAAGGTCGAAACGATAAGAATTCTTGAAAACGTAATCGATGCCATCGACCGCCGCGATATTTCTGCTGCGCAGGAACAATACATTCATTATCTCGCGCGAGCGCAGGATACGGTGATCCAAATCATCGAGACGAATACTGTGGCCGACACCATATGGCCTGCGGTCGGCTGAAGCCGATCATATCCAAAGAATTGCATGGCCGTTGGCTTTTCCTAGAGCATCGGCCCGAAAAGTGGAACGCGGTTTTCGGGTAAAGCCGATGCAAGATTAAAGAGCTGGACCATCGGACTGAAGACGATATTCAGTCCGATGCTCTAGGAACAACACTTGGCATTCTTCATCCATCACGCAGGCAGAACCGGTGCCGAACTTGCTCGTGCAGAGCTTCCTCACCAGCGCCTGGATCATACCCGTTGGCGACGCAGCCACGGCTATGTCCGCGGCTACACGATCGCCAAAACGAAGTATCGACAGTTTGGCGAGCGTGCCATCCAGTGGATGCTTTGGCGGAACGGGCGTGCCCCAAAAACCCGAAAAGGGGCTCCGTATCGGCAGACTGAACTGAAAAGGTTGATTCTAGCCCACCTTTGCGCCTGTCTGATCGATGCCCATAGCCTTCATGTCCTCGTAGCGGTCGCCAATTCGGGCGTGGGGCCGGCCACTGACGGCTGCGCCAATCGCAACCACGATCTCGTCGGCGGCAGGCGCGTCCTGAATGCTGATCGACGCGGTGAGAAAGTGCGAGCGCGTGCCGGTGGCAGTGATATGGGTCAAAGGCAGGTCCAAGCTCGCGCCGGGGCCTGCGCGCTTGTTCGTGAAGCTGAGGTACGACGTGCCCTTGACGGCCTGCCGCAGGGCGTTGCCGAACCGGAGGGTATGGATAAGAGCTGAAGCGTGCTCGACCTCGCCGCCAACGCCGACAAGCGCCGCCTTGCCGTAAGCCTCGACGACCTCTGGACCTCCGATGGCATCCATCAGCCGCGGAACGAGCGCCTCGCCAAGGCCGGGAGCGATCGCGAGGATATCGGGCTGCAGATCGTCGACGAAGCGGCCGTGCCAGGGATTCTTGAGCACGGCGGCGGCCACAGCCGTGCGGTAGGGCCTGGGTACAGCCTTGCCTCCTTCGATGAGCACGTCCTCTGTTACGACGACATACTTGCGAACCAGATCTGTCATGGGCTTCCTCACCATCACTTGAGCTAGGGAAAATTTGGCAACCGCCGAGCGCTAGCTTCGAAAGAAGCGCTCCAGACGGTCGGCGATGAGATCGGGTGCTTCCATGAGCACGCTGTGACGCAGCCCCGGAAAGATCTCCAATCTGGAGCCGGCGATGGCCTGATGAATCACTCTCGCCATGCGGGGATTGGATCCCGGGTCGTCCTCTCCGGTCATGACGAAGGTCGGGATCTGGATCTTCGAAAGCTCCATCCCCTCGTCCGCCAGTCCGAAGACGCGGTAGGCGGCCAAATAGGACGCGGCATCATTCTCGGCGAGCTCCTGTAGGCGCTGAGCGACACGCTCGGGATGCTTCGCCTTGAACTCGGGTGTGAACCATCGTTCGGATGCGGCACCGGTCACAGCCTGAATGCCGTCACGTTCAAGCAAACCGGCGCGTTCGACCACGCGTTTTCTTTCCTCCGGAGTGCGATCGGCGACGGTGCTGATCAGTGCGAGCTTCGTGAGGCGATCAGGAGAGATCAGCGCACAGCGCTGCGCGATGAGGCCCCCCAGCGAGAATCCGGCAAGCGCAAAGCGATCGACGCCGTTGGCGTCCGCGAGCGCCAGAACGTCATCCACGAAATCGTCGATGGTGCACGCGGTAATCCGGTCGGAAAGGCCGTGTCCTCGAAGGTCGGCTCGCAGCACCTTGAAGTGCTTTGCGAGACGCCGAGAAATCTCGTCCCAGCTTTGCAGAGTGGCACCTACGCCGTGAACAAGCACGACCGGCGCGATCTGCCCGGAGCGGGCGAGCTCGACGAAGCCGACGACCGAAGCCAGCGACGTGTTCTTGATGATCTGCACCATGAAGCCGACGGTCGGCGGCGTGGCGATGCGCGTGGCCTGGGGCAGGATGACCTTGAGCATGCGTTGGGTGCGGCTGAGTGCCAGACCCTCGGCCGCTTCCCATTGCGGACGCGGCACCGCCTGGATGCAGCCGCGCCAGATCTCACCGAAATAGGCGCCGACATAGATCGTCAGCGAGGCTCCGGCAGCCCAGAGCGGCGTGATCGCGAACCCGAGAGCAGAGAGGCCGAAATAACCGAGGAACATGATCACCAGCAGCGGCGTGCCCTGGATGAGCTGCACATAGGCGCCACTGAGCAGGCGCACCGCCTTGCGCGGCGAGACGCGGGCGAGCGCGATCAGGAAGCCGACGATGCCGCCGCCGATCAGCGCGATCACCGACAGCCCGATGGTCCAGAGCGCGCCCTGGCCGAGGAAGAGGAGATGGTTCGCGTTGAGGGAGCCGCCCATGATCGACCTCTAGAGCGGCGTGCCGAGGCGCCGGCGGCGCGGGAAGAGGACGAGCCCCAGCGCCCAGAAGGCGGCACGCAGCACGAGCGAGAGCGCGATGTAGCCGAGCGCGACGAGGATATAGGTCTCGAAGGCGCGGTAGGTGTCGGATTGGACGTAGTTGGCGACGGCGGTCAGTTCCTCCGCCGAGATTTGCGAGGTGACCGAGGAAGCCAGCATCAGCAACACGAACTGGCTGGTCAGCGCCGGATAGACCTTCTCCATCGCCGGCAGCAGGATGACATGCCAGTAGATCTGCACGCGCGAAAGGGCGAGGCCCTCGGCCGCCTCGATCTGGCCGGGCGGGATCGCCTCGAAGCCCGCCCGCATGATCTCGGCGGTATAGGCGCCGACATTGATCGCGAGCGCGGCCGCCGCGACCGAAAAGGCCGAGAATTTGAAGCCGATGCTGGCGAGGCCGAAATAGACCAGGAAAATCTGCACCAGCAGCGGCGTGTTGCGGATCGTCTCGACATAGCCGGCGCAGAGCCCGGCGATGAAGCGGTTGCTGCTGCCGCGGCCGATCGCGCAGAACGTGCCGATCGCGCCGCCGATCACGATCGCCATGAAGGCGAGCTGCAACGTCATCGCCGCGCCGTCCGCGAAGAGCGGCCAGCGCTCCAGAACGACGGAGAAGTCGAGATTGAGACCCATCGCCGCGGTCAGGCCCGGTTGGTCATGCGGTCATAGACCTTGAACAGCGCCTGATTGCCGTTTCCGCCTTCGCCATGGGCACGGGCCTCGATGTACTGGCTGGTGACCAGCGCCGTGCCAGGCAGCGGCACGGAAAGCGCCTGCGCCTGTTCCTGCACGAGGCGCAGATCCTTCAGCATCAGGTCGATGCGGAAGCCCGCCCCGGCATCGCCTGCGATCATCGCGGGACCGAGCTTGTCGAGCATCCAGGATGCCGCCGAGCCGCCCAGCAGCACGCTGCGCATCTGCTCCAGATCGACGCCGGATGCCCGGCCGAGCGCGATCGCCTCGCAGACCGCCTGGATGTTGATGCCGCAGATCAGCTGGTTGCAGAGCTTGACCGCCTGGCCGGCGCCGGGCGCGCCGACATGAGTGATGGTCGTGCCCATGCCGCGGAAGAAGGGTTCGGCTCTGGCGAACGCTGCAGCCTCGCCGCCGGCCATGATCGTCAGCGTCGCGTCCTTGGCACCGATCGGGCCGCCCGAAACCGGAGCGTCGATGAAGTCCGTGCCGGCAGCCTTGAGGTCGGCGTGCATCCGGCGGACCGCGACCGGCGAGATCGTGCTCATGTCGACGATCAGGCGCCCGCGCGGCGGTGAGGCTAGCAGACCGTCCTTGCCATAGATCACGTCCTCGACCTGCGGCGTGTCCGGCAGCATCGTGATGGCAATATCGGCGTCTACTGCGGCGGCTGCTGGGCTCGTTGCCGGGATGGCACCCTGTGCCGCCAATGCTGTGACGGCGTTGCCGACGATGTCGAAGACGGAGACCTTGTGCCCAGCCTTTAGAAGGTTGCGCACCATCTCCCGACCCATTGTGCCAAGGCCGATGAAGCCGACACTCGCCTTTTCGTTTCCTGCCATCTTCCGCTCTCTCAGCATCGTCTGGTGAAGCAGGGGCTTCAGGCGCCCTGTGCGTTTCGCATGTCGGGGCGGTCGCCCTCGCCGGTAACGGCGCGGCGCCGGTACTCGTCGCCGATCGCGAAATGGCATCGCAGCGTCACTTCGGCGCGATCGGGATCGCGTGCGACGATGGTGTCGAAGACGCGCTTGTGATCGTCGATCAGGTAGCTCTTCATCGAGCTGAACTGCTGGACGAGCTCACGGCGGCTGCGGTGCGAGCGCGCGAGCAGCGTCGACATGGATTCATGCAGCACAGCCAGCGTCGGTGAGCGCGAAGCCAGCACGATGGCGCGGTGGAAGTCGAAATCGGCCGCGCCGCCCGCATCGGCATCGTCGATCGTCTCGCTGATGCGGACGAGCGCGCGCTGCAGCCGCTCGAAATCGGCGATGCTGGCGCGTTCGCAGGCTAGACGCACGGCCTGGCATTCGATGGCGATGCGAGCTTCCATCACGTCGTCGATGAGATCGGCCTGCTGGGCAAGGGCGAGCGCGAAGAAGTCCTTCAGCATCGAGGCGTCGGGTTTCTTCACGATGGTGCCGACGCGCTCGCGGATCTCCACGATGCCGAGCATGTGCAGCGCGCGCAGAGCCTCGCGCACGATCGGCCGGCTCACACCGAGCTGGATTGTGAGATCGCCTGCAATGTTGGCCCCGTTGGGGGCGGTTATCGCTTTGAAG
>NZ_JANLGI010000037.1 GCF_024655635.1 Allobosea sp. 47.2.35 | reverse complement strand
GAGCCGTTGCGTTTGTTGTCGTTTGGGCTGCCGGGGCGATATTGTTTTCTTTTTTTTGGGTGTGGGTGTGGGGGTGATGCTCGCCCTTGGGGCGAGCATCCACGTCTTGAACGCTACCTTCACTGAAGGAAGACGTGGATGGTCGGGACAAGCCCGACCATGACGGAGAGCGCCGTGTCCATGGGTTCCGGGTTCGCGCCTTCGGCCCCCGAACGACCGCGCTTTTGCTCATCGCGTGAGCTGTTGCTGCCTTCCCGCTCGACAAGCGACCGCCAGTATCAGCCGCGACAGGTCGCCTCAGCCGAAGGGCGTACGACCCCGGCCCTCCCGAATTCTCGCCGTCTTTCCAATGGAATGCCTCATTTATTAGAATTCGTCAAAATAAGAAGAACTCTAGAATTCTTATAAGGCATTGATATCAAAGGATTACTTCATTGACGCTCCGCGGAGGGCGCTCTATCGCTCGCCTGTCGCGCTGATCGCGCCCATCGACGGAGCAGAAGAATGACCGCAAAGACCTATCTCCACGCCTTGGCGCTGTCTTCCTGCCTGCTGGCTGCTCCTGCCTTCGCGCAGGACGTCAATCTCTACACCACCCGCGAGCCGGCCCTGCTCAATCCGGTGCTGGAAGCCTTCACCAAGGATACCGGTGTCAAGGTCAACGCCGTGTTCCTGAAGGACGGCCTGCAGGAGCGCATCCGCGCCGAGGGCGCCAACAGCCCGGCAGACGTCATGCTGATGGTCGATGTCGGCGAGATCAATGCCGCGGTCGAGGCCGGCATCACCCAGCCGATCAAGTCCGACCTCGTCGACAAGACCGTCCCGGCGCAGCTGCGCCCCGACAACAACTGGGTCACGCTGACCAAGCGCGCCCGCGTCGTGGTCGTCTCCAAGGATCGCATCAAGCAGGACGCGATCACCTATGAGGACCTCGCCGACCCCAAGTGGAAGGGCAAGTTCTGCATCCGCGCCGGCCAGCACCCCTACAACAACGCGCTGTTCGCGGCCTATCTCGCCCATCACGGCGCCGAGAAGACCGAGGCCTACCTGAAGGCGCTGCGCGCCAACGCAGCCCGCAAGCCCGGCGGCGGCGACCGCGACGTCGCCCGCGACATCCAGTCCGGCCTCTGCGACATCGCCATCATCAACACCTACTATATCGGCCTGATGAGCGAGGCGAAGAACGAGCAGAAGGGCTGGTTCGACGCGATCAAGCCGCTCAAGACCACCTTCGCCAATGCCGGCACGCATGTGAACGTCTCGGCCGCGGCGCTGGCCAAGAATGCCCCGAACAAGGCGAACGCGGTCAAGCTGGTCGAGTACATGCTCGGCGACAAGGCCCAGGCGCTCTACGCGAACGGCAATTTCGAGTTCCCGGTCAACACCGCCGTCGCCGACTCCGCCGCCGTCAAGCTGCTCGGTGCCGTCACGCCGGACAAGCTGCCGCTCTCGGAGGTCGCCAAGCAGCGCAAGGCCGCGGCGAACCTCGTCGACAAGGTCGGCTTCGACAATTGAGCCTGAGCCAACCGCTCAACCATCAGCGGCGGTCGCCATTCCCGTGGCGGCCGTCGAGCCGTTTTGTCTATGCCGCGATCGGCGGGGCCGCGCTCGTGCTGCTGCCGCTGCTCGCGCTGGTCGCGACCGCCGTCTCCTCCCGGCAAGCGGTCGAGATATGGCCGCATCTTGCCGCCAATGTCCTGCCGACGGCCCTCGTCCAGACCAGCATCCTGCTCGCCGGCGTCGGCGCGGCCTGCGCCGTCATCGGTGTCGGCACAGCCTGGCTGGTGACCCAGTATGATTTTCCGGGCCGGCGCTCTCTCGAATGGCTGCTGGTGCTGCCGCTGGCGCTGCCGACCTACCTAACAGCCTATATCTACGTCGAGTTCCTCGGCTTCCAGGGGCCGCTCCAGAGCGCATTGCGCGCAGCTACCGGCTGGCGTTCCCTGCGCGACTACTGGTTTCCCGATCCGCGCAACCTGCCGGGCGCGATCGCGATCATGGCGATCGTGCTCTACCCTTACGTCTATCTCAGCACGCGCGCGCTCTTCGGCGTGCAGGGCGCCAGCATCGTCGAGGCCGCGCGCAATCTCGGCGCCGCTCCCGGCCGGCTGTTCTGGCGCATCGGGCTGCCACTCGCGCGCCCGGCGCTGGCCGCCGGGCTCACCCTCGTTTTGCTGGAGACGCTGAACGATATCGGCGCCACCGAATATCTCGGCGTGAGATCGCTGACGCTCTCGATCTACACGACCTGGGTCAATCGCGGTTCGCTGCCGGGCGCGGCCCAGATCGCCTGCGTCATGCTGCTGCTCGTCTTTGCGCTGATCCTCATCGAGGTGAAGCTGCGCGGGCAGCGCCGCTTCGCCCTGCCCGTCCGGCAGCCGCGCCCGGTCACGCGCCGCCCGCTGCATGGGCGCGCCGCGGTGCTGGCTGCTCTCGCCTGCTCTCTTCCGGTGCTTTTCGGGGCCGCCCTGCCGATCGGTTATCTCGTCGTCGAGATCCTGCAGCGCGGCCTGCTGACGCAGTTCGACACCGCCCTGCTCAGGCTGTTGGGCAATGCACTGCTGCTGTCGGGACTGGCAGCGTTCCTCGTGGTCGGCCTCGGCCTCGGCATTGCCACGGCGGCCCGCTCCGGCCGCGAGACCTGGCTGAAGCCCCTCGCCCGTATCGCCAGCCTGGGCTATGCGGTGCCCGGCACGGTGCTGGCGCTCGGCCTGCTGATCCCGATCGCCGCCTTCGACAATCTGCTGGCGAATGCCGCATCCGCCCTGTTCGGGCTCAAGCCCGGCCTGATCCTGATCGGCTCGGGTGCTGCGCTTGTCATCGCCTATACCGTGCGTTTCCTCGCGATCGGAGTTTCAGGCGTCGAGAGCGGCCTGTCGCGCGTCTCGCCACGCATCGACGATGCGGCGCGCGCGCTCGGAGCCGGCGGCACGGAGGTGACGCGCCGCATCCACTGGCCGCTCGCCCGCCCGGCCATTGCCGCTGCGGCGCTGCTGGTCTTCGTCGATTGCCTGAAGGAACTGCCCGCGACGCTGCTGCTGCGCCCGCTCAATCTCGATACGCTCGCGACCGTGGTCTACGGCCATGCCTCGCGCGGCGTCTTCGAGGATGGGGCGCTGGCGGCACTGCTGATCATCCTGGCCGGGCTCTATCCGGCCTTCGTTCTGGCGAAAACCGGCGCAGATCGCACGGGATAGCCGGCTGCCCAGCCTCGACAAGCCCCCGAGATCAGCCTAAACCCTCTGCCGCCAGGGGGCTGGCTGACTTTCGGCCGGTGCCGATTCGGAAGTCCATGACCAGACGCGCTGCGATTATCGCCTTCAGCCTCGTCGTCGCCATCGGCCTGCTCGGTTTGCAGTCCTGGGACGTCGCGCTCGGGCGCGTCCAGCGCAGCGCGATCAAGGCGATCGAGGAGCGGACCGGCTTCGTCGTCAAGGCGATCGAGCGGGCCGAATTCGCCCTGCTGCCCCTGCCCCGCATCAGCCTGTCCCAGGTCGCCTTCACCCAGCGTGACGGCGCGCTCGCCGGCGAGGCCGTGCGGGTCAAGGCGCATCTGCGCCTTCTGCCGCTTCTGGGCGGGCGGATCAGCTTCGACCGGGTCGACCTCATCGCGCCGCGGATCGATGTCGCCGTTCCCGCCGGGAGCGACGGCGTCACCGAATGGCTTGCCTCTCCCCTGGCCGAACTCGAACGGCTGCAGAGCCAGAGCAAGATCGTCATCCGCTCGGGTTCGCTCTTCCTGCGGGCCAGCGGCGCTATCCAGAGCGTCGTGCGCGATCTCGACCTCGTCATCGACGAACGCGGCCTGAACGAACCGCTCAACCTGTCCGGCTCGCTGAACTGGCGCGGCGTTCCGACCGAGGTGAGCCTGCTCTGGCCGATGGTCGGCGGCAACGCCAAGGCGGCCCTGTCGGCGACCTCCTCCCTGCTGAAGCTGCGCTTCGAAGGCAGCCGCTCCGGACCCGGTGAGCCGGTGATCAGCGGCCCCCTCGTTCTCTCCACCCCCTCGCTGCCGAAGCTGCTCGGCTGGTTCGGCGAGGAATCGCGCCTGGGTTCGGCGCTCGGCGCGGTCGCCGTCTCGGCCGATATCCAGGTGAAGGCGCGAGAAGTCTCGTTCAACAGCGCCATCGTCAATCTCGACGGCGAACGCCTGGACGGCGCGATCAAGCTCGCGGAGACCGGCGGGCGCTTCGCGCTGTCCGGCACGCTTGCCGGCGCGACGCTCGATCTCGGACGCCTCATCGACCGCCTGCCGGTGCCGGCCGTCAACGTGGCGGACACCACCCCCTTCGATCTCGACGCCTGGACCGCCCGCGATATCGACCTGCGCATCTCGGTCGATGCCGCCCGCCTGAAGGGCGCCAAGCTCAGCGACGTCGCGACCTATCTTCTGGTCAAGAAGGGGCGCTTCGAGACCGGGTTGCTCCGCGCCGGCGCTTATGGCGGCAGCGTCAAGAGCCGCCTGCTCGCGATCGGTGCACCTGCTGGCGTGGACGTCAAGATTCAGGCAGGCCTCGACAAGGTGAACATCGGCCAGGCCGCGTCCGACCTGCCGCAACTCGCGCGCCTGAGCGGAACGGCAGGCTTGCAGCTGGCTCTCGACGGCGTCGGCCGCACCTTCGACGAGTTGCTGGGCTCGTTCACCGGACGCGTCAACCTCACGGCCCGGCAGGGCGAAATCGGCGGCGTCGCCTTCGCCGAACTGCTCCGCCGTGCCGAACGCAGCCCGGTCCAGGCGCTGCGCGACTGGCGACAGGGCAAGACGCCGTTCGAGACGATCTCGGTCCATGCCGGGATCGCCGGCGGCATCCTCGCCCTGACCGAAGCGCAGATGAACGGCCAGAACTACCGCTTCAACCTCGCCGGCAGCGCCTCGCTGCGCAGCCGCAGCCTCGACATGACCGCGCTGCTTGCCTCGCCGAACGGCGCCCTGAAGCTGCCCTTCGTGCTCAAGGGGCCAGTCGATGCGCCGGCCTTCGACCTCGAAACCGAGGCGTTCCTGAGCCCGGCCGGCGCGACGCTGCTCACGCGCTGACTTAAGCCTGGCTTTCGCGTTTCCCCAAAATCCGCTCTCATGCCGCCAGAGCTTGTTGCGGCAGCGGGAAGGATGCAGCGATGAAGATGTGGATCATGGGTGCTCTGGCGCTCGCAGGATGGATGACGGCAGGCATGGCCGAGGCGCAGGATCTGGCGGTCGAGAAGAAGGTCTTCGAGATCCCGAGCTTCACCACCCAGAGCGGGCGCACGCTGAAGAATGTCCGCGTCGGCTGGGAGAGCTACGGCACGCTCAACGCCGACAAATCCAACGCCATCCTGATCTGCCACTTTTTCTCGGGCAATTCGCACGCCGCCGGCAAATACGCGGCCAACGACCCGGCGCCGGGTTACTGGGACGCGATCATCGGCCCGGGCAAGGCGATCGACACCAACAAGTATTTCGTCCTGTCCTCGGACACGCTGGTGAACCTCAACACCGGCGATCCCAAGACCACCACCACCGGCCCCGCCTCGACCAATCCTGACACGGGCAAGCCCTATGGGCTCGACTTTCCGATCGTCACGGTCCGCGACTTCGTCGAGGTTCAGAAGGCGCTGGTCGAGAGCCTCGGCATCAGGAAGCTCGCGCTGGTCGCCGGCCCCTCGATGGGCTCGCTCCAGACCTTCGAATGGGCGGCGAGCCATCCCGAGATGGTCGCCAAGGCCATGCCGGTGATCGGCGCCGGCGAGGCCGATGCGATGCTGATCGCCTGGCTCGACGTCTGGGCCGCGCCCATCCTCGTCGATCCCAACTGGAACAATGGCGACTATTACGGCAAGGCGCCGCCGCTCGCCGGCCTCGCCAAGGCGCTGACGGCGGTGACGCTGCAGGCCAACCACCAGGACTGGGCCAACGCCACCTTCGGCCGCCGCCCGGCCAAGGAGGGCGACGATCCCGCCAAGGCGCTCGCCAACAAGTTCCAGGTCCAGAGCGTGCTCGACAATGCCGGCATGGCCCGCGCGAAAGTCTCAGACGCCAACCACTTCCTCTATCTCGTCAAGGCGAACCAGCTGTTCGCCGCGGGCGGCACGTCGCTTGCCGACGGCATGGCCAGGATCAAGGCGCCGATGCTGCTGATCACGCAGCCGAAGGACCTCGTCTTCACGCCCGACATGGTCGCGACGACGGTGAAGGCGGCGAAGGCCGCCGGGCGCGACATCACCCACGCCACCATCGACGGCACCCGCGGCCATCTCGATGGCGTGGTGTCGATGAAGCAGGCGGAAGGCGCGATCCGGGCGTTCCTGGAGAAGTAATTCGTCGCGCGGGTCGCCACGCGACATGCAGCGCGAAAGAGCCGGCCATGAAGCCGATATGGCCCGTCATCCTGTTGCTGAGCGCCCTGGCCATCCAGGGCGCTCACGCCGCCTGCACGGAGCCGCAGGCAGGCTCGGACCGGGCTCCCGCCCTCTCGCCGCCGCTGAGCCAGGTCGTGATCGGCTCCGGCCGCCTGCAGTTCCGTTCGGCACCGGACAGCGCCTGCCCGATGAAAGGCGTCTTCATCATCCCGAAGGACGAGGTCGTCGCCTATGCTCAGACGCGAGACGGCTGGTCGTCGGTGATGTATCTCAATCCCCGAACGGGCAACGACGTCAGCGGCTGGGTCAGGTCGGCGCGCTTGAAGACGATCGGGACGATGGGGCCGAGGCGCTGATTGCCGCGCGCGGCGCCACGAGGTCAGCAATGGGTCGATTGCGGACATTCGGTTTAGCGCTAGGATGACGCATGCGCTTCCCCTCAGTGGCGATCGACGGCTGGCAATTGCTCAATGGCGAAGAGCACCATCAATGGGCTCCGGGAACGTTTCCAATCCCCACGCGGCCAGAGCGCGAAGGATTGCGGGCCGGCGATTTCGCAAAGCTGATGTTCGAAATTGCCGTTGGGGATCGCGTCGTTGTGGAGCGGATGTGGGTCCTGGTAGTCGCTCGAAATGAGGGCTCCTTTATCGGCGTTCTCGACAATGACCCCACCGAGATAGCTGAAAATGACGAGCTTTGGTCGGGAACCGAGCTTCCCTTTGCAGCCGCGAACGTCATTGCAATCATGGAACGTAGCGAAAGCAGTTTAGCTATGGCGAAGCTGCCGCCTAGACGGAGCTGGCGCTAACGGCAATTGAGCGTTCCGGCCCTCGTCCGCAACGGGCCGAAACCGCCCCTCATCCTCACCCTACCCCGCCTGCGCGGCAGCCTTGATCCCGTCGATCACGAACTGCACGGCGAGCGCCGCCAGGATCACCCCGAGCAGGCGCGTCAGCACGATATTGCCGGTGACGCCCAGAAGCTTCGCGATCGGCGTCGCCGTCAGGAACACGACGAGGCAGGACAGCACCACCAGCCCGCAGATTACCGCGAGCGTCGCCAGCAGCAGCGGGTCGCCATGCGCGCGGCCGGCGAGCAGGATCATCGCCGTCAAGGCGCCCGGCCCTGCCATCAGCGGGATCGCCAGCGGGAAGGCCGCGACGTTGCGGATGTGATCCTGCGTGATCGCAGTCTCGGCCGTCTGCTGCTTGCGCTCGGTGCGGCGCTCGAACACCATCTCGAAGGCGATCCAGAACAGCAGCAGCCCGCCCGCGATGCGGAAGGCCGGCAGCGAGACGCCGAGCGCCTTCAGCACGATGTCGCCCGCGACGGCGAAGAAGGCCATGATGCAGAAGGCGATGATCGAGGCGCGGATCGCGACCTGCCTGCGCTCGCCCTCCGACATCCCGCGCGTCAGCGACAGGAAGATCGGCGCGAGGCCCGGCGGGTCGAGCGTCACCAGCATGGTGACGAGCGCGGCGGTGGCGAATTCGATGAACATGGCGCCACATCAGCATGCCCAAGGCCCGCCGTCACGCGCCAAGAAAGGCCGGAATATGGCGGTGTGCCGGAACGCATCCGAAAATTGCTCATAACATGCTGAATTCATTGACAGAATTTTTGCTTGGACAGCGCCCGCTTTCGCTGGCTTCTCCCGCCGGAATCGGATAGCCAGAAGGCTGAAAAACCAGCAGGAATCGGGACATTTCCCCTTGAGCGACGATACCGACGACAAGCGCGACGGAGCCCCGGATCTCGGCGGCGACATCAAGCCGATCGCGATCACCGACGAGATGAAGAAGAGCTATCTCGATTACGCCATGAGCGTGATCGTGAGCCGCGCTCTGCCCGATGTCCGCGACGGCCTGAAGCCGGTCCACCGCCGCATCTTGTTCTCGATGCACGAGAACAAGAACCTGCCCGAGCGACCCTATACCAAATGCGCCCGTATCGTCGGCGACACTATGGGTAAGTACCATCCGCACGGCAATCTCGCGGTCTATGACGCGCTGGTGCGCATGGCGCAGGATTTCTCGCTGCGCCTGCCGCTGATCGACGGCCAGGGCAACTTCGGCTCGATGGACGGCGATTCACCTGCCGCCGACCGTTACACCGAGGCGCGCCTCGACAAGGCGGCGATCCCGCTGCTCGAGGATCTCGACCTCGACACGGTCGATTTCCAGCCGAACTACGACGGCAAGGAGCATGAGCCGACGGTCCTGCCGGCGCGCTATCCCAACCTGCTCGTCAACGGCGCCGGCGGCATCGCGGTCGGCATGGCGACCAACATCCCGCCGCATAATCTCGGCGAGGTCATCGACGCCTGCGTCGCCTATATCGACGATCCCGAGATCTCGATCGACGACCTGATCGAGATCGTCCCCGGTCCGGACTTCCCGACTGGCGCCTCGATCATGGGCCGCAGCGGCATCCATTCCGCCTATCACACCGGCCGCGGCTCGATCGTGATGCGTTCGAAGACGCATATCGAGGAGATGCGCAAGGAGCGCGAGGCGATCGTCGTCACCGAGATTCCCTATCAGGTGAACAAGGCGACGATGGTCGAGAAGATCGCCGATCTCGTGCGCGAGAAGCGTATCGAGGGCATCTCCGACCTGCGCGACGAATCCAGCCGCGAGGGCGTGCGCGTCGTCATCGAGATCAAGCGCGACGCCGTCGCCGATGTCGTGCTGAACCAGCTCTACCGCTTCACGCCGCTGCAGACTTCCTTCGGCGCCAACATGGTCGCGCTGAACGGCGGCCGCCCGGAAGTCCTGAACCTCAAGGATTTCATCACCGCCTTCGTCGAGTTCCGCGAGCTCGTTGTCTCGCGGCGCACGCGCTATCTGCTTAACAAGGCCCGCGAGCGCGCTCATGTGCTCTGCGGCCTCGCCACGGCGGTCGCCAATATCGACGAGGTCATCCGCCTGATCCGCACGGCGCCGACGCCGGCCGCCGCGCATGAATCGCTGATGGCGCGCGATTGGCCGGCCGACGACATCGCGCCGCTGATCGCGCTGGTCGATGACCCGCGCCACCCGATGAACCCGGACGGCACCTACCGGCTCTCGGATGCGCAAGCCAAGGCGATCCTCGAACTGCGCCTGTCGCGCCTCACCGCTCTCGGCCGCGACGAGATCGGCGACGAGCTGGAGAAGCTCGCCAAGGAGATCGCGGATTATCTCGACATCCTGCGCTCGCGCGCCCGCATCCAGTCGATCGTCAAGGCCGAGCTCGCCGAGGTGAAGGCCGCCTTCGCCACACCGCGCCGCACCGAGATCCAGGATTGGGGTTCCGATCTCGACGACGAGGACCTGATCGCCCGCGAGGACATGGTCGTCACCGTCAGCCATGGCGGCTACATCAAGCGCGTGCCGCTCTCGACCTACCGGGCGCAGCGCCGCGGCGGCAAGGGCCGCTCCGGCATGGCGACCAAGGACGAGGATTTCGTCGCCCGCCTCTTCGTCGCCTCGACGCATACGCCGGTGCTGTTCTTCTCCTCGGAGGGCCAGGTCTACAAGGAGAAGGTCTGGCGGCTGCCGCTCTCGGCGCCGAACGCGCGCGGCAAGGCTCTTGTCAACATGCTGCCGATCGAGGCCGGTGAGCGCATCACCACGATCATGCCGCTGCCGGAGGACGAGGGGAGCTGGGAGACGCTCGACGTGATGTTCGCCACCGCCTCGGGCGGAGTGCGCCGCAACAAGCTCTCCGACTTCGTCAACGTCAACCGCGCCGGCAAGATTGCGATGAAGCTCGACGAGGGCGACCACATCGTCGACGTGCAGATCTGCACCGAGAACGACGACGTGCTGCTGACCACGGCAGACGGCCAGTGCATCCGCTTCGCGGTGCCGGAAGTGCGCGTCTTCAAGGGCCGCGATTCGACCGGCGTGCGCGGCATCAACCTGGCCAAGGGCGACGAGGTGATCTCGCTCGCTATCCTGCATCATCTGGACGCCACGCCGGACGAGCGCGCCGCCTATCTCAAGCGCGCCGCGGCCGCCCGCAGGGCGCTGACCGGCGAGGCCGAGGACGGCGCTGAAGCCGCGGCGCCGGTCGAGGCCGACGCCGAGGAGAGCGCCGGCGACATCGAGCTTGGTCAGGAGAAGTACGCTGCGATGGGCGCGGCCGAGCAGTTCATCCTGACGGTCTCGGAGCGCGGCTACGGCAAGCGCACCTCGTCCTTCGAGTACCGGGTCACCGGGCGCGGCGGCAAGGGCATCGTCGCCATGGTCGTCAACGACCGCAACGGCAAGCTCGTCGCCTCCTTCCCGGCGCTGGAGAGCGACCAGCTCATGCTCGTCACCGATGGCGGCCAGCTCATCCGCGTGCCGGTCGATGCCGGCCCGAACAACCGTATCCGCATCGCCGGGCGCTCGACCCAGGGCGTGACCGTCTTCAACACCGACAAGGACGAGAAGGTCGTCTCGGTCGAGTGCATCAACGATGATGGCGAAGGTGGCGAGAACGGCGAGGCGGGCGACGATGCCCCCGGCGCCGAGTCGACGGAAGGCTGATCAGTCAGCCTCTTGTGGCCATGGCTTCAGACATTGCCTGAAGCCATGGTCGGGAGGCTCATGTGAAGTGGCATGAGCGCGCGTCATTCTCGGGCAGCGCGAAGCGCAGACCCGAGAATCTCTCGCCGGAAATGGCACCTCTCCGTCACGAGATGCTCGGGTCGAGCCCGAGCATGACGAGGCGGCCGTCTGGTAGCCTTCGTTTGACTCAAAACCCGCCTCACGCTCCCCTCCGGTCATGAAGGCTCGTTCCGTGCCCGTCCGCACCCCCGCGATCACGCCGGAGATCATGCTGCGCGCCTATGCCGCCGGCATCTTCCCGATGGCGGAGAGCGCCGATGATCCCGGCCTGTTCTGGGTCGAGCCGGAGCTGCGCGGCATCATCCCGCTGGACGGCTTCCATCTCTCCTCACGATTAGCACGGACCGTGCGCTCGGATCGCTTCGAGGTCAGGGTCGACACGGCCTTCGACGCCGTCATCAGCGCCTGCGCCGAAGCGAAACCGGACCGGACCGAAACCTGGATCAACCGGCGTATCCGCGAGATATTCGGCGAACTCTTCGCGCTGGGCTATGTCCATACGGTCGAATGCTGGCGCGAGGGCCGGCTGGTGGGCGGGCTCTACGGGCTCGCTCTGGGTGGCGCCTTCTTCGGCGAGAGCATGTTCCACCGCGAAACCGACGCATCGAAAGTCGCGCTGGTGCATCTGGTGGCCCGGCTACGACGCGGCGGCTATCGGCTGCTCGATACGCAGTTCCAGACCGGCCATCTCGCCCAGTTCGGCACGCTCGAGATTCCGCGTGACGCCTATCGCCGGCTGCTCGAAGACGCGCTGCAGCACCAGGGCGACTGGCACGCCTGGCCCGTCGCGGCGCCGATCAGCGGCCGGGACGTCCTCGCTCAGTCCTGAACAGAAACCGCCGCTGCGACGGCTTAGCCGCCGCCACCGGTCGGATCGCGCCCCTGGCCGGGATTGGTCGGGAAGAAGCGCTGGCTCGGCCGCTGCGGCTGCACCGGCACGCCACGCGGCGGCTCGACATCGATGCGCCCGCCCGGCGGCGGCAGGCCGGGCTGCTGCCCAAGCGGCGGCAGGTTGGGGTCGCGCGGCGCGTTGCGTGGCCGGCGCGGATCTTCGGCCGGCGGCGCCTCCGGCTCCTTGGGATCGACGACGAGCTCGGTCCCACCTTTGCAGTCGGTCAGCCAGGCGTCGTAGATCGCATGCTCGACGCCGTGCAGGCCGGGGCTCGCCGCATACATCCAGCCGGTGAAGATGCGCCGGTACTCGTTCTTGACCGTGACCTCGTCGACCTCGACGAAGGCGTCGGTCTGCGGCGCTTCGGTCGGCGGACGCGTCCAGCAAACGCGCGGTGTCAATTGCAGCGCGCCGAACTGCACGGTCTCGTCGATCGCCACCTCGAAGGAGATGATGCGGCCGGTGATCTTGTCGAGCCCGGCGAAGACGGCCGTCGGATTGCGGATGCGATCAGCGTGAGCCGGGCCTGTGGCTGCCAGCGTCACCAGCGCGCTCGAGGCGAGGCCTGCCAGGATCGGGAAACGAAAGAACGACGGCATGCGGGCGCGAATCTCTTCGACAGCGCGGAAGGACCGCGATGGCGCGCAGTAACACGGCAATCGCAGCGGAAAAAGGGCGCTCTGCTTCGTCAACAGCCCATGCGCTCTTCGATGGAAACGATCGCAGCCTCGATGCCCCGCTCGGCGCGGATCGCTTTGCCGAGTTCAGCAGCGCGCTTTCGCGTTTCCGGAACCTGCAATGCCCCTGCCGCAGCCGCCACGATAGCAGGCGTCAGCTGCCGCGGCAGCGCTTCCGGGCCGGCTCCCAAGGCCGCAATCCGGCCAGCCCAGAATGGCTGATCTCCGAAGAAGGGCCGGATAGCCATCGGCACCCCTGCCCGCAAGCTCGCTCCCGTTGTGCCCGCGCCGCCATGGTGCAGCGTCGCGGCGACATGCGGAAGCAGCTTGTCATGAGGCGCCGCATCGACCATGAGCATGTCCTCGCCCTGCTCCGGGAGATCGAGCGCCCCGCCACCCCGGACGAGAATGCCGCGCAGACCCGCCAGGCGCAGACCGGCGACGATGGCTTCAGCCAGTTCCCGCGGGCGATCGCCAGGCATGCTCCCGAATCCGACATAGACGGGAGGCGCTCCGGCAGCCAGAAACGCCGCAAGCGCAGGCGAGATATCGCTTTCGGGCTCGTCGAGAAACCAGTAGCCGCAGACGTGCACACGCTTGGTATCCCAATCGGGCGGAACCGGAAGCACGTGGCGGCTATAGGCATAGAGCACGCCGATCGAAGGGGGCGGGTAGCGGCTTCTCTGCCCCAGACGCTCCTGTCGCCATCGCGCCAGCATTCGTCCGAACAGGAGGCTCGGAGCAGCCGCCATCAGCCTGTGGCTAGGCCTGTTCAACAGGCTCGGCAGCCTGATCGGCAGAATGGGGCTGGGGAAAGCAGATGTGGGCGTAAAGCCCGGCAAGGGCGAGGCAAGTAGGCTTCGCGCGCCCAGTCTGGCGGCAATCGCCGGGCTCACGAGCGACTTGGGGTGATGCAGAATCAGATCAGGTCCGAATTCCCGCAGAGCCTCCCATTCGGCATCCATCAATCGGGTCATAGCCGGCCTGATCTTGCCGAGCAGGGCCAAGCCGGCGGAAAAGCCGCGACCGGCGGCAATTGCGGCCCTCCCGGAATCGGTATCGAGCAGGTCCAGCAACCTACCGGGCAGCGGGGCGAACGGAACGCTCAGGCGCGAGGCCTGATCGGAAAACTGTTCGGGCGCGGCCAGCTGGACGTCGTGGCCGCGCGCAGTCAGGCCGCGAGCAAGGGCGATATAGGGCTGAACGTCACCGCGCGTGCCGAATGTCTGGATGGCAATGCGCATGGGAACGCTCTGCCGGGAGCCTCAACGGCCGGGCGTCCAGGCCTCGTAGTCGCCGGTCGCGGCCGGACGCTCGCCTTCAGCCAGGGTCGATCCCTGCGGGCGATAGGCCAGAGCCGTGCCGGTCCAGTTCTGCTGATGCGGCTGCTGCCATTCGCGCGGCTGGTAGCTTTCCTCGGAAGGCGCGACATCGACGGTGTGATGCAGCCAGCCGTTCCAGCCGGGCGGCACCTTGGAGGCCTCGGCGTCGCCCTTGTAGATCACCCAGCGGCGCTGGAAGCCGAGCGCCTTGTCCTTCACCCCACCCTTGGTGCGGTAATAGACATTGCCGAACTCATCCTCGCCCACCCGCTCGCCATGGCGCCAAGTGTGGAAACGCGTGCCGATCGTCTGGCCGTTCCACCAGGTGAAGATCTGCAGCAGCCAGTCCTTCATCGTCTTTCAAGTCCGTGCGCGCGATGCAAAACAATCGGGCGACTTATGGCCCCGGCACCGGCTACTGTCCAGCCTGCGGCAGGCCGACCGTGCTGAAACTGCGCGATGTTTCACTGGCGTCGCAGCGCGTCAGGCTCATGACGGCGAGAACGTCGGGCTCGACGGCCCTGAGCTGGCGGGTCTGCTTGTCCCTGACCATGACATTGGTCGCGTTGACGAACCGGCCCGATGCGACCAGCGTCGCCAGAACCTCCATATCGCGCGGGTCCAGCTCGTATCGCGGTTTTTTGGGGTCAGGCGAACCGGCCATGAGTCGCGCGCTGGCACTCAGCTCCATGACGACATGCGCCGTCGATCCTGAAACCGTCGCCTTCGTGAAGGTCAACCCATTCACGGGCATCCCCGGGGCCGAAATGCCTGTCTTGTTGATGGTGATGCGCGGCGCCTCGCGGCACCCCATCTTGCGTGACGCCCATTCTCCCGCGAAGGCTGGAGCCAGTGGCTCGCGGTCGGTGCAGCCGGCGAGCGCCAGAGGGAGCAGGCAGAAGGCATAGCGATGCATGGGCAGTCCCGGGCGGATCACGCTCCGATCCGCATACCACCGCCAACCTAACGTCACTTTAAGCAGGTCGCTCAATCTGCGCGTGTCTTCAGCGGCTCGCCACGATTCGACCGCGATTCGAATAGGCCCGCGATGACGGCACTCGACGGGAAATCGCCTGAGATCAGCCACTTCCGGGCGGCTCTGAAAGCGACGCTCGCAGCAAGCCCTGGACCCGCCAGCTTCACCAATCGTCAACCATGAATAGTGGGGATTTTAAGGACTGCGCTTCCTCCGGCACTGTGGCAATCTTGCCGATGCGCATCCGATTCCCCGGTGATTTCCGAGGCTTAGCGGAGGCCTTGCAACTTATCCCCATAACCCACATATCCCTACCAGATGTCGTGTCCACAGGGATCACGGGGCACTATTCCTTGACGCCCGATGGGCATCTGCACTAGATTTTGACCATCGCATGACGGCCGGCGGCACCCCCTCTGGATGACTGCGAAACCCTAGTTTTCCAGTGTGTTCCGGGCCTGCCGCCGCATCCGCCATCAACAGCGGAAGCGAACGGATTTGCGCGGGCATTTTGGGCGCGTCCGGGACCATCGGCGGGGCGACACCGCGGAGATCCCAAAGCATCGGACCAAAAAAGTGGAAGCCACTTTTTGGATGAATCCGATGCTCCACTATGGAGTGGGATCATCGTAACCGCGTCCATAAGGACGCGCGATGATCCCGGGCATCAAACCGAGTTGGGCTGACATCAGGAGCCGGTGATCAACCGGCCGCGCGTGGCTTGCAAGGCGAGCCCGCGGCAGATCAAGGGACGAAGATCATGCGCATCGAGCGCCGCTATACCACCGCCGGACAGTCGCCCTATGCCGCGATCCCGTTCCGATCGGCCGTCAGCGAGATCAAGAACCCGGACGGCTCCGTCGTCTTCCGGCTGGAAGGCATCGAGGTTCCCGAGACCTGGTCGCAGGTCGCCAGCGACGTGCTCGCGCAGAAGTATTTCCGCAAGGCCGGCGTGCCGGCGCGCCTGAAGAAGTTCGAGGAGAACGACGTTCCATCCTTCCTCTGGCGCTCGGTCGCCGACGAGGCCGCTCTCGCCGAGCTGCCGGAAGGCGAGCGCTACGGCTCCGAGGTCTCCTCCAAGCAGGTTTTCGACCGCCTCGCCGGTTGCTGGACCTATTGGGGCTGGAAGGGCGGCTATTTCTCCTCGGAGGAGGATGCGGCCGCCTTCCATGACGAGTTGCGCTTCATGCTCGCGACCCAGCGCGTCGCGCCGAACTCGCCGCAATGGTTCAACACCGGCCTGCACTGGGCCTATGGCATCGACGGCCCCAGCCAGGGCCATTTCTACGTCGACTTCAAGACCGGCAAGCTGGTGAAGTCGAAGTCGAGCTACGAGCACCCGCAGCCGCATGCCTGCTTCATCCAGGGCGTGCAGGACGACCTCGTCAACGAGGGCGGCATCATGGATCTCTGGGTCCGTGAAGCGCGTCTGTTCAAATACGGCTCCGGCACCGGCTCGAACTTCTCGATGCTGCGCGGCGAAGGCGAAAAGCTCGCCGGCGGCGGCAAGTCCTCCGGCCTGATGTCCTTCCTGAAGATCGGCGACCGCGCCGCCGGCGCTATCAAGTCGGGCGGCACGACCCGCCGCGCCGCCAAGATGGTCGTGGTCGACGCCGACCATCCGGATATCGAGGCCTATATCGACTGGAAGGTGAAGGAGGAGCAGAAGGTCGCGGCCCTCGTGACCGGCTCCAAGACCGTCAAGAAGCACATGAAGGCCGTGCTCAAGGCCTGCGTGAATTGCGAGGGCGAAGGCGACAGCTGCTTCGATCCCGAGAAGAACCCGGCCCTCAAGCGCGAGGTCAAGCTCGCTCGCAAGGCGCTGGTGCCGGACAATTACATCAAGCGCGTCATCCAGTTCGCCAAGCAGGGCTACAAGGACATCTCCTTCGACACCTATGACACCGACTGGGATTCCGACGCCTATCTCACCGTCTCCGGCCAGAACTCGAACAACTCGGTCTCGCTGACGGACGATTTCCTGCGCGCCGTCGAGAACGACAACGACTGGAACCTGACCGGCCGCACCACCGGCAAGGTCGTCAAGACGCTGAAGGCCCGCGACCTCTGGGAGAAGATCGGCTACGCCGCCTGGGCCTCGGCCGATCCCGGCCTGCACTTCAACTCGACGATGAATGACTGGCACACCTGCCCGGCTTCCGGCCGGATCCGGGCGTCCAATCCGTGCTCCGAGTACATGTTCCTCGACGACACCGCCTGCAACCTGGCCTCGGCCAACCTGCTGCAGTTCTACGACACGCAAACCAAGTCCTTCGACGTCGCGGCCTATGAGCATCTCTGCCGGCTCTGGACCGTCGTGCTGGAAATCTCGGTGACGATGGCGCAGTTCCCCAGCCGCGAGATCGCCGAGCTCTCCTACGAATACCGCACGCTCGGCCTCGGCTATGCCAATATCGGCGGCCTGCTGATGACCATGGGCCTCGGCTACGATTCCGACGAGGGCCGTGCGCTCGCCGGTGCGCTCACCGCGATCATGACGGGCGTCGCCTATGCGACCTCGGCGGAGATGGCCGGCGAGCTCGGCCCCTTCCCAGGCTACAAGAAGAACGCCAGCCACATGCTGCGCGTCATCCGCAACCACCGCGCCGCCGCACACGGCCTCGCCGACGGCTATGAGGGCCTGAGCGTCACCCCGGTGCCGCTCGACCATGCGACGCTGGCCCGTCTCGGCGGCTCGGCCGTCACCATGGCGGAGCGTTCGCGCATCGTCTGGGACGAGGCTCTCGAGCAGGGCAAGCGCTACGGCTACCGCAACGCCCAGGCGACCGTGATCGCGCCGACCGGCACGATCGGCCTCGTCATGGATTGCGACACCACCGGCATCGAGCCCGACTTCGCCTTGGTGAAGTTCAAGAAGCTCGCCGGCGGCGGCTACTTCAAGATCATCAACCGCGCCGTGCCGGATGCGCTGCGCGCCCTCGGCTACCGCGAGGCGGACATCGCCGAGATCGAGGCCTATGCCGTCGGCCATGGCTCGATGAAGCAGGCGCCGGGCGTCAACCCCTCGACGCTGCGGGCCAAGGGCTTCACCGACGAGAAGATCGAGGCGGTCGAGAAGGGGCTGAAGAGCGCCTTCGACATCAAGTTCGTCTTCAACAAATGGACGCTGGGCGAGGATTTCCTCACCGGCACGCTCAAGGTCCCGGCCGAGAAGCTGAACGATATGTCGTTCGAGCTCCTGCCCTTCCTCGGTTTCAGCAAGGTCGAGATCGAGGCGGCGAACGTCCATGTCTGCGGCGCGATGACCCTTGAAGGCGCCCCGCACCTGAAGACCGAGCACTACAACGTCTTCGATTGCGCCAACCCTTGCGGCCGCATCGGCAAGCGCTATCTCTCGGTCGAGAGCCATATCCGCATGATGGCAGCGGCGCAGCCCTTCATCTCGGGCGCGATCTCCAAGACCATCAACATGCCGAACGAGGCGACGGTCGAGGACTGCAAGAGCGCCTATATGCTCTCCTGGAAGCTGGCGCTGAAGGCGAACGCCCTCTACCGCGACGGCTCCAAGCTCTCGCAGCCGCTGAATTCGGCGCTGATCTCGGACGATGACGACGAGGCCGACGACGCCGTCGAGACGCTGGTCGCCCAGCCGATGGCGGCCCGCGCGACCCAGATTTCGGAGAAGATCGTCGAGCGCATCGTCGAGCGCATCGAGCGCAAGCGCGAGCGCGAGAAGATGCCGGATCGCCGCACCGGCTACATCCAGAAGGCCACGGTCGGCGGCCACAAGGTCTATGTCCATACCGGCGAGTATTCGGACGGGCGCCTCGGCGAGATCTTCATCGACATGCACAAGGAGGGCGCGGCCTTCCGGGCAATGATGAACAACTTCGCCATCGCGGTCTCGCTCGGCCTGCAATACGGCGTGCCGCTGGAGGAGTATGTCGAGGCCTTCACCTTCACCCGCTTCGAGCCCTCGGGCTTCGTCGCCGGCAACCAGTCGATCAAGAACGCGACCTCGATCCTCGACTACGTCTTCCGCGAGCTGGCGATCTCCTATCTCGGCCGCCACGACCTCGCCCATGTCGATCCCAGCGAGATCGGCCATGACGTGATGGGCAGCGGCGTCGATCAGGACAAGGCGCCGGATGCGGCTCCGGTCGTGACGACTCCCCTCGCCTCCACCGGCTTCCGCCGCGGCAAGCCGATCAACCTGCTCGCCATCCAGGGCGGCGGCGCGGCCAACGACGCGGTTGCCCGCACCGCGGCTCCGGCCATGGCGCTGGCGACGGCTGGTGCGACGGCGCTGAAGGAAGAGCAGGAGGCTTATGGCGAAGCGGAGATGGCCAAGCTCGGCTTCGCGGCGCCGGCCGCCCAGCCGACCCAGTCGGAGCGTCGGGCCGAGGCGATCATGAAGGGCTATGTCGGCGACAGCTGCGGCGAGTGCGGCAACTTCACGCTGGTCCGCAACGGCACCTGCCTGAAGTGCAACACCTGCGGAAGTACAACCGGCTGCTCATGATATGCCGACTTGTGAATGATGATGA
This sequence comes from Allobosea sp. 47.2.35, assembly GCF_024655635.1. Lineage (GTDB taxonomy): Bacteria > Pseudomonadota > Alphaproteobacteria > Rhizobiales > Beijerinckiaceae > Allobosea. The sequence continues at coordinate 5,927 of NZ_JANLGI010000037.1, read as the reverse complement.
AAATCGAGGCATAGTGTTTCCGCGATTGCAGGTTGAGTTCCGCAATTCGAATGGGCGCCCGACAATGTCGGGCGCCTTTCATTATTGGGTTCCGTCGGATCATTGTCCGGTGTGCGGCGGGCGGATTGATGGGATGCCCGACTCTGATCAGAGCGCCATTGAAATTGATGGCATGCGATCCCCGTTGATTTGATCATCCAGGACGCACGTTAGGGATGATCAATTGTGGCTCGAAAGCCTGTCATTCCAGGACAGAACTGGGTGCCTCCTCGAGAGGTATCGGCGCGCAATCCCGACAAGCAAACAGCTTCGCAGCCCCGCAAATTAAGTCAGACTGAAGAAGTCGAGCTGAAGCGCGAACTGAGCCGACTCCGCGATCGCTTGAGGGATATCCGAGCAGAGCCGAATACGGATCCAAACAAGCGCCGTCGACAAGTCCAGCACCTCACGCGTCGCATACACGAGACAGAAGTCTCGTTGGGAATTGCAAAGGGAGCACATCTACGCCGTTCCCAAGATCGTGCTCTGACGAACGGCTTGGGCGATGCGCCCTCAGAACCCCACGCAACATTTTCTACCCGAGGCCCGGGACCGCGGCCGCCGCCACGCCCGCAGCCTCCTCGCGGCAGATCGAAAGATAGCTGATGAATGATACTGAACCGGTAGTTGAGTCCTCAATCCGTGCCGACCAACTGAATTACAAATCCGGAATCTCGTACCGCGGCTGGAATCTCAGGTTCGATGCTCTTCGAAATGCGCACTACCATAAGGCTCGCCAACGACGCCTCGATACTTGGTCCAAGAGCGCCAACTTTCTTGTCGTCGTCCTCGGCACTACGGCCGCCGCGGACTTGGGCAGGAATATTTTTTCCAAGCAGTTTCCAACAATGGAAGCAGGCTCGACCGCAGTCACAATCGGCTTTGTCGTCGCTGTAATCGGCGCGCTGCAGCTCGTTTACGATTGGTCTGGTCGAGCAAGAACGCACGAATTTCTGCAGCGACGCTTCTATGAGGTGATCGCGAGGATCGAAGAAAGAAGACCAGAGAACGACGAGCAGCTTGCCGAGCTTGAGGCTGAGATGGTCAGGATCTATGCGGACGAGCCCGCGACACTCCGTGCTCTCGACGCTGTCGCTTACAACGAGGCTGTCGATGCTCTCGGTTCAATCAGTGGACGGAATGATCGCCTCGTCGTTACATGGCTGCAGCGCTTGTTCATGCACTGGTGCTCATTCTCTCAAACTCACTTCCCGACCGAGGGCGAAAGCAGGGGAGTTAAGCGCACTTATTCGCCTCACGCGAGAACGACGACAATTGCTGTTCTGCCGCGCGTGCGATGACAGCGTGAGCCAGGAAGGTTGCAAGGCATCGGGTGAACAGCCACTATAACATTCGGAAAGATTAATTGTGAGCAGGGTTCCAGATTAACCCCATTGAAGCAGACTATTCCACTCCCCGAGACTGCCGCTTTGCGACTTTTAAACTCGTAGGCGACGTAGAAGCAATCTGGCTATGATGCTGTCAAACAATTAGTGCAAGCAATCGGGCGTTGAAACCCACCTGATTGAGAAGGCAACAATGAACGCAATTAAACCCAGAAAGGCCGCGCATGTGACCGCATACTTCGCCATTCGCGAAGGCGGTACCATCGATGCGCTGAAGCTCGCGAAGCTCTTGTACCTCGCGGAGCGCGCTTACCTCGACGCTTACGAACTGCCCCTGACCGGCGACAGGCTTGTCGCTATGCCTCACGGCCCCGCGCTCTCCGAGACCCTAAACCATGTGAATGAATCACCGAATCCCGGTTGGCAGGCAGTCGTGAGCGAGCGATCGGGCAATACGGTCAGCGTTGTCCCTGGCGTGACGATGGAATCGCTCAAAAGGTTGTCGCCGGCCAATATCGAAGTGCTTGAAGAGGTTTGGCAGAAGTACGGCCACTTGAATGGCCTCACCCTACGCAATTTCACGCACGACAACTGCGCTGAATGGTCAGACCCTCGGGGATCCTCGCACGAGATTTCGTACGCTGACCTTTTTCGAGCTCTCGGTAAGGACGATATCGAGGAGCTGATTGAAGATATCCAGATCGCACAAGGGCTTCAATTAGCCCCCGCTCGATCCGGCAATCACAGAAGTCGTCATTGAGCTAACGAAGAAATTTCGACCCTGGGCGCTTGCCTCCTGATTCCTTCAGGCCCGCCGGGGGCGCGCAGCTGATAGGCGGCTACACCGTCTCACAAACCTCTTATATGTAGATCGAATCTCGCCTCCGCTGCTTTGTTCACCGCATCGGGAAGGATCGCCCCGATGCGAGTAGGCGCTAGCGGCCCGGGGGCTCCAACCGGGCAGGAATCAGTCTAGCCGGGCGATTGTTTCCCATTTTGCGCGCTTTTCCGTATCGGCAGCCTGAATGAGGCGCTGAGATATTGCGCTTCTTCCTGCACGAGCCCGCTATTTCAACTCATAGGATCGCTCGGCGCGAGCCGAGCCGATCGACACAGGTGTCGAATGAACACATTTAATGTCGAGAAAGCGGCTCAGATCACCGCATACTTCGCTCTGCGCGCAGGAGGCTCTATCGACGAGCTAAAAGTGCTCAAGCTCGTTTACATCGCAGAACGAGCCTACTTGGATGCGTATGAGCTCCCACTGACCGGTGACACGCTGATCGCCACCTCTCATGGCCCGGTCCTCGCCGAGACCCTCGATCACGTAAACGCCTCAATCCCACTCAATTTGGAATGGAAGCGGTACATCGGAGCTCGAGTTCACCATGCAGTACAGGCCGCCCTCGGCCTTTCCATCGACGCCCTTGACCACCTCTCGATCGCGGCCATCGAAGTCCTCGATGAGGTATGGGCCAAACACGGACATCTGGACGGCTTCGCTCTACGGGATTTGACCCACGACGAATTCGCGGAATGGTCTGATTCAAACGGTCCAGCGCGACAGATCAGCTACTCCGATCTGTTCCGCGCGCTTCACAAACCAAATGTTGAAACGCTCGTAGAAAGGCATCGAAGTCGCGAACGCGATCAAATCAGCTTCGACGGGATTCCGCACTCCTCATGACCATTCGTTCGCAGCCGGCCATTGACCCGCAAGCTGGGGTGGCCGATGAGCGACGGCAGGAGAAGATTGAGTATCAGCTATGCCGTTGGAGCTCACCAAGGAAACTCTAGAGCTAGCCTTTGACGATCTTGGTCAAATGGCCCGCGCCCGTGGGCTCATTGCTGAAATTGCGGTTTACGGCGGCGCGTGCCTTCTTCTGGCAACCGATATTCGCGAGGTCACCCGGGACGTCGATTCCGTCTTCATCGCGGAATCGGAATTCCTCTATGAGGCGGCGGATGCGATCGCTCGGAAGAGGAACCTTCCCGACGACTGGCTCAACCAGTCAGTCAAGCACCTGGTTACCTCGCCAGGCAGCCGTCAGCCTCGTTTGAATGTCTTCGGAGAATATCCGCGGGATGATGGCACACCGGGATTGCGGGTCTTTCTGCCAACGCCCGAGTACATTCTTGCGATGAAGTTGATAGCCTCCCGTCGCGAGGACCTTGATGGCGCACGTCGCGATCGCCACGACATCGCTCAACTGATGCATGTAACCGGCCTCCGAAACGGGGCTGCCCTTATGGAGCTGGTGAAAGGCTTCTTCCCTACCATCCCCGGTATCGACAACCGCGTTCTCGCAAAAATCGACGACGTCATTCAATACGCCAAGGAGCAGAGTCAGCATGTCAAACGCCGGCCGACCTGGAACGCTCGCAGAGGTCGTGAGCCGGGCGGCATCGGGTGAGCAGGCGCTCACGGTCGCGCTCCACGAATTCCTCGACGAATTTTATCTCGACAACGATCAAGCGAGTCGAGCACGTCGTATTGAGGGCGAACCAGCCCTTCTCGGACATTCCGAGACAGACGCCTATATTGGCGCTGTTGGCGAGCATTTGGCGCGCCGGTGGCGGCTGGGAGAGCCGCCCAGATGGACGGACCGAAAAGCACGGTTCTTGACTAAGCCCTGGTTTCCGCCCGGCACCGATCAGGAAAAATCATTCCTAATGGCCGAAAGCCCATTAGCATTCCGGAGAAGAATGCTCTTCGTCTCGGCCGAACCACTTCGCCGCGCGCGCATGCCCCGGGATGAGCGTTGGTATGCTCTCGAAGAGGCTCGCACCGGCCTAAACCTACGTCCCGGCGCTATCTCAGAGCAAGCCTAGCCCGCGACTCCCGATGATGTCTGCCTGCAACGGCGTACATTTGACCGACGTCCAAACCTCACCTTTTTTGCAGAACATGCCCCTCGTAGGGTATCCTCAGTTTCGGATTTTATGTGGAGAACAGGTATGAGCGCAGCTCTCAGGAAGGCTACCAAGATCATCAGAGACGCTAGCCGAGAAACCCTTTGGACAGGCGGCGGCAAGATCATCAACCCCGAGATTTTCACCGAGGCCGCAAGGAAGATCCTGGCATTGGGTCCTGTCGCGAATGACAAGCAGCGTAGGGTGGACCGCTAGTTCGACCAAAGCGCAGCTCGATGAGAAGGCCGCCCCTTCGACAGCGGGCGAAGCAGCATTATCAATCGGACTGCCATTTCGCTCGAAGGAAAAGGACTGGTTTGGTAAAGCCCCGGATGGCGGTTGGGCGGCCGATGGCTTCTGACCGCAGCCGGATGGGACCTTGCCGGGGTCTCCTAATCCCAATCCGTCCCGTGCCACATCGAATTAGCAATGCCCCCAATCTGCCGGATTTTGCCGAACTGAAGGTTGATCGCGGTACGACCTATGCAGTGCATATTCACCCGCGTGTTCAACATCGATGAACTTCTTTCCGCGCTGGACGAGCTCGGCGAAGCCGCCGTTGACGCCGGCGAACGCCTCGACGTCGCGGTTTTCGATGGCGCAGCACGGATCCTGGCGAGCAATTTCAGATTCTCGACTGAAGGTGCTGATATCGTTGAAATTGGAATCCCTCAGCCGGAATGGCTTGATGACGCGGTGTTACGAATTGCGCGGTCTCGAGACTGGTCGGCAGAATGGCTCAACGACGCCATCACCTTCCATCTGAGCAGTCTGGCCACCAAGCGTGATCATGAGATTTTTGGATCATTCCCCAGGGCATCGATTGGCGATGTCGGTCTCACCGTCAGCATTCCCGCAGCCGACTACATGCTGGCGCTCAAGCTCAAGGCCATGCGGGTCAATGACCCAGCCAAAGGCGCGACTGAGATCAAGGATATTCGAGCCCTGCTTCAGGTGACCGGCATCAGCACCGTCGATGGCGCAATTCACTGTCTCGCAAAATTCTTCCCCAGATCCGCAGCGGCATCGGAGAAGCAGCGTTTCATGCTGCGGAATCCATTCCCCGCGCTTGCCTGCGGGAACAAGAGTCAAAAGAGCAATCGCAATGCGCCCCGAGACCCTTTACGAAGTAGCAGCCGAAGAGACCCTGGGCGGGACGACTTTGGGAGATAATCTCCTCCAGGAATTCCTGGACGAGTTTTACCTGTCCTCGTCCGCCCAAGACCGGAAACAGATGCTTGAGCAGGAGCCTCCGCTGCAGGCTTCGGCCCGACGCAACGCTCTCTACGGAGCGGCCGCAGAATACCTGTCCCGACAGTATAAGCTCGGACCAGGGCCAGCTTGGTGCTACGCGCCCGACCGGTTTCTCGATGAGCCGTGGCACACCTGTGATCGCCCTACTCCAGGTCTGATTGAGTTTCTGACCTTCTCGAGCCCAGCGGAATTTCGTCACCGCAATATCTTCACAGAGGCCCGCCCATTGCGTCGAGCCACCTCACCAAATCGGTGATTTGGCCATTGCCATCGGCGGCAGGCCTAATTCTGAGGACGCCTTCTTGCCGCGCCTATGGATCTTATCTGATCTTCACTTCGAAACGATTCCCTACCCGGAGGCGTTCGACCCGGCCC
>NZ_JANLGI010000036.1 GCF_024655635.1 Allobosea sp. 47.2.35 | reverse complement strand
GCATGACGTTGAGCGCCTCGCCATAGCCGGTATCGCCATCGACCAGCAGCGGCAGTCCCGAGGCCCGCGCGATCTGGCGGATGAAGAAAGCGACCTCGTCAACGGTGATCATGCCGAGATCGGGAATACCCATCGAGGCGGTCATCGCCGCGCCCGAAAGGTAGAGACCCTCGAAGCCGGCCATCCTGGCCTGAATCCCGGCCATGCCGTTATGGGCGCCGGGCAGGCGGGCGATGCCGCCGCGCTCGACCAGCGCCCGGAAGCGCTGGCCGGCCGGCTCGGACGGAAGATCGGAGGCGACGAGATAGGGCATGGGCGCTCAGTTGCAGTAGAGATCGACGTAGTCGTTGACCGGCATCGCTTCGAGCCTGGCCTGATCCAGCGAGACGTCGAGGATCTGGCGCTGGCGCTTCTCGACGAAGCGGCGGGCGAGATTGGTGCGGAACTTGGCTTCCAGCAGCGGAATGCCGTCGGTACGGCGGCGCTTGTGGCCGATCGGATATTCGACCACGAGCTCGGGCAGCACCGTGCCGTCCTTCAGCGTCACCGTCATGCCGTTGGCGATCGAGCGCTTCTCGGGGTCGTGGTAGTCCCTGGTGAAGGCCGGGTCCTCGACGCATTCGATCTTCTCGCGCAGCGCATCGATGCGCGGATCGGCGGCGACATCGTCCTCGTAATCGGCGGCGGTGAGACGGCCGAAGATGAAGGGCACCGCGACCATGTACTGGATCGTGTGGTCGCGATCGGCCGGGTTATGCAGCGGCCCGCGCTTGTCGATGATGCGGATGCAGGCCTCGTGCGTGCGGATGCGGATCGAGGCGATGTCGTCGCTGCTGCGGCCCATCGCCTTGAGCTGCCCGTGCAGCGTCATCGCCGCCTCGACCGCGGTCTGCGAGTGGAACTCGGCCGGGTAGGAAATCTTGAACAGTACGTGCTCCATCACATAGGAGCCGTAGGGGCGCTGGAACTTGAAGCTCTGGCCGCGGAACGAGGCGTCGTAGAAGCCCCAGGTCTTGGCCGATAGCGCCGAGGGATAGCCCATCTCGCCGGTGCGGGCGATCAGCGCGAGCCTGACGGCGCGGCTGGTGGCGTCGCCCGCCGCCCAGCTCTTGCGCGAGCCGGCATTGGGGGCGTGGCGATAGGTGCGCAGCGCCTGGCCGTCGACGAAGGCGAGCGAGAGCGCGTTGACGATCTCGTCGCGGTTAAGCCCGAGCATGCCGGCCACCACCGCGGTCGAAGCGACCTTGACCAGGATGACATGGTCGATGCCGACCTTGTTGAAGGCGTTCTCCAGCGCGAGGCAGCCCTGGATCTCGTGCGCCTTGATCATCGCGGTCAGCACGTCGCGCATCGTCAACGGCGCCTTGCCGGCGGCGACCGCGGTGCGCGAGAGCCAGTCGGCCACGGCGAGGATGCCGCCGAGATTGTCGGACGGGTGGCCCCATTCGGCCGCGAGCCAGCAATCGTTGAAATCGAGCCAGCGGATCATCGTGCCGAAATTGAAGGCCGCCTGGATCGGGTCGAGCTGGTAGGGCGTGCCCGGCACGCGGGCGCCGTTCGGCACGGTCGTGCCGGGCACGACGGGGCCGAGCAGCTTGGTGCAGGCGGGATACTCGAGCGCCTCCATGCCGCAGCCCATCGTGTCGATCAGGCAGTTGCGGGCGGTCTCGTAGGCGAGCGCGCTGTCGACGCGATAGTTCAGCACATAGTCGGCGATATCGACCAGCACGCCGTCCGGAGCCGGACGTTCATTGTTGTTGAATGTCGCCATTTTAGGCCGTTCCTCGCATCGATCGCCTGCCTTTACGCCTTGGCAAGCATTTATTGTCGACACAAATTACATTGACCCGGCCGTTTGACAAGCGCCTCCAGCTCGCTAATCTAAAAATTGTCGACAATCGAACCAGGCCACTCAAGAGCTCGGACAGGCGACGAAAGCCCGCCGCCGACAGGCGGGACCAACAAGATTTCGGAGGAACGCCATGAGGACAACGATCGCCACCTGCTGCGCGCTGCTGCTCTCGGCAACCGTCCACGCGCAGGACTTCCAGCCGCAGAACCCGGAATGCATCGCGCCTGCCGCGCCCGGCGGCGGCTTCGACCTGACCTGCCGGCTGACCAGCCGCATGCTGAACGAGACCGGGCTGGTCGGCCCCTCGATCCGCACCACCAACATGCCGGGCGGCATCGGCGCCATCGCCTATAACAACATCCAGGCGCAGCGCGCCGCCGACGCCAATGTCATCGTCGCGGTCTCGACCGGCTCCTGGGTCAATCTCGCCCAGGGCAAGTTCGGCCGCTTCAGCGAATCCGACGTGCGCTGGCTCGGCGCGATCGGCGCCGATTACGGCGTGCTCGCCGTGCGCAAGGACAGCCGCTTCAAGACGCTGGCCGATGTCGTCGAGGCCCTGAAGAAGGACCCGACCTCGGTGAAGGTCGGCGCCGGCGGCACGGTCGGCAGTCAGGACTGGATGAAGCCGGCGCTTGTCCTGAAGGCGGCCGGCGTCGACCCCCGCAAGATGCGTTATCTCGCCTATGAAGGCGGCGGCGAGGCGATCGGCGCGCTGATCGGCGGGCATATCGACCTCTTCCCCGGCGATGCCTCGGAAGTACGCGGACAGCTCGAAGCCGGCGAGATCCGCCTGCTCGCGACCTTCTCAGAGAAGCGCCTGCCCGGCGCCTTCGCGCAGGTGCCGACGGCCAAGGAACAGGGCTATGACGTGCAATGGCCGATCGTACGCGGCTTCTATGCCCCGCCGAAGGCGCCGGAAGCGTCCTACACCTATTGGACGGGCGTGCTGACCAAGCTCAACGCCGATCCGCGCTGGCAGAAGGCGCGCGGCGAGCAGGGCCTGTTCGAGTTCAGCATGGTCGGCGCCGAGTTCGACGCCTTCGCCAAGAAGCGGACCGCCGATTTCCGGGCGCTCGCCGCCGAGGTCGGCCTCGCCAAGTAAGGGCCACAGCCCTTCAGAAGGCAGCGGGACGGGAGGAGATCATGATCGATCGCCTGATCGGGTTGATCTGTGCATTGCTTGGCGCGGGCGCGATCTGGCACGCGCAGACCCTGCATGTGCCCTTCGCGGCCGATCCGGTCGGGCCGCGTGTGTTTCCGACGATCACCGGCGGCGTTCTGATTCTGGGCGGCTTCATCCTGATGCTGCGCCCGGGGGCGGTGACGCTGGAGTTCGGGACATGGCCGCGCGCGCTCGCCGTGCTCGTGGCAAGCCTGATCTATCCACTGCTCCTGCTGCCGATCGGCTTCATCGCCGCTACGAGCCTGCTCTGCTTCGTGGCGGCGCTGGCCTTCCATGCGCGGCCGCTTCCGGCGGCGGTCTCGGCCGTCACCACCGCGATCGTCTTCTTCGTCCTGCTGGACAAATTGCTCGACCTGCCATTGCCGCGCGGACCGCTGGGGATCTGAGATGGACGCATTCGCCGCCCTCCTCACCGGCTTCCAGGTCGCGCTCACTCCGCTCAACCTTGCCGTCGCCTTCGCCGGCGTCGCGTTGGGCACCGCGATCGGCGCCCTGCCCGGCGTCGGGCCGATCAATGCGGTGGCCCTGCTGCTGCCGCTCTGTTTCGCACTGAAGCTGCCGCCCGAAACGGCGCTGATCCTGCTCGCAGGGCTCTATTACGGCAGCGGCTATGGCGGCCGCATCTCCTCGATCCTGCTCAACATCCCCGGCGATCCCGGCTTGGTGATGACGACGCTCGACGGCTACCCGCTCGCCAAATCCGGGCGTGGCGCGGCGGCGCTGGCGATCAGCGGCATCGGCAGCTTCGTCGGCGGCACCAGCGCCGTCATCCTGATGACCTTCCTCGCCGTGCCGCTGACGCGGCTCGCGCTCTCCTTTGGCCCGGCCGACTATGTCGCGCTGATGGTCCTGTCCTTCGCGCTGCTCGGCACGATGAGCGAGGGCAAGGCGGTGAAGACCTGGATCGCGGTGGCGCTCGGGCTGCTCTTCGCCATGGTCGGCGTCGATGGCGGCACCGGCGTCGAGCGCTTCACCTTCGGCTCGCTGGAGCTGCTCGGCGGCATCGACTTCACCAGCCTGACCATCGGCCTCTTCGCCGTCGCGGAAATCCTTTTCCTCGCGGAAGGCATGATCAGCGGCGTGGTCTCACGCACCGGCAACGGCGCGCGCCTGACCTTCCGTGAAATCGTCTATTGCATCCCCGCGATGCTGCGCGCGACCGGGCTCGGCTTCTTCCTCGGCGTGCTGCCGGGCACCGGTGCCTCCGTCGCCTCGGCCATGGCCTATACCGCCGAGAAGCGCATCTCCGACAAGGGCACCTTCGGCAAGGGCGACATGCGCGGCCTCGCCGCGCCGGAAACCGCCGACAACGCCGCGCAGACCGGCTCGATGGTGCCGATGCTGGCGCTCGGCATTCCCGGTTCCGGCACGACCGCCGTGATGCTCGGCGCCTTCATGATGTATTCGATCACGCCCGGCCCGCTGCTGTTCACGCAGCGGCCCGAGGTCGCCTGGGGCCTGATCGCCTCGATGTATATCGGCAACCTGATGCTGCTGGTGCTGAACCTGCCTCTGGTCGGGCTGTTCGCGCGGCTGCTGCTGGTGCCGGCCTGGATCCTCTATCCCGGTATCCTCGCCCTGTCCTATGCCGGGGTCTATGCCGTCTCGAACTCGGCCTTCGAATTGATCATCACCACCGGCATCGGCGTGCTCGCCTACATCCTGCGCAAGGGCGGCATACCCTTGATCCCGCTGATGCTGGCCTTCGTGCTGGCGCGGCTGCTGGAGGACAATTTCCGCCGGGCGCTGTCCTTGTCGGATGGCGGCTACGAGATCCTGTTCTCGACGCCGACCAGCATCGTGCTCTGGCTGCTGGCCGTCGTCGCGATCGGCTTGCCATTGATCCGCAAGCCGAAGCTTCATCCGGCCGTGCCGGTGGCCGAAACCGGAAAGCCGGGCGCCTGAGCGGCGCCCGGAATGGCGTCAGATCGCGCGGGTGATGCCGCCGTCGACACGCAGGTTCTGGCCGGTGATGTAGGCCGCGTCCTTCGAGGCGAGGAAGGCGATGGTGCCGGCGATCTCGTCGCTGGTGCCGTAGCGCTGCATCGGCACGCCCTGCCGCCGCTCTTCCGTCGCCGGCAGGCTGTCGATCCAGCCCGGCAGCACGTTGTTCATGCGGATATTGTCGGCCGCATAGGCGTCGGCGAAAATCTTGGTGAAGGAGGCGAGTCCCGCCCGGAACACCGCCGAGGTCGGGAACATCGCGCTCGGCTCGAAGGCCCAGGCGGTCGAAATGTTGATGATCGAGCCGGCCTTCTGCTTCTGCATGATCGGCGTCACCAGGCGCGTCGGGCGGATGGCGTTGAGCAGATAGGTGTCCATGCCGCGATGCCAGTCCTCGTCGGTGATATCGAGGATCGGGGCTCGCGGGCCGTGCCCGGCGCTGTTGACGAGCACATCGATGCGGCCCCAGCGCTCCAGCGCGAGATCGACGAGGCGCTTCAGGTCGTCGTTCGACTGGTTCGAGCCGGTGACGCCGATGCCGCCGAGCTCTGCCGCCAGCGCCTCGCCCTTGCCGGAAGAGGAGAGGATGCCGACGGCGAAGCCGTCCTGCGCGAGACGCCTCGCCGCCGCGGCGCCCATGCCGCTCCCGCCCGCGGTGACCAGAGCCACTTTTTCTACCGACATGCTATCATCCTCCAGCTTGATACCGCAGCGGCCGAGGCCGCCGCACAATGATCGTTCACTCGCCTTCTATCATTGGCCGAGCCATGCAGCGAACCAGTTCCACGCAGCATAGCCAGTAGAAAAACTATCGTATGCCCTCATCCTCCCGCCGCCTGCCGCCGCTGAATGGCCTCCGCGTTTTCGAGGTCGTCGCGCGCCATCTGAACTTCCGGCTCGCCGCCGAGGAGATCGGCGTGACGCAAGGCGCCGTCGCGCAATTGATCCGTGGCCTCGAGGCCGAGCTTGGCATGAAACTCTTCCTGCGCCGCCCCCAAGGGCTGGAGCCGACGGAAGCCGGTCAGCAATATGCCGCCAGAATCCGGCGCGCCTTCGACCTGATCACGGAAGCGACGCGGGAGCTTCGTGCCGAGCCGCAGCGCCTGACGATCAGCGTGACGCCGAGTCTCGCCTCGCGCTGGCTCATTCCGCGCCTTCCCGACTTCACGGCCGCCCATCCCACGATCGACCTGCGGATCGTCGCGACCGACCGTCTCTCGAATTTCGAGACGGACGACGTCGACCTCGCGGTCCGGCTCGGGCAGTCGCCCTTCGGGCCCGGATTGAATGCGGAGCTGCTGCACGAACAGACCATCATCGCCATCGGCAGCCCCCTGCTCATCGAGAAGCTTGGCGACCCCGGCGATCCCGGGAATTTCGCGCGCTATCCGTTGCTGCACGATGCCCATGGCTTCTGGCCGGCGTTTCTCGGCAAGGCGTTCCCGGCCAGCGTGCCCGCCTCGGGGCAGAACGTCCGCTTCAACCAGACCTCGCTGGCTGTCGAAGCGGCAATTGCCGGGCAGGGTCTCGCCCTGGCGAGCCTATTCCTCGTCGCCGACGACATCGCATCTGGCCGATTGGCCCGCGCCCTCGCGGCGGAGCTGCCCGTCGAAGCGGGCTTCCATATCGTCTTCCCGCGCAAGCCACGGCATCCGGGCCCGGTCGAGGAAGTGTGCCGCTGGCTGGTCGAGGCCGCAGCGGGCAACCGCCCTGCCCATGGTGCTGCCAGCCCGAGACCGGACACGCACCGCGAGTAGCTTGAGGCCCACGAAACAAATTTGCATCCGGCCGACAGGATTGCAGCGCTTCTTTCGACGCATCTGCACTATCCCTTCGCAAACCCGTCACACGAGGCCGCTCCGATGCCCAAGCTCGATCTCGATGCCCTGCAATCCGAGATGACAGCGTGGCGCCGCCATCTGCACACGCATCCCGAATTCGGCTTCGAGGAAAAGCGCACCGCCGCTTTCGTCGCCGCGAAGCTGCGTGAGTTCGGCCTGGACGAGGTCGTCGAGGGCATTGGTGGCACCGGCGTCGTCGGCACGCTCAGGCGCGGCAGCGGCAACCGCGCGATCGCCTTGCGCGCCGATATGGATGCGTTGCGGATCGCCGAGCTGGGCGAGCACCCTTATCGCTCGCAGACGCCCGGCGTGATGCATGCCTGCGGCCATGACGGCCATACCAGCATGCTGCTCGGCGCGGCCAAGCTGCTGGCGGAGGAAGGCGGCTTCGATGGCACCGTGCGCTTCCTGTTCCAGCCGGCCGAAGAATGGGGCCGCGGCGCGCTCGCCATGCTCGACGACGGCTTGATTGAGCGCTTTCCCTTCGACGAGATCTACGGTCTGCACAACATGCCGGGCCTCGGCATCGGCCAGTTCCAGACGCGCGCCGGCTCCTTCATGTCGGCCGAGGACAATTTCGAGATCGTGCTGAAGGGCGTCGGCGGCCATGCCGCCAAGCCGCATGCCGGCAGCGAAGTTCTGGTCGCCGCCTGCGCGCTGGTGATGCAGCTCCAGACCATCGTCTCGCGGCGCCTGAGCCCGGCCGATATCGCGGTGCTCTCAGTGACCGAACTCCTGACCGACGGCACCCGCAACGTGCTGCCCGGAGCGGCGCGCATCCTCGGCGATGCCCGCAGCTTCCGCCCCGAAGTCAGCGCTGCGATCGAACGCCAGATGGGCATCATCGCGCGCGGTACGGCCGAGAGCTACAACCTCGCTTGCGAACTGACCTATACCCGCGAATTCGTGCCGCTGGTGAATGACGCGGCGCTCTCGCAGGAAGCGCTTGCCGCCGCGCGAACCGTGCTGGGCGACGATAATGTCGCGATCGCCGCGGAGCCGATGACAGGCTCGGAGGATTTCGCCCGCTTCCTCGACCATGTGCCCGGCTGCTTCGCCTATGTCGGCAATGGCGAGGGCTCTGCGCCGCTGCACAATGCGTCCTATGATTTCGACGATCGCGGGCTGATCCACGGCGCGCGGTTCCATGCCGGAATCGTCAGGCACAGGCTGCGCGCCGGCTGAGCTTCGGCCGCCGAGAGACGAAAGCCCTTCTGCGACCACGCTCTCGGGGAAGGGCCTTTCAAACATCCCCTGATCTATGGAGCCAAACACTCCGCCGGCCAGCGTAGAGATGAGTTCGAACTCGCCTCAACGGCTGTCGAACAAGCTCATGCTTCAAGATTCAGGCGCGCTTCGGCCGACGCACGGCCCGCAGCCCGCTTTTGCCGGCGTCGCCGCAATAGAACAGATCGGCGCCATCCGACTCCAATCCGGAGAGGCCCACGCCTGGGGGCATGGCGAGCGCGTCCAGGCTCTTGCCGGTGGCGGGATCGATCCGGCGCAATTCGCTTTCGCCGTCCTCCCAGGTGCCGTGCCACAATTCGCCCTCGACCCAGGTCACGCCGGTGACGAAGCGGTTGGTCTCGATGCTGCGCAGCACCTTGCCCGTGGCCGGGTCGATCTGGTGGATTTTTCGCTCGCGGTAATGACCGACCCAGAGCGAGCCCTCGGCCCAGGCGAGGCCGGAATCGCCGCCCTTGCCCGGCGCGGGAATTGTGCCCAGCACCGAGCCGGTCCGCGGATCGATCTTCTGGATACGATCCTCGGCGATCTGGAAGAGATGCGTGCCGTCGAAGGCCGTGCCGGCATGGGCGGGGACATCGATGGTGCGGATAACTTCGCCGCTGGCGGTGTCGAGCGCATTCAAGCGGTCGCCGGAGGCGAACCAGACATTGGCGCCATCGAAGCTGACGCCATGGACCTTCTCGACGCCTGGGAACGGGCCGTAGGTACGGGCAATCTCGGCAGTGGGGATCGTCATGGCTTGGCTCCTGCGTCTGATGCGATGCCGGACCCTAGCCATCCGGCCAGGAGACCGGGAGTAACAAACTCGTCGCGAAACCCGGCATCGGCGGCATCACCCAGCGGCGTGCCCGCGCCTGCCCGAAGGACTGGACCTTGCCGGCTTCGGCGAGCGTATCGAGCGCGCGCTGCACGCTGCGCTGGCTTGAACCGAGCGCGAGCGCGAGGGCGGAGCTCGACCAGGTCTCGCCATCGGCCATGAGGGCGAGCACCGTGGCATGCTTCTCCTCGACCGGGCGCGCCAGCACCGCGATCCCCGTCGCGCGGTGCGGCGCGATGACGAAGCCGCGCTCGGTCGCGCTGATCCGTGCCAACTGCCGCAAGGCTGCACGCAGACGACCGATCTCGACGCGCAACCGTGCCCGGTGCGATTCATCAGTGAACCGCGAGCCGAAGGCCTTGGCTATCAGGACATCGCGCGGCGCATCCTGCGGCCATGCCTCGGCCAGTGCGCGCAACAGGGCGAACAGCACAGGGCGCGTGGCCAGCGAAACGGTGCTGCCCCGGTCGCGTACGCCATGGCGGCAGGCATCGACGATCAATGCCGCCGAGCCCTGCAAATCCTCGATTTCGTCGAGCAATAACGGGCGCGCGGCACCGTCAGCGATCAATCGCGCGGCCGGCTCTTGGAGAAGTCGGCGTGCGGCATCGACCTCGGCGATCAGCGCGGGAATGCCGGCCAGACCGGCGGCGTCGCGCGCGCCTTCCAACGCAATCCGGGCAGCGCGGACTTCCATCCGGCGCAAGGCGATCCCGGCGCTCGCCAATCCGTGGATGGCCTGCAGCGCGGCGGGCAGGCGCGTGAGGTCGATGCTGACGAGGCGCTCGCCCGCATGGTCGAGCCGACCGATCAGCAGCAGCCGGCGAATGTCGAGCAGGCGCGCATGGGCGGCATTCGCGCGGTCATCGTGGGTCTCGAGCACCGAGGCTGCCTCATCGAGCCTTCCGGGCGCCCAGCCGAGATCGCGTGCGGCCAGGGCGACTTCCGCCTCGGCGACCGTGCAGCGCGCCCGCGCGACCGCCTCTTTTAGCCCGAAGGCGCGGCCGGCGCGGCGCAGCAACAGCTTGGCACGGGCAAAATCGCCGAGCTGTGCCATGGCGATGCCACGCAGCGCCAAGGCGGGCGCATCGTCGCGCAAGGCGACCCGGTTCAGCGCGCCCAGCGGATCGCCCTTCGCCAGGGCTTGCGCCGCCGCCGTGATCAGCGAGTCCATCGGAAACCCGCCAAACTTGTCACTCCCACCGTCTGCCGCCTCCGCCTTACCACCGATCGCGACGCCGCATCGAGTGTCGAAGCGGTGCGGACATCCGACGACAGGAGTGAAACACCATGACCAGTCATGCGATCGGAACACGCGAGGAATGGCTCGCCGCCCGGCTCGAACTGCTGGAGGCCGAGAAGGCCTATACACGGCAGGGCGACGCCTTGGCCGAGCGACGGCAGGCCCTGCCCTGGGTCAAGGTCGAGAAGGACTATCTCTTCCAGACCGAGCAGGGCGACGCCTCGCTCGTCGACCTCTTCCAGGGGCGCTCGCAGCTCCTCGTCTACCATTTCATGTTCGGGCCGGACTACACGGCCGGCTGCCCGTCCTGTTCGGCGATCGCCGACGGGTTCAACGGATCGGCCACGCATCTCGCCAATCACGACGTGATGTTCTGGGCGATCTCGCGGGCGCCGATCGACAAGCTGCTCGCCTTCCGCGAGCGGATGGACTGGAGCTTCCCCTGGGCCTCGTCCGGCCAGACCGACTTCAATTTCGACTACAACGTCTCCTTCACCGAGATGCAGGAGCGGACGCAGGGCATCGACTACAATTTCCGCCACAAGCCGAAATTCGAGTGGCGGACCTCCGGCAACGAGATCGAGCGCTCGCTCGCCGCGATGTCCGGCGTGGACGTGCCGACCTATCACCGCGACCGGCCGGGCATGAGCGCCTTCATCCGCGAGAATGGCGCGATCTACCACACCTATTCCAGCTATTCGCGCGGGGTGGACGGCGTCTGGGGCATGTATGCCTGGCTCGACCGGGCACCGAAGGGCCGCAACGAGGCGCAGGGCCCGTGGTGGCTCCATCGCGACCGCTACGCCGCCCGCCAAGCGGCGTCGTGAGCGTAGCTGGAACAGATGTCGAGACGGGTCCCGCGTCCGGTCGAAAGGCCCGACGCGGGGCCGCACTCGTCTTTTTCGGAACGGCCGGCCTGCTCTTCGCCGCTTCCGTTGCCATCACGGTCCTGTCCGGCGCGGCGATGGAGACGATGGGCGCCGTGCCGATGGCCGGCGGCTGGCTGCTCTCAGGCATTTGGCTACCGCTCTGCGGCCAGTCCTGGCTCGAGACCGCCGCCTGCTTCATGGGCATGTGGCTCGTGATGATGGCCGCCATGATGCTGCCTTCGCTGACACCCGTCCTGTGGCGCTATCGGGGAGCGGCATTTACGGCCGAAGCGAGCCGACCCGGCAGCTTCGCGGCCATGGTCGGCGCCAGCTACTTCGCTGTCTGGACCGGCCTCGGCCTTCTTGTCTTCCTCACTGGTGCGGTGCTGGCACAGGCCGCGATACTCTGGCCCACGCTTGGGCGCCTCGGCCCGATCGGAGGTGGCCTTCTTGTCCTGATCGCGGGGCTCTCGCAGTTCTCCCGCTGGAAGGCACATCTCCTCGCGAGCTGCCGCTCGGCCTCCCCTCAAGCGCTCCTTGAGTGGCCTCGTCCGCTGGAAGCACTGCGGGCCGGCGCGCTCCTCGGCCTGCGCTGCTGCGCGTCCTGTGTCGGGCCCATGGCGGTCCTGATCGCGGGCGGTGTCATGGACCTGCCGTTGATGATCGGCGTGACGATCGCCGTCACGGCGGAGCGCCTGCTGCCGGCGAAAGCCCAGATTGCCGAAGCGACCGGTATGGCCATGGCCGCCACCGGCATTCTCCTGCTCGCGCAGGCCCTCCAATGAGTTCGAAAGCTCTACCAGGCGCCGGAGCGGCTCAGCCTACCACGCTGCCGGCAAAGCTCCTTGACGCAGCGCAAATTCGTTGCTTCATTCATCTAAAGCATCAAGCAGTGAAGTTGATGCATGAAAGGGATTGCCATGGCCCAACCCGCCAACCCTGAGGCCTCTCCCTGGCTCGGCGCCGCTGCATCGGCCGCACAGTCGCGCAGCAATATCTTCGAGATGAGCCGGCAGGCCGAAGGCGCGGTGATCGCCCCGCGCGATCCCGGCGGTTTTCCGTCCGACTGGCGCCATGCCGTCGCGGCGCGGATCGCGACCCTGAACGCACTGCCGGACCTTGCCGCACATTATCTCGCCGGCGTGACCGAGCCGGCGTTGCGCGGCCTCGCCGATCCCAATACAGCCGGGCGCGATGACCGGGAGCGCAGCGTGATCGTCTTCATGGACCGGGTCGCGACGCAGCCGCGTGCCGTGCAGGCCGAGGAGATCGAGGCGCTCAAGACGGCCGGCGTGGCCGAGGCCGATATCGTGCGGCTCTGCGAACTCAACGCCTTCATGAGCTACCAGTGCCGCGTGCTTGCCGGGCTCGCGGTTCTCAAGGGAGCCTCCGCATGAGCCGGGTCGTGCATCGCTTCACTCGCAACGTGCCGGACTGGCAGCCGCGGGTTACCCCGGTCGATCTCGCCAAGGCGAGCCCCGAGCAGCTCGACGCGCTGAAGGTCACGCCCTCCAACACCAAGGTCTCGGATTACGTGCTCGTGCTGGCGCATGATCCGGAAACGCTCAACGTGCGCTCGCCGCTGTTCAACGGCATCATGTACGATCCCGGCGGATTGAGCCGGGCCGAGCGCGAGCTCGGGGCGATCGGCGCCTCCGTCGTCAATCGCTGCATCTACTGCGCCGCCGTGCATGCCGCGCGCCATGCCCAGCTCAGCAAGGACACCGCCGTCACCGACGAGTTGTTCGCCAATGGCGAGAAGGCCAGACTCGGGGCGCGCGACCAGGCGATCTTCGACTATTCCGTCAAGCTCTCGCAATCGCCGCCGGCCGTCACCGAGGCCGACACCACCCGCCTGCGCGAAGCCGGGCTGGACGAGGCCGAGATCGTCGATCTCATCCTGTCCACGGCCCTGTTCGGCTGGGCCAACCGGCTGATGCATATCCTCGGCGACCCCGTTCGCAAAGACGGGTGAGATGAGCCGCCTCAAGATCCTCGAAGCCTATCTGCAGGTCGCCTCGCTCGGCAGCGTGACGGCGGCGGCGAAGCATCTGGGCG
The DNA here is from genome assembly GCF_024655635.1 of Allobosea sp. 47.2.35. Classification (GTDB taxonomy): domain Bacteria; phylum Pseudomonadota; class Alphaproteobacteria; order Rhizobiales; family Beijerinckiaceae; genus Allobosea. Next base: position 15,129 of record NZ_JANLGI010000036.1, on the reverse strand, counting down.
TGTCCCAGCCTTCGGTCAGCCGGATGATCCAGGAGCTGGAGCGCGATCTCGGCCAACCGCTGTTCGAGCGCGTCGGCCAGCGGCTGGTGCTGACGCAGAAGGGCATGGTGCTGCGCGACGATGTCGAGCGGGCGCTGGCCGGCTTCGTGAATCTGTGGGAGCGCGCCCGCGAGGTAATCGGCGAGGCCGAGCCGCCGATCCGGATATCGGCGGTGTCCTCGCTCGCCTTCGGCCTGCTCACCGATGCCTGGAACGGGGCGGAGGCGCCGCGGCTCGCGATCGAGGTCGAGAATCCCGACCGCGTGCAGAACGCGGTGATCTCCGGCAATGCGCAGCTCGGCGCGACCAGCGCGCCGCTGCTGCACCGCGACCTCGCGCTCGAATGGCTGGGCACCGCACCTTGCGTGCTCGCCGTGCCCGAAACCGATCCGCTCGCCCAAATCGAAGGGCCGATCGATCTTCATGCCCTCGCCGGGCGGGACCTCGTCAGCATGTCGCTGCGCCGCGGCTTTCCGGCGCGCATCCGTGCGGCGCTCCACACGGCCGGCATCGATGTCCGGGTCAGAATCCGGACGACCTCGACCATGAATGTGCTGTCCTTCATTCGGGCCGGCGCGGGCATCGCGATCATCGAACCGCTGACGCTGACCGGCAATCCGACGCCCGGTATCCGCGTCCTGCCGCTGGCGACCTCGATCCCCTATTGCTTCGGCGTCGTCACGGCGCGTGGCGCCGCCATCTCCGACAAGGCCCGCGACCTGATCGCCGCGCTCCAGGCAAGCGCGCAGAAGCGGATCGCCGATTTCACCCTGATTCCGCCCGAAGAGCACCACGCGCTCCTCGCCTCGCTGAACAAACAGGAGACGCGGCTGTGACGACGAACCAGGCCGGGGCGCCGGAAGGGCTGGAAGCGCTGAACCGCCGCGTCGCCCGCGAGCTGGAACTGCTGACCCTGCCGGCCGCGCCCTGGGTGCCTGAACGCAGCGTCGATGGCGAGCCGGTGCTCGACGTCGCGATCATCGGCGCCGGCATGGCCGGGCTCGCGGCAGCCGCTGCCTTCCGCAATATCGGCCTGCGCGCCGTCAATTTCGACCGCCGGCCGCAGGGCTTCGAAGGCCCCTGGGCGACCACGGCGCGGATGGAGACATTGCGCTCGCCGAAGACGCTGACGGGGCCGGCGCTCGGCATCCCCTCGCTGACCTTCCGCGCCTGGTTCGAGGCGCAGTTCAGCGCCGCCGACTGGGAGGCGCTCGACAAGATCCCGCGGCTGATGTGGATGGACTATCTGCGCTGGTTCCGTGAGGTTCTCGCTCTCGATGTCCGCAACGGCCATGAGATCGCGATGATCCATCCCGGCCCCGAGCATGCGACGCTGGAGATCGACGCCGCCGGCAAGCACCGGCGCGTGCTCGCCCGCCATGTCGTGCTCGCGACCGGCCGCGACGGACTCGGCGGCCCGGCTGTGCCGGAGATCGCGGAGAGCCTGCCGCGCGAGCGCTGGGCACACTCCTCCGACGATAACGACTACGCCCTGCTGCGCGGCAAACGCGTCGCTGTGATCGGTGCCGGGGCCTCGGCGATGGACAGCGCCGGCACGGCGCTCGAAGCCGGCGCGGCGAGCGTTGATCTCCTGATCCGCCGCCGCGACATCCCCCGCATCAACCGCGGCAAGGGCATGGGCCATCCGGGCTCGATCGCCGGCTATCGCCACCTGCCCGACGCCTGGAAATGGCGGATCAACAGCTACATCGCCCGCGAGCAGGTGCCGCCGCCACGCGCCAGCGTGCTGCGCGTCTCGCGCCATCCCAACGCCTTCTTCCGGCAGGGCACCGCATTGATCTCGGCCCGGATGGACGGCGACGAGATCGTGGTCGAGACCAGCGCCGGCACGATGCGCTTCGACTTCATGATCTTCTCGACCGGCTTCAAGGTCGATTGGGGCAGCCGGCCCTTCCTCAAGGAGATCGCAGCCAGCGCCCGCAACTGGGTCGATCGCGGCGTGCCCGCTGATGCCGAACCCAGCCTCAGTGCCATGCCCGATCTCGGCCCCGCCTTCGAATTCCAGCCGAAACTACCCGGCACCTGCCCCGGGCTCGAGCGCATCCACTGCTTCTGCTACCCCGCGATGATGTCGCACGGCACGGTCTCCGGCGATATCCCGGCGATCAGCGACGGCGCCGAGCGGCTGTCGCAGGCCATCGCCTCCAGTCTCTTCCGCGAGGATATCGAGGTCCACTTCCAGCGTGGCCAGGAGTACTCGGAGCCCGAAATCTTCGGCGACGAATGGGTGCCGATCCTGCCCGAACCCGCGAAGGTGCCGGTCTGATGCTCGGCTGGCTGCTCCAGCGCGTCGCGCAGGCGCTCCTCGTGATCTTCGCCATGTCGCTCGTGGTCTTCCTCGGGCTGCATGCGGTCGGCAACCCCGCAGACCTGCTGCTGGCACCGGACGCGACCCAGATCGACCGGGCCGAACTCGTGGCGCGGCTCGGCCTCGACCGGCCGCTCTGGGAGCAATACCTGAACTTCGTCGGCAGCGCCCTGCAGGGCGATCTCGGCCGCAGCTTCGTCTACAACGTGCCCGCCGTGACGCTGATCCTGCAGCGCCTGCCGGCGACGTTGGAACTCGCCTTCGCCGCGATGATCTTCGCGGTCATCATCGGCGTGCCGCTAGGGCTCTATGCCGGGCTCTATCCCGAGCGCCTGCTCTCCAAGCTGATCCAGACCGGCAGCATCCTCGGCTTCTCGCTGCCGACCTTCTGGGTAGGCCTCCTGCTGATCATGACCTTCAGCGTCTCGTTGGGCTGGCTCCCGGCAAGCGGGCGCGGCGAGACAGTGCACGTCTTCGGTGTCGAATGGTCCTTCCTGACGCTCAACGGCTGGCGCCACCTGCTCTTGCCGGCGATCAACCTGTCGCTGTTCAAGGTCTCGCTGGTGATCCGCCTGACGCGGGCCGGCGTGCGCGAGGTCCTGCCGCTCGACTATGTCCGCTTCGCGCGGGCCAAGGGCCTGCGCCGCGGCCGGATCGTGATGATGCATATCCTGCGCAACATCATGATCCCGCTGGTCACCGTGCTCGGGCTCGAACTCGGCTCGACCATCGCCTTCGCCGTGGTGACCGAGAGCATTTTCGCCTGGCCGGGCTCGGGCAAGCTCATCCTCGACAGCATCAACGCGCTCGATCGGCCGGTGGTGATGGCCTATCTGCTGGTCGTGGTGACGCTCTTCGTCATCATCAACCTCATCATCGACATTCTCTATCGCGTGCTCGATCCGCGCGTCCGCGAGGAGGCCTCGGCATGACCACGGTTCCCGCCGCCGCTTCCGCCCGCCGCCCATCGAGCAGCGCGCTCCGCCGCTTCCTGCGCGCGCCCTCCGCCTGGATCGGGCTTAGCCTGATGACCTTGCTCGTCATCGGCGCCGTGTTCGCGCCGCAGATCGCGCCGCAGAACCCGTTCGATCTCGCCGCCATCGACGTGCTCGACGCCCGGATGACGCCGGGCTCCGTGTCGTCGACCGGCGACATCACCTACTTGCTGGGCACCGACGGGCAGGGCCGCGACCTGTTCTCGGCCATCCTCTACGGGCTCCGGACAAGCCTTACCGTCGGCGTCGGCTCGGCGGTGCTCGCCGGCATCATCGGCATCCTGCTCGGACTGATCGCGGCCTGGAGCGGCGGGCTGATCGACGCGCTGATCATGCGGCTCGTCGATCTCCTGATGTCGCTGCCCTCGATCCTGGTCGCGCTGCTGATGCTGGCACTGCTCGGCAAGGGCATCGGCAATGTCGTGCTGACGCTGGTCCTGCTGGAATGGGCCTATTACGCCCGCACGGCCCGCGCCCAGGCGCTGGTCGAGCGCAAGCGCGACTATTTCGAAGCCGCACGGGGGCTGGGCCTGCCGACCTCGCGCATCCTGCTGCGCCATGTCCTGCCGAACTGCAGGTCGCTCGCGCCATCACGCTGGAGGCGACGCTCTCCTTCCTCGGACTAGGCGCGCCGGTAACGCAGCCCTCGCTCGGCCTGCTGATCGCCAACGGCTTTCAGTTCATGCTCTCCGGCGAATACTGGATCAGCTTCTTCCCCGGCCTGACGCTGCTGACGGCGATCGTCGCGATCAATCTCGTCGGCGACCGCCTGCGCGAGGTCCTCGACCCGAGGGCGCTGAAATGACCGCGCCGCTGCTCGAACTCCGCAACCTGCGCACCCGCTTCCGCACCGATCGCGGCGATCTCGACGCCGTGCGCGACGTCTCCTTCACCTTGCGGGCCGGCGAGACGCTCGGCCTCGTCGGCGAGAGCGGCTCGGGCAAGTCCGTCACCGGATTCTCGATCATGGGATTGATCGACCCGCCCGGCCAGGTCGTCGGCGGCGAAATCCTGTTCCGCGGGCAGGACCTGACGAAGCTCGACGAGGAGGCGATGCGCTCCTTGCGCGGCAACCGCATCGCCATGGTCTTCCAGGACCCGATGATGACGCTGAACCCGGTACTGCGGATCAGCACGCAGATGATCGAGACGATCCGGGCGCATGAAACGATCGACGACGCGTCGGCTCGCATCCGGGCACGGGACCTGCTCGGCACCATGGGCATCCCGAGCCCGGAAGCCCGGCTCGACGCCTTCCCGCACCAGCTCTCGGGCGGCATGCGCCAGCGCGTCGCCATCGCGATAGCCCTGATCAACAAGCCCGACCTGATCATCGCCGACGAGCCGACGACCGCGCTCGACGTCTCGATCCAGGCGCAGATCCTGGCCGAGGTGCAGCAGCTCACCCGCGAAAGCGGCACCGCCCTGCTCTGGATCACGCATGATCTCTCGGTGATCGCCGGTATCGCCGACGAGATCGCGGTGATGTATGCCGGCCGCATCGTCGAGCAGGGCGGCGTCGATGCCGTGCTCGACCGGCCGAGCCATCCCTATACGGCCGGGCTGATCGGCAGCCTGCCGGGAGCGAGCGCGCCGGGCTCGATGCTGGTGCAGATTCCCGGCACGACGCCGGACATGGTCGACCCGCCCCCAGGCTGCGCCTTCGGGCCGCGCTGCGCCCGCCGTGACGACGCCTGCGAGCGCCAGCCGGCCTTCACGGACAGCGCACACCGCCTGCGCTGCTTCCATCCGCTATCCGGCCCCGCCTCGGCCGCCGAGGTGTCGGCATGACCGTGACCGGCACTTCCTCCGCTCCCGCGCTGGAGACGCGCAAGCTGACCCGGCATTTCGGCCGGCCGGACGGGCTTGCGGTCAAGCTGCATCTGGCGAAGCGCCAGCCGATCATCCGGGCGCTCGACGGCATCGATTTGACCATCCCGGCCGGCGAATTCGTCGGGCTCGTCGGCGAATCCGGCTCGGGCAAGTCGACGCTCGGGCGCATCGCCGCGGGCCTGCTGCCGCCGAGCACCGGCGAGGTCGCGGTCTTCGGGCGCTCGCCGCAAGGCGACCGCTCGGTCCATCGCGACGTGCAGCTGATCTTCCAGGACCCGCAGGCGAGCCTCAACCCGCGCATGCGGGTGGCAGAAGCGATCGGCGAGGCGCCGCTCGTCCACGGCATCGCGAGCCGGTCCGAGATCGACGATTATATCTGCGCGCAGATGCGCCGGGCCGGGCTCGATCCGGCCTTACGCCAGCGCTTCCCGCACCAGTTCTCCGGCGGCCAGCGCCAGCGCATCTCGATCGCCCGCGCGCTCGCGCTGCAGCCGCGCTTCCTGGTCTGCGACGAGTCCGTCGCCTCGCTTGACGTCTCGATCCAGGCGCAGATCCTCAACCTGTTCATGCAGCTCCGGCGCGAGCTCGACCTGACCTATCTCTTCATCAGCCACGACCTGCGCGTCGTCCAGCACATCGCCGACCGCGTCGTGATCATGTATCTCGGCCGCATCGTCGAGGATGCGCCAGCCGCCCGGTTCTTCGCCCATCCGAACCATCCCTATACGCAGGGGCTGCTGGCGGAGATTCCCGACCTGAAGCAGCGGCGGCGTGTCTATGCGCCGGTCAAGGGCGAGATCCCGAGCCCGGCCGCGCCGCCGCCCGGCTGCCATTTCCACCCGCGCTGCCCGGCCGCCTTCGACCGCTGCCGCATCGAAAGACCTGCCCTGCGCGAAATCGTGCCGGGCCACCGTTCTGCCTGCCACCTCAACGACGTCGCAGCGGCCCCGGCCCGCGCGCAAACAGGAGAGATCGCATGACGACCAAACTGAGCACCTTCGCCCTCTCGGCTGCGCTGATCGTCGCCGCGGGCGCCGCCAGCGCGGAGGACCTGCGCATCGCCTTTGCCGACCCGGTCTCGGCGATCGACCCGCAACTCAACAACCATGCCGGCGACCATTCGGTCTCGCAGCATTTCTGGTCCCGCCTCGTCGCGCAGAAGACCGAGGGCGGCGTGGTGCCCGACATCGCCGCATCCTGGAAGAACCTTGCGCCCAATACCTGGGAGTTCAAGCTGCGCGAGAACGCGGTCTGGAGCGACGGCAAGCCGGTCACGGCCGAGGATATCGCCTTCTCCTACGAGCGCGCCCAGAACGTGCCGGGCACGGTCGCGAGCTACAAGGGCTTCCTGCGCAATGTCGCCAAGGTCGAGATCAAGGACGCGCATACGCTGGTGATCACCAGCCGCGCGCCCGATCCGCTGCTGCCGATCAACATCTCCAGCATCTACATCGTCAGCAAGCATATCGGCCAGAGCGCCACGACCGACGACTACAACAGCGGCAAGGCGATGGTCACCGAGGGGCCCTATTCCTTCGTCAGCTACACGCCCGGCGACCGCATCGAGATGAAGCGCAACGAACGCTTCTGGGGCCCGAAGCCCGAATGGGAGAAGGTCAACTACCGCTATATCGCCAACCCGGCGGCGCGCACCGCCGCCCTGCTGTCGGGCGATGTCGACGTCATCGACAAGGTCTCCTTCTCCGATATCGAGAAGCTGGAGAAGAACCCGAAGGTCAAGGTCTGGTCCTATCCCGGCCTGCGCGCGCTGATCATGCAGCCGAGCTTCAACCCGAACCCATCCAAATTCCTCACCGACAAGGCCGGCAAGCCGCTCGAGAAGAACCCGCTGCTCGATGTCCGCGTCCGCAAGGCGCTCAACATGGCGATCAACCGCGAGGCGATCGCCGACCGCGTCGCGCGCGGCGGCGTCACGGTGGCGACGCAGTGGATGCCGGCCGGCAGCTTCGGCTACGATCCCGACCGCTCGAAGATCGACGTCGATCCCAACAAGGCCAAGGCGCTGCTGACTGAGGCCGGCTACCCCAACGGCTTCAAGCTGACCATGCATGTGCCGGGCGAGCGCTATCCGCTGGCGCCGGAGACCGCGCAGGCGATCGCGCAGTTCTGGACCCGAATCGGCGTCGAGACGCAGGTCGAGGTCGTGCCCTTCTCGGTCTATTCCGGCGCGGCCAACAAGAACGAATACGCGATGAGCATGATCGGCTGGGGCAACGGCACCGGCGAGGGCACCTATGCGATGCTGGCGATCCTCGCGACCGTCGATCCGGCCAAGGGGCTGGGTGCCTCCAACTGGGGCCGCTACAGCAACCCGAAGCTGGACGAGGCCCTCGCCAAAGCCAGCGCCGAATTCGACGACGCCAAGCGCGAGGCGATCATCAAGGACGCGGTCAAGGTCGTGATGGACGATGTCGGGATCATGCCGCTCTACCACTACAAGAACATCTGGGCGAGCCGGCCGGACCTGAAGGTCGTGCCCTGGCACAGCGACCGCACCGTCGCGATGCAGGTCAGCAAGGCCAAGTAGGGCCAAGTAAGGACACCGCCATGCCCGCCGCCTTCGCGATCAGCCCCGCCATCGACCTGATCGACGTGCCCCGCCGGATCGCCCTGACCGGGCTGCCTGTGGGCGCAGAGGTGACCATCAGCGCGGAAACTCCGCGCGACGGTCATCTCTGGCGGGCGCAGGCGGTGTTCGCGGCCGGAGCCGATGGCAGCGTCGACCTCGAACGCGATGCGCCCTTGCGCGGCGATTACGCGGGCGTCGCGGCGATGGGGCTGGTCTGGGCGCAGACTGGTGAAGGCGAGCTGTTTCCGGCCGAACTGTCCCGCCCGCTCGAAACCACGCTCACCGCCGAAATCGGCGATGAGACGATCGCCTCCGGGCAATTCAGCCAGATTCTGATGGCCGAAGGCGTCACGCGGCACCCACTCGCCGAGGATGGGCTCGTCGGAACCTTGTTCCTGCCGGCTGGCGCTGGCCCGTACCCGGCGATCATGATCCTCAACGGCTCGGGCGGCGGCATCAACGAGCCGCGCGCCTCGCTCTGGGCCTCGCGCGGGGTCGCGGCGCTGGCGCTCGGCTATTTCGGCGCGCCCGGCCTGCCGAAATACATCTCTAACACGCCATTGGAATATTTCGCCCGAGGACTGGACTGGCTGCGCGCCCGCGTGCGGCCAAAGAACGACTTCGTCGCTGTCGCCGGGCAATCGCGCGGCGGCGAGCTCGCGCTCCTGCTCGGCGCGACCTTCCCCGACAAGGTCTCGGCGGTGCTGGGCTATGTCCCGAGCGCCTTCGTCCATAGCGGCCAAGCTGCGGCCGATCCGGCTCCAGGGCTTGGCCGCGACGGCCCCGGCTGGACGCTGGACGGCCAGCCGCTCGTCCATCAATGGCAGGACAACGCCACGGCAAGCTGGAAGCCCTATGACGAGGCGACCGATACGCGCCGCAATGCCGATGCGATGCGAACCGCGCTCGGCGACCCCGCCGCCATGGCCCGCGCCCGCATCCCGGTCGAGCGGATCGCCGGGCCGGTGCTACTGCTGTCCGGCGGTGACGACGGCGCCTGGCCCTCCGACCTCTATTCGCTGATCGTGCAGTCGAGCCTGCGCGCGGCCGGACATCCGCACGAGGTTATCTGGAAGAACTGGCCCTCAGCCGGCCATTCCATCCTGTTTCCCCATACACCGGCGACGCGCATCGCCCATCGCCATCCGGTCAGCGGCATTGCCACGACGATGGGCGGCACGCCCACCGCCAATGCCGAGGCCAATGCCGGTGCCTGGGAGACGGCCCTCGCCTTCGTCCGGCGCCATGGCGGGCTGCCAGCCTGACGCGGCAACAATCGAGGCAACGCGTTTCCTCGGGGCCGGGTCCGTCAGCCGGCAGGCCGCCTCTTGTGCGCAAAAGAATTTTCGCGTCATGGTCGCGCTGACTTCACGCTGGCGACAGGCTATTGCTGTGCCGGCTCAACATGGCCTCGGCTCACCGGATCGCGAATGGTTTCTGTAGCGCTGAAGACGGTTTCGAAGACCTGGGGTGGCACGGCCGCCGTCGATGCCATCAGCTTCACCGTCGAAGGCGGCAATCTCGTCGCGCTGCTCGGCCCCTCCGGCTGCGGCAAATCGACGACGCTGCGGCTGATCGCCGGCCTCGAGGATACCAGCAGCGGCACGATCGAGATCGGCGGGCGAAACGTCACCCATGCCTCGCCCTCGCAGCGCGGCATCGCCATGGTCTTCCAGAACTATGCGCTGTTTCCGCATCTGAGCGTGGCCGAGAACATCCTGTTCGGGCTCAAGGTTCGCAAGGTCTCGCGGGCCGAGCGTGACGAACGCCTCGCGCGCGCCGCTTCGATACTCGGCTTATCCGCCCTGCTGGAGCGCAAGCCCTCGCAGCTCTCCGGCGGCCAGCAGCAGCGCGTCGCGCTCGGCCGCGCCATCGTCGCCGAGGCGCCGGTCTGCCTGATGGACGAGCCGCTCTCCAATCTCGACGCCCAATTGCGCGTCGAGATGCGCCGCGAGATCCGTGAATTGCAGCAGCGACTCGGCATGACCATGGTCTATGTCACGCATGACCAGGTCGAGGCCATGACGATGGCCGACCAGGTCGTGCTGATGCGCAACGGCCGGATCGAGCAGGATGCTCCGCCGGACGTGCTCTACGAGAACCCCGCGACGATCTTCGCGGCCCGCTTCGTCGGCACGCCGCCAATGAACGTGCTGCCGCTGGCGACCGTGCAGGCGCGCGGCGGTGCGATCAGCGCTCCTGATGGTCTCGATCCCGCCAGCCTTGCGGTCGGTATCCGCCCGGAGATGGTGGAGATCACCGGCAGCGGCGTCGCCGCCGATGTCGTCGCGGTCGAATATCTCGGCTCCGACACGCTGCTGGAAACCCGCATCGACGGCCATTCCTTCATCGTCAAGCGGCCCGGAAAAGTGCGGGCAGCAGCCGGCGAACAGATTTACATCACGTTGTCACAATCGGCGCTGCACTGGTTCGATCAGGCGTCGGAACAGAAGGTGGTTCGCAACTGAACCGGCCGGAGCGTCGGGCGTGCGGACCATCCCAACACGGGAGAGAGGACATCATGGACAGGCGTGAATTTCTTGGCGGTACGGCCGCCCTTGCGGGCGCGACCGCGCTACCCGGCATCGCCCGCGCGCAGGGCGCCACCGAGCTCTCGTTCTTCTATCCGGTCGCCGTCGGCGGGCCGATCACCAAGCTGATCGACGCCTATGCCGCCGGCTTCGAGAAGGAGAACCCCTCGATCAAGCTGAAGCCGATCTATGCCGGCACCTATCAGGAGACCATCGTCAAGGCGCTGACCGCACATAAGAGCGGCACGCCGCCGGTGCTCTCGGTCCTGCTCTCGACCGACATGTATACGCTGATCGACGAAGAGGCGATCGTGCCCTTCGACGACTTCATCAAGACCGACGAGGACAAGAAGTGGCTTTCGAGCTTCTTCCCCGGCTTCATGGAAAACAGCCAGACCGGCGGAAAGACCTGGGGCATTCCGTTCCAGCGCTCGACCGTGGTGCTCTACTGGAACAAGGAGCTGTTCAAGGAAGCCGGCCTCGATCCCGAGCGGCCGCCGAAGACCTGGGCCGAGCAGCTCGAATTCGCGCAGAAGCTGACCAAGCGCGACGCCGCCGGCAACGTCACGCAATGGGGCATCCAGATCCCCTCCTCCGGCTTCCCCTACTGGCTGTTCCAGGGCCTCTCGACGCAGGCCGGCGCGATCCTTGCCAACCCGGCCGGCGACAAGACCGATTATGCCAATCCGGGCGTGGTCGAGGCGCTGCAGTACTGGGTCGATCTGGCGCAGAAGCACAAGGTCCATCCGCCCGGCATCGTCGAATGGGGCACCACGCCGCGCGACTTCTTCGAGCGGAAGGTCGCGATGATGTGGACCACCACCGGCAACCTGACCAATGTCCGCGCCAACGCCAAGTTCCCCTTCGGCGTCGCGGTGCTGCCGGCCGGCAAGAAGCCGGGCAGCCCGACCGGCGGCGGCAACTTCTACCTCTCGAAGAAGGCGACCAAGGCCGAGCAGGAAGCCGCCTTCAAGTTCGTGCGCTGGATCACCACGCCCGAGCGCGCGGCGCAGTGGAGCGCCGAGACCGGCTATGTCGCGGTGACGCCGGCCTCCTACGAGACCGAGGCGATGAAGAAATACGTCGCCGACTTCCCGCAGGCGCTGGTCGCGCGCGACCAGTTGCCGAGCGCGGTGGCCGAACTCTCGACTCATGAGAACCAGCGCGTCACCAAGGCGCTGAACGACGGGCTGCAGGCGGCGCTGACCGGCACGAAGACGCCGCAAAAGGCGATGGAGGACGCGCAGGCCGAGGCCGAGCGCATCCTCAAGGCCTATCGCTGACCCCGCCCAGATGACGAACCGCGCGACCGCGACGATCCATGGCTGGCTGCTCCTGCTGCCGGCCATGGCTTGCCTGGCCCTGTTCACGCACTGGCCCGCGGTCGCGAGCTTCATCGAAAGCTTCTACTCGACCCCGAAGGCGCGCCGCCCGGCGCGCTTCATCGGGCTCGAGAACTACCAGCAGATGCTCGCCGACCCGATCTTCTGGAAGGCGATGAGCAACAATCTCTGGTTCGCGCTCGGCACGATCCCGACCTCGATCGCGCTGGCGCTGCTGATGGCGGTCTGGGTCAACGACAAGATCGCAGGCCGCACGCTCGTCCGCATGGCCTTCTTCACGCCGACGATCCTGCCGATGATCGCGGTCGCCAATATCTGGCTGTTCTTCTACACGCCGCAATATGGGCTGCTGGAGCAGATCACCGGCCTGTTCGGCGCGCGATCGACCAACTGGCTGGGCTCGCAGGACACCGCGCTCTACGCCATCACCATCGTCGCGATCTGGAAGGAAGCTGGCTTCTTCATGATCTTCTATCTCGCTGCGCTGCAGGCGATCCCGCCCAGTCTTGGCGAGGCGGCGGCGATCGAAGGCGCCTCGCGCTGGACCTTCTTCCGGCGCATCCAGTTCCCGCTCCTGATGCCGACGACGCTGTTCGTGCTGATCAATGCCGTGATCAACGCCTTCCGCATGGTCGACCATGTCTTCGTGATGACGCGCGGCGGCCCGGACAACGCGACGACGCTCCTGCTGTTCTACATCTACCAGGTCGGATTCGGCTTCTGGGACACGGCCTATGCGGCGACGCTGACCTGCGTGTTGCTGGCGCTGCTCGCGCTCGTCGCCTTCGTTCAATACGGCTGGCTCGAACGCAGGACGCATTATCAATGAGCGCTGCGACGCAACCCGCCCCGGCCGCGACTCGGACCGACCCTTACGCGCCGAAGGGCCTCGCACTCACGCTGGAATCGACCGGCGCGATCCTGCTTGCGCTCATCTGGGTGCTGCCGCTGGCCTATGCCGTCTGGGCAGCGTTCCATCCGGCGGAGTACACCACGCGCTTCGTGCTGACTGCGCCACTGACGCTCGACAATTTCACGCGCGCCTGGGCGGCGGCGCCCTTCGCCCGGTATTTCCTGAACACTTTCATCCTGGTCACGCTGATCCTCGCCTTCCAGATCGTGCTGGGGACGCTCGCGGCCTATGCGCTGGCCCGGCAGGATTTCTGGGGTCGCGACGTCGCCTTCGTTCTGATCCTGGCCCAGTTGATGATCATGCCGGACGCGCTGATCGTCGAGAACTACCGCACGCTCGCCAAGGTCAACCTGATCGACACGATCCCGGCGATCGCCCTGCCCTATATCGCCTCGGCTTTCGGCATCTTCCTGCTACGACAGACCTTCAAGACCGTGCCGAAGGAACTCGACGACGCCGCCCGCGTCGAGGGCGCGAGCCCGCTGCAGGTGCTGATGAAGGTCTATGTGCCGCTCGCGAAGCCGACCTATGTCGCCTATGGCCTCGTCTCGGTCAGCTATCACTGGAACAACTTCCTCTGGCCGCTGCTGGTGACCAATTCCGTGGAGTCGCGGCCATTGACGGTCGGCCTTCAGGTCTTCTCCTCGGCCGACCAGGGCATCGACTGGGCGGTGATCTGCGCGGCGACCTTGATGACCTCCGCGCCCTTGCTCGTCGGCTTCCTGTTGTTCCAGCGCCAGTTCGTACAGAGCTTCATGCGCGCGGGCATCAAGTAGCGATACGCCGATGAAGCTGATCACCTGGAACATCCAGTGGGCCCGTGGCGTCGACGACAAGGTCGATCCCCGCCGCATCATCGATCACGCCCGGCAGATGGCGGATTTCGACGTGCTCTGCCTGCAGGAGGTCGCGGCGAATTTCCCCGATCTCGACGGCAATGACCGCACCGACCAGTTCGCCCTGTTCAGCGAGTTGCTGCCGGGCTTCACCCCGATCGAGGCGATCGGCGTCGATATTCCGGACGGTGCTGGCGGCCGCAAGCGCTTCGGCAACCTCGTCCTGTCACGATTGCCGGTCGCGCAGGCGCTGCGCCATGTCCTGCCCTGGGAAGCAGCGGCGACGCGTAACATGCCGCGCGTGCTGGTCGAAGCCATGGTCGAGACACCCTTCGGGCCGATCCGGGTGATGACGACCCACCTGGAATACTCCTCGCCGGTCCTGCGCGCCGCGCAGGTCGAAGGCATCCGGCAGATCCATCGCATGGCTGCCGCGCGGCTGGCGACGCCGCGTGCAGCCGGCCCTCACACCTACGCGCCGACGCCGAACGCCGCTAGCGCGATCCTGACCGGCGATTTCAACATGCGGCCTGATGATGCCGGGCTGGCGCAATTGCTCGCGCCGTTCGAGGGCGATGTTCCGCCGCTGGTCGATCTCTGGCCGGTGTTGAAGGGCACTGAGCCGCATCCACCCTCCGCCTTCATCTGCGACCAGACCTACGGCCCGCCGGGCTGTCTCGACTTCGTGCTGGCGACGCCGGACCTCGCCGATCGGGCGCGCTCGATCGTCTACGACATCGAGACACGGGCCTCGGACCACCAGCCCATCCTGGTCGAGTTCGATCTCGGATGATCTTCACCCGGCAGGATCATGAGCGGCTCGACGCCATCCTGCGCGAAGCGGCACGACGCGAGGTGATGCCGCGTTTCCGACGCCTGGCGGCTGGCGATATCCGCGCCAAGCAGAACCCGGTCGACGTCGTTACGGAAGCCGACGAGGCGGCCGAGCGCTTCATCTGCGCCGAGCTGGCCAGGGCCTTTCCGGGCGCGGCGATGATCGGCGAGGAGGCGGTGACGCAAGACCCGTCCCTCCTCACGAAACTGGAGCAAGCCGAACTCGCCTTCGTCATCGACCCGATCGACGGCACGCTGAACTATGCCAGCGACCTCTCGCTCTTCGCTGTGATGGCCGCGGTCGTCGTCCGGGGCGAGATCGCTGCCGCGGTGATCCATGATCCGACGGCCGATGACAGCGCCATGGCCCTGCGCGGCGAAGGCGCCTGGATGGGTTCTGCGGACGGGACGAGCCGCGATCTGCACGCCGCGCCGGCTGTCGCGACGCGGCAAATGAACGGCATGGCGAGCTGGCAATATTTCCCGGAGCCGCTGCGCAGCACGCTTCCCGGCCGCTTCCCCGCCTTCCTCGAAGTCGGCTCGCTGCGCTGCTGCGGGCAGGAGTACCGGCTGGCCGCGGCGGGACGCCTGCAATTCCTGCTCTACGGCGTGCTCAACCCCTGGGACCATGCGCCCGGCGTGCTGCTTTACAGCGAGGCTGGCGGCCATGCGCGACTGCTCGACGGCCGCCCCTATTCGCCGACCGAGCGCCCCGCTGGGCTGCTCTGCGCGCCCGATGAGGCAAGCTGGCAGGAGATCAGGTCGATCCTGCTGGATTGAGCTGCAGCCGCCACTCAGTCCTCGTCGTCGCGCTGACGCGGACCTTCCCCCAGGATCTCTCTTTTCCCTGCGTGGTTGGCGGGTCCGACGATGCCCTCGTTCTCCA
>NZ_JANLGI010000035.1 GCF_024655635.1 Allobosea sp. 47.2.35 | reverse complement strand
CTCCTGGCTCTCGCGCGGATAGGCCCGCACGAACAGCATGCGCGAGTGACAAAGCCGGACGTGCGCGACCTTTACCTGGGTCGTCACGCCGTTGATGACGACGATCTCGTGGCTCCAGTCGAACTGGTAGGCCTCGCCGGGCGCAAAGCTCAAAGGCACATAGGCGTCGGCCGTGACGGCGGATTGCTCGCGGCGCCAGCCTCTCGCATAGCGACGAACGGCATCGTAGCCGCCCTCGAAGCCGAGATCCCGCAGCTCTTCGAAAAGACGGATCAGCGTCAGGCGCTCGCGGGCCGGCTTGCCCTCGTTCGCCATCAGAAGCCGATCCAGCTCAGGGCGCCAGGGCCCTATCTTCGGCTGCGGCTGAACCTTCCGCTCATACTCGAACGACGTCGCGCCAGAGCGCAGCACCTTGCGCACCGTGTTCCGAGAGACGTGCAGCTCGCGGGCGATCTCCTTGATCGTCTTCCCGCGGATCGAAAACTCGCGCCGGATCCGCGCAATCGTATCCACGCCCTTCATCCCCCGCCCGCCCATCCGAAACCAGGACGGACAGTCTCACCGAAACCGGCTCAAGGGGGTCAAAGTTGGACGCCGATCCCCCGCCTCACGGGGTCAAACTTGCACGCCGAAACACAGCAATGAACGAGCCGGGCGTCCAAAACGTGGCTTCGATGGCAAGCGCCCAGTGGGCGAAGTCGGCCATCCGCGGCAGTTTCGCCGCTGTGGTTCTGGAGCGGTTGATCAACCCTTCGGCGATGATCTGCATGACCCCGGACATGATCTGGGGAGCATCCCGCATGAACGCGGCATGCAATTCACTCTCACTGCGGTAGCGCCCTTTCTCAATGGGCTTCAGCTCGACGACGAGCGCTCGGCTCGCGAGATCGGACCGGGTGATCACGTTGGTGATGGAGTTGATCAAGATGGGTCGGCGTGCTTCGAAGGTGACGAGATCACCGTCGGTATAGTTGGCCCGCCGCTCATCCTCGCTTCCCGTAGCCATGCGGCAGATTTTGTCCGAGACCGTGTCAGGCAGAAAAGACACGTTCTCGAAGAACAGTCCGTGGCGGTGCCGAGCGTACACATCGAAATCCCGCATGCTGTCTGGAAGGCCGCCGCCGGGCGAAAACCGTCCGTCCAGAAGGTATCGGAGAAACCTCGAGACCGTGCTCTTCGCGGACCCATGCTCGCCGATCAGATGCAGGACGGGATAGGGGCCGAATGGTAGAAGCGCAAAGGTCAGCCAGGCGACGATGAGCTGAAATCCCTCATCTTCGACGTTGATGTAGTCTCGCAGCCGCATCAGGTCAGGGACGCCGGCCGGGGTCGGCAGCGACGCTGCAACTCGGAATGTTACGGGGAATTCGCGGCCGATGGTGAAACTGCCGCCACCAAATGTGACGACACGCCCACGGCCGATGTCGATGCCGACCTCACCATCGACCGTCAGGGCCGTTCTCAATGCTAATACCCGCGCCGGCGCCATGACGGCTTCGTTCGTGAGGAGGCGCAGGGCACCATAACGGCCAGCCGAGGTGAGGTGCCTGTCGGTATGCGCCCAGAATAGCTCGTCGATGATCGCGATCAACCGCCTGTCGCCGATCGGAAGAAGCATGGACTGATTCTTCCAGGACAGTTCGACTATCGGCCGCCCACCCTCGTTGAAACAGGTGACATACACACTGACGAGAAGGAACGCGTAATCCGCGTCGCCGATGAAGCCTAACTGCCAGGCTCGATGATCGCTACAATCATGCTCGCGATGGCGGTAGCGCTCACGCTTATGCTTGCGGCCATGCTCCGAGTGGTCGTCATGAGCATTATGCAGCGGAACCGGCGGATACCATCCACCGGCTTCGTCACCTTTTCCGTCTCGTCGGATGTCATCAGAGGCCATGCGATCGTTCAGCCTGTAGCTCCGCGTCGCATCGGCCAGGCGATCCGTGGGATCGGTTCTACTGGGCCGCTTGAACCGGCGGCAGCGATGTCGGCGGGAATGGATTGCAGCAGGCGATCGCGGGTGTGCGCATCGCCGCGGCGGTGCTATCCTTGTCCGGAGGTTGAACGTCACCGCGCGGCAGATGCCGCTGCAGCACGAACAGCCTCGATAGATCAGACCTCGGCGCAGATGATGATGCTCAACCTGAGGTCGATGGCGGCGATCTCCGCCCGCTTCGACGCCACGCGCTCCATCAGATCTTCGATTTCATTCTCGAGATCGCCGATCTCGTCCTCGATCGTGCACTTAGCATCTTCGGCCGCTTCGACGATATCGAGCTGAAGCCGTTCGATCAGGCCGTCCAACTGCTCAGGATCGGCCTCCCAGTCTTCCAGGCCGACGATCGCCTCGGCGTATTCCTCGTCCTTGAGTTCCTCGACGCGGTACCTGAACCGATCGTCACCACCGACGTCGCGCAGCTCACGGAGAAGCTCAAGGCACCGCTGAGCCTCCGCTTCCGTTCCCGCTGCAAAGCAGACGACATCGCGACCGTCGTCACAGCCCCAGAGCACGGAGTGAATGGACTTGGCGGAAATCTCATCAGACATTTTACACTCCATCGGCCCGTGAGCAGGCTGCTATCGAGCCGCATGTCATGACCGAGACGGCCGCCCGCCGTCTCAATGTTCCCAGATTCCAACTAGCTGGATCGGCTGGCACGAAGAGAGCTTGCGCCGCCCCTAGCTGATAAACCGCTCTCGCAGCGGCGGCGTATAGGCACCCAGACATTCGGGCTCTCGCCGCGTCGGCACGGCAGAGCGGGCGTCACCATCGCCTTGCGCCAGGAGCGGACTCTCGCTCGTCGCCCGGAAGCAGACATTTTGCGGAGGATGGCCGAGAAGCGCGCCATTAGGCGCGAACAGTCCTTTTTGCGACCGCCAATTGGGCCAGCGCCTCCTCATCGATCTCGACGCCGAGCCCCGGAGCCTCGGACAGGCTGTAGCTGTCTCCTTCGATCATGGGCCCCTGCCGGACGAACTGGCTGCGCGAAGGCGGATTATCGTTCTCGTAGGATTCCAGGATCACGAAATTAGCCACCAGCGCCGCCAAGGTCACCGATGCAGCGATCGCGACGGGTCCGTGCGGATTATGCGGCACGACGCCGATGTTGTAGGTCTCGGCCGCGTTTGCGATCTTGATGGCCTCGGTCAGCCCGCCGACGCGGATGATCGAGGGTTGCACCAGCCCGACGGCCTGCCGCTCGATGATCTCCGCGAATTGCCGGCGGGAATGCAGCCTTTCTCCGAAGGCGATGCGGGTCCGTGTGGCGGATGACAGCCGTGCCAGCGCGTCCGCGCTCTGGAACTCGGTCGGCTCCTCGACGAAGACGAGGTCGCAATCGGCGACGCCAGAGCAGAACTGCGCCGCCGAGGCCCAGTCGAGCCGGCGCCAGAGATCGACCATCAACCCGATCGACGGGCCGACGGCGGCGCGGACCGCCTGGACCTGCGCCACCGCCTTCGGCACGTCGTGCTGCCGAACGCGATACTGCAGCTGATCGGCGGTCCCGAACGGATACCATTTCAGGGCGGTGGCACCGCGCGAAACCGCGTCCTGCGCCTTCTGGATCAGGTCCTGGGTCGATCGGTATCCGGCCCACCACTGGTTCAGGTAGACGCCGACGCGATCCCGAACGGCGCCGCCGAGGAGTTTGTGCACCGGCAGGCCATAGGCCTTGCCGGTGATGTCCCACAGTGCCTGGTCGATCGCGGCGAGAGCCGCCATGCTGCTGGCGCCCTCGCCCCAGTAGACCTTGTCCTTGAGCAGGCTCCAGTGCTTCCCGACCGTGGTCGGATCCTGCCCCGCGATGGCCCGAAAGCCTTCCTCGATGCCGGCGGCGACGGACGGCCAGCGATGGTCGAGCGTCGCCTCGCCGAAACCGACGATTCCCCGGTCGGTCTGGATGGCCGCGTAGAGGTAATGCTTGTTGGCATCCGCGAGCACATAGGTTCGCAACTCGGCGATTTTCATGGCCCGCCCCCTGTGCCCTGCTCCGAGATTACCGGCCGGCCGCGGCCGTCACGATGATCTCGACGAGAACGTCCGGCGCACCCATCTCGCATTGGGCCGTCGCACGGGTCGGCGCGGCGTTCGGTGCGGTCCAGGCATTCCAGATCTCGTTCATGCCCTCGAAATCGCGCGCGAGGTCCTTGATCCAGATCTGCGCGGTCAGGACGCGACTCTTGTCGGTGCCGGCCCTGGCAAGGAACTGCTCGATCTTTTCGAGCGTCTGCCGGGTCTGCCCCTTGATGTCCTGGCTGCGATCGTCGGCGGTCATGCCGCCGACATAGACGACGCCGTTATAGACGACGACGCGGCTGCGGCGCGGATCGGTTTCGATGCGGACGATGTCGTTCATGGTCTTCTCCTCGTGGTGAAATGGAGGGCGGGAATTCAATCGCCGAAGTCGCCGAGCATGACCGGCTTGATCGGCGCCCTGATGCGGTAGTAGCCCACGTCGTCCGGCGTGACGCCGCGTGCCTCGGCGATGATCTCGGTCACCGTCAGCCCGCACAGGCGCCCCTGGCAGGGGCCCATTCCACAGCGGCCGAACGCCTTCGTCTGGTTCGGGCCGCGGCAGCCGAGCTCGACATAGCCGCGGATCTGCCCTGCCGTGACCTCTTCGCAGCGGCAGACGATCACCGCGGAGTCACGCGGGATGCGGTTCGCATCGGCCGGGCGGTAGAGGGTGTTCAGGAAGCGCCGGATATGGCTTTGCCGTTCGAATAGAGCGAGCAGCGCCGCGCGCCGGCCGGAATCGACGGCGTTGCCGGCACGCTCCGCGATGGCGAGCGCCGACAGTCTTCCCTGGGTCGCCGACGCCTGCGCACCGACGATCGCCCGGCTGTCTCCTGCAACGTAGATCGGCGTTGCGCCCAGCCGGCCCCAACGGTCCGTCTCGGGCAACCAGCACAGCTGTTCGCCGTCCCAGCGGTGGGCCCCGCCCGTCGACCACGACAATTGCGTATTCGGCACGACGCCCTGATGCAGCAGGACCAGCGACGCAGGCAGCGTCACCCGCCGGCCACGATGGAGAAAGGAGAGGCCCTCGGCTTGCCGCTCACCCTCGATCGCGAGATCACTCGCGGCAGAATAGAACCTGACTCCATGCCGGCGCAGCGTCGCGATCAGCTTGAGGCCCTTGGCGAGATCGCGCCAGCCGCGCACGGCGCCGACACCGTACCGTATCGCGCCCAGATAGCCCGCTCCTGCCGTCGTATCGACGATGGCCGCGATCGTCACGCCGGCACGGAGATATTGCCAGGCGAGGAGGTAGAGCAGCGGCCCGCAACCGGCCAGGACGACCGGCCCGCTGGGCAGGGCGCCGGAACCTTTCAGCAGGATCTGCGCGGCGCCTGCACCCAGGACGCCGGGAAGCGTCCAGCCCCGGATCGGAAACGGCCGTTCCATGGCGCCGCTGGCGAGCAGCACGGCCTTGCCGACGACCTGTCGCGATCGTCCATCCGCGACATAGTCCACGGCGCCGTCCTGCGCGACGTTCCAGACGGTCGCTCCATGCAGATGCCCGGCACCGCTGTTGCGGAACTCGGCCGCGAGACTGCGCCCGGCTTCGTAATCCTTGCCGAGAACCGCGATGCGATCGGCGGGCGCGGCTTCGATATTGCGATAGATCTGGCCTCCGGGCGCCGGCTGCTCGTCGAGAACGATCACGGAGAGACCGAGCGCGCGCGCCTCGCAGGCCGCAGCCATGCCGGCGGGTCCGCAGCCGACGACGACGAGATCCGCCGCAGCGCTCATGGCTCTTCTCCGAGGCTGAATTCATCGAGATGGGCCGCACCGCGCTGGCGCGCGACGACCATCCCTTCGCGGACGGGGATCAGGCAGCTTTGCCGCGCCGGCACCCCGTCGATCTCGACGAGACATTCGAAGCAGACGCCCATCATGCAGTAAGGGGCGCGCGGAACACCGCCGACGACGCTCGACCGGAATTCCCTGACGCCGCCGACGAGCAGGGCCGCTGCGACCGTGATGCCGGCCGGCACCCGCAAGGACGTGCCTTCGAAGACGATCGTGACCGAGGCACCAGCCGACGCATCCGGCACAGTGAAGAGCGGCTCAATGGTCATGGGAGAAGCTCGCGTCGGCATCGAGGAAGCGATCGCCGGTGAACACCTCGAACCCGGCCGGCACCTGCGAGAGGCCGGCCATCCAGGGGCCAACGACGTAGCAATGGGCCGCGGCGAGCGTGACGCCGCTATGGCTGGTGGCGAGGAAGGCGCCCGGGCAGGACGCCGATTCCTGGTAGATCGGGTAACCGTCCGGGGTCAGCGGCCGCAGGGCGCCCCAGGCCCGGACAAGGCGCGCGCGCGCCAGAGCCGGAAAGGTTTCGACCGCGCGGCGTGCCAGCACCTCGATCTTGTCGGTCGTCGTGCCGTCGTCGAGGCCGACATCCTCGGAGGTCGAACCGATCTGGACGCTGCCCTCCCGCGTCTGCCGGCACTTGTTCGTGGGATAGTCGAGGAACGGCTTCAGCCGCTCGGTGATGAGGACCTGGCCGCGCGTGGATGCGATCGGGGCGTGCAGGCCGACCTGCGAGGCCAATCCGGCATTGCCGAGCCCCGCCGCCAGCACGATGCGGTCGCTCTTCCAGCTCTGGCGATCCTGCGAGACCGCCTCGAAGGAACCGTTGGCGGGATCGTGCCTGATCTCGGCAACGTCCACGCCGGTGATCACGTCCGCCCCGCGATGGCGAAGCGCGGCATGCAGGCCGCGCAGCAGCATCAGGGGATTGGCGTGGCCATCGAGCGGGCAGAAGCTCCCGCCGACCACGGCCGGCCCGATCCCGGGGAGATATTGCCGGAGCTCGGACGGCCCCATAATCTTGAAGGGAATGCCGCCGACCTCCCGATCGATCCGTTCCAGAAGATCGGCACGCGCCCTGACATCGGCATCGTTGAAGCCGAGCCAGAAGCCCCCCGGCTGTTCGAGGCCGGCATCGACATCGGTCAGCTCGACCAGTTCCTTCTGCAGGTTCGGCCAGAGCTTCAGCGCATCGCGGCTCCAGCTGGCGTAGCGGGGCATCTTGCCGCCCTTGCTCGAGACCCAGACCAGGCCGAAATTGCCACGCGAGGCGCGAAACGCGGTATCTCCCTGGTCGAGAACGCGCACGCGCATTCCGGCCCGCAGCGCTCCGTAGGCGATGGCGGCCCCGACAAGCCCGCCCCCTACCACCGTCATCGTCTGGCTGCTCATGTCCGCAACTCCGGTCCAGGCCGGCTTTCGTCTCGAATTTCGGGCGCAACTGTCCTGCCGGCGCCGCGCGGGCAGCCGATCGGGGCGGTCGTTTCGGCTACTTCTTTCCGATGAGAACCCTGTCCAGTCCGACCATGCGGTCGAGAATGAACATGAAGGCCATCGTTCCCAGGATCAGGATGGTGGAGACCGACGTCGTCACCGGGTCCGTGAGCTGGGATATGCGGTTGTAGAGCGCGACCGGCAGCGTCGTGGTTCCGGGTGTCGCGACGAAGATCGTCATCGTGACCTCGTCGAAGCTCTGGATGAAGGCGAGCACCCATCCCGCCGCGACGCCCGGCAGGATGAGCGGCAGGAGGATGCGGCGGAAGGCGACCGCCCGTGAGGCTCCGAGCGAGCGGGCGGCGGTCTCCGCGTCACGTTCGAGCCCGATCACGGCGGCGAGCGTCAGGCGCAGCGAGTACGGCACGACGGTGATCGCATGGACGAGCACCAGGGCCACGAAGGAGCCGGTCCACTCCATGATCGAGAAGAAGCGCAGGAAGGCGACGCCGAGCACGACATGGGGGATCATCAGCGGCGACATCAGGAACGCCATCAACCCGTCGCGTCCGAAAAACCGATGACGGGCGATGGCGAGCGCCGCGGGAACGGCGACGATCGTCGCCAGTGTCGCCGAGGCCAGGCCGAGCCAGATCGACAGCCAGAACGCGCTGATCAGTTCCGGCGCCGCCAGGATTTCCTGGTACCAGCGCAGCGAGATGCCGTCGAAGGGCATCGACAGGTATTCCTTGTCGGAGAGCGAGACCAGCATCACCACGACCAGCGGCGCCAGGATGAACACGGTGAGCAGCGCATGGAAGACCAGCGCCAGCGGTCCGTTCTTCGCGATATCCCGGCCGCTCATGCGAACACCTGCTTGAAACGCCGCTCGACGAGCCGGTTGCAGCCAACGATGATCAGGATGTTGGCAAGCAGCAGGAGCACCGCGATCGCGGCTCCCAGCGGCCAGTTCAGCGAGTTGAAGAACTCGTCGTAGAGCGTGGTGGCGACGACCTTGACCCTGCGCCCGCCGATGATCGCCGGGGTGGCATAGGCCGATGCGGCCAAGGCGAAGACGATGATGGAGCCGGACAGGATACCGGGCATCAGCTGCGGCAGCATGATGCGGCGGAAAGTGGTGAAGGGCCCTGCCCCGAGCGAGCGGGCCGCATGCTCGATCTGCCCGTCGAGACGCTGCATGGCGCTCCACACGGCGATGACCATGAAGGGCAGGAAAACATGGGTCAGGACGATGATAACGCCCGTCATCGAAAACAGAAGGCGGATCGGCTCATCCACCAGACCGAGCCCGCGAAGCACCGTGTTCACCACGCCCTGGCTGCCGAGCAGCACCGACCAGCCCAGCGTGCGCACGACGACGGAGATCAGCAGCGGCCCGAGGATGACGACGAAGAAGGCGCCGCGCCAGACCGGCTTCATCTTGGCGAGGATCAGGGTCTCGGGCACGCCGAGGACGATGCAGATCAGCGTGACGGCGAGCGCCATCCCGCCCGTCCGCAGGAAGATTTCCCGGTAGTAGCCGTCGAGCAGGATTTCGAGATAGTTGCCGAGACCATAGGTCTGCTGGATGCCGCGCATGCCGTCGAAGGCGTTGAACGACAGGATTGCAGTCAGAACCAGCGGAATGGCCAGCAAGGCGAGAAAGAGCGCGAGGGCCGGCAGCGAGAGCAGCCAGGGCAGGCCGCGGCTGGTCTGGTGGGTCGAGCTAGCCATCGGAGCGCTCCGTCGCGATGACGCGCAGATCCTCGGCGTTCCAGCTCACTCCGATCGTTTCCCCCTCCTTGGGCTGCACCGTCCCGGTATTCTGCTGAGTGATACGAAGCATGCCGAGTTCGGTCTCGATTTCGTAGATCCACGACCCGCCGAGGAACAGGCGGGTGCTGACACGCCCCTGGAGGGTGGCTTGGTCCGGCGAGCCGAGGCGGAGGCGCTCCGGGCGGACGAACACGGCGATCTCGGGGGTCACCTGATCTTTCGCGACCCTGGTCCGGAACGAGGTCGGTCCGACCCGGATGGTCGCCTCGTCGGCAATCCGGCTTTCAATCCGTCCGTTCAGCACGTTCGTGTGCCCCAGGAAGCTCGAAGCGAATTGCGATGCCGGCCTGTCGTAGACCTCTTGCGGCGTGCCGAGCTGCGCGATCCCGCCATTCGTCATGACGGCGATCCGGTCGCTCATCGTCATCGCCTCGACCTGATCGTGCGTGACGAGGACCGCGGTGATGCCGAGCCGTCGCTGCAGGGACCGGAGCTCGACATGCATTTCGCCGCGAAGCTTGGCGTCGAGATTCGACATCGGCTCGTCCAGCAGGAGAACCCGCGGACGGATGGCCAAGGCGCGAGCGATGGCGACACGCTGGCGCTGGCCACCGGACAGCTCGCTGGGATAACGCCCCTCAAGACCAGCAAGGCGGACCATCGCCAAGGCCTCTTCGACCCGTCGCTTCAGCTCACCGCGTTCGACCCGGCGCATCTCGAGGCCGAAGCCGATATTCTGGGCCACGTTCATATGCGGAAAGAGCGCATAGCTCTGGAAGACGACGCCCATGTCGCGCTTCTCCGGCGCGATGCTGGTCAGGTCCTGCCCGTCGACGACGATGCTCCCCGTCGTCGGCGGAACGAAGCCCGCCACCATCTGCAGGGTCGTCGTCTTGCCGCAGCCCGATGGGCCGAGCAGCGAGAGGAATTCGCCTTCGTTCACATCCAGGTCCACGCCGCGAACGGCCTGGACCGGGCCATAGCTCTTCGCCAGAGCGCGCAGAGACAAACTACTCATTTCGATGGGCCTTCGCTTCGACGGCTGCGGAGATCGGGCGCTTGCGCCCTTATCTCTCGATCGTGCGGTTCCAGCGATTGGTCCACTCGGCGCGGTTCTTGTTGATCTCGCTCCACTTGACCGAGATCATCCTGCCGACGCGCTCATCGCCGTAAGGGACCTGCGCGGCCAGCTTGTCATCCAGCCTGGTCTGGCGATTGGTGGGGCCGAAGCCTTCCGTGGCCAGCTTCGCCTGGATCGCGGGCGTGACGAGATATTGCAGGAAAGCCTGCGATGCTTCGGGAAGACTGTTCTGGACCACCGGGCAGGCGCCGAGCACGAGCGCGGGCGTTCCCTCCTTCGGATACACGAATTCCATCGGGAAGCCGGTGTTCTTCAGTGCGATCGCGCGGCTGCTGCCCCAAACGGCTACGTCGACATCGTTGTTCTGGAACATCTCGGCGAGCTTCGCGGGCGAGGAAGACCAGCTCAGGACGTTCGGCGCCAGCGATTTCCGGATGGAGTCAAAGCCGGGCTCGATATTGCTCTCGTCGCCGCCGTTGATGCGAGCGAACATCACGAGCGTATGGACTCCGTAGGTGCCGGACAGCGAGGAAGCGGTCAGGCGCCCCTCCAGCTTCCTGTCGGTCAGGTCCTTCCAGGAGGAGGGCGCCGGCCAACCCTTCTTCTTGTAGTTCGCCGCATTGTAGGCGATGCCGGTCGCCACCAGCCCGACGCCGATGCCATTTCCGCCGAACTGGGCGAACGGATAGATATCCTTGTAGATCGGAGCGTCGCTCAGCTTGTCGCAATAGCCGAACTGGATCGCCTGATAGAGCGGCCCGTCATCGAAGATGGCGACATTAATCTCCTGCTTGCCGGCCTGAGCCTGCAGCTTCGCGACGATCTCGCTCGAAATCCCGGGAACGTAAGTAATCTTGACGTTATGCTTGGATTCGAACTCGGGAATGATCTGGCTTTGGAAGAGCTTCTGCGTGCTGCCGCCGGGCCCGGCGACATACATGGTTTGCTGAGCCAATGCGGGGGAAGCAAAAACCAGGGTTCCCGCCAGCAACAGATTACGAAATCGATTCATGACCCCTCCGAATTTTTTATCTGATCTGAGATGCGGCGCGCGCTCCTCCGGCGCCACGATCTCATAAGCAGGCAGGCTATGAACCGCCTGTCATTAGAGCAAATAGAAATACACCGGGGGTCTATGCAGTTATGATATAGGCTTTGCCGCGCTTCGCCTTTGGCCATCGAGGGTTTCCGGGCCGAGCCCCAGGAGCCAATCGACGCTCGTCCCGGCGAGCCCTGCTATTTTTAGCCGCGTTCCCGCACCGCCGAGAGGGCTGCCTTCTCCTCCATCGTCACGGCCTTGAGGATCTCGATGAAGCTCGCGACCAAACGGTTTTCCGGACGCCCCTTCGGATAGATTAGCCGGGCTTCATGCTTGATCGAGGGGCGGAAGGGACGCATGACGACGCCGAGATGCCGGTAGTCCTGCGCCGCGAGCGGATTGACGATCGCCACGCCGAGCCCTTGCGCGACCAGCGCGCAGGTGATGGTGCTGAACGGCGTTTCCAGGGTGATGCGCCGATCGATGCCGGCCTTCGAGAACACCTCGTCGACGTCCGAACGGCCGTGGTCGTTCTGCGCGAAGGAGATATAGGGCTCGTCGGCGAGATCGGCCGGGCGCACTGCCGCCTTACCGGCCAGGCGATGCTCCGCCGGCATCAGGCAGACCCCGTCGACGCTATAGAGCTCCTCGCTGGAAAACCCGTAATTCTCGTAGAGATGCGATACGATTCCGACATCGCAGGACATTTCATCCACCCATTGCGACACCGCCGCGGAATGTCCCGCATGAATCGAAATACCGGTTTCCGGATAGATTTCCGCGAAGCGCTTGATCGCGCGGGGGATCAGGCCGTGAGCCAAGGTCTGGATCGACCCGATTCGCAACAGTCCCCCACTGAACCGGCGGATACGGTTCGCCGCCTCCTCCAATCGCCTAAGACCGTGGAAACTGCGCTGAACCTCGTTGAAAAATGTCAGGCCGTCCGTGGTTGGCACCACTTTTCCGGGCATCCGCTCGAACAATTGCAGTCCGATGGCCTTTTCCAGCTGCGCGATCGAGCGGCTGACATTCGGCTGCGAGGTATGAAGGATACGAGCGGCCGCGGTGGTGGAGCCGGTGATCATGACCGCGCGAAAGGCCTCGACGTGAGAAAATCGCACTCCTTCGCGCTCCCTCAAAGCACTCGGCATCCGAATCTGCCCGTCCTTGGCGACATGGCGGATGCCATCATTCGCGGCACCGTGCCGTCTGCCTGGATCGAGCGCAACGGTGCCGATGACGTCGAACGCCAATTCCTTCCGACTGAACCGGGCCGCGCTCGCGTGGCCGAATTACCGCCTGCGGCTGGCTAGCGCCAATTCCTGACATTCACACTGTGCCAAGAAGCGGACTTTCGAAGCTGAGCGAAATGCGGACGCGCGCAAGCGACGCCAGCCCGCACGGTCACGCTTTCCCTCGCTCCCTGCTCAGCCATCGCTGAAGCTTCGCATCACCAGCCGGTTCAGCCTTTCGGTGAATGCACTTGCGTCTATCGGTCGTTCGCCGTCCAAGACGCGGGCGGTATCCAGGAGCAGATGGGCGACGTCGCTACGCAACGCATTATCTTCGGCGGACGCGAGGGCCGAAACCATCGCATGCCGAGGGTTGACCTCGAGGATCGGCTTGGCAGCACTTTCGACACGCCCCGCCGCGCTGAGCAGACGTTCGAACTGCCGATCCGGCCCCTTGTCCGATGCAACAAGGCAGACCGCGCTCTCCGTCAGTCGGTCGGAGGATCGGACATCCGCAACCTCTTCGGCCAGAATCTCCTTCATCGATACAAGTAGAGCGCCGACCTTCTCGCTCGCTTCCACCGACGGAGGCGCCGCGCCATCAAGCAGCGGGATGAGACCGAGATCGGCCGCCCCTTGCGTCACCGACTTGAACGGCTTGCCTTCGAAATCCGGGGCTGCCGATACCCAGAAGCTGTCGATCGGATCCGACAGCAGCAGCACCTCGATGCCGCGCGCCCGAAAACCTTCGAGCTGCGGGGAGTTGGCGATCCGGGAGGCATCGTCGCCGGCGATGTAGTAGATCGCGGTCTGGTTGTCCTTGAGCGCGCCGATATAGTCCTTGAGGCTGCACCACCCATCGCTGGAGGCCGTGGTTCGGAAGCGAGCGAGGCCGAGCAGTTGCTCCCGGCGCGCGAAATCCTCGTACAGTCCTTCCTTGATGACGACGCCGAAATTGT
Source organism: Allobosea sp. 47.2.35 (assembly GCF_024655635.1). Taxonomy (GTDB): domain Bacteria; phylum Pseudomonadota; class Alphaproteobacteria; order Rhizobiales; family Beijerinckiaceae; genus Allobosea. The sequence continues at coordinate 15,641 of NZ_JANLGI010000035.1, read as the reverse complement.
CCCAGATCAGACGGAATGTATCCGGTTCCTGTTCGGCCAGTTTCGCGAGATCGGCGAGGACACGGCTGGTGACGCCCTTCTTGATCGCGCCGAGCAGCGGGCTGTCCTGGATCATCTCGCGAGAGACGTTGAGCGGCAGGTCGGCTGTGTCGACGATGCCGCGCACGAAGCGCAGGTAGCGCGGAAGGAGCTCGGCCTCGTCCGTGATGAAGACGCGCTTCACATAGAGCTTGATCCGCCCCTTGCGGTCGGCGTCGAAGAGATCGAACGGGCGCGCGCCCGGGACGAAGGCGAGCGCAGTATATTCGTACAGGCCTTCGGCGCGAAAATGGATCGTGGCCGCCGGCTCGTCATATTGTCCCGCAACGCTGCGGTAGAAATCGGCGTATTCGTCCTTCGTGATCTCGCTTTTCGGCCTGGTCCAGAGCGCGGCTCCGTCGGAGAGGGCGACCGCATCGGCGCCCGGCTCCGTGATCAGCGAGATCGGGACCGGCAAATGGCCGGACTGTTCCTTGACGATGCGCTCCAGCGTCCAGCGTTCGGCATAGGACTTGGCCTCCTCCATCAGCTGAAGCGTCACGCGCGTCCCGCGGGACGGAGCCGCGTCGAGCGCCGCAGGCGCCACGGTGAATTCGCCCTTGCCGTCGGAAGACCAGGTCCAGGCTTCGGCGCTGCCGGCACGGCGGCTGACAACCTCGACCTTCTCGGCCACCATGAAGGCGGAATAAAAGCCGACGCCGAACTGGCCGATGAGCTGCGCGCCGTCCTTGCCATCAGCGGTTGCTACCCGCTCCATGAAGCTGCGCGTGCCGGAGCGGGCGATCGTGCCGAGAGCTTCGATCATCTCGTCATGGCTCATACCGATGCCGTTGTCGGCAATGGTCAGCCTGCCAGCCTCCGGATCGGCCGAGACGGTGATCGCGAGCTTCGGGTCATCCCCTAGAAGCTCGGGATTGCCGATCGCTTCGTAGCGCAGCTTCTCGCAGGCATCAGCTGCGTTCGAGATCAGCTCGCGCAGGAAGACGTCCCGATCAGAATAGACCGAATGCACCATCATATGGAGCAGACGGGAGACGTCGGCTTCGAAGCTGCGATGCTCGGCTTTCGCGGTCGTGGTCATTCGGATTTCTCAAAAGGATGGGGCAGCGGGCAGAACCTGGCAGAGAGCGATATCGCGCGGAACCGCGGCGAGCCAGCCTGTTTGCTGGCGGCCGGGGGCTGTAGAGAGCGGCGTTCACTCGCTTACCGACGCTTGTCGGTTGGATAACGTCCTGACCAGAGCAAGTATGGCGTTCAACCGCGCGGTCGCGAACTCGCCGGCGCCGGGCAATTGAGCCTCGATGTGAGCGGCGACAGTCTGCCACGTTGCCGATCCATCCCGCGTCATGACGGCCAGGAGATTATCCTTGAGACCATACGTTGCGCTCTCGGCGTTGGTGATGAGGGCCTTGAAGCGGTCGGACGGTGAGATTTCCTTAGGTTCCTGCGGACCATCAGTCATGTCGGCTGCCTGATATGATTGCGGCGAATGAGGGGATTTTATGCGGCTTCTTGCCTAGGCCTTCTCGCGAAACCGGTCGACCGCACGCTGTGCGAGATCATCCTCGTCGAGCGCCAGCGGAACCAGCGAAGCCACGATATAGGCGAGGTTGTTTCGCTCCAGCTCGTCAGAGCCCGCCGAAAGCGACGGGTTGAGTTCCGCCCAGGCCTTTTCAAGAGCGCCCTCTGCACGGGCCAGATCGATGGGATCGGTCAATGATGAAAATGGCACAGCCTTCCCCTCGGCGTCCCCAGGAGATCGATGTTGGGAGAGGGCGCCGCGGAAGCCGCGGCGCCCTCGATGCTCAATAATCCATGCCGCCGGCGGGCATGGCAGGTGCGGCGTCCTTCTTCGGCGCCTCGGCGATCATCGCCTCGGTGGTGATCAGCAGGCCCGCGACCGAAGCCGCGTCCTGGATCGCCGTGCGGACGACCTTGGTCGGGTCGATGATGCCGGCCTTGACCAGATCGCCATACTCGCCCGTCTGGGCGTTGTAGCCCCAGGCGTAGCCCTGCGCTTCGAGCAGCTTGCCGACCACGACCGCACCATCCCCGCCGGCATTCTCGACGATCTGGCGGGCCGGAGCGGTGATCGCCTTGCGGACGATCTCGACACCGGTGCGCTGATCGTCATTGCCGGGCACGATACCTTCGAGCGCCTTGACTGCGCGCAGTAGGGCGACGCCGCCGCCCGGCAGGATGCCTTCCTCGACCGCTGCGCGGGTGGCGTTCAGGGCGTCGTCGACGCGGTCCTTCTTCTCCTTGACCTCGACTTCGGTCGCGCCGCCGACGCGGATGACCGCGACGCCGCCAGCGAGCTTAGCCAGGCGCTCCTGGAGCTTCTCGCGATCGTAGTCCGACGAGGTCTCCTCGATCTGCGCCTTGATCTGGGCGACGCGGGCGTCGATCTCGACCTTCTTGCCGGCGCCATCGACAATGGTCGTGTTTTCCTTCTCGATCCGGACCTTCTTGGCGCGGCCGAGCATGTCGAGCGTCACGGTCTCCAGCTTGATGCCGAGATCCTCGCTGATCGCGGTGCCGCCGGTCAGGATCGCGATGTCCTCCAGCATGGCCTTGCGGCGGTCGCCGAAGCCAGGAGCCTTGACGGCCGCGATCTTCAGGCCGCCCCGGAGCTTGTTGACGACGAGCGTGGCGAGAGCCTCGCCCTCGACATCCTCCGCCACGATCAGCAGCGGTTTTCCAGTCTGGACGACCGCTTCCAGCAGCGGCAGCATCGTCTGGAGACCCGAGAGTTTCTTCTCGTGGATCAGGATGTAGGGATCTTCCAGCTCCGCGACCATCTTCTCGGTGTTGGTCACGAAATAGGGCGAGAGATAGCCGCGATCGAACTGCATGCCCTCGACGACGTCGAGCTCGGTCTCGGCCGTCTTGGCTTCCTCGACGGTGATGACACCCTCGTTGCCGACCTTCTTCATCGCCTCGGCGATCATCTCGCCGATGGTGCGGTCGCCATTGGCCGAGATGGTGCCGACCTGCGCGACCTCCTCCGAGCCGGTGATGGTCTTGGAATGCTCGCCGAGCGACTTCGTCACCGCTTCGACGGCGAGGTCGATGCCACGCTTCAGGTCCATCGGGTTCATACCGGCGGCCACCGCCTTGGCGCCTTCCCGAACGATCGCCTGGGCGAGTACGGTCGCGGTCGTGGTGCCGTCACCGGCGGCGTCGTTCTGCTTCGAGGCCACCTCGCGGACCATCTGGGCGCCCATGTTCTCGAACTTGTCGGAAAGTTCGATCTCCTTGGCGACGGTGACGCCGTCCTTGGTGATGCGGGGCGCACCGAACGACTTCTCGATCACGACGTTGCGGCCCTTCGGGCCCAGCGTGACCTTCACCGCATTCGCCAGCGTGTCGACGCCGCGCAGCATCCGCTCGCGCGCGTCCTGCGAAAATTTCACGTCCTTCGCAGCCATGATTCCTCACTCCTTCAGACTTGAGGTTTCAGGTTGATGATGTGGATGAGGCCCCGTCAGGCGGCCTTCTTGAGGGCGGCAGTCGTCTCGACGACGCCCATGATGTCGGACTCCTTCATGATCAGAAGGTCCTGGCCATCGATCTTGACCTCGGTGCCGCTCCATTTGCCGAAGAGAACGCGGTCGCCGACCTTGACATCGGGCGGCACGAGCTTGCCGGTCTCGTCGCGCGCGCCGGCGCCGACGGCGATGACCTCGCCCTCCTGCGGCTTTTCCTTGGCGGTGTCGGGAATGATGATCCCGCCCTTGGTCTTCTCCTCGGCGTCGATGCGCTTCACGACGACGCGGTCATGCAGTGGCCGAAACTTCATGAGTTCCTCCAATTTCCATGTCGGTCACATGTCAAAGCGGGCCGGCCCTTTGCGGGTCTCGCGGCGAGGTTCCGCGCGCCCCTGAGGCGCCGTGCCCGCGCGATGATTTGGGTTGCCAAATTTTTGCCTTCAAGAGGCCGGCAGCACTTTTTTTGATAGAGTGCTAACAGGCTGAAAAGGCAGCACAAACGCAACCTTTCAGCTTGCCAAAGCGTTGGGAATCCGCTGCCATCGCCGCAGTGAAACCAGGGAGCTGAAAGGAATGGCTTCGACAGACTTCGCCCGCCAGATCGCCGGCTATGGATTGACCACCGCCGGCATCCTCTATCGCCTGCCCGATCACCCTTCGATCCTTCAGGAATATATCTGGCAGGATTACGATCTCGCTCCGCGCTTTCCCGAGCTCAACAAATTTCTCGCCTTCTGGCAGGCCAAGCTCGACGGCAAGCTGTTCCGCATCACCGTCGCTCACAAGGACCTGATCGGTCCGGCCGACCTTAGCGCGGTCAGCGGCGAGTTCCGGCTTCAGTGACGTCGATGCTTCGGAGGCCTTGATCCGAAGAGAACACATCCCAAAATCATAGCAGCCGCCGACAGCGACAGCGCGCTCGACGCGGTGATCAACCAAACCGGATCCATGTTGCTTCCAGGAGGATATGGCTATGGCAACGTTGGCAATCGCTCCCCGCCAAGGGAGGACTGCATGATGACATCAGACGACTTCGAGAGGCCGGTCGTGATCCTGACCGGGCTCGGGCATCCGGCGGCGATCGCGTCTGCCATGGAGGCCTATATGTTCCTGGCCGACTGGCCGGTTGGCAGGCGCGATCCGGTCCACGGCTTCGCGTTGAAAGCCTGTCTGGCGGCGATCCGCGGCGAGATAGAACCAGATACGGCGCGCGGCTTGTTCGCGTCCTGGGCGGAAAAGCATGATCTCCTTGCGCCCGACGTTGCTGCGTTCGCCAGTAGCCGCAAGGAAGGCTCGCGCGGCCATGCCTGACCTACGGCCCGGCACCGCGCTGGCGGGCCGGGCGTCTTTTCAAGCGAAGGCGCCATTGAAAGGATATGAATGTTTCGGAGCGAGAAAGTGCCGTTGTTTCGCTTGCCTCGCATCCGCCTGGAGGTCAGCAAATGCGAGAAGAGATTCGTGCGGGCGCTCGCACAGAACGCTCCGAGCGGGAGCGGTCGAGCTGCCACGGCCCTTGGATGGGCCTGTGATGCGCGAACGTTATTGAGCGCGGGAGCGATCTGGTGGCTGGTCTCGCCTCCGCGGAAGCGACAAACCTCTCTGCGCTATCTCGCCGTTTTCGCCACGACGACGGTTCTCCACCACGCAATCAAAAGGTTTGTCGATCAGCAGCGTCCCGATCGCGTCATTCGGCCCCCTGTAAGGCATCAATTGATCGGTAGGGCGAGCGATGCGTTTCCCTCCGGGCACGCGATGCATGCCGGCGCCTTGGCATCGTTTCTGGCCGGTTCCGGGACCGGGTCGCCGCCATGGCTGTGGAGTGCCTATGGCGCGTTGGCGCTGTCGCGTGTCCCTGCCTTGGCTCATTGGCCTACAGGAGTCGCGGCCGGGTTTGCGGCCGGGGTCGTCGTCGAAAGATCGTGGCGGCGCATTCGTCCTCTGCAATGAGCCTTCGGTCCGAGCCGGCCCCCGCAGGGAGTGGCCAATGAGAAAGCAAAACTGCAAATATTTCCTGTCTTGCGATTGCTTGAAAAGGATTTTCTTGCGTTCTTGAAAGTTATTATTTATTTATAATCGCATCGAGATTGCTTGGTTGGTTTTTGTTTTACCGCGCTCCGAGCGTGGGTTCGATGATCCCCCTTTCAAAATCGTTCGGAACTCTCCCGATATCCTGTCGGGGAGCGACAGAGATTGCCAGAAGGAGGGTTATTCATGACCACCGGCACCGTAAAATGGTTCAACTCCACCAAGGGCTTCGGCTTCATCCAGCCCGACGATGGCGGTCAGGACGTGTTCGTTCATGTCTCCGCCGTCGAGCGGGCTGGCATGCGGGATCTCCGCGAAGGCCAGAAGATCGGGTTTGAGGTCGCTCGCGACAACAAGTCCGGGAAGATGGCGGCAGAGCAGCTCCAGGCCGCGTAATCAGGCGATGTGTCAACGGCGACCACGGATGTACTGGCGCCTTGACCATAGCCATCGGAAAGGCCGGGCTCATGCTTGGCCTTTTTTGCTTTCAGCCTACTTGCGCTGAACATCCAGTGCTCGACGAGAACGCAAGGAGAAGCGGCATGCTTCAACAATCCAAGCAGCGCATGACGGCGGACAATCAATTCCTCAAACTTCAGACCAAGTCGCTGGCGAGAGGTCGGATGACATCGGAGATGGACAGCATCATCCAACAGCGCGCCGAGAACACAGCCCGTCTGCGGGGCCTTCGGCTTGCAAAGGAGGCACAAGACCAGGCCATGGCTCTCGTGTTGCCGCCGGCCAAAGCCAAGCGCGCGAAGGTGTCTAAAATCTCCGCATAGTCGCCCGGAACTCGGCTCGGCGGCCGTGTGTTGCGGTCTCACCCGTTCAGGTGAGAGGACATCCATGGACATTCGCGTCGGCTACCGGATCGAGATCGGTACGATCCAGGCTACTCCGGGCATCTTGCTGCTCGACCCGCATCCGAGCCGACAGCCGGATTTCGTGACTGGACCCAACGTGCGGGCTGCCTCCGTCGTCGACGGAAGCGATGTGCCCGCGCAGGAGTACACGGACGGCTTCGGCAATCTCTGTCGCAGGCTCGTCATTCCCGCAGGCGGCGCGATCCTCTCCAACGACATGGTCGTCCGCGATTCCGGCATGCCCGATCAGTTCGATCAGGCGGCGGCGGAGATATGGCCTGCCGATATGCCTTCTGACGTCATCGAATACATGCTGCCGAGCCGATATTGCGAGGTCGACGAGCTGTCGGCCACGGCCTGGAATCTGTTCGGGAGTTTCGCGCCGGGCTGGAACAGGGTTCAGCAGATCTGCAATTACGTAAACGCGCAGATCCGCTTCGACTATCAGTGCGCGCGCAGCACGAGAACAGCCGCTCAGGCCATGAATGAGCGCGTCGGCGTCTGCCGCGACTTCACGCATCTGGCCATCGCATTGTGCCGGGCGATGAACATTCCGGCGCGCTACTGCAACGGCTTCCTCGGCGATATCGGGGTTCCCCCCGATCCGGCGCCCATGGATTACAACGCCTGGTTCGAGGCTTATCTCGGCGGGACGTGGTGGACTTTCGATGCGCGCCACAACGTGCCGCGCATCGGTCGCATCCTCGTGGCGCGAGGGCGCGACGCAGCCGACATCCCGATGGTCCATACCTTCGGACCGCATGTGCTGAACCGCTTCGATGTGATGACTGAAGAGGTGGCTGTGGACTGATCGGATCGCGCGACCCAGACGATCGTTCCCGTCACGCTGATGCCGAATGAGAAACTGTTGACATGAGCCAATCGGCAGCCGATGCCAGCCCCATGATGACCGGTCAAATGCGCGACGTTTCCCTTACGCCAGAGCTCGAAGACTTCATATCCGAGCAAGTGGTCTCTGGCGGCTATGCCGACGCAAGCGCGGTCGTCCGCGCAGCCTTGAAAGCCCTCCGGGATAAGCCTCGCTCTTGGACGGCGAAGGAACGCTCGGCGTGGCCGGTGGCCGGGGGAGAATGTGGTGCGTTGATCCGAAATCGGGACTGGGCCGCGACCAGCCTAGGCGCCGTCGATAGCTGGCCGGTCGAAATGCGCGCGACGATCGCCAATATCGTGAACTCGCCGGTGGCCAAGGTGCTGATGTGGGGACCCGACCACATCATGCTCTACAACGATGCCTACCGCACGATAGCCGGGGAACGTCATCCCTCGGCTCTCGGCAGCCCGGTTGCGACGGCGTTTCCCGAGGTATGGGACTGGAACCGTCCGATACTGGAAGCCGGCCTGCGCGGCGAAACCATCTCCTATCGCGACCAGCCCATCGAATTCGACAGGCCGGACGGCGCCAAGACGCTCTATCTCGACCTCTTCTATACCCCGGTCTACGAAGCCGATGGCCGCGTCGGCGGCGTCATGTGCACGATCGTCGACAACAGCGCACGGGTCGAGGCGGAACGGCGCGTCGCCGTCAGCGAAACAGAACTGCTCAGAGTCACGGACGCCCTGCCGATGCTGGTCTCCTATGTCGACCGGGAGCATGTCTATCGCTTCGCGAACATCGCCTATGAAACCTGGTTCGGGATGTCGCCGGCGGGCATGATCGGGCGACACGTCAGGGACATCATCGGCGATGCCCCTTATCAGGATCGCCGAGCCGATCTCGACCGTGGGCTTGCGGGTGAGCGCTTCACCGCCGAAACGACGATGCCGCACCGCGATGGCGTAACCCGGAGGCTCGAGGTTCGATATGTGCCGCGCGTCGAGCCGGACGGTTCGATCCCTGGCGTATACGTCCTAGGGATCGATGTGCAGGAGCGCGCCCTGCGCGAAGCTGCGCTGGCCCGGAGCAACCGCCGGTTTCGGACGGCGATGGATGCCGTGCATGGGGTATTGTGGACCAACAGTCCCGATGGCCGGATGGAGGGCGAGCAGCCGGGCTGGGCCGCGCTCACCGGTCAGGCCTATGAGGAGTACCAGGGCTTCGGTTGGGCCAACGCTGTCCATCCCAATGATCAATCGTCTTCCGTCGAGGCCTGGAACGCAGCGGTCGCCGCGAAGAGCATGTTCATACACGAGCATCGCGTGCGCCATAGCAACGGCAGCTGGCGCACCTTCGCTATCCGGGCCTTGCCGGTGCTGGACACGGCCGGCGAGATCGTCGAATGGGTCGGCGTCCACACCGACATCACCCATCAACGAGCAGCTGAAGCTGCCCTTCGGGCACAGGCCGAGGACCTCGCGCGGCAGGTCCGGCATCGCGAGCGGGCCGAGGCGCAGCTGCGACAGCTCAACGATACTCTGGAGGCGCGCGTCATCGCAGAGATCGACGAGCGGCGGCAGGCTGAGGCCAAGCTCGCGCAAGCTCAGAAGATGGAGACGGTCGGCAAACTGACGGGTGGCGTCGCGCACGACTTCAACAATCTGCTTCAGGTCGTGGCTGGCAACCTGCAGCTTCTCGCCAAGGACATCGCCGGCAACGAGCGCGCCGAGCGACGCGTCACCAACGCGATGGCTGGCGTCTCCCGCGGGTCCAAGCTCGCCTCGCAGCTTCTCGCCTTCGGCCGCCGCCAGGCGCTCGAACCCAAGGTCGTCAATGTCAGCCGCTTCGTGCGCAGCATGGACGATATGCTGCGCCGCGCGCTCGGCGAGGCGATCGAGATCGAGACCGTGGTCGGCGGCGGCTTGTGGAACACCTTCATCGACCCCGCCCAGATCGAGAACGCCTTGCTCAATCTCGCAATCAATGCCCGTGACGCGATGGAGGGCCAGGGCAAGCTCACCATCGAACTCGCCAACACCATGCTGGACGATGCCTATGTCCGCGCCCATGAGGAGGTGACGGCGGGGCAGTACGTTATGCTGGCCGTCACCGATACCGGCAGCGGTATGGCGCCCGAAATCATCGACAAGGTGTTCGAGCCGTTCTTCTCGACGAAGGGCGAGGGCAAAGGTTCGGGCCTCGGTCTCTCCATGGTCTATGGCTTCGTCAAACAGTCGGGCGGCCATGTGAAGATCTATTCCGAGGTTGGGCATGGCACGACGATCAAGCTGTATCTCCCCCGCGCGTTGAAGAGCGAGGATGTCGAGGTCGCGGTCGATACCGGCCCCGTGGCGGGCGGAACCGAGACGGTGCTGGTGGTCGAGGACGACGAGGAGGTTCGCGCGACTGTCGTCGAGCTGCTCGCCGATCTGGGCTACCGCGTCCTCAAGGCCGTCGATGCCGCGAGCGCGCTGAATGTGATCGAGAGCGGCATTCCCATCGACATGCTCTTCACGGATGTGGTGATGCCCGGCACGTTGAAGAGCCCGGAGCTGGCGCGAAAGGCGCGCGAGCGCCTACCGAACATCGCTGTGCTGTTCACCTCCGGCTACACCGAGAACTCGATCGTCCATGGGGGAAAGCTCGATACGGGCGTCGAGCTGCTTTCGAAGCCGTACACGCGCGAAGCGCTGGCGCGGAAGTTCAGGCATGTGCTCGCAAACCAGCAGCAACGTAACGCCGCTGCCGAGAACCAACGCCCTCAGGAGAGCGCTGCGGTGTCGGCGCCGACCGTTTCCGATGCACGACGTACCGTGCTGCTGGTGGAGGACGACGCGCTCATCCGGATGAACACCGCTGAAATCCTGGAGGACGGTGGGTTCATCGTCGTCGATGCTGGGAGCGCGGAAGAAGCGATGGCGGCGCTGCAGACCGCTCCCGTCGACATCCTCGTGACCGACATCAACCTCCCGGGAGCGTCGGGAACGGAACTCGCGGCGAGAGCGCGAGAGCTGCGGCCGCAGGTCGTCGTTGTCTTCGCGACGGGTGACGCTTCGACGGTCGGCAAGCATGATCAGGCGTCAATTCTCGTCAAGCCCTATGCCGAGCACACGTTGCTGTCGCTGCTGGGATCAGCTTCGTCCTCAGCTCCTGCGCCGCTGGTCAACAAGACGGACGCCGATCAAGCGTAGCGGCCATCGGCCGCCAGTCGTGCGCAGTGGCAACACAAAAAAGGCGAGGTGCCTCTCGGTACCTCGCCTTCCGTCCAAACGCTCGTGGTCAAGCCTTGTCGACGACCTTCTTCACCGCTTCCTTGCCTTTGCCGAGAGCCTGCTGTGCCTCGCCCTTGCGCTCCTGAGCGATGCCCTCGGCCTCAAGGCCCGGCTTGTCCAGCGCCTTGCCGGCAGCCTGCTTGACATTGCCGGCGGCCTCATTGGCCAAGCCCTTGATCTTGTCCATGGTGCTGCCCATCGGAATATTCCCTGTAGACTAAGCTAGCCGCTCGATGACGGCGTCGAGGGGAATAACGACTAGGTTTCGAACAGGTTCCGTTGCCTCGTGGGTCATAGCGCCAGCATTATCTCGTCGTATGAGCGCCTGCGTAACGTACCCATTGCCGTGCTTCGTGCTCGACGATGCGAAGGTGATACAGGGCCGTAGCCGAGGCAGCGGCGGCAAGCGCATGATCAGGCTCATGAGTTCCTGCTTCAGAAGCCGCGCTGGAGTTTCGCCGGTTCGAGATTAGGAGAGAAATCCGCTGCGCGGCAGCCAGCAGGTCTTACTTTTCAAAAAAGAAAGTCATGGTCTGGGAACAGTCAACCTCTCCTCCCGTTCGGCTTCAGGGGATCGGAGAGTAACGCGATGCCTACCTATAATGTACGCATGGATGTCGGCGAAGGGCCCGACGGGGGAGAGCCGATGGAATTCTCCGACACATCGGCCGCCCGCCGTGATGCACAGATCGCAATGACGGAGATGGCCCGTGATCATATCCCTGGAAAGCGCAAGGCTCATTTGGCTGTCGAGATAGACGACGACAAAGGCGCCGCGATCTATCGGGCGAAACTCGAATTCAGCTGTTACGACGGCCAAGAGCCGGAGGCAGCCCCAGAGCAGCAGATTTCGAACGGACCACGTGAGTGAGCAAACCAATCGCGTTGATCGTAGAAGACGAACCTCTGCTGATGATCCACGCGGTGGATATCGTCGAAAGCGCGGGGTTCGAGGTTCTGGAGGCGGCCAACGCGGACGAGGCGGTCGCCATCCTGGAGGGCCGTGACGATATCCGTGTCGTCATCACCGACGTCCAGATGCCCGGCAGTATGGATGGGGTCAAGCTGGCCAATGCCGTGCGCGATCGATGGCCGCCGATCCTGATCATTGTTGTGTCGGGTCACCACAAGCTGCAGGCAGGCGAATTGCCGGACGATGTAACTTTCCTGACCAAGCCCTATTCCGAGCGCCAGATGCAACAGGCGCTGTCGCGGATCGGTTAGTCGAAGGATGTGCTGATATTGCGCCGGAAGAGCTCCTCGTCGTCCGGCGTGCCGCTGATCTTGTCCTGATCAGGGAGCGGCGCTTCGAGAGTGAATACGACGCCTGAAGGCAGGTAGCGTAGCGCGCCCTTGCCCTTAAGTTCAGCAGTCAGCACCTTCTCGATGAGCCGGGTGCCGAAGCCGCGGCGGCTGGGCTTGCCGGCGACCACAGGCCCGCCGACCTCTTGCCAGCGGAACTCGATCACCTTCGCGCCGGCGTGATCAGCGACGTGCCAATCGATGACGACATGTCCATCTGGCACCGACAATGCGCCGTACTTCGCCGCGTTGGTCGACAGTTCGTGCAAGGCCAGCACCATCGCCATGGCGGCGCGCGGCGGGAGGCTGATAGCTGGACCGGCGACGCGAAAGGGCTTGGCGCCAGGGACGTCGAAGGATTCCGTGGCACTCGCGACGACCTCTGCGATGGTTGCGCTCTGCCATTCCTCACGGGTGAGCAGATCGTGAGCCGATGCCAGCGACTGCATGCGGGCTGTGAGGACCTCCGTCGCCTCCTTGAGCGAGCCCGCGTTACGCAGGGTCTGCGTCGCGATGGACTGTATGGTCGCCATCGAATTCTTGACGCGATGTTTCAACTCGGCGGTGAGCAGCAGCCGTTGCTCCTCGTTGCGGCGACTTTCGGTCACGTCAAGGGTGACCCCGGCCATGCTGAGCGGCTTGCCTTCCGCGGAGTAGTAGGGCCGTGCGCGTGCCATAATCCAGCGGGTCTCGCCGGAGGGCGTCTCGATCCTGTACTCGTGCTCGTAGTCGTGATGGTTCTCGATCGCATCCTTGACCGATTGCTGCATGCGCGGCCGCTCGTCCGGCAGGATTGTCGCAATGAGGTCCTGATAGGTGAAAGGCTCGTTAGGCTCGCGCCCGAAATTGCGCTTGCAGATGTCCGAGCAAGTCAGCCGCATATCGGTGAGGTCGAGCGTCCATGACCCGAGGCGGGCGGCCTGGATCGTGAACTTCAGGCGTTCCTCGGAAAGCCTGAGCTCCCGGGTGCGGCGTTCGACCTCCTTCTCCAGTTTGTCATGCTCGCGCTGAAGTCGCACCAAGCGGTCGCGCTCCAGCGTGACGTCGAACTGCGACGCGAAGAAATAGGTCAGGTGACCGTCATCGTCGAAGACCGGCGAGATCAGCACGCGATTGTAGAAGCGCGAGCCATCCTTCCGGTGATTGATAATGTCCATCTCAATCTGCGAACGTCGTGCGATGGCGTCCCGCAGCTTGGCGACGTCCTTTGGATCAGTCTCTGGTCCCTGGAGGAACCGACAGTTCCGGCCTAAAACTTCCTCGCGCGTGTAGCCGGTCAGACGCGTGAACGAATCGTTGGCGAATACGATCGGATTGTCGGGCTGGTTAGGGTCGGTGATCAGCATTGGCATCCGCGTCGCGCGAACGGCAGATGCGAAGGGGTCCGACGACTTGCCGACCTTCTCGATCTCACTCTCGATCCGGTCGTGCTCGGTCTCGGCGGTCATGTGTCGTTGATCTCCTGACGTGCCTCATAGCCCAAGGCAATTGCGGTGGTCATGTCATTTGCTGCGTGACGCGACGGCATATTGCTGTAGCGAGATGGCAACGCCCTCGGCCTCGCCGAGTTCAATCTCGGATTGGTCAAACAGGCCGGACATCCTTACGGATGCAACGCTAACTCAGATTACAGAGCAGAATGAATTCCTCCGAACGCGAAGCCCGTTTCATGCGCAGCCTCCTTGCTGCGTCCGACGATTGCATCAAGGTCCTCGATCTCGACGGCAAGCTGACCTTCATGAGCGAGGGCGGCCAGCGCGTGATGGAGGTCAGCGACTTCAACGCGCTCGCGGGTTGCCCGTGGCCGGACTTCTGGGCCGATGCGGGGAAGACCGAAGCCAGGCACGCGATCGCAGAGGCTCAGGCCGGTCGCAGCTATCGCTTCCAGGATGCAGCGAACACCGCGGCCGGCAATCCCCGCTATTGGGATGTGAAGGTCTCTCCGATCATCGGGCCGGATGGCAAGCCTGAGCGGATACTCTCCGTGTCTCGCGACATTACCGAGTTGAAGGCCGCCGAAGATCGCTCGCTGCTGCTCGCGCAGGAACTCAAACACCGGATGAAGAACACGATCGCCATGATCCAGGCGATCGCGGGCCAGACACTGCGCGGTGATGACATCCCTTTAGCTGCCCGCGAGGCCTTCAACGACCGGATCCGCGTCCTCGCCGACGCCCAGGATCTGCTGATGCCATCAGCCTGGGCGCGCGGTCCGATTCGCGGCGTCGTCGAACGTGCTGTCGCGCCGCACGGTCTGGACAGGTTTGATATCGTCGGACCGCAACGCGACATCTCCTCGAAATGCGCCGTCGCCTTGGCCCTGGCCCTGCATGAGATGGCGACGAATTCAGTCAAGTACGGCGCGCTCCGCGCAGACGGACGCGTCCACGTTGAATGGTCGGTCGACGACGAATTTCGCTTCACTTGGACGGAAGCCGGAGGCCCGAAGGTCCAGGAACCGACCCGTAAAGGCTTCGGTTCACGCATGATCGAGCGCGTATTGGCGAGCTATTTCCGTGGCAGGGGCAGCGTTGAATACAGGCCGGAAGGCCTGGTGTTCGCACTCGTTGCTCCAGCCGACGCCCTAGACGACGAGAGCGGAGTATAAGAATGCCCTCAGCATCGAGGCGATACGCGCACTCTTAGCGATGCCAAGGGGCTGGATAGGCATGGAGCGCGATGGTCGACGCGGCGCTTATGCGGCTGCGCAGCTCATCTCCAAACTGAAGTGATCGAAACCAGAAGCTCCGGAAGTCCGTTTTTGGCCAGCCTTTTTTGATCCACCGCCGTTGAATTGGTCCAACCTGAAGTATTTCTTTGGCAGACAGGAGGACCGTATGCCGAACAGGCGCCACAAGCCCGAATAGGTCCGCGAGGCTGCGCCAGGTCGATATGTTTGGTCTCGCAGGGGCAATCCCTTGCCGACGCAATCCATTCAATCGGCGTCACGGAGGTCAGCTTCTACCGCTGGCGCCGCGAGTTCGGCGACCTGAAAACGGATCAGGTCAAGCGGATAAAGGAGCTTGAGCCGGAAACGTCCGATTCCGGCGTGCCGTCGTGGACCAGACGCTCGGCAAGCTGATCCTGAAGGAGGCGGCTTCGGGAAACTGGTAAGTATTGGAGCGCCGGGTCTGCGGTGTGCTGGGGCAGCATCGCTAGGCACAACGTCGAATCCCGCACGGACGCGACGATGAGGAACAGCTCATCGCCGATATCGTCGAGCAGGTCCGCCAATACGGCCGCAACGGATATCGCAAGATCGCCGCGTTGTTGCGTTCGACGGTGGGCTGGGTCGTCGACGACAAGCGAATCTGGCGACGCGAGGGGCTGAAGGTTCCGTCCCGGCAACCCAAGCGCGGTCGACTCTGGCTCGCTGACGGATCCTGCAACGGTCTCGAGCTCGTCGCCAAAGCGGTGCGGGAGCAGATCGCAGCGGTCGGCGCGAAAACCCCCTTCATTGAGCCAGACTCGCCTTTAGACAACGGCCATTGCGAGAACTTCAACTCCAATCTTCGGGGCGAGCTCCCCAACGACAAGATATTCTACAGCTTGGCCGAGGCCCCACTCATCGCTCGGATACAAGCCTCCGACACCGGCCGCTATTGCGCCGCCGCCAAACCCATCGCCAGACATGGCCGCCAATCCGACCATGCATTAGAGTGAAACCGGGTCACTGAATGGGGTAGACCATGGGCCGCCCCTTATCGCATTGCATCCATCGCCCCTTTGCGACAACTGATCGGCGCCCTCCACCGCGAGTGGAGTGCGCCCTTGCGGGTAGACAGGATCAGGCTGCGGATTTGACCATGAGCCG
>NZ_JANLGI010000034.1 GCF_024655635.1 Allobosea sp. 47.2.35 | reverse complement strand
GCTCGTCAGGCTCATAACCTGAAGGTCGTCAGTTCAAATCTGGCCCCCGCAACCACCGATTCAGACACTCCCGTAGCCTTGGCTGCGGGAGTTTTGTTTTTAGCTATCTTTCCAGTCGCTTGGCGTTGCGTCCATTCCAGGATCGTCGCCAACTCGCCGTGCAGCGTCGCATGGATCTCGCCACGCTGGGGTCCGGGCGTCAGCACGATCTTCTCGATCAGAAGGCGCAGCGCTTCCGCCGCTTCCAGCCGCTCCTTGGGCTGGTTCAAGGCTTCGGTCAGATTCGCGATCTTGCTCGCGTAGATCGTGGCCGCGCTCGGCAAGAGGTCGGGCGTGTCTAGCGGGGCATCGGCGAGAAGGGCAGTCAGCTCTGCCTTGCGAGCCTCCAGCCCGGTCATCTTCTGCTTCATCGACGGGTGGTACATGCCGTCCGCGATGGCCTCGACGATCCCGGTGATGTGCTTATCGACCCTGGCGAGCTCGGCACGCCAGGCATCGCCGTTCGAGCGGCGCTCGCGGTTCAACCGGTTCGTCTCTTCGGCATGGGCGCGCATGGCCTCCGCGACGATCTCCGGCGCCATCATCCGGTCCTTCAGGCCGGTGAGCACGCGGTTCTCCAACTCATCCTGGCGAATGGTACGGCTGTTACCACAGGTTGCCTTGCTGACATGGTTCGAGCAGGCGTAGCGCTGCGCGCCGCGAACGGAGTAGGGGCCGCCGCAGCAGCCGCAGAAGATCAGACCGGACAGAAGGGTGCGCGGGCGGCGCGCGCCGTTGAGGCGGTTCTGCCGGTGATGTTCGCGGACGCCCTCCGTGACCTTTGCGAATTTATCCGCGATCTCGTCCTGACGGGCGCGGGCGGCCTGCCAGAGTTCGTCGTCGACAATGCGCAGGTCCGGCACGTCCTTGACGATCCAGTCTGTCTCCGGGTTGAGCCGGGAGACGCGTTTGCCGGTTGAGGGATCTTTGATGTAGCGCAGCCGATTCCAGACGAGGCGCCCGATATAGAGCTCGTTATTGACGATTCCGGTGCCGCGCTTCACATGGCCGCGGATGGTGGTGTCGCCCCAGGGCTTGCCACCAGGACCGAGAATGCCCTCGCCATTCAAGATGCGGGCGATGCTGCGCGGAGCAACGCCGGCGGCAAACATCGCGAAGATGCGGCGGACGATCTCGGCTTCGCGGGCGTCGATCGTTCTGTCCCCTCGGACCGGCTCGCCATGCGCATCGAACTGCTTCACGACCTTGTAGCCGTAGCACAGGCCGCCGCCGGACTTGCCGGCCTCCACGCGCCCGCTCATGCCGCGATGCGTCTTTTCGGCGATGTCCTTCAGGGTAAGGGCATTCATCGTGCCCTTGAGCCCGACATGAAGCTCGCTGATCTCTCCCTCGGCCAGCGTGACGATCGGCACGCCTGCGAATTTCAGGTATTTGAACAGCGTCGCCACGTCGGCCTGATCACGCGATATCCGATCCAACGCCTCCGCCAGCACGACGTCGAAGCGACCGGCCTTCGCGTCCTGCAGCAGCGTCTGGATGCCCGGCCGCAGGATCATGCTCGCGCCGGAGATCCCAGCATCCTTGTAGGTGCCGACTACTTCCCATCCCTCGCGCCCAGCCCGATCTCGGCAAATCCGGAACTGGTCTTCGATCGACGCAGCGCGCTGGTTATCGGAAGAGTACCGGACGTAGATCGCGACGCGCATCGTCAGCACTCCTTCGGGCGGGGGGATGGACCTCAGGATGAAGCCGCCCATGGAATTGGGCAAGAGCGCTATCGCCACCGCCTCCTTCAAGGTGCCTTCCTCCGTCTGGGTGTCGACGATCCCCTGGCCTCACCCTCATGCTGCTCGCGCGCGATCTGACGGCCCACCAGGCGAGCCAATTTAAAGATGGCGTCGTCGGTCTCTCGCGATAGTGCATGACGTCGATCAGCATCGGCGTTGGCCTTGACCGATGGGCCACTGCCGCCGGCTGAGGGGTGGGAAGCGGGGCTGACCGGATCTCGTTTCGGCCCGATGGCCATGGCGACCTCCAAGGGGGAGGCCTTCCAAGTTTACCATATTGGCCGGCGGCGGTAGTGCTGAATCTGGGAACATATGCCGGCCACCGTCAGGCGAACAGCGTCGCTTGAAGCGCCCAGTCTTCCTGATAAATCAGGCGCTGAGAGCGAACCGTCTTGATGCCCTGCGGACTACGCTCGATCTCCAAGAGTCGCCCGCTCCGCTCTGGGAAGCCGTCGATGACAAGCTCGCAGATGTCGGCAATGCCGTTCGAGAAGTTCTTAACATCCCTGCAGACCCAATGCAGCCAATGGACTATCATGGTCGCCGGGCCGGTAAAGTGGTTCTTGTGCTTGAAGTTCCGGCGCCGCTGCTCCTCGTAAAGTTCAGCCATCCAGACCGTAACGTGCGTCTCTCGCCCCGCATCGAGGTCGGCGATCGCCATCGCCCAGTGCCCGAGCGGCACCGCCCAGCGCAGGTCATGCCAGACCAGGAAGGGATTGAACCTCGCGTGCATCGCCAGGATCAGCAGCGGTTCAAGATCGAGATCGGTCAGCGCCTGGAATCGCGCGGAGCCCACCGTCTCGTGGCTGATGCGCGCGATGGGAGAGATGTCCATCGTCGAATCATGCTCGTCCGCCTTGTGGAAGTGGCCATGCGTATCCAACCGCTCGATCGAATTGCACCCAATGCGCCAGTGCTTGGCGCGAAACAGGGCGCGCAGCGTCCAATCCAGCAAATCGAGATGATGTTGACGCAGGACCGTCTGTTTCTCACGTCCCTTCACGGCAATCGGCTTGTGTGTCGCTCCGTAGAGCAGAAGCCGTTCCGATAAGGGAGCGCTCCAGGCTGACCCTGCGTTTGCAAGGGCAGCCCTTGCCCGGCTTGCAAGGTCGCGGAGTTCATCATCGACGATCCCTTTCTCGTCTGGACACTCGAGAGATGCTTCGTCGAGTGGACGTCGTAGCAGTGCCCGCAGCAGGCTGCGATGCCGTTCGGTTTCCTTCCAATCGCGTAGAAGTCGGAAGTCGTCATACCATTTGGCGTCATTGGCAAGCACGTCTTCCCGGAGTGACGCCAGGAGCTTTGAGAACAGGATCAGAAGGCAGATTTCGTGGTATCGTGGCGTCGTCGGCCCTGGGGCATTCCTTTCCGGAAAACCGCAGATGAGCCCTCGGGGCTCCTTCTTCCGTAGTGCAAGCATCCAACGTGCCTTCTCTCGCACCCCGCAGTCGCTCGAGAGCACGAGCCCGCATGCAGTCGGGTGCGCCACCCGGCCCGAGACACTGGCTCGCCCATCCTCTGTCCTCTTGCTGACAACTGGCTGGCTAGACTGCCGCGGCTTTCCATCGGTTCCGATAACTGCGCGCGCTGGCAGGGTCTTGGAGCCTGAGCGACACTGATGCTTACTCTGCTTGCGGACCCCTTCCTTGCCCCTGCTCAGGATGGGCAAGGGGCTGCCTGTGCCGAGTCCTCGAGCCCAATGCGGCATTCCCCAAAGTCGGGCACGCGCCCGCGAGATGATGATGACGGGAAGTGAAATGTTCTTTTTCCCGGCGCGTACTGCGCGTGCCTTGCCACTGAGAATCTCGCAGGTATCAGGGTCAAACCCTTTTGGACTGACCCGGTCCTTGCGCAAAACGATGAGCGGCTCCTTGCAGTCATATGTGGAGAGTTGGGCTGCATAGGTTCGATAGCCATCGACCTCGCCAGGGCCCATGCTTTTAAGAAGCTCGCGCGCGGAGACCACAACGCAGCGGATTTCATCGCCGTTGTGGCCTTTGTTCAGCGCGCTTTGAAGGCTGCGAGCTACCCAGCTAACGTTGATGATCTGACCTTTCCCACGGTCGACGCGGCGACATTCGTCGAAGCCCGGGTACAGAGGCCTGAATTCGGCTTCAGGCATGCCCTTCTCGATTGGGCGGATACGCATCTTGTCGCCTCAACACAACTGAACGAGCCGAATCAACTATCCAGAATTGTCCCAGTACGCTCGGTTGGCGTCAATCACCTGCAGAAACCTGATGATTCCGCCTACGGCACTGCAAAATGCGCCTGCATCTGCTCCCGGCGCACGGCGACGATCGCATCAGCGTCGCCGGTGATGTAATAGTCGCTGGTGATCAGGCCTGCCTCGCAATCGAGGAGAGCAGCCTCGATCCGACCGCCTTCCGCCCGCAGGACGCGAGGCGAGTTGTCGAGCGCGTAGACCGGCATGGTCCGCTCCTTGGCGAGTTTGCCGACGTCGTAGACCGATCCGAAGACGAGGAGGGCGCGGCATTTGCCGGAGATGGCGCTTGCGACTTCGGCGGGGCCGACGACAGCCATCGGATCGAGATGGCGGGCGTCGATGATCACGACGTGTTCAGAGCAGCTGTTGAGCAGCGCGGCGTTGAGCTTCTCACGCCCGACGCTGACTTTGAGGATGCTGGCGGGGCCAACGAAATGCTTCGCCACCGTAAAGTCGTATAGCAGCGGAAACTTGCGCGCATAAGGCCCGAATTCCGCGCAGAGTTCGAGGGTCGTCGCGGGCTTGATATCGGCAGGGGAGGGCGAGGACATGAGGGCATTCCTTCTCGGAGGGCCGGATTGGCTCCGCCCTCCGAATTCCTCCATCCAACAGGGCTCCGCCAGTCCGGAATCTGGGAACAATCGCGCCGTGGTCGAGATCGTCCCAGATCACGCACCGTTCTAGGACACCGGCGTGAATGCCACGCCGAAGCCCTGCGCCCTGGACTTCCACCCCGCGGCCATCTGCCGTTTCGTCGCGACGACATGGTCGTGGATGATGCGCTCGGCGATGCGAATGAGGCGATCGGCGTCGAAGCCTTTCGGGCGAAAGACGTAGAACTCCTGCGCCTCACTGGCGCGCATGATCTTGCCGAAGCCATAGGCAGTGGCGCGCATGGCTTCTTGTGGGGCGATGCCGACGAGGTCGCAATGGGTGCGGCCGGCTTCGCTCCCAAGCCAATGATTGAGTGCGGCGTTGCGCATGCGGTGGTGCATGCACTTGTCGAACTCGCGGATCGAGAGATCGATCGGGAGGCGGACCGCGAGGCAGCGCTCGGCGAGAACGACCGGCGAGCCGGCGAGCGGTTTGCCCTTCGGCAGGATGTGCTGCGCCATCCAGTTGTCGTAGCCGAGGTCGCAGCAGGGCAGGCCGTCGCGGCTGGTGGTGAGCGCGCCGTAGTGGTCGGCGTTGAGCTCGCGGAACCGGTCGCGCAGATTGACCTGCGCCGTCACCGAGACCTTGTGGATCGGCATCCTGAGGCGGCGGGCGAGACCGAGAAGGCCAGTGGCGATCGTCGGCATGCGATGATCCTCGCCACAGCCGGCGACGTAGATGAAGACGAGCTTGCCCGGCTGATAGGCCGTGAGGAAACGCTTCTCGATGAAGGCGTCCTCAGCCAGCGGCAGCAGGGTCTTGCCGGCGATCCTCGGCCACCGGGTCGGGAACCATTCCGTGACGGCACCGGCCGAGCCGGGCTGCAGCAGCGGGCTGCCGATCGGGCGCTTCGGGCGAGCGGCAGGCGTGGAGTTGGTCGTCATGGATTCTTTCTCTCTGTCGTGCAGGGCTTCACGGGGGCTTTTCCGTTCTCGCCTCACTTCGAGCTCTCCTTTCCTCTCGTCCTGGGCCTGATAAATCCGATCGGCTCCCTCGCGCCCCTGGTGTCGGCAACAGCCTCTGCGGCAGCGACATCGGCGACGATGAGATGGCGTCGACCGGCCTGCGCGGCGAAGCCGAGCGCGAGGGCGACGAGCCGGCGGATGCCGCGCGGGTTGGTTCTGGCGAGTCGCGCCACGACCCCATCGTCCGGCGGGGCGAAGGCGTCGCCATGAGCTGCGATGATGTCGGCGGCGATCCGACGCGCGATCGCGCGTAGCATGGCGGCGTCCGGCGGCGTGACAGTCACGATCAGGAACCGGTCCTGAATGAAGCCTGGCAGCGCATCGAGATCGTTTGCCGTCGCCAGGATGAGGCAGCGCGAGAGATCGAACGGTACCCTGAGATATTCGTCGACGAGCGCGCAGGCGTTCTCGGGTTCGAGCAGGGCGAGAAGGCTGTTGTAGGGCTTCTCGGTCGAATGGGTGACAAACTTGTCGATCTCGTCGAGGACGAGCAGGGGATTGCCGATCTCGCCACCGAGGACCGCCTCGGTCAATACGCCCATGCGAGCCCCGCGCCAGCTCGGCGGATGGCCGATGAGGAGGGCCTGCGCATCGGAGTTAGTCGCGCAGCTGAAGGGATGCTGCTCGACGCCGAGCGCAGCGGCGAGCCGGCGGGAGAAGTGGGTCTTGCCCAGGCCGGGGGGGCCGACAAGCAAGATCGGCGGGAGGGCGATTCCGGTGCCGGCGGCCATGGAGAGCGCAGTCGCCCGCTCGACCAGGGCAATGATCTCGACGAAGCCCGGGCACTCCTCTCGCAGGCCGCCCAAGCGTTCGATGGTGCCGCCGTCCGCGACGACGAGGCGGCGCAGCGGCTCCTCGCGCACGAGTGCCCGAAGACGCTCTACCCGTCCCTGCTCGTCACTGGAGGCGGAACTGGAAGGCCCACCCTCACCGATATCATCACCGGGCACGACGAGCCTGAGCTGCTTGAGAACGGAGGCTCGGTCGAAGACCGCGACCGAAGGCCCCGGCGCAGGGGCGGTCGCGGGCGGTTCAGCGCGAGCCGGCTCGACCGGTTCTTCGAGGGCCTCGCTATCGGGACGCTGGTCGCGCAGATGGCCGAGCAACCTCTGCCGGTCGAGATCGCGCAGGGTCCCGACGGCCTCGGCATCGTAGGCGGGAATCGTGTTCATCACCGGCCTCACAGCTCGACGCCGCCGAGGACGGTCACGAATCGCCCGCCCTGCCGGGCGATGCGACGCCCGACACCGAGTGCGATCTCGACCGCGGCACGAATCGGATCGGGATCGGCCGGACGTTCGGAGATGAGCCGCTCCACCTCCATCTTCGCGACGAGGTCGGCGGAGCTGCGCGCCGGCCAGAGCCCGATGCGGCAGAGGCGTGCATAGGCGAGGATGAGGGCGCCGCGCCGGCCGCCGTACATGAAGAGAGATGGAGGTTCGGCCTGCGACCATACCTCGATCGCCGCAAGCAGCGTCCTCGCCTCGTCGAGCAGGAGGGCGAGATCGGGCGGATCGTCGAACCAGGTCTCCAGCGCCAGCCCGTGCTCGAGGTGATAGATGCCGGGCGCGGTACCGTCGCCGGCCATCGGCTGCGGCAGCACAGCGCCGCTGAAGCGCCGGGAGGCCTCCTCCATGCCGGGCGGAATGCGCGATCCGATCACGAGACGTGGATGGCTGTCGGCGAAGGGCCGCCGCAGCGCGCGCTCCATCAGCTTGGGATCATGGACACCATCGCCGTTGCGATACTGCTCGCCCCGCTCCTTCGCGAGCATGGCCTTGGCGAAGTGGTCCTCGGGCGAGCAAGGCGGGACGAGCAGCATCGCGATCTCGCCAGCATGCGAGAGAAGTGCAATCGCATTGCCGATGTCGACCATGTATTCCAAGGCTGCGGGGTCGGCCTCGGCGAGGGTGAGGAAACGCTGATACTCCCGTGCATGCACCAGCGCCCTCCCGCGCAGGTCGAGGAGCGGCGGGAGCCGCTCGAGAAGAGCAGCATGGCGCTCAACTTCGTCCGAGATGTCCGGCAGGAGCGCGTCGAGCGCGGCGAGCTCATCGATGACGGGCCTGGCCTCGGTCGTGAAGACCAGGTCGCGCAGGGACGATGCGGCGGTGTCGGTCATGATCTTGAACCTGTTCCTTGGGGTCGGCCTATCCGCCCCTTCACCTCCTCCCGCTCGCCATCCAGATGTTCCAGCGTGTCGCCGTCTTGCGGCCGTCAGCCGATCTCGTCGATGTTGAGGAACCGGTTGCTCTGGCCGGCGACCGTCTCGCCCTGGCCGAAGGCGATCTCCCAGAGCGCGCCGAGCCGGTCGGGGTCGGCATCCCGGGCACGCACGAGATCGCGGGCGGCGATTTTGGTGGCGACATCCGGCGCGCTCCGCGCGGGCCAGAGCGCGATGCGCAGCAGCCGGGCGTAGGCCAGGATCAGCCCGCCCTCGATCGCGGCGTCGTCCATCCCGGTCGGCCGGTAGCCGCGGCGCAGATCGTCGATCAGCGCGAAGAGTTTGCACGCGCCGTCGAGAAGATCGGCGAGACCGGGCGCAGCGGCGAAGTAGGCCTTCAGGCTGTCGGCCTGCTCGAGCGCCCAGGCGCGGGGCGCGCCGGGTTCGGGCTCATCCTGCGGCTTCGGCTGGAGAGCACCGACCCGTCGGGCCATGGTCTCGATCATCTCGGCGACCGCGGCGGCGCTGGTCGGCAGCGCCAGATGCGCGGGACGCTGTGGGAGATCGCCGACCGCACGCCGCGCCAGCGCGATGTCCTCGCCATCGCCGTTCCGGCGGGCATGGCGCAGCAGGTTGCGGCCGAACTGCTCGCGCGCCCAGACGTCGTCCTCCGACCGGGTCGGCAGCAGGAGCAGGGCGAGGTTCGAGGCATTGGTCAGCAACGTCAGCGCATTGGCGACATCGATCCAGCGCTCGACCTGCCCCTTCTCACGGGCAAGAAGCAGGATCAGGCGCCGGACCTGTTCGGTATGCGCCTGGCCCCGGCCCCGGAGCGCGAGCAGGCCGGGCAGCTGGTTGCGGAAGATGGCGAGGCTTTCGGTCTCGCCCGGCGCCACGGGGACGAGGCGCTCCAGACCGGCGAGGTCGTCGATGACAGGATGCAGGGTCGGGTCGAGGACGATGGTGCTGAGCAGCTCGTCGCGATGGGCGGTGGTCTTCATGGTGTTTCCTTGGATTCTTGAGGGGTGACGGTGTCGTTCCGTCGTCTCTCTCCTCTCTCCTGATCCTTGGCCTACTCCCTGGCAGCCCTGGAACGCGAACAGGCAGCGCCCGCGAAGACGCTGCCTGCCACGGCCTGCGGGGAGCCGGGCGTCTGTCGGACGCCCCGGCCAGGCCGGCTTATTCCGTCGCGAACAGCGCTGCGATGCGCACGCCGAGCCCGAGCGCGATGAGGCCGACCTCGTCGAGATGAGCATCGGCCGCCGCCGCCTCGATCGCTTCGATGCGACGTGCTGCAATGCCGGTCAGGCGGGCGAGATCATCGATCGTCAGGCCGCGTTCCTCGCGCAGCCGCTGCAGATTGCGGGCGAGGAGTGCGGCCGTCTTCAATGGTTCAGATGGATTCATGTGGGGTTCCCGTTCCGGTTGGATCGGGAGTTCCCTTTTCCTGCCGTCTCTCCTGGGCTAACGGCGTGCTGCCGATCAGCTTCTCGGCTTGCGACCAGCCTTCAGCGGTTGCGGGGCGGTGTCGCCCCGGCCGGGTTCGGCAAACATCTGCGCGATGGGGACGCCCAGCGTCAGCGCCAGCTTCTCGACGATGCCGATCGAGGGATTCTCGATCTGCCGCTCCAGCCGGCTGACATAGGTCCGGTCGATGGCGCTATCGAGCGCCAGCTTCTCCTGCGACAGGCCGCGCTCGACCCGCAGCCGTCTCATGTTCCAGGCAAGGAGTTCGCGCGCGTCCACGCCGCGATGTCGACCGCAGCAAGGTCGATTTATCCACGGTAATTAGACCCATTATTAAACCTGCCCTATGTTTTCGGCCACGCAGGTGCTCACGCATCGCCGGATTCAGCGACGATTAAATAAGATGTCTATAGGCCCATATTTCGATTGAACGAACAATGGCGCCTGAGGACGATCAGCATGATCCGGCAATCCCTATCCCGCCTCCTAATCTCAGCGAGCCTCTGCGTCGCGGCGACGGCGTCCTCGGCCTTTCCCGCTGCAGGGCTGCGCTTCCGCGACGACGATGCCGCGACCCAGGCCAAGACGCTGCAGCAGCGCTTTAAGCAGCTCGGCGCTGAGCCTGGCGCCGATGGGCCGGGCCAGGCCGCCCGCCTGTCGAGCGAGGTCTCGCGCGTGATCGGGCTGCTCGACCTGTCGCGTCCGGCGATCCCCAAAGCCGCGAATGTCTGTTCCGAGCTGCTCGGGCCCTGGTACTCGGCGGGACCACCCCTGCTCGACACCAACACGGCGCAGGTCGACGCCCGCATGCGTGGGGCACGTGGTTTGACTATCGGCTGCTGGAACGCCGTCAACGCGCATCTTCTGGCGAACAAGGACGTCATCGTCACCGGCATGCTCGGCTGGATCGCGACCTGGGCCGCGAAGGAGCCGATCGGCACGGCGAAGGGATGGTGCACCGGTTACGGCGCGCAGGACAACTGGTGGCCTCTGCGCAGCTTCTATCCCGACGAGCTGATCAATGCCGTCATCGCCGGCTGCACGGCCCGGGCGGAGGCGGTGCTGGCCAAGGTGGCCGAGGCTCGCATCCAGACCGCGATCGCGGCGGCCGAACAGACCGACCGGACGCTGGAGGCGATGGTCGCGGCCAAATGGCTGCCGATGCCGGATCTGCGCATCGGCGATGCCGCCTTGGCTCGCACGCTGAAGGAGCGTTATGAGGCGGCCGTCCTGCCGATCCGCCGTCAGGTGACCGACGAGATCGTCGAGAAGCTCGAGCAGGCCTATGGCAGCAAGGTCGTCGCCGACAAGCTGATCCGCACGGCCCGCCAGGCCTGCAACGAGGTCTGGTCGAAGACGCTGTTCTCCAGCCAGGACGATGGCATTCGCGCCATCGACACCTCCTGCAAGCGCATGGAAGCCGCCTTCGTTCAGCGCGCCTGCAAGGCTGCGCTCGACAAGGCCGGGATTGAGACGCTCGGTGGGCCGAAGCTGATGGGCGTGCCGCGCGCGAACGGAACGCTGGGGCCGGTCGACCACAACACCATGGTCTGCGCCGCCGCGATCGATGGCTTTGCCGTTACGACTACGTCCTCCTGGTTCGGCTCTCCCTCGATCACCATCGCGCCTGCTCGTGGCGGGCCGTCCGCGACCATGAAGCTGCGCAAGGCGACCCGCGAGGGCGGTGTCGAGATCTGGGCGATCGGCGACCTCGAAGGCAAGATCCCGCTGACCACCGCCTCGGATCTGGTCGGCTGCCTGGCGACGACCCTCGACCGCAACGATCCGACCCCGGTTGTCCGGAGCCTCGGCTTTGCGACCGGCGCGGTGGTGACGCTCGCCGATCTGATGAGCGGCAGCAGCCTGACCACCTTCGCCTGCCGCGAGGCCAAGCTGCGCTGGCTGGAGGGCGCATCATGATGCGCTCGACCATCCGTTTCATCGCCTTTGGAGCGATATCGCTTTGGATGCTGGCCGGCTCGGTGGTCGCCGAGACGACAGAGCACTATGCCGATCAGGACGGTGCGCTCGGTGCCGCGCGCGGGGCGGCAGCAATGGAGATCCGCGCGGCCCTGGCGGCGAAGACGCGAAGCTGCACGGGCATGGATTTCCAGCCCAGGCGCTGCTCGCTCGCCGACAACGCGGTCAGCGCTGATGTCTATTACGGCTCCGCCGCAGACCGGCGCTTCGCCTTCGTCGCCGTGCGCTGGCAATCGGACCCGACCGGCAACGCGGTCGAGGCGAAGGGTTTCGTCTTCGTCGCAGTCGACGGCTTGCCGTTTCGCCTGCTCGGCGAGACCGAACTAATCGGCGAGAGCGTCAGCGACGTCGTCTTCGAAGCACAGCGAATCACCTATGCGACGGCGTATCTGCGGCCAGGTGATTCTCGCAGTCAGCCGACGGGCATCAGGCGCTACGAGATTTCCCTCGAGGCAAACGGCATCGGTCCCACAACGATCCAGCGGACGGGCTTCGGCCAGACCGCCTCGGCTCAATCGCCACAGCAAGGCGACAACGCGCTTCAGCTCGTCAAACGGCTCTACGAGGCCGGGGAAGACTATGCGGCGATATTCGGCGGGAGCGCTGCCGCCAACCCCATGCTCTCTCCCGGCCTCGCCAGGCTCGTCCGTGAAGCCATGGCGCTGTCGCCGCGCTGCCCGATCTATGACGGCGATCCTCGCCTCGGCGGCACACAAGGCGCCGGCGGCCCGACGCGAATGCGTTACGAGTCCGACACCCGTCAGGATTCAACCGATCGACGCAAGATTATCGTCACCGCCGGGCAGGCCGAGGCGCCCGATGCCGTCTCGCGCACGCGCGTCGCTCTGATCCTGATACCGGAGGGCTGGCGCATCGACGATCTCGTGGCAGAAGGCACGGTGGGCTATAAAGCCATCCTGCATGCCGCCATCACGCGCTGCCGATGGAGAGGATGACGAAGTCGGCGACAGCAGGACAAATGGGCAGCGCCGTCGCCGGCGCCGCCCATCACGATGTTCGGGATCGTTCCCCGCCCGTCAGACGATCTCGCTCCAGTCGAAGTTCAACTTGTCGCGCGAATCGACCGGCAGCGACTTGACCCAGGCAGCATCCGCCGTGACGTGCCTGACGGCGGCCTGCATGTGCACGGGATCGCCGACCTCGCCGCGCAGGTTGATCAGCGCGACGATCTCGCGCTTGGTCGCGAGACTCAGCCTGTTGTGGACCGGCCAGATCATGACCTGCGCGGCGGCGAGGTAGCCGGCGATGCGCGCGCCGTCCGCCGCGACCATCAGCTCGGCGCTGTTCTCCGCGCCGCGCTGGGCGAGCGCGACCAGCCGGCCGCTGGTCTCGAACATCTTGCGGGCGCGCGCCAGCAGCCGATCGAGATCGGGCGCCGCCCTGGCGAAGCCCGCCCAGGCGGTGAGCTCGGCGTGGGCGAAGGTGGGCGGCCCGCCGCGCAGCTGCAGCCCGGCGACCAGGTCCCAGCGCGCGAGCGGCCAGGTCGAGAGGCCCTGGCTCGAGCCCTGCGGCATCGCGGGCGGGGGCGGCAGCATCAGCTCGGGGACACTGAAGGCGGCGCGTTTCCAGCGCAGGCGGCGCGCATGCGCCGCCTCCAGGCTTGCGACGTAGTCCGGCTCGTGCCGAGGATGCAGCGCACCGGTCTTCTCGGCGAGCGCCAGCTTCGCCTCCGCCTGGTCGAGGTCGTCGGCCGGCCAGACCGCGACGAGCGCCACGAGGGAGAGGCTCATGATCTGCAGGCCGGCGCAGGCGAGCTCGCCCTGCTCGTCTGCGAGCTCGCGGGCAAGGCTCACCCGAAACTCCTCGTTCTGGAGGGCCTTGGCGTGGCGCGCCGCCGCCTTCATGTCGATCGCCTGGCGGCGGAAGGCCACCAGTTCGTCGAGGCTCGGATCGTCGCTGCCGGCGATCGCCGTCACCAGCGTGATCGGGTCCTGCAGCGGGCCCGTGTCGTGCTCGCGCGGGAGCTGCCCGCCCAGCGGGGCGAGCGAGCGCCCGCTGCCCTGGTCATTCCTGGTCATGTCTTCGAACTTTCCGTTGGGGTTACGACCATTTGGCCGCACGTCCCCTCCGTTCCCGGAATCGAACGAGGCGCCCGACCAGGGCGCCTCTCCATCGTGATGGTCCGCGTTGTGGTTTCCCGGCCGCCCGTCAGACGATCGGGATCCAGTCGGGCTCGAGCTCGACCGTCGCCCCGAGCCTGAACACCTTGGCGATCCAGTTCGCCTCGGAGACGATGTGCCGGATCGCCGCCTGCTGATGCAGCGGATCGCGGCGACAGGCGCGCTCATTGACCAGTTCCACCAGCTTGAGCTTGGCCTCGGCATCCGCCGAATAGCGCATCGCCGGCCAGATCGCGGCCCGCGCCGCCGCGAGATAGGCGAGGATGCGAGCGCCCTCTGCCCCACGCCGAAGTTCGGACGCGTCTTCAGCCCGGCCGTCGGCCAACACATTGAGCCGGTCGGCGATCGCGATCATCCGCGTGAAGCGGTCGACACAGTCCGAGATCGTCGGATAGGCGTCGGTGAAGGCAGCCCATCGCGCGACCTGCACACCGTCGAGCGAGGCGTCGCCGCCCGCCAGCGGCACCGTGTCGACGAGGTCGAGGCGCGAGAGCGGCCAGTTGGCGAGACCCCGGCCGTCCGGCGAGGGCGGCGCGGGAGCCGGCGGCACGATCAGCTCGCCGACCGCGAAGGCGGCGCGGTGCAGCCTGATCCGGGCAGCATCTTCGACAGAGAGCATCGCCGCCATGCCGTACTCGGACTCGCCATTGCGCAGGCGCGTCTCCTGGGCGAGTGCCCGCTTGGCGTCGGCCTCTACGATGGTGTCGACCGGCCAGATCGCGACCATGGCGGTGCAGCTCAACGCCACGATCCTGAGCCCGATCCTGGCCAGCCGCGCCTCATTGGTCTGGTGGAGGCTGTAAGGCAGACGGTGCGCCTCGTCTTCGCAGCGCTTCGCCTCGCGGGCGAAGAGCGCGAGATCGGGCCGGCTGTCGCGGAAGGCGACGAGCTCGCCGAGCGAGGGATCGTCGCCGATCGCATCCGTGATCGCGGCCAGCGGATCGCGAATCTGGCCCAGAGGCCCACCGCCTCCATCCTGTCCATCGCTGGCCAGTGGCGCGAGGCCGCGATCCTGATTGTCCTTGGTCATCTTGGGAACCTGTTCATTGGGGTTACAGCCATCCGGCTGCGCTTTCCCCTTCTGTCCCCGGAATCGAAGAGGCGCCGTCACCGGCGCCTTCTCCGTGATCGACAATGTTTCGATCAGCTTCTCAGGCCGCGAATGCGAAGCTCTGGCTACGCTGCCCAAGCCAGCGCTCGATCGTATTGAGAAGGGCATGCCGGGCGAGATCGTCGACCGGCAGCGTCTGCCGCAACGTCGCGACCTCGGCGAGCGCCTTCGGCAGAGTGAGCCACGGGACGTCGGCTTTCGTCATGAGCCGATCGCGCAGCCAGGCCCGGCCTTTCTGCCAGGCGGGCGGCGACAGAGACCCAGGCGCCTCCATCAGCATGATCCGGTTGGCGAAGGCTTTCAGCCGCTCGTCAGCGAACTCAGCCGCGATCGCCGCACGATTTGCCCAGGGCGAGGAGTGCCAGCGGGCGCAGGCGCTAGCGTCGTCGTTCGAGAGGAAGCCGCCGGAATAGAGTGTCGCCTCGGGATAGGGCGACGGCTCGCGATCGGCGAAGCGGTTCGCCATCGCTGTGGCGAGGTTCGTCCGGAAGACGGCATGCTCGCGGATGCGTGCGGCGCGCTCGTGGTAGAGCGCAGGATCACGCTGATCCTCGGCCAGGGCGTGGCAGCCCTGCTCAAAGCCGACCAGGATCGGCTGGGCGTTGGTCTTGACCGTCCGGATCGGCCGGACACCCCGCTGCGAGAACAGCGCGATGAGATCCTCAGTAGGCAGGTCGACATAATCTGCCGGATCGACCGTGAGATCGACCGCCGCCCAGGAGGTCGCGACGGTCGGGTGCGGCGTCACGCCGACGACCGGCGTCAGCTTCGACACCCCGCCGAGCAGCAGGACGTCCCGGCTGGCGAGCAGCCGGCTCGGCACGCCCTTGTCGGCAAGGCCGAGCAGCGTCGCGACGGTGGTCGGCGCGACCTCGCGCAGATGACGCAATAGGCCCAGCGTCGCGTTTGTGTCGGCCATCGCATCATGAGCTTCGTCTTCCGACAGCGCGATGCCGTTGGCCCGGCAGACATCCCCAAGCCGGAAGCTCGGCTTGCTCGTCGCTACCAGAGGGATGGTGATGGCGCCGGGCTCGAGCATCGCCACCGCCCGCACCATCGTCAGCAGATCCGCGCGGCGATGGCCGTTCAGCGAGGTCGCGTAAGGCGGCATGAGATGCGTGAAGAAGGCGTGCCGGAGCATCTCCTCGTCGAAATTCAGCGTGTTGTATCCGATGATTGTCGCAGGCGCCCAGGCGTCCAACGCCCGCGCGACGATGCCGAGCATCTCGCAACAGGAGAGCGGCCCCTGCTCCAACTGTTCGGGACGGAGGTTAGTGGTCAGCAACGCTCCAGGCGCCGGCACGATATGGGCCGGCAGCCGGCAGCGCAGCGAGAGCTCGCCGAGCCGCTGCAGCTGCGCATCGGTGTGGAGCAGCGCCGCCTGCAGCGGCACGTTCCATTGCGGTTCGAGACCGGTCGTCTCAAGATCGTAGATCACGAAGGACATCGGTCTAGGTCCTCAGTGCCGGCTCGGTGAGCCGCCGGGCTCGACCGCGATCTTGCTGAGGCTGATGCCGAGCTCGCGGGCATCCTGCTGCATCGCCGCCTCGACCATCCACGACGTCCGCGTGCGGCGTATCTCGTCCTCGTCGAAGGCCATCGCCTCGTAGACCATGATCTTGGCCTCGAAGTGCTCGGTCTTGTGGGCGGGCGCTTCCGCCAGCAGGAATGCGAAGAGCCGAGCGGTCGCACGCGCACCTTCGGCCAGCTGCAAGGCGGTCAAACCAGCATGATCCGGACAGGAGACCTCAGCCTGCTGCTCCAGCAACAGCGAGTGGGCCATCGCCTCCTGCCAGAGCCAGTAGAAACGCTCCGGCTGATCCGTGATCATCCGGTAATTCCGCGCATACCGCGCCAGATGCTCAGCGCTCGGGCGAGCTTCGTCCCGGGCGGTGTCGCCGCCCGCGTTCATCGTCTTCATCCCAATATCCGTTCGGGCTGGTATGACCCGGAACGGCTTGTCGGCTCAGGTTCTCGGGGGTTCCCGAAATCGGGTTCCAGTCACCCTGCCTCTACCAAATATCGCACGGAGCGGAGTTCGCCCAAAGCGCAACTCTGGCCCTTTCCGGACATCTAGGATGTCTGCTTCCGGACGATTCACTTTGGCAAATGGCGCGCAGCATGGGCTGGCCCATTCCGGCCGTTGGCAAGGTCAGCTTCAGGCCCGTTTAATTCGGCAAGAGTGTGCAGCCCACGTTGGCTTTTGCCCGATTTGAAAGCTGAACAGCGAGAGCCACCAAATCGCCATCAGTCGCTGCTCAAGCAGATCATGCTGATCGAACACGGTCGCGGCCGCCGACTCTCGATGTCCATTCGTTATCGTAGTGGTACGAATACCGGGTGCCGCCGGGTCCGGTTAGCCGCCGATCGGATGCGAGCCTGACCGCGACACGTCGCGAATAGGGTCGCCCAGAAGCCGCAAGCCATTGAGGACGACAAGAACCGTCCCACCCTCATGGCCGAAGACTGCGAGCGGGAGGGGAAGATCAAAAAAGACAGCGCTGGTCACGAGAATCAGCATGGCCCCGATCGCGAACGTCAGGTTCTGGCGGATGATCCAAGCGGTGCGCCGCGAGAGCCTGTGCGCCGCCGCAAGCCGCCCCATATCCTCCGAAAGCAGCGCTACGTCGGCCGCCTGGAGGGCCACCTCGGACCCGGCCGCCCCCATGGCGATGCCGACATCGGCACGCGCCAAGGCCGCGGCATCGTTCACGCCGTCGCCGACGAACGCGATCTTGTCTCGCCTCGCTGCTTCGGCGACCAGTCTGACCTTGTCCTCAGGCAGCATCTCTGAGTGGATTTCTTCATCGCGGAGACCCAATTCCGCGCCGATCCGCAACGCCACCGGGCGCCTGTCACCCGTCATCATGAGGATCGTTTCGACGCCGCTCCGCCGCAACGCCTCGAGCGCAGCGGCGGAGGTTTCCCGCGGCATGTCCGCGACGCTGACAGCGCCGAGGACGCGGTTGCCACGGCCGAGATAGACCACGGTCTCCGCCGCGCTTTGAATTGCCTTCAGGGCCTCGTGGTCGACGGATGCGCCCATGGCTTCGGTCATGCGGCGGTTCCCCGCCCAGAGCGGACCGGCATCGTCTTCCCCCGCGATTCCCAAGCTGGGAAGCGCTTTGACATTCCGCACCTCGCGGATGGGCAATCCACGCTGCATGACTTCGCGCCGCAGGGCATTCGCGATGTGATGTTCGGATTGGGCTTCGAGGCTGGCCAGCGTCGACAGGAAATCGCTCTCGTTGCCGTCGAGGGTGACGACATCGGTGACGGTGGCTCTCCCAGCCGTCAACGTTCCGGTCTTGTCGAATGCGAATGTCTTGACGCCGGCCAAGGTCTCGATCGCCGCGCCGCCCTTGAAGAGGACGCCGCCGCGGGCCGCCGCCGAGAGAGCCGAAAGGATGGCGGCCGGCACGGAGATGACG
This sequence comes from Allobosea sp. 47.2.35, assembly GCF_024655635.1. Taxonomy (GTDB): domain Bacteria; phylum Pseudomonadota; class Alphaproteobacteria; order Rhizobiales; family Beijerinckiaceae; genus Allobosea. Next base: position 11,441 of record NZ_JANLGI010000034.1, on the reverse strand, counting down.
ATCGCGCAAGGACTGGCTGCCACGAGCATGGTCGCAGCACGATACAAAGCAATCTCCCAGCTGTTTCCGAGCCAGAGAAAGACGCCGAGCGCCGCGACGGATCCGACGAGCACCGCGACCGTGTATCGTTGTCCGAACCATGCGCTGAATCGTTCCGAGGGTGCCTTCGCCGCCTGCGCGTCCGTGACGAGCGCGATCATCCGGGCGACCGTGCTCTGCTCAAGCGTTTTCGTGACACGCACCTCCAGAACGCCGTCGAGATTGACCGTCGCCTCGAAAAGCGACTGGCCCGGCTCCTTGCCGACCGGCATCGACTCGCCGGTGATCGTAGATTCGTCGAGCGAGCCCCTGCCGGAGAGGACCACGCCGTCCGCAGGAACCCGTGACCCGGGGCGAAGGATCACGATGTCGTCGACATGAAGATCGGCCGCGGGCACTTCCTCGACCTCGCCATCGGCTGTCTTGCGGAACGCCGTTTCCGGCCGCAGGGCCATCAAAGCCTCGATGGCGCGCCGGGCACGACCCATCGCTCTCTCTTCGAGCGTCGTCGACAGGCTGAACAGCGTCAGCAGGACCGCGCCTTCAAGCGAGGCGCCGACGGCTGCCGCCGCGAGGGCTGCGACGATCATCAGAAGGTCGATGTCGAGGATGTTGTCGCGCCACAGTTCGCCCAGGGCGCGCCAGCCGGCCGGCATGCCCCCGGCCAGGTAGGCGAGGGTTGTGCCGGCAAGGAAGGCCAGCGAGCCGATCTGGTCAGCGAGAAGCCATTTGCCTGCGACCGCCAAGGCAAGGCCAGTCACCGTTGCCGCGGTCAACGCAACCGACAGATTCGATAGGAAACGCTTCAACTACCCCTCCAGTGCGCGATCAGTGCCAGTCGGCGTCGTGCATGGCATTTTTTAGAATAATTCTAATATATGAGGTGACTCCCGTTGCGCAACCGACGGGACAGTTTATCGCCCCCGGCGCGGGCGAATGCCGAAATCAAGCTGGCCAGCCGAACCGGAGCCCGGACGCCGAAGCCGGCCTCTTGCCATTTCGCGCGGGGGCATTGCGAGCCTGCCGCATACAGGCAGCGGCACCTTCGGGATGACCAGCCGAGCCGGAGCCTTTGGCCAACTGCAAAACGCGATTGCATCCGATCGCTATACATTATATTAATATATATTATGTATGGTTCTGAGAGGATGCCTGCGATGGCCAGCGTGAAGATCGACGACCGGCTGACGGTTGCCAGCCAGCCGCACCAGGAGGCGCTTGCCGCGCTGGCGGCCGCTGGCTTCGCCACAATCATCAACAACCGCCCCGACGGTGAAGAGCCCGGGCAACCCGGCAACGCTGCCGAGAAGGCAGTCCTGGAGCGGCCGGGCCTTGCCTATCACTTCATCCCCGTGACGGGGGCGACGATCACCGAAGCCGATATCCGCTCATTTCAGGAGGCGGTCTCCGGGGCGAAAGGGCCGGTCTACGCCCATTGCCGCAGCGGCACGCGGTCCCTGACTCTTCACGTGCTCGGCGAGGTGCTGGCGGGGCGGATGAAGCCCGGCGACGTCGAGGCCTTCGGCCGCGCCCACGGCTTCGATCTCTCAGGCGCGGTGCAGTGGCTCGCCCGCAATGCGGCCCGGGCGCCGCTGGTAAAGGGCTTCCACGAGCCGCGGACCGGCAGCGTCCAGTATGTCGTCGCCGATCCGACGACGATGCGCTGCGCGATCATCGATCCGGTCTATGAGTTCGATGAGAAGTCCGGAGCGACCGCCACGCATCAGGCCGACGAGATTCTCGCCTATGTGGCGCGCGAGGGGTTCACAGTCGAGTGGATCCTCGACACCCATCCCCACGCCGATCACTTCTCGGCCGCTCACTATCTCAAGCAGAAGACAGGCGCCCAGACGGCCATCGGCGCGCGCGTCACGGATGTCCAGAAGCTCTGGCAGGGCCTCTACAATTGGCCGGAGCTGGCGACCGACGGCTCGCAATGGGACCGGCTCTTCGCCGAGGGCGACAGCTTCAAGGTGGGTGAGCTTACCGGGCGCGCAATATCCTCGCCCGGCCACACCCTTGCCTCCGTGACTTACGTCATCGGCGATGCGGCCTTCGTGCACGACACGATCTTCATGCCGGATTCCGGCACGGCGCGAGCGGATTTCCCGGGCGGCAGCGCAAAGGCTCTTTGGGCATCGATCCAGGCGATCCTGACCCTGCCGGACGATACGCGCCTGTTCACAGGGCACGACTACGAGCCCGGCGGCCGCGCCGCCAAATGGGAGAGCACGGTGGGAGAGCAGAAGCGCGCAAACCCGCATATCGCCGGCATGACGGAGGAGCGTTTCGTCGCACTGCGGGAGGCGCGCGACCGCACTCTGCCGATGCCGAAGCTGATGCTGCATGCGCTCCAGGTGAACATCCGCGGAGGTCGGCTGCCGGAGCCTGAAGCCAACGGCAGGCGCTATCTCAAATTCCCGCTCGATGCGCTCGCGGGGGCTGCGTGGTGATGGACGCCAAGACGACGCACGCCAAGACGGTCCACGCCATGCCTCCGGCCGAGATGGAGGCGCGTGCTGGCGAGGTCGCCGCCCTGCTCAAGACGTTGTCGCACCCGGCCCGTCTGAGGCTTGCCTGCGCCCTTGCCGAGGGCGAATACGCCGTCGGCGAACTTGAGGAGCGCCTGGGCATCCGTCAGCCGACGCTGTCGCAACAGCTCGGCGCTCTGCGAGATGCAGGCGTCGTCACCACGCGCCGCGACGCCAAGCAGATCTTCTACCGCCTGAGCGAAGAGAAGGCCGCGCGTCTGATCGAAGCCCTTTACGCCATCTTCTGCGAACCGGAGCAGCACTCATGAGTGCCTATTGGCCTTCCCTGTTCGGCGGCATGTTGCTCGGCCTCTCGGCCGTCGCGCTGCTGCTGCTCGACGGGCGGATCGCCGGCATCAGCGGCATCGTTGGCCGCTTACTCGGCGGTGTGCAGATCCCGCTGAATGCGGCTTTCGTCATCGGGCTCCTAAGCGGCCCGCCGCTCTACATGCTGGCCTTCGGGAGCTTCCCGGCCGTGACCATCGCCACCTCCGGCACACTGGTCGTCGTGGCCGGGCTCGCCGTCGGCATCGGCACGCGCATGAGCTCGGGCTGTACTTCGGGCCACGGCATCCTCGGCCTCGCCCGCTTTTCGAAACGTTCCTTCGCTGCGACCGTGACTTTCCTCCTCGCAGGGGTCGCGGTGGCGACGCTGATGGAGTTCCTGCGGTGAACCGTCTCGCATCCCTACGTATCGTCGTGGCGCTCTTGGCCGGCGCTCTCTTCGGCTTCGGCCTGTCGCTCTCCGGAATGCTCGATCCGGCGCGCGTGATCGGCTTCCTCAACCTCGCCAGCGGGCACTGGGACCCGAGCCTGTCCTTCGTGCTCGGCGGTGCGGTGCTCGTGGCGGTGCCAGGCGTCATGCTGCAACGCCGTCTGCGGCGCCCCTTGCTCGACGACAGCTTTCACCTGCCGGAGAAGGCGGAGATCGATGGGCGGCTGCTGGCCGGCTCGGCGTTATTCGGAGCCGGATGGGGGCTCGCCGGCTTCTGCCCGGGCCCCGCGGTCTCAGGCCTCTTGATGGGGCTCGTCCCGGTCTTCCTGTTCGTCGCGGCGATGGCAGCAGGGATGATGCTGCATGACCGTGTGATCTCGGGAATGCTGCCGCGATGACCTCGACCCTGGTTCCCGCGCTCGCTTCCGGCGGCCTCGTCGGCTTTAGCCTCGGCCTGGTCGGCGGCGGCGGCTCGGCGTCGCCAGCCCGCATGCCGCGATCGGCACCGGTGCGCTGGCGGTTTCGATCAATGCCTATGCCAACTTGCTCGCCCATGCCCGGAAGGGTCATTTGCGCTGGCTCTGCGCGGCCGTCTTCGCGGCTATCGGTTCGTTCGGCGCCCTTCTTGGTTCCAGCCTTGGCCTCGTCATCGACGGAGCGCGCCTTCTGCTGCTCTTCGGCGCACGGATGGTCGTGTCGGGCTGATTATGCTGCGGCCGCGCGGTATCGGCCGCGGCGGCGAGCGGTCGGTCGATCGGCGCATGTGTGCGCTCACGGCCGCTACGGCACTGGCGAAGGGCGGGGCCTCCGGCTTCTTCGGCATCGGTGGCGGATTCCTCATCGTGCCGGCGCTGATCTTCGCCATCGGCTGGTCGCTGCTCGCGGTCGCACTTTCGGGTTGGCGACGGCCCTGAACTACGCCCGCAGCGGCCGGGTCGACTGGGTCGTCGCAGCGCAGTTCATCTCGGGCGGCGTTCTGGGCGGCATTCTCGGCATGCTGCATGCGACGCGTCTCTCCGCGGGCAAGGCCACGCTGAACCGGGTCTTCGCCGCGCTCATCCTGACCGTCGCGGCCTTTGTGATCATGAAGAACCTACGGGCGGTGATTGGCGAAATGTAGCCACGGATTCCGACCCTACGGCACGCTCTAATCCAAGGTTCCAATTTCCCCTTTCGAGACGACCATATTGGAGGGGCTGCGCCTAGTGCTGCAAGTAGATATTCCCGCTGAAAGCCGACATCGTCGAGCAGGTTGATGATGACATTGTGCGCCCTCTACAGGCCGTTCGAAAAGAACGCTGAAGGAAAGTTTGGGCCTGATCGTGCCGCCATCGATAGCTGCCAGGCAGTTCCTGCCAACCGCCTAATGTCTGGAGTTGGCGTATGTCGTCATCAAGACTCAGTCGCGATCCGAATGTTACCGGGACGACCCATTGTTACCGCCATGGAGACATGCGAGACAGAGCTCCATCTTTGAATATAAAATGGTGGAACAGCGCCGCACCGGCATGAGCGAGGGCCAAGGCCACGAGGCAGTTAGCCGCGAGCTCGTGCCAGCCATTGATCGAGCGGCGCGAAGCGCGGTCGTCTGCGGCTAATGCGGGGATCTGGACAAGGCCAAACAGGTCCCAGCCACGCGCACAGACATTTGCAAGCCCCAGGATGAGGGTCGTCGCAACAAGCGCATAAAGAAGGGCGTGAACGGCATGCTCTATAGCTCGCAAGATGCCGGAATTCACCGATGCGGGTCTGGACCCTTTCGTCAGGCGCCAAAGGAGCCGACTAGCATAGACGACGATGAGCAGGCCTCCGAGCGCGATATGGACGGACCACATAGCGTGCCGCCACTCCCTGGGCAGGACCGCTTCACTCTGAGCCATGAGCCACAGCAGCGTTATGAGGACCGCGGTCAACCAGTGAAAGCGGATGCTGATGTTGTCGTAGCGGACCGGGTTTTGGACGGAAGCCATCGTTCTATCCTTCTGCAGTTCAAGCGCCACCGATCAGGATGCCCGTGGCCAGGACGAGAAGGCCGCCGAGAATGATCTGGAACATGGCGCGTCCGATGGGCGTCTCCATGTAGCGGTTCTGGATCCAGACGATCGCCCAGAGTTCGACGAAAACGACGCAGAGGGCGATGGTCGTCGCTGTCCAGAAATGCGGGATGAGATAGGGCAGCGCGTGCCCTAGCCCGCCGAGCGCCGTCATGACGCCTGAGGCTAGCCCTCGTTTCCACGGGGCCCCGCGTCCCGACAGCTTGCCGTCGTCATGGGCCGCTTCGGTGAAGCCCATCGATATGCCTGCGCCGATCGACGCCGACAGCCCGATCAGAAACGTCGTCCAGGAGTTCTGCGTCGCGAAAGCCGTCGCGAAAATGGGCGCCAGCGTCGAAACCGAGCCGTCCATCAAGCCTGCCAGCCCCGGCTGGACCCAGGTCAGGACGAACTGGCGCTTCGCGGTCTCTTCTTCCTGCCGGCCCTCGTCGCCGGTTGACAATCCCTCTTCAAGCGCAACCGCGCGGCGCTCATGCGCCGCCTCGGCAACCGCGAGGTCTCCGAGAAGCTTGCGCGTCGCTGCGTCCGTGCTGCGCGAGGCGGCGAGCCGATAGAACGTCTCGGCCTGTCGTTCCATGTCCGCCGCCTCGGCGCGCGCGCGCTCCAGCGGCAAGGTCTTCGCTAGCCAGAGAGGCCGCCGCGCATAGAAGCCTTCGACATGCTCGCGCCTGATCGGAACAAGCGTTGGTCCGAACTTGCTCACATAGAGATCAAGCAGGGTGCGGCGATGCTCGTCTTCCTCGGCAGCCATCGTGTCGAACATCGCCGCCGAAGTTGGATAGGCCTCGCGCAGGTTCGCCGCGTAGGCCGCATAAATCCGCCCATCCTCCTCTTCCGACAGAATGGCGAGCGCCAGGATTTCCTGCGGGTCCAGATCGTCGAACCGGCGGCGGCTGGAGCGGAATATCGGGAAAAGAGATGGCATTGTGCTAGCACCGAGTTTAACGCCAGCTCTTTAGAATCTCTCTAAATTATAATCCAGCCCCTTTCCTTCGACTGCGGCCAGCCATCGCCACCCGCCTGAGCGCCTACGGAGGTTGTCATGGGCCGGTCGCATGAGGCCAGTTGCGTCGGTCGAGCCAGAGCCCGGCAACGAGCACGACATTGAGTAGCGCGAGGGACAGTAGCGCGCCGAACATCGGTCCCGAGCCTATGCGATCGAGCAGCAAGGCGCCTGCGGTCGGTGCGATCGCTTGTGCGATGAGGCTCGGCCGCGCCAGCCTTCCGATCGCCGCCGCGTAGCGCTGAGGGCCGAACTGGGCCAGCGGGAGCGTACCCTTAGCAATCGAGAAAACGCCGTTGCCTGCCCCGTAGAGGATGATCGCAAGCCCGATCGGGCCGACATCGAGTGCCATCAGTCCCAATCCGAGGGCAATCAGCCCAAGCGCGGCACGCATGGTCCAGAGCGGATGATGCCGGCCTCCGCCAGCCATCTCGATCACCCGTCCGCCGACCTGCGCGGGACCGACAAGTGCGCCCAGAGCCACGGCCGCCGCGAGACCATTTCCTTGTCCTTGGAGCAACGTCAGCAGGTGAACGCCGACGATGGCGCCGATCGCACCACCGATGACGACGATGCCGGAGAGAAGTTGGAAAGCGCGACGCTCCGCCGGGAGCAGGTTCGATGCCGCCCCGGAAGTCCCCGTCGTCAGCGTTGGCAGCTCCGGCGGGACGCGCGGCAGGATCGTCAACATGAGCGGAAGCGAGATCAGAAGCTGGATGGCTGCATAGACGAAGCAGGTTCCTCGCCATCCGAGATGCGCAACGAGGTAGGCCGACAACGGCCAGCACACGGTGCTGGCGAATCCGCCCCATAGGGTCAGCATCGTGATCGCCGACCGCGCAGCGCCGCCGTAAAGACGCCCAAGCGTCGAGAACGCCGCATCGTACAGACCTGCGGCCATCCCCGCCCCGAGAACGATCCAGCCGAACACGAATACCGGCAGATTCGGGGCGATGCCCAGGGTGAATTGCCCGGCGGCCAGGAGGATTGCCGCCGCCGCCAGAACCGGTCGCCCGCCCGTCTCGCCGATGGCGCGGCCGACATAGGGCGCAACGGCGCCCGCCGTTAGCAGGCCGACCGAAAGCGCGCCGACGATCCAGGGCAACGGCCATCCCGTATCGGCAGCGATGGGGGCCGCGAGAACCGCCGGGAGATAGTAGGAGGAACCCCAGGCGAGGATTTGAACCACGCCCAGAGCCGAGATCACCGTCAGCCGGTTTCGATCAGTCACGCGACCTTGCCGCAGCAGGAGGAGGTCGTTACGGGTTCCGGGAGCTTGGCGGGGCCGCAACCGCAGCCGGCCTGACCATCGGCCTTCGCACGGGCGTCATCGGCGCAACAGGCCGCGACGGGGTCCGGCGCGGGGCCACCACAGCATAACGACGCGCCTACTGGCGCTGTCGTGCACACGCCCGTCTCCGGGAGAACCAGTTTGATGTCGTCTGCCGCCACCATGTCACCGGCGATGGCGGCGACGACCGATCTGACCTGTTCGAAGCCCGTGAGCATCAGGAAGGTCGGCGCACGCCCGTAGCTCTTGATCCCGACCGTGTAGAAGTCCGGCTCGTGATGCGACAGTTCGCGATGTCCATGCGGCGGTACCGACCCGCAGGAATGCAGGTTGGGATCGATCATCGGCCCGAGCATGCGGGTGCTCTCGAGCCAGGGATCCAGCTCGACGCGAAGCTCTCGGGTCAGGCTGAGATCCGGGCGCTGTCCCGTGCAGGCGACGATCCGGTCAACCGGGCCGACCGTGCGACCTCCTTCCGGTGTCTCGCCGTGGACCAGCAGGCTTCCACCTTCCTGCCGGAAGCCTGCAAGGGCGAAGCCGCGGACGAGTTCGATCAAGCCGCTATCGACAACCTGACGCAGCCGCGTCCCGAGGTCGCCGCGCCCGGCGAGCTGATCATTCGCGCCACCGCCATAGACCCGGGACAGGTCGCGCCCGCGCGTCACCCAGATCGCTTTCGTTGCGCCGTCCTGCTCGGCCAACTCGGTAAGGTCGAGCAGGACGTTCGCGGCGGAATGCCCGGCGCCGAGCACGAGCGTCGTGCGTCCCGCATACGTCTCGCGGTGGGCATCGAGCACGTCCGGGATACCGTAGGCGATCCGCTCCGCATACGCCTCCTCCCCATCGACGGGCATGCCGCCCGCCCCAGCCGGGTTTGGAGTGGTCCAGGTTCCAGAAGCGTCGATGACTGCGCGGGCCAGCACGCGGCGCGTGCCCCCGTCCCGGTCGCGAATGATGAGCTGGAACGGGTGAAGTTCGCGATCCCGGCTCACCACCTTGTCGATGCCGCGGCGCCCGATCGCCATGACGTGGGCGCCGTATTCGATGACCGGGGCGAGCTCGGGCGTTCCCGCCAAGGGAGCGAGGTAGCGATCGACCAGTTCGTGTCCCGTCGGATAGCCCTGCTTGTCCGGCTCGGCCCAACCCGCGGCCTCGAGCAGCTTTCTGCTCGCCGGGTCCACGTTGAACTCCCACGGCGAGAATAGGCGAACATGGCCCCAGTCGCAGATGTTGGCGCCGACGGATTCCCCGGCTTCGTAGACCTTCACGGCCATTCGGCGCGCGATGAGATTGGCCGCGGCGGCAAGGCCGACGGGACCAGCGCCGATCACGACGACGGGAAGCTCATTCATCGCGGCATCCTCCGCTCCTGCTGGAATCATGGAATTACAAGGCAAATCAAAAACCGCTCAGGCGGCCTTCCCGGATGATGCGGAACAGGCTTCTTCGATGCAGCATTCGTCGGAAAGAAAGCCGAGCAGCGCATCCATCGCCGGGTAGACAGCACGACAGATCAGCGTCGTCGCCTGCCGCTCTTGCGAGACGAGGCCGTTGCGGATCAGGCGCTGAAGGTGGTGGGACAACGTCGAGGCCGGAATACCGAGACGCTCCTGCACCTGCGCGACCGGAAGGCCGTCATGCCCGGCACGGACGAGAACCCGATAGACCTCTAGACGCGTCTGGTTGCCGAGTGCCTCAAGCTGCGCCGCTGCTGTTTCGATATCCATGGAAATATAAATTCCATACCGTCAGTGGACGGTCAAGCGCTATTTCCATGATCACCGAATTATTCTGGGGCTTGAACCTTCCGGACGCCGTTACCGCGCTCGTACCAGCCCTTCGATCGGTTCACGATCCAGACGACGGTGAGCATAACCGGGACCTCGATCAGCACGCCGACAACGGTCGCGAGCGCCGCTCCGGAGTGAAAACCGAACAGGCTGATCGCGGCGGCGACGGCAAGTTCGAAGAAGTTTGAGGCGCCGATCAGGGCAGACGGCCCCGCGACGCAATGCTGCTCGCCCGCGACCCGGTTCAGGACGTAGGCCAGCCCGGCATTCAGGTAGACCTGGATCAGGATCGGCACCGCCAGGAGCGCGATCACCATCGGCTGGGCGAGGATCTGCTCGCCCTGGAAGCCGAAGAGCAGGACGAGGGTGGCGAGCAGGGCCACGAGCGAAACAGGTCCCAGTCGGCCGAGCAGTCGATCGAGCGCAGCCTGCCCGCCCTTCGCCAGAACGCGGCTGCGGACGAGTTGCGCGACGATCACGGGAATGACGATGTAGAGGACGACCGAGAGTACGAGCGTTCCCCATGGCACGGTGATCGCGGACAGGCCGAGCAGCAGGCCGACAATCGGGGCGAAGGCGACGACCATGATGGCGTCATTTAGTGCGACCTGGCTGAGCGTGAAGTGCGGCTCGCCCTTCGTCAGATTCGACCAGACGAAGACCATCGCGGTGCAGGGCGCCGCCGCCAGGATGATGAGCCCGGCGATGTAGCTGTCGATCTGGTCAGCGGGCAGCCACGGCCGGAACAGCCAGGCGATGAAGATCCACCCCAGTGCCGCCATCGAGAAAGGCTTCACCGCCCAGTTGATGAACAGGGTCACGCCAATCCCGCGCCAGTGCTTGCCGACCTGACTCAGCGCGGCGAAGTCGATCTTCAGCAGCATGGGGATGACCATCAGCCAGATCAGCACGGCGACGGGCAGATTGACCTTGGCGATCTCGGCGGCGCCGACTGCCTGGAAGACGCCGGGCATGACATGGCCCAGTGCGATGCCGACCACGATGCACAGTCCGACCCAGACGGTCAGATAACGTTCGAAAGTGGACATGCTGACCTCAGGCGAGAGCTGCGGGCCGACCGGCCGCGTCGACGACGAGTTCGCCGTCCTCCTTGCGAAACTCGCCGCGTTGCGGCGGCAGGAGCGACAGAACGGCTTCGGATGGGCGGCAGAGCTTCACGCCTTTCGGAGAGACCACTAGCGGTCGGTTCATCAGGATCGGGTGCGCCTCGATGGCGTCGAAGAGAGATTCGTCGCTCATGCTCGGATCGCCGAGGCCGAGTTCGGCGAAAGGCGCGCCCTTCTCGCGGAGGATTTCCCGGACGCTCATGCCGGCGCGATCGAGAAGCTGCTTCAGCAAGGTGCGGTTGGGCGGGGTCTTGAGATATTCGATGATGTGCGGCTCGACCCCAGCGTTACGGATCAGCCCGAGCGTGTTCCGCGAGGTTCCGCAGGCTGGGTTGTGATAGATGATTACGTCGATCGGCTCAGACATTGGCGGTTGCCTTCGGTTGGCAGCACGGGCTCAGTTCGGCCATCAGCGGTGCGCAGATCTCTGGTCGCCCGCCGCAGCAATCCTTGAGCAGGAAGGCGACAACTGACCTTAGGGCATTGAGATCGGCTCGATAGACGATTGAGCGGCTGAACCTCTCTGAGCGTATGAGGCCAGCCCGGCTGAGGATGCCGAGATGCGATGACATCGTGTTGTGGGGGACGTCGAGGCGCCGCGCGATCTCGCCTGCCGCCAATCCCTCCGGCTCGGCGCTCACAAGAATGCGGAATACATCGAGCCGCGTGCTCTGCGCCAAGGCTGCCAGCGCGAGGATGATCTGTTCATTTTCCATATGTCGAGACTTATCGAAATATTTCTAGCGGCGCAAGTGAAGGCATCCTCGCTCATAGCTGCGAGGTCGAGTTTCGGGGGCTGAACGTCTGCTTCCTGAAGGTGGCTGAATGTCAGCTGATGTGAAGGGTTTCGGATGCTGGCCCGTGCGAGCGGGTTTGGACCGGGCTGAGGGC
>NZ_JANLGI010000033.1 GCF_024655635.1 Allobosea sp. 47.2.35 | reverse complement strand
TCTCCGCGAACTCCGTCGTCGCGCCGTCAACAACCGCGTTGATCTCGTTGATGCCCTCCACGAGTTCCTTCAACGGGCCTTCCATGCCGCCGACCTGCGCCTTGCCGGAGAAATTGCCCTCGCGCGCATCGGCGACGATCGTGGCGACTTCGCCCAGCAGCTTCTGGACATGGGCGGCCTGCTCGGCATCGGCGAGCATCGCGAGCTCGCGGTCGCGCCGGTTCTGCTCGAGGGCGAGCGCGTTCTCACGGTAGATCTCGAGCGCGCCGCTCAGCGCGCCGATCTCGTCCGGTGACGGGGCGGCCGGGATGGCCTTGGCGAAATTGCCCTGCTGCATCTCATCCAGTGCCAACTTCAGCGAGACCAGCGGCCGCGCGATCCGGCGCTGCACGCCGCGCAGGCTCATCACGCAGATCGCCAGCAGGGTGGCCAGCAGCGCGGCGACGATGCCGAGCTTGATCCAGGCGGCGCTGAGCTTTTTGTCGGTCCGCACGACCATGTCGTCGAGCGACTGGGTGACGGCCGAGACGATGGCGGTGAACGGGCCATTGCACTGCTTCGTCCACTCTTCCGCCGCGATGACCGGGCCGGCGCCCTGGCCGAGCTTGCCGATCAATTCGTCCATCTTGCGGTTCGAGGCCTCGACCTCGGCCGACATCACGCCGACATTCCGGGCGAGCTCGCTGCCGACGCCGGGACGGGAGGCGAGCTGCTTCAGCGTCTCGCCGGAGGTGTTGGAGACGCCACGCAACTCGCCGAGCCTGCGGATCTGCGCCGGCTCCAGCGCCTTGCCCGAGCCGAAGACCGGGCGGAGCACCGAGCACTGCGTGCCGTAATTCGAGCGGACGTCCCAGCCGGCCGACTTGAAGCCCTGCAGGTCGGCGAGGATCGGGTCGGCGAGGCGGGCGGCATTGGAGGTCTCGTCCGAGGCCTTGACGATGGCGGCCTCGATCGCGCCGATGCCGTTATACCAGGGCATCGTGGCGGCGAGGCTGCGCTGCGCCTTCGGCTTCGAAGCCTCGGCATAGAGATCGGCCATTCGGGCCTCGGTCAGCTTCTGCTGCTGGAGGATGCCGGCGATCAGCTCCTTGCGGCCCGGCAGGCCGGTCTCGTCGAGCTGGGCGACGGCATCGGCGATGCGGGTGCGATTGCTGTCCTCGATCTGCTTCAGCGTCGCGGCCGGATCGTCGGCGACCTGAATGCTGGTCTGCGCCTGTCCGCGTGCGGTGCGGATCGCGTTGCCGGCGAGCAGCAGGGCCTTGTCGGCCTCGACCAGCTCGGCCAGTTCCATATTGGTGCGTACGTCCACGATGGACTGGTACGCCATGTAGCCCAGCGCCCCGATGCCGGGCACGCACAGGCAGGCCATGGTGGCGACGAGGTAGTTCTGGATCGACGAGGGGAAGAATTTCACGGCGGGACTCGGGCGTGACAGGCGGCGATAAGGCGGTGACGAAGGTCGGGAGGCCGGCCGTAGCCTGACCTCGCCCTGCCGTTTTATTGCCGATTTGATTAAGATTACGCTTAGCGGGTCCCGCGACTTGCCTTCCGGTTTCGCGACGGGCACGAAAGGGCATGCACCGCCGTCTCGTCTTCGAGGAACCGGTTTCCCGCGCGGCCGTCTGGAGCCGGCGGCTGGCGTGGTTCTCGTGCGCGGTTCTGCTGCTGTCGCTGCTGCTCGTGCGGTTGCGGGAGCCGAGCATCGAAGGGCTCGCGCCGGTCGCTGGCGCCTATATCCTCGTGCTCGGGGCGCTCGGCCTCGCCTGCCTTGCCTTCATCCGCATCTGGCATTCCGGTCATCGCGGCGTCGGCAAGGCGGCCGGCGCGATGCTGCTGTCGCTCATCCTGCTCGCGCCGGCCGGCTATGTCGTCGTCCGGCTCGTGACCCGGCCGGCTCTGGCCGATGTCTCGACCGATATTGACGATCCGCCGGCCTTCAGCCGCTCGCAGGCGGCGCTGACCGCGCGCGCCGGGCGGATTCCGCCCGATGTTCCCGCGGAGCGTCGGCGCCTCCAGCGGCAGGCCTATCCCAAGGCCGTGCCGATCCTGCTCGAATTGCCGGCGGAGGCTGCCTTCGATCTCGCCAGACGGGCGGCGCTGGGGCTCGGCTGGCAGGTGCTGGAAACGGCGCGGCCGGGCGGGCGAAGCGGCGCCGGCAGGGTCGAGGCCGTCGCGCGCGGCCGCATCCTGCGCTTCTCCGAAGACATCACCATCCGCGTCAGGCCGCGTGTCGATGGCAGCCGGATCGATATCCGCTCGGCCTCCCGCCTCGGCAGCCACGATCTCGGCGCGAATGCGGCCCGGATCGCGGCTTTCGCCGATGAGATCGACCTCCTGACCGAGAGCCGCTGACGGAGCCGGTCAGGCGAGCCTGTAGCGACTGGCGAGGGCCGGAATGGCGTCGCTGGTCAGGACGGTGCCGCGCAGGACGAGATCCTCGAGCTGGGCCAGCACCGAGAGCGCGGCAGCCCCGTGCAGGGCCGGGGCCAGGCCCTGATAGATCACCGGCACCATCGCGGCGATCGTCTCGTCGCCTGCGCCGAGCCGGTTCAGGATAGCCGCCTCGCGCTGGCGCCGATGCTGGACAAGGCCGCGCAGGAAACGCTGCGGCTCGGTGACCGGGCCGCCATGGCCGGGCCAGTAGCGGGCATGCTCCAGCCCGCGCAGCTTCTCGATCGAGGCCATGTAGGCCGCCATCGACCCGTCGGGGGGCGCGACCACCGAGGTCGACCAGGCCATGACATGGTCGCCGGAAAACAGCGTCGCTTCTTCGGCCAGCGTGAAGGCGAGGTGGTTGGCGGTGTGGCCGGGCGTCGCGACGGCGGCGAGGCTCCAGCCGAGACCGGAGACGGCATCGCCGTCATGCATCTCCCAGTCCGGCGCGAAATCGGTGTCGGCGGCGGCATCGAGGACGCGGCCCTCGCCTGGCCCGAGTTCTCGCGACGGGCGATGTGGCCCACAGCCCACCACAGTGGCGCCGGTCGCCGCCTTCAGCGCCGGCACGGCCGGAGAATGGTCGCGATGCGTATGCGTGACGACGATATGGCTCACCGTCTCGCCCCGGACCGCCGCCAGCAGGCGCTCGACATGGCCGGCATCGTCTGGCCCGGGATCGATGATCGCAACGGTACCACGGCCGACGATGTAGGAGCAGGTGCCGGTGAAGGTCATCGGCCCGCTATTGCCGGCGATGATCCGGCGGACCAGCGGCGACAGGCTGGCGACCGTGCCGGATTCAGTCGTCGCGCTGCGGTCGAATTCGATCTCGTCGCTCATCTCTGGCGATGCGGCTTCAGCTGGTCGGCTTGCCGCCGCAGCTCTTGGTGTCAGAGGGCCCGAAGAGCGGGCTGAAATTGCCGCATTTGTCGCAGCCGGACAGGAAAACGGCCAGTCCGAGAATGCCGGCAAGGAGAGTAACGCGCTTCATGGCCCAACCATTCGATTCATCGCGGCTGCAGTCTAGAGGCTGGCGGAACCGGATGACAGGGGCAAATCGGCGGATGAAAGGCGCTCAAAGCCCGAGATCGGCAAGCCAGCCCAGAATGCAGATCGCGGAAATCGCGATCAGGGCAAGGGTGGCTTTCGCGTCGGTCGGGCAGTCGCGCAGCATGGTCGGTCTCCGTTTCGGAGCCGACGCAATAGTCATGCCGTTTGACGGATGGGTGACGCCCTGCCGAAGCGATGACGCCGCGCGTTCCTGCCGTGGGATGAGTTGACCATTTCTTAAGGCTGCGCCTTAGCCGCGCATTAAGCGGGCAGCTGGATCATCGCGGTCGCCGGAACAGAAGTTCCGGGGCTGCCTAGGATGGCGCGATGCTGACCGCGATGACGATCATGCTTGGGTGCCTCGGCATCTTCCTCGAGTTGGCCGATCGTGCGCCCACCCTCGAGTGGCATGACTGAGTGCTGACGGGGCCTATCCGAACAGCAGACGCCAGGCGCCGTAGCCGATCAACGCGATCCAGGCTGCCTGTGCGACGATGATGACGCCGGCCAGGAGCAGGGTCACAGCCTTCTCGGAAAGGGTGCGGGAGCGGTAGCTTTGTGCCATCCCGAAATCGATCTGTGTCATTGCGGCTCGTTCTCAATTCCTCGCGGGAGGGACCTGCACGGTTCTTGCCAGCTGCCGTGGGCCTTCGCGCAAAGCGTCGATGTTCTCTTCGGTTGAGGCCGGCCGCCGGACATCGCCGCCCTGACAATCGCGCGAGCTTTGGTTGCGTTGCGGCGACGATTGCTGCGAACGCGAACGGATATTGATGCTATGGTCAGTTCAAACGAGAGACGGTTTGGACGTCCGGAGGGTGGAATGCTGACGATTGCGATGTGCTATGCGGCCTGCATCGCTATTTTCCTTGAGATGGCGGATCGAGCTCCGGTCATCGAGTAGAGCGGCGGAGAGCGCGACATAGCCCTCTTGTCCCGGGGGAGCGATCGGCTCTCCATTGCGCCGACGACTGAGCCCTCTTGATCAACCGGTATTCGATTGCACGATGGGCGTGCCGTCCCGCCGATGCGCCTTGCCGAAGCCTGGGCGGGAATCTCGGGGCGCGAGGCACAGCGCCTTGCATGCTTTCCGAGAGGTGTGGGCTTGGTCTCTGGCGCGTGATCTCTGCTGCGTATTCAGACGCTTCGGACGTCGATCGCGAGCATTCCGGCATTGCGCGCGGCCTCGAGGCCTTGCGGGGAATCCTCGAAGACGCAGCACTTCGTCGGCTCGATCCCCAGGCGGCGAGCGGCCTCGAGGAACAGGTCCGGGGCAGGCTTCGGCCTGGTGACGTCCTCGATCGTGACGACCGTCGCGAACAGCTTGGTGAGGCCGGTCGCTTCGAGGCAGGCTGAAACGATCTGGCGTGAGCCGCCGGAAGCAACGGCTATTGGAAGATTGCCCTGGTAGGTCCGTGCAATGCCTGCAACTGCGGTGATCTCTTGAACGGCGGCGAGATCCATGAGGAAGCGCTGGCGCATGAGCGCGATCACCTGCTCCCGGTCGACCCTGACACCGTGATCGGCGTCGAACTCGTCCATGAGCGCATGTTCGGAATAGCCGGCGCGCTCCAGGTACCAGTCGCGCTGCATCGAATGCCCGGAGGGTTGGAAACCATGGGCCCAGGCGCTGGCATAGATCGGCAGGGTATCGACGAGCGTGCCGTCGCAATCGAAGATGAGCGCTTCAATGCCGGCGGGAATGTCGAATGTGCTTGCCATTCGGTGGCTATAGCTCTGACGGGACGGAACGTTCAAGCTGTCGCCTTCATATGAGGCGGGCAGATCATCGCAGCCCGCTGAGCGGGCAGGCGTGGGCCGAGGGCGAGCGGCGGAAGCGCATCGCGGGGATTGAAACTGCCGGTATTTCTGTCGGTCAAAGAAAAAGGCCCCGAAGGGCCATCATCTCAACTGTTCTAAATATCTCGGGAAATTTTGGTCGGAGTGGCAGGATTTGAACCTGCGACCCCCTCGTCCCGAACGAGGTGCTCTACCAGGCTGAGCCACACTCCGATCCGCTGGTGGGCGGCTTATAGCCAGCACGCGGCTCGGGCGCAACAGGCTGTTTGCAGGTTGTGCAGGAATTCTTCCGGTGGGGGCGGGAGCAACGCTGCTTGACGGTTGCGCGCCGCGCCGCCGCGTTCTAGAAGGCGCCGCACATTGGGGCGTCGCCAAGTGGTAAGGCAGCGGTTTTTGGTACCGCCATTCCCAGGTTCGAATCCTGGCGCCCCAGCCAAGCGCTTCTGGCCTTTGCAGAAGCAGCTCCCTTCATAGCCCTTGTGGAAAAGTCGAAAGCGGCGCGCAAGGCTTCCGCCCGACATCGAGGCTGCGTGCCGCGCCCCTGCCTCAATCCCACGTTCTAAGCGCCGCGCAGCAAACCCCACAGGCAGGTCGCCGGGCAATCCGGCGGCCATCCCGGCTTGATGAACACAAGCCGACAATCCGGTTCATGAACCGTTGGCCTGCTGGCGCGTTTAATGCGGTCAGTTCAAGGAGAAAGCTTATGCGTAAATTCCTCACCCTCGCTGCTTTGGGCATCGGCATGGTGCTGGCGGCCCCGGCGATGGCATCGCAGGATCTGCCGGCCTCGACCGCCCGGCAGCTGGACAAGCAGGACGCGGAATACACCTGGTCGGCGGCTGCCGAACGGCGGCACATGATCATGCGCGAGACCCAGCGGCAGCAGCGCTATGGGCGCGGCGGCTACGGCTATGGCCCCCGTCACGGCTATTATGGCCGGGGCTATGGTTATGGGCCGCGCGCCTATGGCCCGCCTCCGGGCCACTATCGTCGCTACCGTGGCTGGTAAGCGGCTGCCACCAACCAGCTGAGGACGAATCAGCGGCCCGGAAACGGGCCGCCTTTTTTGTCAGGCTTGCTTGCCGGGCTGCGGTGGTCGCACGGCGCCATCGTGCCGCCGCAGCATGGCGTGCTCCTCGCGAACGATGTCGCCGACCTCCGTGAAATGCTGGGCAAGCGGGTTCGTCCTGCGCCAGACCAGTCCGATTCGGCGTGCCGGCCGCGGCTCGGCCAGCCGCGCGATGCTGACCTCCACGGCGGAGGTTTCCGCCGCGATCGCCATCTCCGGGATCAGGGTGACGCCCATGCCGGCGCCCACCATGCGCACCAGCGTCGCCAGCGAGCTGCCCTCCATCGGGTCCTGCGCCAGCCCCGATGTCATGTTGCAGAACGCGAGAGCCTGGTCGCGGAAGCAGTGTCCTTCCTCCAGCAGCAGCAGGCGCATCTGCCGCAGGCTGTCGATTCCCGGCGCCGGCTTGTGCCGGTCGGCGACGGGCCGGACGAGGACGAATTCCTCGTCGAACAGCGGATGATCCTGCAAGGAGGGCTCCGACGCCGGCAAGGCCATGACGGCGATGTCGAGCCCACCGGAGATGAGGTCTTCCGTGAGCTTGCCGGTCACCGCCTCCCGCGGGCGCAGGTCGACTGCGGGAAAGCGCTCCGTCAGACGCCGGATCACGGCAGGCAGCAGATAGGGCGCGACGGTCGGGATCATGCCGATGCGCAAACGGCCGCTCAGCGACGGGTTCGAGGCCCGCGCCAGGTCCGCCAGTTCATCCACCGAGCGCAGAATCTGCTGAGCCCGCCCGGCAAAGGTTTCGCCGAGGCTGGTCAGCCGGATCTGCCGGCGGTCGCGCTCGACCAGTTGCGCGCCCAACAGCTCTTCAAGATCTTTGATTTGCAGCGATAGCGCCGGCTGGCTGATGGCGCAGGCATCCGCCGCGCGGCCGAAATGGCGATGCTGCGCCAGGGCCGCGAAATAGCGGAGATGCTTGATCGATATCATTTGAAAAAACTATCGTTCTGATTTGAAAATTCAAGTTCTCATTATGATAGCTTTTCCCTAGAACCATTCGAATGGAGTGGCGCGGCATCTGCGATGGCGGATGTGGGATGCGCTGCCTTCCGGCATGAGGCGTCAGATGCCTTCCGGAAAGACCCGATTCAGCAGGCTCCGAAGGGGGATATCATGGACGGCAGCGACGTGAAGAAGGCCGGCAAGTGCCCGGTCATGCATGGTGGGATGACCCAGACCGGTGGTTCCGTCACCAGCTGGTGGCCCAACGCCCTGAACCTGGACATCCTCCACCAGCAGGACAGCAAGACAAATCCGCTCGGCAAGGACTTCAATTATCGCGAGGAGCTGAAGAAGCTCGATGTCGAGGCGCTGAAGAACGATCTGCGCGCGCTGATGACCGACAGCCAGGACTGGTGGCCGGCCGACTGGGGCAGCTATGTCGGCACCATGGCCCGCATGACCTGGCATGCCGCCGGCACCTACCGCATCTCCGACGGCCGTGGTGGCGCCGGCACCGGCAACCAGCGCTTCGCCCCGCTGAACTCCTGGCCGGACAACGCCAACACGGACAAGCCGCGCCGTCTGCTCTGGCCGATCAAGAAGAAATACGGCAACCGCGTCAGCTGGGCCGACCTGATCGCGCTCGCCGGCACGATCGCCTATGAGGTCGCCGGCCTCAAGACCTTCGGCTTCGCCTTTGGCCGCGAGGACATCTGGCACCCCGAAAAGGACATCTACTGGGGCGAGGAGAAGGAGTGGCTTGCGCCGAGCGACAATCGCTATGGCGATGTCGCTGATGCCAAGACGCTGGCGAACCCGCTGGCCGCCGTTCAGATGGGCCTGATCTACGTCAATCCGGAAGGCGTGAACGGCAAGCCGGACCCGCTCAAGACCGCCGCGATGATGCGCGAGACCTTCGCGCGCATGGCGATGAACGACGAGGAGACGGTTGCCCTCACTGCCGGTGGCCACACCATCGGCAAGGCCCATGGCAATGGCGACGCGGGCAATCTCAGCCCGGCGCCGGAAGGCGGCTCGCTCGAGGACCAGGGCCTCGGCTGGATGAACCGGAAGGGCCGCGGCATCGGCCGCGACCAGGTCGTCAGCGGGATCGAGGGGGCCTGGACGACGCAGCCGACGCGCTGGGACAACGGCTTCTTCGAGATGCTGTTCCGCCATGACTGGGAGCTGCGCAAGTCGCCGGCCGGCGCCTGGCAGTACGAGCCGGTCTCGATCGCCGATGCGGACAAGCCCGCCGACGTGGAGGACGCCGCGATCCGCCACAACCCGATGATGACCGATGCCGACATGGCCCTGAAGGTCGATCCGGCCTACCGCGCGATCTCGGAGCGTTTCCTCAACGATTTCGACGCGTTCTCGGATGCCTTCGCTCGCGCCTGGTTCAAGCTGACCCATCGCGATCTCGGGCCGAAGTCGCGCTATTTCGGCCCGGACGTCCCGGCCGAGGAGCTGATCTGGCAGGACCCGGTCCCGGCCGGCCGCGTCGGCTACGATGTCGGTGCCGTCAAGGCGAAGATCGCTGAAAGCGGCCTTTCGACCGCCGATCTGGTCTCGACCGCCTGGGACAGCGCCCGTACCTTCCGCGGCTCCGACAAGCGCGGCGGCAGCAACGGCGCCCGCATCCGCCTCGCCCCCCAGAAGGACTGGGCCGGCAACGAGCCGGCGCGCCTGGCGAAGGTTCTGACTGTGCTGGAGCCGATCGCGGCCGCGACCGGCGCGAGCGTCGCCGACGTCATCGTGCTCGCCGGCAATGTCGGCGTCGAGCAGGCGGCGAAGGCTGCGGGCTTCGACGTGACCGTACCCTTCGTGCCCGGCCGTGGCGACGCCACCGCTGCGCAGACCGATGCGGATTCCTTCGCCCCGCTGGAGCCGCTCGCCGACGGTTTCCGCAACTGGCAGAAGGAAGCCTATGCCGTCACCGGCGAGGAGATGCTGCTCGACCGGGCCCAGCTGCTCGGCCTGACGGCGGCGGAGATGACCGTGCTGCTCGGCGGCATGCGCGTGCTCGGCACCAATCATGGCGGCACGAAGCATGGCGTGTTCACCGACCGTGTCGGTGCGCTGACCAGCGACTTCTTCGCCAACCTCACCGACATGCGTTACAGCTGGGTGCCGACGGCGAACGGCCTCTACGAGATCCGCGACCGCAAGACCGGCGCGGTGAAGTGGACGGCGACCCGTGTCGACCTCGTCTTCGGTTCGAACTCGGTGCTGCGCGCCTATGCCGAGGTCTATGCCCAGGACGACAATGCCCGCAAGTTCGTCGACGATTTCGTCGCGGCCTGGGCCAAGGTGATGAACGCCGACCGCGCCGACGCGGCCTGATCGACGCCTCGTCATAACAAGCTACGAAAAGCCCCGTCGGTTCAGCCGGCGGGGCTTTTCCGTTGAGACGTTGCACTCGGCGAGGCTTGGAGCCTCCCGGTGGCTGCGCTAGACAGGCGAAATCGCTGCGGGGGTCTCCGTCCTTGCGTATCATCGTCGAGCGCGCGCTGCGCCAGAACTGGGAGCGCCTGTTCTCCTACGCGCTGCGCCTGAGCGGCAATCGCGATGGCGCGGCCGACCTCCTGCAATCCTGCGCGACCAAGGCGCTCGCCGCCGCGCCGCCGGAGGAAGCGGAGCGCGTCCGGGCCTGGCTCTTCGCGATCCTTCGCAATATCTGGATCGACGAGCATCGCCGCGGCGAGACCGGCGCTTTGGCGGCCGAGGAGGCGTTGGAAGACGAGCAATGGCGCCATGACGACCGCATGATCGCGGTCATCACCGTCCGGCAGGCGCTGGAGCGCCTCGAGCAGCCTTATCGTGAGGTCATCGAACTGGTCGATCTCGCAGGCTTCCGCTATGGCGAGGCGGCGGATATCCTGGGCGTGCCTGTGGGGACCGTGATGAGCCGCCTCAGCCGGGCGCGGCTTTTGCTTCTGAATGCGATCGAGGGCGGGGCCGTCCGCCCCTTCGCCGCGCGGCAGCGCAAACGAGCCAACGATCAGTGACTGAACGCGACCTCCTCTCCTGGACCACGCTCAACGCCTATGTCGACGGCGAGCTGGAGCCCGATCAAGCCGCCAGGGTCGCGGCGGCGCTTGCTCATGATCGCGAGGCCGCGGCGCAGGTCGCGACGCTGACGAAGCTGCGCGCCACCGTCAAAGCCGCATCGGCCATGCCAGCTGCGCCGCCCTTCGTGCTGCCGCAAGCCCGTCCGCGCGTCGCGCGCTGGCTGCCCTGGGCTGCCGCGGCCTGTCTCGCTCTGCTCGTCGGCGCTGCCTCGCTCGGTCTCGGCGACCGGCAGTCGCCGGGCTCGCCGCTTTCGGCTGCCGTCGCCGCACATCAGCTCTGGCTCGCGCAGGCCACGCCCAGTGAGGCGCCGCGCCTCGGTGTCGAGCTGGCGGGTGGAGATGCCGGGGCCTTGCCGGATCTCACGCTCGCCTCGCTGCGTCTTGTCCATCTTTCGCTCGATCCGGCGGGGCGCCGCGGCGGCGGCATGCTCGCCGGCTATGTCGGGCCGAACGGTTGCCGCGTCGGCCTCTGGATCGCGCCTGTCGAGGCGGCGCTGCCGCTCCAGCCGGCGATTCAGGATCGCGACGGCCTCGCGATCCGCGCCTGGCGCGGCGAGCGCGCGAGCTATGCCCTGCTCGGGCGCGGCATCGACCCGGCCCGCCTCGACGGCATCGCCGCGCTCGTCGCCCGGATCACGCGTGACGAGCCCGGCATCCCGCGCGAGCAGGTGGCGGCGCTGGCCGAGGCGCGCAGCGTCGGCCCCGCCTGCCTCGGCTGAAACATTTTTTCTCTCTGCTTGGAATAAATCGAAGGCCTGAAGCGTCGTCTCCAGTGAGGAATATGTCCTCGGGAGAAACGCCATGCTCAACGAAGCAGACCTGCGCGAGGGCGCTGCCGATACCGATGCCGTGCCTGCTGCCGGCGCCACCGATACCCCCCGCACATCGCGACGTCTTCTGCTCGGCGGCAGCCTCGCTGCGCTGGGCTTCGCTGTCGGCGGCGTGCCGCGCCTGTCCCCGATCTCGCCTGCCGCCGCCCAGGGCGCTGCTCCGGCTGCCGCGCCGGCCAAGGGACCGCAGCCCTTCGACTATCCCGGCAAGGACAAGGGCCTCACCTTGCTTGGCGACCGCCCGCTCGTCGCCGAGACGCCCGAGAGCCTGCTCGACGACGACACCACGCCGATCTCGAAATTCTTCATCCGCAACAACGGCCAGGTGCCGGAGCCGATCAAGGATGCCGATGGCTGGCAGCTCAAGATCGAGGGCGAGGTCGAGAAGCCCCTGACCCTGACGGTCAAGGAATTGAAAGCCCGCTTCAAGCCGCAGACCTTCCGCATGGTGCTGGAATGCGGCGGCAATGGCCGCTCCTTCTACCAGCCGGCGGCCCGCGGCAACCAGTGGACCAATGGCGGCGCCGGCTGCGCCGAATGGACCGGCGTACGCCTCACCGACGTGCTGAAGGCTGCGGGCCTCAAGTCCTCCGCCAAGTTCACCGGCCATTTCGGCGCCGATCCGCACCTCTCCGGCGACACCACCAAGGACGCGATCTCGCGCGGCATGCCGATCGAGAAGGCGCTGGAGCCGCATTGCCTCATCGTCTGGGCGATGAATGGCGAGCCGCTGCCGCATATCCATGGCGGCCCTCTGCGTCTCGTCGTGCCGGGCTGGCCGGCTTCGCTCTCGTCGAAATGGCTGAACCGCATCCTCGTCCGTGCGACGCCGCATGACGGGCAAGGCATGGGCGGCACCTCCTATCGCGTGCCCACCGTCCCGCTGGTCCCCGGCTCGAATGCCGACGGCAAGACCAATTTCGCCGACCTGACCTCGATGCCGGTGCGCTCGATCATCAGCGCGCCCGCCAACGGCACGCGTTTGCCGGCGGCGACGCGCGAGGTCGCGTTGCGCGGCGCGGCCTGGGCCGGCGACCATAATGTCACGAAGGTCGAGGTCTCCTTCGATGCCGGCCAGCGTTGGCACGCGATGACGCTCGCCAAGCCGAAGAACCGCTACGATTGGGTGCGCTGGACAGGCAAGATCAAGCTGCCGAGCGAGGGCTATTTCGAGCTCTGGGCCCGCGCGACCGATTCCCGCGGCGTCGCCCAGCCGCATGTCGCGACCAACTGGAACCCGCAGGGCTACGGCTCCAACCCGCTCCATCGCATCGCCATCATGGTGGGCTGACGATGGTGCTTGCGCAATCGCTTCGGATGGCCGCTTTCGCGGCCATCCTCCTCGCCCCTTCCGCCGGCTTCGCGCAGGAGGAGACCGCCGAGGCGCTGCCGGATTTCCCTGGCCGTGAAGAGACCTTCGGCTACTGCATCGCCTGCCATTCGATGAAGGTCGTCGGCCGGCAGGGTATGGATCGCGCCCGCTGGGACGAGACGCTCAACTGGATGACCGAGAAGCACAGCATGCCGGAGCCCGATCCCGACATGCGCAAGACCCTGCTCGACTATCTCGCGCAGGCCTTCCCGCCGAAGGCGCCCGCGAAAAGCGGCGGCTGGGTCAGCCCCTTCGCTCCCAAGCCATAGGATCTCCCGAGATGAAGTTCGCAGTTTTCGCCGGCGCCGCTCTGCTCGCGGCCGCCACCCAGCCCGCCCGCGCCCAGGACGCCGCTGCCGGCGAGAAGGTCTATGCCCAGTGCCGCGCCTGCCATCAGGTCGGCGAGACCGCCAAGAACCTGGTCGGGCCGATCCTCAACGGCGTCGTCGGCCAGAAGGCCGGCACGCGCGACGGCTACAGCTACAGCGCCGCGATGAAGGATTCCGGCCTCACCTGGAACGAGGCGACCTTCGCCGAATACATCCAGAACCCGCGCGGCAAGGTGGCGGGCACCAAGATGATCTATGCCGGCCTCAAGGACGAGAAGCGCATCGCCGACCTGCTCGCCTATCTCAAGCAGTTCGATGCCGCCGGCAAGAAAGCCGAGTGAGGATCGGCCTCAGGTCATGACCAACCCGCCATCGACATGAAGCACCTGTCCGGTGACGAAGCGGCTCCAGTCGCTGGCGAGGAACAACACCGGCCCGGCCACGTCTTCAGGCGTCGCGATGCGGCGCAAGGGCGTCTGCACGATCAGCATCTCGCGCACCTCTTCCGGCGTGTCCGCGCTCGCCTGTGTCGGATAGACCAGCCCGGGCGCAACGCAGTTCACGCGGATGCCGAGCGGGCCGAGCTCGGCCGCGAGATTGCGGCTGAAGCCGACCAGCGCCGCCTTCGCCGTGGTGTAGTCGTGATAGGGAATGCTCGGCCGCGTCACCAGATCGCTGGCGAGATTGACGATTGTCCCGCCGCTGCGACGCTGGAGCAGCGGCAGCGTCGCGCGGCTGACCGTATAGGCTGCCTTCACCGCGCCCTCGAACTGCTGCTCGTAAGACTCCCACGGCGTCTCCCAGAAGCGCGCGCGGTTGTCCGGATCGAAGCGATAGGGCGCGAAGGCGTTGTTGACGACGACGTCGAGCCGGCCGACTTCCTCGGCGATGCGCGCCGCCATGGCTGCGACCGCCTCGGCTGAGGTGACATCCGCCGCGATGGCCAGTCCCTCGCCGCCGAGCGCGCGGCATTCCGCGACGACCGCCTCGGCCGCTGCTTCGTTTGTCCGGTAGTTGACGACGACGATCCCGCCCTCTGCCGCGAAGGCCTTCGCGATCGCGGCGCCGATACCACGGCTCGCGCCGGTGACGAGGATGGCCCGGTCGCGGAACGTCACGGCGCGCCGTCCTTCGCGGGGATCAGGTCGCTCTTCACGACGGAGCCCATGTCGATCTGGCGGGCGATCAGCCCGAGGCTGCGGAACGTGTCGGCGCCCTTCTGCAGGGCATCGAGGTCGAAGCGGCCAAGCCCTTCGCGCTCCGTCGTCGCCGAGATGCTCGAGGCATTGCGCAGCTTGATGATGTCGAGGTTCACGGCCTCGTCGCGGCCGTTGATCGCGCGGGTGACGGCGATGCGTGCGGCCTCCTCGGGCTTGGCGATCATCCAGGCGGCGGAATCGCGATAGGCGGCGAGGAAGCGCTTCAGCAGCGGCTTGTTCTGCTCGTAATAACTCTCCTTCACCACGAAGATGTCGCTCGGCAGGTTGAGCTGGTCGCGGACCTCGATGACATGGGCCTCGCCCAGGCCCTTGGCGCGGGCGACGAGCAGGCCGGTATCGGTCGCGGCGGTGGCATCGACCTGGCCTTGCATCAA
Source organism: Allobosea sp. 47.2.35 (assembly GCF_024655635.1). Lineage (GTDB taxonomy): Bacteria > Pseudomonadota > Alphaproteobacteria > Rhizobiales > Beijerinckiaceae > Allobosea. The sequence goes on along the minus strand of NZ_JANLGI010000033.1, from coordinate 14,968 downwards.
GGGCGCGAAGTTGAGCAGCCCGGCCGGCTGGATGGTGACGTCCTTCTCGCTTAAGCCGACCTGATGCAGCAGCACGAGCAGGTTCTGGTAGGTGCCGCTGGCGAGGCTGTAGACGCCGATGCGCTTGCCCTTGAGATCGGCGGCCGAGCGGATGCCGCTGCTCTTGAGCGCGACCACGTTGAAGACGTTCTGCGGATAGATGTTGTAGATCGCGACGAGCTTCTCGCCCTTGTCGAGCGCGAGATAGAGCGCGGCCGGATCGGTGAAGGCGATGTCGGCCTGCCCGGCGAGCATGTTCTGCAAGGCCGCGCCGCCGCCATTGCCGGGCACGTAGTCGAGCGCGATGCCCTTGGCCTTGAAGAAGCCCTTGTCAGGCTCGGCCAGCAGATTGGTGATCTCGCTGATCGGTTGGCTCCAGCCGGCGACGGTGACCTTGTCCGGCGCCTGCGCCGCGGCAGGAGCGACGGCCAGCCACGATAAGGCAAGAGCGAGGAGGGCAGGCAAAGCGCGCATGGATATTCAGCCTTTCGAGAAGCGATGCAGGACGCGGCGCTCGATCAGGCGCACGGCCTCGTAGAGCAGCATTCCAAGGGCGGTGATGACGATGAAGAGCGCGAAGATCAGACTCGAATCCATCACGCTTTGCGCGGCGATGATCGAGGCGCCGAGCCCGATCCGCCCGCCGATGAACTCGCCGACGACGGCGCCGACAAGAGCCAGAACGACCGCGACGCGCAGGCCTGCCATGATGACCGGCAGCGCCGACGGCAGCTTGAGGCGCAGCAGGGTCTTGAGGCGGCCGGCGCCGAGCATGCGGAAGAGCTCGCGGCGGGAGGCATCGACCTCGCTGATCCCCGTCAGCGTGTTCTCCATCAGCGGGAAGAAGCAGATCAGCGCGGTGATGACGACGGTTGGCGTCATGCCGAAGCCGAACCAGATGATGAAGAGCGGCCCGAGCGCGAGCTTGGGCACGAGCTGGCTCGCCAGCACATAGGGCCGCAGCAATCGGCTAAGCGCCGGGAATTCCGCCAGCAGGATGCCGACACCGAGCCCGACGACGGCGCCGATGCCGAGCCCCAGCGCCATCTCCGCAGCAGTCATCGCCAGATGCGGCCAGAGCCGGCCCGTGGCGATCTCTCTCCATAGTGTCGCGAGCACGGCGGAAGGCGGCGGCAGGACGAGCGGGGACAAGCCGCCGAGCCGGCACCATGCTTCCCAGCCGGCAAGCAGGGCGACGAACAGCAGGAGTGAGGGCAGGCGCGTGATCATGCTGCCGGCCTCCGGCTGGCCGTGGCGGCGCCATCCATCGAGTCGCGCAACGCGCGGCAGGCGGCGATGAACGAGGGCGCATAGCGCATGTCGCGATGGCGCGGGCGCGCGAGCTCGATGCGGCGCACATGCGTCACCCGGCCGGCCGTCATCACCGCGACCTTGTCGGCTAGATAGACGGCTTCGCCGATATCATGGGTGACGAAGAGCGCGGTGGTGCCGCGGAGCGCGCAGAGCCGCAGCAGGTCGTCCTGCAATTCCTCGCGCGTCAGGGCGTCGAGCGCGGCGAAGGGCTCGTCGAGCAGCAGCAGGTCGGGATTGCCGACCAGCGCGCGTGCAACCGCGACGCGGCTCTGCTGGCCGCCGGAAAGCTCTGCAGGACGGCGCATCGCGAAACCGCCAAGGCCGACGCGCTCAAGCAGGTCGAGTGCGGCATCCTTGTCGGCGATGGTCGGGGGGCGCTTCAGCGAGACCGGCAGCAGGACGTTGTCGAGCGCACTCAGCCAGTCGAGCAGGGTCGGCGCCTGGAAGACGAAGCCGGCGCGCGGGCTCGGCCCGGCCAGCGTCTCGCCACCGATGCGGATCGCGCCGTCGCTCGGCATCAGCAGACCGGCAGCGAGCTTGAGCAAGGTGGTCTTGCCGCAGCCGCTGCGGCCGAGCAGGCAATGAATCCCGCCGCGCGGGATCGACCAGTCGACCGCATCAACCACGGCCGGGCCGGCCGCGTCAAAGCGATAGCTCGCCCGCTCGATCGTGACGAAGCCGGGTTTGGACTGCTCAGTCGACATAGGGCGCGAACCCTTCTGCCGCGGCTTCGGCCGATTGCTCGATCTCCGTGAAAGTGACGAGGTCGAGCAGGCTGAAGCGCCCGTCATGGTGCCAGCCGGCCTCCGGCGCGGTCATGCGGCCGAGCGGGGCGATGCGGCTGACGCCGACCGCGCCCAGTTGCTCGGCAAGCCGGAACAGCCGCTCGGGAGATGTTGCAATGCCCGCCGTCTGCAGGAAGCTGCGATAGGGCGCGACGAGGGCGGGGACATCGTCGAGGCTCTTGACCGAGACCAGCTTGAGCGTGCGGTTCAGCCCGGTCGGGCTCAGGGCTTCCGGCGCCTCGACATGGACGATGCTCCAATTGTCGGATGGCTCGCCGAGAAGCTCGGCGGCTCCATCCATCGCGCGCGTCTCCTGCGCGCTACGCCATGAGGCGATCGAGGCGGCTTCGCCCTGTGACAATGCACGGCGCGGATGGCGCGAGGCGATGGCGGCCAGTTCCTGCGCGACGTAGCGGGCGAACTCGGTCGGTTGGACGCGGCCGCCACGCTCGACGAAAAGCATCTGCGGGGAGTAGCAGCCCTGCTGCTCGTAGCGGGTGACGTCATGGGCGGCGAACCGGGCCAGGGCAGGGGCCTTGCGGCTGTCGAGCGCCTCGCGCGCGATCACGCCGAAGCCAATCTTGTGGCCATGCGGCAGGAAGCGGGTCGTGATCGGCAGCTTGGTCCGCAGGGCCGCGAGCGTCTCGTTGCCGCCATAGGCCATGACGGTATCGGCCTCGCGCAGGAAGATCGGCTCGGCCGCCGTCTCACCGCCCTTCCACCAGGTGATCGCGAGGCATTCGCCGATCTCGGGATCGATCTCGGCTAGGAGGCTCGCGAACCAGCCGGCCGTCAGCGGCTCGGCCGAGGCCAGCTTGCCGATACTGCCGGCCTTGACCAACAGGCCGCAGATCAGGCTCCAGAGCGAGAGCGCGGGCACGTTGCCGGCCCAGACATGGAGCAGCAATTCCGGACCATGGGCACGCAGATAGCCACCCTTCGGGGTCGGCTGGAAACCGTCGAGAATGCCGGGATTGGCGAAATCCTCGGCCAGGAAGCGCAGGAGCTGCGGCTTGCGGAAGGTCTTGAGATAGCCGGTGAGGCCGAGCCGGACGGTCTCGCGGTCATAGCCGGTGACGATCGGCAGCAGATGCTCGGCCTTTCGCCGCAACGGATGTGAGCGGTCGAGCAGGCGCGCAATGGCGGCCTCGATCGCATCGACGATGCGGGCCGTCTCCATCCGCTTCAGCCGGGCGCTGGCGTTGTCGCGCACATGCGCGCAGAGCGCCGCGGCCTGCGCCTCGTCGAGCTCAGGCAATGCGATGGTGGTGCTCTCGTCCCAGGCGCTGTGGCTGATCTCGCGCCAGCGTAAAGCCTCGCGCGTCAGGCCCGGCAGATGGCCCGCATGCTCAATCACGATGGTCAGCCTCGCGCTGCCGCAAGGAATTCGGCCACCGCGACCGAACAACCCTTCGACGCTTCACCATCGACGCGGCCGAGCAGCTTGAAGCCACCCGGCACGATCTCGCCGGCATCCTCGGTGAGGATCGCCGCGACGCAGTTGAAATGGGCGAGGTCGTGATGAACGATCACGCCGCGCTCGCCTTCCGGCAGATCGGTGCCGGTGAGCGGATCGACCACGCGGCTGCGGATCCAGTGCGGGCCGGATTTGACCGACGGGCAGACGGCATTGCCGTCGTCATAGAGCTGCGAACTCAGCTCGGTCATCCCGTACATGTTGATGCAAGCGGAGCGCGGCACGCCGAAGGCGGCGCTGAGCCCGTCATAGAACTCGTCGGGTCCCAGCTCGCGCGACTGGCCCTTGAAGCCGCCGGTATCGAGGATGCGGCTGCCTTCCGGCAGGGCAAATCGCCGGTCGCTCGCGGCGAGTGCGTCGAGCACGGGCACAAAGGAATAGCTCGCGCCGAGCAGGGCATAGGGTTCGCCGCTTGTCTCCGCCTGCTCCAGCGCCGACAGAAGTCCGTCGAGGTCGAGGCCGGCGGTATTGATGAAGGTCTCGGAATCCGCCGTGCCGCATTCACGCTTGGCGAGCGAGAGATAGGTGGCGAGCGAGGAATTCGGCAATTCCGTCGCGTCGGGGAAGAGGATGCCCATGCGGATGCGCTCGCGGCCCTGCATGAAGCGTGCCCGGAAATTGACCAGCATCGAGCGCCTCCAGACGTCGAGCGTCGGGTGATAGCTGCGGCCGCGGATGCCCTGCGTCGTGCCGCTGGTCATGAAGACGTGGCTTGCGTTCTCCGGCGGGCTGCAGCTCAGCGTCAGGTCCTTGAAGGCGTTGATCGGCACGGCCGGGATATCGCGCCAGCGCCTGACCGAGAGCGGCGTGCGGCCGCGCTGCAGGCAGAAGCGCTTATAGGGTTCGTTGTTGCGAAACTGATAGGCGAAGACCTTGAGCGCCATCGTCTCGAACGCGGCTTCCGATGCGTCGGGAAGCGCGATGAATGCCGATAGCGCCGCGATGATCTCGGCTTGCGTCACTTGAGGCCCACTCCGTTCGGACGCCGACGGACAAGCCGGAAGCGTCGATCGCTGGAGGATCACGGGCGCAAGCTGGAATCAGGGCCTGTGACGGCCGCATGTCCCGCATCCCTACGCCGGTATGATCCGGATCAGGTTCGGAGGGTCACCGCGTTGCTTGAGGCTCGAAAGCCCAGCCGGCGGAATCTCAGCCTCCTAGCGAGGCCCCCCTGGGAACGGATGCAGATGACGAGCGGCGGGGCCTGCTGTCAAGCGATAACAGCCGCATATCGCGGGCAGGGCAGGGGCTGGGCCCAAGACCAGCCCGGTGCGAGGTAATGTTGATGAGAAGAAGGCAATTCCGCTTTTTTGGTGATTGGGCTATGCCGCAGTTGCGAAGGCAATGATTGGGTTGCTTTGAAGCGACGGCTCCAGGGGAGTTATCGATGAAGATCGTGATGGTTGGCTCGGGCTATGTGGGGCTGGTCTCCGGGGCCTGCTTTGCGGATTTCGGGCATGACGTCGTGTGCGTCGACAAGGTCGAGAGCAAGGTCGCGGCGCTGAAGCGCGGCGAGATCCCGATTTTCGAGCCTGGGCTGTCGGATCTCGTGCGGACGAATGCGGCAGCGGGGCGGCTGTCCTTCACGACCGATCTCGCCGGGCCGGTGGCGGATGCGGATGCGGTGTTCATCGCGGTCGGCACGCCCTCGCGGCGTGGCGACGGCTTCGCGGACCTGTCCTATGTCTATGCGGCGACGCGCGAGATCGCCGGGGCGATCAGGGGCTATACGGTGATTGTGACCAAGTCGACGGTTCCGGTCGGCACCGGCGACGAGGTCGAGCGCATCATCCGTGAGCTCAGGCCGGATGCCGATTTCGCGGTTGTCTCCAATCCCGAGTTCCTGCGCGAGGGCGCGGCGATCGAGGATTTCAAGCGGCCGGACCGGATCGTGGTCGGCACCGATGACGAGCGGGCGCGGGCGGTGATGGCGGATATCTACCGGCCGCTCTATCTCAACAACGCGCCGATCCTGAACACCGGCCGGCGCACGGCGGAGCTGACGAAATACGCGGCCAACGCCTTCCTGGCGACGAAGATCACCTTCATCAACGAGATCGCGGACCTGTGCGAGCAGGTCGGCGCCAATGTCCAGGACGTCGCGCGCGGGATGGGTCTCGACAACCGCATCGGCGGCAAGTTCCTGCATGCCGGGCCGGGCTATGGCGGCTCGTGCTTCCCGAAGGATACGCTGGCGCTGATCAAGACGGCGCAGGATTACGGCACGCCCTCGCGCATCGTCGAGACGGTCGCGGCGGTGAACGACCAGCGCAAGCGGGCGATGGGGCGCAAGGTGATCACGGCCTGCGGTGGCTCGCTGCGGGGCAAGACGATCGCGGTGCTGGGCCTGACCTTCAAGCCGAACACGGATGACATGCGCGATGCGCCCTCGATCGCGGTGGTCACCGCCTTGATGGATGGCGGAGCCACGGTCCGGGCCTATGATCCGGAGGGCATGGAGCAGGCCAGGGCGGTTCTGCCGGCCGGCGTGACCTATTGCAAGGATGCCTATGAGTGCGTGGCGGGCACCGACGCGGCGGTGATCGTGACCGAGTGGAACATCTTCCGCGCGCTCGATCTCGACCGCGTCAAGGCTGCGATGGCGGCACCGGTGCTCGTCGACCTGCGCAACGTCTACCGGGCCGAGCAGGTTCGGGCCAAGGGGTTCACCTATGCCGATATCGGCCGCGGTGTCGCTGCCCCGCAAGGAAGGCACGCCGAAACCGCCGCATGAGCGCAAGCCGCGAGGCGGTCGAGGAGATGGTCGAGGTCAATCCTGTGCTCACCTGTCTCCTTAAGGACTTCGCTACCAAACCCGTCGATCGGCAACCGCGTACACCTTCCCGTAAAGCGGTGGCATTACGTTGCGATACCGAAAAGGCGCGTCGCCTAAACAGTGACAGCGCACAACGCGGAGTGGCTTTCAGATGGCGCCAAAGATCATACCCGTCGTGATGTGCGGTGGCGCCGGGACGCGGCTTTGGCCGGTGTCGCGGGATACGATGCCGAAGCAGTTCATCCCGCTTCTGGGGCAGGACTCCACCTTTCAGCGGACGATGCGGTTGTTGAGCGATCGCTCGGTCTTCGCCGAGCCGATCGTCATCACCAATGTCGAGTACCGTTTTACGGTGCTCGAGCAGCTGCAGGCGCTGGGCCTTGCCGCCGAGATCGTGCTTGAGCCGGCGCGGCGCGATTCGGCTGCCGCAGTTGCCGTCGGGACCGAGATCGCCCTCCGGCGCGACAGCCAGGCGATCGTCGGCGTCTTCGCCGCCGATCACGTGATCCGCGATGCCGGGCTCTTCGTCGAGACTTGCCGGAAGGCCGGCGAGCTCGCCGCGCAGGACCGGATCGTGACCATCGGCATTCCGCCGACCCATCCCGCGACGGGCTACGGCTATATCCAGCCGGGCGACGCACTGGGGGAGGAGGCCCGCGCCGTCGCCGCCTTCGTCGAGAAGCCGGATGCGCAGCGCGCGGCGCAGTATCTGCTCGACGGCTATTTCTGGAACTCCGGCAACTTCATCTTCGATGCCGCGACGATGCGTGCCGAGATCGAAGCCTTCGAGCCGCAGGTGCTGAAGCCTGTCGTCGAGGCGGTCGCCGGAACGAAGCCGGATCTCGACTTTCTCCTGCTCGACGCTGCCAACTTCGGCAACGCCAAGAAGACCTCGATCGACTACGCCGTCATGGAGCGCACGCAGAAGGCCGCCGTCATAGCCGGGCATTTCGGCTGGTCGGATGTCGGCGGCTGGTCCGCCGTCTGGGAGCTCTCGGACAAGGATGCCGGCGGCAATGTCATCGAGGGCCGGGGCTATGTCCTCGAAGGCTCCAACAATCTGGTGCGCGCGGATGACGGCCTAGTCGCATTGATCGGCCTCGACGATGTGGCGGTGATCGCGACGCGCGATGCCGTCTTGGTCGCGCCGAAGGCGAAGGTCGACAAGGTCAAGGAGATGGTGGCCTTCCTCGCGGCCAAGGGCGAGCCGGAAGCGAACGCGCATCGCGAGATTTACCGGCCTTGGGGTAAATATCTCTCTGTCGACACGGGCGGGCGCTATCAGGTCAAGCGCATTACGGTGAAGCCGGGCGGCGTCCTGTCGCTCCAGAAGCACTTTCACCGCGCAGAGCACTGGGTGGTGGTGCGCGGCACGGCCGAGGTCACGCGCAACGACGAGACGATCATCGTTCACGAGACCGAATCAATCTACCTGCCGATCGGCTGCGTCCACCGCATGGCCAATCCCGGCAAGATTCCCCTCGAGATCATCGAGGTCCAGGTCGGTTCCTATCTCGGGGAAGATGACATCGTGCGCATTGAGGACTTTTACAAGCGGGTGTGAAGCGCCCCGCAGTTCAGCTGCTAGCCGAAGCTACCAGCAAGTCAAAATACTTTGACGACCGGTGTCCAGTCGCCACTCGCCGAAATTTTCCCTGGCAGCAGGGAGTTAACAGGGATATCCGAGCTGATAGGCGGATCAAATCGAGGCTCCTAGTGGGTTAAGCGCTTGTGGGAGTGTCAGTTTTCGGCGGGGGGAGATTTCAACAGCAGGGAGTTCACCTGCAAGGAGCTGGGATCGGAAACGGCCGGATCAGGGATTGCACTCGACGCGGGTAGAGATTGATCGATCCGTGGACAGCGGGCCACTTGGCGGAAAATTGCTGTACGACTTCACTGCCCTCGGTTCGTGTGACGATGGTGAATGATTCAGTCGTCAGTTGCCTCGATGTTTCGGTCGTTCCCGGCTCGATCTTGATCCAAGATCAGTCTCGGCTTCGTTCGGGCTTTTCGTTCGGCCTCTTCCCGTTCCCGCTTAAGCTCGCGTTTTTCCCTCGCTCGCCGGGTGGCCAGCGCCAATTGCCATCGCTTCTGCATTTCTCTGTTGTGCCCCATCCAAAACGCCGCCCCGATAGACAATCCAATGCATAATAATGTTTCATCCCCCATTTGGAGGTATTCAGCGACTCGCGGAGTTCATGGCGTGGACGAGAATGTCAGCTATTTCGATCGCTCCCCAGACGAAAAGGCTTGCGAACCCGCCGAAAAGCGCGATTGTCAGGCCCAGCAATCCCGCCCGCCACATCCAAAGACTCAACTTTGATTGACGCCACCGGGCATCGATTAGAGGGACAGACCGGGCTTTCATTGGACAAACCGCAGAGGAAAGCCATCTTCCGTAAGAGGATCGCCAACGATCCGGCTTCGAATGTAGTGGTTGCTGAACGCTTTCGGAATGGCACGGCCGTACTCAGTCCGTGTGCGAATAGGTCTCTGGAATCCTCTACAACGCACATCGCTGTCCGAGGATAAATTGTTCAGGATCGACACATGCGGGGAGGCGTATGTTTCGCAACGGAACTCACTCTGTTTCATAATACACCCCCGGAATTAAAGTTGTTAATAAAGGCAAGAGCGGGTCCAATAGAGTCCAATGGAACCCTTGCGAGCGGCTGGTCGTCGAGACAACTGGCTGGGAAGGCATTGAGCGGGTTTGGCGGAGCGCGCCGCATGACGCTTGATCTTCCGCAAGCGTGTTACTTCATCGTGGTTGAGGTGATTGCTGGTAATCGGCGTGCGAGGTCTGATTGGGTAATTTATCTACATCGATCGGGTAATTGTTAATAGAATGCTACCAATTGAAATACGATGAATTTTATATATTACTCATAGTCACTGTTTTTATCTGTTGATATCCGCTTGGCGATCTCGGGCGTCCCTACTATTGCCCCAAACTGTTCGCCAATGTGGGGCGTTCCAAGAAGGAGACGGGCAGATGTCCGAGAATAATGAAACGTTCGCTGCGTTGACTGCGGACATTGTTGCGGCCTACGTGTCGCACAACTCGATTCCTCAAGCTGATTTGGCAGGATTAATCACGAGCACGTATGCGGCAGTCGCCGGCCTTCAGGCGCCGGAGGTCCCCAAGGTTGAAGAGAAGCTGGTTCCCGCCGTCTCCATCAGGAAGTCGATTGCCGCAGACTATTTGATTTGCCTCGAGGACGGAAAGAAGTTCAAGTCCTTGAAAAGGCACTTGCGGACCGCTTTCAACATGTCGCCAGAACAATACCGTGAAAGGTGGAACCTGCCGCCCGATTACCCGATGGTGGCCCCCGCTTACGCTGAGGCGCGCTCCCAACTGGCGAAAAAGATGGGCTTGGGCCAACAGCGTCGGAAGGCGCTGCGCGGCCGACGGAGTGCCGCGTAATCTCATCGCAGATTTGACACATGACCGCCGGCTCGCTGGAGGCGGCGGTCAAGGCCGTGCCGGCTACCATTTTCCGGCGTATGTTCTTAAGCGCGCCGCTGAGCAGGGAAAACCCAGGGTACGATAGTCCCGGCCTGAACTCGGCGCGCAGGGTGCGCTAGTGCATCGGCGCTTGGGCATCTTGTCCGCGTTTGGCGCCTGCGCCACTCTGCCGAACTCCACACCAGTGTGATCGGGCTCCCCTATATCTGTATGCGCCGGGCAGCGAGCCGCGCAGTCTCGAGCGGCGCCAAAGGCACTTAGTGTGCAACGCTAGCGTTCAGCTATCGCGTGGCTTTGCAGATGAGCGCACAGGTGAAGCAGTTGGCGGGCTCCTTCCATCGAATGATGTAATGGCACGACGCTTGCCGGACTATAAGGCAATACGGCGGGGGCTGATCAAAAATCTACAACAACGTACCAAAAAGGGAGTGAGGAAGGTGTCATCTCGATTGCGAGTGCGGAGGTTTCTGGCGATCACTGAGCGCGTCAAGGCGAAGCGGCGTTTGGCGAAGCTGGAAGCTGATCTTAGGCTTGCACAAGAGCGTTCTCAAGGACGCGGCTCCGATAACGACAATAATTACGTCGCCGATGATCTAGAGGATTGCAGCTATAACTCAAAACAATGATACTGTTAAAACTCGAGCCGCGAGACCGATTCGAGTGCGGCAGGCTACGTCCATCGCCCAATGTGACGTAGCTTGCCGCTGTTAGCTCGTATTTTACCGGCGCGGAGTTTATCATGCTGCCGGATTAACATCAGTTTTGAGTATTCGTGATATGATCATGATAGCGTGTGAATTCTTTCTTAATTCCAGTCATTCCTCATGAGCGCCTGCAAGCAGGTTATGGATCGCTTCATCATCGGCGTTGGCAGCCAGCATCGTCGCGATCTTGTTAGAAGGAGCGGTTCGGCCACCATGGAGAGCAAGGAATGCACGGGCGAACTTGGCTTCAGTAAAGCATATACGCAGTCCCCCTGATGGGCCGTCGAGGAATGATGGAACGCGGTAAGGAATTTACCACTCTCTAAGCCATGACTCGGCCGCGGGGAGTTTCGCTAAAAAAATCTACACGGGCGACCGTGATGTCGATCTGATGTTCCCAGATATCAATTTTGTCCGTCGCACCTGCGCTTCTCATCTGCGTTCCTCACCATGCCCCTCTTCGATGCAATCGAGACATAGGCATTTTTATATAGAATGTCCGCAAAAATATGAAAAATTACGTTGAGTTTTAATCTGGATCGATTGTGGAAAGGCCCCATTCGGCAAAAATATGGGAGTGTAGAAGCGACGATGAACGCACATCAGGTTGCCGATACCTCTATCATTTAAAGGGGTCGAGTTTTGTTTCACACCGCCGCGATTGTAGAAACTGCAGCAATAGTCCCTATGTGAATCGCATTTCTTTGATTTAGAAGCGAGGCAGAATTCCATGACTGAGGGTATCATCGAAGCTATCAAGCTAGAGTTCTTTCAGATCGCGGAAGTGCCGAATGCCGTTGTGATCAAGATTAAGCTCGTATCTGGACAGCAGGTGACTTTTGCGATGACCCCGAAAGGGGCGGTTGAATTAGCGAAGCAACTTGACAACGCTGCTGCGGTTGCAGCTATGGACACCACCGAAAACAGCTTCCGGCAGTAACGCACGACCCTGATAGGTCGTTCGTTGGACTGCGCTCGGTCCGTTAGACTCCCACCTATCCTTGGGCGGTAGGACTTGGTGGCTGCATCTACGTCGAAGGCTTGCGCTTCTGAGTTGGCGCGTTCTGCCCGGGCCATCGCAGTTAGCGGGTTTCCAGCTGACAAAGACAGAGTACTATCCTATTGAATCTAATAGGAAAAATATCTGAAGCCCTCTTGTGGAGACACATGGGCCCTCCTAATTTTGCGCCAGTCCAGGTGATTCGCCTGGTCAGCCGAGGTTGGAAACTCGGGCCAGCTCAGGGCAGGCGTTTCGCGGGGGTGAGACGCTTGCTTTCTAGGGGTACTTCCGACTGCTAGGGCGCAGTTGGTAGAAGAGTGCGGCGCGAGCGACCAACTTTTCACGAGATGTGAAGGAGTTGAGTATGTTGCCCTTAGATCAGACCCCCAATCCGCGCGTGCGGGCCCGTCGGCGTGCACTTCCCACCACCAAAGATCCCGCACTCGCGCGTGCTGCTGAGGCGTTCGCGCCGCAGGTGAGCGAGCGACGGCTGGTGGACCTCAAAGCTTCGGTGCGCAATGCGCGGACGCATACGGACAGACAGATCCACCTGATCGCCGAGAGCATCAGGGAGTTCCGGTTCACAACGCCGATTCTGGTGACCACCGATGGCGAGATCGTCGCCGGGCATGGTCGCTATGAGGCTGCGAAGCTGCTCGGCATGGAGACAGTCCCGGTGATCTGTGTTGATCACCTCGGTCCGCAGCAGATCCGGGCGCTGCGGATCGCGGATAACCGCTTGGCTGAGCTCTCTGGCTGGGACGACGAGATTCTGAAGCTGGAGTTGGGCGAGCTGATCGATCTCGACTTCGAGGTTGAGATCACCGGCTTCGAGACGGCGCAGATCGATGTGATCCTCGACGGCAACACGCCGGTCGCGGCGAAGGCCGATCCGTTGGATGCGCTGCCGGCGCTGCGGGACGTCGCGGTGACCGTGCGCGACGATCTCTGGCTGCTGGGCGAGCACCGCATCCTGTGCGGCGATGCGCGCGAGCGTGGCGACTATCAGACGCTGATGGGCGGTGAGCTCGCCCAGATGGTGTGTCCGTCGTCAGATGATTTGAGACTGTTTCGGCGTCTCAGGAACGGAGGTTCTGGCTCATCTGGTTTTGAGGTTATGCGGCCTGCAGCTGATGCTGCAAGCGTCTCTGCTGGATGGTCAGTCGCTTGATCCTTTCGCGTTGGGCGAGGATGGCCTGCCCGCGGTTGAAGTAGACATCGGCGAGCGTGAGATTGCCGAGGCTCTCGTGAGATCGGGCATAGTTGTAATGCTCGACGAAGGCCGCGACCTGCCGTTCAAGGTCACCGGGCAGATAGTAATTTTCGAGCAGGATGCGGTTCTTCAGGGTCTGGTGCCAGCGCTCGATCTTGCCCTGCGTCTGGGGATGATAGGGCGCGCCGCGAACGTGTTTCATGCCCTTGCCGTCGAGCCAGGTGGCGAGGTCGGCCGAGATGTATGAGGCGCCGTTATCGCTCAACAGCCTGGGCCGATGTGCGACCGTGATCTGGTCGAGCCCCGATGCCGCCAGAGCCAGATCAAGCGTGGCAGTGACGTCGTCAGTGCGCATCGTGGCGCAGAGCTTCCAGGCGACGATGAACCGGGAGAAGTCGTCGAGCACGGTCGAGAGATAATACCAGCCCCAGCCGGTGATCTTCAGGTAGGTGAAGTCGGTCTGCCAGAGCTGGTTGGGCGCCGTCGTCTTGTCCTTGAACTCGGACGCCGCCTTGATGACGATGTAGGCCGGGCTGGTGATCAGATCATGCGCCTTCAGCAGCCGATACACCGACGCCTCCGAGACGAAATAGCGCTTTTCGTCGGTGAAGCGCACTGCCAGCTCGCGCGGGCTGAGTTCCGTCTCGCGCAGCGCCAGGTCGATGATCTCGGCGCGGATTGGGTCAGGAATCCGGTTCCAGACACGGTCGGGCCGTGAGCGATGATCGGCAAGCGCCTCGATCCCGCCGGCGAGATAGCGATCGTACCAGCGATAGAACGTGGCGCGCGGGATGCCGAGCTTGTCCAGCGTGCGTCGCGCCGGCAGATGTGAGGCTTCGACCAGGCGAATGATCTCGGCCTTCTCGGATGCGGGATATCTCATGTGTCGTCTTCCCCATCCGCCAGCATGCTTTTTTTGAGCAGGCGGTTTTCCAGGGTCAGATCGGCCACGGCCTCCTTCAGCGCCTGCGCCTCACGACGCAGCTCCTTCACTTCGTCGGAGGTCGCCGCACGCGCCGTGTCGCCGGCCAGCCGGCGCTTGCCGGCGTCGAGGAACTCCTTCGACCAGCCGTAATACATCGATGAGGCGATCCCCTCGCGCCGGCACAGTTCGGCGATACTCTCTTCGCCGCGCACCCCTTCCAGCACGATGCGGATCTTCTCTTCCGCCGAAAACTGCCGCCGCGTCGCTCGGCGGATATCCTTCACGACCTGCTCTGCCGGTGCTTTCTCCGGCCCGGATTTCTGTCTCATCTGCGCTCCAAAATGGCTGCGATGATCCAGAAATCCTCCCTTCCCGAAAACACCTAAATGGTCTCAAGGGTGCTGATGGCGGACAGATACTATAATTCTGATCGACTAAATGTAAATATGATGTATCGAGTTGGTAAAAAATATTACGTGATTGAATTGTTACTAACTTATGTAATTATTAGTAATTATTGCGGTTTTATTTGTTATCTATCAAGGCAATATCATATTACTAAGTTAAAATTAATAATTGCTAAGGCCGACCGAGGATAAGGCCTCCGTAAAAAGTGTAAAATGTGTCGCGAGGTAGCTGTCTGGGGCAATGCCTCCTTGCCCCAATAAGTCCGGATCTGCCTGAGACGTTCATTGTGCACGATGTAACGAAGAGGAAATTAACTTATCAGTTAGATCATTGTGGCGAATTCAGCTTGAGGCCTTATTATGATTCAGTACGAACTCGCTTTCGTCCCCTATAACAACGTCAGCGTTCTACTCCTTCCCGTCCAAATGGGCCAAGTGCCTTTCGGTGCATACAGTAAGGGGGACACACTAGCCATCGGTACCATGCACTACACGATCATAGCGGTCGTCCACGCCTTGAGCCAAATGGGTCACGGGCTCGCGCAGCGTACTTCCGTGGTTCTTGGCCCCTATGTTGCACCTTACGAGGCTAAGAGTATCGATTCTCTGTGACATGCAATGTGTTTCGAAAAATACTCGAGGATCAAGCAGTGTTCTTTCTGCACAAAATTTGATCGGTTGGGTGGATACTATTGGAATGCGGGCTCGACCGATTGGACGTCTTGCCTTGACATATTAGTGGCACGGACCCGTGGTTCAGAAATCGGTTATAAGATTTCTCGTCGCTATGATCCAATCGTCACAACGGTCATGCTGTAGCCTCGAGCGGCCATGCAGCCGACCATGATCTGGCGCAGCG
>NZ_JANLGI010000032.1 GCF_024655635.1 Allobosea sp. 47.2.35 | reverse complement strand
CCGAGCGGCCCAACCATGTCTGGTCCTACGACTTTGTCGAGGACCGCACCCATGATGGGAGAAAGTATCGCATGCTCAACATCATCGACGAGTTCACCCACGAATGCCTGGCGATCCGGATCGACCGAAGGTTGAAGGCGATCGATGTCATCGACGTGCTCTCGGACCTGTTTATCCTGCGCGGTGTGCCGGAACATGTTCGCTCAGATAATGGGCCGGAGTTCGTCGCGAAGGCTGTGCAGGAATGGATCGGCGCGGTTGGCGCCAAGACCGCCTACATCGCACCCGGCAGCCCTTGGGAGAACGGCTTCATCGAGTCGTTCAATGCCAGGATGCGCGACGAACTCCTCGACGGCGAGATCTTCTACACCCTCGCCGAGGCGAAGATCGTCGTAGAAAGCTGGCGGCGGCACTTCAACACCGTCCGCCCGCATGGCTCGCTCGGATACAAGCCTCCCGCGCCGGAGGTCTTCGTGCCCGCCATGACCGCGCGGGCGACTGCGCAACCCGGACCAGCTACGCCGCCCGCGCTGGCCGCGAGGCCAACTCTCCACTAACAATCGCTTTGGACCAGTCGGCGGGGGCGGATCAGTCGCATTCGTCTCAATCATGCTCAAAAACGTCGCCCAACTGCACGGCAGTCCCTAACAGCCTCTAGAAGGCGCGCTGCACCCGTGATGCTCCCAGCGGACATGACCGCCGCGAACGCTTCAAGCTGACGTAGATCCATCGCAACTCCCCGATCATAGGCATGATATGGACCCTATGATGCGGGTCAAGCATGACGTATCCACTCCAGCCCGAGCGCTTCCTTGGCGCTCGTTCAGAACAACGTTTATCTCATCCGCGAAGCTTGATACGACCGGTCCAGATGCCGATTGCGACGACGATCAGTATCGCTACCCGGAATAGCAAATTTACGATCGCTCTTCGCGACAAGGTACAGCTCCACAATCGCGAATTGGTGGCTGGTGCGCGCAGGGCTCATCCAGCCACCGCATCGAAAATATCCGCGCTACTTCGTCTTCTGTACCTCCCGACGAACCATGTCGTAGAGCTGCTGTGGGCCGAAGTCGGTCAGCGGTTGGCCGTTCACAAAGAACGTCGGAGTGCGTGTCACCTCCAGAGATTTGCTGTCGCGGGTGTCGCTATCCAGGGCAGCTTGGATTTCAGCGCGTGTCCAGTCCCGCTTCGCCAGCTCGATATCCAAGCCCGCATCTTTCGCGCGCGCCCAAGCCTTCTCCAACACGGGCCCAGTGTGATCGGCCCACTCCGGCTGAAACTCCAAGAGTGCCTCGAGGACGGGCACGAACTTGTCCTGAAGGCGAGCCGCTTCAAGGATTTTTACGGCGGCGTCGGAGCCGTCGTGAAATGCCGCGTAGCGCATAACGAGGCGAACATCGTTGGGGAACAAACCCATGATCTGCTTCAAGGGCGGATAGAAGGCTCGACACGCCTCACACGATGGATCGAAGAATTCCACGATTGTGACGGGCGCGTTCAGCGGACCAAGGACCGGGGAATGGCTCCGCACCAATGCCTCGGCACGGGCCGCGGCAATCTCGCGCGCTCTCCGCGCTTGTTGAGCGTTGTAAGCCACACTCCCGCCCACGAAGAACGAGAGCGCCAGCGCGCCAGTTGCAATGACAAGGCCGCGACGGTTCATGATTGTGCCTTCGACTTTGAAGCAAGCAGGGCGAACACGATTGCTAAAAATGCTGCCAGCGAGAGGTATGGGAGCGGCAGAACTCCAAGGACGGTCATCTCTGCGCTCGCGCAGGACGGGCCTTGCGAGCAGGGCTGGATGCCTTCTGGGATCAGGCCAGCGTAGAGCAGGCTGTGGAACAGAGCGATCGCCGCACCGAGAGCGGCCAGCGGCAATGCATATCGCCAAACCGTCGTGTCCGCACGAAAGCTGGCGATAGCGAGTAGGATGGCGAGCGGGAACATGAATGCCCGCTGTTGCCAACAAAGGCTGCAGGGAGCCTGTCCCATCACCTCGCCGATGAAGAGCGCGCTTAAGCTCGCGACCAGCGCAACGAGCCATGCCAGATACAGAAACGACCACCGCCCTTCCTGGTCGGGTAACATGCTGGGATTTGTCATCAAATAGAGGCCTTTCAACCGATAAGTGCGAGGATTGGGAAGGTTTCGAGTAGCCAGAACGCCATGGTTGAGAGGCGCCCCGTCATCATGGCGAGCCCCATGGCAACCATCGTTAGGCCCGTGAAAATCTGGAGACCTCGACCGAAGCTGCGCAGCCTCCGCAGACGCGCAGTGATGCCGCCGGCTAGCAGAGCGGTGAGGAGAAAGGGGATGGCCAGGCCGAGCGAGTAGATCGCCAAGAGAGCCACGCCCGCCGCGGGCGTCGTAGAGGTCGCGCTCACGGTAAGGATTGCGCCGAGAATCGGCCCGATGCAGGGCGTCCATCCGAAACCGAAAGCGAGCCCGAGAATGTAAGCGCTTTGCGGCCGTCCGCCTGACACTTGCGGACTCAGTCGGAATTCCCGCTCCATCCAGGGGATCCGCACAACGCCAGTGCTGAAAATGCCAAAGACGACGATGATCGCGCCGCCGACGAGGCCGGCCTCGTAACGATAGGAGAGCAGAAGCCGGCTTAACGCAGAGGCTCCCGCGCCCAGGATGACGAAAACCGTCGAAAATCCGAGCACGAACCAGAAGCTCATAGCAAAGGCACTTATCCGCGCTCTCGGGCTGTCGGAGTCGACCGACAAGCTTCCCGCGACATACGACAGGTAGCCAGGGACCAACGGCAGCACGCAGGGGGACAGAAACGAGACGGCGCCGGCGGCGAGAGCGGCTAGAATGCTGATGTTCGCGATTTCCATCAGGGCTTCTGTCCTTCGTTTCCACCCTTTGCGATCAGCCCGATGATTTCCTGCCTCGTTGCCGTCGCATCCCAAGATCTGGGGCCGAACCAGCGGCCGACCTCGCGACCATTGCGATCGAGAAGGATGGACGTCGGCAGCCCGGAAACCGAAAATTCTTTCACGGCCCGGCCGGCGGGATCGAGAAAGACCGGCAAGTCCACGATGCCGAGATTGCGGAGCAAAGGTTCTACGACTTCCGCGCCGTCACGATCGACGGACAGTGCGACGACGCGAAGGCTGGGCTCTTTCCACTCGCGATTTAGGCGCGCGAGAGCCGGAAGCTCCTCGCGGCATGACAAGCACCACGTCGCCCAGATGCTCAAGAGAACCGGCTGACCCTGGAAGCTTTTCAGGTCGGTAAATTCGCCACCGAGTCGATAGAACCCGAGTGCCCCAGCGGTTCCCGCTCGTGGGGCCTTCTCATCGACGAAGAGTGACGCAGCCAAAATCGCGACTGCCGCAGTTGCGACAGCCGTGAGGATAGCGAACCGGGACTTGAGAATTTCGCCGAGCACTCCGCGGCGCCCCTGGGCTGATCGGGATCATGAGCTGCCCCAATGCACGGCGCTGTCTGTGCGCGTGAGGTTCAGCTACGATTTCGGATCCGCTGAACGCGGTCCTAGCAAAGCCTCTCGCGAGGCCCGCTTGATCAACTTTGGGATGGAGGACCGGTCGCGCGCGGCGGTGCTGTCGAGGGTGGCAAAACGAACGGAGCGAAGGGCAGCGCAAAAACCAACTTGGCTGGCCCGGGACGATCCGAAACCAAGACTGCGGCCGCAGGCGGGACCAAGGACGTCAAGGCGATGGGTTTCGCCCAGAAACAGCAACTGTTCAGGCCTTCGATATGCGCGGCGCGATCACCTTTGGTGGCCGGCGTTGTCCCGCAAATTTCTGACAGCGGAGTGCCGCGTTGAACGAATTTGATGGCGAGATGGTTGCTCGTCGCCGACGCACTAACCAGCAGCTGAAGCAGCAGCACGAGACCGCCAACGACAGCCAAGAGGCTGCGTCCGATCGTTCGAGCTGACCTGGTTGCCATCATGGTTCCGAATTATCGCGAGTTGAGCATCCGAGGCAATTTGGGAGGCCGAGGCTCGCGCTTTCTTGAAGGTGCCGTCCGGAGGCGATCATCGACCAGTCGACCTTTCGGTGATCCGCTCGTCGATCTCCCGCATCATCTCCCGCTTATCCCATTCCCGCATTCCAGCCCACCGCGCGACCTCGACGCCGCTTGGATCGAGCAATAGCGTCATCGGAAGTCCCGTGACCCGGAGGGCAGACATGCTCCGGGCCTCGCGATCGAGGTAGATTCCAAGCGATCGAATATTCGCGCGCAGGTAAAAGTCTTTGACGAGCTGCGGACCTTTCCGGTCGACTGAAAGGGCGACAACCTCAAAGCGAGTGTCGCCTTTCAAAGCCTGAAGCTTATCAAGCGAAGGCATCTCTTTCACGCATGGTGGGCACCAGGTCGCCCAGACATTCAGGAGCACGTACTTGCCCCGGAAATCGGCCAGCGATCGCGGCTGGCCGTTGACGTCCTCAAAGGTCACTGCCGGGCGGAATTCTGCCTGTCCCCCAAATCGCCGAGCCAGCCCGAGATATGCTGCCGGGGCCGCGATGCCTAATATGACGACGGAAGCGCCGAGCCATCGGCGCCTGCTGATCACCTCAACACCATGCGAATTTTGGCGAGCGCCGAGCTATCTTCCTCGTGATAGTCGATCATCGTTCGGAAGCTGCCGTCCGCATTCATAAGATACACGGACGCGGTGTGATCCATGGTGTAGCTGCCGTCGGTCGGGACCTTTTTGGCATAGGCCTTGTACGCCTTCAGAGCAGCCTCCACCTGCTCACGGGTCCCGCTCAAGCCGACGACCCGTGGGTCGAAGGACTCCAGATAGAGCGCCATCTGCTCTGGAGTGTCGCGTTCAGGATCAACCGTGATGAACAGGATCTGGAGCTTGTCCGCCGCTTGCCCGATCTGCTTCGTCAGGTTTCCCAACTGAACCAACGTGGTTGGGCAGACTTCCGGGCAATGCGTGAAGCCGAAAAATACGGCCATCGGTTTGCCGACAAAGTCCTTATCGGTAACAGCCTTCCCTCGGTGATCGGTCAGCGAAAATGGCCCTCCGATGTCCACGGGCGTAGAGATGTTGGATCGGCTCTCCGCGGTAACCCTGGATCCGTCAACCCGCCACCAGCCCAGCAAAATCGCCGCGCAGGTGAAGCTAATCAGGATAACGGCAGCCCACGCTCCGTACCGTATCCACTTCAGAAATGGCATGGCTGACACATTTGATTTTGGCGCTGATAGCGACGAAAGGCATGCGCCGCCGCGCGTCGATCCCCACTGTGACGGATGGCAAGAGTTGGGGAATTAGCGCCCAAGCCGGACTTCGGAATGCCGCTTGCGGGGGGCAAAATCATCAAGGTCGTCTCCTCATAGCGAAGGGGCCGGCTAGGCCGGTTCAACTCACGTCATGAGGGCTGGCGGTGCTCTTGATCCTTGGCGAAGAAGTGCCCGGACTGGCACGACAACCGTAGCATCGACGGCGGGCGCAGGTAGGTGAACGAACCGTGGCCAGCTGTTTTCGTCGGCAGCAGCCAGCTTACCGCTGGGCAGCAAAGCCCTATCGCCAGGCGCGTGCCGGTCTGAATTCCCATTCTGCAAAGATTGGTGGTGGTCCGAAATGCGGGCCGGCGCCTGCGAACCAGAATCGCTCGGCAGGTCTTTGGCAGGGCTCGCGGCGGTTAATTCGAGTGAGTAGCTGGCCTGAACGGGCTGTATCAAGCACGTCAGCACCAGCGCGCAAGCGAGCGCAACTGCCCATAGGCACCGCCAACAGTATGCGCTCGAAATGGTTCTCACGATGCTCTGTTAAGCCGGCCACTGCGCTCAGGCAATGCGACGAGATGTTCACCCAACCGCGAGGTCGACCAGCAATTTGATATTGAGGATGATGATGATGGCAGCCACCACCGCTGCGGTCACCGTTAACCACCGTGGCGCGACGAGCTCGCCCATTTTTGTCCGCGACGCAGTGAACATGACGAGTGGAACGATCGCGAAAGGAAGCTGAAGACCCAGGACGACCTGACTTAGGATCAGAAGTTTCGCCGTTTCTCCAGCACCATAGATCCAGGTGACGAGGAGGGCGGGAACGATGGCCACGAGCCGGGTCGCCAACCGTCGTAGCCACGAGGGAAGCTTGATATCGAGGAAGCCTTCCATGACGATCTGACCCGCCATCGTCGCGGTGACCGTCGAGTTGAGCCCGCAGCAGAGAAGGGCAATCGCGAAAAGGGTCGGTGCGATTGAAGCTCCGAGGAGCGGCGCGAGCAACTCGTGCGCTCTGCCGAGCTCCGCGACCTCGGTCTGCCCAGTCTTATGAAAGCTTGCAGCAGCCAGAACGAGGATGGACGCATTGACGATGAGCGCAAACATCAGAGCGATCGTTGAGTCGAGAGTTGCCCATTTTAGCGCGTCTCGTTTCTCAGGGATCGTGCTCCCGTATGCCCGGGTCTGCACGATGCCGGAGTGCAGATAGAGATTATGCGGCATCACCGTGGCACCGATGATTCCCAAGGCCAGGTAGAGCATCTGGGGATTGCGGACGATCTCGGTCGTCGGAGCAAAACCTCGAATGACCTCACCCCAGTTCGGATCCGCCAGAGCAATCTGGATGCCGAAACAGAGCGCAATTACGCCGAGTAGCGTGATGATAAAGGCTTCGACCCAACGGAAGCCCATATTCTGCAGCCAAAGGATAACGATCACGTCGAGAGCGGTGACTAAGACGCCAATCTCCATGGGCATGCCGAACAGCAAATTCAGCGCGATTGCCGTCCCGATGACTTCAGCGAGGTCGGTTGCGCAGATGGCCAGCTCCGCGAAGGCCCATAGCGGCCATGAGACCGCTTTTGGAAACGCGTCCCTGCACGCTTGCGCGAGATCCCGGCCGGTCGCGATGGCTAAGCGGGCGCAAAGGGCCTGCAGAATAATCGCCATGATGTTGGAAATGAGAGCGACGACCAGCAGCGCGTAGCCGAACTGCGCTCCCCCAGCGAGTGAAGTCGCCCAATTGCCGGGGTCCATATAGCCCACTGCAACGAGATAGCCGGGGCCCACGAAGGCAAGGAATCTGCGCCAGGGCGTCGCACCAGGATTTACTGTGATGCTCCGAAACACGTCGAGCATGGACGGCTCGCCGCGCTGCCTGCGCCAGCCGGTTTCAGCGATCTCACTGCCCTTCATCGGAAGGTCTTTCTGTAAATGCATTTCATTTGCAATAAGAGAAACTGCTGAAGCCTGTCAAGACCTAGGAATTCCCGTTGAATGTTCGAGCCATCCGAAGCCCGGCGAGACTCCGTCGGCGGGCGATTTGGCCCGCAACCAGAGTATGAAATTTTTCGCTTGAACCTGAAGTCGCTAGAGGTTGTAGAGATGCAGCTTCCGAAATTCGGGCACCAGGAGTCATCCCTATGGCCGCCAGCAAGGACAGCAAGCTTCAGCCTTTGAGCTGGAAGATTAGCGGGATGGATTGCGCCAGCTGCGTGGCCAAGGTGCGCGGTGCCGTCGAAAAAATGCCAGGCGTGTCCGATTTCAGGCTCTCGCTGATGTCGGAAACGATGAAGTTGAAGCTAGACGAGACGCGTACATCTCGTCAGGCGGTCGAGCAGCGCGTGAAAAGCCTGGGCTTCGGCGCAATAGCGATGGTGGAGAGCAAGCGCCACGCGAATGACGACGTCGGTCAAGCCCACGACCACGATAAAACTGAACCATCAAAGCAGACCCTGTCTTGGAAGGTCGCGGGTATGGACTGCGCAAGTTGCGCAGCGAAGATCCGCGGCGCCGTGGAGCGCCTCCCCGGCGTCAGCAATGTCAAAGTCTCGGTGATATCCGAGACTTTGACCCTTGCACTGGATGCCGGACAAACCGCCCCTGACGCAATCGAGAAGCGCGTGAAGGGCCTCGGCTACACCACTACTGCGCTTGCAGCACTGGCATCACCCGCGCCTGCGGCAAAAGAAGACAGCTGTGGCTGCGGGCATGATCATGGTCACGCGGGTCACACTCACGATCACCACGATCACGATCATGCCAAGCATGATCACGGCAAAACTTCATGTTCGGGCCATGACCATGGCCCCTCGCATGATCATGAGCATGGGCACAACCATGGTCATGAGCACGGGCAGAGCCATGATCATGCTGGCCATAAGCATGATCATGACCACAATCACGATCAACCAGGCGACAAGCACGCCGCTCATTCACACAGTGCCAAGGTCTCGGGCTCCACGTCTGCAGTGAAGGACCACGGCCACGGCCTGCCCGGCCATGTCCATGAGGCCACGCCCGACGGCGCGAGCTGGTACCAGACCGGCAAGGGCCGGCTCGTCATCGCGACCGGCCTGTTCCTCGGTGCCGCCTATGCCGCCGGGCTGATCTGGCCTGGCATCGGCCACTGGGCCTTTATCGTGGCCTGCGTCGTCGGCGTCGCGCCGGTGGCGAAACGCGCCTTCGCGGCGGCCCGCGCCGGCATCCCCTTCACCATCGAAATGTTGATGACGATCGCCGCCATCGGCGCGCTCTTCATCGGCGCCGCCGAGGAAGCGGCGCTGGTCGTCTTCCTCTTCGCCGTCGGCGAAGTCCTCGAAGGCGTCGCGGCCGACCGGGCCCGCGCCTCGATCCGCGCGCTCGGCGATCTCGTCCCGAAGACGGCCATCATCGAGGAGAACGGCTCGACCCGCCAGGTCGACGCCACGAGCCTCAGAATCGGCCAGACCGTGCTTGTCCGTCCCGGCGACCGCATCCCGGCCGATGGCGAGATCACCGACGGCACCTCCGGCATCGATGAGAGCCCGGTCACTGGCGAGTCGATGCCCAAGACCAAGGGCGTCGGGGAGCCCGTCTATGCCGGTTCGGTCAATCGCGAAGCGGCCCTGCGCGTGCGCGTCGACAAGGCGGCCGAGGACAACACCATCGCCCGCATCATCCGCCTGGTCGAGGAGGCGCAGGAGGCCCGCGCCCCGACCGAGCGCTTCATCGACCGCTTCTCGCGCTGGTACATGCCGGCGATCGTCGGGCTTGCCGTGCTGGTCGCACTGCTGCCTCCGCTCCTGCTCGGCGCCGAATGGTCGGTCTGGATCTACCGGGCGCTGGCGCTGCTGCTGATCGGATGTCCATGCGCGCTCGTCATCTCGGTGCCCGCCTCCATTGCAGCCGCATTGTCTACTGGTGCCCGTCAGGGCCTGCTGATGAAGGGCGGGGTTGTCATTGAAGCGGCCGCCAAGACGGGCGTCGTCGCCTTCGACAAGACCGGTACGTTGACCGCTGGTACTCCGCGCGTGACTGAAGTGATCGCACTCGGAGAGGATGAACGCCGCGTCGTCGAACTCGCGGCATCCGTTGAAACCGGATCCAACCACCCTCTGGCTGAGGCAATCTTGGATCGCGCCAAGTCTCACGCCATCACGGTTCGACCAGCGCAAAATGCTGCGGCTATCGCCGGGCAAGGTGTCACTGGCTCCTTGGATGGCATTTCGGTTTTTGTTGGCGCGCCCCGGCATGCGATTTCCCGAGCGACGTTCGACTCTGAGGCCAAGGCGAATGTCGAGCGGCTTGAATCCGATGGAAAGACCGTCGCTGCCGTCATCGCCGGCGACAACCTGGTGGGGCTAATCGCATTGCGTGATGAACCTCGGGATGATGCTGCCCTGGCTGTAGCCGAATTGAAGGCGATGGGAATTCGATCGCTTATGTTGACCGGCGACAATGCTCGAACCGGCGCCGCCATCGCAGGTGGACTTGGCATGGAGCACAAAGCCGAGCTGATGCCTGACGATAAGGTCACCGCCATCAAATCGCTCGCGAGCGAGACATCTGTGATGATGGTCGGTGACGGCATCAATGACGCCCCCGCCCTCGCTGCAGCCAATGTCGGAGTGGCCATGGGCTCCGGCACGGATGTTGCTCTGGAGACGGCCGACGGAGCCGTCCTCAAAAGCCGGGTTCGGGATGTCGCTGCCATGATCCGCCTGGCGCGGGCGACGATGGGCAATATCCGGACGAACATCACCATCGCGCTGGCGCTCAAGGGCGTGTTCCTCGTGACCAGCGTCTTGGGCTACACTGGCTTGTGGGTCGCCATCCTTGCTGACACGGGAGCGACCGTCATCGTAACCGCAAACGCCCTGCGGCTATTGCGCTTCAACGCCAGTCAAGTGTCTTAGCAATGTCGGCCCTGGAACTCGCGGCGTACGGGGTGGCCATCGCCTACGTTGCGGGATTCTTGGCGCTATCGTCCGCGCTAGCTCGATCCTCAGATCAGCCAGTGTGGTTATTCGACAACGGATCGCCGCGCCAATTCGTGCCGGCGCTGCTGTTCAGGCTGTCGTTCGCAGGAGCGGTGCTGTGGCCGTTAGGCACGACAATTTTTGGTAGTGCATTTTCCGCCGATCCGTTGTCGGGCCTACTGGGCGGAAATGCGCCAGACGTGGTGGGATTCGTCCTGGTGCTTGCCGGAGTCTGCCTTGCCCTTTTTGCGCAGGGTTACATGGGTGCCTCATGGCGGATCGGGACGGCTGAAGACCACGTCGGGCCTATCGTTGATGGGGGTCCGTTCGCCATCTCGCGCAATCCCGTTTTTGTCGGCCAAGCACTCCTATTCGGCGGCCTTTTCATCGCCAAGCCGAGCATCGTCCAGGCTGGACTCACAGCGTCGGCGCTCTATGCGATAGCGCTCCAGGTACGCATCGAAGAAGGCGTTCTGCTGAAGGCTTTGGGCGAGCCTTACCGTGCCTATTGCGCGCGCGTAGGCCGATGGATCGGCTATCGCTCTCAACAATCCGGGAACATGTAATGTCAAAGGCTCGGACAACCCGTCGCGTGCTTGCTTGGGCAGCTGTTGCGCTAGCCGCCGATCAGATCAGCAAGTGGTTGATCCTCAACAAGGTCATGGTGCCTCCGCGCATCATCGAATTGACGCCGTTTCTGAATGTAAGGCTCGGCTTCAACTACGGGGTCAGCTTCGGCTTGGGCAGCGAGTGGCTGGACGCCTGGCCCGGCGCTCTCGGCCTCTTCAAGTTTGTCGTCGCTATAGGATTGCTGGTCTGGGCTGCGAAGAGTGAGACAAATCTGGAGCAGATAGGATTGTCTTTGATCGCGGGTGGAGCCCTGGGCAACGCCACGGATCGCTGGCGACAAGGCGCCGTCACCGATTTCATCGATCTTCACTGGGCAGGCTACCACTGGCCGACCTTCAACGGAGCCGACATCGCCATCAGCATCGGCGTGTCTTTGATACTGGTGGTCAGCTTGATGCCGCTGAATTCGCGATCGGCTCCGTCCCACACAGGATTGAAGGGCGGCTCCAAATGATTGGCACCGGGTTCAGGAAATTTATCGATGCTCTCGGACGAGCCGACCAGGTCGCTTCTCCGAGCTATAAAGCCGTTGGCAGGACGGTCGGCCTGGCGCTGATAGGTGTTGGGCCGTTCCTGCTGCTGGGCATGACCCATACTGAGCCCGTAGCTCGGGCCAACGGTGTATCCGTAATACACCCGTGGTCGAGCGGGACGGCCTTGGTTGGGGACGACCTGCCAGTGTTCGCAATCTTTGAGAATAACGCCCCGAGGCTGGATCGACTTGTTGCCGTCGAAACGACTGCAGCCTCTGGCGTCGTGTTTGAGAGGACCATCCGGCGCTCAGCCAGCACGAGAATGGACGAGCTTGGTGAGATCGATCTGGCTCCGTCGGCAAAGACAAGCCTCAAGCCTGACTATCAGCAAATTCGTCTCATCGGTTTGAGGCAGAAGGTCGAGCCAGGTACCACTCTGCCCGTCGAGTTCATTTTTGCTCGGGCCGGCCGGCTAAAGGCCGACGTTCGGATCGAGAGCCCGGGTCAGCCGCCTCACAATGACCATTCCTAGTCTCGTCGGCTGCTTCCAAGGACGGGCCAGAAGGATGGGCCTTCGTCTCAATTCCTCCAGGTTCCGATTTCGATCGGCCTAGCTGCAAATCGATTGAGAGGGCTTCATGGGCGCAGGACATTCTCACGGCGGAGCGCAGGTCACCGGCGCTGGCAAGCACAAGTCGCGCCTCGCGCTTGCTCTCGGCCTCACGACAACCTTCATGATTGCGGAGGTTGTTGGAGGCCTCTGGACCGGCAGTCTGGCCCTGCTGGCAGATGCCGCGCACATGCTCACCGATGCGGGCGGTTTGGCGCTGGCGCTTATTGCCATTCGATTTGCTGAGCGCCCCTCCACGCCAAAGCAGACGTTCGGGTATGTTCGCCTTGAAATTCTATCGGCGCTCGCGAATGCGGTCGTGCTGTTGCTGCTGACCGTCTACATCCTATTCGAGGCCTATCAACGCTTCAAAAACCCGCCGGAGATCCTCGGTGGTCCCATGCTGATTGTTGCGGTCATCGGCCTGTTCGTCAATCTACTGAGCCTAAAATTGCTCTCAGGCGGTTCGTCCGAAAGCCTGAACGTCAAAGGCGCCTACTACGAGGTGCTCGGCGATATGTTGGGCTCGCTAGGTGTCATTGTTGCTGCCGCAGTGGTGATGTTCACAGGGTGGAAACTGGCCGACCCGATCATCGGCGCGGCGATCGGGCTCTTCATCGTCCCGCGCACCTGGATGCTCCTGAAACAGGCGGTCCACATCCTGATGGAGGGGACACCGCCGGAGATCGACGTCGGAGCGATCGAAGCTCGTTTGGCGTCACTTCCGAATGTCACCGCGGTCCACGATCTCCACGTCTGGACGCTCACATCCGGTCTCGATGCAATGAGCTGTCACGTCATCACGTCTGATATGTCGCAGGCGAAGAGCACCCTGCAAGCCGCCAGCGTGGTCATGCGCGAGGAGTTTGGAATCTCGCACACGACCATTCAGATTGAGGACGAGGACATTCGGCAGTCCTCTGGACACGACACTCGGATCTGACTTTCGCGGTCAGTTCAGTCGAAGATCCGGCCGAGGAACCCCCGTCGGCCGAAACCGCCACCATGGCCACCGCCATGCCCCCCTCCGTGGCTCCCGCCATGACTGTCGTAGCCACTTTGATGACCGCCTTGGGGCGCATAGCCCTGGTAGCCAGGTTGAGCGAGTGCTGCCCCCCAAGGTGTTGGAGCGCCGGGCTGAGTTAGGAAGCTGGGCTGCGGTTGCTCCTGAGCTGAACTTGGCTCCCGCAAACTGCGCTCAATGATTTTGTCCAGTTCGCCGCGGTTGAGCCAAACGCCGCGGCACTTGGGGCAGTAATCGATTTCGATGCCCTGTCGATCGCTCATGACGAGATCGACGCGGCAGACCGGGCACGGCAATCCTTCATGCGGCTTGGAAGCGGTATCATTCATTGCAGGCGCTCCTAACGAACACTGGACGCCCAGGATACAAGCTGTAGTCACTAGAGGTTCAAGGCGGCATTCTGAGGCAGATTGACGCAATTTCACAGGTCACAGTTTGCCGGGCGTCGAATGCACGTTTGGATCCTCGACGTGTCTCCGGTCCTCCGTCTGTTGCATGCGCACAAACGATACAGCGTAAAAGACGCCTGCAAGAACAATCAAAGCCAGCGCCAAGGCTCTGTTACGAGATCTCATAAACGTACTCCTTGATCTCGCCTGATGCGGTGAGCGGCATTTTGAAAGAACCATTTGTTAAAGAAAACGAACCCTGAATATCATTCTCTCAATTTATACCGAGATTTTTGTTCGATTCGAATTCGCGGGCGCTACGACAATTCTCGA
The DNA here is from genome assembly GCF_024655635.1 of Allobosea sp. 47.2.35. Taxonomy (GTDB): domain Bacteria; phylum Pseudomonadota; class Alphaproteobacteria; order Rhizobiales; family Beijerinckiaceae; genus Allobosea. The sequence continues at coordinate 16,626 of NZ_JANLGI010000032.1, read as the reverse complement.
TAGGAGATTGTCATGCTTGCGCTCGCCAGATCTTGCTTTGTCGTTGCTGCTATCATCGCAGCCCAGATTTGTTTGTCGCCGGCGAGCGCCAATGGCCTTACCGACTTTGCTCACCTTCATGCCGGACAAGCCGCCTTGCCCCCCATTGGGTGGGGTCAATTTTGCAATGCTAACCCGACAGACTGTGTTCCTCAGCGAACTGGTAGGCAGACCGTGGGCCTGACCGACGCACGCTGGGCGGAGCTTGTTGAAATCAACCTCCGCTTCAATAAAGCCATTGAGCCGGTAACCGATTTCGATCAGTTCGGCGTCGCCGAGCGCTGGACTTACGCAACGACCGGAAGAGGGGACTGCGAGGATTATGTGCTGGAAAAGCGGCGCGAGCTTTTGAGGAGGGGCTGGCCGCTCTCCTCGCTCTTGATCACAGTCGTGATTGACCGCGAAGGTGGCGGGCACGCAGTTCTTACCGTCGTGACCGATCGTGGAGAATTCGTTCTGGACAACCAGATCGATAAAATCCTCCCGTGGTCGCGCTCCGGCTTGACCTTCATCAAGCGTCAGTCCCCGACCAACCAAAACGATTGGCAGGACTTGGGCCGCATTCTCGGCCGTCCGGAGGTGGTGACCGCGAGCATTACCCCACCTCGCTAGGGGCTCAGCGGATCGCTCGATGGGAGGAACGGGATCTCGGCTTCCGGGTCGTTCCGCCCTATGACGCCACCACGGGCGGTACTTGTGAGCGGCACACACAGCTCAAGCGAGTCCACGGGCCGATCGCAGCATTGCGACGGCGAGGGCGTAGCGCGGGATCTGGGACACCGCCGGCTTTCTCCAATCCGCGGCGAACGTCGCGGTTGAGCGCCAGAGGATCTGGCGGGAACTTTTCACTTCGCAAACTCCTACGTTCCCGCAGGTGTCGCACCTATAGTGACATGAGGTTCAAGCCCCATTCTGCCAAAGGTTCAACTGCGCGGCACTTTGCCCCTTGAACCTCTAGTGGCATCAGCTTGTAGGCTAACTCGCTATTAACGCCTCAGAAGCCATAGCCGGTCATCCTCAAGCAATGTCTCAACGCTCCTCGACCTTGGTCAAAATTGCGACGGCCATCGGCCTTTTGGCGCTGCTTTCCGGCTGCGTCGTGGGCGATGGTGATGACGCGCGGCATTTGCAGCCCCTGCCTGCGAAGCTGGTCTCGCAAATGTCGACGAAAGGCATGTCGCAAGCCGACCCGATCTTCATCCGCATCTTCAAAAAAGAGAGCGAGCTGGAGGTTTGGAAGCGGGATCGAAGTGGCCGGTTTGCTCTCCTCAAAACCTATCCGATGTGTCGCTGGTCGGGGCAACTTGGCCCCAAAACGCGCGAAGGCGATCGGCAAGCCCCGGAGGGAATTTACACGGTCACTCCTGACCTGATGAACCCCAGGTCACAGTTCTACCTATCGTTCAATCTGGGCTATCCGAACGCGTTGGAGCGATCGCAGGGCTTCACGGGTTCCGCGCTGATGGTCCATGGAGCCTGCACGTCCGCGGGCTGCTTCGCCATGACGGATGATGGCGTGACGGAGATTTTCGGATTGGCTCGCGAAGCGTTTGCCGGTGGCCAGAAGAGCTTCCAGGTGCAAGCGTTACCCTTCCGGATGACACCGGAGAACTTGGCAGCTCACCGCAACAGCCCGCACATCGCTTTTTGGCGCAATCTGAAGGAAGGGTTCGATCACTTCGAGGCGACAAGGCAACCTCCGAAGGTTGCGGCCTGCGAAAGGCGATATGTCTTCGATGCCGCGGGGGACAACTCGCGTTTCGTCGCCGGTAGCCAGTGCCCGGCCTACGAGATCGAACCGGCCATTCAAACTTTGATTTCGGAGAGACGCGCAAGCGATGACAGGCGCTACAGCGCACTCACGAGCGCGAGTGCTCCCTCTCCTGTGCTCGCATATGCCGATGGCGGAATGCACTCCAGCTTCCGCAAAATGCTGAAGGAAATGGGTCCCGAGCGCTTGCAAAGCGTTGTGGCCGGCCGGGTTGAAATCAGCCGACCAGACGCTGCCCTGCTCGATCCCTATGGAGCAACCGGATCATCGTCAGAGGCGACCGGCTCGATCGCCATTCGGTGACCCAGCTTAATCAAATCTCGCAGAGTTATGGAATATGTCAGCACACCAAACTGAACGAGTTGGGGCCGCTGCCAAGCTCCGCAGACGCAATCTGATTGTACTGCTGGCCCTCATCGCCTTTGTCGCATTCGCGTTCGTGTTGAGTTTCCGACACGTGACACGCGAGATGGGAGGCGGCGCCGTCCAACGCTCGGGAACAACCAACTAGGTCGTAGTGACGATTTAACTATTTGATCCATATGGCAATTGCGGCGAGTTTGACGAAGCCCATGAAATTGGCGAGCAGTTTATCGTATCGGGTGGCGACGCGCCGGAACTGCTTGAGCTTGCTGAAGAAGCGCTCGATGCGATTGCGCTCCTTGTAGAGGTCGACGTCGTAAGAGCGCAGGTCTTTCCGGTTGCGCTTGGGCGGGATGACGACCTCTGTGCCATCCCCGAGGATCCTGTTGACGAGGTGATCGGCGTCGTAGCCCTTATCGGCGATGGCGGCATCAGCCTCGATCCCGTCGATCAAGTCATGGGCAAAGGCGATGTCGTTGCGCTGTCCGGGAGAGCCGATCAATCGGATTGGAAGACCGAGCGCTTCCGTGGCCGCGTGGATTTTCGTGCTCAATCCGCCGCGAGACCGGCCCAAGCCCTGGGCATCCGCCCCCCTTTTATCTTGCGTGCGCCGGCCGCATGCTGGTGCGCCCGCACGATGGTGCTATCGACCATGAGCCATTCGAGATCGGCTTCACGCGCCAGAACCGCCAACATCTCGTCGAGAACGCCCATCTCGATCCAACGATAGTAGCGCCGCTTCACCGAGCGGTGATCGCCAAGCCGTTCGGGCAGATCGCGCCAGCGACCGCCGGAACGCGCCATCCAAAGAAGAGCATCCAAAAACTTGCGGTTGTCGGTGCGCGGACCACGCTTGCCCTTTGTTCCCCCGGGGACAAAGCCCTTGATCCGCTCCCATTGGTCATCCCGAAGCGCGTCGCAATCCATCGCCGATCTCCAAAATCAGCTTTGAATCCGATTTGCGGCGATTGGGGAATCCCAAATCCTTAAATCGTCGCTACGCCCTAGAGCGTTTCCGGTTTAATCCGGATCATATCCGGCTGCCTTGAAGTAGTTGGCGCATTCGGTCGGCGAGAAGAGCTGAAGGATGGTGCCGACTGCGTCCCACAAGGCGCCGATTGAGCGCTCTGCTTTGGCTCGGAGCATGGCCTTCAGCTTGGCGAAGGCATTCTCGATCGGGTTCATGTCTGGGCTGTAGGGCGGCAGGAAGGACAGCGTCGCGCCTGGCCGAGCCGCAGACCAATCCAGAGTGTCCACACCGGCGCAACGACAAACAACAGCGCGGCCGCAATATTGATCAGCCAGTGGCCGTGCGGGTAATCGAGGCCCATGATCTGGTGACCGAGATCATGGATAAACTGAAACGTCGCGGTCACGTCTGCTGAACTCGTTCCTCGGTAGCGACGCCACCTATGTCGGCGCCATTTGCGTTGCCTTCCGATAGGATTGCGGGCCTCAACTCGGTGGAGCTCGGAGCGTGCGATAGAGATCGTTCACCCCATCGCTGAAATCGGCGTCGGGGTTGCGCGTGCAGAAGCTCCGCAGGAACTCGGCCTGCTTGAGCAACGGATAGACGTCCGGGGCGAGGTCCAGATCCTCGTCCTTTCCTGGGGGCGCCCGCAGCAGCAAGCCACTCATGTACCCCTGTGCCCAGGCGAAGAAGTTTTTCTCGACCTCTGGCTTGCCGTTGGTCTCCCGCAAGAAATACTGGCAGCTTGAGGCGCCGATTCCGACAATCTTGACCGACTGCGCTTCCGCCTGATCCATGAACAGCGTTCCCGCGGCCACAGCCCAGAGCGCCCAAAGCACGCACCTTCGGCGTGGTTTCAGGCAGTCGCTGATCATTTCATGATCTTTCATCGACGGCAGTGAGCTGGTCCGCCGGGACATCATTCCGGATCATCCCGGCTGTGTGACGGAGCATCCGCGGCGCAGCGTCCGTTCATGCAGACGATCTTGATGCGTCTGTCGAAGCAGTTCGCTTCATAGACTTCACTCTGTCCAATGGGATTGAGGCGCGTGACCTTGGCAGTGGGGCAAGACGCTTCGATCAACGCCCGCTGCAGATCGCCATCGTCCGCCCGCGCTTGCAGCGCGACAAGCGCAATAGAAATCGCCAGCAAGACCAATCGCATGGCTCGCCCTTCATCGTACTTCGTTCTTTGCATGGTCAAAGGCGAAGCTTCAAACAGCTCGCGATGGTGCTTCCGTCAGACAATGCGCCTGCTAACGCAACCAGCGTCGCCAGAGTTCGGTGACGGAATAGCCAGTTTGGCCGAAACAATCGCCGGGAACGGCGCTATGAGCGGCAAGGCAATTTGCGCCTTGCCGCTCATCAGAATCACTTCGCCTTCTGGAGCTTGGTGACGGTGATCTGGCCGTTGACCCTGTCGGCGTCGAACTTGATCTTGTCGCCGGTCTTCAGCCCTTTCAACATGGCGGGATCGCCAGCGCGGAACACCATCGTCATGGCGTCCATGTCGAGGTTCTTGATCGCGCCATGGTTGATCGTGAGCTTGCCTTGAGCCTCATCGACCTTGGTGACGGTGCCGCTGACCGACTGCGCGGCGGCCGGCAATGCGACGATCAGGAAGGCAAGGGTGGCGGCAGTCTTCAGCATGGGACGCTCCTTTCGCTGAGGTTGCTTACTTGACGATGATCTTGCCGGTCATGCCCGCCTCGCGGTGACCGGGGATCAGGCAGGAGAAATCGAACTCGCCCGGTTTGGTGAAGGCCCAGACGATCTCGCCGGCCTTCTTCGGCGCGAGGCGCTTGGCGTTCGGATCGTCATGTTCCATGTCGGGGTTCTTCTGCATCGCGACCGCGTGCTTGAGGTTCTCCTCCAGCGTCGCCAGGACGAGCTCGTGATCCAGCTCGCCATTATTGCGCAGCTGGAAGCGGATCTGCTCGCCGCGGCGGATCTCGATGCGATCGGGAATGAAGGACATCTTGCCGTCCTTCTCACTCATCACGACCTGAACAGGCCGCGCCGGCTTCTTCGGATCGCCCGGCTTGCCATAGGCGGCCTCGCCGCCATGGCCGGGATCGGCCAATGCCGCTCCTGCAGACAAAGCCATTGCAGTGATGACGACGAGCGAATTTGCCTTGAGAATCCCAGACATGCAGTTCTCCTGAGTGAGTTCAACGATTTCAATGATTGCCATGGGCGCCAGCCTTGTTGGCGACCATGGGTTTGCCATCCGGGCCTAACCGGGGCTTGCGCGGATCCTTGACCTGCCATTCAGTCGGCTCAATGCCGCTGTCGGGGGAGGCGCCGCGCGCCGCCTCGGCGAGCTTCTGGCCCTTGTACTCAAAGGCGACGGTTCCTTCGGGATGCTTGAACCAGCCGGGATCCTTGTAGTCGTTCTTCGCCAGCCCCTCGCGGACCTTCACCACCGAGAACATGCCACCCATCTCGATCGGGCCGAACTGACCGAAGCCGGTCATCATCGGCAGGGTATTCTCAGGCAGCGGCATTTCCATCGAGCCCATCTCACCCATGCCGTTCGAGCCCATCGGCATGTAGCCGGGTGCGATCTTGGCGATGCGCTTGGCGAGGTCCTTCTTGTTCACGCCGATATAGGTCTTCACCGAGTGCCCCATGGCATTCATGGTGTGGTGGGATTTGTGGCAGTGGATCGCCCAGTCGCCCGGCTCGTCGGCGACGAAATCGAAGGCGCGCATCTGGCCGACGGCGACGTCGATCGAGACCTCGTCCCAGGCCGCCGCCGGATCGACCCAGCCGCCATCGGTGCACGAGACCTTGAACTCGTAGCCATGCATGTGGATCGGGTGGTTGGTCATGGTCAGGTTGCCGAAGCGGATCCGCACCTTGTCATTCTTGCCGACGACGAAGGGGTCGATCCCCGGAAACACCCGGCTGTTCCAGCACCACAAATTGAAATCAGTCATGGTGTTGACCTTCGGCACATAGGAGCCGGCCTCGATGTCGAAGGCATTGAGCAGGAAGACGAAGTCGCGGTCGACGCGCCGGAACGCCGGGTCCTTGGGATGGACGACGAAGAAGCCCATCATGCCCATCGCCATCTGGACCATCTCGTCCGAATGCGGGTGGTACATGAAGGTTCCCGAGCGCCTTAGCTGGAATTCGTAGACGAAGGTCTTGCCCGGTGGGATATGCGGCTGGGTCAGCCCGCCGACGCCGTCCATGCCGTTCGGCAGGCGCTGGCCGTGCCAGTGGACGGCGGTGTTCTCCGGTAGCTTGTTGGTGACGTAGATGCGGACCTTGTCGCCCTCGACCGCCTCGATGGTCGGGCCCGGCGACTGGCCGTTATAGCCCCAGAGATTGGCCTTCATGCCGGGGGCGAGCTCGCGCACCACCGGCTCGGCGACGAGATGGAACTCCTTCCAGTCGCCATTCATCCGCCAAGGCAGCGACCAGCCGTTCAGTGTCGCGACCGGCTGGTAGTCCGGTCCCGTGGTCGGCACGAGTGGGGCCTGCGTCGTTGCCTCCTTCATGGTCGGGGCTTCGGGGACCGCCGCGAAGGCAGCGCGCCCCGATACAGCTGCCGCCCCAGCCAGAACGAGTCCGGACGAACCGATGAAGCCTCTGCGAGATAGGGATGTCATGTCGGGAAGCTCCTTCAGTGCCCGCCGCCGGCGTCGCCGCCGCTCGCTGCCGCGACGGCGGCCGGGCCGCCACCTCCGCTGCCACCGCCGATCATGGCGTGCTTGAAGTCGGTATGGGCGATCCAAAAGTCGCGGCGGGCATTGATCGCCGCGACGTTCGACAGAATGCGGTTCCGGGCGTCGGTAATCAGATCGGTCACGTCAGTGAGCATGCCACTGTACTGCAGCAGCGACTGATCCAGGATGATCTTGCGCAGCGGCAGCACGTTGTTCTGGTACTGCCGGGTGATGTCGTAATTGGCACGGTAGGCGGTGTAGGCCTCGCGCGCCTCGGAGCGGATGTTCACCGCCTTTTCCGCCAGCTTGTTGGCGGCCTGCATGTAGCTCTGCTCGGCGAGCGCGACCTTGGACTGGCCGAAATCGTAGATCGGGATGTCGATCTCCAGTTCCAGCGTCCGGCTGCGGCTGCTTTCGCGCTCGACATGGCCATCTTCCGTGATGACACGCCCACGATCGTAGGTGCGGCGTCCCAGCAGATCGACGTCGTTGACGAAGCGCGTCGCCTGGGTGAGCCCCAGCGACTTCGCCAGCACGTCGAGATCGGCGCGTGCGATCCTGAGATCGATGCGCTTGCGTAGCGCTTCCGCCTCGACCGCCTTGACCGATTGCAGTCGCGGCAGCGGCGGTAGACTACCGACGCGGAACTTCAGATCATCGCCCCAGAGTCCGAGCTGGCGGACGAGGCGCTCGCGCTCCTGGCGCTGCTGCTGGTGGGCCTGGGCGAGCTGCACGGTCAGCTCCGCCTCGAAAGCGAATTCGCGCGCCTGGTCGATCTTGTTGACGCCGCCGGTCTCGCCGAGCCGCTTGAACAGCTCGGAAGCCGCATCAGCCGAAGCCTTCGCCTCCTGATAGAAGGCGACTTGGGCATTGGCTGCGGCCGAACGGTAATATTGGCGGCGGGTGTCGGCCGCGAGTTTCAGCACCGCCTCGGCCGTGCGCAACTGTGCCGTCTGGAAACGCTCGCGGGCGATCTCGGCACGCGCCGGCAGGGTTGCCAGCGCCAGCAGGCTGCCGACGATCTGGCGCTCGATCTCGACTTCGAAGCGGCCGGAAAGCTTGGAGATACCCAGCCGCGGATTGGGCGGCAGGCTCGCCGCGACCATCTGCGCCTCGGCCATGCCGAGTTCGTTGAAGGCGGCCTGCAGGCCGCGATTGTTGAGCAGCGCGACCTGCACAGCCGCATCCGCGGTCAGCGGCTTGCGCAGCAGCTGATCGATCCGCGCCTTCGCCGTGAGCGCGGCCTGATCGTCGCCGATCTTGGTCACGTCCTTGCCGATATCGGCGTAAGTCGCGGCCTGGATCGGCGCCATGCCGCCATCGGCAGAAAAGCTAGCGCAGCCTCCCAGCAGGGCCGCCGTGCCGGCGAGCAGCCCGAAACGGAACAGCCGACGGGCATTCAATATCGCTGGAGCGGTCAAGGCTGTCCTTCCCCGGATAAAATTGATCGCTGAAATGGATACGGCAGGCGAAGTCATGACTTCGGGCCGACGTCACGGTTGAGTTCGTGCCAATCCTTGGGCTCGGCCGGGCGGTATGTGGCGGCGCCAGCCGTCACGCTGCGATATTGGACGGCAGGGACGCGGATATTCGGATCAGCCGGCTTGGCAAGATATTCGGGAACGGGTGTCAGCGAACAGGCGCCTAACGCCAGCCCTATACCTGCCAGGAACGGCACCTTCACGAACGTCACGATTCGGCTCCTCGCGTTTCGATGGCATAGGGGTAGCAGCGCACGCCCGGAGGCGTCCGTTACAAATTGTATCAAAGCAACGCGGGCGGCACGGCGGTAAGCGCGCTATTGTGCAGTCGTGCAAAGGAAGAAGCGCCACCGCCCCGATGGGCTTGTTTCGGGAAGCCGAGCGAAAGATGGATCAAGATCCAATCAAAACGATCGCCGAAGATCACGGTCATATTCTCGTGGTAGACGATGACCCGCAGATCAGGCTTCTGGTCTCACGTTTCCTCCAGCGCCATGGCTATCAGGTCACCGGGGCACCGGACGGGCGCGTGATGATGGATGTCGTGGCCCGCACCAGCTTCGACCTGATCGTGCTCGACCTGATGCTACCTGGCCGTTCCGGTGTCGAGCTTTGCCGCGACGTCCGCATGACGTCCCAGGTGCCCATCGTGATGCTGACCGCCCGCAGCGAGGAGAGTGACCGGATCATCGGCCTCGAAGGCGGGGCGGACGACTATGTCACCAAGCCGTTTAGCCCGCGCGAATTGCTGGCTCGTATTCGAGCCGTCTTGCGCCGCACTCGCTCGCGCAACGCCACTGAAATCCGACGTTCCGAGATCGTGTTGTTCGATGGCTGGTCGATGGATCTGCGCCGCAGAGAGCTGCAATCACCTTCCGGGACATTGGTCGATCTCTCAACCGGTGAGTTCGACCTTCTCGTCGCCTTTGTGGAACACGCCAACCGTGTGCTGTCGCGAGAAGCCTTGATGCAATTCGCTAAGGCCCGAAGCAGCGGCGACCCATTCGATCGTACGATCGACGTCCAAATCAGCCGGCTGCGGCGGAAGCTCGAAGCGGTGACGAATGGCAGCCAGCTCATTAAGACCGTCCGTGGTTCCGGCTATGTATTCGCGTCGGATGTCCGCATTCGGGAAGGGCAGTCCGCTTGAGAAAATACATCGAGCGTCTTTGGCCTGATACGGTCGCCAGCCGCGCCATCATGATCCTGGTGGCCGCACTCCTGGCATTCCATCTGCTCGGCTTCTGGGCCTATCGCGTCGGCTTCGAGAGTCTGGCGATGGCGGCCCGCGACCGTGGCCTCGCCGAGCACATCGTTTCGATCAAGCGAGCAATCGCAAGCACTTTTGATGCGCCGGAACGCGATCGCGTCGCTCACGACTTGTCGAGCGCTAGCCTTGAGGTTCACTGGAGCAATGTCAGCCTGGTGCTCGGCAACGCGCCGGCGACGGAACGGGCGCAGATCATGGAAGCGCGCCTCAAGGAGCTGGCGCCCGAACTTGCCGCGGAGTCGTTCCGGGTCGGCTTCGCCGATGACGGTGCCTTGGGAAGTGGAAATGCCGATGCCTACCGACACATGATGCTGGTCTCGGTGCGCTTGACCGACGGCTCCTGGGTGAATTTCTCGTCGTCCGCCCTTGGAGCGAACCCACATATCGACTGGAGCGTGATTGCAGTCACCATCTGCTTTGGCGTCGGCATCGTCGTTGTCGCGCTACTACTGCTTCGCTGGGCAACACGACCGCTGCGCGATCTCGCCATCGCGGCCGAGCGATTCAGCATAGATCAGACGCCGCAGCCGCTTCCCGAAAACGGACCGATCGAGGTGCGTCGCGCCGCGCGGGCCTTTAACACCATGCGCGAGCGCATCCAGCGCCTCGTCACCGAGCGCATGCAAGCGATGGCGGCGGTCTCACATGATCTGCGAACCCCGATCACCCGCCTCAGGCTCCGTTCGGAACTTCTCGACGACGACGCGACCCGCGATCTGATCGACGCCGATCTCGGGGAGATGGAGGCGATGATCGACGCCACGCTGGAATATCTGCGTGGCGGGGTCTCCAGCGAAGCGATCCGACCGATCGATCTCGCTTCGGTCATCGAGACCATCGTCGACGATCATCTCGATCAGGGGCATCGAGTCGCGTTGATCGGCCTCACTTCCGCTCCGGTGCTGGGGCGCGTGCTCTCGCTGAAGCGCGCTTTCTCCAATATCATCGGCAATGCCATCAAATATGGCCATACGGCCCGTGTCACGATTGCCGAGGCCGGAGACCATATCGCTGTCACCGTCGAGGATGAAGGGTCGGGCATTCCGCCGGCGGATATGGAGCGCGTATTTCAACCCTTTGTGCGGCTTGAGGAGTCCCGAGGCCGCGAGACGGGCGGCACCGGCCTGGGGCTCACCATCGCGGCATCCGTGATCCAGACCCACAGTGGGCTCATCAATTTAGCCAACCGCGCGGCCGGCGGCCTGTGCGTAACAATTACCTTGTCGAAAGCGGGCCTAAGTAGCGCGTCATCGGTCAGCGACGCCGGCCAGGCGCCAGCGTTATCACGGGTACTCTGGAGCTGAGCGCCATCGCGCTCAGCTCCGTATGATTGATCTCCAATCGCTACTGAACGATCGTCTCTGCCAAACTGCTTGAGGAAGGCTATCAGCTCGGCGATCTCCAACTCGTTCGGATGCCGGCCTGGGCTGCGGCGGGAGACGACGAGCCGCCAGCGACGCCCATAACCCCCAGCGTCAGCGGCGGTTCGCGAGCGCTTCTTGCCGCCAAGACAGTGTTCTATATTTCTAGAAGTACGAATTGCCTTCCGCGCGTGCTTGGGGCAAGCTCCGTCTATGCTAAACACTCAAAACGCCGCCCCTCAGCTGGAGGCCCTCGGCAACCCAACCCGGTTGTCGCTCTACCGCCTCCTGGTGAGGGCGGGACATCCCGGCTTGTCAGTGGGGCAGTGCCAGCAGCGCCTTGAGATCGCAGCGTCCACGCTATCGCACCACCTGAAGACGCTGATCATCGTAGGGCTGGTCAGTCAGGAACGCGATGGCACCACGCTGATCTGCCGGGCGAACTTCGACCGCATGAACGAACTGGTCCAGTTCCTCATCGCCGAATGCTGCGCCGACGCCGGGTGTGGCTCCGAGCAGACTGCCGCATAAATTTTTTCGACCATATTTCAGTATTTCCGGTTTCACGGGAGGATGCGAAGGTGGCAACCAAGACGATCGCGATCATTGGAGCCGGCCCGGTGGGTCTCGCCGCGGCAGCCCACGCCACGGAACGCGGCCTCATCCCGATTGTTCTGGAGCGCGGCCCGGCGGCCGGACATGCCATCCGGCAATGGGCTCATGTTCCGATGTTCTCACCCTGGGCCTTCAACATCGATAAGGCGGCGGAGCGCCTCCTCGAAGCGTCGGGTTGGACGCGCCCCGACCCGGATCGTTACCCAACTGGCGGTGACCTGATTTCGCATTACGTCGCCCCTCTTGCCGAACGGCTACGGGATCGGATCAAGCTCAATGCCGAGGTGATCTCGGTTTCCCGGGCTGGCTTCGACAAGGTCAAGACGGATGGCCGCGAGGCAGTGCCGCTGCTGGTGCGCTATCGCGACGGCGGTACGCCGGCGAGCTTGGCCGTCGATGCCGTCATCGACGCTTCCGGCACCTGGTTCTCGCCGAACCCGGCTGGGGTCGGCGGCTTGCCGGCAATCGGCGAGATCGAAGCGACCGAGCATATTGCCTACGGGATGCCGGACATCTCCGGGGAGGCCCGATCGCGTTATGCCGGGAAACAGGTCGCGGTGCTCGGCGGAGGCCATTCGGCCATCGGCACCCTCATCGCGCTATCCGAGCTTCAGGCCGAGAATCCCGCAACCAAGATCACCTGGCTCTATCGGGGTCCGATCCTGGCGAAGGCATTCGGTGGCGGCGCCGCCGACCAGCTCTCCGCCCGCGGCGAACTCGGTCTCCAGATCGCGGATCTCGTCAAGCAAGGCCGCATCAGGACCCACACCGGCTTTCGTCTGGAACAGATCGAGCGCGATGCCTCCGGTCTGCGCTTGATCTCAAACGACGAACGCAAGCAGGCCGTCACCGTCGACGAACTCATCGTCGCGACCGGCTTCCGCCCGGAACTGGCTCTCCTGCGCGAGCTGCGCGTCGAGCTCGATCCGGCGCTCGAATGCCCGCCGAGCCTGGCGCCGTTGATCGACCCCAACGTCCACTCCTGCGGAACGGTGCGTCCGCACGGTGCCGCCGATCTCGCCCATCCGGAACCTGGCTTCTACATCGCAGGCATGAAGTCCTATGGCCGAGCGCCCACCTTCCTGCTCGCGACGGGGCATGAACAAGTCCGCTCGATCGTGGCTGAACTCGCCGGCGATCACGCCGCGGCCCGGCGCGTCGAGCTCGTCTTGCCGGAGACTGGCGTTTGCAGCGCGACGCCCGGCGGACCGTCGGCTTCGACGTCGAGCTGCTGCGGAGGGCCCGCGCCTGTGGCCGTCGATGCCTGCTGCGCCGATGACGCGGTTGCCAAGCAATCCGGGAAGGCAGGATGCGGATGCTCGTCCAGCTCCCGCGAAACCACCCGTGAGACGGCCGAAGTCTGATGTCCAGTCTGTCGCTGCCTATACCCGCTCCCACCGGAGGGCGTGGTCTCGCGTTGATCACGGCGCTCGGCGTCACTCAGGTCGCTGGCTATGGCGGCCTGTACTACGCCTTCGCCGTACTGGCTCCGAAGATGACCGAAAGCTTCGGCTGGTCTCCGGAGTGGACATATGGCGGGTTCGCGGCCGGGCTGCTGATCGGCGGACTTATCGCGCCCGTCGCTGGGCGATTGATTGATCATTACGGCACCCGTCTGATGATGACCCTCGGGTCGGTGCTTGCCGGCCTCTCGCTTCTCGGCTTGGCGGAAGCGCGCGGTCCGGTTGGCTATTTCGCGGCCATGATCGCTCTGGAGATCGTTTCGACCCTCGTCCTCTATGATGCAGCGTTCACGGCGCTGACGCAGGCACGCGGCCCGGGCGCAAGGCGCGCGATCAGCCAGCTCACCTTGATCGGGGGCTTCGCATCGACGCTGTTCTGGCCGTTGACGACTGCCCTGCTCAACTCCTTTGACTGGCGCGACATCTACCGGGTCTATGCGGTCGTCCAGATCGCTCTGTGCGCGCCGCTGCATCTGTTGCTGCTGCCGGGTCCGATCCATCGCACGGCGAGTTCCGTGCCCAGCGCCGACGCCGCAGATGCCTCGCAGGTCAGGTATCTTGAAGGGAACGATCGGCGGAGCGCCTTCGCCCTGCTGGCATTGGCATTCTCGCTTCAAGGCTTCGTGGTATCGGCAATGTCGGTCCACATGCTGACGATGCTGCAAGGGCTGGGGCTGAGCGCGGCTGTCGCTGTCGGCATCGGCGCCATGGTCGGTCCCTCCCAGGTTGCGGGGCGCCTGATCGAAATGCTCTTCGGAACCTCGATCGACCCCGTCACGACCGCCTGGACCTCCGCCGCATTGATGCCAGTCGGATTCGTTCTGCTGACAATCGGCGGTTCCGCGGCCGGCCTCGCGGGTCTGTTCGCGATTGCCTATGGCATCAGCATGGGACTGAGCTCGATCGTACGCGGCACGGTCCCCCTGAAGCTCTTCGGCCCAGCCGGCTATGGGGCGATGTTGGGCAAGCTCTCCGCACCCGGACTCGTCGTAAAGGCTGCCGCGCCGCTCCTCTTCGCCATGCTGCTCGAACGTGCCGGATTGATGCCGAGCACGCTGCTCCTGGTCGCCCTGTCCGGGCTGGCAGCGGCTGCAATGTATGCTCTGGCGCGCAAGCTGCGCTGAGCTCTGTTCCGGATATCAAGGAGAACCCTCATGCCAATGCGTGAGCTGACCGATCTTTCCTCGCTTCCAGCCCTCAAGCCCGAGTTCGCAATGAGGCGGCCCGCCGAAGGGCTGCCCGATCCGCTCGGTCACCCCCCGCGCATCCTGTTGCTCTACGGATCCCTGCGCGAACGCTCATTCTCTCGGCTCGCCGTCGAGGAGGCTGCGCGCCTTCTGACGCTATTCGGGGCCGAGACGCGTATCTTTGATCCGTCCGATCTTCCTCTGCCGGACCAAGTCAAGGGCGACGACCACCCTGTGGTCCGGGAATTGCGCGAGCATGCTCTCTGGTCAGAGGGGCAGGTTTGGTGCAGCCCTGAACGCCACGGGCAGATCACCGGCGTAATGAAAGCGCAGATCGATCACCTGCCGCTGGAGATGGGCGGCATGCGCCCGACCCAGGGACGCACGCTCGCCGTAATGCAGGTGTCGGGCGGCTCCCAGTCCTTCAATGCGGTCAACACGCTTCGCCTGCTCGGGCGCTGGATGCGGATGTTCACGATCCCCAATCAATCGAGCGTCGCAATGGCCTACAAGGAATTCGATGAGGCGGGGCGGATGAAGCCGTCGTCTTACTATGACCGCATCGTCGACGTGATGGAGGAGCTGGTCCGCTTCACCCTCTTGCTGCGGCCGCATGCGGAGACGCTGGTCGACCGCTACTCCGAACGGAAGCAGAAGCAGATCGTCGTTGATCCGACGACGGACATGTCGGCTATCGCCATCGCTCACCAGCGTCGCCGGTCGGCCTGACGGCCGCTTCGGCTCTCTCAACGCCAAGCCGGAATGCCCGCTATCCAGGGCCGTTCAGCTTGCAATACATCCATATATCCACTAACTTGGATACATGGAATCAGAGCAGATTATTTTGGGGCTCGCAGCTCTCGCGCAGCAGACCCGCCTCGACGTGTTTCGCCTGTTGGTGAAGCATGAGCCGGAAGGTCTGCCCGCGGGAGAAATAGCCCGCCGCCTTGCCGTGCCGCAAAACACCATGTCGTCGCACCTGGGCATCCTGGCTCGGGCCAAGCTGGTCCGAACCGAACGCCAGAGTCGCTCCATCATCTATCGAGCGAACCTGGTGGCGGTGCAGCACCTCGTCACCTTTCTGCTGAACGATTGCTGCGGCGGACGGACGGAGATCTGCGCTCCGGTGGTCGCGGCGCTCTCGGCTTGCTGCGCCTCCTCTTCGGCCGCGACCGAGATTGAGGAACACGCCTAGACCCCTCCCCCGACCGGCTCTGCGCCTCTCGATAGGCGGCTCGCGCCTTGCCGCCGGAGCACGAAACCTCTGTGCCGGAGTTACTTCAGATGGACGTCGTCATCTACCACAACCCCGATTGCGGGACCTCACGGAACACGCTCGCAATGATCCGGAATGCTGGGGTCGAACCGCACGTCATCGAATATCTGAAATCGCCGCCCTCGCGCAGAATGGTGCGCGAACTCGTCGATCGCGCCGGCCTTACGCTGCGCGAGGCGCTACGTGAAAAGGGAACGCCTTACGCCGAGCTTGGCCTGGACGATCTCTCGCTCAGCGATGAAGCCCTGCTCGACGCAATCGAGGACCATCCCATTCTCCTGAATCGCCCCTTCGTGGTGACGCCGAAGGGCGTCCGACTGTGTCGCCCGTCCGAGCGGGTGCTCGACCTGTTGCCGCCGCAGCGCGGTGAGTTCCGCAAGGAAGACGGCGAGCTTGTCGTTGATTCATCCGGCCGTGTCCTCGCGGGAGCCTAACAGCCATGTCGACCTTCGAACGCTACCTCACCCTTTGGGTCGCCCTGTGCATCGTCGCGGGCATCGCGCTCGGCCACATTGCGCCCGGCGTCTTCCAGGCGATCGGCGCGGCTGAGATCGCCAAGGTCAACCTGCCAGTGGCGGTGTTGATCTGGTTGATGATCGTGCCGATGCTCCTGAAGATCGATTTCGCAGCGCTCGGCGAAGTCGGGCGCCACTGGCGCGGCATCGGCGTCACCCTCTTCGTCAACTGGGCGGTCAAGCCCTTTTCGATGGCCGCGCTCGGCTGGTTCTTCATCTCCTACCTGTTCCGGCCTTATCTGCCGGCGGATCAGATCAACAGCTACATCGCCGGCCTGATCATCCTCGCGGCGGCGCCCTGCACGGCGATGGTCTTCGTCTGGTCGAACCTGACGAAAGGCGAGCCCCTGTTCACGCTCAGCCAGGTCGCCCTCAACGATGCGATCATGGTGGTCGCTTTCGCGCCGATCGTGGCCCTGCTGCTGGGCCTTTCGGCCATCACCGTGCCGTGGGACACGCTGCTGCTGTCGGTGGTGCTCTATATCGTCATCCCGGTGATCGTGGCTCAGCTCCTGAGGCGTCAGCTCCTCGCGAGCGGCGGACCGGCCTCACTCGACCGCGTGCTCGGGGTTCTCGCTCCAATTGTCAAACGGCCCGCAAAGTTGCCCCCCGATCGGCGTCCAATGTTGACCCCTTGA
>NZ_JANLGI010000031.1 GCF_024655635.1 Allobosea sp. 47.2.35 | reverse complement strand
CCTTCAAAGCGATAACCGCCCCCAACGGGGCCAACATTGCAGGCGATCTCACATTATGTACCTGGGAATCACGAATTCTACGGCTGCGAGATGAAGTCGAGCCTCGCCGCTGGCAGAGAAGCAGCCAGGGCAGCGGGGATAGAGTTGCTCGCCCGCCGCACTGTCGTCATCAATGGTGTCCGCTTTGTCGGCTGCGTATTATGGACCGACTATCGCCTCCTCGGGACGCCTAAGCCGTCGATGGTATTTGCCGGGCAGGAGCTGAACGATCACAGACTCATTCGCTATCGCGAGGACAGCGGTCACTATAGCCGCTTCATGCCCTGGCATGCCGCGGCCGAACACCGGCTCGATCTCGCTTTCATTCGCAGCGAGCTTGCGAAGGCGCACGAGGGGCCGACCGTTGTGGTCACGCACCACGCGCCACACCCACAATCGGTTCAGCCAAGACACCAGGGCAGCGCGCTGTCGCCGGCCTTCGTCTCGGATCTGAGTGCCCTGATCGAGGACTACCAGCCAGACCTCTGGATCCATGGCCATGATCACGGATCGCACGACTACAGGGTGGGACGCACGCGCGTTTTAGCCAACCAGGCCGGTTACCCCAATCTGCACGGCGATCGAGAGAATCGATGGTTCGATCCTCTTTGCGTCGTTGAGGTCTGATCAATCAATGGGCGGATTCGACCTGCATTTCTGTGACAGCCTTTGCCGGATACCGGGCTCGGTCCGGAAACCCTGTTTTGCACCCGCGCCTTCGATGGCGTTTTCAGCGATGTCAATTCGCATTTGCCCAACGGAATGAGCCTCGATCTCAGCATTCGAAATGCGGCGCAGAACTCTGTGCAGCTGCTTATGCGATCTGCCTTTCAGGATCGGCGCCATCGGTCGACGATCCGGAAGTGGTATTTGGCGGGCGGGCTTTGATTTGATCCGCTTTCGACAAAGTGATCGTTACGCATAAGCCGCCGTTCGCGCGGTTCGCCAAACTGATGTGCCCGCCATGAGTCTGGATCACTGATGCTGCGATGGTGAGCCCCAAGCCCGTGCCGCCAGTCTCCCGTCCACGGGATTCCTCGAGCCGGACGAAAGGCTGAAACACCCGCTCCATATCTGCTTGTGGAATGCCCGGGCCTTCGTCTTCGACGGTGATAATGAGGTGGTAATCGATCTCCGAAATCGTGACACTGGCCGTCTCGCCATATTTGATCGCATTGCTGATAATGTTGGAGAAGGCGCGTTTGAGGGACAGGACGCGTCCCAACACCGGAGCGGAGGCGAGCCCCGTCAACGAGACCCGATGTCCCTGATCAATATGCTCATCGACGATGGTCTCAATGACCGAGGCGAGGTCGATCGGCCGGATCACTTCGCTGGAGACGCCGCCACGCAGATATTCCAGCGTCGAGTCGATCATCGCCTCCATCTCCCCGAGATCGGCGTCGATCAAATCGCGGGTCGCTACGTCGTCGAGGAGTTCCGAACGGAGCCGCAGTCGTGTGATGGGTGTGCGTAGATCATGCGAGACCGCGGCCATCGCCTGCATGCGCTCCGTGACGAGACGCTGGATGCGCTCGCGCATGGTGTTGAAGGCTCGCGCCGCCCGGCGCACCTCGATCGGGCCGTGCTCGGGAAGCAACTGAGGTGTCTGGTCAAGGCTGAAGCGCTCGGCCGCGACGGCAAGGTCCCGCAGCGGCCGGGTCGCCCAGCGCAGCAGCAGCAAGGCGACGACGACGATGCCGACGCCGAAGCAGATCGTGACCGCGACTACGCTCCAGTCGATATGCTGGCTCGCTCCGAGAGCCGACGAGGAGAAATTGACCCAGGAGCCGTCATGGAGCCGCACCGAGACTAGCATCATGTGCCGGTAGGCATCGGCATTTCCACTTCCCAAGGCACCGTCATCCGCGAAGCCGACCCGGAATGACTCTGTGGCAAGTTCGGGCGCCATCTCCTTGAGGCGCGCTTCCATGATCTGGGCTCGTTCCGTCGCTGGCGCGTTGCCGAGCACCAGGCTGACTTTGCTCCAGTGAACCTCAAGGCTGGCGCTCGACAGGTCATGCGCGGCACGGTCTCGCTCTTGTCCGGCGGGGGCGCTGGCGATTGCGCGCTTGATCGAGACGATATGCTCTGCGAGCCCGCGGTCGCGTGCCGCGATCGCAAGACTCTCGATGCCGACGCGATAGGCCCAGAAGCCGAGCAGGTGGAAGGCCAGGAGCGCCGCCACCAGGACCATAATAGCGCGGCTGGCGACCGTATCAGGCCAAAGACGTTCGACCAGCTTCTTCAAGTGGGTTGTCCCTCTTGCACGCGGACATCGGACGCGAACATGTAACCGGAACCACGAACGGTTTTTATCAGTTGGCCCCCGTTCGTTACCGCTTCGAGCTTGCGCCGTAGCCGGCTGATCTGAACGTCGATGGCGCGGTCGAAGGGGTCGCCACTGCTCCGAGCCTTGGCGAACTGCATCAATGCCTCTCGCGACATGACGCGGTTGGCGTGCTCGACGAAGGCAACAAGAAGGTCGAACTCGCCGGTTGAGAGATCGATCAGTGTTCCCGCAGGGGATTGCAGCTCTCTGCGACGCAGATCCATCGACCAACCATCGAACATAACGATCTCGGAGCGTCGGGTTTCGGTTTGGTGGCGTGCTGTGCGTGACCGGCGCAGGACGGACCGAATGCGCGCCAGCAGTTCGCGCGGGCTGAACGGCTTGGTCACGTAATCGTCAGCACCGCCCTCAAGGACGATGATCCGGTCGCTCTCCTCGCTGCGGGCGGTCAGCATCACGATCGGAACCTGCGAGTTGGCCCGCACGTCCCGGCACAACTCAACGCCGGAGCGCCCGGGCAGCATCAAGTCGAGCACGATCAGATCGATTGTGGTACGGGCGAGGATATCCATCATGACGCGCCCGTCCGGTGCGCCAGTGACCTGATAGCCATGGCGCTGGAGGAAACGCGAGACCAGGAGCCTGATCTGCGGATCATCATCCACGACGAGGATATGGCCGTGATCTTCGGCAATGATCTTGATTGGATCTTGATCCATCTTTGGCTCGGCGTCCCAGAACAAGCCTGTCTGTTTGGTGCCACTTCTTTCCTTGCGGCGACAGCACAATAGCGCGCTTATCGCGGTGCCGCCCGCGTTGCTTTGATACAATTTGTAACGGACGCCAGCGGCAGAGCGCTGCTACCCCTATGCCGTCGAAACACGGGGAGCCGAATCGTGACGTTCGTGAAGGTGCCGTTCATGGCAGGTATAGGGCTGGCGTTAGGCGCCTGTTCGCTGACACCCGTTCCCGACTATCTTGCCAGGCCGGCCGATCCGAATGTCCGTGTTCCCGCGGCTCAATACCGGAGCGTGACGGCAGGCGCCGCCACATACCGTCCGGCTGATCCGAAGGACTGGCACGAGCTCAACCGTGACGTCGGCCCGAAGCCATGACGTTGCCCGCCGCATCCATTTCAGCGCTCGATTTTACCAGGAGAAGGACAGCCTTGACGGTTCCAGCGATATCGAACGCCCGTCGCATCTTCCGTTTCGGGTTGCTCGCTGGAGCAGCTCTGCTGGGAGGATGCGCGAGCTTCTCCGCCGACGGCGGGATGGGCACGATCCAGACGGCAACCTATGCCGATATTGGCAAGGACGTGACCAAGATCGGCGACGATCAGGCCGCGCTCACGGCGAAAGCGCGGGTCGACCAGCTCCTGCGCAAGCCGCTGACGGCGGATGCCGCCGTGCAGGTCGCGCTGCTCAATAATCGCGGGCTGCAGGCGGCTTTCAACGAACTCGGCATGGCCGAGGCCCAGATGGTCGCGGCGAGTCTGCCGCCCAATCCGCGCCTCGGCATTTCCAAGCTGTCCGGACGCTTCGAAGTCGAGATCGAACGACAGATCGTCGGCAGTCTGCTGGCGCTTGCGACCTTGCCGGCCAGGGCCGAAATTGCCCGCGACCGCTTCCAGACGGCGCAAATGCGCACAGCTGAGGCGGTACTCAAGCTCGCGGCTGATACGCGTCGCCAGTACTACCGCGCAGCCGCGGCCAATGCCCAGGTCACCTTCTACCAGGAAGCCAAGGCTTCCGCCGACGCGGCTTCGGAGCTGTTCAAGCGGCTCGGCGAGAGCGGCGGCGTCAACAAGATCGACCAGGCGCGCGAATACGCCTTCGAGGCCGAGCTGACCGTGCAACTCGCCCAGGCGCGCCAGCTGCAGCGCCAGGAGCGCGAGCGGCTCGTCCGCCAGCTCGGCGTCTGGGGCGACGATCTCAAATTCCGGGTCGGCAGTTTGCCGCCGCTGCCACGGCTGCAATCGGTCAAGGCGATCGAGGCCGAGGCGCTGCGCAAGCGCGTCGACCTGCGGATCGCGCGCAACGAACTCGACACACTGGCGAAGTCGCTGGGCCTCACCCAGGCGACGCGCTTCGTCAACGACGTCGACCTGCTCGGCCGTCGCACCTATGATCGTGGACGTGTCATCACAGCGGATGGCCATGTCGAGCGCGAGGCCAGCCGCAGCAAGACGTTGGAGCTTGAGATCGACATTCCGATCTATGATTTTGGCCAGTCCAAGGTCGCGCTCGCCGAGCAGACCTACATGCTGGCCGCCAACAAGCTGGCGGAGAAAGCGGTCAATATCCGCTCGGAGGCGCGCGAGGCCTACACTGCTTATCGTGCCAATTACGACATCACGCGCCAGTACCAGAACAACGTCCTGCCGCTGCGCAAGATCATCCAGGACCAATCGCTGCTTCAATACAGCGGCATGCTGAACGACGTGACGGACCTCATCACCGATGCGCGCAACCGCATCCTGTCCAATGTCGCGGCGATCAACGCCCGCCGCGATTTCTGGATCGCCCATACTGATTTTAAGCACGCGCTGATCGGCGGCGGCAGCGGGGGCGGCGGCTCGGCGACCGTTGCCGCCGCGGGCGGCGGCGATGCCGGCGGCGGGCACTGAAGGAGCTTCCCGACATGACATCCCTATCTCGCAGAGGCTTCATCGGTTCGTCCGGGCTGGTGCTGGCCGGCGCGGCCGCGGTCTCCGGGCGGAACGCCTTCGCAGCCGTGCCCGAGGCGCCGACCATGAAGGAGGCGACGACGCAGGCGCCGCTCGTGCCGACCACCGGGCCGGATTACCAGCCGGTCGCGACGCTCAACGGCTGGTCGCTGCCCTGGCGCATGAACGGCGACTGGAAGGAGTTCCATCTCGTCGCTGAGCCGGTGGTGCGCGAGTTCGCGCCCGGCATGAAGGGCTATCTCTGGGGCTATAATGGCCAGTCGCCGGGCCCAACCATCGAGGCGGTCGAGGGCGACAAGGTTCGCATCTACGTCACCAACAAGTTGCCGGAGAACACTACGATCCATTGGCACGGCCAGCGCCTGCCCAACGGCATGGACGGCGTCGGCGGGCTGACGCAGCCGCATATCCCGCCGGGCAAGACCTTCGTCTACGAGTTCCAGCTCCGGCGCTCGGGCACCTATATGTACCATCCACATTCGGACGAGATGGTCCAGATGGCGATGGGCATGATGGGCTTCTTCGTCGTCCATCCGAAGGACCCGGCCTTCCGCCGCGTCGACCGTGACTTCGTCTTCCTGCTCAACGCCTTCGACATCGAGCCCGGCTCCTATGTGCCGCGCGTCGCCGAGATGACCGAATTCAACATGTGGTGCTGGAACAGCCGCGTGTTCCCGGGCATCGACCCGTTCGTCGTGGGCAAGAACGACAAGGTCCGGATCCGCTTTGGCAATCTGACCATGACCAATCACCCGATCCACATGCATGGCTACGAGTTCAAGGTCTCGTGCACCGATGGCGGCTGGGTCGATCCGGCCGCGGCCTGGGACGAGGTCTCGATCGATGTCGCCGTCGGCCAGATGCGCGCCTTCGATTTCGTCGCCGACGAGCCGGGCGACTGGGCGATCCACTGCCACAAGTCGCATCACACCATGAATGCCATGGGGCATTCGGTGAAGAACTACATCGGCGTGAACAAGAAGGACCTCGCCAAGCGTATTGCCAAGATCGCGCCCGGCTACATGCCGATGGGCTCGAACGGCATGGGCGAGATGGGCTCGATGGAGATGCCGCTCCCCGACAACACCCTGCCGATGATGACGGGTTTCGCCCAGTTCGGCGCCGTCGAGATGGGCGGCATGTTCTCGGTGGTGAAGGTTCGCGAGGGGCTGGCGAAGGGCGACTACAAGGACCCGGGCTGGTTCAAGCATCCGGAGGGAACCGTCGCGTACGAGCTCAAGGGCACGAAGCTCGGCGAGGCACCGCGGGCGAGCTCGCCCGACAGCGGCGTGCAGGCGACGGAATGGCGCGTCAAGGACCCGCGCAAGCCGAATATCGGGCCGGACGGCAAGCCACGCCCCGCCACCAAGAACCCGCATTCCAATCACTAGAATGGCGACAACCTAAACTTCCTCCTGGAGAGCTACATGAAGACAGCCACATTCAAACTGGCCGCAATCGCATTTTTGATGTCCGCCAGCGCCGCGTTCGCGGGTCCGGGCGGCGCCGGTCATGGCCATGGCGACGAGACGGCCTATGGCAAGCCCGGCGATCCCAAGAAGCCGGCCCGCCCCGTCCAGGTCGTGATGACTGAGAAGGACGGCAAGATGTCCTTCATCCCGGACCGGATCGAGGTGCGCCGCGGCGAGCAGGTCCGCTTCCAGCTCCGCAACAATGGTGAGCTCGACCACGAACTCGTCATGGCGACGCTGGAGGAGAACCTCAAGCACGCCGTTGAGATGCAGAAGAACCCCGACATGGAGCACGACGATCCGAACGCCAAGCGCCTCGCGCCGAAGAAGACCGGCGAGATCGTCTGGGCCTTCACCAAGCCTGGCGAGTTCGACTTTTCCTGCCTGATCCCCGGCCACCGCGAAGCTGGCATGACCGGCAAGATCATCGTCAAGTAAGCAACCTCAGCGAAAGGAGTATCCCATGCTGAAGACTGCTGCCACCCTGGCATTCCTGATCGTCGCGCTGCCCGCTGCCGCGCAGTCGGTCAGCGGCACCGTTACCAAGGTCGATGAGGCCCAGGGCAAGCTCACCATCAACCACGGCGCGATCAAGAATCTCGATATGGACGCCATGACCATGGTGTTCCGGGCCGGCGATCCCACCATGCTGAAAGGGCTCAAGGCCGGCGACAAGATCAAGTTCGATGCCGACCGCGTCAATGGTCAGATCACGGTGACGAAGCTTCAGAAGTCGAAGTGATCTCAACGTGCGGCAGGGCAAAGGCGCCTTGCCGCACATCGCGCCGCTCGCGGCCAAGCTAGCTATTCCGTGGCCTAAATCTGGCGACGCGCGAGCTGTTCGAAGCCTCGCATTCGACCCTGCAAAGAATGATACAAGCTGAAAGGCGAGCCATGCGATTGGTCTTGCTGGTGATCCCTATTGCGCTTGTCGCGCTTCAGGCGCGAGCGGACGACGGTGATCTGCAGCGCGCTCTGATCGAAACGTCCTGCCCCGCTGCCAAGGTCATACGTCTCAACCCCATTGGCAAAAGTGAGGTCTATGAGGCGAACTGCTTCGGCAGGCGGATCAAGATCGTCTGCATGAATGGACGGTGTTCCACGGATGAGCCGTCGCGCAGTCGGGATGATCCGGAATGAGTTCCGAGCGGAAAGCTCATCACTTCGGCGAAAGGCGATCACATGATCGGGAACTACCGGAGATCACGGCGCATGCACGCACTTTTGGCACTTTGTGCTGTGGCTGTCGGGACGCTGTCCAACGGGCAGGCGGAAGCGCAGTCGGTCAAGATTGTCGGAATCGGCGCCTCAAGTTGCCAGTATTTTTTGCGGGAAACCGACGGCAAGCCGGAGGTTGAAAAGAATTTCTTCGCGTGGGCGCAGGGCTACATGAGCGGTTTGCTGTTGCGCGCACCTCCGGGGAAGGACGAGGATCTTGACCTCGCGCCGGACCTCTACCCGTTGCTTAAGCAGGCCGAGTTCCTGCGGAATTTCTGCACACGCAATCCGGACGTCGATTTTAGCGATGGCGTGAATAATCTCTACCGCATGCTTCGTGCGCCGCCGAGCTAAGCCCGCAATTCTTCCGCAAAGTCGAAACAAAGGCCGCCGACATAGGCGCTGTCGCTACCGAAAATTGAGTTCAACAGACGTGACCGCGGCGTTCCAATTCATCCATGATCTCGGCCACCGGATCATGGGGCTCGATTATCCGCACGGCCACTGGCTGATCAATGTTGCGGCGACGCTGCTGTTTGTCGTTGCGCCGGCATGGACACTTTGGATTGGCCTGCGGCTTGGGTACCGGCGCTACAATGCGAGGCGCCGCCGGCGCGCCCGGTGTGTCGCCGCGACCTCGCGCGCTCCAGAGCACCCGACAGCTAGTGAACGAGCGCGGTCGCTTGAGGCATACGTCATCCGAGCGACAGCAAGACCGCAGGCGAAGCTCGTAGTCATTTCGATCATGACGCTTCCAACCGCCTGGCTTCTGTTGGAGATTCCGAAGCACATCATCAATCATGCTCTCGCCGACGCGAGTGATGGCGGCCACGTCGACATGACGCTGTTTGGCTTACCGCTGGATCGCATGACCCTCCTGTTTGCGCTGTGCGCAGGATATCTCGGCACGCTGACTTTGAACGGGTTGATCAAATACGCGGCGATGCGCATCCGCGGTCGTGTGAGTGAACGCTTGGTCCGCAGGCTCCGGCTCGGCGTCCTGCGCCGCGCGCGAGCGGGCACGAGCGCCGAACAGCGGGCGCATCTTTCCGCAGTGGTGGTCCAGGAAGTCGAACCTATCGGGTACTTCGGCGGGAGCCTTGCCGTTGTTCCCGTCATCCAGGGGGGCGCTCTGTTGACGAGCATTCTGTTCCTGTTGATGCAGAACCCGGCATTGGCTTTGGCGGCACTGCTGATGTTGCCCCTGCAGCTCACGTTGTTGCCGGGCTTACAGAAGCGGCTCAATGCAAGGGTGCGCGACAGGGTCCGTTCAACCCGGAAGCTTGGTGGTCTCATGGTAGCGGAAGGCTCGGCTTCTGGCGCCCATGGTTCGCATGCAGTCATCACGCGGGCAGACATGTCTGTCCTGCGCCATCAGATGCGAACAACCGCTAGCCTGGAAACGATCCGCATCGAGATCAACGATCTCAAGGGCAGGATCAAGGGTCTGTACAACTACACGTCGAACCTCACGCCCTTCTTTTTCTTCACGATCGGGGGCTACCTCGTCGTGAGAGGACAGTTGTCGCTCGGAGCGCTTGTCGCCGCTCTTGCCGCTTATCGGGAGATTTCGCCGGCGCTGCGGGAGCTGTTTGATTTCATGCAGAACTGGTCGGACGCGAAAGCACGTTTCAGCGAGGTCACCCGAGCCATGGGTCAGGTTCGCGCAGTTTCAGCAAACATCGACGCTTCTCCGATCTCCCGCCGTCGCGAGCAGATGGCGAGCTGAGTATGGCTCCGGGCTGTAGCGATCGCTATCCGATCCGAATTCGTCCTGGCGTGAGAAAGGCATAGGGAGGCACGATAAGGTTTTTGGGTGCCGGTCGACGTCGCACGCGACCGAGGGCATCATAGACCGAACCATGGCAGGGGCAGAACCAGCCACCGTAGTCGCCGCGCGGATCTCCGGTCTTCTGTCCGAGGGGTATGCATCCTAGGTGGGTGCAGACTCCGACGACGATCAGCCATTCTGGCCTTTGCAATCGGGCCGCGATGGGTTCGGGATCCAACAGGGCGGAAATGTTATCGGTCTGGTCGCCTACGATCTGCTCGGCCGTCCTTCGGACAATGAACACCGGACGCCCGCGCCACTGCACGGTGATGCGTTGGCCTGGCTCCATCGGAGTGAGATCGAACTCAGCGCTCGCGAGCGCGACGGTGTCGGCACTCGGCTGGAAGCTGGCAACGAGTGGCCACAGTGCGGCCGCTGTTCCAGTGACGCCAGCGACGCCTGTGGTTAGATAGAGGAAGTCGCGCCGTGTCGGCGTGGCCTCCGGCACTGCCGATAGTTCGTCCATCATGGACGCACCAAATCGTCACTCGATGATCCGAGCAGATTGCAACGTTTCGCTCGATCACCCAGAAGCGATGCAGGAAGAGCGAGCTGGTACTGATGGCAATTCTGCCACGATCTTGTGGCTTCGTCTGTTACAGTTGGTTACAGGCTCGTTCCCCGATTAGTGGGGCTGTTTGTCAACTCCGGAGGATGCTGCGGCTTAGCCAGTAGACGTAGCTGGGTCAGCCAGAAAAGCACTGGGGCCCAGATCGGCGAATCGTTCAACCTCGTCGATCATACGGACGGGCAGTCACCGATACGGACTTCAGCGGAGTAATCGCCTCGCCAAGCTGGGCGCCGAAGCGGACAAGCTTCAGGTTCTGTTCGTCAGCGTCAATCCCGAACGCGGCACGCCGCAACAACTCGCACTCTACCTGCAGTTCTTCGACAAGCGTATTATCGGACAGACGGGTAAGGCCGCGCAGGTTGATGCGGCCGTCAAGGCCTGCGAGGACTATGCGAAGAAGGTACCGGCCGACGCCGGCTACACCATGGACCGTTCCTCGTCGGTGTATTTGATCGGCGCCAAAGGCGGCTTGCGCACCATCGTCGACTACCATGAGGGAGGAGCCGCCGGCGCTGGCGAAGATCCGCATGGTCCTCAAATAAGACGCGACGGTCGCCCAGCGCAGATGCGTGCCGGGCTCACCGCTCGGTGCCGCTTCCATCCCGTAGTCGATCAAGGTCAAATGCGATGACTGATCCAGCTACTCAGAGAGGCCCCCTTCGCGTAGCGCTGGCTGCTGTGCTGGCGGCACTCGCGATCCTGGCAATCATTTGGGGTGGTGGCCTCGCGACGAATGGCTACCTTGAACTCTCCTCGGGAGCGGCAAAAGCATTCCGGATCGCGTATAGTTCGGCAATGAACGCCGAGACGAGACGGGAGTTTGCACTGCCGGGCGGTCTGAGAAGGAGCGCCCTGAAATGCACGGCCGGCTCGAAGGGCCGGACGACGAGGCCCTGGATCATCTTGTCGGCGATGATGAACGGATTGACGAGGCCTATGCCGAGGCCCTGCGCCGCCAGGATGGCGATGGTCACGCCATAGGGCGTTTCCACCAAGATGCGGGGCTGGACGGCGTGTTCCGCAAAGATTTTGTCCATGGCGAGCCGCACGGTGTCCTCCGGTGCGAGCGCCAGGAAGCCCTCCTCGTCCAGGTCCGCAGGTGTGATGACGTCCCGGTTTGCCAGAGGGTGTCCCTGCGGGATGACGCAGACGGCGCGAGGCGTGGTGAACACACTGTGCAAGACACCATCAGTGTCGATCTCGTCGGCTGCCAGACCAATGTCGAAGCTGCCTGAAGCCACCAGATCGCGAACGACGTTGGACGTGCGGACCTGATAGCTGATCCGCACCTGCGGATGCTTGCGCGAGAATGCCGTGATCGCCCGTGGCACCAGACCATGTCCGAGAGCCGACAGGCTGGCGACGCGGATTGTCCCGGCGCCGACTTCCTTGATCTGAGCTGCACGCAGCTTGAGGCGGTCGAGCCCGACCAGATTGGCCTTCACTTCGGCATGGAAGAGCAGGGCTTCTCGGGTCGGTACCAGGCGACCCCGGATGCGGTCGAAGAGGCTGAAGCCGAGTTCGGCCTCGAGCTTGGCAAGGGAGCGGCTGATGGCCGGCTGCGACGTGCTGAGCAAGGCAGCCGCCGCTCCGGCGCCGCCGCTGATCATGATCGCATGAAAGACGTCGATGTCGCGCAGGTTCATGAGATAGCCATACCAGAAATGGATCGACTCTATCGATATGGCCATAGATGGCAATGCCGGCACGAGCTAGCGTCAGCCCATGACGAAATCCGACGACACCTCGCACATTCATCCGCCCGAGCGTTCGCGCCAGCCATTTCAGGCAGTGACGATGCCGGTTGAGCGCGCTTCAACGATCGTGTTCGACGATCTCGATGCATTCGAGAAGCGGGCCGAGCGCGTCTATGACGGGTTCAGCTATGGGCTGTACGGGACGCCAACGAGCCGGCTCCTCGAGGACCACATTGCCCAGCTCGAAGGGGCGGCGAGGGCGCTCGTTGTGCCGTCGGGCATGGCGGCGATGACGCTGGCGACGATGGCGGTGTGCCGGAGCGGCGACCGCATCCTGATGCCTGAGACGCTCTATGGGCCGGCTCGGGACATGATCACTCGCTTTCTGGGGCCACTCGGCATCGCGGCGCAAGCCTACGACCCACGGCTCGATGCCGGGATTGCAGAGCTTCTCGACGACCGGACGCGGTTGGTCTGGGTGGAATCGCCGGGGTCGGGGACATTCGAGGTTCAGGACGTGCCTGCGATCGTCGCGGCGGCCCACGCGGTGGGCGCACTGGTCGCCGCCGACAACACCTGGGCGTCTCATCTGCTGTTCAAGCCGCTAGCTCACGGCGTCGACATCGCCATGCAGGCGCTGTCGAAACATGCTGGCGGTCATGGCGACCTGCTTATGGGCTCGCTCGCCGTGCGTGACGAAGCCTTGTTCCGGCGCCTGAAGGATACCGCGCGCTTCCTCGGCTACGGCGTCTCCCCGGAAGATTGTGCCCTGTGCGAGCGCGGCCTGATGACCATGCCGGTCCGCATGCGTCATGCTGCTGCAAGCGCGGCCAAGATCGTGAGCTGGCTGTCACAGCGCCCGGAGGTCGCTCGCATCTTGCACCCGGCGATGCCGGACCATCCCGGGCACGCGGTCTGGAAACGGGATTTCTCCGGTGCAGCTGCCGTGTTCTCCGTGGTTCTCCGAGCGGAGCTTGCGCCTTTCCAGGCCGAAATCCTTCGGCGAATGCGTTTGTTCAAGCTCGGCGCGAGCTGGGGCGGCGTGCATTCGCTGGTTGCTGTCAACGACCCGCGGAAAGGTCGGACCAGCCTCGACTGGCTGCCATCCGGACCCGTCTGGCGATTGTCGATCGGGCTGGAAGCGCTCGATGACCTGATCACTGATCTGGAGCAGGCCTTAGTCGCGCCTGCTGCAGCTTCTGCGACGGCAGGCCGCAAGGCAGCTGAATGACTGCAAAGAACCAAAACAGGGGAATGGAGATAACCATGACAAGATTGAAAGTGCTGCTCGGCGCGGCTATTGCCGCCGCCGGACTGACCGCAACTATCAGCGGAGCCGGCGCGCAGAGCGTCGTGAACAAGATCAAGCAGCGCGGCTATGTGAGCTGTGGGGCGAGTCAGGGTGTGCCCGGCCTCTCGCGGCCTGACGAGAACGGCTACTATCGCGGCTTCGATTCCGACATCTGTCGGACCTTCGCGGCGGCCATCCTCGGCGACAAGGACAAGATCCGCTTCGTGCCGCTCAATGCCGGCCAGCGCTTCCCGGCTCTGCAGACCGGCGAGATCGACGTGCTGTCGCGGACCTCGACCATCACCCTCTCACGCGACACTGTGGTGCGCTTCGTCTGGATCACGCTCTACGACACCGACGGCTTGCTCGTGCGCAAGGCGGACAAGATCACGGATCCCAAGCAACTGGCCGGCAAGACGGTCTGCCTGCAGGGCGGGGGCAGCTTGACCGAGAAGGCGATCGAGGAGACCGAGGAAGAGCACGGGATCACGATGAAGAAGGTCTACTTCGACTCGACGATCCAGGCACGAGATGCCTTCTTCGGCGGTCGCTGCGATACCTATGTGACCGATGGCACGGCCGCCGCTGGCCAGCGGGCCTCGGTCGCCAAGAACCCGGACGATTACGACATCATCAAGGTCGGTCATGCGGCCGAACCGAACGGCGTCGCGGTCGCGCGCGGGGATGATCAGCTCTTCGACATCACGCGCTGGACGGTCAATGCCCTGCTTTGGGCCGAGCTCCACGGCATCACAGCCAAGAACATCGACGAGAAGCTGAAATCCGGCTCGAACGAGATCAAACGCGTGCTTGGTCAGGAGGCCGGCTTTGGCAAGCCGCTGGGGCTGGATGACAAGTGGGTCTACAACGTCATCAAGCAGATGGGGAACTACGCCGAGATCTGGGACAACAATCTCGGCAAGGCCAGCACCCTCAAAGTCGATCGCGGCCTGAACGCGCTCTGGAAGGACGGCGGCCTGAACTACCCGTACCCCTGGGACTAGGCGCAGCCAGTGGAGCGTGACGAACGCTCCCCTGTTTTCAACGGCGAATAGAAAAGGGGAGGGCGCAATGCTCAGCGATGCCAGGGCAAGATCGATCGTCATCCAATGCGCGCTGGTGGCCGCCGTCGTGGGGGCCGCGACGCTTCTGGTCAGCAACACCTTCGCGAATTTGCAGGCCCGCGGCATCCCAATCGGATTCGACTTCCTGACGATGCCGTCAAGGATCGTCATCTCCGAAGCGATTCTCTCCTATAAGTCGCGGGATCCCTATTACTGGGCGATCGTCGTCGGGCTGGCGAACACGGTCTTCATTTCCGCGCTCGTCATCGCCTTCTCGTCGGTTCTCGGCCTGATCGTCGGCGTCACCCGGCTGAGCAGCAATCCGCTCGCCGCGGGGACTTGCCGTGTCTGGGTGGAGATCGCGCGCAACTCACCGCCGATCGTGCTGCTGATTTTCCTCTATTCGCTGTGGTGGAAAGTCTTTCCGCCAGTCGGGGAGGCGCTCAATCCGCTCCCTGGCGTCTTTGCCTCGATGCGCGGCTTCGTTGTTCCAGCCGCCCGCTTTGAATTCGATAGCGCAGGAGCTGCTCTTGTCTTCGCCGCGACGCTGCTCGGCGTCGTCGCCTGGCGGGCAGGCTCGCTTCAACGCTTCCGGAGCGGAATTCCATGGGGAGGGGCTGCCCTGCTGCTGCTCGGTCTCTGGTCGGCGGATTTCGCGTTCTCGGTCGATTGGCCAGTCTTCACCGGTTCGAACTTTCGAGGCGGCCTGGAGCTGACACCGGAACTCAGCACCATCCTGATCGGCCTGACCATCTACACCACCGGCTTCATCGCCGAGATCGTCCGCGGCGGCGTCCTGTCGGTCGGCGCCGGGCAGTGGGATGCCGGCCGCTCGCTCGGCCTGTCCCGAACCCAGATCCTGCGGCTGATTGTGATCCCGCAAATGCTGCGGGTGATCGTGCCGCCGCTCAACAGCCAGTACATCAACGTCGTCAAGAATTCGACGCTGGCGATCGCCGTCGGCTATCCGGATTTCCTCGCGGTGATGAACACGATCATCAGCAAGTCCAGCCATTCGATCGAAGGCGTCTTCATCATCCTGGGGGTCTACCTTTCCCTCAACCTGACCCTGTCGAGCGCGGCCAATTGGTACAACCGCCGCATCGCGATCGTGGAACGTTGAAACCGTGAAGACGATATCGCTCCCTATCCCCGAGGCTCCTGTGCCGACGAACGCATGGTCTGCGCTGCTCCCGGCTTCCTTGCGGCGGAGTGGCAAGCTCCTGTTCGGCTCGCCGCTGAATGCCGTCCTGACGCTGGTCTTCAGCGCATTAATCCTGGTTGCCGTGCCGCCCATGCTGCGCTGGCTCGTGCTCGACGCGGTCCTGTTCAATCCGGACCCCGCGGCCTGCCGTGCGGCATCTGGCGCCTGCTGGAGCTTCATCTACGCCAAGTCGGGACAGCTCCTGTTCGGCATCTATCCGGTCGACGAGCGCTGGCGACCTGCTCTGGTCTGCCTTCTGATCCTGGCGTTGCTCGGCTGGTCGGTTCGGCCGGCGAGCTGGACACCGCGGCTGGTCTGGCTATGGGCCGCGGCGCTCATGCTCATCGTCTGGTTGATGGGCGGTGGCCTGGGGCTCGAAGAAGTCCCGACCTCGGCCTGGGGTGGCTTGCCGGTGACGTTGATCCTCACCGTCGTCGCCATCGGGATCGCCTTTCCGGTCGGCATCCTGCTGGCGCTAGCGCGCCGCTCTGCCATGCCCGTCGTCAGGATCGGGGCGGTGGTCGCAATCGAGTCGGTCCGCGGCCTGCCGCTGCTCTCGATCCTCTTCGTCGCCTCGATCATGCTGCCGCTGTTCCTGCCGGAGGCGCTGCTGCCCGACAAGTTCGTGCGCGCCCTCGTCGCCTTGACGATCTTCGCGGCGGCCTATCTCGCCGAAGTGATCCGCGGCGGGCTGCAAGCGATCCCGAAAGGGCAATATGAAGCTGCCGCGGCGCTCGGTCTGCCGTTCTGGCGCATGCAATATCTCGTCATCCTGCCGCAAGCGATCAGGGTGGTGATCCCGGCCCTGGCGAACACGATCATCGTGATGATCAAGAACACCAGCCTCGTGCTCGTGGTTGGGCTGTTCGACCTGATCAGCTCGGGCAAGGCGGCTCTCGCCGATCCGGCCTGGCCGTCGCCGGCTGCCGAAACCTTCCTGTTCATCGGCGCGATCTTCTTCGCGCTGTCCTTCTCCTTCGCCCGCTTCGCCGATTTCCTCGAGCGGCGCGGTCCCGCTGCTCATTAGGAGACGCCAGCATGACCTTGGCCATGGCCGAAAACAGGATCGACATCCGCCCTGCGGCGCTGAAGCCGACCTCGCTCAACACCGCGACGGCGGTGGAGATGATCGGCGTCAACAAATGGTTCGGCGAGTTCCACGTGTTGCGCGACATCAATCTCAAAGTATCGCGCGGCGAGAAGCTCGTGATCTGCGGCCCGTCCGGCTCCGGCAAATCGACGATGATCCGCTGCATCAACCGGCTGGAAGAGCACCAGAAGGGCCAGATCATCGTCGACGGCACCGAGCTGACCAATGATCTCAAGAAGATCGACGAGATTCGCCGCGACGTCGGCATGGTCTTCCAGCATTTCAATCTGTTCCCGCATCTGACGATCCTGGAGAACCTGACTCTGGCGCCGATCTGGGTTCGCAAGATGCCCAAGAAGGATGCCGAGGAGATCGCGATGCACTATCTCAAGCGCGTCAAGATCCCCGAGCAGGCGGCGAAGTATCCGGGCCAGCTCTCGGGCGGCCAGCAGCAGCGCGTCGCGATCGCCCGCTCTTTGTGCATGAGCCCGAAGATCATGCTGTTCGACGAGCCGACCTCGGCGCTCGATCCGGAGATGGTCAAGGAGGTGCTCGACACCATGGTGTCGCTGGCGGAGGAGGGCATGACCATGCTCTGCGTCACCCATGAGATGGGCTTCGCCCGCCAGGTCGCCGACCGGGTCATCTTCATGGATGCCGGCCAGATCGTCGAGATGAACACCCCGGACGAGTTCTTCAGGAACCCGCAGCACGAGCGCACCAAGCTCTTCCTCAGCCAGATCCTGCACTGAGGAGAAACGGGACGCAGAACCGATGGACAGCAACAAGCGAGAGCTGTTGATCTTCATTAAGTCGGAAATGCAGCAAGCACGCCCAAAGATGCGATCGTGCCAGTCGTGCCCTGCAAGGCACTTTGATCTACTCACTCCGGTCGATGTTTCGCGCCTGCGATCTTTTCCGTTGCCGCTACGATGCGTTTCAGGGGAGTGATGAAATCGGGAATGTCGACTAAAGCAAGAAGAAGGCCCGCGATCCAGAAGATGTGCATGTGCGTGAACATGGCCAGCAATCCCAGCACGCAAACGATCTGCAATTGCACCTTATTATGAGCAATCCGATCCGGCAGGACGTGCAGGTGCAAATACAGAATACCAATTGCCAAGACGAAGATGGCCAAAAAAATGCCCATCGCAACCAGGAGCCAGTCCGTTTCACCGGGGCCGGCGAGGAATGCCGGCAAATGAGTCGAGGCGGCTGCTGGATGAATGGCTTGGCTCATAAGTCCTCCGATGCTGGAACTGCCGAGCTTTCTGAAGCAATCTAACATCTGCCGCTCGCGCAGCTATTGTCCCCTTGGACAAGATACTCGCGCTCACCAGCCCCGCGTTTGGCGCTCTCAGAAAGCACTCGAACGCGAATGCAACATGCCCTTGACCTTCCCATTATGGGAAGCCGTAGGGTGCTGTAATCGTCAATTTTTTTTGGGACATCGCAGCTATGTGCTCCTGCCAGCAACATTCCGGAACCGCAGCCAAGGCAACCGGCGCGCCTGAGGGCGCGATCAGCTTTCGCGTCGAGGACATGACCTGCGGCCATTGCGCCGGCACGATCAAGAAGGCGATCGAGGATCAATTGCCCGGAACCGCGGTCACCGCCGACCCGGCTTCGAAGCTCGTCAGCGTCGTCGGCGCGGCCGATTTCTCCGCCGTTAGGTCGATCGTGGCGGGCGCCGGATACACTCCCGGCGCGGATCGCATCGGCTGATCGCGGGCGGCCGGCGCGAACCCGCCGGCCGCTCACGCATTGGCAAGGCAAAGGGGCAGGAGAGCAAAGCGGCGAGCCATGGCAGATCATCAGCATCACGCCGGTCACCGGCACGACGACCATTCACACCACCATGGCCATTCTCATGGCGCGGGGGAGAGTGTGAAGGATCCGGTCTGCGGAATGACCGTCGATCCCGCCACGGCAAAGCATCGCGCCGCTCATGCGGGGCAGACCTATTTCTTTTGCTCCGCCGGCTGCCAGAACAAGTTCGAGGCCGATCCGGCAGCCTATGC
Source organism: Allobosea sp. 47.2.35 (assembly GCF_024655635.1). Taxonomy (GTDB): domain Bacteria; phylum Pseudomonadota; class Alphaproteobacteria; order Rhizobiales; family Beijerinckiaceae; genus Allobosea. The sequence continues at coordinate 14,509 of NZ_JANLGI010000031.1, read as the reverse complement.
CGGCGAGAAAGCCGAGGCGCCTGTCGCAAAGCCGGCGCCCACGGGCGCGATCTACACCTGCCCGATGCATCCCCAGATCCGCCAGCCCGGCCCGGGCAATTGCCCGATCTGCGGCATGGCGCTGGAACCGGAGATCGCGACAGTTCAGGAAGGACCTAGCGCCGAACTCGTCGACATGACCCGCCGGTTTTGGGTGGGTCTCGTGCTCGCCCTGCCAGTGTTCGTGCTGGAGATGGGCGGGCATCTCGTCGATCTACACGTGCTGCTCAGCCAGCAGAGCTCGAACTGGCTGCAGCTGGTCCTGGCGACGCCGGCCGTGCTCTGGGCTGGCTGGCCGTTCTTCCAGCGGGCCTGGGCCTCGCTCGTCAACCGCAGCCTGAACATGTTCACGCTGATCGCGATGGGCACCGGCGTCGCCTGGGCCTACAGCGTCGTCGCGACCGTCGCTCCGAACCTGTTCCCGGAAACGCTTCGCTCCGCGGAAGGCGCGGTCGCAGTCTATTTCGAGGCGGCGGCCGTGATCACGGTTCTGGTGTTGTTGGGCCAGGTCCTCGAATTGCGGGCCCGCGAGCAAACGGGCGGCGCGATCCGGGCCTTGCTCGACCTCGTGCCGAAGACCGCCCGGCGGGTGCGCGACGACGGCGAGGACGAGGATATCAACCTGGACGCGGTCCATGTCGGGGACCGCTTGCGGGTCCGCCCGGGCGAGACGGTTCCGGTCGATGGCGAACTGATCGAAGGCCGCAGCTCGATCGACGAATCCATGGTCACGGGTGAATCGATGCCGGTCACCAAGGAGGTCGGCGCGACCCTGATCGGCGGCACGCTCAATACCACCGGCGGCTTCATCATGCGCGCCGGCAAGGTCGGCAGCGACACCATGCTGGCCCGGATCGTCTCGATGGTGGCGGAGGCCCAGCGCTCGCGGGCACCGATCCAGCGCCTGGCGGACCAGGTGTCCGGCTGGTTCGTTCCGCTCGTCATCGTCATTGCCATCGTCGCTTTCGCCGCCTGGATGGCGTTCGGGCCGGAGCCGCGCTTCGCGCATGGGCTGGTCGCCGCCGTCGCCGTGCTGATCATCGCCTGTCCCTGCGCGCTCGGTTTGGCGACGCCGATGTCGATCATGGTCGGGGTCGGGCGCGGCGCGCATCTCGGCGTACTGATCAAGAATGCCGAGGCGCTGGAGCGCTTCGAGAGGGTCGATACCCTCGTCGTCGACAAGACCGGTACGCTGACCGAAGGCAAGCCACGGCTGACCGGGCTGAAGCCGGTTGGCGCAATCGCGGAGAGTGAGCTGCTGCGGCTCGCCGCTTCGCTCGAGCGGGCGAGCGAGCACCCGCTCGCCGCCGCGATTGTTGATGCCGCCAAGGAACGTGGCCTCGCCCTGGCCGAGGCGCAGGATTTCGACAGCCCGGTCGGTAAGGGGGTAACGGGGACCGTCGAAGGTCGCGCGCTGGTGATTGGCAGCCACCGGATCATGACTGAGGCTGGTATCGACACCGCGGCTCAGGCAGCCGAGGCGGAAACGCTGCGCGCCGAGGGCGGCACAGTGATTTTTGTGGCGATCGATGGCCGCGTCGCCGGACTGCTGACAATCTCTGATCCGGTCAAGCAGACCACCCCGAGAGCGATCAAGTCGCTGAAAAGCGCCGGCATTCGGGTGGTCATGCTGACCGGCGACAACAAGACGACGGCACAAGCGGTCGCGCGCCGGCTCGGTATCGACGAGGTCGAGGCCGAGGTCCTGCCCGAGGACAAGAGCGTAGTCGTCAGCAAGTTTCGTTCGCAAGGCAGGGTGGTCGCGATGGCCGGCGACGGCGTGAATGACGCGCCTGCGCTGGCGGCGGCGGATGTCGGGATCGCGATGGGCACGGGCACGGACGTCGCGATCGAAAGTGCCGGCGTAACCCTGCTCAAAGGCGACCTTGAGGGCATCGTGCGCGGGCTTCAGCTCAGCCGGGCGACGATGAGCAATATCCGGCAGAACCTGTTCTTCGCGTTCATCTACAATGCGGCGGGCGTCCCAATCGCCGCAGGCGTGCTCTATCCGATATTCGGATTGCTGTTGTCGCCGATCATTGCGGCGGCGGCGATGGCTTTGTCCTCGGTCAGCGTGATTGCAAACGCCCTGCGGTTACGCACCGTCTCTCTGGAATAAGAGCAGTCCTTCAACGGCTTAATGGGACTGCGTTGATCCCGTCCGGCACCTGGCACAGGACGACGGTTGCCTCCCGCTGATGCCCGACCTACACCGCGCCATTCAACCGAACGGGCCTCAATCGTGAGCTTGTTGCAAAGCGTCCTTGTTCCCAAACTCAGCCCGACCAAGTCTTTCGGTGTCTACCAACGCTGGATCCACTGGCTCGTGCCGTTGTTGTGCATTGCCCAGGTCCCTACATCCTGGGCAATCCAACGCACCCATATGGCATATGGCTTCACGAAGCCTGCCCCGCTCGATCTGTTTTTGCACCAGGTCCATGCCTGGATGGGTTGGCTGGTCATGGGATTGGCGCTGATCCAGATCGCGCTGCGCTATCTCTATGGCCGCCCTTCCCTTGAAGGGTTGTCGCCACCCGAACGGTGGGCCGCGACGGGCGTTCATGTTGCCCTGTACGGCGTTCTGCTGCTTCTGCCGTTTACGGGTACGATTGCGATGTATCTTAGCTTCCGCGCCGCGCCGGTTCATCGATGGCTCAGCTGGGCGCTGCTTGTACTGGCGCTGTTCCATGTTGCCGGCGCGCTGTGGCACCATTTCTATCGCCGCGACGATATCCTGCGCCGTATGCTGACTAGCCAAAGGTGAGATCACGAAGCAGCGATTCTGCTTGCTCCCGGTCAAACAGCCGCAGTTTTTGCCCTTTTGCGATATCTGACGGTATGTCAGAACAGGTGCCATGAAGTTTCGACTTCTCACGAATGTGTTGGTCCTGGGGCTGTTCGTCACGGCCACGATGTTGGTCGCCCTGGTGGCGCCGGCAAAGGCCGGTTATGCCCGCATGGACAGCGAGACAATGGCGACCATGTCGCCTGAGATGCCGTGCTGCCCCAATCCGAAAGACAAGCAACCGGATTGCACCACGAACTGCCCGGCCTTGAGCTTCTGCGTGGCCAAGAGCTTCGCGAGCGAACCCACGGCATATGACCTGGTTGTTCAGCCTGTTGTCGTAACGCTCGGGCTTGCGGGCAATGAGGCCGCGCGCCTGTCACAGCCGAGCGAGCCACCCGCCCGACCTCCACGAACCTGAGACATAGCCGGCGCTCATGCGCCGGTTGCGACCGCACGGTGAACCCGGGTGGTCGGTGCGCCGTGGCTAACGCCACGTTGGAGCTGCACGCGTGAGCGCAGCAGCCTCACCGTCTCAGGATCTCGACAATGTTTATCTCCCGCACTTCGCGCGCGCTCATCGCCGCGCTTCCGCTCATGGCCGTTGCGTTACCGGCTCTGGCGGAGATCAAGGATTATGAATTCCGTCTCACCCAGAGTGAATTCAAGCAGGGCAATGGTGTCGTCATCACCGTCAGGCTGATCGATAAGCGCTCCGGCAAGCCGGTGCCGGATGCCGTCATCTTCGCCAAGCGCATAGACATGGAGCCGGAGGGCATGGCCACAATGGCCTCTCCGATCGAAGCGCTCCCTGCGCCGGAAGCAGGAACCTACAGCTTCAAGACCAATTTGGTCATGGAAGGTGGTTGGCGCTTGTCGCTCGGTGCCAAGGTCCAGGGTGAGACCGGTACGCTCGAAAACAAGCTGATCCTCAAGGCGCTGCCATGAAACGCCTCGCCCTCACAGGCCTCGCTCTCGCCGCCATTATGGCGGTGGGAGGTGCAGGCTATTGGGCCGGTCATCGCGGCATCGCGCTGCCTGCTCTGAAGAATTGGCTCGGTATCGAGGGGTCGCTCGCGGCAAACGAGACTGCTGGGGTTGGGCCCGTGATCTACTATCAGGATCCAGATCGAAAGCCGGTCTATTCGACCGAGCCGGCTCAGACGGTCGATGGCAGGCCGTTCAGGGCCGTGCGGGCTAACGAGGACATCAGCTTCGAGGAGAAGCCTGAGGGCAAGGAGCAGGCGGTCCAAGCGGAGAAGGGCCGCATTCTTTACTACCGCAATCCCATGGGGCTGCCGGACACCTCGCCGGTGCCCAAGAAAGATTCGATGGGGATGGACTATCTCCCCGTTTTTGAAGGTGAGGCGAGCGAGGACGGGATCATCAAGCTCTCGCCCGGGCGCATCCAGCGTAGTGGCGTGCGATCCGAACCGGTCCGTCGCCAGAGCATCGCACAGACCATTCGAGTTCCGGGTGTGGTGCAGCTCGACGAGCGACGCGTTTCCGTCGTGGCGATCCGCGCGGATGCCTTCGTCCAGGAGGTCGCTTCGGTGACGACCGGCGATCGCGTTGCCAAGGGTACTCGGCTCGCGCGCATCTACTCGCCTGACATCAGTACGGCGGGCGCGCAGTTCATCACCGAGCTCAATGCCGCCGCGCGCGGCGTGCCCGAGGGCGGCGCAAGACAGCGTCTCGAAAACCTTGGGGTTCCGCCCGAAATCATTGCCGAGATCGAGCGCAGTCGGAAGGTACCACCGACGATCAACTGGTCGGCGCCGCGTGACGGCATCGTGCTGGAGCGCAATGTCAGCGACGGCATGAAGATGGTAGCCGGCACCAGCCTGTTCCGGCTCGCAGACATTTCGACGATCTGGGTCCTGGCCGATGTGCCTGAACGCGAGCTGTCCGAGATCCGGATCGGAGCGCCGGCGACGGTTCGGCTACGCGGCCGCTCCGACATGGCGTTCGAGGGGCGCGTCGGCGTGATCTATCCGCAGATCGCCGAGGCGACGCGCACGGCCAAGGTCCGCATTGAGCTCGCCAACCCCGAGGGCGTCTTGCTGCCGAACATGTACGCCGATGTCGAGATTGGCGCGGGCGATGCAAGCGCAGAGCTGGCGGTTCCCCAGAGTGCCGTCATCGATAGCGGCACGCGACGCATTGTGATTCTGGATCGCGGCGAAGGCCGGTTCGAGCCGCGGGAGGTCAAGCTCGGCCGCCGCGGCGACGGCATGGTCGCGATCAGCGAGGGCGTCTCCGAGGGCGATCGCGTCGTTGTCTCCGCCAACTTCCTGATCGATGCGGAAAGCAACCTCAAGGCGGCCTTGAGCGGCTTCTCCTCGACGGAGGCGAAACCATGATCGCCCGCCTGATTGCCTGGTCGGCGCGCAACCTGATCCTGGTGTTCGTCGCCACTGCCTTCGCCGTCGCTGGCGGCGTCTACGCGCTGAAGACCTTGCCGCTCGATGCCATCCCGGACCTCTCCGACGTCCAGGTCATCGTCTACACCGAATATCCCGGTCAGGCGCCACAGGTCATCGAGGATCAGGTCACCTATCCGCTGACGACATCGATGCTGACGGTGCCGAAAGCGCGCGTCGTGCGCGGCTTCTCCTTCTTCGGAGTCTCCTTCGTCTATGTGATCTTCGAGGACGGCACCGACCCTTATTGGGCGCGTTCGCGGGTTCTGGAATATCTCAACACCGCAGCGCGTCGCCTGCCCTCGGGCGTGACGCCGACTCTCGGGCCTGACGCCACCGGCGTCGGCTGGGTCTATCAATATGCCGTCATGGCCAAGGAGATGACCCTGGCCGAATTGCGCTCTTTGCAGGACTGGAAGATCCGCTTCGCGGCTTCGCGTGCCGAGGGCGTGGCCGAGGTCGCCAGCGTCGGCGGCTTCGTCAAGCAATACGCAATCGTGGTCGATCCTGTGCGGCTGCGTGCCCAGGGCGTCTCGCTGGCTGCGCTGCGCGAGGCCGTCCGTAGCAGCAATCTGGATGTCGGCGGACGTACGGTCGAGCTCAGCGAGTTCGAGTTCATGGTCCGCGGCCGCGGCTATCTCAAGTCGATCGCCGATATTCAGAACATCGTCCTGAAGAGCGAGCGCGGCGCAGCCCTGCGCCTCTCCGATGTCGCCCGTGTCGAACTCGGCCCCGACGAGCGGCGCGGCATCACCGAGCTCAACGGCGAGGGCGAGGTCGCGAGCGGCATCGTCCTGCAGCGCTTCGGTGCCAATGCGCTCGCCGTGATCGAGCGCGCCAAGGCGCGGTTGGCCGAGATTGCACCCAGCTTGCCGGGCGGGGCCGAGATCGTGCCCGTCTACGATCGCTCCGGGCTGATCGAGCGGGCAATCGAGACGCTGAAGGGCACGCTGATCGAAGAGAGCATTATCGTCGCTCTGGTCTGCGTCGTCTTCCTGCTGCACCTGCGCAGTGCCCTGGTGGCGATCATCATGCTGCCGGTCGGCATCTTGATGGCCTTTGCGGCGATGAAGGCGCTTGGTCTTGGCTCCAACATCATGAGCCTGGGCGGCATCGCCATCGCGGTCGGAGCCATGATCGACGCCGCGATCGTCATGATCGAGAATGCCCACAAGCATCTCGAACGGGCACTACCGGACAAGCCGCGCATCGAGATCCTGATCGAGGCGGCAAGCGAGGTCGGGCCGGCGCTGTTCTTCAGCCTGCTCGTCATCACCGTCTCGTTTTTGCCGATCTTCACGCTGGAAGCGGAGGAGGGCCGGCTGTTCGGTCCGCTCGCCTACACCAAGACCTTCGCCATGGCGGCTGCGGCCTTTCTGTCGGTGACGCTGGTGCCGGCGCTGATGGTGATATTCGTGAGAGGACGGATCATTCCGGAGGCCAGGAATCCAATCAACCGGTTCTTGATCGCGTTCTATCGCCCTTTCATTCGCGCCGTCCTTAAAGCCAAAACCGTGACGATCCTACTGGCGGTCGCTGTGCTCGGGCTCAGTCTCTGGCCCATGCGTCAGCTCGGTTCGGAGTTCATGCCAACGCTCGACGAGGGCACGCTGATGTATATGCCGACGACACTGCCTGGGCTGTCGGTCACAAAGGCGGCCGAGCTTCTGCAAACTCAGAACCGGATCATCCGCTCGTTCCCGGAGGTCGCCTCGGTCTACGGCAAAGCTGGGCGGGCCCAGACGGCAACGGACCCGGCGCCGACCGAGATGTTTGAAACCATCATCAACCTGAAGCCCAAGACCGAGTGGCGCCAGGGCGTCACGCTCGACAACCTCAAGGCGGAAATGGACAAGGCGCTCCAGTTTCCGGGCGTCTCCAATGCCTGGACCCAACCGATCCGGGCCCGCATCGACATGCTCGCGACCGGCATCCGCACGCCGATCGGGGTCAAAGTGTTCGGTACCGACTTGGCGAAGATGGAGGCGATCTCGCGACAGATCGAGACCGTCCTCAAAGCGGTACCGGGGACGAGCAGCGCCTATGCCGAGCGCGTCATCGGCGGCTACTTCCTCGACATCGTGCCGGACAGGATCGCGCTCGGGCGCTACGGGCTTTCCGTCGGTGACGTCCAGAATGCGATCGTGATGGCGATGGGTGGCGAGACCGTGACGACGACGGTCGAGGGGCGCGAGCGCTATGGCGTGACCATCCGCTACCCCCGTGACCTGCGCTCTGATCCCCAGGCGATCGCGCGCGAGGTCCAGATTTCGACGCCGTCCGGTGCCAGCATTCCGCTAGGCGAGGTAGCAAGTGTGGAGCGCAAGCGCGGCGCGACGTCGATCCGCACAGAGAACGGCGAGCTCGCGGTCTACATCTTCGTAGACACCGTCGGGCGCGACCTCGGTGGCTATGTCCGCGACGCCCAAAATGCGATCGCGCAGAGCATCAAGCTGCCAGCAGGCTACCGCGTCGCCTGGAGCGGTCAGTTCGAATATCTCGAACGGGCCGAGGCTCGCCTCAAGCTGGTCGTGCCTGTCACCCTCGCGATCATCTTCCTGCTGCTCTACCTGAATTTCCGCAGGCTGACCGAAACCTTCATCGTCATGCTCTCATTGCCCTTCGCGCTGGTCGGCGGCGTCTGGCTGCTCTGGTGGCTCGGCTTCAACATGTCGGTCGCGGTCGCCGTCGGGTTCATCGCACTCGCCGGTGTCGCGGCCGAGACCGGCGTGATCATGCTGATCTATCTCGATCATGCGCTGGTCGAGATTCGGCAGCGCCGTGCGCAGCAAGGCAGGGCATTTACCCGGGCCGATCTGCACGAAGCGATCATGCTGGGCGCGGTCGAGCGCGTACGACCGAAGATCATGACCGTTGTCGCGATCATGGCAGGACTGCTGCCGATCCTCTGGAACACCGGTACCGGCTCGGAGGTGATGCAGCGCATCGCGGTGCCGATGATCGGCGGCATGGTCTCATCGACCGTCCTCACGCTACTCGTGATCCCGGCGATCTATGGCCTTGTCAAAGGCTGGCGGCTTCCGCCGGCCGAAGAAACCAACGTCGTAGCGGTCCAGCCTACGTCGGTGCAGCGGCAAGCTGCGGTCGTTGAATAAGGTGGAGTGACTGACATGCAGGATATGATGAACGGGATGGGCTGGAGCATGGGGGCTTTCCACTGGCTCGGCGTCGCCGTGCTGCTGTTGGCGATCGTCGCCTTGGTCAAATACGTCTTCTTTCGGTGATGCACGGTCGAGATTGAAGGAGAGCGAACATGCAGATCGAGATTTCACCGACCCGCCGCCGTATGCTGCTCGGAGCGGTGCAGGCATTGGCAGGCCTGGCGATAGCCGGAACGGCGTCGGCTACGGAAACACCGCCGAAGATGACTGTGACCCGCGATCCGAACTGCGGTTGTTGCGGCAAGTGGGTCGAGCATATCAAGGCCGCCGGTTTCCCGGTCGAGGTGGTCCAGGTCGATGACGTGATGCCGCTCAAGACCAGGCTCGGTGTGCCCGAGGCCCTGATGTCGTGCCACACGGCCGAGATCGGCGGCTATGTCATCGAGGGCCATGTCCCGGCCGAGGCGGTGAAGCGCCTGCTCGTCGAGCGTCCGAAGGCGACGGGCATCGCAGTTGCGGGCATGCCGATCGGCTCGCCCGGCATGGAGGTGCCCGGCCAGGCGCCGCAAACCTACGAAATCGTCATCTTCTCGGCTGGCAGGCAGAGTGTGTTCGCGCGTTACCGCGGCGTGCAGCAGGTCTAAATGTGCGTGCTAAGGCGCTGCCATGTGGACCTTGCCGACTATTGGGTCTTTCAAAGTCAATAGAACCAGATCAGGAGCATTTGATAGCTTCGTAAGAGTGCAACTGCCCTGCGGCTGAGGGTGGGACTTGGGGGGTATCATGCGGTCCACTGCCCCATCTGAATCCTCGGTCTACCGGACGCGTCGGCAACCGCGTGATCTTGATCAGCTGGCTGCGGAACGGGTGCTGACTGACCGGCGCGTCGCCTTCGTCGGCAACTGCCAGATGTTTAGGCTTTCGAAGCTCTACGGCAGTTCGCTAACCACCGGCATGCGTGGAGCCTCGGAATACGTTAATCCACATGTCGAGGCTGATCCCGCCAGCGCGTCGATCCTGGCAGACGCTGATTTCGTCATTTGGCAGGTTTCTGACGCGGTCGGTAGGATTGCTCGTTCAAGCCTGCCGACGGGCACGCGGGTGATTGATGTTCCACTCGTATCGGCCGTTTTTTTATGGCCCTTTGCCGGTCGGCCCCATCCGAAAAACGAGCGCGTTCCTCATGCGCCGAACGGCCCATTCGACCCGGAACTGGGTGATACCTACCTCAACAACCTGATTGGCCAAGGCGTCACTCCCGACGAGGCCGTGTCGCGCTATCTGAGCCTCGATTTTCGGACGCGAACGAATCTGGATCGGGTTTATGAGCTTTGGTTCGAAGCGCAAGGCCGTCGAGATCAAGCGACCGGTTTCGCGTTCCGTGATTTGATCGTCGGCAGCTTGCGCACTGAGCAGACGTTCCTGACACCGCATCATCCTGGGCTTGGGGTGTTCAGCGCGCTTGCAAAGCAGGTTTTTGAGCGCATGGGGTTTTCGGACGCGACAATCGCGCGCGTGCTCGGTCCGTTGCAGATCAAGCAATTCTGGCCGGATTGTCACCCTGTCCATCCCGCCGTAGCAGAACATTTCGGGTTAGACTGGTGCGGCCCCTGCCATCGTTATCCTCTGCGACACGAAGGAACTTTCACCTTTCCTGAGTTCGTACATCGCTACGTCGCCTACGATTGGAATGAGCCGCTAGCTGAAGGTATCTGGTGTGCTAGCGGGCGGGATCAGGCCTTCGCGCGGCGACGTCTCGAAGAAGGATTGCGTCGCTCGCCTGACTCGTCGCTGGGTTATACATTTCTCAGCCAAATCTGTCTTCGACAGGGCGATGCCGATGCTGCACTAGCCGCGGCGAGGGCAGCGGTGCGGCTCGATGAACAAAACCATCATGCGCAACTCGCGGTTGGGCAGAGCTTGTTGCGCTTAGGATTGGCAACCGAGGGGGAAGTTGCCCTATGCCGCGCGGTGCGAGCGGCTCCGACAACCGCGGCAGCCAGCCTTGAGCTTGCACGGCTTTATCGATCGCAAAAGCGGTTCGACGAGGCACATTCGGTAATTTGCGACGCTCTCGAAGTGTTTCCTCACGATTTTGCACTTCTCCTGACCGGCGCGAAAGCTCTGATCGAGGCCTGTAAGCTGGACGATGCCGAGGCAATGCTGAGAGAGGCGATTGTGGTCAAGCCGATTGCGGCCGAACCGCATTGGCTCCTGGGCGATGTCCTCGCACTCAAGGTGCGGCGCGCTGTCGTCGCGGATTATCAAGCGATGGTCGGAAGGCTTCCCGACAATGCCAACGCTCAGGCGGGGCTGGGTCTGCTGCAAAGCCGCATCGGTGACCATGTGAGAGCAGAAGCTGCGTTTCGTTCTGCCGTCGCGCTTTGTCCCGAAGAGCTGGGAAGCCGTATCCAGCTCGCGACCGCTATCAGCCGGCAGGGCCGAACCGCCGACGCCCTCTCTATGGCGATCGAACTTGAGCGTGATCGTCCCGACGATCAGCGTGTGCGAACCCTTCTGACGCATCTTCGCAAGGAGCAGCGGGAAGCCGAGACGGCTGATCATTCCGAAGAATCAGCCGTTCCGCCGACCGCGCTCGGACTGAAAAGCAGGTCCTTCGAAAACCGCGTATCCTTGGTAGAGTAGCGAGATGCGCCATGGCTGCTCTTCCCGGGCAAAGGCTTTATTGGCTTCCCACCGCACGCGATTTTCGTCGCCGCCTTGCTGAACTCGATGCCCACAGGGCGGATCGTTCGTTCTGGGACGGAGCGATCGCTCTGGCGCAGCACAACCTCGACCTTGTCGAAACTATTCAGCTTGACCGGTTGATCCGGTTGAACTCAGGCGCCGCCGATTCGCGACCACAGGCCGCTCGCTTCATCCGGCTGGCTATTCTAGCAACGTCGACGACGAGTCACCTGCAGCCCGGAATTCGCATCGGCTGCCTGCGTAGGGGCGTCAATGTCGATATTTATGAGCCAGGTTTCGGCCAGTATCGACATGCGATCGCTGACTTGGATTCGGAATTCTGGGGCTTCAGGCCGGACGTCGTGCTCTTTGCATTCGATGCTCACCATGTTTCACGCGGGCATAGTGCGTTGAGTGACCGAAGCGCTGCGGAGGAGCGACTTAATCATAGTCTGAACGAGCTCAAACGCTTGTGCGGGACGATCCGAGAACGGTTGCCGTGTCGGATCATTTTGCAAACCGCATTACCCATCATTCCTGCCTTGCTTGGCGCCAACGAGCATCGCCTTCCTAACTCGCCGCGGCAAATGATCCTGTCGTGGAACGAAGCCCTGCGCGATCTCGCCGAACAGGAGGGCTTCGATTTGATCACGCCCGATCAGTATGCCGCTTGGCAGGGATGGGGCTGTTGGTTTGACCCCACACTCTGGCACAAGGCGAAGCAGGAGATCAGCCCTTTGGTTGGGCCGCTTTACGGCGACCTGGTGGGGCGCGTGCTCGGGACCCAATCCGGCCTTTCGTCGAAATGCCTCGTGCTCGATCTCGACAATACGCTCTGGGGCGGCGTGATCGGGGACGATGGACCGAACGGCCTGGTGCTGGGTGCCGGTTCGGCTGCGGGCGAGGCCTTCTGTGCTTTTCAGCGCTATCTGAGCAATCTCGGGGAGCGCGGCGTAATTCTGGCCGTATGCTCCAAGAATGACGAGGCAAATGCGACGGCGGTGTTCGAGCACCACCCGGAAATGGTGCTGAGGCTGAAGGACATTGCCTGCTTCTGCGCCAATTGGAACGACAAAGCGACGAACATCCGCTCGATCGCGAGCACGCTCAATATTGGATTGGACAGTATTGTCTTCGCTGACGACAATCCCGCCGAGCGCGAATGGGTGCGCTCTCGGCTGCCTTCGGTGCGCGTGCCCGAATTGCCAGCGGATCCGGCTCATTTTGCGCAGTGCCTAAGCGACAGCGGATATTTCGAGGCAGTCGTTGTGACGGCCGATGACCTGGGCAAGGCCGGACAATACCAGGCCAACAAGGAGCGGGCGAACGCCGCATCGGCCGCAACGGATATGGACGCCTTCCTGGCCGAGCTTCGAATGGAGCTGATCTGGGGGCCATTCGACGACATCAATCGGCCGCGCGTTGTGCAGTTGATCAATAAGACCAACCAATTCAACCTGACAACGCAGCGATGTTCGGATCAGGAGGTCAGTGCCTTTGAGCGCGATCCGCGCTGCCTCGGCTTGCATTTCAGGCTGCTCGACCGCTTCGGTGACAACGGGATCATCTCAGTCGTCATGGCGCGCGCCGACGGAGACGAAACCCTTGTCCTCGAGAACTGGTTGATGAGTTGCCGAGTGTTGGGGCGGCGCGTGGAGCGGGCGGTGCTCGCAGTGGTCGCCACAGAGGCGCGCTCCCGCGGCTATCGCACCATTGTTGGCAAATTTCGCCCGACAGAGCGGAACCAAATGGTGCGTGAGCACTACCGCAGCCTTGGCTTCGCTTGCGTTGCCGAAGACGCTTCGGGGGCAACGACTTGGTGCTTCGATGTCGATTCGTTCGCCGATTTGCCCGTTCCGATCGACATTACGGAAAGGTAGACGGAATGGATGAGCGCGCAGTCTACGCTGGCCTGACCCAAATATTCAGAGACTTGTTCAATGATGATACAATCGTACTCTCGGCCGAAACGTCAGCGGCCGACATCGAGGGATGGGATTCGTTTAACAACATTACCTTGATAGTCGCTGCGGAAACCGAGTTCGGCGTCAAATTGCGCAGCGATGAGATCGAGAATCTGTCAAATATCGGAGACTTGGTTCGAGCGATTGAGCGTCAAGGAGTCAAAACTGACTCAAGATAGGAATTCTGTTTAGTGTGAAAGGGGCATCCAATGTCTAGCACCTGTTTGGTCGCATCCCTTCCTGATCGAAATGCGGCAAGTGTGGTGCTTGCTGATCTGAAATCATTGGGCTTTCCTATCGAGAATTTCAGCGTCGTGCAGAAACTCACATCCCTTGCAAGTGGGGGAGTTCAAAAGTCAGGTATTGAGGACTTGTGCAGCCAGTGGTCACGGACTGACCGCGTGTTTGATGGACTATGGGGCGTTTTCTTTTCTGGCATTATTTGTAGTTTGCGGTCAGTCGCGCCCATCTCAGTCACCGGCTATTTGGCCGGGATGCTAATTGCATCGAATCACGTTTGGAAAACGTCACATTGCTGCTGTCAGTTAGATCAGACTTTAAGTGAAGTTGGCCTTGTTGAGGGCAATATCGCGGATTCGGCCGAGGCCCTTAATATGGGCAAAACCCTGCTGATAGGCGTTGGCGACGTCGAAAACTCCGCGTCGACAATATCAATGGCTGTGAAAGCCGCAACAATCGCGGTATCTTATTACGCAGAGGAGCCCACCCATGTTGTGGATGCGCCTTTCTGACGACGCTCGTATTGTTCCGGCAACACTCTAGGCTCGACGGCTCAGTCAGACGGCCGAACTGCACTCAAAACACTTCAAGCAGGTCTGTCTCATTCCTTGGCGGTGCACACGACGCGGGTTTGCTCCATATACAGCTCTCCGCCTCGCCTGGAGATTTCAAACGCGCGCTGAAGACCGCTGTCGAAGGTCACGACTACCGCGCTAGCGTCAAGCGTGAAGCTTCCGCTGCTTTGCCAGAGGCCATCATACGAGAAGCGCCCATCATTATCGAAGGTGAAGTGCGCCCCTCCTGCTGTTGCACAGACCTTACCGTTAATCGCGCTGGTGATCTCTCGCAGGCCCAGGGCCAGGTTCGCACGATGGGCGATCGCGGGTTCAAGCTGCGCCAAGAGCAGCAAACAGGCCGCCGATAGAGCGATTTGGTGAGACAACCTCATCACAGCCTCCCCTGGCTTGCCCCGATGGCAAACCCACTCGGGGCTGACAATCTAAGCTTGAAATGGGGATGTCAGCTTCGGATGTGAAGAGCTTCACCTCTGCCGGGCGAGGATTGTCTCCATTTGCGCGATTTCCGCCTTCTGCGACTTGGTGATTTCCTGACAGAGCGCGACGATCTCCGGATCAGTGATGCTGGCTTTCTCGCACATCAGGATCGCGCCGGAATGATGTGGGATCATTGCGCGCAGGAACTCGGCATTGCCAATGCCGGCTTGGGTTCGCATGGCTATGAAGCCAA
>NZ_JANLGI010000030.1 GCF_024655635.1 Allobosea sp. 47.2.35 | reverse complement strand
GCTTCGACAGGTCGTCGGCGCCCATGTTGATCTCGCGCGCCGCCAGCCCGACATCCGCCGAGGTCGTCTGGATCGTCGCCACCGTGTCCGAGAGGCGGTCAACCGTTTCGTTGAAGTCGTCGCGCAGCTTCGTATAAGCCGCCGGCATCTCGGCCTCGATGCGATGACGCAGATCGCCTTGCGAGAGCGCCGCAAGCCCCTCGGCCAGCGCAGCGACAACGTCCTCCAGCTCCCGAGCCTGCTCGATCTGCTGTTGCGCCACGGCCTGCCGCTGCGCCTCGGTCTGGCGGCGGGTTTCACCCATCAGCTCGGCCTGCGCTGTCGCATCCTGCTCCAGCCTGACCTTCTCGATCGAGGCCTGACGCAGCACTTCGACCGCACCGGCCATGGTGCCGAACTCGCTGCCGCCTCCGAAAGCGGGAACCGGCGTGTCGAGATCGCCCTCGGCGAGGCGCCGCAAGGCAGCGCTCAGGCTGCCGAGCGGCTTCATCATGCGGCGCACCAGCCAGAACAGCAGGCAGCCAGCGACAGCCGCGATCGCCAGGCCCGCAATGATGTTGGCGCGGATCATCTCGCCGATGACGGTGAGGAACTCCTCCTGCTTGATGCCGACATAGAGGATGCCGATCACGTTGCCGTCGGATTTCTGGACGATTGGCTCGTAGATCGTGAAATAAGGCACGCCGAGAATATCGGCGGCGCCGGAATAGGTCCGCTTCTCCTTGAAGACGGCATCATAGGCCGGGCCCTGGGCCAGCTTGGTGCCGACCGCTCGCGTGCCGTCCGGCTTGGTCACGTTCGTCGTTACCCGGGTATCGCCCATGAAGACGGTGGCCGTCCCGCCCGAGAGCGCCTTGACCTTGTCGACCGCCGCGAAGTTGTCGTTGACGCTTTCGTTGCCGAAGATGAGCTTGTTGCCCTCGAGTCTCGGCTGGCCCTTGGCGAGAAGGATATCCCGAAGCAGGTTGATGTTGATCGCCAGGCTCGACTGGGCGCGTTCCCGCATCGCGCTGTCGGCCGCGCGCAGTGATACCGCAACCGAAGCCGCGACGGCGACGCCGACGATCAGCACGGCCAATATCGCCAGACGCGTAGCGATTGGCAGGCGCAGCGAAGGCAGTTTCAGCATGGAGGCCCATCTCCCGGGAAGAGCGACATGATGCAGCGCTCTCCGGAGTGGCGCGCCGCCAGCAACACGTAGGCATAGGCGGCAGGCAATCGTCTAAACTCACGTGGCTTCGCCGACGGTCAGAAGACCGAGGTAATGCGACGGCGGCGATCGACGAAACAGGGCCACTATTGAGCCTCATCGTCAAAAAATATTTAACTGTTCGAACAGGCTTGCGCGGCAACACGACAGCCACGAAGGCTCGATCTGAATCGAGCGACTGGAACCCGGCATGTGCCTGTCCGGCAACTGACCTGTTGCCTGATCGCAACAGGCCCCGCCAACCACATTTTTGCCACATCACGTTCACCCCACGGCCATCTCGGCCACCTTGAACGGAGGTCAACAGCAGCGCATGGAACCAATGCGCTGTTCCGCCGTTCTTTTTTGCCCGTAACGCCGAGTTGTCCGTCGATGTCTCCCGACCGTCCGTCCGCCTCTCCCCTCGCCCGTCCGACCCGCCGCGTCTTCGCGGCCCTGAGCCCGCTCTTCCTCGCCGCCTGCGTCGCCAACCGGCGCCCGGAGCCGTTCGAGGTTGCGCATCAGGGGCCGCATATCAGCGCCGAGTATCTGGCGATGTATGGCGAGCGGCCGGATGAGCAACACCCGCTGCCGGCGACGGATCTCTCCGAGGTCGAGCCGCAGTTCCTGCGCCGGATCGTCTCCTACCCGACCCGCGAGCAGCCCGGCACGATCGTCGTCGATACCGACAACCGCTATCTCTATCTCGTTCAGGAGAACGGCAAGGCCATCCGCTACGGCATCGGCGTCGGCAAGCAGGGCATGTCCTGGCGCGGCCGCGCCACGGTTGCCCGCAAGGCGCAGTGGCCGCGCTGGACCCCGACGGCGGCGATGATCGCCCGCGAGCCGGAGCGCAACCGCCCCTGGGCCGGCGGCATGGCCGGCGGGCTCGAGAACCCGCTCGGCGCCCGTGCACTCTATCTCTACCAGGGCAACCGCGACACGCTCTACCGCATCCACGGTACCTCCGAGCCGTGGTCGATCGGCAAGTCGGTCTCCTCGGGCTGCATCCGCCTGTTCAACCAGGACATCATCGACCTCTACAGCCGCGTTCCGTCCGGCACGACGGTGGTGGTGCTGAATCGCGGCTCGCTGCAGGCACCCTCCGACGTCGACGAGATGCCACCGCCGGATGACGATTTCGGCAGCATCTGAGGCGCGCCCGTCACGACGACGCCTTGATACCGTCACAGGCCGATCCCACCTCTTGAGCGCGGCGCAACCGCGCCGCGCAACGAGAGGAGATGACGATGACGCCGCAAGAACGCGACGTGATCGCCGGGATTTTCGACCGCCTTCGGCAGGCGGCCAACCAGCCCCGCGACCCCGAGGCTGAGAATTTCATCGCGGAACGCCTGCGCGAGCAGCCCTACGCGCCCTATGCCATGGCCCAGGCGGTCTATGTGCAGGAGCAGGCGCTCGCCAACCTGAACCAGCAGGTCGAGAGCCTGCAGGCGCAGTTGCGCGAGGCGCAGACGCGCGCGCGCGAAGCAGCGCAACCGCAGGCCGGTGGCTTCCTGTCCGGCATCTTCGGCGGCGGATCGGTGCCGCGTACCGGCTCGGTTCCGCCCGTGCCGCCGCGCGCTGACGCCGCAGCACCGTCCGGAGCCTGGAACACGCAGCCGCAGGCCGCTGCCCCGGCTCAGGCCATGCCGATGCAGGGTCAGGGCCAGCCCGGCCCATGGAGCAACCAGCCGCAACAGCAGTCCCGCGGCGGCGGTTTCATGGCGAGCGCGCTGACCACGGCGGCAGGCGTTGCCGGCGGCATGATGCTCGGCAACGTGCTGACCAATGCCTTCGGTGGCGGCAGCAAGCCCGCGGCGCAAACCGCGAGCGACACCAGCTCCGGCTCGAACGCCAGCGCGGCTGCGCCCCAGCCGGCGGCGGCAGACCAGAGCGCCAGCGCCCAGCCCGCGGCCGACCAGACAGCGCAGGATCGCGGCTACGGCCAGGGCTATGATGGCGAGGCCAATTACCAGAACGCCAACTACGACGATGCCGATCCCGGCTTCGACGATGGCGGCGGAGACGACGACAGCTGGGTCTGACAGCGCTCACCGCCTCTAACGGCTGAGATAACGCAAACGGCGGCCCGCTATGCGGAGCCGCCGTTTTTCATGGGCGCCAGACGAGGCTTTTTGCTTCAGATCACCAGCACCTTGGCGCCGACGCGAACGCGCTCGTAGAGGTCGGTGACGTCGTCATTGGTCATGCGGATGCAGCCCGAGGACACCGCCTGCCCGATCGTGTTCGGCTCGTTGGTGCCATGGATGCGGTAAAGCGAGGAGCCCAGATACATGGCGCGCGCGCCCATCGGGTTGTCGGGACCGCCGGTCATGAAGCGCGGCAGGTCGGGCCGGCGCTTCAGCATCTCGGCCGGCGGCGTCCAGCTCGGCCATTCCGCCTTGCGGCTGATCGTCTTCATGCCAGCCCAGGAGAAGCCCGGCCGGCCGACGCCGATGCCGTAACGCAAGGCCCGGCCGCCCGGCTGCACCAGGAAGAGGAAGCGCTGCGGCGTGTCGATGATGATCGTGCCCGGCTTGTGCGGACCGTCATAGGCGACTTCCTGCTTGCGGAAACGCGGGTCGACGATGTGCTGGATGCCCTGCTGCGGCTCGACAGGCTCGCCGAGCGCGGCCATGCGGCGGCCGGCGCGCGGCTGGCGCGCCGCCTCGAACGGGTCTTCATAGCCGCCTTGCGGCTGCACCCGCTGACCATAGGCATAGCCACCGGGTCGGTTATAGACCGCGCCGCCACGGCCCGCGGGCGTCGGGTCGCGGCCGGTCATCAGCATCTCGATGAAGCCGCCGCCATAGTTGCCGCGCCCGCCGCCTGAAGCCATCGGATCGTTCGGCGCGGCGTAACCGTAATTCTGGCGATAGCCTTGCGCGAGGGCCGGCCCTGCCACCGCCAGGGCTCCGGCAGCAGCGAGGAGCGGGAGGATAATCTTTCGACGCATGACGCAGGTACTCTCGACATCGACTGCCTGAAAGCCTGCGGCGTGCCCTGAAAGGAATGGTGAATCGTTGACTCTTCGGCGCTGAAACCGGCCCTAACCGGCGCAATTCGCGGAATTAACCTTAGCGAGCGGTCAAGCGACAGGGTGAAGGAAACCTTGCCGCCTCACCGGCGTGCCGAGCGCCGGGCGAGCCAGCGCAGCTTCAGACCAGTGCGCCAACGGCCGACATCGCAGGCGAGGATCACCACCGCATAGACCAGCCCGCCGAGGACGATCTGCAGTGGCAGTTCGAGGGCAGCCGCAAGCGTGCCGCGCAACGGCCAGATCGCAAGGCCCATTGCAATACCGGCAGCGAGAACGCAGGCGATCTCGCGCAATGGCGGGAGGACCGGCAATGCGCGGAGCGCAAACACGGCCATGACCAGCAGCGCTGTCAGATAAGCGGCGCTTTGCGCGATCGAGACCGTCGCCGGTGTGAGCGTTCCCGGCAGCGCGAAGATGATGGCGAGATTGACGGCGAGCCCGATCAGGGAGGTGAGGATCGCGACGAGCGTGCGCTTCGCCAGCAGGAACACAGGCGCGAGACCGGCCTGAAACAGCGCGATCGCCGCGAAGCCCGGCAGCAGCAGCGCCATATGGCCGGCGAAATGACCGCGAAAGCTCGCGGGTACGAAAAGCCGTTCGAAGGCCGGCAGGATCAGCCAGAAGCCGAGCGCGACCGGCAGCACGCAGGCGAGCACGGGGACCATGTTGCGGGCGATGCGCTTCTGGGCGGCGACGGTCCCCCGCGTCTCGTCGAGGCGGATGACCTCGCGCAGCAGCACGATCTCCAGCATCGAGGCCAGTACCGGGAAGAGCCGGAGGCCGATATCGGAGGCCAGCGAGAAATAGCCGGCCTCGGCGAAGCCAAGCCTGTCGGCGAGGATCGCACGGTTGAGGAGCGGGATCGCGGCATAGACCGCGTTGCCCGCGACCAGCGGCAGCGCGTATCGCGCGAAACCGCGCATCAGGTCGGCCCGGAGCGCGCCCGGCGCGGGTTTCATGTCGGCGAGCCGGCTGCGATTGGCGATAACGGCGGCAAGCGCACTGAGCACGCCGCCCAGCAGCACAACGGCCGGATCGCGCGTCCACCAAGCGCCGCCGACCATCAGCAACAGGGCCGCGACACTGCGGACGAGGACGAGCCGGGCATAGGCCGCATCGAGGAAGCGGGCCCGCGCAATGGCCGCGTGATAGTCGAACCAGCCCGCCGCGATGCCGCCCGCGACCGAGACCATCAGCAGTGCGGCCGGAAGCCCGGCATCGACGCCCGCCAGCATGGCAGCGGCGAGGAGCGCGCAAAGCGACAGGCTGACACCGGCGAAGAGCAGATCGAGCGTCGCCCGGATGCCGGGATCGCTCTCGCGGGTTTCGACGGAGTAGAACCGGACGGCGGAGAGCTTCAGCCAGTCGAGCAGTGCCGTGTTGACGAGCACGACGGTGGCCGCGCCGATAGCGTAGAGTCCGAAGGCCTCCGGGCCGAGAAACAGGGCGACGAGCAGCCCGAGGACGAAATTCAGCCCGGCATTGACGATGAAGGGCAGAAGAACGGTCATCGTGCCTTCGCCACTCCGTCCCGATATCCGCGTTGCCAGGGTCGAGGCGCGCGACTCAAGCGGCCGCGCAGCCTTCTCGGGCCGGGGTAACCGGACGGAACGATATTTCCAAGGGGAAGCTGCGGCAGCAAACCGCCCTGCCCTGCTGCCAGAGCATTGGGCGCCGCCGTTCCCGCAACTTCACGGCGCCCGAATTCGACCGTAAGGCCAATATCATGACCCCGCCCATCCGGCCTGCCCGCGACGACGATTCCGGCCCGCTCTCCGCCCTCATCGCGGCGAGCTTCGCCGAGTATCCGGGCTGCCTCTTCGTGGAGGACGAGCTGCCCGAACTGCGCCGGCCGGCCTCCTATTTCGCGGCCAAGGGCGGCGAACTCTGGATCGTGGACGGGCCGGACGGGCGCATCGCCGGTTCGCTCGGCGTCGTGCCGGTGCGTGAACAGAATGCGGTCGAGCTCGCCAAGGTCTATGTCGACAGCACCTTGCGGGGCACCGGTCTGGCGCAAGCCCTCTTCGCCAAGGCGATGGATTTCGCCGAACAGGGCGGCTTCGCCGAGATGGTGCTGTGGTCGGATAGCCGCTTCGCGCGCGGCCATCGCTTCTACGAGAAGCTCGGCTTCACCCGCTGGCCGGGCGAACGCTATCTCGGCGACGTCTCGGAAAGCTGGGAGTATCATTTCCGCAAGCCGCTGCGCTTCGGTCCATGACGCTGTCCGTAGCCCTGCGGGCCGCTCTCGGCATCGCCCTGCTCACCGCGATGGACGGGGTGATCAAGGGCCAGATGCAGGAACA
Organism: Allobosea sp. 47.2.35; assembly: GCF_024655635.1. Classification (GTDB taxonomy): domain Bacteria; phylum Pseudomonadota; class Alphaproteobacteria; order Rhizobiales; family Beijerinckiaceae; genus Allobosea. Next base: position 28,232 of record NZ_JANLGI010000030.1, on the reverse strand, counting down.
CCCGTTCATCGTGGCGCTGTTCATGCGCTTCCTGATGGGCGGCATCTGCGCGCTCATCGTGCTCGCCATCGCGCGCCCGCCCCGGCCGACCCAGGCCAGCCTGATCGGCAATCTCGCGCGCGTCCCGCTGGTGGTGCTCACCGCCGGCAGCTTCTTCTACTCGGTCTCGGTGCTGCCGCTGGCGGAGGCGCTGACCCTCTCCTTCCTGGCGCCGGTCTTCGTTGCCCTGCTCGGCGGGCTCTTGCTCAAGGAGAAGATCGACAAGCGCATCCTCCAGGCGCTCGGCTTCGGGATCGCCGGCATGCTGGTCATGGTCTGGCCGCGGCTGCAGGGCCATGTCAGCGGCGCCGGCCTCGGCGTTGCCGCCGCGCTGTTCTCGGCGGTGAGCTACGCCTTCAACCTGATCCTGCTCCGGCGCATCGCGGTTCGGGAACACCCGACCGTCATCGTCGCCTTCCAGAATGTCGGGCCGGCGGTCTGCCTCGCCATTCCGGCTGCGCTTGCCTTCGTACCGATGACCTGGGCGGACCTCGCCGCCTATCTCTTCGCGGGCGCGCTCGGCGTCGCCGGCCACCTGACGCTGACCTCGGCCTATGCCCGCGCCGCAGCCTCGCGGCTGGCTCCGATCGAGTACACAGCGCTGATCTGGGCGAGCCTGCTCGGCTTCTTCGTGTTCGGCGAGGTGCCGCTCTACACGACTTATCTCGGCGCCTTGCTGATCGTCGCGGGCGCCGTCGCCGTCAGCCGGCGCTAGCCTTGGCCGGGAAGACCAGGCAGGTTTCGGTGCCGTGCGCGAGCAATTTGCCGCGCGCATCGACCAGCTTGCCTTCCGTCGTGATCACCGAATTGCCGCGATGGATCAGCTTGCCCTCGCAGCGCACCGGGCCGCTATCGGGCATGACCGGGCGGACATAGTTCAGCTTCATCTCCAGCGTGGTGTAGCCCTCGCCCGGCTTCAGCGTGGCATGGGCCGCGCAGGCCATGGCGGAATCGAGGATCGTCGCGGTCCAGCCGCCATGGATCGTGCCGAGCGGATTGAAGAAGCGCGCTGAGGGCTGACCGACGAAGACCACCCTGCCCTCGTCGGCCTCGGCCAGCTCGAAATCCATGGCATCGGCAAAGGGCGGCGCCGGATTGGTGCCGGCAATGATCCCGCGCAGGAAACTCAAGCCATCGCCCGCGACCAGCTCGTCGCGAGACACCACCCCAACCACGCGCTTCATGCCGATCTCCATTCGTGTATCTGCACGATAGAGACATGTTCCGGCGATGGTCAACCGGTCGCCGCTGCTTCAGCGTTCTCCGCGCGCTGCCCGCCGCAGGGCCTTGAGGCCATCGCGGGTCTCGCGCCAGCGGTCCTCGCCGAAGCCGCCCTCGATCTTGTCCTGCGCCTCCCGCCAATACGGGATCGCGGCCTCGATCGCGGCTCTGCCCTTCTCGGTCACCGCATAGACCGAGGCCCGGCCGCGGCACTCGACCGGCTCGACCATGCCCTCGGCCGCCAGAAGCTGGAGGTTGCGGGTCAGCGAGGTCCGCTCCAGCGCGAAACGCTCGGCCAGCTCGGTGACCGACTTCCATTGCCCGGTTGAGAGCGCCGAGAGCAGCACGAACTGGGTGATCTTGAGCCCGCTCGGGCGCATCGCCTCGTCATAGGCCCGCGTCACGGCGCGTGCGGTCATGCGGACATGCAGCGCCACGCAGGAGCGGGCGATGGCGTCGAGACGGGGGTCGGGCGCGGGCGTCGTCATTCCGCCATGTTAGCGTGTTCAAGCGCTGCTGCCAGCAGGCCTGAAGCGACCTGCGACACCGCATCCGCCGCCGTTCACTTTATCGCCGCGCGCTTCCTTGACTCTCCGGACCCCCGCGCCTATCTCCGCTGGCATCTGTTAGCACTCTCACTTGGTGACTGCTAACAGCCTCCCCCGGGAGCCCTTCAGCGGCCCCCGAAACGAATAAGACCGAGAGGAAGACAGAACCATGAAGTTCCGTCCGTTGCATGACCGCGTCGTGGTCCGCCGCCTTGACAGCGAAGAGAAGACCAAGGGCGGCATCATCATCCCCGAGACCGCCAAGGAAAAGCCCCAGGAGGGCGAGGTCATCGCCGTCGGTTCCGGCGCGCGTGACGAGGCCGGCAAGCTCGTTGCCCTCGACGTCAAGAAGGGCGACCGCGTCCTGTTCGGCAAGTGGTCGGGCACCGAGGTCAAGATCGATGGTCAGGACCTCCTGATCATGAAGGAATCCGACATCATGGGCGTCGTCGGCTGATCGCCGCCTGACCGCTCTCTTCCGTTTCAAGTTCTAAGGAGTAGCTCTCATGGCTGCCAAAGACGTCAAATTCGGCACTGAAGCCCGCGACAAGATGCTGCGCGGCGTGGATGTCCTCGCCAATGCCGTGAAGGTCACGCTGGGTCCGAAGGGCCGCAACGTCGTGATCGAGAAGTCGTTCGGCGCTCCGCGCATCACCAAGGACGGCGTCACCGTCGCCAAGGAGATCGAGCTTTCCGACAAGTTCGAGAACATGGGCGCCCAGATGGTCCGCGAAGTCGCTTCGCGCCAGAACGACCATGCCGGCGACGGCACCACCACCGCCACCGTTCTCGCCCAGGCGATCGTCCGTGAAGGCGCCAAGTCGGTTGCGGCCGGCATGAACCCGATGGACCTGAAGCGCGGCATCGACCTCGCCGTCGAGGCGATCGTTTCGGACCTCAAGAAGAACTCGAAGAAGGTCACCTCGAACGCGGAAGTCGCGCAGGTCGGCACTATCTCGGCCAACGGCGACTCGTCGGTCGGCGAGATGATCTCGAAGGCCATGCAGAAGGTCGGCAACGAGGGTGTCATCACCGTCGAGGAGGCCAAGACCGCCGAGACCGAGCTCGACGTCGTCGAGGGCATGCAGTTCGACCGCGGCTACCTCTCGCCGTACTTCATCACCAACTCCGAGAAGATGGTCGCCGAGCTCGACGACCCCTACATCCTCGTCTTCGAGAAGAAGCTCTCCTCGCTCCAGGCGATGCTGCCGATCCTCGAGGCCGTCGTGCAGACCGGCAAGCCGCTCCTTATCATCGCCGAGGACGTCGAGGGCGAGGCCCTGGCCACGCTCGTCGTCAACAAGCTCCGTGGCGGTCTGAAGGTCGCGGCCGTCAAGGCTCCGGGCTTCGGTGATCGCCGCAAGGCCATGCTTGAGGACATCTCGATCCTGACCGCCGGCCAGATGATCTCGGAAGACCTCGGCATCAAGCTCGAGACCGTGACGCTCAACATGCTCGGTCGCGCCAAGCGCGTGCGCATCGAGAAGGAGAACACCACGATCATCGACGGCGCCGGCAAGAAGAAGGACATCGAGGCTCGCGTCGGCCAGATCAAGGCCCAGATCGAGGAGACCTCCTCGGACTACGACCGTGAGAAGCTCCAGGAACGCCTGGCCAAGCTCGCCGGCGGCGTCGCGGTCATCCGCGTCGGCGGCGCGACCGAGGTCGAGGTCAAGGAGAAGAAGGACCGCGTTGACGATGCCCTGAACGCCACCCGCGCTGCGGTGGAAGAAGGCATCCTGCCGGGCGGCGGCGTCGCCCTGCTGCGCGCCCTGTCCTCGGTCAAGTCGATCAAGACCCAGAACGACGATCAGAAGACCGGTGTCGAGATCGTCCGCAAGGCGATCACCGCTCCGGCTCGCCAGATCGTCGAGAACGCCGGCGATGACGGCGCGGTCGTGGTCGGCAAGCTGCTGGAGTCGAAGGACTACACCTACGGCTACAACGCCCAGACCGGCGAGTACGGCGATCTGGTCAAGGCCGGCATCATCGACCCGACCAAGGTCGTCCGCACGGCGATCCAGGACGCGGCTTCGATCGCGGGCCTGCTGATCACCACCGAGGCGATGGTCGCCGACCTGCCGAAGAAGGACGCCCCGATGCCCCCGATGGGCGGCGGCGGCATGGGCGGCATGGACTTCTGAGGAAGTCCAGACGCCCAAAGCGTCTAAATGCCGAAACCGGGCAAGCCCGGTTTCGGTGGCGGCATGGACTTCTGATCCACCGCTCCCAGCGAACTATGGAAGGCCCGGCGCAAGCCGGGCCTTTTTCGTTTCACGGCACTGTCATCCGCCCGCCATTCGCCCGTCGTGGCTGGCGCGCATCGAGACGCGATCGAATTCCATCGCACCCGAGACCATCATGCCGACACGCCGTTCCGTTCTCGCCGGCCTTGCCGCCAGCAGCGTCGCCCCCGCCTTGGCTCAGGGCTCGGACTGGCGGCACAACATCAAGGAGGTTCGCTTCGGCGTCTCCTCCGCCGAGAACGAGGCCGGCGCCATCGCCCGTACCCAGCCGATGGTCGACTACCTCACGCAGCGCCTTGGCGTGCCCGTGCGCTTCTTCCGGGTCTCGGACTATGCCGGCCTCGTCGAGGCGATGCGGGCCGATCAGGTCGACTTCGCCCGGTTCGGTCCCGCAGTCTACGCGCTTGGCCGCCGCGTGCTTGGCGACAAGCTGCAGCCGCTGATCCGCGACGTCGATAACCAGGGTCAGGAAGGCTATTACTCGGTGCTGCTGGTGCGGGCCGACAGCCCCTATCAGGGGCTCGCCGATCTCAAGGGCAAGGTGATGGCCTTCGCCGATCCGAACTCGACCTCCGGCTACGCCTTCCCCTCCTATTTCCTGCGCAAGCAAGGCATCGACCCGAAGGTTCATTTCAGCGGCACGGTCTTCTCCGGCGGCCATGACAATTCGGTACTGGCGCTGGTACGCGGCCAGTTTGACGTCGTCGCGACCTATCAGGTCAACGTGGAGCATGGCGTCGCGCAGCGGCTCGCCCAGCGCGGCATGATCCCGGCCGGCTCGACCCGCGTGCTCTGGACCTCGCCCTTGATCCCGGCGAGCCCGTTCTCGACCCGCGCCAACCTGCCGCAAGGGCTGAAAGACGATTTCGTCGCCGCCATGAACGCGATGAAGGAGGCCGCTCCGGAGGCCTGGAAGAGCTTCACCGACGGCCATGTCTCGCGTTATGCACCGGCCCGCCACGAGGATTATCTCGACGTGATCGCCGTCACCGAGGAACTCGAGGCCCAGCGCAAAGCCCGCAACGGCTGAATGCAGGCACCGCCTGCCGCGTTGCCATGCATTTCCCGACAGGGCTGATGAAAGCTTGGGCAGTGCCCTCCGGTGACATCCTGACCTATACAGGCGGCAAGCGACCCCGAGCGGGATCGCGCGCTAAAATTGCATGTCGTAGGGAGATGCAGATGAAAAAGTCCCAACTCCTGTCGGGCGCCGCGCTCGCCGCAGCCCTCTTCCTCTCCGCCCAGGCCGCGCAGGCCGACATCACCATCGGCCTCGTCGCGCCGCTGACCGGCCCGGTCGCCGCCTATGGCGACCAGGTCAAGAACGGCGCCCAGACCGCCGTCGACGCCATCAACAAGGCCGGCGGCGTGCTCGGCGAGAAGCTCGTGCTGAAGCTCGCCGACGATGCCGGCGATCCCAAGCAGGGCGTCTCCTCGGCCAACCTGCTCGTCGGCGACAAGGTCAAGTTCGTGGTCGGGCCGGTGACCTCCGGCGTCGCGATGGCGGTCTCGGACGTGTTCGCCGAGAGCGGCGTGCTGATGGTGACGCCGACCGCGACCTCGCCGGCGCTGACCACGCGCGGTCTGACGAACGTCTTCCGCACCTGCGGCCGCGACGACCAGCAGGCCGACATCGCCGCCGCTTACGTCCTGAAGAACCTGAAGGACAAGAAGATCGCGATCGTCCATGACAAGGGCACCTACGGCAAGGGCCTGGCCGACGCCTTCCAGAAGGGCATCAATGCCGGCGGGCTCAAGGAAGTGGCGGCGCTGACCGTCAATCCCGGCGACAAGGACCTCTCGGCCGTGGTGACGCGCCTGAAGGCGGCGAATGTCGAGGCGATCTATTTCGGGGGCTACCACCCCGAGGGCGGCCTGCTGGCGCGCCAGCTCGCCGATGCCGGCGTCAAGGCCACGATCATCGGCGGCGAAGGCCTGTCCAACACCGAGTACGCGGCGATCGGCGGCGACCATGCCACCGGCACGCTCTTCACCAACGCGACCGACGCGCTGAAGAACCCCGACTCGGCCCAGGCCGTCGCGGCGCTGAAGGAGAAGGGTATCCCGCCGGAGGCCTTCACGCTCAACGCCTATGCGGCGGTCGAAGTGCTCAAGGCCGCGATCGAGAAGGCCGGCAAGCCCGGCGATGCCAACGGCGCCGCCAAGGCCCTGCAGTCGGGCATGCCGGTCAAGACCGCGATCGGCACGCTGACCTATGGCAAGACCGGCGACCTGAGCTCGCCGAGCTTCTCGATGTACAAGTGGGACGCCGGCAAGATCGTCGCCGCGCCGTGATCGGCTAGAGCCAAACCTTCCAGCTTCGCGCCCCGGACGAGCCCTGCTCGCCCGGGGCGTTTCGTTTCAGGGCCTCTGGCTCGCCGCAAGCTCTCCGCGAGATGACAATTTGCTCATCCGATCGCGCCGCCATTGAAAGGCCACTCCCGCTGCGACATGGTCCGAATCGTGGCTTTCACCGTCTCCCGCCAGGATTCCCATCTATGCGCTTGTTGAGCATTCTCGTGGCCGCGCTGGCGGCCGCCACGCTGGTCGTCGGCCAGCAGGCCGGATCGGCCGGCGTGATCGGCATGGGCGTCATCGGCCTGCTACTGGCGGTCGTCACCTTCCGCTCGCCGGCCCTGCCCTTTTTCCTGCGCATCTTCTCCAGCGTCTTCGCGATCGAATATCTCGTGTTCGGCGCATCCGCGATCGCGGCGCAGTTCGGCTGGTGGCCGGCGGCTCTCGGCATCCCGCCGATCCCAACCAGCCTCCCGACCACGGTCGGCGTCTTCGCGATCCTGATCTACGCGATCTCCTTCGTGCCGGTGATCGCGCGGATCGCCCGCATCGCCTCGCCCTATTTCGAATCCGACCAGATCACGACCGCCAATCTCTGGCCGATCGGGCCGTTCAGCATCCGGCTCGGTACGCTCGCGGTCTCGCTCTTCGTCTTCCTGATCGTGCTGAATCAGGTGCAGGTCGGCATCACGCTGCGCCTCTCCTTCTTCAACCGCGACATGTACGATGCGCTGCAGAACAAGGACGCCACGGCGTTCTGGTACCAGCTCTTCTACGTGTTCTGCGTCTGGGCCGTGCTCTGGGTCGTCTCGAACCTGACCGAGCTGTTCGCCAACTACACGATCCTGATCCGCTGGCGGCAGTTCATGGCGAACGAGTATACGAAAGCGTGGCTCGACCATGCGACGCATTACCGGATCGCGCTCGCCGGCACTGTCGACAACCCCGACCAGCGTATCGCCGAAGACACGCGCTCCTTCGTCAACCAGACCTATGGCTTCGCGCTGCCCCTGCTCTCGCAGGTTTCCACGCTGGTCTCGTTCTCGATCATCCTCTGGAACATCCCCGTCGCCTTCACCCTGCCGGGCATGTCCTTCGCTGTTCCCGGCTACATCTTCTGGGTGGCGTTCTTCTATGCCGCAGCTGCGACCTGGCTGACCCATATCATCGGCCGCCCGCTGATCCGCCTCGAATTCGAACAGGAGAAGCGCGAGGCGAATTTCCGCTTCTCGCTGGCACGCCTGCGCGAATATTCCGAGCAGATCGCATTGATGGTCGGCGAGCCGACCGAGCGCGGGCAGCTCGCCCAGCGCTTCCGCGACATCGTCGAGAATTTCTACCGGCTGGTCTGGCGCCGGCTGAAGCTGACCAGCTTCACCTTGTCCTACAACCAGCTCAGCGTCGTCCTGCCCTACATCATTCTGGCGCCGTACTATTTCGCCGGCACGATCACGCTCGGCGTCATGATGCAGGTTGCAGGTGCCTTCGACCGGGTGCAGACGGCCCTGTCCTTCATCATCAACAGCTACTCCTCGATCGCCTCCTACCTCGCCTCGATCAACCGCCTCACCTCCTTCGAGACGGCGATCACCGATGCGCAGCACGGCTCAATCAGCGAGGAGGCGCTCGGCCGCGAGACTTCGCGCGACGAGAGCCTGCATATCCGCGACGCGACGCTCCTCCTGCCGAACGGCAAACCGATCGTGAAGCTCGGCGCGCTCGATCTCGGTACCGCGCGCTCGACGCTGCTGATCGGCCCTTCCGGCTCAGGCAAGTCGACGCTGTTCCGCGCCATCGCCGGGATCTGGCCCTTCGGCGACGGCAAGGTCGGCATCCCCGCCGACGCCGAGATCATGCTGCTGCCGCAGCGACCCTATCTGCCGCAGGGCTCGCTCCGGGCGGCGCTCGCCTACCCCGCCGAGGAAGGCGACTATGACGATGCCGCGATCCGCGCCGCGATGGAGAAGGTCAAGCTCGGCCACCTCACTGAGAAGCTCGACGAGGTCGACCTCTGGGGGCAGCGGCTCTCGGGCGGCGAACAGCAGCGGCTCGCCGTCGCGCGCGCGCTCCTGAGCAAGCCGGACTGGCTCTTCCTCGACGAGGCGACCGCCTCGCTCGACGAGAAGCTGGAGGGCGAGATCTACGCGACGATCGACCGCGAATTGCCGCAGGCCCGCATCGTCTCGATCGGCCACCGCACGACGCTGCGCAACATGCACGATGCTCTCGTCACCATGGAGCAGAATCCGGACGGCACCTTCACGCCGACGCCGACAGCGAAAGCCCCGGCCGCCTGAGGGCAGGCATGGCGCAACGAAACAAAAAAGGGTCGCTCGCGCGACCCTTTTTTCTTATCCATCGATTGCGCCGAGAACCTCTCCCAAGGAGAGGAACAGCCTCAGAGCGAGCGGCTGAGGGTCAGCTCGCCGGCCCCGCCCTTCAGGACGAGCTGGCCGCTGACCAGATCCCATTTCTGGGTCGCGCGCAGCGCCATCAGGAAGGCCCGTTCGAAATCGAGCAGACCCTTGTCGCAACTGCGGCGGGTCACCGCGATTGGACCGACCGCGAAGCCCTGCTGGCGCAGCGGATAAGCCGAGGCCGAGAAGGTGTTGCAGCCGCCGAAACCGGTGCCACGCAGATTCTGGTCGACAAGCAGGGTCGCGCGGCGGTCCTTGACCGGCTTGCCGTTCAGCGCCACGACGCTCCAGCTCGCTCCGAGCGGGAAGGTCTTCTCCTGCTGCGGCATCGGAATCGGCGTATTCCCGCCGCCGAGTTCCGTGCGCGACGGCATCTTCTGGCGGCTCTGCGCCATCGCCTCACCGGACATCAGCATCGGCGCGGCAAGCGCCGCAATCACGGCCGCAAGGCCAAGGCGTCGGATCATGATCGTCTTACCTGCATTCACTCGCACGGCAGCGCCGCGTGCCGCCAAACCGGTTAACACGCCTAGAGGCCAATTGGTTCGGGATCAAGGCTGAAGCGCGGGCGATCCCGTCATTCCGATGCTGCCGCGCAGCATCAGATACGGGCGTTCAAGCGCTCCAGAAGGCGGTTCGCGCGGCGGAAGACATAGGCCGGGGCGCTGACGGTCACATCGTCGGCGCCGAGCCCGTCGAGATGCTCGACCAGCGCGAAGACAACCTTGTCCGGGCAGTGCAGCGTCAGCGGCGTCCCCGAGGCTGGCGCGCCGAATGGCAGGCGCGCGCCGAAGCGCTCCTCCAGCGCGGTGAGCGCACCCGGAGCGAGATCGAGTCGCGCGCGGACCTCGCGAAGCGTGCGCCCTTCTTCCTCCGCCGCGATCCGCGACAGGATGGTCTTGGCTGCGGCCTTCGCGCGATCGCCCCATGGAGCCTGCATCGAGGCGACGAGATTGGCCTCGGAGGCCAGCATCACGCCGTCATCGAGCACCTTCAGCGCATTGGCGGCGAGCGTGGCGCCGGTCGTGGTGATGTCCACGACGATCTCGGCCGTGCCGGCGGCCGGTGCGCCTTCGGTCGCGCCCAGGCTTTCGACGATGCGGTAATCGGCGAGGCCGTGCTGCGCGAAGAAGCGCCGGGTCAGGTTCACGTATTTGGTGGCGACGCGCAGCTTCTTGCCGTGGCGCGCCCGCATGGCGGAGGCGACATCGTCGAGATCGGCCATGTTGCGCACGTCGATCCAGGCCTGCGGCACGGCGACGACGACATTGGCGTGGCCGAAGCCGAGCGGGGTCAGCATCTCGACCGCCGCATCGGCATCCGAGAGCTGCTCGCGGACGAGATCCTCGCCGGTTATACCGATATGGGCGGCGCCGGAGGAGAGCTGCGCGACGATCTCGGATGCAGAGAGGAACGCGACTTCCGCCCCGTCGACGCCGGCGATGGCGCCGCGATAGTCGCGCTCGCCGCGCGACTTGACGAATTTCAGTCCGGCGCGGCCGAAGAAGGCCGTGGCGTTCTCCTGCAGGCGGCCCTTCGAGGGGACGGCGAGGACAAGCGGGGCGTCGTTATCCGGCATCTGGCTCATGCGGCGTCTCCCGTCAGGCGGTCGAGCCAGAGCGAGGCGCCCACGGCCGGGATCGCCCGGCTCGCGCCGAGGCGCCGGAGGACGTTGTCATAGCGGCCGCCGCCGGCAACGGGCTTGCCGTCGCCGCGGGCCGTGTCGTGAAGCTCGAAGATGAAGCCGGTATAGTAGTCGAGATTGCGGGCGAAACCGGCCGAGAAGCGGATCGCACCGATATCGACGCCGCGCGCGGCGAGGAAGCCGGTGCGCTCGTCGAAGGCGTCGAGCTGGCGGCCGATATCGAGCGAGGCCTGATCGGCAAGCGCGCGCAGCGAGGCCGAAGCCGCATCGGGATCGCCGGAGACGGCGAGCACCTGCGCCAGCAGCGCCTTGACGTCGCCATTGACCGGGTTCTCCCGCTCGGCGGCGCGCGCCAGGAAGCGCTCGGCGATATCGGCGGCGGAGCGGCCGCCGACGGTCGAGATACCGGCGATCGAGAGCACGTCCTCGACGAAGGCGCGAGCGGCCTTGGGGTCCTGCCCCTCGAGCGCCTTGAGCAGGCCGGCATGGGCGGCTTCGCCCTCGGCTGCGGGCGGATCGAGCGCGTCGATCGCGTCCGCGCCCTTGCCCTGCACGACGGCGCGGACCAGACGGCGGCGGGCGCCCTGCGGCACGTTCAATCCATCGAGCAGCGCCCCGAGCACGGCGACATCGCCCATGACGATGCGCGGTTCGGCGAGGCCAAGCATGGCCGTCGCCTCGATGGTCAGCGCCATGATCTCGGCGTCAGTCGCGGTGAAATCATCACGGCCGAAGGATTCGAGGCCGGCCTGCAGGAACTCGCCGGGCTCGCCCGAACGCATGCGGAAGACCGGGCCGGCATAAGCGTAAGCCGCAGGCTCGGTCTTGCCCGAGGCGATATGATCGAGCGCGACGGGAATGGTGTATTCGGGCCGCAGGCACCAGTCCCGGCCGTCGGCATCCTGCGTCATGAAGATGCGGCGGCGGATATCCTCGCCGGAGAGATCGAGAAAGACATCGGCCGGCTGCAGGATCGCCGGCTCGGCATGGGCATAGCCCTCGCCGGCGAAGAGCGCGATCACGGTCTCGATGCTGGCGCGGCTTGCGGGCACGGCTCGTCCTGTCCTGTTGCGAGCGCCGTCCTAGCAGTGGTGCGCCGAATTTTCGAGGGATTTGAGCGAAATGGGTGAATGGGAATCGAACGGTCGCGGGAAGCGAGACGCCCTCTTCTCCTTCTCCCGGAGGGGAGAAGGTGGCGCGGAGCACCGGATAAGGATGTGTCGTTTGGACAGAAGGCGCGACGCAGTCGTCGCACCAATCGTCAGCGGCAGGCCCTCATCCCTGCCCTTCTCCCACACGGGAGAAGGGTTCCCCGCGCCCTTTACGAATGTCGCGCCAGCACCCGCTTCACACCCTCGACCAGTTCCGCGACCGGCACGGCGAACTGGGCCTCGGCCTGCTTGACCTTGTGCTCGGCGGAATCCTTGACGTCGCGGCTGGCGGCCGCGAGCTCGGCGCCGAGGATCAGGTCCTTGATGACGACGGTCCCGGCCTCGCGCTCCGACGAGCCCTGAATGATCGCGCAGATCGCGCCGCGCCGGTCGGCATATTTCATCTGGGCGTTGAAGCCGGAAGCGCCGAGATAGAGATCCGCGCGCAGCAACGGCTTGCCGTCCGCATCCTTGGCCTGACGCAGCTCTGAGACCATCGCCTGATAGCCCGGCATGAATTCCGGCGACTTGTTGTCCATCGCGGTGACCACGACGAGCGGGAGTTCGTTGCGGCTGTCGACGATCGGCGACTTGACCGCCTTCAGCGCCGAGAACAGCCGCGAAACGCCGATCGAGAAGCCGGTCGCCGGGACGGGCTCGGGACGGAAGCGGCCGACAAGGCCGTCATAGCGCCCGCCACCCGCGACCGAGCCGAAGCGCACCACTTGCCCGTCGTCATTGGTGACCGGGAAGGTCAGCTCCACCTCGTAGACCGGGCCGGTATAGTATTCGAGCCCGCGAACGACGGAGGGGTCGATGATGATCCGGCCGAGATAGCCGGCCGCCGTGATCAGTTCGCGGATCTGCTCCAGCTCCGCGATGCCGGCCTGGCCATTCTCGGCTCCTTCGACAAGACCGCGCAGATCGATGAGCGCCGCTGCCGAGAGCTTGGCAGAGCCTTCGCTGTCCTGAGCGTTCGTCTTGCCCAGCTCGGCGAGCTTCTGACCGAGTTCGAGATAGCGGAGGATGCGATCCGACTGGGCGCCGGACAGGCCTGCACCCTTGGTGAAGTCGCCGCTCTCGTCCTTGCGGCCTTCGCCGAGGAGTTTGCGGACCTCTTCCAACGGGAACTTGTCGGCCTTGTCGATCGCGCGGAGCACGGTCAGGCGTGCGGCAGGGTCGATCCCGGCCGCATCCATCACGCCGTCGAGCACCTTGCGGTTGTTGACCTTCACGACATAGTCGCCGCGCTTGATGCCGAGCTTCTCCATCGTGTCGGCGGCAAGCATGCAGATCTCGGCATCGCCTGCGACAGTCCCGGAGCCGACGATATCGGCGTCGAACTGCATGAACTGGCGGAAGCGGCCCGGACCCGGCTTCTCGTTGCGGAAGACATAGCCGACGCGATAGCTGCGATAGGGCTTCGGCAGCGCGTCGAAATTCTCGGCGACATAGCGGGCGAGCGGCGCCGTCAGGTCGTAGCGCAGCGAGAGCCACTGCTCGTCATCGTCCTGGAAGGAGAAGACTCCCTCGTTCGGCCGGTCCTGATCCGGCAGGAACTTGCCGAGCGCGTCAGTGTACTCGACGAAGGGCGTCTCGACGGGGTCGAAGCCATAGACCGAGAAGCTCTCGCGGATCACGGAGAGCATGCGCTCGGTGGCGGCGACATCGGCCGGGCCACGATCGACGAAGCCGCGTGGCTGGCGGGCCTTCAGCTTGGCAGGGGCGGTCTTGTCGGCGGACATGGGGCGAGCTCGGACAATCAACGGAAAGTTGACTGCGGGTTAGACCGTACAGGCGCGAGGGGCAAGCTCGACTACTCGGCCGCCGCCAGGGCTTGCGCCCGCAAAGGCCGATCCTCGATCCCGGCCCGCGCCAGCTTCTCGGGCAATGGCCCACCGGTCGCCCAGTCCAGCAGCTCGGCGGTATGCACCACCGGGGTCGTCGCGCCCTTGTCGGCAAAACCCTTCGCGAGCTGGGTCATGCAGCCGATATTGCCGGTCGCGACCAGGATTGGCTTCGTCCGCTCGATATTGCCGATCTTGCGCTCGCGGAGCTTCCCCGCGATCTCGGGCTGGAGGATGTTGTAGACACCGGCCGAGCCGCAGCAGATATGGCCCTCCGGCACCTCCTTGACCTTGAAGCCGGCGCCCGACAGCAGCCGCTTCGGTCCGTCCTTGAGCTGCTGGCCGTGCTGCATCGAGCAGGCCGAGTGATAGGCGATCGGCATCGCGACATCGCGGACCGGAGCAAGCTCCAGCGTCTCCAGGAACTCGGTGACATCCTTGGTCAGGCCTGAGACCTTCGCCGCCTTTTCGGAATAGGCCGGCTCGTTGCGGAACATGAAGCCGTAATCCTTGATCGTCGTGCCGCAGCCGGAGGCCGTGATCAGGATGGCGTCGAGCCCCTCGCCGTCGATCTCCGCCGTCCAGGCGTCGATATTGGCGCGGGCGAAGGCGAGCGCATCGTGCTCCTGGCCCATATGGTGAACGAGCGCGCCGCAGCAGCCCTCCCCCTTCGGCAGCACGACCTCGACGCCATGCCGGTTGAGCAGGCGGATCGTCGCCTCGTTGATCGCGGGATCGAGCACCGGCTGGGCGCAGCCGGAGAGAAGCGCGACTCGGCGCTTGCGCTCGGCCGACGGCGGGAAGTTCTGCGGGCCTTCCATGGCGGAGCGCGTCGGCAGGCGCGCCGGCGCCAGCGCCAGCATCGCCTTCAGGCGCGAGCCGACGACCGGGATGACGCCGAGCACGGGCGCCAACGGCTTGCCGAGCAGCGCCATCAGCATCGCGGCCCGGAAGCGGCCGGGATAGGGCAGGATCGCCGCCAGCACCTTGCGCAACAGGCGGTCATGCCAGGAGCGCGTATAGGTCTCCTCGATATGGGCGCGAGCATGGTCGACGAGGTGCATGTAGTGCACACCCGAAGGACAGGTCGACATGCAGGAGAGGCAAGAGAGGCAGCGGTCGACATGCTTCACCACCTCGGAGGTGGCCGGCTTGCCGTTCTCCAGCATGTCCTTGATCAGATAGATGCGCCCGCGCGGGGAATCGAGCTCGTCGCCGAGCAGCAGATAGGTCGGGCAGGTCGCGGTGCAGAAGCCGCAATGCACGCAGGTGCGCAGGATCTTCTCCGAGGCCGGCATGCGCGGGTCGGAGGCGAGGCGCTCGGGGGTGAAGTTGGTCTGCATTGTTCAGGCCCCGCCCTGCCAGGCTTTGATCCAGTCCATCGGCCAAAGCAGCATGATGACGTTGAGGGTGAGGTTGTCGCGGATCAGCCAGCCGACGATGAGCTCCATCGCCAGCGCGCTGGTCACCGTCAGCCAGACCGGAGCGAGGCGGGCAAAGAAGAAGCCCAGCACCATCGCGAGGATGTCGCTGACCGAGTTCAGGACGCTGTCGCCGTAATAATCGAGCGAGATCGTCGCCGAGCGGTAATGGTTGATCACGGCATCGGTGTTCTCGGCGATCTCCCAGGCACCTTCGAGCAGGATCGAGAGCAGGAGTGCGAGGCCGAAGGAAATCGGCAAGCCGGTCAGGCGCCGGATCAGCCAGAACAGGCCGTAGAACAGGAAGCCGTGGATGATGTGCGAGAAGGTGTACCAGTCGGCGATGTGCTGGGAGTTCTCGGAGGACATCACCGTGCCCTGCCAGAGCTTGATGTCTCCGCATTTGCAGATCGGCTCGCGGCCCATCCAGAACAGGATCATAGCGACGCCCGCGATCAGCAACGCGGCAGCCAGAACCAGTGCGGCGGGGCTAAGCCGGTTGGGCGCCCAGTTGGCGCGGGTCTCAGTGGGGAGGCTATCGGCGAGCGTCATCAGATCCCCGCATAGATCCGCCCGGATTCGAAGATGCCGGCGGGGTCGAAGCTCTTCTTGATGCCGGCCGTTACCCGCATCAGCGGTTCGGCCAGCGGCTGGAACACGTCGACGGCGGCGCGGATCGAATCGGGCGCCCGCACCAGCGTCGCATGACCGCCGAGCGGCTTCAGCGCGGCGCGGATCGCGGCGGCGCCAGCATCGCCATAGGCGGGAACCGCGAGCCAGACTAGCCCGCCGCCCCAATCGTAGAAGCAGCGCGCGGCCGGGATCATCCGCGTGATCGCCCCGACGGCGTTCGGACCATTGGTCGGCGCAAGCGAGAGCCGCCAGATCGCCTCACCACTCCCGGCGAAGAAGGCCGCATCGCGGATATCGACCCAGAGTTCGGTCGGTGCTGTACCTTCCAGCCGATCGGGCGTGCCATAGTCGTCGAGCAGCAGCGCGAGTTCGCCGGCACGGTAATCGATCGAGTCCGAAAAATTCTCCAGACGCAGCAGGGTCAGCGCCTCCCCGCCAGCGATCCGGGCCGGGAGATGCGCCGCCGCCATCGGCTCGAAGGGCGAGCCCAGCGCTTTCGCCAGCAGCGCAACTCCCACTTTGTCGGAGAGGCCGCGCCATTGCAGCGTGACGATGCGCTCCGGCCGCGGCAGC
Source organism: Allobosea sp. 47.2.35 (assembly GCF_024655635.1). Lineage (GTDB taxonomy): Bacteria > Pseudomonadota > Alphaproteobacteria > Rhizobiales > Beijerinckiaceae > Allobosea. The sequence continues at coordinate 12,196 of NZ_JANLGI010000030.1, read as the reverse complement.
ACGCGGAAGGTGACCTCAGTGAGGAAGCCGAGCGTGCCGTGGCTGCCGCTGAGGAGCTTCACCAGGTCGAGGCCGGTGACGTTCTTCATCACGCGCCCGCCGGACTTGATCATCTCGCCGCGGCCATTGACCAGCCTGACGCCGATCAGGGAATCGCGGGCGGCACCGGCATTGATCCGGCGCGGGCCGGAGATGTTGCAGGCCGCTATAGCGCCGATCGTCGGCTCGCCCTCGCTGCCATAGAGAGCGCGATGATCCATCGGCTCGAAGGGCAGCATCTGGCCGCGCTCGGCGAGCGTTTCCTGCACGAGGGCGAGCGGCGTGCCAGTGCGGGCGGCGATGACCATCTCGGCCGGCTCGTAGAGCGTGATTCCGGTCAAGCCCGCGCTGGAGAGCGTACTGGCAGCCTGGGCGGGGCGGCCGAGGCCCTCACGCGTGCCGCCCCCGCGCAGGGTGAGCGGCACGGCGCTGTCGATAACCGATTTCACGACGGCGCAGGCCTGCGCCTCGGTAGTGGGAGTATGGACGATCACGCCGCCACCCTGCCTTCCAGCGGGAACACTTTCGCCGGATTGAGCAGCCAGCGCTCGTCGAACACCGCCCTCACCCGCATCTGCTGGGCGAGGTCCTCCGGATTGAACTGGAAGGTCATCAGGTCGCGCTTCTCGATGCCGACGCCGTGCTCGCCGGTCAGGCAGCCGCCGACCTCGACGCAGAGCTTGAGGATGTCCATGCCGGCATCCTCCGCCTTCTGCGCCTCGATTGGGTCGTTGCAGTTGTAGAGGATCAGCGGATGGAGATTGCCGTCGCCGGCATGGAAGACATTGGCGACGCGCAGGCCATAGCCCTTCACGATCTCGTCCATGCGCTTGAGCACATAGGGTAACTGCCCGGTCGGGATCGTGCCGTCCATGCAGATATAGTCGGCGATGCGGCCGGTCGCGCCGAAAGCCGATTTCCGACCCTTCCAGATCGCCGCCGCCTCCATCGCCGACTTCGATTCCTTGACCGTCGAGACACGGTGCTCCCTTGCGATCGCGACGATGCGGGCGAGCTGGGCGTCCATCTCGTCGTCCGAGCCTTCGACCTCAATGATCAGCAGCGCCTCGACATCCATCGGATAGCCGGCCTTGGCGAAGGCCTCGCAGATCTCGATCGCCGGCTTGTCCATGAACTCCATCGCGACCGGGATGATGCCGGCGCCGATGATGGCGGCGACAGCAGCGCCCGCCTGCTCGCTGGTCGGGAAGCCGAAGAGTACGGGCCGCGCGCCCTCGGCCGTACGCAGGATGCGGACCGTCGCCTCGGTGACGATGCCGAGCTGGCCCTCCGAACCGTTGATCAGGCCGAGCAGGTCGTAGCCGGGGGAATCGAGATGGGCGCCGCCGATTTCAACGACCGAGCCGTCGAGCATGACCATGGTCACGCCCAGCACGTTGTTGGTGGTGACGCCGTATTTGAGGCAATGCGCCCCGCCCGAGTTCATGCCGATATTGCCGCCGATCGAGCAGGCGAGCTGCGAGGACGGATCGGGCGCGTAAAAGAAGCCCTCGGCCGAGACCGCGCCGGTGACCGCAAGATTGGTCACGCCGGCCTCGACCCGCGCGACGCGGTTGGCATAGTCGATCGCGAGGATACGATTCATCTTGGAGACGCCGATCACGACCGCGTCCTCCTGCGGGATCGCGCCGCCGGCGAGCGAGGTGCCGGAGCCGCGGGGCACCACCGGCACGCCCTCCTCCCGGCAATAGCGCAGCACGGCGGCGACCTCCTGCGTCGTGGAGGGCAGCACGACCGCGAGCGGCATGCGCCGATAGGCGGTCAGCGCATCGGTTTCGTAAGGGCGGCGCTCGTCGTCGCTGGTGATCAACGCCTGCGGCGGGACAAGGCGCGCCAAGCCGGCGATGATCGATTCGCGGCGGGCGAGAATGCCGGCATCCGGCACCGGAAAGGCTATCGCGCTCATCTCTCCCCTCCCGTCTCGACGACTCGTGGCACGCCACGCACGCATTCTGTCTGCGCGGCAGATTAGATCAATTCAATGGCACTTGCAGTGCGGCCAAAGCCAGCCATTATTTCCGGATTGGAAAAGGTGGCGTGGCGATGGACCGGTTCGGCGATCTCGACGTGTTCGCACATGTGGTGACGACCAAGAGCATGTCGGCCGCCGGCAGGCAGCTCAACCTGTCGCCGGCCGTGATCTCGAAGCGCATCCGCCGGCTGGAGGAGCGGCTCGGCGTGCGCCTGCTCCAGCGCACGACGCGGCAGCTTGCCCTCACCGAGGCCGGGCAGGGCTTCTACGAGCGCGTCGTCTCGATCCTGTCCTCGATCGAGGAAGCGGAGTCCTGGGTGTCGAGCGGCGCCGGGCAGGTGCGCGGCACCTTGCGCGTCTCGGCACCGACCTCGTTCGGCCGGATGCATGTCGCCCCTCATCTCAAGCGCTTCCTCGACGTCAATCCGCTGGTGACGGTCGAGCTCGTGCTGAGCGACGCCTTCGTCGATGTCGTGGGCGAGGGCTTCGACCTGGCGATCCGGATCGCGGATCTTCAGGATTCGAGCCTCGTGGCAAAAAGGCTTGCCCGCAATCACCGGGTGCTCTGCGCGACGCCGGGCTATCTGGCGGAGCATGGAACACCCTCCGATATCGCCGAGCTGTCGCGCCATACCCTGATCGCGCATAACGCCGATCATTGGCGGCTCGACGGACCGGAAGGGCCGGTCTCGGTGCGGGTCACCGGTCCCCTCCGAACCAATTCGAGCGAGGTCGTGCGCGAGGCGCTGCTCGGCGGCGTCGGCATCGCCCTGCGCTCGACCTGGGATGTCGGGCCGGAGCTGAAGTCGGGAGCGCTGCAGCGCGTCCTGCCGGCCTATGCGGTCGGCTCGCGCGTCGCGGTCTATGCGGTCTATCCGAGCCGCCGGCACATGGAGCAGAAGGTGCGCGCCTTCGTCGATTATCTCGGCGAGCTCTATGGCGCCACGCCCTATTGGGATGCGGGGCTTGCGCTCTAAGGCATTGCCCTGCCCCGCACGGGCGGAGATGCTCCGGCCAGGATTTCAGGGAGGTTTGGTATGTTCGGCCAGCTCGAAGGCACGGGGGTTACGGTCCTCGATCCACGCTTCCATCGCGTCGTTCCAGGCTCCGCCCGGGTCGAGCGGCTCTGGACCGGCGCGCGCTGGTCGGAGGGGCCGGCCTGGTTCCCGGCCCATAGCACGCTCATCTGGTCGGATATCCCGAATGACCGCATGCTGCGCTACGACGCGCTGAGCGGCCAGGTCGGCACGTTCCGGCAGCCGGCGCGCAATTCCAACGGCAACACGGTCGATGCGCAGGGCCGGCTCATCACCTGCGAGCATGGCGGGCGGCAGGTGACGCGCACGGAGCATGACGGGTCGATCACGGTGCTCGCCAGCCATTTCGGCGGCAAGCGACTGAACTCTCCGAACGACGCCGTGGTGAAATCGGACGGCTCGATCTGGTTCACCGATCCCGATTACGGCATCCTCAGCGACTACGAGGGCGACAAGTCGCCCGGGGAGATCGGCGCCTGCAACGTCTACCGGATCGATGGTCGCACCGGCGAGATCGCCATCGTCGCCGATGATTTCGTCAAGCCCAACGGCCTCGCCTTCTCGCCGGACGAGAGCATCCTCTACATCGCCGATACCGGCGGAAGCCACGATCCCGAGAACGGGCCGCGGCATATCCGCAGCTTCCGGATGGGGCGGGACGGCATCGCGCTCGGCGAGTCAAAGGTCTTCGCCACCTGCACGGCCGGGCTGTTCGACGGCTTCCGCCTCGATATCGAGGGGCGCATCTGGACCAGCGCCGCCGACGGCGTTCACATCTACCATCCCGACGGCACGCTGATCGGCAAGGTCCATATCCCGGAGATCACCGCTAATGTCTGCTGGGGCGGGCCGAAGCTCAACCGCCTGTTCATCTGCGGCACGACCTCGCTGTATTCAGTCATGACGCATACGAACGGGGCCGTGCGGCCGGCCTGAGGACGCTCGTTCAGGCGGTCAGGGTGGCGGCGCGTTCTTCACACGGCTGAGCACCAGCGGCATCGCCAGCCCGATCGCGACGAAGCGCACGAGATGGTGCGCGCCGACATAGAGCGTATCGAGCCCCATCGCGAAGGCGAGCATCGCCATCGCTTCCAGGCCGCCGGGCGCGAAGGCCGCCATGCCGCTGGCATAGGACACGCCGGCGAGCCAGGCCGCCGGCCAGGCGAACAGGAAGGCAACGCCGATCGAGACCGCGAAGCCGCCGATGGCGAGCGGGAAAAGGCCTTTCAACTCGTCGCGCGGGATATGGGCGATGCGCCCGCCCATGGTGGTGCCGAGCAGGACCTGCACGGCGATCTGGATCGGCATCGGCAACGAGCCCTCGACGAGCCCGCTGCCATGCAGGGCCGCGCTGGCGAAGGTGGCGCCGAACATCAGCGGAGCGGATAGGCCGATCCGCTCGAAGACGAGACCGAGCGCCAGCCCCGCCATGGCGACGCCGAACATGGTGCCGGCATCGACAGATTTGATATCGGGAACCGGCATGCCGGCAGCAGCCCCGCTCAGCTGCATGACGCTCGGCAGCAGCGCGACCAGGACGAGCAGGCGGAACAATTGGACGACCGAGATGCGGCCGATATTGGCGCCCTTCTCCTGGGCAACCGCCAGCACGGTCGACAAGGCGCCGGGTGCGGAAGCCAGCAGCGCATCGATCCAGGGCCAGCGCGCGACATGGCGCAGATAGGCGCCGGTCGCGAGCATGATCGCCGTGGCACCGACGAGGAGGAGAACGAGAGAGGCGGGATAGCGCGCCGCAGCGGCAAGAGCCTCTGGCGTCACGGCCGAGCCTAGGATCGCACCGGAGAGCACCATGGTGGAATCGAACCAGGGCCGGCGCAGGTTCGGCAGCGGGCGCACCAGCGCGACCGCCGCACTGATCAGCATCGAGCCGGAGAGCCAGGCCGCCGGCATGCCGAGCAGAGCGAAGGCCCCGCCACCGACGGTCGCCAGCGCGATGACCAGGATTTCCCGCCAGAGGATGACCAGCCGGTTCGTGGGGTAGCCGAACGGTTTCATCGCGTTCCCGCCGCGCCGGGAACAGGCGGCGCCGGGCGTTCATGGCGATGGTCCGGCAGCGGGTCAACCGACCCGCTCCCCACCAGATGCAAGGCGGCGTTGCGCCGTCCGCCTTGGCCTCAGGCCGCGGCCAGTGCCTTCTGCAGGCGCGCGACGGCCTCGATCAGATCGGAGGACTTGCGGGCGAAGCAGAGACGAAGGCCGGTCTCGCCGCCGGGGCCGAAGGCGGTGCCGGGCGCGAGGCCGACATTGGCGCTATCGACCAGATCGAGCGCGAGCTTGCGCGAATCCTCGCGGCCATCGACCGAGAAGAACTGGTAGAACGCCCCGACCGGCGCCGAAAGCGTGACGCGGTTCGTCGCCTTCAGGCCCTCGAACACGATGCGACGCCCTTCGGCCGCGCGCGCGATCTGCTCGGCGACGAAGCCCTCGCCCTCGTCGAGGGCGGCGATGGCGCCGCGCTGGACGAAGACCGGCGAGCCGGAGGTCGAATACTGGATCAGGTTCTCGACGACCTGCCCGAACGCGACGGGCACCTCGATCCAGCCGATGCGCCAGCCGGTCATCGCCCAGTTCTTCGAGAAGGTCTGGACGAAGATGACGCGGTCCTCGGCCTCCATAATGTCGTGGAAGGAGGGCGCCCGCTCCGAGCCGTCATAGATGAAGCGGCCATAGATCTCGTCAGCGACGATCCAGATGCCGTGCTTGCGCGAGAGTGCGAGCAGCGCCTCCTGCTCGGCCTTGGTCGCGGTCCAGCCGGTGGGATTCGACGGTGAGTTCACCAGGATACCGCGGGTGCGCGGCGTGATCGCGGCGGCAAGCCGGTCCAGATCGAGGGTGAACTGGCCCTGCGCGTAGGTCATCGGGACGCAGACGGTGTTTGCGCCGCTGATCGAGACGGCCGCGCCGAAATTCGGCCAGGCCGGGGTCGGGATCAGTATCTCGTCGCCGGGGCCGGCGATCATCCGCACAGCGATCTGGACCGACTGCATGCCCGAGCCGGTGACGTAGAAGCTCTCCGGCGAGAAGGCGCCGCCATATAGGCGCTGGTGATAGCGGGCGAGCGCCTCGCGCAGCTCGGGAATGCCGCGCTGCCAGGTGTAGAAGGTCTCGCCCGCAGCGAGCGAGCGCGCCGCGGCGTCGGCGATGAAGGCAGGAGTCGAGAGGTCGCCCTCTCCCACCCAGAGCGGGATCAGGCCCTGCTTGAGGCGGCCATGATTGACCACCTCGACGATCCCGCTTTCCGGCGCGTTCCGGGCTTCCGGACGGAGCTCGGCAAGCAGGGTACTGCCCGGCAGGATGGCGCTGTTCATAGGTTTCGGCCTCGCGAAATTCAGTGCCCCACCTTTAGCCGATCACGGCGCGGCGAGGCATGAAATCGCGAGATCGGGTCGATCGGCAGCCGTGATGATTCACGGCCGCGCGAGGGGCAGGATCAGGCCTGCTTCTGCTTGAGCAGGTCGCGGATCTCGCCGAGCAGGACGACATCCTCAGGCTTGGCGGCGGGAGCCTCTTCCTTCGCCGGCTGCTTCTTCTGCAGCTTGTTGATGCCCTTGACGACCATGAACAGGACGAAAGCGATGATGATGAAGTTGATCGCCACCGTGACGAAGTTGCCATAAGCCAGAACCGCGCCCTGCTTCCTGGCTTCCGAGAGGATCGGCGAGGTGACGGCGCTGTTGAGGCCGAAGAAGTAGTTCGAATAATCGACGCCGCCGAGCGCACCGATGAACGGCATGATGATATCGGAGACGAGCGAGTCGACGATCCGGCTGAACGCGGCGCCGATGATGACGCCGATAGCGAGGTCGACGACATTGCCCTTCAGGGCGAATTTCTTGAATTCTTCCAACATGAAACACCCCTTGAGAATCGGCAAGGCTACCCCGACAGCCTGATCCGGACGCTAGACCAGCGGCGCAGAACAGGGAAAGCCCGAAAACGCAGCAATGACGGCGCTGATCGGCCAGAAACGCAAAGAACTGGGGATGAATTCGGCCTGAGGACTTGCGCCAATGGCCTATGGCGAGCGGACAAGCCGTCCGATACTCTGCGCGAAACCAAGAAGCGGAATTCCATGGCGCCTGCATCCCGGCCTCGTTCGCATACGGCACCCGCGAGGGCGGCATGATCCCCGCCTGGTCCGTGGTGCTGGTGGCGCTGGCCTATCTGTGCGGGCTCTTCGCCGTCGCGCATATGGCCGACACCTCCGGGCGCAAGCTGATGAGCGGCCGGGCGCGCACCACGGTCTATGCGCTGGCGCTCGGCGTCTACTGCACCTCGTGGACCTTCTACGGCTCGGTCGGCTTCGCCAATCGCGCGGGCTTCGACTTCCTGGGCATCTATGTCGGACCGATCCTCGTGATCGGGCTGGGCCACCGCTTCGTCGGCCGCATCGTCACCATCGCCAAGTCGCAGAACATCACCTCGATCGCCGATTTCGTCGGCGCGCGCTACGGCAAGAGCGAGCGCGTGGCGGCGCTGGTCTGCCTCGTCGCAGTGATCGGCGCGTTGCCTTATATCTCGCTGCAACTCAAGGCCGTCGCGAATTCGCTCTCGGTCTTCCTCGCAGCGACGGGCGGCCATCCACCGACGCCGGACGTGCCGGTCTTGAGCGACCTGCCCTTCCTCGTCGCGATCGTGCTCGCCGGCTTCGCCTGCGCCTTTGGCACCCGCCATATCGACGCCACCGAACATCAGGACGGGCTCGTGCTGGCGATCGCGGTCGAATCGCTGATCAAGCTCGTCGCCTTCCTCGTGCTCGGCTTCTTCATCGTCTACGGGCTGTTCGGCGGTGCCGGCGATCTGCTGGCGCGGGCGGCCCATCCGGCCAATGGCGCCCCGCCGATCTGGGAGCGCACATCGAGCTGGCCGAATTTCCTGACGCTGACCTTCCTGTCGAGTTGCGCGGCGCTGCTGCTGGCCCGGCAGTTCCACATGACCATCGTCGAGAACCGCGACGTCCGCGACGTACGCCGCGCGGCCTGGATGTTCCCGCTCTATCTCGTGCTGATCAACCTGTTCGTGCTGCCGCTGGCGGCAGCCGGCGAGATCCTGATCCCCGGCAGCGGCGTCGACCGCGACATGACCGTGCTGCTGCTGCCCTTGCAGCGCGAGGCCGGGATGATAGCGCTGCTCGTCTTCGTCGGCGGGCTTTCCGCCGCGACCGCGATGGTGATCGTCGCCTCGGTCGCGCTCGCCATCATGATCTCCAACCATCTCGTCATGCCGCTGCTGCTGCGCGGCCGGCGCGGCCTGAGCGATCCCGGGCGCGCCGTCCGGCTGTTCGGCAGGCGCGGCGACGGCAACAGCAATCTCGGCGGCGATCTCGGCTCGCAGGTGGTGGTGATCCGGCGCGTCAGCATCTTCGTCGTCATCCTGCTCGGCTATCTCTACTACCGGGCTTCCGGCGAGGCGGCCCTGGTCTCGATCGGCCTGCTCTCGTTCGCGGCAACGGCGCAGATCGCGCCGGCCTTCTTCGGCGGGCTGTTCTGGCGGCGCGGCACGGCGCTGGGCGCCGTGGCCGGGCTCACGGTCGGGACGCTGGTCTGGGCCTATACGCTGCTGATGCCGAGCCTCGCCCTGCCCGGCGGCTGGTGGAGCGAGATCGTCGTGCATGGCCCGTTCGGCGCCGGCATCTTCCGGCCGGAGGGCCTGTTCGGGCTGGACTGGCCGGCGCTACCGCACGGCGTGTTCTGGAGCCTGAGCTTCAACGTCCTCGCCTATATCGGCTTCTCGCTGCTGCGGCCGGCCAATGCGATGGAGCGACTGCAGGCCAATGCCTTCGTCGAATCCCAGCCGACGACGATGGCGCAGTCCTTCTCGCTCTGGCGCACCACCATCACCGAGGGCGAGCTGCAATCGACCATCGCGCGCTATCTCGGGGCAGAGCGGACCCAGCGTGCCTTCGAGGGTTTCAACAGCGGCCGCGGCGAGGCCTCTGAAAGCGGGCGCCAGGCCGATATCCATCTGCTGCGCTTCGGCGAGCACCTGCTCTCCTCGGCGATCGGTGCTGCCTCCTCACGCCTCGTGCTGTCGCTCCTGCTGAAGCGGCGCAATCTCTCGACCGAAGCCGCCTTCAAGCTGCTCGACGACGCCTCGGCGGCGCTCCAGTACAACCGCGACATTCTCCAGCACGGACTTGACCATGCCGGCCAGGGCATCACCGTGCTCGACCGGGACCTGCGCCTGCTCGCCTGGAACCAGGCCTTCATCCAGCTCTACGACCTGCCGGCCTCGCTGGTCCGGTTCGGCACGGGGCTCGACGAGATCGTCCGCTTCAACGCGGCCCGCGGCGCCTATGGCACCGGCGCGCGCGATGAGCTGATGGCGGCGCGGCTGGAAAGCTTCATCAACGACCGCGAGCCGGTGCGCCTCAAGCTCTACCCGTCGAAGAAGGTGATCGAGGTCCGCACCAACGCGCTGCCGGATGGCGGCTTCGTCACGACCTATACCGACATCACCGACACGGTCGCCGGCGAGGAGGAGCTCGAACGCGCCAACGAAGGCCTCGAACGCCGCGTCGCCGAGCGCACCGAGGAACTGCTCCACGTCAATGCCGAATTGCAACGCGCCAAGGCCGAGGCCGAGGCCGCCAATGCCTCGAAGACGCGCTTCCTCGCCGCCGCCAGCCACGACATCCTGCAGCCGCTCAACGCCGCGCGGCTCTATGCGACCTCGCTGGTCGAGCGCGACCGCACCGGCGGGCAGCCCGAGCTTGCGGAGAATATCGACGCCTCGCTCGATGCCGTCGAGGAGATCCTGACGGCGCTGCTGGAGATCTCGCGGCTCGATGGCGGTGCGCTCAAGCCGGAACTCTCCTCCTTCCGGCTGGACGAATTGATGCGGCAGCTCCAGCGCGAATTCGAGCCGAGCGCCCAGGAAAAGGGCCTGAAGCTCATCTTCATGCCGACCAGCCTGACGCTGCGCTCGGACCGGCGCCTGCTACGCCGCCTGCTGCAGAACCTGATCTCCAACGCGATCAAGTACACGCCCAGCGGCAAGGTGCTGATCGGCTGCCGCCGCCGGGGCAGCCAGGTCGCGGTCGAGGTGATCGATACCGGGCTCGGCATCCCCCAGAGCAAGCAGAAGACCGTGTTCCGCGAGTTCCAGCGGCTCGACCAGGGTGCGAAGGTGGCGCGGGGCTTAGGGCTCGGGCTCTCGATCGTGCAGCGCATCGCGCGCGCCCTCGACCACGGGCTGACGCTCGATTCGGCGCCGGGACGCGGTACGCGCTTCTCGATTTCGGTCCCGCGCGCCGCACCATTGCCCGCGATGACGACGGCCGCCGCACCGCGCAATGCGCCTGCGGGCCAGCTCGCGGGCATGCGGTTGCTCGTGCTCGACAACGAGCCCGCCATCCTCGACGGCATGAAGCGTCTGCTGGAGGGTTGGGGCTGCCGCGTCACCATCGCCGGCAGCCTCGAAGAGGCGCTGCCCCATGTCGGCAGCAAGGGCGAGGCCGATGTGCTGATCGCCGATTACCATCTCGACCATGGCAACGGCCTGACCGCAATCAGCGCACTTCGGGCGCGGGCCCGCACGCCGATGCCGGCGATCCTGCTCACCGCCGACCGGACGCCGCATGTCCGCGAGGCCGCGAACGCTCTCGACGTCCATCTGCTCAACAAGCCGCTGAAGCCCGCGGCGCTGCGCGCGCTGCTGGCACAGTGGCGGGCAACGCGGCTGGCGGCGGAGTAACCCTCAGGCAGCCGCCGAGGCGGCGATGCGCATGGCGTCCTCGGAAGCGAGAAAAGCCGCGACTTCCGGGCTCGGCTCCGGGCTCTCAGCGGTGACGCCGATCTCGCCGAGCAAGCGCACGACCGGGACATAGGCGCGCGCCTTCTTGTCATAGAGCGCCGCCCGGACCAGCGCGACCGCCGCGACGATCTCGGTGCCGTCCCGGCCCTGCATCAGCATGCGATGCTGCATCACCAGCCAGCTCTCGCTCCAGCACAGGATCGTCGTCTCGACCCGGAACGGGCGGAACAGGCGCATCTCGCGGCGGAAGCGGATCGTGCCGGCATTGACCACCGGCAGCCAGCGATGACGCAGCACCGCCCGCCACAGGCCACTGCGCAGCATCAGGTCGAGCCGGCCAAGATCCATCAGCGTCCAGTAGCGGCCGTTATTCATGTGCAGGCTGGTGTCGAGATCGTGGAACCAGACCCTGAAGGGCAGGACTGACGCATCACCCGGCAGGTCGAGCCGCGGGCGGAAGCGCGTCGTCAGCAAGAGCCAGATCAGGCGGAACCACAGATTCATGGGGAGCCTTTCGGCGCTGGATCGATCGGAGCTGCGCCTCCATGTCATGGAGATGCCGACACTGTCGATCATGCTATCGTCTGCCATCCCACCGGAGCCCGTTCTTGCCCACTCTTCACGTTTCCCCGCTGTCGCGGCTTGATGAAACGGTTGCAGCCGTCCGCGCCCGGCATCTCGTGACGCTGATCAATGTCGGGACGATCGTCGCGCGGCCGGCCGGGATCGCTCCCGAACGGCATCTCTTCCTGGGCATGTCCGACATCAACCAGGCTTTGGACGGCCATGTCCTCGCGGGGCAGGAGCATATGGCGCGGCTGCTGACTTTCGTTCGCGATTGGGACCGCGCGGAGCCGATGGTGATCCATTGCTGGGCCGGGATCAGCCGCTCGACAGCCGCCGCCTACATCGCCGCCTGCGCGCTTGGACCGCAGCGTGACGAGGACGAAGTTGCCGATGCCCTGCGCGCCGCCGCCCCCTCTGCCACGCCGAATGCCCGGCTGGTCGCGCTGGCCGATGCAGCGCTCGGGCGGCGCGGCCGGATGACCCGCGCGATCGAACGAATCGGGCGCGGCTCCGATGCCTTCGAAGGTGCGCCCTTCGCCATGCCGCTCGCCTGAATTCCCGCTTCGGATCACGCAGCTTCCTGCGCGCTTTCCGAGCAAGGGCTGTGAATGCTACGACGCTGGCGCCGGATCGCTGCAGAAGATTGCTTGCCTCGGACGAATTTTGCGACGATGCATCGCGCGGGAGGTCTAAGAGCCTCTAACAGAATCCGGAGGGATCTCGATGGGCTTTGGAGGAGCCGCATGCCAGGAGGAGCGCGCAGCCGATATCGGCCGATATCGGC
>NZ_JANLGI010000002.1:306737-500297 GCF_024655635.1 Allobosea sp. 47.2.35 | reverse complement strand
TCGACGCCTCGATCGTCGCGACGATCACGCCGGAAGGCATGCCCCAGCGCGAGCGCAAGGCGTCGTGACAAGAAGGACGCCTGCGGGGCCGCGGATCGTTCGTCGGCATGTGTCAGGCTGATGTCTGACGCGACGTCCGCAGAAATCCGGCGATGAAGTCGATGGCTTCGTCGCCGGTTCTCAAGCCCAGATGGATGCTTTTCTGAATCCCGGTCTCGCCGATCCGGACGGGACGAACGCCCAGCGCCTCCGCCTGCTGACGCACCAGCCAGTTCGGGATCGCACTGACCCCGCGACCCGCCGCCACGAGCTGAAGCATCATTTCCGTGGTTTCGACATTCCGGTGATGGCGCGGGCGGTGATTGGCGGGCACGAGGAACTGCGTGAAGATGTCGAGCCGTTCCGGCGGCACCGGATAGGTGAAGAGCGTTTCCTCCAGCAGGTCCGCTGGCTCGGCATGGCCCTTGGCGGACAGCGAATGATCGGCTGGGACGGCAAGGACCAACTCATAGGCGAACACCGGCAGATAGTGGATGGCGGGCGCCTCGATCGGGTCCGGCGTGATCAAGATGTCGATTTCATAACCCGTCAAAGCCGCCACACCCCCGAAGGCGAATGAGGTCGTCAAGTCCAGGTCCACATTCGGCCAGGCCACGAGATAGGGCTTCGTCACGCCCATCAGCCATTGATGACAAGGATGGCACTCCATGCCGATCTTCAACGACCCACGCTGGCCATCGCGATAGTCCGACAGCGCTTCCTCGGCCCTCTCGATCTGGGGCAGAACACGCTGCGCCAGCGTCACGATGGAGCGTCCAGCCTCTGTAAGACGGACCTTTCGGCCGTCCTTCTCCCACATCCCCACGCCATAGCGCTCTTCCAGCTTGCGGATGGTGTGGCTGAGCGCGGATTGGGTGACATTCAGCCGTTCCGCCGCGGCCGTCAGGCTGCCCATTCGGTCGACCTCTCGCAGAATCGAGAGATGCTGCCTGTCGAGCATGATTATCCCTACTCGCTTCGCGGAGCTCAAAGGTCCGCGCAAACCAATGACGTTTACTCACGCATTGATGAGATATTACCATTTTTTGTCAACAATATCATCCGATATAACGGACAGAACGTTTTGCCGAACGACGACACAATGACTGCGGTCGGAGCTTGCCCCGGAGACGAGTCGGGGCAAGCCGGAAGAGCTAGCGGTCATTGAGGCATCGTCTTGGATATGGAGCTCCGTAGAGCGATGGATCAGGATTTCACGTTCAATATCAACACGATCCGCTTCGACGAGGACTATCGTCCGTCGGAGAGAACGCGCGCCACGACGAACTTTGCCAACTTGGCCAGGGGAGAGAACCGCCGAGAGAACTTGCGCAATGCCCTGAAAATGATCGACAGCCGGTTCAACAGCCTGGCGCATTGGGACAACCCGAACGCGGACCGTTATTCCGTCCGACTTGAGATCATCTCCGTCGGTATGAGCATCGGGCCCGCTGACAGCAACAGTCCGTTTCCGCTGATCGAAATCCTGAAGACCAGCATCATCGACCGCCAAACGAACGAGGTCACCGAAGGCATCGTCGGAAACAACTTCTCGTCCTACGTCAGGGACTACGATTTCAGCGTGCTCCTGCCAGAGCACAACAAGAACCGGACCGATTTCAGCACGCCGGATAAATTCGGCGAGCTTCACGGCAATCTGTTCAAGCTCTTCCTGAACTCGAAGGCTTACAGGGATCATTTCAGCAAGCCGCCCGTGATCTGCCTGAGCGCATCGAGCAGCAAGACGTATCAGCGTACTGACAATCACCACCCCATCCTCGGCGTCGAGTACGTTCAGAACGAATTTTCGCCGACGGACGAGTATTTCCGGAAGATGGGCCTGACGGCTCGCTTCTTCATGCCGCCGAACAGCGTCGCGCCGTTCGCCTTCTATTTCATGGGCGATATCCTCCGCGATTATACGAATCTGGAGCTCATCAGCACCATCAGCACGATGGAGACGTTCCAGAAGATCTACCGTCCCGAGATCTACAACGCCAATGCAGCAGCAGGGACTTGCTACCAACCGAGCTTGAAGAACCAGAACTATTCGCTGACCCGTATCGTCTACGATCGCGAGGAGCGCGACCGGCTAGCCCTGGAGCAAGGCAAGTTCGCCGAGGAGAAATTCATCGCGCCCTACAGGACCATGCTCGAGCAGTGGTCCGCCAATTACGCGTCCTGACGAACCGAAAAGCATAAGGCTGCCGATCATGAAGACACTGTTGCCCACTTCGACCGCCGGCAGCTTGCCGAAACCGTCCTGGCTTGCGGAGCCCGAGAAGCTCTGGTCGCCCTGGAAGCTGCAGGATGAGGAATTGGCCGAGGGCAAGCGGGATGCGCTGCTCTTGTCTCTGGAAGCCCAGTCCCAATCCGGCATCGATATCGTCAGTGACGGCGAGCAGACGCGCCAGCATTTCGTCACGACGTTCATCGAGAACCTCGACGGCGTCGATTTCGAGAAGCGGGAGACCGTTCGAATTCGCAATCGCTATGACGCGAGCGTGCCGACCGTCGTCGGCGCCGTTTCTCGTTCGAAGCCGGTTTTCGTCGACGACGCCAAGTTCCTGCGCCAGCAGACCAAGCAGCCGATCAAGTGGGCCCTGCCCGGCCCCATGACGATGATCGATACGCTCTTCGACGCCCACTACAAGAGCCGCGAAAAGCTCGCCTGGGAGTTCGCCAAGATCCTCAACGAGGAAGCCAAGGAACTGGAGGCTGTCGGGGTCGACATCATCCAGTTCGACGAGCCTTCGTTCAACGTCTTCTTCGACGAGGTGAACGACTGGGGCATCGCCACTCTGGAAAAGGCGGCTGAGGGCCTTAAGTGCGAGACCGCGGTGCACATCTGCTATGGCTACGGCATCAAGGCCAATACGGACTGGAAGAAGACCCTGGGTTCGGAGTGGAGGCAATACGAGGAGACCTTCCCGAAGCTTCAGAAATCCAGCATCGATATCGTCTCTCTCGAATGCCAGAACTCCCATGTTCCGATGGAGCTGATCGAGCTCCTCCGGGGCAAGAAGGTCATGGTCGGGGCCATCGACGTCGCCAGCGACACCATCGAGACGCCTGAGCAGGTCGCCGACACGCTTCGGAAGGCGCTCAAGTTCGTCGATGCCGACAAGCTCTATCCTTGCACCAACTGCGGAATGGCACCCCTGTCCCGCCGCGTCGCGAGGGGCAAGCTGAGCGCTCTGGGCGCAGGCGCGAAGATCGTTCGGGAAGAACTCGGGGCGGCCTAACGCAGGCGTGTTTGCCGACCCGGTGGCGACCTGACTGTTACCCGGAGGCAACCTACTCAACATGGGGCCTCGTGCTTGCCGGGCGGCCGCGCCGATCTCGTCGAGATGTGCGGGCCGATCTTGCAGGCGCGGGGTACCGCAACCGAATGCGAGCAAGGGATGGTGTGCCTCCGCTTCGGTTGTGCCCCCCAGAGCTTCGTCGAGAGGCCGATATGGGGATGATGGATCACCGCTTCGATGTCGTGGACAAGGCCGCGTTTCGCAACGGCATGTCGCGCCTCGGCTCGGCGGTCAACGTCGTCACCGCCATATCCGGCGGCAAGCGTTACGGCTTCACGGCCTCGGCGGTCTGTAGCGTCAGCGACACCCCGGCGACGCTTCTTGTCTGCATCAATCGCGCGAGTTCGCTTTTCCATGCCTTTGAGAACGCGCGGTATTTCTGCGTCAATACGCTGAAGCCGGGTCAGGAGGAGATCTCCAACGTCTTCGGCGGAAAGTATCCGGCGGAGGACCGGTTCGCGCTCGGTCAATGGCGGGATGGGCTTTCCGGTGTTCCGGTCCTCGCCAGCGCCTCGGTCAGCTTCGAATGCGAGCTCACCAATGCCGTGGATGAAGCAACCCACCGCATCCTCTTCGGGCGCGTCATCGACATTCGCGAGCATGAAGAACAGGCAACGCTGCTCTATTGCATGCGTCGCTATCTCAACGGCTAGACAATCCAGGCAGATCATCCTTGGGGTGCCGCTACAGTTTGAAGGCGCGCAAAGATCGACACCGGGTCACGAGCCCGGCGCCAACTATCGAGTTAGAATGGCCGGCGGAGATCCGCCGGCCATTCTGATTCTGGGAATTGGGCGAAGTGAGCGAGCCCCTTCGTGGCGCCAGCGCCGATGATGGATTGGCGCAGCACTCAGTACGAGCGCGGCATGCCGAGGACGTGCTCGGCAATGAAGGAGAGGATCAGGTTCGTGGAGATCGGCGCGACCTGATAGAGCCGCGTCTCCCTGAACTTGCGCTCGACATCGTATTCCTCGGCGAAGCCGAAGCCGCCATGGGTCTGGATGGCGGCATTGGCCGCCTCGAAGGAGGCGTCGGCCGCCAGCATCTTGGCCATGTTGGCCTCGGCGCCCGGATTGGCGCCGGCCTCGTAGAGCCGGATCGCCTCGCGCACCATCAATTCAGCCGCACGCATGTTGGCGTAGGCCTTGGCGATCGGGAACTGGACGCCCTGGTTCTGGCCGATCGGCCGGCCGAAGACATGGCGCTCCCTGGCGTAGTTCGAGGCCTTGTCGATGAACCACTTCGCGTCGCCGATGCATTCGGACGCGATCAGGATGCGCTCGGCATTCATGCCGGAGAGAATGTAGCGGAAGCCCTTGCCCTCCTCGCCGACGAGGTTGGTCGCCGGCACCTTCACATTGTCGAAGAAGACCTCGGTCGTGGCATGGTTCATCATCGTGCGGATCGGCCGGATGGTCAGGCCATCCTTCAGCGCCTCGCGCATGTCGAGGATGAAGACAGAGAGCCCGTCGGTGCGCTTGGCGACCTGGTCGCGCGGCGTGGTGCGGGCGAGCAGCAGCATCAGGTCGGACTGGGCCGCCCGGCTCGTCCAGATCTTCTGGCCGTTGACGACGTAGTGGTCACCCTCGCGCCGTGCCGTGGTGCGCAGCGCCGTGGTGTCGGTGCCGCTCGTCGGCTCGGTGACGCCGAAGGCCTGGAGGCGCAATTCGCCGGAAGCGATCTTCGGCAGGTAGCGCTTCTTCTGGTCCTCGGTGCCGTGGCGCAGCACCGTGCCCATCACATACATCTGCGCATGGCAGGCGGCGCCGTTGCAGCCCTGGCGCTGAATCTCTTCCATGATCACCGCCGCCGCCGAGAGCGGCAGGCCAGCTCCACCATATTCCTCGGGGATCAGCGCCGAGAGGAAGCCGCTTTCGGTAAGCGCCGTCACGAACTCCGTCGGATAGGCCATCTCGCGGTCGAGCTTGCGCCAGTACTCCCCCGGATAATCCGCGCAGAGCCTGGCGACGGCGTCGCGGATATCGGCATGGGCGTCGGCGTGGTGATGATCTGTCGTCATGGCTTCGACTCGTTCTTGGCACGTGGCGAGGGCTCGGTCTGAACCGTCGCTTACACCAAGTCCCAAGTGAAGATGTTGGCGCTGCGTTCGAGTGGCACGAAGGAGCACGGACCGGTGGCCGAACCCGATTTCATCATCGTCGGCGCGGGCTGACATCGCCGCCCGGACAACTTCATAGGGAATAAGGCGAGATCATCACGACATCCTCCCGACCGTGGTTGAGCCCGGCGGCGCGACCATGCAAGAACACGGGAGCACAGGGATCAGCAGCTGGGCCGACCCCTCGACAAGGCGGGCTTCAAGTCCGGACGGGCGACGTGGAACACGCAAGCAGGACACCGAGCTGGACACCGTTCGAGGCCGGAGGCGAGACGATCTTCCGCCTCGATTGCGCCTCCCTGCTCGGCGCGGACTACCGCAGGCTGCCGCATGTCCTGCGCATCCTGCTCGAAAACGCGATGCGGACGGCACCGGCTGAAGAGACCAGCCATCTGCCCGGCGCGTTCCGGGAGTGGCTGGAGAACGGCAGCAGCCTTGCCGAAATCCCGTTCCTGCCCAACCGCATCATGATGCATGACACGACCTGCGGGCCGGCCCTGGTCGATATCGCGGCGATGCGGGATGTCCTCGGCGAACACGGGGGCGATCCCGACCTGCTGATGCCGCGAATCCCGGTCGATGTCTCGACCGACCACTCCTCGGGCGTCGACTTCTTCGGCCGTGCCGATGCCTTCCAGCGCAATCTAGAGAAGGAGTTCGCCCGCAATGCCGAGCGCTATCGGCTGATGAAATGGGCTTCGGCGACGATGCCGGGCATCCGCGTCCACCCGCCGGGCTCCGGCATCATGCACACGATCAACCTGGAACGGCTGTCCCGCATCGTCGTGCGTGAGACGCAAGCCGGGCAGCGGCGTGCCTTTCCCGACGCCCTGCTCGGTACCGACAGCCACACACCGACGGTCAACGGCCTTGGCGTGCTCGGCTGGGGCGTCGGGGGCCTCGAGGCCGAGGGCGCGCTGTTCGGCGTGCCGGTCGTGCTGCGCATTCCCGATGTCGTCGGCGTCCGGCTGAGTGGGCGGCTGCGCGAAGGCGCGACGGCAACCGACCTCGCCCTGGAGGTCACGCGCGCCCTGCGCGCGCTCGGCGTGACCGGCGACTTCGTCGAATTCCACGGGCCCGGCGTCGCCACGCTCTCCGTCGGCGAGCGTGCGGCGATCGCCAACATGGCGCCCGAATACGGCGCCTCGACCGGCTATTTCCCGATCGATGCCGCCTCGCTCGCCTATCTCACGAAGATCGGCCGCCCCGAATCCGACCGCAACCTCGTTGAAGCCTATGCGAAGGCCGCGGGGCTCTGGTTCGATCCGGATGCCTCGCTTCGCTTCACGCGCAGCATCGCCATCGACCTCGACCGCATCGAGGCGAGCGTCGCCGGACCGCGGCGTCCGCAGGACAGGATTCCGGCGGGCAGCACGCGGCGCGCGTTCGAACCGCCACTCTCTTCCGGCTCCGAGACGGTACCCGACGGCGCCGTGGTGATCGCCGCGATCACGAGCTGCACCAACACCTCGGACGCCGCCATGCTGGCCGCTGCCGGCGTGCTCGCCCGCAAGGCACGTGAACTCGGGCTGCGCCCCGCGGCTTACGTCAAGACCTCACTGGCGCCGGGCTCGCCGACGGCGGAACGCTTTCTGCGCCGGGCGGGGTTGATGGCGGATCTCGAAGCGCTCGGGTTCGGCATCGTCGGCTATGGCTGCACGACCTGCATCGGCAACTCCGGCGCCCTCACCGAGATCGTGCAAGAGCAGCTCGGCCGGCCGGGCTTTCGGCCGGTCGCGGTCCTGTCGGGCAACCGGAATTTTCCGGGGCGGGTCCACCCGGATCTGGAATACGGCTTCCTGGCCTCGCCTGCCCTTGTCATCGCCTTCGCGCTCGCCGGAACGGTCGATATCGACATCATGAGCGAGCCGCTCGGCGTCGCGGCCGACGGCAGGCCGGTGATGCTGCGCGACATCTGGCCTACGAACGACGAGATCGATGCCGCGCTCGCCTCCGGATGGGAGGTCGGCGACTTCGACGCCGCTTATCGCGAGGCCGCCACGCGCCCGCTCTGGGTCGAGCTCGACGCCCCCGCGGGACCGCGCTTTCCCTGGGACGCAGGCTCGACCTATCTGCGAAGGCCGCCCTTCGTGCGACCCGCCGGGCTGCCGCCGGCAAAGGGCCCGGCGCGTGCGCTGCTCGTGCTCGCCGACGACGTCACCACAGACCATATCTCGCCAGCGAACCAGATCCGCCCCGACAGCGCGGCTGGCCGCTACATCGTCGAGCGCGGCGGCGACCCGGCTGATCTCAATGTCTACGCGTCACGACGCGGCAATTTCGAGGTGATGCTGCGCGGCGCCTTCACCAACCGGCTCGCCGTCAACCGGCTGGTGCCGCAAGCGCCAGCCGGCATGACCCGCCACGAGCCGTCCGGCGACATCGTCACCCTGACGGAGGCCGCAGCGCGCTACGCTCGCGACGGCGTCCCTCTCGTGCTCGTCGCCGGCGAGCGCTACGGCATGGGCTCGTCGCGCGACTGGGCCGCCAAGGCCGTCGCCTTGCTGGGCGTCCGTGCTGTGATCGCGGCGAGTATCGAGCGCATCCACCGCACGAACCTGATCGGCATGGGCGTGCTGCCCTTGCTGCTGCCCGAGGGTATCAGCCCGGACAAGCTCGAGATCGCATCGCAGGACCTGTTCGAGATCGACCTGTCGCCCGAGGGCCTTGCTCCGCGCTGCGAGGTGCCGCTCGCGATCGTGAGAACGGATGGTCACGTGACGAGGCTGAACTTGCGGGCCGCGATCGAGACGTCGCTGGAAGTCACCCTCCTCAAGTCCGGAGGTCTGATCCCGCATGTCCTGTCCGGCCTGCTCGCCGCGCCACAACACGCCAAGGGAGTAGCCTGACCATGCCGCTCGACACGCCGCCCGAACTGACAGGCTCGGATCTTGACCTCGTCATCTGCGGCTTCCCCGGCAAATCCGCCTGCCATGGTGGGCTCGGCTGGAGCACGGTGGCGCTGTTGCGCTCCGGAGAGCGCATCGCACTGGTCGATGCCGGCAATTTCGGCATGCGCAAGCTGATCATCGAGCAGCTGGCCGAACGCGGCCTCAAGCCCGCTGAGGTCACCGACCTGCTGCTGACGCATTCGCATTACGACCATTCGGTCAACTGGACGCTGTTTCGCGATGCCAGGATCGTGGTCGGAACGGTCGAGCTGGACTGGGCGCTGAACGAGCCCTGGGGCGAGACGCCGGTTCCCGAGCTCTACGTGCGCGCGCTGGCCGATTGGCCGACCTGCGAGAAGGTCGCCGACGGATCGGAGGTCTTCCCTGGCATGACCGCGCATCTGGCCCCCGGGCATACGCCCGGCTGCCTCGTCTTCCATTGGCGCACGCCGGCACGCGACATCATCTTCACCGGCGACGCGGCGAAGAACCGGGCCGAGCTGATCTCGGGCGATACCGACATGACCTATGACGCCGCCGTCAGCCGCGCCTCGATCGAGATGATCTGGGAGCGCTGGCGCGCCCGGCCCGGCACGGTCGTCGTTCCCGGCCACGACTTGCCCATGGTGCTGGTGGACGGCAAGCCGCACTATCTCGGCAAGCGGAGAGCATCGATCCGCGCCTGGTTCGGCGAGGACATGACGACATTGACCGACATCGATCTGGCGGCCAGCGGACAGAGCTGACGGCGGGCGGCCGGCAAAGAAAACCCGACACAGCCCGGCAAGATCGAAATAGAAACGATAAGTATAATTCGATTATTTTTTAGCCATCACATGGCAACGCGAGGTGGCCGGCCGGCGACGGTTCTGAGGAGGCCAGAAATCCGTCACCGACCGGCCGAGCCCTTCGGTTTCCCAGGAGATGCGGCGGACCTGAGCACCCGAGGGGCATTTGGGAGCGATCTATGCGATCACTGCGTTGCACAATCTCTACAATGCGCCGCATCTGAATCAATCAAATCCGACCGATCGCCGACGTTAGTCGATCGTTAACCCTACCCGCTAAGCTTAAAGCCTGAGCCGCACGCGAGAGCGCCGAAGCACATTACTGCTCGACCTCAGCAGCTTGCCGCGATTTCGTGCCAATAAACTTTAAGATGATGCCACGATGCTGTGGCGAAGGTTTGCGTAGACCAGGCTTACGCAGCGCTGGCGACGATCACGCGGTTGCGGCCGCTGGCCTTGGCCCGGTAGAGCGCATCGTCCGCGCGCTTCATCATGTCGGCGGAGGATGCATCGCCGGCGCGCCGGTTCGAAACGCCGACCGAGACCGTGACCTTGATGTCGCGCGTATTGCTCTGGACCGCGAAGGGCGCACTCTCGACCCGCTCGCGGATGCGCTCCGCCACGCGATAGGCGGCATCGCGCCCGGTATCGGGCAGCACGACGACGATCTCCTCACCGCCCATGCGGGCGACGAGATCGATGCCGCGGGTGCAGGCGCGGACGCGGTCGGCGAACTCACGCAAAACCTCGTCGCCGGCATCATGGCCCCAGCTGTCGTTGACCGACTTGAAATGGTCGATGTCGAGCACGAGCAGCGAGAGCGAGCGGGCACGCAGCGCCGACTCGTCGAACATCACCGAAAGCCGGTTGTCCATGAAACGGCGGTTATGCAGCCCTGTGAGCTGGTCCATCACCGCCATTTCCATCGAGGACTGCACGCTATCGCGCAGCCGCTCGGTGAAGCGCTTGCGGCGGACCTGGGTACGCACGCGCGCCAGCAACTCGTTGCGGTCGATCGGACGGAGGAGGAAATCATGCGCGCCGATCTCAAGCCCGCGCAAAATGCGCTCCCGATCCTCCGTCTCGCCCATCAGCAGCACGGAGATGTTGCGGGTCCGCTCCAGCGAGCGCAGCTGGCTGCACAGGCGCAAACCGTCCTGCCCCTGCAATCCCAGGCTGATCACGACGGCGTCGAAATCGCCCTCGGCGGCGCGCATCACGGCCTGCTGGGCGTCGCTCTCGATCTCCACGGCATGGAAGGCCGAAAGCGCGCTCTGCACCCGCTCGGCAGCGCTCGGGCGATCCTCGATCACGAGGATGCGTCCGTTCAG
Organism: Allobosea sp. 47.2.35; assembly: GCF_024655635.1. Lineage (GTDB taxonomy): Bacteria > Pseudomonadota > Alphaproteobacteria > Rhizobiales > Beijerinckiaceae > Allobosea. The sequence goes on along the minus strand of NZ_JANLGI010000002.1, from coordinate 489,824 downwards.
GCCCGTCTCGGCCGCCGCGGTCGCCAGCGGATCGGCGATGCCGAGGCGGACGGAGGCAACCGCGCGGCTGCGCAATTCATCCGTCATCGCCTTGAGCCGGGCAAGGCTGCGCACGCGGGCGAAAAGCGCGGTATCGTCGAGCGGCTTGGTCAGGAAATCATCGGCGCCGGCATCGAGGCCCTGCAGGCGGTCGCGCGGCTGGTCGAGCGTGGTGACGATGACGACGGGGATATGCGCCGTCGCAGGAGTCCCCTTCAGGCGCCGGCAGACCTCGAAACCGTTCATGCCCGGCATCATCACATCGAGCAGGACGATATCGACCTCGCCGCGCTCGCAGAGAGCGATCGCATCGCGCCCGTTCGTCGCCGTGACCACGCCGAAGTACTCGGCCGAAAGCTTGGCTTCCAGCAGCTTCACATTGGCGGGAATGTCGTCGACGACGAGGACGCGGGCGGTCATGGCTCAGAACAGCTTCTCAGGCCGCGCCGGCATAGGTGCGGACGGTCTCCAGGAACTTGGCGACCGAGATCGGCTTGGAGAGATAGGCCTCGCAGCCGCCCTCCCGGATCCGCTCCTCGTCGCCCTTCATCGCGAAGGCCGTGACCGCGACGACCGGAATGGCCTTCAGGTCGTCATCCTCCTTGATCCATTTGGTGACTTCGAGCCCGGAGACCTCCGGCAGCTGGATGTCCATCAGGATCAGCGCGGGATGATGCGTCCGCGCCAGCTCGATCGCCTCGATGCCATCGGACGTCTTCAGCGTCGCATAGCCGTGCGCTTCGAGCAGATCGTTGAAGAGCTTCATGTTGAGCTCGTTGTCTTCGACGATCAGAACCGTCTTCATCGGGCCGCCCTTCCTTCGCGCCGGGAAAGCTCACGCCGATGGCGGGCTTTCCAAACTGGCGGCGTCGTTCGATGATTGCGTAACACGCGAGCAGTTGACGAAACGCAAACCGGATACGCGACTCCACCCCATGCTACGACGACCGACCACCGACGAGGCCGAGGCCCTCGCACTCCAGGCCCTTGCCTTCCTGGCCTCCGAACCCGAGCGGATCGAGCCCTTTCTGAGCGTGACAGGCCTCAACCCGGCCAATCTGCGCCAGGCGGCAGGCGAACCCGGCTTCCTCGCCGCGGTGCTCGACCATATCGGCTCAAGCGATTCGCTACTTCTGGAGTTTGCCGGAAATTTAAGGCTGAATCCCGAAATCGTCGCCGAAGCCAGGCGCGTCCTCGCCGGGCCGGAGCCGGACGACTTCTCTTGAGCGCGGGCGCGCCCTCGCCGCGCTGGCTCTGCCGCGACTGCCTCGCGGACCACGACGCATCCGGGCCAGCAAAGCGCTGCCCGGCCTGTGGCTCGCCCCGGCTGCTCCACCATGCCGAACGCGACAGCCTCAGCCTCGCCCATATCGACTGCGACGCCTTCTACGCCACGATCGAGAAGCGCGACGATCCGAGCTTGCAGGACAAGCCTGTCATCGTCGGCGGCGGCAAGCGCGGCGTGGTCTCGACCTGCTGCTATATCGCCCGGACCTATGGCGTGCGCTCGGCGATGCCGATGTTCAAGGCGCTGAAGGCCTGCCCGGAGGCTGTGGTGGTCAAGCCGAACATGGCGAAATACGTCACGGTCGGCCGTCAGGTCCGCCAGCTCATGCGTGAGCTGACTCCGCTCGTCGAGCCGCTCTCGATCGACGAGGCCTTCCTAGACCTCTCCGGCACGGAGCGCCTGCACCATGCCAGCCCCGCGGTGACGCTGGCGCGCTTCGCCAGGCATGTCGAGGCCGAGCTCGGCATCACCATCTCGGTCGGCCTGTCCTATGCCAAATTCCTCGCCAAGGTTGCCTCCGACCTCGACAAGCCGCGCGGCTTCTCGATCATCGGGCGGGGCGAGGCTGTCGCCTTCCTAGCGACCAAGCCGATCAGCCTGATCCCCGGCATGGGGCCGGCCGGTGTCGCGAGGCTCGCGGAAGGCGGCTTCAAGCTGATCGGTGACCTGCGCGAAGCGCCCGTCGACAAGCTCTTCAAGCTCGCCGGCAAGGACGGGCCGCGCCTGAAGAACCTCGCCAACGGAATCGACGCGCGTCAGGTAACGCCCGAGCGCGAGACCAAGAGCGTCTCAAGCGAGACCACGCTCGATGTCGATCTGGCCCGTTTCGACGAGCTGGAGCCGATCCTGTGGCGGCTCTGCGAGAAGACATCGAAAAGGCTGAAGGCGCAGGAGCTTGCGGGCCGGACCATCACACTGAAGCTGAAGACCGCCGACTTCCACATCATCACCCGCGCCGCCCGCCTGCCGGAGCCGACCCAGCTTGCCGCCCGCCTCTTCACTGCGGGGCGCGATCTGTTGAAACGCGAATGCAATGGCGTGCATTACCGGCTGATCGGCATCGGCGCGAGCGATTTCAGCCCGCCGGAAGCGGCCGACCATGGCGACCTCGCCGACACCGCGACGCCGCGCCTGAAGGCGATGGAGGGCGCGCTCGACAAATTGCGCGCCCGCTTCGGCGACGAGGCGATAGGCAAGGGTCTGAGCCTGCGCCTGCCGCCGCGCCGCTCGTCGGAGCCCGCTACTTCGCGCAAGGCTCCTGAGGAAGAAGATCCAGACGCGTGAGCGTGCCGCGCAGCGCGAAGGAACCGTAATCGAGCCGGATCGCGCCGGTGACGCCGTTCTCGTAGAGCTCGAAATTGATGCTGTAGGCCGGGGTCGATTCGCCGGAACCCGCCTTGAAATAGGAGATCGTCACCGGCCAGCGCGCCAGCTTCTCGAATTCGGGACGCTGCAGCGGCTTCTCGGACGGGGCCGCCTCGATGCGCTTCCCGATGATCGAGAGCGTGTCATAGACCTCCTTGCCGGAATTCGCGCCGTCATAGAGCCTCACGCTCAGCGTCTTCTGCCCGGCGCGCGCGGCCTGGATCACGGCCTTCATCTGCGCATTGGGAAACAGCGCATCGCTTGCCTCGCGATGAGTCTCGACCTTGGGCAAGCGTAGCTTCACCTCATAGCCGCCATCGCTCTTCTGCGCGGTGCCGTCGACCGTGTCGGGTTTGGCTCCGGCGGCGGTGCTTTCGGTCTTGAAGCGGTAATTCGCGCCATCGCCGGCCTCGAAACTGGTGGTGCGGGCATCGATCAGGCGCGGCCCGGCCTCGGTGCCGAGCTGCGTCACCTGCCGAAACGACAGCGCATAGCCTTCGCAGGCATCGCCCGTGAACTCGAAGGCGATGCGGCCCTTCGCCGTCTCGATATTGCCTGATGGCTTGGTGCTGTCGAGCACGAGGTCATAGACCGCGCGATGCGGCGACAGCACCACCCGCTCCGGCGCGGCTTGCGCCCAGGCCGGCATCGCGGCCAGAACCAGCGACCCCGCCAAAACCCCGCTCGCCCGGGCCGCGAGCTTCGAGACTGTTCCGTTCATGCGTCGCTTGTCCGTTATGGCCTGCTGCGAAATCTAGGTGCATCGCGGCAATGGCGCAAACATGGCGGAGGCCGCTCTCACAACCGTCGCATCGGCCCTGCCCGTCCGGCATACCACGGCGCTTGCGAGCCGCCCGGCCATCGGCCATGAAAGGCCTGCCCGAAGGCACCCTGCCTCGCTCGCGGAGCCACGCCCATGAACGCCGCCGATACCCGCCTCGCCGAACTTGGCATCACCCTGCCGTCCCCGGCCGCGCCCATCGCCAACTACGTGCCTTATGTGATCACCGGCAACCTGCTGATCATCTCCGGCCAGATCTGCTTCGGGCTCGATGGCAAGCTCGCTGACAAGCACAAGGGCAAGCTCGGCGCCGAGATCTTCAACGAAGCCGGCCTCGAAGCCGCCCGCCTCTGCGCCATCAACGTGCTGGCGCAGGCCAAGGCCGCGCTCGGCGGCGATCTCGGCCGCATCGTGCGCTGCGTCCGCCTCGGCGGCTTCATCAATGCTGCCCCGCATTTCGCCGCCCTGCCGGCGATCATGAACGGCGCTTCGGACCTGATGGTCGAGGTGCTCGGCGACAAGGGTCGCCATGCCCGCTCGACCGTCGGCGTCGCCGAATTGCCGGCCGATGCCGCCGTCGAGGTCGAAGCGATGTTCGAGATCGCCTGATGTCCGCAGGGTCTCTCAAGAATGCCGGCCGGCCCGATCTCGGCTGGCTGGTGGCGAAGCCGATCGCCCATCGCGGCCTGCATGATCTCGCGGCCGGCGTGATCGAGAACAGTCCCTCCGCTGCGACCGCCGCGATCGCGGGCGGCTTCGGCATCGAATGCGACGTCCAGCTCACCGCCGATGGCGAAGCGGTCGTCTTCCATGATTTCGTGCTCGATCGCCTCACCGGCGAGACCGGCGCCGTCGTCGCGCGCAAGGCGGCCGAACTCGGCGCGATCACGCTCAAGGGGTCGAACGATCCCATCCTGACGCTTTCCGCCTTCCTCGACCTGATCGGCGGGCGCGTGCCGCTCGTGATCGAGATCAAGAGCCGCTTCGACGGTGATCTGACCCTGACCAAGCGGACCGTGGAGGTTGTCGCGGGCTACAAAGGTCACCCGATCGTGATCAAGTCGTTCGATCCGGATATCGTGGCGGCGCTGCGCGAGCTGGCGCCGGAGATTCCGCGCGGCATCGTGGCGATGAATGCCTATGAATACGGTGACTATGTCAGCCTGTCGCCGGAGCGGAAGCATGCTCTCGCCAATCTCCTGCATTTCACCGAGAGCCGGCCGGACTTCATCTCCTGGAAAGTCACGGATCTGGAGAGCGCCGCGCCCTATCTCTGCCGCAACGCGCTCGGCCTGCCGCTGATGAGCTGGACGGTGCGCACGCCGGAAGAGCGGCAGCGGGCTGCGGCGATGGCCGACCAGATGGTCTTCGAGGGCTTTCGCCCTTGAGTGAAGCGGGGAACGGCGATCTCACCGTTCGTGTCGCGACCTCCCTCAAGGCCGTCCCCGCAGGCGCATGGAATGCCTGCGCCAATCCCCACGCGCTGGCGGACGCTATCTCGGCGCCCGCCGCGCCACCGGCCGACCCAGCACTGGACCGGGATAATCCCTTCGTCAGCCATGAATTCCTCATGGCGCTGGAAGACAGCCGCTGCATCGGCGGACGCACCGGCTGGTCGCCCGCCTATCTCCTCGTCGAGAACGATGCCGGCCAGTTGCTGGCGGCCGCGCCTAGCTTCCTGAAGAGCCACAGCCAGGGCGAGTATGTCTTCGACCACAGCTGGGCCGATGCCTATGAGCGCGCCGGCGGGCGCTATTACCCCAAGCTCCAGGTCGCCGCGCCCTTCACCCCGGCGACCGGCCCGCGCCTGCTGGTCGCCGACAGCCCACGCGCCGATGAGGCCCGTGCTGCCCTGATCGGCGGGCTGGAGGCCTTGCGCGGGCAGACGCAATCCTCCTCGGTCCATGTCACCTTCGCGCAGGAACCGGATATCGCCGCGCTGAAACAGGCCGGCTATATCGAGCGCAACGACCTCCAGTTCCATTGGCAGAACGAAGGCTTCGGCAGCTACGACGATTTTCTCGCGACACTGGCCTCGCGCAAGCGCAAGACGCTGAAGCGTGAGCGGCGCGAGGCGCTCGCCAACGACATCACCATCGAAGTCCTCTCCGGCAACGGCCTCACCGAGGCGGTCTGGGACGATTTCTTCTCGTTCTACGAGGATACCGGTTCGCGCAAATGGGGTAGGCCCTATCTCAACCGCGCCTTCTTCTCGGCGGTCGGCGCGGCGATGGGCGAACGCATCGTGCTGGTGATGGCGAAGCGAGCCGGGCGCCATATCGCCGGCGCCATCAATTTCCGCGGCGCCAACACGCTCTACGGCCGCAACTGGGGCTGCATCGAGGATCACCCCTTCCTGCATTTCGAGGTCTGCTACCATCAGGCCATCGATTATGCGATTGCCCACGGCCTCGCCCGCGTCGAGGCCGGCGCGCAGGGCGAGCACAAGCTGGCGCGCGGCTACCGGCCGGTCATCACCCGTTCGCTGCACCATATCGCCGATCCCGGCCTGCGCCGGCCCGTGGCCGCCTATCTCGCGCAGGAGCGCGAGCAGATCGCGGCGGCGCGCGAAGCGCTGGCAGTCGAAAGCCCCTTCCGCAAGACGGACACCGCCGATGACTGACGCCGCGCCCGTAACCTGCACCACCTCCGCTCCGGTTTTCTGCGAGGATGGCGAACTCGGCTATCGCCGCAGCCTCACCGATTTCACGAGCCCGCTGACCCTCGACGAGAGCTACCGGCTGGCGCATCTGCCGCTGGTCGCGCCGCAGCATCCCGGCGTCATCGCCCGGCGCGAGGGCAAGTTCTACGAGATGGGCCGCCACCCGGCGGTCTACTCGCTGGTTCTGCCGCTGGAAGACGGCGCCTTGCGCGCCTCCTCTGCCTTCCTCGCTCTGGAAAGCGAACTGAAGGCCGCTCCTTTCGCCCACAAGATCGCCTGGGACATCCTGCCGAAGCGGCAGGACCGCCTGCATGCGACGGTCTGCGGGTCGCTCAGCCTCGCCGAGGCTCCGGCCATTGCCGAGGAGACCCGCGAAGCCCTGCGCCGGATCGAACCTTTTGCGGTCGAGCTGCGCGGGCTCTTCTCCGGCAACGTCAATCGCGGCCGGCTCTATCTCCCGGTCTATCCGGAGAAGCGGGGCGGCCGAAACACGCTGCAGGAGGTGCAGGCCGCCTTCGGCCGGCCCCCGGGCGATCTCTGGCTCGTCGGCCTCTACAATCTCACCGACGATCTCGACGCCGCCGAGACCGCGGCGCTGGCCGAGATCGTCGCGCAATGGTGGGGCAAGTCCCTGCTCCGCCTCACCGTCAGCGAGCTTCAGGTGATGGGCGCGAGCGACGATCTCGTGCTCGACGCCCATGTCGAGACGGCGCTGCTGCTCGGCGCCTGAGACAGGGCCATCAACCGGCCCGCGGCCTTGACGCCTCGGCCGGGGCGCCGCAGCTTGCGCCTACCCATTTCCGACCCTGCCGGACCCGCCATGACCGCCTATGATCAATCCAACGTCTTCGCCAAGATCCTGCGCGGCGAACTGCCCTCCCACACTGTCTACGAGGATGGCGAGACGCTCGCGATCATGGACATCATGCCGCGCGCCGACGGCCATGTTCTGGTGATCCCGAAGGCCGCCTGCCGCAATGTCTTCGACGCGCCCGCCGATGCGCTGAATGCGGTCGCGCTGACCACGCAGAAGCTGGCGCGCGCCGTGAAGGCGGCCTTCTCGGCCGAGGGCGTCACCATCCAGCAGTTCAACGAGGCCGCCGGCGGCCAGGTCGTGTTCCATCTCCATGTCCACGTCATGCCTCGCTTCGAGGGCGTGGCGCTGCGCCCGCATACCGGCGCGATGGAGAAGAACGAGGTGCTGGCCAGCAATGCCGAGAAAATCCGCGAGGCCCTGAAAAAAATCTGACGGGCCATGTCACAGCGAGGCGTTCTGCCTCGTCTTGTCGTCATCAACCGATGGAGACAACCATGAGCCAACGCCTCAACGCCTTCCAGATCGCGCCCGAAGCCTACAAGGCCATGCTGGTCCTGCAGGACTACGTCAACAACTCGGCCCTCGAGCACAGCCTGATGGAGCTGGTGAAGATCCGCGCCTCGCAGATTAACCGCTGCGCCTATTGCCTGCACATGCATGTGCTCGACGCGCGCAAGGCCGGCGAGACCGAGGTACGCATCAACCTGCTCAATGCCTGGGAGGAATCCGAGCTCTATACGCCGCGCGAGCGCGCCGCCCTGCGCTGGACCGAGGAACTGACCCGGGCCTCCGAGCGCAGCCCGAGCGATGCCGCCTATGCCGAGCTTCGTGAGCACTTCAATGAGAAGGATAGCGTCGACCTGTCCTTCGCGATCGGCGCGATCAACACCTGGAACCGCATCAATGTCGGCTTCCGCACGCGCCACCCGGCCGACCGGCCGCGCAAGAGCGAGGCCGCCGCTTGATGACATCAACCCGGCGCGCATGACGGGCGCGCCTGCCAGCCCCTTCGAGGCCAACCGGTCCTACCTGACCCGCCTCGCCTACCGCATGCTCGGCTCGCTCAGCGACGCCGAGGATGTGGTGCAGGATGCATGGCTGCGCTGGCACGACTCCGCGCCCGAGGCGATCGCGAACCCGCGCGCCTGGCTCGGGCGCGTGGTGACGCGGCTCTGCCTCGACCTGATCAAGTCGGCCCGGCGCAAGCGCGAGACCTATGTCGGCGCCTGGCTGCCGGAGCCCCTGATCGAGACGATCGGCGCTGCCCCGAGTGCCGGCGAAGCGATCGGCGTGCCCTATGCGCTCCAGCTCGCGCTGGAACGGCTCTCGCCATTGGAGCGCGCCGCCTTCCTGCTACACGATGTCTTCGATCTGCCCTTCTCGGAGATCGCCGAAACGCTCGGGCGCAGCGAAGCTGCCTGCCGGCAGCTCGTCTCGCGAGCGCGCCGCCATGCCCGCGAGGAGGATGGCCCTCGCCATCCGCTCTCGCCCGACGACGCCCGGCGCTATGCCAAAGCCTTCTTCGAGGCCGCCCACAGCACCGATGCCACGATCCTGAAGAGCATGCTCGCCCATGACGCGATCCTGCGCGCCGATGGCGGCGGCAAGGTCAATTCGGTGCTGAACCCGATCCTCGGCAGCGAGAAGATCGGCCGCTTCTTCGCCGGCATCAGCCGCCATGTCGAGCGCGAGGCTCGCGCCACGACACGCTATGAATTCGTGATGATCAACGGCCTGCCCGGCTATGTCAGCCTGGAGCGCGGCGAAACAGCCCAGGCGATGGCGCTCGATATCCGCGACGGGGTGGTGGCGGCGATCTACGTCATCCGCAACCCCGACAAGCTCGGCCATGTCCGCCGTCTGCTGGAAGACGCCTAGCCCGCGAACAGCCATACTCCGCCGATCAGGACGGTCTCGCCAGCGAGCACCGCCAGCATCATCCGGCGCTTGTCGAAGAGCATGACGGCAGCCGCTGCGGCCAATGCCGCGACGCGCACCCAGCCTGGAGCGGCCGCGAGCACGCCGGGCGGCGCAACGATCAGCTTGGCGACGATGCCAGCGAGCAACGCGGTCGCAACCGCCCTCACCCATTCGAGCAGCGGCGAATCATTGGCAAGCCCGCGTGAGAAGCCGACCGCGAGCCAGCGCCAGATCTCCGTCGGCAGCACGGCGAAGAGCAGCAGCGCGAGATAGGGCCAGAGCGGCCCGTCGAGCATGTCGATCGGCTGGGTCATGCCGGCTTCCGTTTCCGCCCGATCAGGAAGGCCAGGGTTCCCGCGATCAGCCCGGCGACGATCAGGTCGAAACCGCCGCCGATGAAGCGCGCTGAGATCGGCGCGAAAGCGAGACCGAGGAGAAGCGCCGCCGCATCGCCGCGATGGCGCAAGCCCGCCATCAGCGAGATCAGGAAGAACATCGGCGTCAGGCAGAGCAGGCCGGCGGCGAAGGGCACCGGCAGCGCGCCGAGCAGGTAGTACCCCGCGAAGGTGCCAATCGAGCTGACCAGCATGCAGGTATTGGCGAAGCCGAGGAAATAGGCGACGCGCTGATGCGGAGCGATGCCGGGCAGGCGCCGCAAGCCCTCGCTCCACGCGGTGACGGCGACGTAATGCGCCAGGAAGAGCTGCTGCCAGACGCTCTGGCCGGGCCGGCGCAGCAGCGGCAGGATCGCCATGGTCATCGGCAGGAAGCGCAGCGAGGCGAAAGCAATCGCGATCACGATGGCGCTCCAGGCGGCGCCGGCGGCGATCGAGGCGAAGAACAGCACCTGCGACGGGCCGGCCCAGACCAGGATGGTCGAGAGCACGGCGACATCGACGGGATAGCCGACATCGCGGGCGAGCGAGCCGATGCCGATCAGCCCGAACCCGACGATCCAGGCCGGCAGCATCAGCGCATCGCGCATGCCGGCCAGCGCGACGCGCTGCCAGCTCCAGTCGGCGGATACGCTCATGAGGTCATCGCAGGAGGGTGCATTCGGAAGGAACCCGCTCCCGGCTGGCCCGGAAGCTCCGTCCTCTATCGTTCATGCACACGGCGCTTGCATAGACACCGACGAGCCGGCCCGCTCTGCGACTGGCGCAAGAAGCGCCGCTCAGCCCTGGCCGGGCTTCACGATCCGGGTCAGGCGATTGTCGGTAAAGAGGTAGATTTCGCGGCCACCGGGCTCGGAATAGAGCACCTGCACTTCGCGCTGGCCCTTGCCGCTCTCGCCGACCAGTACATCGGTCGGGCGGGCGCCCTTGAGTTTCAGCAGCTCGCATTCGGTGATCCCGGGCGCGATCTCCTTCGGCAGCGGGCGGGTCGAGGGGTCGAGCGAGACGCCGACGCTGCATTCGCCTTCCGGGGTCAGGACCGGCTCGCGCGTCGAGATGCCGGCGCTGGCCGTGGTGGTGGTCGTCGTAGTGACGCCGCCCTTGGTCTCGGACTGGAAGGCAAAACCGCCCATGTCGACCGAACAGCCGGCAAGGGCCGCGGCGCAGAGCAACAGAACAGGCAGTCTCACGCTTTCTTCTCCCAACGGCCGGCATCGTCCTGCTGCCAGTAGCTGGCGGCATGGCCCGAGGCCCTGGCCTTCTTCCAATCCTCGCGGGCGGCGGCAAGCGCCTCGGGATCGTCTCCATCGAATATCAGGACGACGCGCTCGTAGTCCTGCATTGCGTCGGGAATGCGGACCCCGTCGGCGCAGATCCGAACCTGTGCGGCGTTCGGATTATGCGCCTGCGTCGTCAGCACCACCGGATTGCTGGCCGCATCCGCCTCAAGCGCCGTGACATGCGGCAGGAAGCTCTCATCGGCATAGGTCCAGAGATGGTCGTCGAGAACGCTCAGGCGCTCCTGCCCGCCGACCTCGACGACGACCTTCTGGCCGCGCGACAGGGCGCGGTCGAGAATCGTCGGCAGGACCTGCTCCAGCGGGCGGGACTGCAGATGGAAGAACAGGATTTCGGCCATCGAACCCCTTATATCCTAACAGGTTACCGACATCTCCGCAGAAAACGAATCAATCTTCGTAGTGATCCGCAACCAGCCGGTCGAGCAGGCGCACGCCCCAGCCCGGCCCCCAGGAGCGGTTGATCTCCGAATTCGCGGCGGCCATTCCGGTTCCCGCGATGTCGAGATGCGCCCAGGGCGTGTCGTTGACATGGCGCTGCAGGAACTGCGCCGCGGTGATCGAGCCGCCATAGCGCCCGGCCGAGTTCTTCATGTCGGCGAATTTCGAGTCGATCATCTTGTCGTAGGCCTTGCCGAGCGGCATGCGCCAAACCGTCTCGCCGGTTGCGATGCCGGCCGCCGTCAGGCGCTCCGAGAGTTCGTCATTGTTGCTGAACAGCCCAGCGTTCTCCTGCGCCAGCGCAACGAGGATCGCACCGGTCAGCGTCGCCAGGTTGATCATGAAGCGCGGCGAGAAGCGCTCCTGCGTGTACCAGAGCACATCCGCCAGGACGAGGCGGCCCTCGGCGTCGGTATTGATGATCTCGATGGTCTGGCCGGAGAGCGATGTGACGATGTCGCCGGGGCGCTGGGCATTGCCATCAGGCATGTTCTCGACGAGGCCGATCACGCCGATGGCGTTGACCTTGGCTTTGCGGCCGGCGAGCGCCTGCATCAGGCCAACGACGCAGGCCGCGCCTGCCATGTCGCCCTTCATGTCCTCCATGCCGGCGCCGGGCTTCAGCGAGATGCCACCGGTGTCGAAGGTCACGCCCTTGCCGACGAAGGCGACCGGCTTCTCGTCCTTCTTCGCGCCGTTCCAGCGCATGATCGCGACGCGGCTCTCGCGGCGCGAACCTTGGCCGACGCCGAGCAGCGCGCGCATGCCGATCTTCTTCAGCGCCTTCTCGTCGAGGATCTCGATCTCGACGCCGAGCTTTTCGAGCTTCGCGGCGCGGTCGGCGAACTCCTCGGGGTAGAGGACGTTCGGCGGCTCGTTCACGAGATCGCGAGCCTGGAGGACGCCGGCGGCGATCGCATCGGCCGTCTTCACGGCCTTCTTGACCGCAGAGGTATCGGCGGTGCGCAGCGCAACCGTCAGCGGCTCGGCTTCGTCCTTGTCCTTGCTCTTGGTCTTGTAGCGGTCGAAGGCATAGGCGCGCAGCCTCAGCCCCAGGGCAATATCGGCGGCCTGCTTCGGCTCGATCGTGCCCTCGGGCAGCGAAAGGATGATTTCGGCGCTGCGGCCGGCGCCGAGCCGGCCGGCGATGGCGCCGCCCAGCTTGACGAAATCGAGCTTGGCGCGCTCGTCCTCAGGCCCGATGCCGACGACGATGAGGCGCTCGTAGGAGGCTCCCTCCGGCGACGGCAGCGTCAGGCCGGCCAGCGTCTTGCCCTTGAAGCGCTCCGCCACGGCGGCCCGCGTCAGCAGCGCCTGCGCGCCCGCGCCCGCCCATTCCCGCGCCGGTTCCGGCACCGCGAGCTTGTCCGAGACGAGGATCACCAGATCCTGCCCTTCGACGGCATCCAGGGCTTTGATCTCGAGCTTCAGGCGCTGCGACATGATCCGCTCACAATCTTGCGAAAATGACAGGGGAAGGACAATTGACGGCAGACGGCAAACGATTCCCGTTTGCGCCCTCGCCGCGCCTATACCATAGGGTGTGTCCGACGAACCACCTCGGAGAGCCCAGGCTCTCCAGCTCCGGAACCGACGCGTGCTTCTCAACCGCCTCGATCGCTACATTCTGAAGATCGCAGCGGTGGCGGCGATCGTGCTGCTGCTCGGCCTGACCGGCGTGATCTGGGTCACGCAGGCGCTGCGCGAGGTCGATCTCATCACCGGCAAGGGCCAGACGGTCCTGATCTTCCTGACCGTGACACTGCTTTCGCTGCCGGCCCTGATCGCCGGCATCGCGCCCGTCGCGCTGTTCATGTCGACGCTCTACACGCTCAACAGGCTCAACGGTGATTCCGAACTGATCGTGATGAACGCCGCGGGCGTCGCCCCGCAGCGGATCACGCGGCCCTTCATCGTGCTGACGATCGCGACCTCCCTGATTGTCGCCTGGATGACGATCTCGGTGATGCCGGCGAGCTTCCGGATGCTGCGTGACCTGATCACGCTGATCCGCGCCGATTTCGTCGCCAATGTCGTCAAGGAAGGCCAGTTCGTCTCGCTCGATTCCGGCGTCACATTCCACTACCGCGAGAAGGCGGGCGACTCGCTGGTCGGCATCTTCATGCAGGATCGCCGCGATCCGTCGCAGCCCTCGATCTATCTCGCCGAGCGCGGCCGAACGGTCGAGGCCGAAGGCCAGAGCTTCCTGATGCTGGAGAAAGGCACGATCCAGCGCGAGGCCAAGAATACCTCGACGACCTCGATCATCTCCTTCGAGCGCTATGCCCTGAACCTTTCGGCGCTCACAGGCGATTCCAGTGGCGGCCCCGGCGAGGGCGACGGCGACAAGGTGATCTACAAGCCGCGCGAGCGCTCGACCTGGGAACTGCTGACGCAGGACAAGAACGAGGCCTACTACAAGATCCAGGAAGGGCGCTTCCGGGCGGAACTGCACAACCGGCTCTCGTCGCCGCTCTACCCCTTCGCCTTCATGCTGATCGCCTTTGCCGCCATCGGCGAGGCGCGAACCACCCGTCAGGGACGAGCTCTCGCGATCCAGTCGGCGATCATGATCGTCGGCGCCACGCGCATCGCCGCCTATGCCGCCTGGACCGCCAGCGTACGCTCGCCCTTCGCGGCCGCGCTGCTCTATATCCTGCCGGTCGGTGCGATCGTCCTGTCCGTGGCCTTCATCTTCTACGGCGCGCGCATCCAGCCGGTCCTGGCTCGCCTGCTTGCCCCCCTCACAACGCCGCTGGTCAATCTCGCGGCCCGATTCCGGCGCGCCTGATGCTGCTGTTCACGACCTTCGGCCGCTATCTGACGAAGCGCTTCACGCGCGCCATCGTCGGAGTCTTCAGCACCTTCTTCTTCCTCATCGGCACGCTCGATTTCGTCGAGCTGATGCGCCGCGCCGGCGATTCCCCGATCGCGACGACGCCGCGCATCGTCCAGCTCGCCCTCTTCCGGGCGCCGGCCGTGGCCGAGCAGATCTTCCCCTTCGCGGCGCTGTTCGGCGGCATGTTCGCCCTGCTCACGCTGAGCCGGAAGCTCGAGCTCGTGGTGGCCCGCTCGGTCGGCGTCTCGGCCTGGCAGTTCCTGCAGCCGGCCGCCGCCGTTGCCGGCGTCGTCGGGCTGGTCTCGATCATGATCTACAATCCGGTCGCGGCCGAGCTGAAGCGCAAGGCGACCGCGCTGGAGACCCGCCTGTTCGTCCGCACCGGCGGCAAGTCCGGCCTGTCCCAGGAAATCTGGCTTCGGCAGCGCAGCGTCGACGGGCAAGCGATCATCCGCGCCGCAGGCGCCCTGCCCGATGAGGACGGCCTGTCTCAGGTCGCGTTCTTCATCTTCAATCCGGACGGCAGCTTCAAGGAACGAATCGACGCCCGGCAGGCCCTGCTGCGCCCGGGCCATTGGGAGCTCGCCGATGCGCGCTCCACCTCCGCCACGGAAGAGCCACAGAGCTATAAGAGCTACGTGCTCGCCACGACGCTGGAGCCGGAACAGATGCGCCAGAGCTTCACCCCACCCGACGCGGTGGGCTTCTGGTCCATGCCGGCCGTGATCGACAGGACACAGCGTGCCGGCCTCGACACGACGCCCTATGAACTGCGTTATCAATCGCTTATGGCGCGCCCGCTGCTGCTCATCGCGATGGTGCTGGTAGCCGCATCCGTTTCTTTAAGATTTTTCCGGTTTGGTGGTGTGACCAAACTGGTGATAGGTGGCGTCGCGGCCGGGTTCGTGCTCTATGTGGCGACGCACTTGTCGGAGGAACTCGGATCGTCGGGAATCGTCAATCCGGTCGTCGCGGCGTGGTTGCCTGCAGCATTGGGGGCAATGCTGGGAGCACTCGCCCTCCTCCATCAGGAAGATGGGTGAAACGTACTGTGCCTATGGTTAATTTCGAGTTTACGAGATGGGGCCAGGAGTGAACCGGCTAGCACGCTTCGCGGCGGCGACGGCTCTCGCCTCCAGCCTGGCCTATCTGCTGGCCGAGCCGGCCCATGCCCAGAATCGGGCAGCGGGCGCGCAACCCAAGCCCGCGACCGCCGCTGCGGCCAAGCCGCAGGACCGGATGGTCGTGGACGCGCGCGAGCTCGTCTATGACAACGACAAGAAGACGGTCGCGGCCGTCGGCGACGTCCAGATCCTGTATCAGGGCCGGACGATCGAGGCCGATCGCGTTACCTACGACCAGGCCAGCAAACGCGTCATCGCCGTCGGCAATGCCCGGATCACCGAAGCCAATGGCACGGTGATCACCGGTGACAAGTTCAACCTGACCGACGATTTCCGCGACGGCTTCATCGACTCCCTGCGGGTCGTGAACCCGGACAAGACCCGTTTCTCGGCACCGCGCGCCGAGCGCACGGACGGCGAAACCTTCGTCTTCGACAAGGGCATCTACACCGCCTGCGAACCCTGCAAGGACAATCCGGAGCGGCCGCCGCTGTGGCAGGTCCGCGCCGCGCGGATCATCCACAAGAAGTCCGAGCAGACGATCTATTACGAGGATGCGCGCGTCGAGTTCGCCGGCATCCCGATGGCCTACATCCCGTACATGTCCGGCCCGGATTCGACGGTGAAGCGCAAGTCCGGCTTCCTGTCGCCTCGATTCATCAACACCTCGGCGCTCGGCTACGGCGTCGGGCTGCCCTATTTCCTGAACCTGGCGCCGAATTACGATCTCACGGTGACGCCCACCTATTTCAGCCGCCAGGGCTTCCTCGGCCAGATGGAGTGGCGGCATCGCCTGGTCAACGGTTCCTACGCGATCCGGGCGTCCGGCATCTTCCAGCAGGACAAGGACGCCTATCTGCCGAGCCCGCTCGGCCCGCGCGACAAGGAATTCCGCGGCTCGGTGGAGACGAACGGCAAGTTCTTCATCAATCCGCGCTGGACGGTCGGCTGGAATGCCTCGATGTCGACGGATCGGTGGTTCTACAAGAACTACCGCATCCGCAACGAGAGCCTCAGCACCACCACCTATCTGCAGGAAGCGATCTCGACCGCCTATCTGAACGGCCAGAGCGAGAGCGCCTGGTTCGATCTGCGTGGCTACTATTTCCAGCCCCTGAACTATCAGGACTGGCAGAAGCAGCAGCCCGTCGTGTTGCCGGTGCTGGACTACGACAAGCGCGTCCACAAGCCGTCCCTCCTTGGCGGCGAGCTGTCGTTCAACGTCAACCTGACCAGCCTGACGCGTGACACCGCGGCCTTCTCGGAGCTGCCGCAGCAGAAGAGCTACCTGATCACGACGCCGACCTATTCGCTCTATGACGGCTGCGCCATCTACGACAAGAATCACTGCCTCGTGCGCGGCCTTGCCGGCAATGTCTCGCGTGCAACGGCGCAGGTTTCCTGGCGGCGCAACTTCATCGATCCGCTCGGGCAGATGTGGACGCCCTACGCCTCCGTGCGGGCCGATATCTTCTCGATCAATCCCGACACGACCGGGCCGATCAATTCGCGCGTTGCGACCATCGCCGACACCTCGGACGAGGTGTTCGGGCGGGTCATGCCGGCTATCGGGCTGATGTATCGCTACCCGTTCGTCGCCAAGACCGACTGGGGCACGCATATCATCGAGCCGGTCGCGCAGGTCGTCGCGCGCCCGAACGAGACGAACAGCCTGCGCGTCGCGAACGAAGACGCGCAAAGCCTGGTCTTCGACGCCAACAACCTGTTCGAATGGAGCGGCAAGTTCTCCGGCTTCGACCGTGTCGAGGGCGGCACCCGCGCGAATGTCGGCGCTCTCTATACCGGGCGCTTCGGCAAGGAAGCCTTTGCCAACCTGCTCATCGGCCAATCCTTCCAGCTCGCCGGACGCAACTCCTTCGCCAGCGGTGACCTGCTCAATACCGGCCTGAACTCCGGTCTCGAGACCCGCAACTCCGACTATGTCGCCCGCGCACAGCTCTCGCCATTCAAGGGCTTCTTCCTGACCGGTGCGACGCGCCTCAACGCGACGACCTTCGAAGCCCAGCGCATCGATGCCGCCGCGACCTATGTCAACAGCATCATCACCGCCTCGGTGGGCTATGGCCGCTACGAGCCGCAGCCCGATCTCGGCATTTCCCGCCGCCGCGAAGGCCTTTCGCTGAACGGCTCGCTCAAGATCGCCGAGAACTGGCGTCTGCGGGCCGGCGTGCTGTTCGACCTCGACAAGTACAAGTACGACCGCGAGCGCTACCGCGACGCCTACGCGTCCTACATGGCGGCCCCGGCGGTCTCAGCGATGCCGATCTATCCGAATACCGGGCCGTTCCAGACCGCCTCGACCTCGTTCGGCATCAACTACACCGACGAATGCACGGTCTTCGACGTCAGCTACTCGCAGAGCTATGCCGATCGCCAGGCCGGCTCGACCAAGGACACGCGCACGATCATGTTCCGCCTGGAGCTACGCACGCTGGGCGAGATCAGCTACTCGCAGAATCTCGGCGGCGCCTCCTCGTCGAGCGACGGCGTCGGCTCGTCGAACTAAACACCGGCCCGCGACGGCGGGCCGGCTCTCACTTCAGGTCGCGGAGTTCGTCTTGCCGGCAATGCCGCTTGCATTGACACAGGGCGATCCGGCCGGGATCGGGCCGGAGCTGACGTTGCGTGCCTGGCTGGAGCGCGGCGAGCGAGCGCTTCCCGCCTTCGCCTGCATCGGTGACCCCGGACATCTCGCGGATGCCGCCCGCCGGCTCGGCTGGAGCGTGCCGGTGCGCGCCTGCAACTGGAGCGACGTTGCCGCCATCTTCGTCGAGGCGCTGCCCGTGATTCCGCTCGACGCCAAGACCAGCGTCGTGCCGGGCAAGCCGGATCCTGCGACGGCGGCGGGCACGATCGGCTCGATCGATCGGGCGGTCGCGGCCGTCCGCTCCGGCGAAGCCGCAGCCGTCGTGACCAATCCAATCGCGAAATCAGTGCTTTACAGCGCCGGCTTCAAGCATCCCGGCCATACTGAATATCTCGCGTATCTGGCCGCCGAGCGCGGTATTGAACCGCGCCCGGTCATGATGCTCTGGTGCGAGGAGCTGGCGGTCGTCCCCGTTACGATCCACGAGCCGTTGCGCCGGGTGCCGGAGCTGTTGACCTCCACCTTGATCGTCGAAACCGGCCGGATCGTTGCCGCCGAATTGCGCAGCCGTTTCGGCATCGCGGCGCCACGGCTGGCGATCAGCGGGCTCAATCCTCATGCCGGCGAGAGCGGCACGATGGGTCACGAGGACGGGACCATCATCGCGCCCGCCATCGCCCAACTGCAAGCCGAGGGCATCGATGCGCGCGGCCCTTATCCCGCCGACACGATGTTCCATGCGCGGGCGCGCGCCGGCTATGACGCGGCGCTGGCGATGTATCACGATCAGGCGCTGATCCCGATCAAGACGATCGCCTTCGACGAGGGCGTCAACGTCACGCTCGGCCTGCCTTTCATCCGGACCTCGCCCGACCATGGCACGGCCTTCGATATCGCCGGCAAGGGCATCGCGCGGCCGGACAGCCTCTGCGCCGCCCTGAAGCTCGCCGCCCGGATGGCAGAGCGCACAGCCACGGATACTGCGGCATGAGCCAGATCGACGACCTGCCGCCGCTGCGCGAGGTAGTTGAGCGCCATGGGCTGATGGCGCAGAAGGCGCTCGGCCAGAACTTCCTGTTCGACCTCAACCTGACGAGCCGCATCGCCCGCTCTGCCGGCCCGCTGGAAGGCCAGACGGTGGTCGAGATCGGCCCTGGCCCCGGCGGGCTGACGCGGGCGTTGCTGGCCAATGGCGCCGGGCGTGTCATCGCGATCGAGCGCGACCGGCGCTGCATGCCGGCGCTGGCCGAGATCGCGGCGCATTATCCCGGCCGGCTGGAGGTCATCGACGGCGATGCGCTTGCGGTCGACCTGACACCTCATCTCGATGGCGGTCGGGCGCGGATCGTCGCCAACCTACCCTATAATATCGGCACGCCGCTGCTGGTCGGCTGGCTGAGCCTCGAGCCCTGGCCATCCTGGTGGGATTCGCTGACGCTGATGTTCCAGCGCGAGGTCGCCGAACGCATCGTCGCGACGCCGGACGAACGGGCCGATTACGGCCGGCTCGCGGTGCTGTCGAACTGGCGCTGCGAGACGAAGATCCTGTTCGACGTGCCGCGCAGCGCTTTCGTGCCGCCGCCGAAAATCACCTCGTCGATCGTCCAGCTCATCCCGCGTGCGCAGCCGGAGCCCTGTGACCGGCGCCTGCTGGAGCGGGTGACCTTGGCGGCCTTCGGCCAACGGCGCAAGATGCTGCGGCAGAGCCTGAAAGCCGTGCTGCAGGACCCGGCGCCGATCATCGCGGCTGCAGGACTTGCCGAGACGGCACGGGCCGAGGAGATCCCGGTCTCGGGCTTCGTCAAGCTGGCGAACGCGCTGGCCGCCCAGCGCTGATCAGGGCAGCTGTTCGGTCAGGAGCTGATCGACGAAGTCGTTGAGGCCGACGGCGCGGCTGCGCTTCAGGCGCTCCGCCGTCAGGATCGCCTTGATCGACTCGTAGGCTGCCTGGAGATCGTGGTTGACGATGACGTAGTCGTACTGGCTCCAGCGCGCGATCTCGTCGCGGGCATTGGCGAGGCGCTTGACGATGACCTCCTCGGCATCCTCGGCGCGGCGGATCAGGCGCGAACGCAGCTCAGCCATCGAGGGCGGCAGGATGAAGATGGTGACGACGTCGGCGCGCGCCTTCTTCACGATCTGCTGGGTGCCCTGCCAGTCGATATCGAAGAGCACATCGCGCCCGGCCGCCAGCGAGGCCTCGACCTCCCGGCGCGGCGTGCCATAGCCGTTGCCATGGACCTCCGCCCATTCCAGCAGATCGTTGTGCTGGCGCATGGTGTCGAACGCAGCGCGGTCGATGAAGCGATAATGCACGCCCTCGATCTCGGACGGGCGCTTGGCGCGGGTCGTGACCGAGATCGATAGGTCGAGATTGTTCTCGCTCTTGAGATTGCGGGTGAGCGTGGTCTTGCCGGCGCCGGAGGGCGAGGACAGGATCAGCATGAGGCCGCGGCGGGCCGGGCGAAGGGTCTCGGCAGCCATCCGGCTCACTCCACGTTCTGAACCTGCTCGCGCATCTGGTCGACGACCGTGCGGAGCTCCAGGCCGATACGCGACAGGCCGGGATCATTGGCCTTGGCGCAGAGCGTCGAGGCCTCGCGGCCGAATTCCTGCGAGAGGAAATCAAGCTTGCGGCCGATCGGCCCGCCCTTGGCCAGAAGCTCGCGCAAAGCCTCGACATGGGCATGCAGGCGGTCGATCTCCTCGCGGATATCGGCGCGCACGGCGATCAGCGCGGCCTCCTGATGCAGGCGCTGCGGATCGAGGCCGTTATTCGCTCCCAGCAGCGCCTCGACCTGTGCCGCGATCCGGGCGCGGATCGCCTCGCTGCTGCGCGCCGGATGATGCTCCGCCTCGCCGGCGAGCCGCGCGATGGTTTCGAGATGGCCGACGACGATGGCTTCGAGCGCGCGGCCTTCGGCAGCGCGCGCTTCCTTCAGGGCCTTGGTGACGGCATCGAGCCCGGCAAGGGCCGGCGCCTCGACCGCCCCCAACACGTCCTGCGCCTCGTCGGCATAGTCGACGACGCCGCGGATACCGAGCAACCCGTCATAGGATGGCGGGTTGATGCCGGCAGCCGGCGGCAACCTTTCGACCGCCTCGAGCAGGGCGGCAAGGACGGCCTCGTTGACGCGTGGGCGCGGCGGGCCGGCATCGCTGGTGACAGCGAGATTGACGTGGAGCGTTCCGCGGGAGAAGGCGGCACCCAGCTGCTTGCGAGCGGCTTCGGCCAGAACCTCGAAGCCGGGTGGAACCCGCACGCGCAGGTCGAGCCCACGCCCGTTGACGCTGCGGATTTCCCAGGCCCAGCCATGGACCCCGGCCGTTCCCGCCGCACGGGCAAACCCCGTCATGCTTTCGATGGCCATCGCCCCTGCCGCCTTCGTTTAAGATCGGGCGGGACCGTAGTGGCGCATATCCGCGACAGCAAGCGGCCCGCTGCCGGAAAATGGGGATTGAGTGCCTTCCGGCCCGCAGATCAGGGCTTGAGCTGCGGAACCTGCTTCGGCGAGTTCAGGTCGAAGCTCTTGTTCAGCAGCGGATCCCGTGTCGTCCCTTCGGACGCGTCGAAGGCCCGCGCGCGCGTTCCCGCCACCGCCCCGACTGGCTGGGCGACCGGCACGCCGGCCGAGCCGGCATTGTCGGAGGCGGGCTGGGTGGTAGCGGGCGCCTCGGTGCGGTTGTCCGGGCCAGCCGGCGGTTCGACCTTGTCGACGCTGTCGGCAGGCGGCTTACCGCCCTGCTGCTGGCTGCGCGTCGTCTCGATCTGGCGCCAGCGCCCGACATTGCGGTTGTGCTGCTCCAGCGTCTCGGCGAAGGCGTGACCGCCGCTGCCGTCCGCGACGAAGTAGAGGTCCTTGGTCCGGGAGTGATTGACCACCGCCTCCATGGCGGCCCGGCCGGGATTGGCGATCGGTCCCGGGGGCAGTCCGTTGATGACATAGGTGTTGTAGGGCGTCGCCTGCGTGATCTCGCTGCGCAGGATCGGCCGGCCGAGCGTGCCCTTGCCGCCGACGAGGCCGTAGACGATCGTCGGGTCGGACTGCAGTCGCATCTTCTGGTTGAGGCGGTTGATGAAGACGCCGGCGACGCGCGGCCGCTCGTCCGCACGTCCGGTCTCCTTCTCGACGATCGAGGCGAGGATGACGAGCTCGTCGGTGGTCTTGATCGGCAGGCCGGCGGGAATGCGGATGTTCTTGAGGACCGCGAGCTGGCTGCGCGCCATCACGTCGAGGATACCCTTGCGGGAGAAGCCGCGCGGGAAACGGTAGGTGTCCGGGAGGATCGAACCCTCCTTAGGCACCTCCGCGATCTCGCCGGTCAGAAGCTCGTTGCTCCGCAGCCGCTCGACGATCTGCTCGCTGGTCAGCCCCTCGGGGATGGTGATCGAATACTCGACCGACTTGCCGCTGGAGATGACGCCGAGGATTTCCTGCGGGCTGACGCGCGCCTTGAACAGATACTCGCCCGCCTTCAGCTTGTGCCAGTCACCGCTGACGATCGCAGCGATGCGGAAGGTCAGCGGGTGCTCGATCAGGCCCTCCCGCTGCAGCAGCTCGGTGATCTCGGTGAGCCCGCTTTCCTTCGGGATGATGAGGGTGCGGTCGCTGGCGAGCGGCCCCGGCGCCTTGCTCTGGTTGGAGACGATGGCAATGCCCGCGCCGACCACGCCGGCGCCAACCAGGGCGATCGTGAACAGACCGCTCAGCATTGACAGGAACGGGCTGCGCCGGCGGCGGCGAGCCTTGGGCGGCGGCGCGGGCGGCGCTACGGGCTTGAGGGCCTCGCTCGGACTTTTCGGGGCGACGCGGGGCGTATCATTCACGATCAAGACGCTCGCAGCACGGGGTAATTGATCTCGGCACGGTGCCATCTGGACCGCGCCTGCCGGAGTGGACAAGCGACCGCACCGAAGCCGGACGATCGCATTAGAGCCGGTTTCCTCGCGGTTGTGAACGCGGAATCACGCATTCGGCCGCAGCCGTCGCAAACTCTACCCAAGATTATGGCGAAACCGCGCTATCTCGCTGCGGCTCACTGTTCGGGTCGATAGCGCCGCATCACCAGCGAGGCATTGGTCCCGCCAAAGCCGAAGGAATTCGACAGGGCGTAATCGATCTCGCGCTTGCGGGCGACATGCGGCACCAGGTCGATCTCGGTCTCGACGGACGGGTTGTCGAGATTGATCGTCGGCGGCGCCACCTGGTCACGGATCGCGAGCACGGTGAAGATCGCCTCGATCGCGCCAGCGGCACCGAGCAAATGGCCGGTCGACGACTTGGTCGAGGACATGGACGGGCGCTTCGGCGCGTTGGCCAGCAAGCGCTCGACCGCGCGCAATTCGATCTCGTCGCCAAGCGGCGTCGAGGTGCCGTGGGCATTGATGTAGTCGAGATCGGCCGCGGTGATGCCGGCGCGATCAAGCGCAGCCTGCATGCAGCGATAGGCGCCGTCACCGTCCTCGGACGGAGAGGTGATGTGATAGGCGTCGCCCGACATGCCGTAACCGACGATCTCGGCATAGATGCGGGCGCCGCGGGCCAGGGCGTGATCGAGTTCCTCGAGCACGAGGACGCCGGCACCCTCACCCATCACGAAGCCGTCGCGGTCCTTGTCGTACGGGCGCGAGGCCTTCTCGGGCGTGTCGTTGAAACTGGTCGAGAGCGCGCGGCAGGCACAGAAACCGGCAATGCCGATGCGGTTGATCGCCGATTCGGCGCCGCCGGCCAGCATGACCTCGGCATCGCCGAGCGCAATCATGCGGGCGGCATCGCCGACCGCGTGGGCGCCGGTCGAGCAGGCGGTCACGACGGCATGGTTCGGGCCTTTCAGCCCGTGCTCGATCGAGACATAGCCCGCCGCCAGATTGCTCAGGCGACCGGGAATGAAGAAGGGTGAGAGACGGCGCGGACCGCGCTCCTTGAGCAGGAGCGAAGCCTCGTAGATGCCGCCGAGGCCACCGATACCGGAGCCGATGGCGACGCCGGTGCGGATCTGGTCCTCGTAGCTTTCCGGCTTCCAGCCCGCGTCCTTCAACGCCTGCGTGGCCGCCGCCATGGCGAAGACGATGAAGTCATCGACCTTGCGCTGCTCCTTCGGCTCCATCCACTGGTCGGGATCGAACGTCCCGTCGCTGCCGTCACCCCGCGGGATGTTGCAGGCGATCCGCGCCGGCAGGTCGCTGGCGTCGAAACTGGTGATGGGGCCGGCGCCACTGGCGCCGGCAAGAAGACGCGACCAGGTCGGCTCGACGCCGCATGCAAGCGGCGTCACCATGCCAAGCCCGGTTACGACGACACGCCGCATCGGATAACTGCGAGAAGCCATGGCTCTTTCTGCGTAGACCGATCCCGAAGGACCGATCAGGCGCTCTTCGACGACAGGAACTTGACGGCGTCGCCGACTGTCACGATCGTCTCGGCCGCATCGTCCGGGATCTCGACGCCGAACTCTTCCTCGAAGGCCATCACGAGCTCGACGGTGTCGAGGCTGTCCGCGCCCAGGTCCTCGATGAAGTTGGCGCCGTCGACGACCTTGTCGGCCTCGACGCCGAGGTGCTCGACCACGATCTTCTTCACGCGCTCGGCAACATCGCTCATGGGTCTCTTCCTTAGACTTAGAAACTGAAAACGCATCGCAGGGATGCGACGCGGTGGAGGGATCTCATTCCGAGCCGCCGCGCCACCTGACGATGTCCGCGATCCGGAAAGCTCGAAGCCTGCACAAACGCAACAACCGAGGTTTCGTCAAGTCCCCTCGGATCGCCCAGCGGCAGCACGACGGCGCTAGTTAACACACCCTTTACGGGCTGGCGAGTGCGCCGCCGACTTATCAAAACCGATCTAAAATGGGCGCTAACGCACCTAGATCATTGCCATTCCGCCGTTGACGTGCAGCGTCTGGCCAGTCACGTAACCGGCTTCCGTGCTGGCGAGGAAGGCCACGGCCGCGGCCACATCCGCGCCCTCACCCAGGCGGCCCATCGGCACGCCGGAGAGAATGCCCTCGCGCTGCTTGTCGTTGAGGGCCTGCGTCATCGGCGACTCGATGAAGCCCGGAGCGACGACATTGACGGTGATGTTGCGGCTCGCGACCTCGGCGGCCAGCGCCTTGGACATGCCGATCAGGCCAGCCTTGGCGGCAGCGTAATTGCCCTGGCCGGGGTTGCCGGTGGTGGCGACGACGGAGCCGATCGCGACGATTCGGCCGTAGCGGCGGCGCATCATCGACTTCACGGCAGCGCGTGACAGGCGGAAGGCGGCCGTCAGGTTGACGGCCAGTACGCTATCCCAATCCTCGTCCTTGAGGCGCAGGAACAGGTTATCACGGGTGATACCGGCATTGTTGACGAGGATATCGAGCCCGCCGAGCTTCTCCTCGACCGTCGGCACCAGCGCCTCGACCGAATCCTTGTCGGAGAGGTTGCAGGGCGCGATCACGACGCGCTCGCCGAGTTCCGCCGCCAGCGCCTCCAGCGCCTCAGCGCGTGTCCCCGAGATCGCGACGCTGGCGCCTTGCGCATGCAGCGTCCGGGCGATGGCTCCGCCGAGGCCGCCGGTCGCGCCGGTGACCAGGGCCTTGCGGCCGGTCAGATCAAACATGTTCGCTCCCTTTTCCGGCATTCTGCCGTTTTTGCCCGTTCTGGGCCCGCACCGTCACGCGCCGCGGGCTTTATAGGCTGCAATATCCTCGGCCGTGCCGATCGAGACCTGCGTAGCGCCCGCGGCGATACGCTTGACGAGCCCGGCCAGCACCTTGCCGCTACCGACCTCGACGAAATCGGTGACGCCGGCCACTGCCATCGCCTGCACGCATTCGCGCCAGCGCACCGTTCCGGTGACCTGCGCGACGAGCGAAGCCCGGACCGCATCGGCATCGCTCAGCGGCGCGGCGCCGACATTGGCGACGACCGGCACGACCGGAGCCTGCATCGCGACTTTGGCCAGCGCGTCGCGCATCGCATCGGCCGCCGGCTGCATCAGGGCACAATGAAAAGGCGCGGAGACCGGCAGCAGCATGGCGCGCTTCACACCACGCTCGCCGGCCAGCAGGATGGCGCGGTCGATCGCCGCCTTGGCGCCGGAGAGCACGACCTGGCCGCCGCCATTGTCGTTGGCGGCTTCGCAGACCTCGCCCTGGGCCGCGGCGGCAGCGATCTCGCGGGCGAGATCGAGCTCGGCGCCGAGCAGCGCCGCCATGGCGCCCTGTCCGGCCGGCACGGCCTTCTGCATGGCGTCGCCGCGGATGCGCAGCAGCCGGGCGGCATCGCTGATCGAGAAGGTACCGGCAGCCGCCAGCGCCGAATACTCGCCGAGCGAATGGCCGGCGACGAAGGCGGCATCGCGCTTCAGGTCGAGCCCAGCTTCGCTTTCGAGCACGCGCACGACCGCGAGGCTGACCGCCATCAGGGCCGGCTGGGCATTGGCCGTCAGGGTCAATTCCTCGGACGGGCCTTCCCACATCACGGCGGAAAGCTTCTGCGACAGGGCCGCATCGACCTCGTCGAACACTGCCTTCGCGACGGGAAAGTTGTCGGCCAGGCTCTTGCCCATGCCGACCGCCTGAGAGCCCTGGCCCGGAAAGATGAACGCTGTGGTCATGCTGTGAACGTCCCGGTCTTCATTATCAGTCATTCGTCTTATATGACGCGGCTGTCACATCGCTTCCGCCGCCAAGTCAAGCGCGGCGCCCGAATTTTCCGCTTCCGCAGCGGCGTTTTCCGGCAGATTCCGGTTGCCATGGCGTGCCGGACACTGTAACCACCGCCTCCTGCTTGTTCGGCCGGAGGCTGAACGGATGGCGCATGTCCGCAAGGTTCTGCGCAGGCTCGTTTCCCGAACCGTCATCCCGTGTCTCCGCCTTCGATGAAATCCTGTCGGGCCTTATCCAGGGCTCGGAGGGCTCCGCGCCGGGCGAAGCAGGGTGAAACAAGGAAGGCCACATATGGCATTGTACGAGCATGTGCTGCTCGCGCGGCAGGATGTCAGCGCGCAGCAGGTCGAAGCTCTTGTCGAGCAGTTCAAGGGCGTGATCGAAGCGAATGGCGGCGCCATCCGCAAGGTCGAGTACTGGGGCGTCAAGTCCCTCGGCTACCGCATCAAGAAGAACCGCAAGGCTCATTACACGCTGCTGAACATCGAGGCTCCCTCCGCCGCCGTGCTGGAGATGGAGCGCCAGATGCGCATCAACGAGGACATCCTGCGCTTCATGACCGTCAAGGTCGAGGAGCTTGAGGAAGGTCCGTCGGCCATGCTGCAGAAGCGTGACCGTGAGGACCGTCCTGAGCGTGGCGGCGACCGTTTCGACCGCGGCCCACGCCGTGACCGTCCGCGTCGTGACGACGAAGCGACCGAAACCGCCGAAGCGGAGGCCTGAGAATGTCGACTGCATCCGCTGGCGCCCGTCGCCCCTTCTTCCGCCGCCGCAAGTCCTGCCCGTTCTCGGGCGAAGGCGCCCCGAAGATCGACTACAAGGACGTGCGTCTGCTCTCGCGCTACATCTCCGAGCGCGGCAAGATCGTTCCGTCCCGCATCACGGCGGTCTCCGCCAAGAAGCAGCGCGAGCTCGCCCAGGCGATCAAGCGCGCCCGCTTCCTCGGCCTGCTGCCCTACGTCATCCGCTGAGCCGTTCGTTCGGTTCCGGATACTGACAATTCCCGGAGGCGCCTCGTGCGCCTCCGGTTCTCGCTTTCAAGATCAACCAGTCGCCTGGCGGTGAAACTCCACCGGGTTTGTTGAGGCCAAGCGCCTCTCACCCTGCCGAGCCCGAAGGGCTTGCGAGCAGCGGGACAGCAGGACGGACGCATGATTCCGATTGTCGGCATCGGCGCGGGCCTCGTTTCGGCCCTGCTCTTCTCAGTGGTGATCACCGGATCGCCGCTGGCAGCCCTGCTGTATTCTGCCGCGCCCCTCCCGATCTTCATCGCATCCTTGGGCTGGAACCATCGTTCCGGGCTGTTCGCCACGGCTGCCGGTGCACTGGCCGTCGCCGTTGCGCTCGCCCCGACCGGTGGCATCGCATTCGCCCTGATCATCGGCCTGCCGGCCTGGTGGATCGCCTATCTCGCGCTTCTCGCCCGTGGCGACACCGACGGCCGGGTCGAGTGGTATCCGCTCGGCAACCTGCTGCTCTGGATCGCCGCCACCGCCGCGCTCGCCACCGTCGGCAGCGCCCTGGTGATGACCACCGATTACGAGACCTATCGTGCGGTGATCGCGCGCATGATCGAGAACCTGCTGAACGAGATGGTGCGCGGCAAGCTGATTGCGCTGCCCGGCGACGTCCAGGTCAAGGAACTGGCGCAGAACCTCGCTCCGGCCGTTCCGCTCGGCATCGGCGCCTCGTTCGTCACCACGATCACCGCCAATCTCTGGCTCGCGGCCCGCGCCGTGAAGATGTCCGACCGTCTGCCGCGGCCCTGGCCCTTCATCCCGTCGACGACGCTGCCGCGCCAGGCGCTGCTGCTGCTGGTCGCCACCGGCTTCGTCGCGACGACCGGCGGCTTCATCGGCGTCGCCGCCATGGCCATGGCCGGCGCGCTGCTCGCCGCCTTCATGTTCAGCGGGCTCGCCACGCTGCACGACATCTCGCGCGGCAAGCCCTGGCGGCTGCCGATGCTGATCTCGATCTATGTCGCCCTCGTCGTGATGCAGGCCGTGCTGACGCCGCTGCTCGCGATCACGGGTGTCATCGACACGCTTCTCGGCCTGCGCAAGCGGGCCGCGCTGCCGCCTCCGCCTAACCGTTCCTAACAACCTCGTCTCAAGACATAACAAGGAGAAGACCCATGGAAGTGATCCTGCTCGAACGCGTCGCCAAGCTCGGCCAGATGGGCGACATCGTGAAGGTTCGCGACGGCTTCGGCCGCAACTACCTGCTCGCCCGCGGCAAGGCACTGCGCGCCACCGAGGACAACAAGAAGCGCTTCGAGAGCCAGAAGCTCGAGCTCGAGACCCGCAACCTCGAGCTGAAGTCGGAAGCCGATGCCGTCGCCGAGCGCCTGAACGGCCAGAGCGTCACCATCCTGCGCCAGTCGGGCGAGTCCGGCGTGCTCTACGGCTCGGTCTCGACCCGTGACATCGCCGAGGCCCTGTCCAAGGACGGCTTCAACGTCTCGCGCGGCCAGGTGACGCTGAACACCCCGATCAAGACGCTCGGCCTGCACACCGTCCCGGTCGTGCTGCATCCGGAAGTCTCGGTCACGATCACCGTCAACATCGCCCGTTCGGCTGAAGAGGCCGAGCGTCAGGCCGCCGGCGAGAACGTCACCGCCCGCGAGGAGTTCGATCTCGACGATCTCGGCCTCGAGGTCGGCGCGGCGCTGGCCGAGGCCGGCGACGTCGAGCTCTGAGCCCGACAAGCTCCCGAATCGAGTCAAGGGCGCCGTGGCAACACGGCGCCTTTTTCATTTTGGAGCCTGTGCAAAGGGGTGGATGGAACCGGGAGATGCTGGCACCGATTGTCAGAATGTTAAGTTAGTTCTCTGCCCGACTCAGCCTCGCCAAGCCGCAAGCCTGCGCGGCTGATTGTCGGCTTGAATTCACCCAGCATTGATTTATCGGGACGGCCATGGCCACCGCTACAGCTCTCGTCGCCCGCCTCGACAACCGAGAGGCGGAGTTCCGCGTCCAGCCTCACAATATCGAGGCCGAGCAGGCGCTGCTCGGCGCGATCCTGGTCAATAACGACGCCTTCTACCGCGTCTCCGACTTCCTGCTGCCGGACCATTTCTTCGAGCCGGTCCATCAGCGCGTCTACGAGCTGGTGGCCAGCATGATCCGCGCCGGCAAGATCGCGACGCCGATCACGCTCAAGACCTTCGTCAACGACATCGATCTCGGCGAGATCACGCCGAGCCAGTATCTCGCGCGCCTCGCCGCCGAGGCGACGACCGTCATCAACGCCGCCGATTACGGCCGGACGATCTACGATCTCGCGGTGCGCCGCCAGCTCATCGGCGTCGGCGAGGACCTCGTCAACGTCGCCTATGACGCGCCAGTCGAGATGGCGCCGCGCGAGCAGATCGAGGATGCCGAGCGCCGGCTCTACGAACTCGCCGAAAAGGGCCGCTACGAGGGCGGATTCCAGAAATTCGACGGGGCGCTGCGCCTCGCCATCGACATGGCGGCGAGCGCCTACCAGCGTGCCGGCGGCCTCTCCGGCATCTCGACCGGCCTGCGCGACGTCGACCAGCGCATGGGCGGCCTGCAACGCTCCGACCTGCTCGTGCTCGCCGGGCGCCCCGCCATGGGCAAGACCTCGCTCGCCACCAATATCGCCTTCAACATCGCCAAGGCCTGGCGTGGCGAGCGCCAGGAGGACGGCTCGATCAAGTCGGTCGATGGCGGCATCGTCGGCTTCTTCTCGCTCGAAATGTCGGCCGACCAGCTCGCGACCCGTATCGTCGCCGAGCAGTCCAGCATCTCCTCCTATAAGATCCGGCAGGGCCGCATCACCGAGGGCGATTTCGCCCGATTGACCGATGTCGCCGCCCAGATCGAGAAGCTGCCGCTCTATATCGACCAGACCGGTGGTATCTCGATCGCGCAATTGATGGCGCGCGCCCGGCGCCTGAAGCGCCAGAAGGGGCTCGACGTCCTGTTTATCGACTACCTGCAACTGCTCTCCGGCTCGTCCAAGAACAGCCAGAACCGCGTGCAGGAGCTAACCGAGATCACGACCAGCCTGAAGGCACTGGCCAAGGAGCTCAACGTCCCGATCATCGCGCTCTCGCAGCTCTCGCGTCAGGTCGAGAATCGCGACGACAAGCGCCCCCAGCTCTCGGACCTGCGCGAATCCGGCTCGATCGAGCAGGACGCGGACGTGGTGATGTTCGTCTATCGCGAGGAATATTACCTCAAGGGCAAGGAGCCGCGGCCCGGCACCGAAGAACACAACAAGTGGCAGATCGAGATGGAGGCCATGCACGGCGTCGCCGAACTGATCATCGGCAAGCAGCGTCACGGCCCGACCGGCGCGGTGGCCTTGCAGTTCGACGCGGATGTGACACGCTTCTCGGATCGCGCCGATGAGATGCGCCTGCCGGACCGTGAATGATGCCTGCCGACCTGCCTGATTCCAGCGCCTACGGCGCGACCCTCACCATCGATCTCGACGCGCTGGTCTCGAACTGGCGCCTGCTCGGCAAACGGGCCGGCACCGAGGCCGGCGCCGTGGTCAAGGCGGATGCCTATGGCATCGGCATCGAGCCGGCCGTGACGGCATTGGCCAAGGCCGGCTGCAAGAGCTTCTTCGTCGCCCACATCTCTGAAGCGATCCGGGCCCGCAGGGTCGCGCCAGACGCGGCGATCTATGTGCTGAACGGCTTGCTCCCCGGCGCCGCCGAGACCTTTGCCGCGCATGGCCTGTCGCCGGTGCTGGGTTCGCATGAGGAATTGCTGGAATGGGCCTCGTTCCGGCAGACCGGCGCGCAGGTTCGGCCCGCGGCGCTGCATGTCGACACGGCGATGAACCGGCTCGGCCTCTGGCCCGGCGAAGGCCTCAACCTCGCTCGCGAGCGCTCGGGCGTGATCTCGGCGGCGGGAATCGGGCTGGTGATGAGCCATTTCGCTTCGTCCGAGGACGAGACCGATCCGGCCAATGCCCGCCAGATCGCAGCCTTTGCCGAGATTGCGGCGGCGCTGCCCGAGGTGCCCGCGTCGCTCAAGAACTCCTCCGGCCATTTCCTGAAGGACTGCCCGTCCTACCAGCTCACCCGGCCGGGCTATGCGCTCTATGGCGGCAATCCGACGCCCGGCCAGCCGAACCCGATGAAGCCGGTCGTGAGGCTGGAAGCGACGATCATCCAGACTCGCGAGGTCGAGGATGGCACGCAGGTCGGCTATAACGGGCGCTGGACCGCCAAGGGCAAGCGCAAGCTCGCGACGATCTGCCTCGGCTATGCCGACGGCTATCCGCGCAACGGCAGCTGGACCGATACATCGACCGGTGGCTCGGTGCTGATCGGTGGGGTCGCCTGCCCCTTCGTCGGCACGGTCTCGATGGACCTGATCATCATCGACGTGACCGATGCGCCAGCCGATGCCGCCAAGCGCGGTGGGAGCGTCACGCTCATCGGCGGCCCGCTCGACCTTGAGACGGTCGGCGGTGGCGCCAAGACGATCGGCTACGAGATTCTGACAAGCCTCGGCCGCCGCTATCACCGACGGTATATCGGCGGCTGATGGCCAAGCGCGGTCCGACCTATCACTGCCAAGCCTGTGGCGCAGTCTATCATCGCTGGCAGGGCAAGTGCGATGCCTGCGGAACATGGTCCTCGCTGGTCGAGGATGCGCAGGCGGCACCCGTTCCCGGCGGCGGCCGGCCCTCTTCCGGCGGACGCCCGCGCGGCCGTGTCTTCGCGCTGGAAACGCTGAAGGGCGAGACGCAGGATGCCCCGCGCATCGTCTCCGGCATCGGGGAACTGGACCGTGTCACCGGCGGCGGCTTCGTGCCGGGCTCGGTGCTGCTAATCGGCGGCGATCCCGGTATCGGCAAGTCGACGCTCCTGATGCAGGCCTGCGCCGCGCTGGCGATGGGCGGTCGCCGCGTCGTCTATGTCTCGGGCGAGGAATCGACCGGCCAAGTGCGGCTCCGGGCCGAGCGGATGGGGCTGGCCGATGCGCCGGTCGATCTCGCGGCCGAGACCAATGTCGAGGATATCGTCGCGACGCTGGGCCAGGGCGAGCGCCCTGCCCTGGTGGTGATCGATTCGATCCAGACGATGTGGTCCGGCGAGGTCGAGAGCGCGCCGGGCACGGTGACGCAGGTGCGCGGCTCGGCCCAAGCGCTGATCCGCTATGCCAAGACATCAGGCGTCTGCCTGATCCTGGTCGGCCATGTCACCAAGGACGGGCAGATCGCCGGCCCGCGCGTGGTCGAGCACATGGTCGATGCCGTGCTGTCCTTCGAAGGCGAAGGCGCGCACTCGTTCCGCATCCTGCGCGGGCAGAAGAACCGTTTCGGTGCAACCGACGAAATCGGCGTGTTCGAGATGACCGGCAAGGGCCTCTCGGAGGTCACCAACCCTTCGGCGTTGTTCCTCGCCGGCCGCGACCAGCCGGCTCCGGGCGCGGCCGTCTTCGCGGGCATGGAAGGCACCCGGCCGGTCCTCGTCGAAATCCAGGCGCTGGTCGCGCCGACGGCGCTCGGCACCCCGCGTCGTGCCGTCGTCGGCTGGGAGAACAGCCGGCTCGCCATGGTGCTGGCCGTGCTGGAGACGCATGGGGGCCTGAGGCTCGGCCAGCAAGACGTCTATCTCAACGTCGCCGGGGGCCTTCGCGTCAACGAGCCGGCCGCCGATGTCGCGGTCGCTGCCGCGCTGGTTTCCTCGCTGAGCGGCGCGACCTTGCCGCAGGAAGCGGTCTATTTCGGCGAGATCGCGCTCTCCGGCGCGATTCGGCCGGTCGCGGTCGCGGCGGCGCGGCTCCGGGAAGCCGCCAAGCTCGGCTTCGAGGCGGCGCTGATGCCGGCCGGCGGCGCCGATCACGGCGACGGCAACGGGCTCAACCTGCGGCGTTTCGGCCATGTCACGGAACTCGTTGCGGATATCGCGGCACGAGCACCTCGCAGAGATGTGAAATGACAACGCCGGAAGGGTGACGCAGAGGCCGGGAACGCGTATAGCAAAGCCGAAACGGCCGCCCTGCCTCCGGCCGGTCGGCACCTGACCACAGCAAAGCGGCCCTCCCAATGCCTGTCACCATTCTCGATCTCGTCGTCATCGGCGTGGTTCTGATCTCGGCTTTGCTCGCAGCCGTGCGCGGCTTCACGCGCGAAGTGCTGGCGATCGCCTCTTGGGTCGCCGCCGCGGCCGTGGCCTGGGTGTTCCACCCGCAGCTCGTGCCCTTCATCAAGCAGTACATCCCGGCAAGCTCGGCGCAGGACACGATCGCGCTGGTCGCCGCGATTGCGGCCCTGTTCCTGGGCACGCTGATCGTCGTCTCGCTGATCACGGCCCGGATTTCCGATTTCGTGCTGGATTCGCGGATCGGCGCGCTCGACCGCACGCTCGGCTTCGTCTTCGGCGCCGCGCGCGGCCTGCTGCTGGCGGTGATCGGCTACCTGTTCTTCACGGCGCTGGTCGGTAGCGAGAAGCTGCCGGTCTGGGCCAAGGATGCCAAGGCCAAGCCGATGCTGGAGGAAACCGGCCGCTCGCTGATCGCCATGCTGCCGCAGGATGTGAACGCCGATTTCATCAAGAACCTGCTGAAGAAGCCGGCCGGTGATACCGCGCCGGAGGCTCCGGCAGAGGAGCCGCGCAGCCCCGCGACGCCGGCACCGGTTGCACCTGCCCCAGCCCGTCCCTAATTAGCGCGTAGAACGACAGCTCAAGCCCCCTGTGTGGAGCGCGACATGATCTCGCAAACCGGACGTGACGACGCCTTCGACCCCAATGCCGACAGGCTGCGGGAGGAATGCGGCGTCTTCGGCATCTATGGCCATGCCGATGCCGCAGCGCTGACCGCGCTCGGCCTGCATGCCCTGCAGCATCGCGGCCAGGAGGCGGCCGGCATCGTCTCCTTCGACGGCAAGCGCTTCCATTCGGAGCGCCGCCTCGGCCTGGTCGGCGACGCCTTCTCGGAAGCGAGCGTCATCGACAAGCTCAAGGGCAAGCAGTCGATCGGCCATGTCCGCTATTCGACCACCGGCGAGACGATCCTGCGCAACGTCCAGCCGCTCTTCGCCGAACTGCATGGCGGCGGCTTCGCTGTCGCGCATAACGGCAACCTGACCAACGGGCTGACGCTGCGCCGCAACCTCGTCCGCGACGGCGCGATCTACCAGTCGACCTCCGACACCGAGGTGCTGCTGCATCTCGTCGCGCGCAGCCGCAAGCAGAACTTCGTCGACCGCTTCGTCGAGGCGATCCGCCAGATCGAGGGTGCCTATGCCTTCGTCGGCATCACCAACAAGAAGCTGATCGGCGCCCGCGATCCGCTCGGCATCCGTCCGCTCGTCCTCGGCGAGCTCGATGGCTGCCCGATCCTGACCTCGGAGACCTGCGCGCTCGATATCATCGGCGCCAAGTTCGTCCGCGAGATCGAAAACGGCGAGGTCGTGATCATCTCGGAAGCCGGGATCGAGAGCCACAAGCCCTTCCCGCCTGTGCCGGAACGTCCCTGCATCTTCGAGTATATCTATTTCGCCCGCCCCGATTCCATCGTGAAGGGCCGCAGCATCTACGAGCGTCGCAAGGCGATGGGCGCGGTGCTGGCGCAGGAATCCCCGGCCGATGCGGATGTCATCGTGCCCGTGCCGGATTCCGGCGTGCCGGCGGCGCTGGGCTATGCCCAGGCCAGCGGCATCCCGTTCGAGCTCGGCATCATCCGCAACCACTATGTCGGCCGCACCTTCATCGAGCCGACGCAGAAGGTCCGCGAGCTCGGCGTCAAGCTGAAGCACTCGGCCAACCGCTCGGTGGTCGAGGGCAAGCGCGTCGTGCTCGTCGACGATTCGATCGTGCGCGGCACGACCTCGTTCAAGATCGTGAAGATGATGCGCGAGGCAGGCGCCAAGGAAGTGCATTTCCGTATCTCGTCGCCGCCGATCACCCATCCCGACTATTACGGCATCGATACGCCCGACCGGGAGAAGCTGCTCGCCGCGACCCATTCGCTGGAAGAGATGCGCCAGTTCGTCGGCGCGGATTCGCTGGCCTTCATCTCGGTGGACGGCCTCTACCGCGCCATGGGTCATGAGCGCCGCGACCCGGCCCGGCCGCAATTCACCGACCACTGCTTCACCGGCGACTACCCGACCTCGCTGACCGACATGGTCGGCGAGAGCGCCAAGCAGCAGATCTCGCTGCTGGCCGAAGCCGGCTGATCCAGCGGAGCTTTTCAGATGACCAAGCCTCTCGCGGGACGCGTCGCGCTCGTCACTGGCGCGTCGCGCGGTATCGGCCGTGCTGCGGCGCTGGCCTTCACTGAGGCCGGCGCGCATGTCATCGCGCTCGCCCGCACAGCCGGAGCCCTTGAGGAGCTCGACGACGAGATCGTCGCGATCGGCGGCAGCGCCACCCTCGTCCCGCTCGACCTGGCGGATGCCGGCGGGCTGGAGAAGCTAGGCCATGCCGTGACGGAGCGCTGGGGCAAGCTCGACATCCTGCTCGCCAATGCCGGCGTGCTCGGCTCGCTGAGCCCGCTCGACCATGTCACCGAGAAGGACTGGGCCCGGGTCCTCGACATCAACGTCACCGCCAACTGGCGCCTGCTCAAGGCGCTAGACCCGGCGCTGCGCGCGTCCGATGCCGGCCGCGTCCTGCTGATGACCTCGGGCGCCGCGCATAAGTGCACGGCCTATTGGGGACCCTACTCGGTCTCCAAAGCTGCCGTGGAGGCGCTGGGACGCACCTATGCGGCCGAGACGGCGACGACGCCGGTCAAGCTCATGCTGGTCAATCCGGGGCCGCTGCGCACCAAGATGCGGGCCGAGGCGATGCCGGGCGAGGATCCGCAGACGCTGAAGACGCCGGAGGAGCTGGCGCCGCATCTGGTGAAGCTCGCGTCGCCGGACTGGAGCGAGAGCGGCAAGATCTTCGACTTTCCGCAGGGCAAGGTCCTCACACCGCAATTGCCGGTCTGAGGCCGCTCATCCGCGCGCCAGCGCAGCCTGCACCAGCGTGACCAGATCGGGAATGGTGAGGTTCGGCAGGGCCGCCATCTCGTCCAGGCCGAACCAGCGAATCTCGTCGTGTTCGTCGACGAGATTGATGGCCGCTCCGCCTTCCCAGGCGCTGACGACATAGATGTGGTGGAGCGCGGCGCCATAGCGTTCCGGGAAGCGCTCGGCTTCCGAGAGCACCAGTTCATAGCGCGTCGGCACCAGCCCGATCTCTTCGCGGCATTCCCGCAGCAGGGCCTGTTCCAGCGCCTCGCCGGGCTCGACCCGGCCGCCGATCGCGTCCCAATGGCCGGGCCAGGCCCGCTTCCAGACGGCGCGCAGGCCGAGCAGAACCCTCTGATCGGCATCGACGAAGAGCGCGCTAACGGTTTCGAGCATGCGCGCGCCCGCAATCGCTACTCAGCGCGCAGCCAGCGCAGCAAGCCGGCCTGATCGCCGCTCTCGACCGCAGCCGCGACGCGCCGGCCAACCGCCGCGCCGAACTTGTAACCATGGCCGGAGCAGGCCGAAACCGCCGTCACGCGGCCGATCTGCCGCGACAGGAACTTGCGGTCCGCCGTGAAGGTGTAGGCGCAGGTGACGACGCGTTCGATGCGATACTCGCCGATGCGCGCGAAAGGCGGCGCGAAATAGTCGCGAATCTGCTCGCCCTCGCCCGCCCGCGGCTCGCGCTCCTCGTCGGGCTGGCGTTGTCGCTTGTGGATGCCGGCGCCGACCTTGAGGCCGGTGCCGTCGACCGGCGGCAAGACATAGCCATCGACCGTGCCGCCGACATCGACGATGACCGGGGCAGCCTCCCAGGCGGCCTTCAGGTCATCGGGCGGGGTGAGATAGGCAACGGCCGTGCGATAGGTCGTCAGGACGTCCGCAAGCTCCGGCAGGAGCTTCAGCACCCAGGCGCCGGAACTGACGACGATACGATCGAAGCTCGCGGCCTCGCCATCGGCCAAACCGATCCGGCCGCTCTCGGGATCGATCGCGGTGACCGTCGCCCCTTCACGCAGGGTGACGCCGCGCTCGCGCAGCAGGCGGACCATGTCGGCGGCGATGCGGGCCGGGAACAGCGCCCCGCCCTCGGGGCTGAGATAGGCGTAGCGGATCGTGGCAGGGTCGATGAAGGGATAGCGCCGGGCGGTCTCGGCCGCGTCGTAGAGCTCGTAGGGCGAGGCCATGCGGTCGAGGCCCTCGCGGTATTCCTCGCCCTCGTCGCCTTCGACCTGCGAGATGCCGAGCACGCCGCAGGGCGCGTAGTGCTGCCTGCCGAGATCGGCCCAGAGCTCGCCCCAGGCCTCGAAGGCCTCGGTGATGGTACGGGCATAGCCGTCGGCGCCGCCATAGGCGCGGCGGATGATGCGGTGCTGGTCGCCGGAAGCCGCATAGGGATTGGGGATCTGCGGCGCCTGCTCATAGAGCGTCACCTCATGCCCGCGCCTGTTCAGCGACCAGGCGGTGGAAAGCCCGGCGATACCGGCGCCGACGACCGCGACCTTCATCAGCCCTTGCGCTCCTTGTCATAGGGATTGGCGCCGCCGCGGCGATGCAGGCGGATCGGTGTGCCCGGAAGCTCGAAAGCATCCCGGAGATTATTGACCAGATAGCGCGTGTAGGACACCGGCAGATGATCGAGCTGGTTGCCAAACAGCGCGAAGGTCGGCGGGCGCGCCTTGGCCTGCGTCATGTAGCGGATCTTGATGCGGCGCCCGGCGACCGCTGGGGGCGGATGCGCCGAGAGCACGCCTTCGAGCCAGCGATTGATGCGCGCGGTCGAGACGCGACGGTTCCAGACGCCATAGGCCGAGAACACGCCCTGCATCAGCTTGTCGATGCCTTCGCCGGCGAGGCCGGAGAGCGGGATGATCGGCACGCCGCGCACCTGCGCCAGCAGATGGTTGGCCTTTTCCTTGAGCTCGGCCAGCAGGCCCTGCTTGTCGGCGACGAGGTCCCATTTATTAAGGCCGATCACGACCGCCCGGCCCTCGCGCTCGGTCAGGTCGACCAGCGTCAGGTCCTGCTTCTCGAAGGGGATCGTCGCATCGAGCAGCACGACCACGACCTCGGCGAAGCGGATCGCGCGCAGCGAATCGGCGACGGAGAGCTTCTCCAGTTTCTCCTCGATGCGGGCGCGCTTGCGCATGCCGGCGGTGTCGAAGAGCTTGACCTTGCGGCCGCGCCATTCCCAATCGACCGAGATGGTGTCGCGGGTGATGCCGGCCTCGGGGCCGGTCAGCATGCGCTCCTCGCCGATCATGCGGTTGACCAGCGTCGACTTGCCGGCGTTGGGGCGGCCGATGATGGTCACGCGCAGGGGACGATCGGGATCGATCTCCTCCTCGTCGTCCGAATCGGCGGCGGGAACATCGGCCCAGGCCGCTTCCTCGTCCTCGTCCTCGTCATCCTCGGATTCATCGGGGATATAAGGCATCAGCGCCTCGAGCAGATCCGAGGTGCCCTCGCCATGCTCGGCCGAGAACGGCACGGGGTCGCCCAGGCCGAGGCCGTAGGACTCGATGATGCCGTCAGTGCCCTTCTTCCCCTCGGCCTTGTTGGCGAGCAGGATCACCGGCTTGCCGGAACGGCGCACCAGATCGGCGAAAGGCTGGTCCATCGGCGTGATGCCGAGGCGCGCGTCGATCATGAAGAGCACGACATCGGCCTGCGCGATCGCGGTCTCGGTCTGGGCGCGCATCCGGCCGGCGAGCGAATCCTTGTCGGCCTCCTCGAGGCCGGCGGTGTCGATCACCTTGAAGCGGAGATGGCCGAGGGTGGCGTCGCCCTCGCGACGGTCGCGCGTAACACCCGGCCGGTCATCGACAAGCGCGAGCTTCTTGCCAACCAGCCGGTTGAACAGCGTCGACTTGCCGACATTGGGGCGCCCGATCAGGGCGACGATGGCTGTCATCAGATTTCACACATTTTCGCCGTCGCTCCGGTTCGCCGAAGCGAGGAGCCGGGGCGGCGGCGCCGTTGGAGCGAGGCTCCGGTTCAGTTCTTCACCGTGACGGGGCCGCCACGGACCAAAGCGAGATAAAGCTCGACGCGCTGGCGCAGGGCCTGCGGCGCCTGCGGATCGGTGATCGCGGCATCGAACCAGCGCCCGGCGTCCTCGAAGAGATTGGCCTTGAGCGCGGCGATGCCGAGGAATTCGCGCGCCGTGTGGCGCCAGACGCCCTGCGCGGTCGCAAGCGGCTCCAGCGCCGCCTTGACCTCCGGATAGGGCGCGAGATCGACGCGCATGATGCCGGCGCGCAGCTTGGCAAGGTCGCGGGAGGTCTGGTCGAGCGAGGCGTCGTTTGCGAGCGCATCGAAGGCGGCGACGCCGGCGGCCGGATCGCGCTTGGCCGTCTCGGCGGCGAGGCGGAAGCGGGCGATCAGGCGATAGCCGGCCGGCGCCGTGGTCGAGAGCTCCTTCAGGATGGTCTCGGCCTGGGTGGCGTCGCCATCGCGCGAGGATTTCAGTGCCGCTTCGAGGCGCGCGCCGACGGCCTGCGAGGCCTGATTCTCGCGATGCAGCCAGAACTGCCAGCCGGCGACGGCGAGCACTGCCAGCACGGCGAGGCTGGTGACGACCCAGCCATATTTCTTCCAGAGCTCCGCGGCTTTGTCGCGGCGGACTTCCTCATCGATCTCGCGAAAAATATCGGCCATTTGACTGTCAAAATCCCTGTTGGGAGCCCGGTAGCATTTTCAGACCGGGAATGCGAGCCGGATCGGCATCTCAGGCCTTCGCTGGGGCCGCCCGAAACAGCAAGCTGCCGTCGCCATAGGAATAAAAGCGGTAATTCGCTGCGATCGCATGGGCATAGACCCGTTTCATCATGTCGAGACCGCAGAAGGCGGAGACGAGCATGAACAGCGTCGAGCGCGGCAGATGGAAATTCGTCATCAGCAGATCGACCGCGCGGAAGCGATAGCCCGGCGTGATGAAGATCGCGGTGTCGCCGGAGAAGGGCCGGATCGTGCCGTCCTCGACCGCCGCGCTCTCGATCAGGCGCAACGAGGTCGTGCCGACGCAGACGATGCGCCCGCCCTTCGCCTTGACGGCGTTCAGCGCCGCAGCCGTCTCGGACGACACCGTGCCCCACTCGGCATGCATGCGATGGTCGTCGGTATCATCAGCCTTCACCGGCAGGAAGGTGCCGGCGCCGACATGGAGCGTGACGAAGTGCCGGCTGACGCCGCGCGCGTCCAATGCCGCCAGCAGCTCCGGCGTGAAATGCAAGCCCGCGGTCGGGGCCGCGACGGCGCCGTCGTTGCGGGCGAAATTGGTCTGGTAGTCGGCCGTGTCGGCACTGTCGGTGGGGCGCTTACCGGCGATATAGGGCGGCAGCGGCAATTCGCCGAGCCGCGCGATCGCCTCGTCGAGATAGGCGCCGGTCAGGCTGAACTGGAGTTCGACCTCGCCGCCCTCGCCCTTGTGGATGACCTCGGCCTGCAGGCGGCCGAGCTCGCAGGCATTGCTGGCGGCGTCCGAATCGAAAACCACGCGCTCGCCAAGCGCCAGCTTCTTGGCCGGCCGGGCGAAGGCGAGCCAGCGATCCTCGCTTTCGCGCTTGTGCAGCATGATCTCGATGCGAGCCGAATCCGCGCCGCGATAGCGCCGCCCGCGCAGGCGGGACGGGATGACGCGCGTGTCGTTGAGGACGAGCGCGTCGCCGGGCTGAAGCAGCGAGACGAGATCGCGGATGCCGCGATCCTCCAGCGGCTCGGGCGCATCGGGGCGCACGACGAGCAACCGCGCCGCATCGCGCGGGCTGGCGGGCCGCAGCGCGATACGATCCTCGGGCAGGTCGAAATCGAAGAGATCGACATTCACGACCGCAGCGTCCTTCTCGTCAAACGAAACGAGCCCTCACCCCATGGGTTGCGAGCGTCGCTCGCGTCCCGGGATGAGGGCTCGCCTCAAACTATCGAAGATCAGGTCGCGTCGGCCATCACCTTCATCGAGACGATCGAGTCGGGATCGCGCACCGGCTCGCCGCGCTTGATCTTGTCGACATTGTCCATGCCTTCGACGACCTCGCCCCAGACGGTGTACTGCTTGTCGAGGAAGCGGGCATCGTCGAACACGATGAAGAACTGGCTGTTGGCCGAGTTCGGGTTCTGAGCGCGGGCCATCGAGCAGATGCCGCGGACATGCGGCTCGGCGTTGAACTCCTGCTTCAGGTCCGGATAGCTCGAACCGCCGGTGCCGGTGCCGTGCGGGCAGCCGACCTGGGCCATGAAGCCGTCGATGACGCGGTGGAAGACGATGCCGTCATAGAAGCCCTCGCGGGCGAGCAGCTTGATGCGCTCGACATGGCCCGGCGCAAGGTCGGGACGCAGCTTGATCACCACCTTGCCCTTGGTGGTTTCCATGACGATGGTGTTCTCGGGATCGAGGGACATCAGGTCTGCCTTTCGTTGAGCCGCGTGCGGCCGTGGAACCGTATGGTGAAGGGTCGCCCCGCGATACTCGCTCCGAGGCCCGCCGACAACCTCATCGGCGTGCAGGAGCGGATCGCGGCGACGGCGGAGTCGCTGAAGCGCTGCTGGAATTCGGCATCGCCGCGCTTCGTTTCCCAGGTGACGCGCGGCTGGCCGAAGAGGCTGCCGTCCCGCCGGAGGCTGAAGCGGAGCGACACCATCGCGCCCGTCAACTCACCGGGCAATGGCGGCGGGTTCCAGCAACGCCGGAGCGCCGGGGCGACCTGGTCGAGCCGGTCGACGATTTCGGTACCATCCTGCGGTTCGTCAGGCGTGACTTGACCGATCAGGCCGATCTCGCCGCCGCCCTGCAGGACGCGCGGTTGATTGAGCCGGCGCTGGTCCAGGCCCGGAACGTCATTGCCGCTGAACGGGCCGCCGATTCCCGGATTGTAGCGCTGGCCGCTCTGCGGCGGCAGGATCGGGTTCTGCGAGCCCGAAGGCGGCGGCAGAACCGGATTTTGCGAGCCAGAAGGCGGCGGCAGGCCGAGATCGCGCGTATCCTGCGCGTGTGCTCCGCTCAGGCCGAGCACCAAGGCGATCCCGATCAGGGCCGTCCGAACCATCGCCGTACCCTCCCCGGCTCGCCCTGCGCGCGATCGCGCCGGCTTACTTGGCGTCGGCCTGCATCCGCATGCGGACGATCTTGTCGGGGCCGCTGACCTGGCCGTTATTGGCGCTGGAGCCCTTCTTGATCTTGCGCACGGCGTCCATGCCCGAGACGACCTCGCCGAAGAGCGTGTACTGGCCGGTCAGCGAGCCGCAGCCCTCGTAGCAGATGAAGAACTGCGAATTGGCCGAATCCGGCGAGGACGAGCGGGCCATGCCGAGCGAGCCGACCTTATAGGGCGTCGGGGTGAACTCGGCGGGCAGGTTAGGCAGGTCGGACTTGCCGGTGCCGGTGCCGGTCGGGTCGCCGGTCTGGGCCATGAAGCCGTCGATGACGCGGTGGAAGACGATGCCGTCATAGAAGCCGCGCTTCACCAGCGTCTTGATCTGCTGGACATGTTTCGGCGCGAGGTCCGGCCGCAGGCGGATCGTCACCGGCCCGTCCTTGGTCTCGAGGACGACGGTGTTCTCCGGATCGGGCTTCGGCGTCTGCGCCTGGGCGAAACCGAACGAGGCGACGACGGCAAGGGCGGCGAGCGAGCTGCGCAGCATGAATATCTCCATGGCCGCCAGTGAGCCCGGCGGATTCCGGTCGATAGCCCCATCCTTTGACCGGAACAAGGCATCTCCGCGATCAGCCACCTGCCCTTGCTGCACTGCACAAGTGCAATGGAGACTAATCTTGCAAAAATTCCAGGCTGACGCTGCCTAAACTGATGACAGCGCCGTCACAATCGGCTAATCCTTCCGGCGCTGGGAGCGCTTTGCGGGTCGAAGCGCTGCGGACCAGGTCTTGGGAGGAACAAACGCCCGCCTTGCAAATGAGTCGCACGCTTTCTGAGACGTGCGCCGGTGCAGCGGTAAAAAGCGGACTACCAAAGGCAAGGCATCGGCCTTGCCTTTTTTCTTGGGCGATACCTTGAGCGGACGCGCCCATCTTCAGATGTCGTAGGTCACCCAGACATACCAGACGCCGGCGAAGATCACCGCCGCGATCAGCGAGGTGATGACGGCCTTCTTCAACAGGCCCGGCAGCACCGGTGCGCCGGGCTCGGTTCCGGCCACGACCTCGCCCGCTTCCTCCTGGCTGCGGACGCCGAAAGGCAGCACCGCGAAGAGCGTGATCCACCAGATCACGAAATAAAGGGCGAGGCCGCCGACGACGTTCATGCCGCCTTCCCCGCAAGCGCGATGCAGGAGAAGGCGACCTTCGCCTCGGTCGGTACGCCGAAGCGCGCGGTATGGCGAGCCGGCAGGCCGCCCGGGAAATGCTTCACGTATTCGGCGTTGCAAGCGACGTAATCGGCCGGATCAGTGATCAGCATCGTCATCTGGACGACGCGGTCGAGCGAACTTCCGGCTTCCGCGAGGATCTTCGCAATGTGGCCGAGCGCGTTGCGGACCTCCTCGGCCGGAGTCTGGCCGCGATGGATGCCGCGCGCCGGGTCATGCGGCGCCGAATGGCCGGAGACGAAGACGAGCCCGCCCGCGACGGTCGCGGCGCTGAAGGGGCGCGGCGAGCCCGCTTCCGGCTGACCCAGGAAAGCGATCTCGGTTGAAGCGAAGTCGGTCATCGTCGTCAGGCCTGTTCGAGCTCGACCAGCGTGCCCAGGAAATCCTTGGGGTGCAGGAACAGCACCGGCTTGCCATGGGCGCCGATGCGCGGCTCGCCGGAGCCGAGCACGCGCGC
The DNA here is from genome assembly GCF_024655635.1 of Allobosea sp. 47.2.35. Classification (GTDB taxonomy): domain Bacteria; phylum Pseudomonadota; class Alphaproteobacteria; order Rhizobiales; family Beijerinckiaceae; genus Allobosea. The sequence continues at coordinate 445,858 of NZ_JANLGI010000002.1, read as the reverse complement.
TCCTTGCGCCTTCAGGCGGTCACGCGCCGCGAGGATGTCGTCGACCTCGTAGCAGATGTGATGGATGCCGCCATCGGCATTGCGCTCGAGGAACTTGGCGATCGGCGAGTCAGCGCCGAGCGGCTCCAGCAACTCGATCTTGGTGTTGGGCAATTCGACGAAGACGACCGTGACGCCGTGCTCCGGCTCGGCCTGCGGCTGCGACACGCGCGCGCCCAGCGTATCGCGATAGAGCGCCGTCGAGGCTTCGAGGTCCTTCACCGCTATGGCGACGTGATTCAGGCGTCCGATCATCTTCATCCCCTCCGGCGTGGCCGTATGGCCGTTCTACACCTCGACCACCAGCGCATGCACCAGCGGCTTCTTGCCCCACTCCTCGTTGACCGCGCTGCGCACGCCGCGCTCCAGCGCGTTGCGCAGGGCCTCGGGATCGCGGCGGCGGGCTTTGGGGATATTGTCGAGCAGGTCGCTGACCGTATCGGCGACGAACTCGTCGAAATCGATGCCGCCGAGGGTGCGCGGCGGCAGGCCGAGCACGGCGATCTCCGGCTCCCCGGCGATGCCGCCCTTCTCGTCGATGGCGACCGCGATCGAGACGATGCCGGCGAAGGACAGGCGACGGCGCTCCTGAATCGTCTTCTCGAGCGCGTTCACCAGTAGCGAGCCGTCCTGATAGAGCCGCCCATGCGGGGCTTCGTCGACCTTGCGGGCGCCCTCGGCCGAAATCGCGACCACGTCGCCATTGCCGGCACGCAGGACATGCTTCACGCCGAGGCTGCGGGCGAAGGTTTCATGCTCGGACAGATGCAGGTCCTCGCCATGGGCGGGGATCGCGATCTGCGGCTTCAGCCAGCCATAGAGCCGGGCCATCTCCTCGCGGCGCGGATGACCGGAGACATGGACCAGATGGGTCCGGTCGGTGATGATCTCGATCTTGTCGCGGGCAAGCGCGTTCAGGATGTTGCCGACCGACTTCTCGTTGCCGGGGATGGTGCGCGACGAGAAGATCACGCGGTCGCCCGGCGAGAGCGCGATCTCGGGATGGTCGTCGGAGGCGATGCGCGAGAGCGCGGCGCGCGGCTCGCCCTGGCTGCCGGTGACCAGCGCCACGACCTTGTCGCGTGGCAGGTAGCCATAGGCATCGACCGCACGGAAACCGGGGATGCCATCGAGATAGCCGCATTCGCGCGCGACATCGATGACGCGGTCCATGGCACGGCCGACAACCACGACCTCGCGCTCGTTCGCCAGCGCGGCTTCCGCGACGGCGCGCAGGCGCGCGACGTTCGAAGCGAAGGTGGTGACCGCGACGCGGCCGGGCGCCGAGGCGACCAGTTCCTTCAGCTTGGCGGCAACATCCGCCTCGCTCGGGCTGGTACCGTCGCGCATGACGTTGGTGGAATCGCAGACCAGCGCCAGCACGCCCTCGTCGCCGAGCTCGCGCAGGCGCTTCTCGTCGGTGGGCAGACCGACGCGCGGGGTCGGATCGATCTTCCAGTCACCGGTATGGACGACGAGGCCGGCCGGCGTGCGGATCGCGAGCGCGTTCGATTCCGGGATCGAATGCGCCACGGGCACGAATTCGATGTCGAAAGGCCCGAGCGTGATCGCCCCGCCCTGCGGTACGACATTGAGCTCGACACTCGGCGCTCCGGGCTCGGAGAGGCGGCGCGTCGCGAGCAGGCCGGCGGCGAACCGCGTGCAATAGACCGGCGCGCGTAGCGAGGGCCAGAGCGCGGCAAGCGCGCCGATATGATCCTCATGAGCGTGGGTGATGACGATACCCAGCAGATTCGCCCGTTCCTCGATGATGTAGCGCAGGTCGGGCAGGACGATATCGACGCCCGGCGCCTCCGGCCCGGCGAAGGACAAGCCGCAATCGACCAGAATCCACTTTCGTCGTCCCTCGGGCCCGAAGCCGTAGAGAGCGGCATTCATGCCGATCTCGCCGAGGCCGCCGAGGGGAACGAAGACGAGCTGGTCGCTGGAGCGGGTCACTGGCAATCCTGATTCTGGCAATGGCTTGATCTAATGCCGCGTGATGGCAAGGAGCCCTAGCACGCCCGCGAAACCGTCTCCAGATCGACCGAGGTCGAGCAGGACTGCGTAATCAAGCAGGCGGGCTGAAGAAGAGGTCACCGGCATCGATGATGCGGCGGCCCGCTGCGGTTTCGAGTTCGAGGCGCCCGGTCGGGTCGAGGCCGATGAAGATGCCGGCGAGCGGTCCTTCGGGCAGGCGGATGGTGATGGTCTCGCCGAGGAAGGCGGCACGCTCCAGCCAGGCGGCGCGGATGGGACCGAAGCCGCCGGGTTGCGACCAGATGGCGAAGCGCTGGGCGAAGGCGTCGCTCAGGCCCGTCAGCATGGCCTCGACATTGGCCTGCGGCGCAGCCGCCTTGAGGAAGGTCGCAGGATAGGGCGTGTCCGAGGGGCAGGAGGCGATGTTGACGCCGCAGCCGACGATGACGTTGAAGCGCCCTGCCCGGCTCTCGCCCTCCAGCAGCAGGCCGGAGGTCTTGGCGCGGTCCAGCAGCAGGTCGTTCGGCCATTTCAGCCGGAGGCCGGATGCGGCCGGGCCGAGCAGCTTCGCGGCGGCATCGTGCAGGGCTAGCCCCACGACGAAGCCGAGCTGCGGCGCCAGCGCGGGCTCGCACGGCTCGGTCAGAAGCAGGCTGGCGTAGAGATTGCCGGGCGGCGAGCCCCATTGCCGGCCATGCCGACCACGGCCGGCGTTCTGGCTGCGGGCGACGATCCAGAGCTTGCCCGGTTCGCCCTGATCGAGCGCGCGCCGGGCCTCCTCCATGGTGGAGCCGACCTCGTCGCGGATGATCAGACGATAGCCCGCGGCGCGGGCGGCCTCACCGAGCACGCGTCGTCAGCTCAGAACAGCGACTTCGCCGCAGCGGCCGCCGAGTCGAACAGCGGCGCCGGCACCAGCGAGAGCACCAGGACGAAGACCGCCGAGACCAGCAGCACCGCGCGAACGCCGAGATCCGACGGTTCGAAGGCGGGCTTCGGCTCGTCGAAATACATCACCTTAACGAGGCGGAGGTAGTAGTAGGCGCCGACGACGCTGGTCAGCACGCCGATGACCGCGAGCATATAGAGCTTGGCGTTGATCGCGGCGAGGAAGACGTACCACTTGGCCCAGAAGCCGGCGAGCGGCGGGATGCCGGCGAGCGAGAACATCATCATCGCCATCGCGAAGGCCATCCAGCCATTGGTGCGGGACAGGCCGGCGAGCTCCGAGATGTCCTCGACCAGCTTGCCGTCGCGGCGCATCATCAGCACGCAGGCGAAGGCGGCGAGCGTCGTGGCGAGATAGATCGCCATATAGGTCATCACGCCCTGCACGCCCTCGGCCGTGCCGGCGGCAAGACCGACCAGCGCATAACCCATGTTGGCGATCGAGGAATAGGCGAGCAGGCGCTTGATGTTGCGCTGGCCGATCGCGGCGAAGGCGCCAAGGCCCATCGAGGCGATCGAGATGAAGACGATGATCTGGCGCCAGTCATGGATCGCGCCCGGGAAGGCGCCGATGAAAACGCGGATCACCATCGCCATGGCGGCCATCTTGGGCGCCGAGGCGAAGAAGGCGGCGACCGGGGTCGGAGCGCCCTCATAGACGTCCGGCGTCCACATGTGGAACGGCACAGCCGAGATCTTGAAGGCGACGCCGGCCGCGATGAAGACGATGCCGAAGATCAGGCCGATGCCGGCATGGCCGCCGGCCGTGGCAGCCGCGATGCCCGGGAAGGTGATGGTGCCGGTGAAACCATAGACCAGCGAACCGCCATAGAGCAGCATGCCGGAGGAGAGCGCGCCGAGCACGAAATACTTCAGGCCGGCTTCGGTAGACTTGGCGTTGTCGCGGTCGAAAGCGGCGATGACGTAGAGCGCCAGCGACTGCAATTCGAGGCCGACATAGAGGCTGATGAGATCGTTGGCCGAGATCATCATCATCATGCCGATGGTCGAGAGCACGACGAGGATTGGGAACTCGAAGCGCATCGTGCCCTGACGGCGCAGCGTATCGGCCGAGAGCAGGATCGCGGCGCCGGCGCCAAGCAGCGTCAGAACCTTCATGAAGCGGGCGAAGCCGTCGACGATGAAGCCGTTATTGAAGGTCAGCATCTTGCCGGTGCCGGACACAACCAGCACCAGCGCGACCGCGAGCAGTGCCAGCGCCAGCCCTTCGAGCAGGCGCGTCGAGCGCTCGCCCTGGATCGCACCGACCAGCACCATCGCGATGGCGCCGAGGGCGAGGATGATTTCCGGCAGGGCCGGGCCGAGAGCGGGCAGAGCCATGACGAGACCTTACTGCGCGGCCGCCAGCGCCGTCTTCGCGACGGCGAGGGCTGCCTGATAGTTCTTGATGAGCGCCTCGGTCGGCGCCGCGAAGGCGTCGAGGATCGTGTGCGGCTGGATGCCGTACCAGATCGTCAGCAGGACGAGCGGAACCAGCGTCACGTATTCGCGGACGTTGAGGTCCTTGATGTCCTTCAGCTCGGGCTTGACCAGCTCGCCGAACACGACCCGGCGATAGAGCCAGAGCGCATAGGCCGCCGAGAGGATGACGCCGGAGGTCGCGAAGAAGGCCACCCAGGGATTGGCGCGGAAGGCGCCGAGCAGCGTCAGGAACTCGCCGACGAAGCCGGCCGTGCCGGGCAGGCCGACATTAGCCATGGTGAAGACCATGAAGACGACGGCATAGGCCGGCATCCGGTTCACCAGGCCGCCATAGGCCGCGATCTCGCGGGTATGCATGCGGTCGTAGATCACGCCGACGCAGAGGAAGAGCGCGCCCGAGACCAGCCCGTGGCTGACCATCTGGAACATCGCGCCCTGGATGCCCTGCGGCGTCAGGGTGAAGAGGCCCATCGTCACGAAGCCCATATGGGCGACCGAGGAATAGGCGATCAGCTTCTTCATGTCCTCCTGCATCAGCGCCACCAGCGAGGTGTAGACGATGGCGACGACCGAGAGGGCGAAGACCAGCGGGGCGAACAGCGCCGAGGCTTCCGGGAACATCGGGATCGAGAAGCGGATGAAGCCGTAGCCGCCCATCTTCAGCAGGATCGCCGCCAGGACGACGGAGCCCGCCGTCGGCGCCTCGACGTGCGCGTCGGGCAGCCAGGTATGGACCGGCCACATCGGCATCTTCACGGCGAAAGAGGCGAAGAAGGCGAGCCACAGCCAAGTCTGCATCTGCGACGGGAACTTGTGCGCCAGCAGCGTCGGGATGTCGGTGGTGCCGGCGTTCCAGTACATCGCCATCACGGCGAGCAGCATCAGCACCGAGCCGAGCAGCGTGTAGAGGAAGAACTTGTAGGAGGCGTAGACGCGCCGCTTGCCGCCCCAGATGCCGATGATCAGGAACATCGGGATCAGGCCTGCCTCGAAGAACAGGTAGAACAGCACGAGGTCGAGCGCCGCGAAGACGCCGATCATCAACGCTTCCAGCACCAGGAACGCGATCATGTATTCGCGCACCCGCTTCTCGACCGAGGTCCAGGACGCGACGATGCAGAACGGCATCAGGAAGGCCGTCAGCACGATGAACGGGAAGGAGAAGCCGTCGACGCCGAGCTTGAACTTGATGGCGTCAGAGACCCAAGCGTGAGTCTCGACCAGCTGGAAGCCGGGATTGGCGATGTCGAAACGATACCAGGCGACGCAGGCGAGCAGGAAGGTCAGAACCGTCGTGAACAGAGCGATCCAGCGTGCATTGGAATCGACCGCCGACTGATCGCCGCGCTGCACCAGGATCAGGGCAGCGCCGACCAGCGGCAGGACCAGAAGACCGGTGAGGATACCGAAACCCAACATCATCTCACCCGCGCGCCACGAGATACCAGGTCACGAGCCCAGCGACGCCGATCAGCATGGCGAAGGCATAGTGATAGAGATAGCCGGTTTGCAGCCGGACCACCCGATTGGTGACGTCGACCACGCGGGCCGAGACGCCATCCGGGCCGAAGCCGTCGATGACCAGACCATCGCCCTTCTTCCAGAGGAAGCGGCCGAGCCATTTCGACGGGCGCACGAACAGGAAGTCGTAGAGCTCGTCGAAATACCACTTGTTGAGCAGGAACTGGTAGAGCGCCGGGTTGGCGGCCGCCAGCTTGCCCGGGATCTCCGGCCAGCGAACATACATCAGATAGGCCAGCACGAAGCCGATCACCATCGCCACGAAAGGCGACCAGACGACCCATTTCGGAACTTCGTGCATGGCGTGCAGGATGTGGTTCTCCTTGCCCATGAACAGGGCCGCCTTCCAGAACTTCTCGAAGTCGTGGCCGATGAAGGCTTCCTTGAAGACGAAGCCGGCGGCGACCGCGCCGATCGAGAGCACGGCGAGCGGGATCAGCATCACCCAGGGGCTCTCATGCGGCGTGTGGTCATGACCATGGCCGTGGCTGTGATCGTCGTGACCGTGAGCGGCGTGCGCGTGGTCGTCATGGCCGTGGCCATGCGAGTCATGTCCATGGCCCCAGCGCGGCTTGCCCTCGAAGGTCATGAAATAGAGCCGCCAGGAGTAGAACGAGGTCATGCAGGCGGCGATGACCAGCAGCGGGAAGGCATAGCTCGTCGCGGCGGCGCTATGGGCGGCATAGGCGCTCTCGATGATCGCATCCTTCGAGAAATAGCCGGCGAGGAACGGGAAGCCGGTCAGGGCCAGCGTACCGATCGTCATCGCGGCAGCGGTCAGCGGGATGTGCTTCCGCAGGCCGCCCATGTGGCGCATGTCCTGCTCGTGATGCATCGCATGGATGACCGAGCCGGCGCCCAGGAAGAGCAGCGCCTTGAAGAAGGCGTGGGTGAAGAGATGGAAGATGCCGGCGCCGTAATTGCCGACGCCGAGCGCGACGAACATGTAGCCGAGCTGAGAGCAGGTCGAATAGGCGATGACGCGCTTGATGTCGTTCTGCACAAGGCCGACCGTCGCCGCGAAGAAGGCGGTGGTGGCGCCGATGACGACGACGACCGTGAGTGCGACCGGGGCGTATTCGAAGAGCGGCGACAGGCGCGCCAGCATGAAGACGCCGGCGGTGACCATGGTCGCCGCATGGATGAGCGCGGAGACCGGGGTCGGGCCTTCCATCGCGTCCGGCAGCCAGGTGTGCAGCAGGAATTGCGCCGACTTGCCCATCGCGCCCATGAAGAGCAGCAGGCAGGTCAGCGTCATCGCGTTCCAGTCATAGCCGAGGAAGCGGAAGCTCTGGCTCGCCAGCTCGCCGGCGCGCGGGAAGATCGCGTCGAAGCCGACCGAGCCGAACAGCACGAAGACGAGGAAGATGCCGAGCGAGAAGCCGAAATCGCCGACGCGGTTGACGATGAAGGCCTTCATCGCGGCCGCATTGGCCGAAGGCTTCTGGTACCAGAAGCCGATCAGGAGATAGGAGGCGAGACCGACACCTTCCCAGCCGAAGAACATCTGGACGAGGTTGTCCGACGTCACCAGCATCAGCATCGCGAATGTGAAGAGCGAGAGATACGCGAAGAAGCGCGGACGGTGCGGATCCTCGTGCATGTAGCCGATCGAGTAGAGGTGCACGAGGCTGGAGACCGTGTTGACCACGACCAGCATCACCGCCGTCAGCGTGTCCACGCGGAAGGCCCAGTCGACCTGGAGCTGGCCCGACGAGATCCAGCTCGCGACCTGCACGCGGGTCGTGCCGGAGCCGAAGCCGACCTGGACGAAGGCGACCCAGGACAGGAGGGCGGAGACGATCAGCAGCGAGGTCGTGACGATCTCGGAGCCGCGCGCGCCGATCAGCCGGCCAAAGAGGCCGGCGATCAGGAAGCCGATGAGCGGGAGGAAGACGATCAGGTGATACATGGCAGTGAGGTCCAGGCGCAGGGGCGCGCTCAGCCTTTCATCATGTTGATGTCTTCCACCGCGATCGTGCCGCGGTTGCGGAAGTAGACGACGAGAATGGCGAGGCCGATCGCGGCCTCAGCCGCCGCCACCGTAAGCACGAGCAGCGCGAAGACCTGGCCGACGATGTCGTTCAGGAAGCTCGAGAAGGCGACGAAGTTCAGGTTGACCGAGAGCAGGATCAGCTCGACCGACATCAGGATGACGATGACGTTCTTGCGGTTGATGAAGATGCCGAGCACGCCGAGCGTGAACAGGATGGCGCTGACGGCGAGATAATGGCCCAGTCCGATCGTCATCACGCCATCTCCTCGGGAACGCCGGCGCGCGAGGGCACCTGCTTGACCGCCATCGCCGCGTCCTTGGTGCGGGCGTTCTGCGTCGGGACGTGCTGGCGCTTGATGCCGGGACGGTCGCGCAAAGTCAGCACGATCGCGCCGATCATGGCGACGAGCAGCACGAGGCCGGCCGCCTGGAAGTAGTAGACATACTGGGTGTAGAGCACGCGGCCGAGCGCCTCGGTGTTCGAGATATTGGCCGGGATCGCGGCGACCGGCGCCTTGACGATCTGCGGATCGATGACCCAGGCGCCGACGACCAGCAGCAGCTCGACGGCGAAGATGAAGCCGATCAGCGCGCCGATCGGCAGATAGTTCAGGAAGCCCTGGCGGAACTCGGCGAAATCGACGTCGAGCATCATCACAACGAAGAGGAAGAGCACCGCGACCGCGCCGACATAGACGACGACCAGCAGCATCGCGAGGAACTCGGCGCCGAGCAGCATGAAGAGCCCGGCCGCGTTGACGAAGGCCAGGATCAGATAGAGCACCGAATGCACAGGGTTGCGCGAGGTCACCACCATGAAGGCAGATGCCACGGTGATGCCTGCGAAGAGATAGAAGAAAGCCGCTGCGGCATTCATCTCGGCCAGCCCTTCCCGCCCCTTTTCGGCGCGGTCCTCGTTTGGTTCGTGCTCAGGGACTCAAAAGACCCCGAGCAATTTGGAGCGTCTATAATCAGGCCCGCCGGGCGGGACAACCGCACGGCGGGTCTGCATCCTCAGTCGCGTCCTTCGGCATCACCGCGGGATGGCACCGAAGGGTGGTCGATCACCGATAGGGTGCGTCCATCGCAATGTTGCGCGCGATCTCGCGTTCCCAGCGCGCGCCGTTCGCGAGCAGCTTGTCCTTGTCGTAGAACAGCTCCTCGCGGGTCTCGGTCGCGAACTCGAAATTCGGCCCCTCGACGATGGCATCGACCGGGCAGGCCTCCTGGCAGAAGCCGCAGTAGATGCACTTGGTCATGTCGATGTCGTAACGGGTGGTGCGGCGCGTGCCGTCGTTGCGGCGCGGGCCGGCCTCGATGGTGATGGCCTGCGCCGGGCAGATCGCCTCGCAGAGCTTGCAGGCGATGCAACGCTCCTCGCCGTTCGGATAGCGGCGCAAGGCATGCTCGCCACGGAAGCGCGGCGAGAGCTGGCCCTTCTCGAACGGGTAGTTCAGCGTCGCCTTCGGCTTGAAGAAATAGCGCATCGACAGGCCGATAGCCCCGACGAACTCCTTCAGCAGCAGGCCCCTTGCGGCTTGCGCGAGTGACATCGCCTTCGTCCTTTACATCCTCAGCCGAACAACGCCCGGCCGATCACGAAACCTAAGGTCGGCATCAAGCCGATCGTCATCACAACCAACACCGCCCGCAAGATGCGGATACGGCGCTCGTAATCGTCCTTCTCGGCTTCAGTCTCCGAGCGATCCGTGCGCTGGAGCGCCCCGATCACCACGGCCGACATCAGCCGGTATTCCAGCAGGCCGAGCCCGAGGCCGATCAGGGCACCGAGCGGGCCGGCCCAACTCATCCCGCCACCGGGCCCCAGCCGGTCAACTGCAGCACCAGCGCCACGATCACCACGCAAGCGAGCGAGAGCGGCAGGAAGACCTTCCAGCCCAGGCGCATCAACTGATCGTAGCGGTAGCGCGGCACGAAGGCCTTCACCAGCGCGAACATGAAGAACACGAAGCAGACCTTGAGCGCGAACCAGAACACGCCGGGCAGCCAAGTGAAGGGCGGCAGCGCGACCGGAGGAGCCCAGCCGCCGAGGAACAGGATCGTGGTCAGTGAGCACATGGTCATGATCGCCACGTATTCGCCGAGCATGAACAGCAGGTACGGGGTCGAGGAATACTCGACCATGAAGCCCGCCACGAGCTCCGACTCGGCCTCAGCCAGATCGAAGGGCGGCCGGTTCGTCTCGGCCAGCGCCGAGATGAAGAAGACCACGAACATCGGGAAGAGCGGGATGAAGTACCAGTTCAGGATCGAGAGCCAAGGCACGCCGAGCGCATGGGCCAGGCCCCGGTTCGCTTGAGCCTCGACCACCGCCGAGAGGTTCAGCGAGCCGACGCAGAGCAGCACGGTGATGATGACGAAGCCGATCGATACCTCGTAGGACACCATCTGCGCCGCCGAGCGCAGCGCGCTCATGAACGGGTATTTCGAATTCGAGGCCCAGCCGGCCATGATGATGCCGTAGACGCCGAGCGAGGAGATCGCGAGGATATAGAGCACGCCGACATTGATGTCGGCGATCGCCCAGCCTTCCGCCACCGGAATCACCGCCCAGGCGCCGAGCGCCAGGAGGCAGGAGATGAAGGGCGCCAGCAGGAAGATGCCCTTGTTGGCGCCGGATGGGATGATCGGCTCCTTGAGCGCGAATTTGATCAGGTCCGCGAAGCTCTGGAACAGGCCGAAGGGGCCGACGACGTTCGGGCCGCGGCGAAGCTGTACCGCCGCCCAGATCTTGCGGTCGGCGAGCAGGATGTAAGCGATGAAGACCAGCAGGCAGACCAGCAGCAGCAGGCTCTTGCCGAGGATGATCGCGATATCGAGGACGAGGTCCCAGTTCATGGCCGCTTACTCCGCCGCCTGCTGATGCCGGCCGGAGGCCAGCGCCGAGCATTCCGCCATGATGGCGGAGGCACGCGCGATCGGGTTGGTCTGATAGAAATCGGCGACGACGGACGCGAAGCCCGCCTTGTCGGTCTTGCCGCCGAGGCCGGCGAGCTTGCCGATCTCCGAGGCATCGTTGACCGGCAGGCTATCCAGCGCCGCGAAATGCGGATGCGCCTCATAGAGCGCCTTGCGCAGGCCCGAGAGCGAGTCGAAGGGCAGCGTCTTGCCGAGCGTCGCGGAGAGAGCGCGCAGGATCGCCCAGTCCTCGCGGGCATCGCCCGGCGGGAAGGTGGCGCGGTCGCCCATCTGCACACGGCCTTCCGTGTTCACATAGGTGCCGGACTTCTCGGTATAGGCCGCGCCCGGCAGGATGACGTCGGCGCGATGCGCGCCCTTGTCGCCATGCGTGCCCTGGTAGACGACGAAGGCACCTTCCGGCACCTCGATCTCGTCGGCGCCGAGCAGGAAGAGCACATCGAGCGCGCCCGGCCTGACCATCGCAGCGGCGTCCAAACCACCCTCGCCCGGCACAAAGCCGAGATCGAGTGCACCAACGCGGGCAGCGGCGGTATGGATCACGCCAAAGCCGTTCCAGCCTTCGGTGACCGCGCCGAGCGCCTGCGCCGCCTTGGCGGCGAGCGAGAGCACGGCCTCGCCATCGGCGCGGGCGAGAGCGCCCTGCCCGACCAGCACCATCGGCTTGCCGCCAGCGGCCTGGGCCGACTTGACGACCTCTGCCAGGGTCTCCGGACCGGCGCCGAGATAGTCGTAGGCGTAGGTCAGGTCGGCCTTCTCGCCGATCACGGAGACCTTGAGATCGCCGCGCAGCCAGCGCTTGCGGATGCGGGCGTTCAGGATCGGCGCCTCGCGGCGCGGGTTCGAGCCGATGATCAGCAGCGAGGTCGCGTCCTCGATGCCGGCGATGCCGGCGTTGAGGACGTAGGAGGCGCGGCCGAATTTCGGATGCAGCTTCGTGCCATCCTGGCGGGCGTCGAGATTGTTGGAACCGAGCGAGGCGATCAGGCTCTTCAGCGCGAACATGTCCTCGACAGCCGCGAGATCGCCGGCGATGGCGCCGATCTTCTCAGGCGCCGTCCCCTTCACCTTGGCGGCGATGGTGGCGAACGCCTCGTTCCAACTCGCGGGGCGCAGGCGGCCGTTCTCGCGGATATAGGGCCGGTCGAGGCGCTGGGTCTTGAGTCCATCGGCGACATGGCGGGTCTTGTCGGAGATCCACTCCTCGTTCACCGCCTCGTTGAGGCGGGGCAGGATGCGCATCACTTCCTTGCCGCGCGAATCGACGCGGATGGCCGAGCCGACGGCATCCATCACGTCGATGCTCTCGGTCTTGGAGAGCTCCCAGGGGCGGGCCTTGTTCTGATAGGGCTTCGAGGTCAGCGCGCCGACCGGGCAGAGATCGACGACGTTGCTCTGCAGCTCCGACGACATCGCCTGCTCGAGATAGGTCGTGATCTCCATGTCCTCGCCGCGGCCGATGGCGCCGAGATCGGAGGCGCCGGCAACCTCGGTGGTGAAGCGGACGCAGCGCGTGCACTGGATGCAGCGCGTCATCGTCGTCTTGACCAGCGGGCCGATATACTTGTCCTCGACCGCGCGCTTGTTCTCGGCATAGCGCGAGGTGTCCGCGCCATAGGCCATGGCCTGGTCCTGCAGGTCGCACTCGCCGCCCTGATCGCAGATCGGGCAGTCGAGCGGGTGATTGATGAGCAGGAACTCCATCACCCCTTCGCGGGCCTTCTTGACCATCGGCGACTTGGTCAGGACGACCGGCGGCTCGCCGTTCGGACCGGGGCGCAGGTCGCGCACGCCGATGGCGCAGGAGGCCTGCGGCTTCGGCGGGCCACCCTTCACCTCGACGAGGCACATGCGGCAATTGCCGGCGATCGAGAGACGCTCGTGGAAGCAGAAGCGCGGCACCTCGACGCCCGCGGCCTCGCAGGCCTGGAGTACGGTGTACTCGGCGGGAACGTCGACCTCGATGCCGTCGATGAGGAGTTTCGTCATGGTCTCACTCCGCCGCCATCAGGCGCACAGGCTCGCTGTGCGGGTTGGCGGCATAGTCGTCGATGCGCTGCTCGATCTCGTGACGGAAATGCGCGATCAGGCCCTGGATCGGCCAGGCCGCGGCATCGCCGAGCGCGCAGATCGTGTGGCCCTCGATCTGCTTGGTGACGTCGAGCAGCATGTCGATCTCGCGCTTCTGGGCGCGGCCCTCGGCCATGCGCTCCATGACGCGCCACATCCAGCCCGTGCCCTCGCGGCAAGGCGTGCACTGGCCGCAGCTCTCGTGCTTGTAGAAATGGCTGATACGGGCGATGGCGCGGACGATGTCGGTCGACTTGTCCATCACGATCACCGCCGCCGTGCCAAGGCCGGAGCGCAACTTCGAGAGCGAGTCGAAATCCATCGGCGTATCGATGATCTGCTCGGCCGGGACCATGCGCACCGACGAACCGCCGGGGATGACCGCCTTGAGATTGTCCCAGCCGCCACGGATGCCGCCGCAATGCTTGTCGATCAGCTCGCGGAAGGTCAGGCCCATCGCCTCTTCGACGTTGCAGGGCTTGTTCACATGGCCCGAGACGCAGAAGAGCTTGGTGCCGACATTGTTCGGCGTGCCGATCGACGAGAACCAGCTCGCGCCGCGGCGCAGAATGGTCGGGGCAACCGCGATCGACTCGACGTTGTTCACCGTGGTCGGGCAGCCATAGAGGCCCATATTGGCCGGGAATGGCGGCTTCAGCCGCGGCATGCCCTTCTTGCCTTCGAGGCTCTCCAGCAGCGCAGTCTCTTCGCCGCAGATATAGGCGCCGGCGCCGTGATGCACATAGAGATCAAAGGGATAGCCGTGGACGTTGTCCTTGCCGATCAACTTGGCCTCATAGGCCTCGTCGACAGCGCGCTGCAGCGCCTCGCGCTCCCGGACATACTCGCCGCGGATATAGATATAGGCCGCATGCGCGCCCATGGCGAAGGAGGCGATCAGGCAGCCCTCGACCAGCGTATGCGGGTCGTTGCGCATGATCTCGCGGTCCTTGCAGGTGCCCGGCTCCGACTCGTCGGCATTGACGACGAGGTAATGCGGGCGCCCGTCGCTCTGCTTGGGCATGAACGACCATTTGAGGCCGGTCGGGAAGCCGGCGCCGCCGCGCCCGCGCAGGCCGGACTTCTTCATCTCGTCGATGATCCAGTCCCGGCCCTGCTCCAGGATGAACTTGGTGCCATCCCAGGCGCCGCGCTGGATCGCACCCTTCAGGGTACGGTCATGCAGGCCGTAGAGATTGGTGAAGATGCGATCGCGATCTGCGAGCATGTCCTAGTGCCTCACTCTGCCGGCTTGTCGCCAAGCTTCGACTCCGGGCGCCAACCCGTCGCGAGCTTCTTCGACTGAGCAATCCAGTCGTCACGCAGCGCCCGGCCCTTGAAGCCGGTCAGCCGCGCATCGACCCAGGCGAGCTCCGCCGGTGTCCATTTGGCGATCTGGTCGTAATGCCAGACCCCCATCTCGTTGAGCATCTTGCCGAGCTTCGGCCCGACGCCCCAGATCAGTTCGAGATCGTCGCCCTTGCCGCCGCGCGCGGCGGTCAGCAGTTCAGGCTTGCTCTCGGCAACCGCGGTGGGCTTATCCGCTGCCGCAGGCTTGGCAGCCTCGGCGACATCCTTCTTATCGACCTTACCCTTCGCGGCCGGCGTATCGTTCGCAGCGTTGGAGGGCTGGGCCGGCGCCGAAGGCTGCGGGCGAGCGGCAGCGGCCGTCTCGGTTGCAGGCTTGGCGGCGACGGCAGCCGGGGTCGCCTCGGCCTTCTTGGCCTCGGCTTCGGCAGCCTTCTTGGCTTCCGCCTCGGCGGCGGCCTTCGCAGCCGCGGCTTCGGCGGCGGCCTTGCGCTGCTCGACGATGCGCTTCTGCCAGTCGCCGGCACCGATCATCGAGCCGTCGTAGAGGGCCTTGTCAGTCAGGGTCTGCGGACCACCTTCCGGCTCGGAGCCGGTGCGGCCATTCTGCGGGCCGGTCTTGGTCGGGCGGCCGTTGCGGAGATCGTCGAGGAGCTGGCGGAAATTCGCCGGCGTCAGGTCCTCGTAATAGTCGACATTGATCTGCGCCATCGGGGCATTGCAGCAGGCGCCGAGGCACTCGACTTCGAGCCAGGAGAGCTTGCCGTCGGCGGTCACGGTCGATTGCGGGCCGATGACGTCCTCGCAGACCTTCTTCAGGGCTTCCGCGCCACGCAGCGCGCAGGGCGTCGTGCCGCAGAGCTGGACGAAGAACTCGCCGACCGGCTGCAGGTTGAACATGGTGTAGAAGGTCGCGACCTCCAGCACCCGCATCGGCGCCATGCCCAAGCGCTTCGCGACAGTCTCGATCACGGCGCGCGAGACCCAGCCCTCCTGCTCCTGCGCCTTCCACAGCAGCGGGATGACGGCGGAAGCCTGGCGGCCTTCCGGGTACTTGGCGATCTGCTGGACGATCCAGTTCTCGTTCGCCGCAGTGAAGGCGAAGGAGGCGGGCTGGACCGGATCAGGAGCGAGACGACGGACGGACATCAGCGGTCAACTTCACCAAAGACGATATCGAGGGAGCCGAGGATCGCGGAGACGTCGGCGAGCATGTGCTTGCGGCACATGAAATCCATGGCCTGGAGATGGGCGAAGCCCGGGGCCTTGATCTTGCAGCGATAGGGCTTGTTGGTGCCGTCGGAGACCAGATAGACGCCGAACTCGCCCTTCGGCGCCTCGACCGCCGCATAGACCTCGCCGGCCGGCACCTTGTAGCCCTCGGTATAGAGCTTGAAGTGGTGGATCAGCGCTTCCATCGAGCGCTTCATCTCACCGCGCTTGGGCGGCACCATCTTGCCGTCGAGCGAGGAGACCGGGCCGCCGCCATCGGGCGCCAGCAGCTTGTCGCAGCACTGCTTCATGATGCGCACCGACTGGCGCATCTCTTCCATGCGGATGTGGTAGCGGTCGAAGCAGTCGCCGTTCTTGCCGACGGGGATGTCGAATTCCATCTCCTCGTAGCACTCGTAGGGCTGCGACTTGCGCAGGTCCCAGGGCGCGCCGGAGCCGCGCACCATCACGCCCGAGAAGCCCCATTTCCAGCAGGTTTCGAGATCGACCACGCCGATATCGACGTTGCGCTGCTTGAAGATGCGGTTGTCGCTGAGCAGCCCTTCGAGGTCGTCGCAGACCTTGAGGAAGGGATCGCACCATTCGGCGATGTCGTGGATCAGCGAGACCGGGATATCCTGGTGCACGCCGCCGGGGCGGACATAGGCCGCGTGCATGCGCGCGCCGCAAGCCCGCTCGTAGAAGATCATCAGCTTCTCGCGCTCCTCGAAGCCCCAGAGCGGAGGCGTGAGGGCGCCGACGTCCATCGCCTGCGTGGTGACGTTCAGCAGATGCGAGAGGATGCGGCCGATCTCGGAATAGAGCACGCGGATGAGCTGGCCGCGGCGCGGCACGGTCACGCCGACGAGGCGCTCGACCGCGAGCGCATAGGCATGCTCCTGGTTCATCGGCGCGACATAGTCGAGCCGGTCGAAATAGGGCACGGCCTGGAGATAGGTCTTGGCCTCGATCAGCTTCTCGGTGCCGCGATGCAGCAGGCCGATATGCGGATCGACGCGCTCGACGATCTCGCCGTCGAGCTCCAGCACGAGGCGCAGCACGCCGTGCGCGGCCGGGTGCTGCGGGCCGAAATTGATCGAGAAATTGCGGATATTGTGCTCGGTCATGCTCAGCCCGCCTGCTTTTCGGCGAATTCGGCGATCACCTGCGCACCGGTCTTGCGGCGCCGCTCGCCCGCGAAGGCGTAGAGGGCAGGCTTCTCGTCGATGAAGATCTCTTCGGCGAAGGTGAAGGACGACTGGTCGTCGAAGGCCTGGAAGGCCACCGCGACATGGCCGTCACCGCCTTCGCGCAGGCGCCAGAACAGGCTCGTCCCGCAGGTCTTGCAGAAGACCCGCTCGGCCCAGTCGGAGGACGGATAGACGCCGAGCGCCTGCTCGTCCGCAACCGACACGTCGGTGCAGGGCACCGCCATGAAGACGCCGCCGCTCCATTTCCGGCACATGCCGCAATGGCAGACATCCATCTCGGCCTTCTCCGGCATGGCGGTGAAACGCACCGCGCCGCAGAGGCAGCCGCCGGAGAGGGTTGGGTGGCCAGATGCCATCACGCCCCCTTCGCCTTCTCGTCGCCCGGCAGCACGTAATCCGTGCCTTCCCAGGGCGAAAGGAAATCGAAGTTGCGGAATTCCTGGTTGAGCTTCACCGGCTCGTAGACGACGCGCTTCTGCTCGTCGTCATAGCGGACCTCGACGAAGCCGGTCAGCGGGAAGTCCTTGCGCAGCGGATAACCCTCGAAGCCGTAATCGGTGAGGATGCGGCGCAGGTCCGGATGGCCGGAGAAGAGGATGCCGTAGAAATCGTAGGCCTCGCGCTCGAACCAGTTCGCCGCCGGGAAGACCTCGATGACGGAGGGAACGGGCGTCGCCTCGTCGGTCTGGACCTTCACGCGGATGCGGCGGTTATGGTGCGGCGCCAGCATATGGTAGACGACGTCGAAGCGCTTCTCGCGGCCGGGATAGTCGGCGCCGGCGATGTCGGTGAAGTTCACGAAACGGAAGCGCGGGTCGCTGTAGAGCGTGCGCAGGACCGCGACGATCGAAGCCGCCTCGGCATGGATCGTGAGCTCCTCGAAGGCGACGACGGCCTCCGTCACCGCGCCAGGCAGCGCGGCCTTGATCTCTTCGCCGAGTTGTACGAGCGCTTCGCTCATCGTCTCACCTTCATCGCCTGCAGCATCGACCGAAAGAGCGCTCAGCGCTCGATCGTGCCGGTGCGGCGGATCTTCTTCTGCAGCAGCAGGACGCCATAGAGCAGCGCCTCGGCCGTAGGCGGGCAGCCCGGGACATAGATGTCGATCGGGACGATGCGGTCGCAGCCGCGCACTACCGAGTAGCTGTAGTGATAGTAGCCGCCGCCATTGGCGCAGGAGCCCATCGAGATGACGTAGCGCGGCTCCGGCATCTGGTCGTAGACCTTGCGCAAGGCCGGGGCCATCTTGTTGGTCAGCGTGCCCGCCACGATCATCACGTCCGACTGGCGCGGTGAGGCGCGCGGGGCGAAGCCGAAGCGCTCGACGTCGTAGCGCGGCATCGAGAGCTGCATCATCTCGACGGCGCAGCAGGCGAGACCGAAAGTCATCCACATCAGCGAGCCGGTGCGGGCCCAGTTGATCAGGTCGTCCGTCGCGGTGACGAGGAAGCCCTTGTCGGCCAACTCGTTGTTGATCTCGACGAAGAACGGATCACGCGCCCCCAACGGCTTGCCGTCGGGACCGAGCAAGCCCCTCGGCGCCTGCGCGACGAGCGGATCACCACGATCGATCGCTGTGACTGCCATGACCTATTCCTTGTGAACCTTTGCCTGCCGGATCGAATGCGGAGCGCCGCCTCGCAACCCGACAGTCAGTCCCACTCCAGCGCGCCCTTGCGCCACTCGTAGATGAAACCCACGGTGAGCACGCCGAGAAAGACCATCATCGACCAGAAACCATACCAGCCGAGCCCGCCGAAGGCGACGGCCCAGGGGAAGAGGAACGCGACCTCAAGATCGAAGATGATGAAGAGAATCGCGACCAGATAGAAGCGGACGTCGAACTTCATGCGCGCATCGTCGAAGGCGTTGAAGCCGCATTCGTAAGCCGAGAGCTTTTCCGCGTCCGGCTTGGAATAGGCGATCGCGAAGGGCGCGATCAGCAGGGCCAGGCCGATCACCGCCGAGACGCCGATGAACAGCACCAGCGGCAGGTAGTCGCTCAGAATGGATGGCACCGTGGCAGCTTGCATGGTCGAACTCATTTCAGGCGGCCGTGGCGCGGCTCGCTGTCCCAGTCGCTTAGACCCTCGATTAGAATGAAGCAAGACTCCGCCGCGCCGCACAATCGCCGCATCCGGGTTGAACCCAGCGCAGAATGCGGCAAAATCCGGCCACGTCTCGCCGCAGCCCTGCCATGCATCGGCGAAAAATCGACAAAATCGCCTGCTTTCGGCATGCGGCAGCGGCAGCAATCCGTTCACCGTGCCGAATCGTTGCCGGCTGCGCGAGCGCTTTATCCCGAAAGGCCTTCGATGTTTCGTGATCCCCGCCCCGCTCGCCAGCCATTCTTCTGCGGGCGCCCGGCCACGCGATGAGCCCGGCCTGCCTTTCGCGCGCGCTGGCCATGCCGGTGCTCGCCCTGCTGCTCTCGACGACCGCGATCCGCGCCCAGGAGGGCGAGCCGATGCGCGCGCCGCTGCCGCCGCAACGCCCGTTCGATCTCGACCTGGAGGGCACGCCCAGGCTGCCACCGATCGTAGTGCCGCCGCCGACGCCGCGCGCCTCCGCTCCCGATACGCCGGCGCTGGCCTCTTCCGAGGCGACGCCCGCGGCAACGCCGGCACCGGAGACCCCGCCCGCCGAGGGCACCCCGCCTCAACCCGGCGAGCCGGATGACGACGAAGGCGTCGAGTGGCCGAAGCTGACGCCCGGCCAGAAGGCCGGCGCGGAGCCCGATTTCGATCCGAACGAGAAGCCGGAGCGGCCGGGCATCTCGACCGATCCCGGCACCTCGATCGCCTGCCTGCCGCAGGAGCTGAAGCAGATCCTTGGCAAGATCTCCGACAAATACGGGGCGGTGAAGGTGACCTCGACCTGGCGGCCGCCCTGGCGCGCCCGGCGCGGCTCCTATCACAAGGGCTGCCAGGCGATGGATTTCCGCGTCCCCGGCGTCAGGCCGCGCCTGGTGCTGGAATGGGTGCGCGCCCTGCCCGAGGTCGGCGGCAACCATGTCTACTGGAACGGGCTGATCCATATCGATACCGGGCCGCGCCGGCCCTGGTGATCGCGCGTCGCGCCGGTTTTGCCTGCGCGGCCCGCAGCAGCCTGCCCTTTCCTTAGTCATCAAAAAACAGTCTTGACTGTTTGTAAGTTGAGTCGCACCGTTTCCCCATCGTCAATGGGAGCGGGGTCGGGATGAGCGGTACCGGCAAGCGGCGATCGCAGAAGGAGCGCAGCGCGGAGACATCCGCGCGGCTGATGAACGCGACCATCGACCTGCTGCACGACCAGGGGCTGGCCCGAACCACGACCCCGGAAATCGCGCGCATGGCCGGCGTGTCCCGCGGGGCGCTGACCCACCATTTCGCCAGCCGCGAGGCGATCATCACCGCTTCGGTCGCCGACCTGCTCGGCAAGTCGACGCGCGACCTGCATCGCTTCGCCGAGGATTTCGTCGAGCGCGGCGGCTCCAGTGACGAGATCGTCGACTACATCTGGCGGATGATGGACGACCGGCTGTTCTATGTGACCATGGAATACCTGCCGGAAGCCCGCCACAACCCGGCGTTTCGCGCCGACCTCATCCCGTTGGTCAAGGGATTCCACGCCGGGCTCGATGCGATCTGGACCGCGCTTGCCGCACGCGCCGGCACCGACCCCGACCATACCCGCACGGTGATGAACGCGACGATGTGCCTGTTCCGGGGCATGATCAGCCAGACCGTGCTGCGCCCCAACGACCCCGCCTATTACGAAGGGATGCAGCGCTTCTGGAAGCAGCAGGTGCGCCAGCATTTCCCGATGAAACCAGCCGCCGTGCAAGGCGCGCGCAAGACGGCGACGGCATGACGGCTGCACTGACCATCCAGGGGCTGAAGCTCGGCTTCTATGGCGTACAGGTGCTTCGCGGCGTCGATTTTGCGGTGCCCCAGGGCTCCTTCACCGGCTTGATCGGCCCTAACGGCGCCGGCAAATCGACCCTGTTCAACGCGGTTTCCGGGCTCTACCGGCCGCAGGCCGGCTCCGTCAGGCTTGGCGAAACCGAGACGGCCGGGATGCCGCCGGAGAAGCTCGTCGCGGCGGGCCTCGTCCGCTCCTTCCAGCTCGCGCGCGGCTTTCCCAAGCTCAGCGTCTTTCAACACCTCATGCTCTATGGCGCCGACCAGCCGGGCGAAGGGCTGCTCGCCGGGCTGATCGGCACGGGGGAGGCGAAGCGGCGCGAGGCCGAGCTGTCCGAGCGTGCCTTCGGCATCGCGCGCCGGCTAAAGCTCGACCATGTGCTCGACAACCCCGTCACCGCCCTCTCCGGCGGCCAGAAGAAGCTAGTCGAGATCGGCCGCGCGCTGATGGCCGAACCCAAGCTGCTGCTGCTCGACGAGCCGATGGCCGGTGTCAATCCGAGCCTGACCGAGCAAATCGCCGAACATCTCGTGGCGCTCAATCGCGACGGGCTGACCATCTGCCTGATCGAGCACGACATGGGGCTGATCAGGAAGCTCTGCACACCCGTCATCGTCATGGCCGAGGGCAAGACGCTGACGCAAGGCACGTTCGACGAGGTCGCCTCTGACACCCGCGTGCAGGAAGCCTATCTCGGGAGGCGTCATTGAGCGCGGCACAGGGCGAATTGCTCGCCGTCGACGGCATCGTCGCAGGCTATGGCGCGGCCGAGCAGATTCTGAAGGGTACCTCGCTCAGGGTCGCGCCCGGTGAGATCGTCTCGATCATCGGGCCGAACGGCGCCGGCAAGTCGACATTGCTCAAGACCATCGCCGGGCTCGTCCAGGCGCGCGACGGCACGATCCGGCTCAAGGGCGGCGACGTCACCCGCGAGAATGCGCTCGGCCGGGCCAGGGCCGGCATCGGCTTCGTGCCGCAGGAGCGCAATGTCTTCGGCGCGATGACGGTCGCCGAGAATCTCGAGATCAGCGGGTTTCAGGAGCCGGGCAAGGTCGGGGAGCGCAGCGAACAGATGTATGCGCGCTATCCGATGCTCGCCGAAAAGCGCAAGGCGCTCGCACGCACGCTCTCGGGCGGCCAGCGCCAGATCCTCGCCATGGCGATGGGGCTGATGAACGCCCCTGCCCTGCTCCTGCTCGACGAGCCGACGGCGGGGCTCTCGCCCAAGGCCGCCGACGAATTGTTCGACGCCATCGTCGCGCTCAACAAGGGCGGCCTGCCGATCCTGATGGTCGAGCAGCATGCGCTCGAAGCGCTGCAGATCTCGACGCGCGGCTATGTGCTGGTCTCCGGCCGCAACAGCCGCGAGGGCGCGGGCCCTGCGCTCGCCACCGATCCCGAAATCCGCCGCCTCTTCCTCGGCGGCTAGGACGACGCCGAAACGACAGCAAACCAACAAGACAACAGGGGAACAGCATGACCGAGTTCACGACCGACCGCCGTACGCTTCTGGCAGGCGCCGCCGCGCTTGCCAGCCTCTCCGCCCTGCCCGGCCGCGCGCTCGCCCAGGGCGCGCCGATCAGGATCGGCACGCTGACGCCGCTGACCGGTGCCGGCGGCCCCTATGGCCCGGTCATGGTCAAGGCGGTCAAGGCCGTGATCGACGAGGTCAACGCCGCCGGCGGCGTGCTCGGCCGTAAGGTCGAGCTGATCTCGGAAGACGACCAGACCAATCCGGAAGCCGGCGTGCGCGCCGCCCGCAAGCTGATCGACGTCGACAAGGTCTCCGCCATCCT
Source organism: Allobosea sp. 47.2.35 (assembly GCF_024655635.1). Lineage (GTDB taxonomy): Bacteria > Pseudomonadota > Alphaproteobacteria > Rhizobiales > Beijerinckiaceae > Allobosea. The sequence goes on along the minus strand of NZ_JANLGI010000002.1, from coordinate 423,491 downwards.
CGGCACCTGGGCCTCGTCGGTCACCACCGCCGTCGCGCCGCTGTGCTGGGAATCGAAGACCTTCCTCGCGACCGTCTCGGGCGCCGACTCGATCACGCAGTTGCCGCATCAGGGCTACCTGATCCGCACCCAGCCGAACACGACGCTGCAGGGCCGCAAGTTCGGCGAGTTCTGCACCGCCGAGAAGGCCAAGCGCGTCTTCTTCCTGTCGCCGCAGACGCCCTTCGCCAAGAGCCAGTTCGACAACATCACCGAGGCCGTGAAGAAGGCCGGCGGCGAGACCGGCTCGCTGATCTATGACGACAAGAAGCCGGCCTATCGCAGCGAGATCGACGAGGTGCTGCGCTTCAAGCCCGACGCGATCATCTTCGGCGGCTATACGCCCGACACCGCCGTGATGCTGAAGGACGCCTACCGCGCCGGCTATGGCGGGTTGAAGGTCGCCTTCGGCTATGCGGTCAACCAGAAGCTGGTCGAGAGCGTGCCGGCCGAGGTGGTCGACAAGACCTTCACCATCGCGCCTTCGCCGGCCGAGGGTTCGAAGGCCTATGCGCGGCTGGTCAAGATGATCGGCGTCGCCTCGCCCGATCCGTACACCACGCAGGTCTACGACCAGATCAACCTGATCCTGATGGCGATCGCCATGGCCGGCGACACGTCCGGCACCGCGATCAAGGAAGCCGTGCGCAAGGTTAGCCAGGCGCAGGGCGGCGCCAAGGTCGACAACGCGCTCGACGGGCTCAAGGCGATCGCTGCCAAGCAGCCGGTCGACTATGACGGCGCCAGCGGCCCCTGCGATTTCACCGAGACCGGCGACATCGCCGACTGCCAGTTCCGCTATGAGCAGGTGCAGGGCGGCAAGCTGGCGCTGGTGAAGATCGCGTGAGCCAGCTCCTGCAGGCGCTCGTCAACGGGGTGATGACCGGGACGCTGATCGCCGTCCCGGCCATCGGCTTCTCCGCCATCTTCGCGGTGCTGCGCTATCCGAACTTCGCCATCGCGGCCTATGCCACCATCGGCGCCTTCGCGGCTTGGTGGGCGAATGTCGCGATGGGGTTGCCGGTGCCGGCCGCGCTCCTCGTCGCCTTCGCGGTGACGGGGGTCGTCGGCGTCGTCGCCGAGGAAACCTCGCTGAAGCGCCTGCGCAACGCCGGCGCGCTGATCGTGGCAATCGCCTCGATCGCGCTCAACCTCGTGCTGGAGAATATCGTCCGCTTCATCTTCGGCAACGAGATGCGCGGCTACGATCTGCCGATCGCGCGCGACATGCGCTTCGGCGACCTGCGCATCGGCCCGCAGCAGCTCCAGAGCCTACTGCTCGCCATTGCCATCATGGCGGCGATGTTCCTGTTCCTGCGCTACACCCGGTTCGGCAAGGCGATGCGTGCCGTTGCCGACAATCCCGACCTCGCCCGACTCAAGGGCATCGATCCCGCTAAGATCGCGATCGTCACGCTGTTCCTCGGCGCAGGGCTGACGGGCGTCGGCGGCGTGCTGATCGGCCTGGACACCTCGATCGACCCGCTGACCGGCTATCGCGTGCTGCTTTCGGTCTTCGCCGCGGCCGTGCTCGGCGGGCTCGGCTCGATCCCCGGTGCGGTCGTCGGAGCCCTGATGCTCGGCATCGCCGAGGAACTGGCGCTGCTCGTCGTGCCCGCGACCTATCGCACCGGCGTCGGCTTCGTCGCGATCCTGCTGATGCTCACCTTCCGCCCGCGCGGCATCCTCGGGGAAAGGGCCGCCTGATGCTGTCCTATCTGATCTTCACCCTGACGCTCTGCGCCATCTACGGCCTGCTCGCGCTCAGCCTGAACCTGATCTGGGGCGGCGCCGGCCTCGTCAATCTCGGCCTCGCCGGCTTCTTCGCGGTCGGCGCCTACGCCTCCGCGCTCACCACGGGAGCCGGAGCGCAGGTGCTGATCGGCTGGGGCGCTGCGCTCTTGGTAGGTGCGGCGGTCGGCCTCGTCGTCACCTTCGCGACGCTCAGGCTACGCGACGACTATCTCGCCATCGTCACGCTCGGATTCGCGGAAGTCATCCGGCTCGTCGCGCTCAACGAGCGCTGGCTGACCAATGGCTCGGACGGCATCTCCGGCATCAAGGCGCCGCTCAAGGCCGAGCTTGGCACGCAGAACTTCGCGTATTTCTATCTCGGCCTCGCCACGCTGGTGCTGCTCGTCGTCTGGGCGCTGCTGCGCCGGCTCGACGCCTCGCCCTATGGCCGCGCCTTGAAGGCGATCCGCGAGGATCAGCAGCTCGCCAGCTTCGCCGGCAAGCCGGTGCTGCGCTTCAAGCTCCAGGCTTTCGCGCTCTCGGCCGCGATCGCCGCGCTGGCTGGCGCGCTCTATGCGCATTTCCAGTCCTATGTCTCGCCGGACCATTTTCAGCCGCTGATCACGATCTACATCTTCCTCGCCGTCACGGCCGGCGGCGTAGGACGTCCGAGCGGCGCCGTGCTCGGCGCCTATCTCGTTGTGATCTTCCTGGAGGCGACGCGCTTCGTCACCGAATGGGTGCCGGGCCTGCAGCCGGTCCAGCTCGCTGCGCTACGCGAAATGCTGATCGGCATCGCCCTCATCCTCGTCCTGCACCTTAAGCCGCAGGGCATCCTGCCCGAGCGCATCCCGAAGGCGCCGGTCCCTCCGACCGCCGCTTAAACCGAAGGCCTGCCCATGTCCGACGATCTCGCCACCCTCTCCGCCCTCATCAGGGAGCCCGGCCAGCCCGACACGGTGTTCAAGGCCTTCGAGGAGATCACCCGCCGCCTCGTCGGCCACGAGCTGTTCACGCTGCTCTATGTCGACGGGCAGGAGGTCGCGCGCATCTATTCCAACCAGCCGGCCGAGTACCCCCTCTCCGGCCGCAAGACGATGGGGCCGACGCCCTGGGGCAAGCATGTGCTGGACGGACGCCAGCCCTATCTCGGCAAGGACAAGGCCGGCATCCGCTGGGCCTTCTTCGACCATGAATTGATCGAGAGCATGGGATTGGGCTCCGTCATCAACATCCCCGCGATCTATGACGGCAAGGTCGTCGGCACGATCAACCTGCTCGCGCCCGAGCATCATTACCGCGAGGAGCATGTCGCGCCGGTCGAGCGGCTGGCGCCGCTGCTGGTCCCCGCCTTCCTCGCTGCGCGTGCCGCCAACAAGGCCGCCTGATCCCGTTTCCCCGACGCATCCTGACCGAAGGAACATGCCCGTGGCTTCCACCCTGTTCACCAATGCCCGCATCGTCGACGGCTCGGCGCCGGAGGCGGGCGCGCCCGTCAGTGTCCTCGTCGAGGGCGGCACCATCCGCGAGGTCGGCAAATCCGTGACCTCGGCGAAGGCCAAGGTCGTCGATCTCAAGGGCAGGACGCTGATGCCCGGCCTGATCGACGCCCATGTCCATGTCGTGGCCGGCGTCGCCGATCTCGGCGCCAATTCCCGCCTGCCGGATTCGCTGGTCACCGCCCGCTCCTTCGGGATCATGCGGGCGATGCTGATGCGCGGCTTCACCACGGTGCGCGATGTCGGCGGCGCCGATTTCGGCCTGAAGCAGGCGACCGAGGAAGGCGATTTCCCGACGCCGCGCCTCGTCATCTCCGGCAAGGCGCTGAGCCAGACCGGCGGCCACGCCGATTTCCGCGGCCGCTATGACGACCGCCCGAGCGTGATCGAGCGCCATCGCCTCGGCGCGCTCGGCCGCATCTGCGACGGCGTCGACCAGGTCCGCCGCGCCGCGCGCGAGGAGCTGAAGGGCGGGGCCGACTTCATCAAGATCATGGCCAACGGCGGCTGCGCCTCGCCGACCGACCCGATCCATTTCCTCGGTTTCTCCGTCAGTGAACTCGAGGCCGTGGTCGAGGAAGCGAGGATGGCCGGCACCTATGTCTCGGCCCATGTCTATACCGACGACGCCATCCGCCGCTGCGTCGAGGCCGGCGTGCATTCGCTGGAGCATTGCAACCTGATCAAGGCCGAGACAGCGAAGCTCGCCGCCAGCAAGGGCGCCGTCGCCGTGCCGACGCTCGTCACCTATGACAAGCTGGTCTCGGACGGGCCGAAGCTCGGCTTCCCGCCGGATTCGGTCGCCAAGGTCGATGTCGTGCGCTCGGCCGGCATGGAATCGCTCGCCATCATGAAGAAGGCCGGCCTGACCATGGCCTATGGCAGCGACCTGCTCGGCGAGATGCACAAGTACCAGTCCGAGGAGTTCGTGATCCGCGGCCGCGCCCTGCCGGCGCATGAGGTCATCGCCTCGGCGACCCATGTCGCGGCCAGGCTCCTGAAGATGGAAGGCCTGATCGGCACGGTTTCGGCCGGCGCCCATGCCGACCTGATCGTCGTCGACGGCGACCCGCTGAAGGACCTCTCGCTCTTGACCCGCCAGGGCCGGCACATCCCGCTGATCATGAAGGCCGGCGCCTTCATGAAGCGCGCCAGCCTGAACTGACACTCCGGAGCCGGCGGGGACATCCTCGCCGGCTTCAATCCTTGTAGGGGCTGTGCTCGCGGATGAGCGCAGCATTGTGCTCGCGGAAGGCCTCGACGAATTCGCGGGCGATGCGCGAGAGTGGCCGCGGCGCCGGCTGGAACATCGCATAGCGATAGGACAGGCGCGGCGCGAAGGGCCGCGCGACCAGCCCGACCTTCCGGAAATGCAGGCTGGTGACCACGTCGACGATGGTCACGCCGACGCCCTCCATCACCAGCGCGCAGGCCGTGCCGAAGAACTCGACATGCACCGCCATGCGCAGGCGGGCCGATTGCTCGGCGAAGGCGCGCTCGATCGCCTCGTGCAGGAAATGGTCGGCATAGAGCGAGATGAAGGGCGCGTCGTCGAGATGGGCCGGCGTGATGACCGGCTCGGCCGCCAGTGGATGGTTGGCCGGAACCATGCAGACGCAAGGCACCTCGATCGTCTCGATGACCGAGGCTGGGCTCTCGATCGGATGCTCGGCGAAGCCGATATCGAAGGCCTCGATGCGGCCGAGATCGCGCACGGTCGGCGATGAGCGGGTGATGAAGCGCACCGTGCCGTCCGGCCAGCGCGTCAGCAGCCGGGCGATGATCGGCGGCAGGGCGTAGGTGGCGAGGCCGGGTTGGCTCGCGAGCGAGAGCGTTCCGGAGCGCAGGCCCTTGAGATCGCGCGCGACCTGCCGGGTGCGCTCGAGCACGCCGAGCGTGCGCCGCGCCTCCTCGTAGAACAATGTCGCCTCGGGCGTGACCTGCAACCTGCCCTTCTTGCGCTCGAACAGGGAGACGCCGAGCTCGTCCTCCAGCCGCGTGATCAGGTTGCTGATCGCCGGTTGCGACTTCGCCAGAAGGGTCGCCGCGGCGCTCATCGAACCGGTCTCGATGACGGCCCGAAAGGCTTCGAGATGTCGCGTATCCAAGCCCGTTCCGCCCCAAAGTTATAAGCCAGATTTATACCTTTTAGCTCATTTCGTTTTTGACGTAAGCGGCGAAAACGGGACCATGGAGCCAAGCCTGAACGGCACGGGGAATGGGACCGCATCGGTGAAAGACTCGCTTGTCCTCGACAAGGTCGAAAAGCGTTACGGCGATTTCGTCGCGCTCGAACCGACCGATCTGACGATCAAGGCCGGCGAGTTCATCACGCTGCTCGGCCCCTCCGGCTCGGGCAAGACGACGATCCTGATGAGCATCGCCGGCTTCGTCGCGCCGAGCAGCGGGCGCATGCTGCTCGACGGCCGCGACGTGACCGCGCTGCCGCCGGAGCGGCGCAATTTCGGCGTGGTCTTCCAGGGCTATGCGCTGTTCCCGCATCTCAGCGTCTACGACAACGTCGCCTTTCCGCTGAGGGCGCGCGGCATCACCGGCGACGCCGCCCGGCCGAAGATCATGGCCGCGCTAGAGATGGCGAAGCTCGGGGCCTTCGCGCATCGCTATCCGCGCCAATTGTCGGGCGGGCAGCAGCAGCGCGTCGCTCTCGCCCGCTCGCTCGTCTTTTCGCCGGAGCTGCTGTTGCTCGACGAGCCGCTGAGCGCGCTCGACAAGGCGCTACGCAAGGAATTCCAGACCGAGTTCCGCTCGATCCATCGCGAGGTCGGCTCGACCTTCATCTATGTCACGCATGATCAGGAGGAGGCGCTGACGATGTCGGACCGCATCGTCATCCTCGATCGTGGCCGCATCCTCCAGATTGCCCCACCGGCCGAACTCTACGAGCGGCCGGCGACCGAGTTCGTCGCCGGCTTCCTCGGCAAGAGCAATTTCCTGCGCGGCAAGATCGCCTCCGCGCAAGACGGGCAGGTCGATATCCATATGCCCGGCTTCGCCGCGACGGCGAACGGGAACGGCATCGCGGCACAGGCAGGCCAGGCGGCCGTAGCCGCGCTCCGACCGGAGAAGATCAGGCTGGCGGCGCCGGCGATCGGCTTGGAAGCCGTCTCCTGCGCAGTGCGCGGCCGCGTCGGCGACATCACCTATCTCGGCTCCTCCATCGAGGTCGAGGTCAGGCTGGCGGATGGTGAGACGCTGCTGGCGACGGTTCCGGCCGGGCAACGCAGCTTCGTTGAAGGTGAGGAGATCGTCGCCTCCTGGGCTCCGGACGCAGCTATTCTCGTGCGCGGCAACGAGGCCTCGCCGTGAGCGCGGCAGCCGCCACCAGCACCGGCGGAAGCGAGCGGCTCTACTGGCTGATGCTGCTCGCGCCTTGCGTCTTCCTGGCGCTGTTCTACCTCGTGCCGGTGCTGAACGTGCTCGTGCTGAGCTTCACCGTGCCGAAGCCCGGGCTCGCCAATTACGCGGAGCTCGCCCAAAACGGCGCCGTGCAGCGCGTGCTCTGGACGACGCTCAGGATCGGGGCGATCACCACGGTGCTGGCGCTCGGGATCGGCTATGTCGTCGCCTATGCCCTGCTGCAATGCGGGCCGCGCGAGCGCCAGATCCTGCTTGGCATCGTCGTGGCGAGCTTCTGGATCAGCGCCCTCATCCGCGCCTTCGCCTGGGTCGCGCTGCTGCAATCGAAGGGACTGGTCAATTCGATCCTGCTCTCGACCGGGCTGATCGAGAGCCCGCTCAGCCTCGTGCGCAACGAGCTCGGCGTGATCATCGGCATGACCCACTACATGCTGCCCTATGCGATCCTGCCGCTCTACACGAGCCTGCGCGGCATCGACGACCGGCTGGTGCCGGCGGCGCGCGCGCTCGGGGCGACGCCCAGCCAGGCCTTCCGCTGGGTCTTCCTGCCGCTGAGCCTGCCCGGCCTGATCGGGGCGGGCGTGATCGTGATGATCTTCTCGCTCGGCTTCTACATCACACCGGCCATCCTTGGCGGCGGGCGCACGATCATGGTGGCCGAGTTCATCAGCGTGCAGATCTCCGAGACGCTGCGCTGGGGGCTGGCGGCGATGCTGGCGACCGTGCTGCTCGGCGCCGTGCTCCTGCTCGTGATGTGGCTCAGCCGCTTCATGGATGTCGAACAGGCGCTGAGGAAATAGCCATGGCAGCGCTCAGCGTCCCCTCGACCCCTAACGGCATCTCGCTCAACCGGATCGTCGCCTGGCTCGCGGCCTCCTTCCTGTTGCTGCCGATCCTCGTCATCATCCCGATCTCGCTGACGCCGGAGCGCTATCTCTCGCTGCCGACGTCGTCGATCTCGTTTCGCCACTATGGCAGCCTCGCGACCGATGGGCGCTGGACCAAGAGCATCGTCGATAGCCTCGTCGTGGGCATCGGCGCAACGGTGCTCGCGACCGGGCTCGGCGTCGCCTTCGCGGTCGGGGCCTGGCGTCTCGGGGCGCCGCTCGCCCGGCGCCTGCGTCTCCTGCTGCTGGCGCCGATCATCGTGCCGCCGATCGTGCATGCCGTCGCCTTCTATCGGGCATGGGCCACGCTCGGCCTGCTCGACACCTATCTCGGCCTGATCCTTATCCACGCGATGAAGGGACTGCCCTTCGTCGTACTGACCGTCGCCGGCACGCTGGCCAATGTCGATCCGCGGCTGGAGCAGGCGGCGCGCAGCCTCGGCGCCAATCCGCGGCAGGCGATGGGCTGGGTCGTGCTGCCGCAGATCAAGGCCGGCATCGTCGCCGGCGCCGCCTTCGCCTTCATCACCTCCTGGGACGAGACCATCGTCGCGCTCTTCGTCACCAGCCGGGCGGTCAACGCCCTGCCCCGCCGGATCTGGGAGGGGCTCGCCGACAATATCGACCCGGCCATCGCCGCGCTCGGCACGGTGATGATCGTCCTGACCTTCGCCGCCGTCGCGATCTCGACGCTGCGCAGTGCCTCCGCAAAAGCCTGACAACAGAGGGGAGACCAGCATGACCAGAGAGCATCAGGAATTCCGTGACGACTGCCTGGCGATCCTGCGCCGGGAGACCGAAGGCAAGCGCGTCCATCGCCGCCGCTTCCTGCAGGCGCTGGCGATGCTGGGCGCGATCCCGGCGGGCTTACGCCTGACGCCGGCCCATGCTCAGACCGGCGAGATCGTCGTCGTCAACTGGGGCGGCGATGCCGTGCCGGCCTATGACGCGATCTGGGCCCAGCCCTTCAACGCCGCCAATCCCGACGCGAAGGCGCTGATCAACGGCTCGGGACCAAGCTCCGGCAAGATCAAGGCGATGGTCGAGAGCGGCGCCGTCACTTGGGACGTCTGCGACCGCACCGTGCCGGCCTCGATCGAACTCGGTCGCCAGAACCTGCTGGAGAAGGTCGACTGGTCGATCGTCTCGCAGGGCAAGGTCCGCGCCGCGCATCGCTCGGATTGGGGCGTCGGCGCCTATCTCTATTCCTTCGTGCTGACCTATGACGCCAAGGCCCTGAAGGGGCCGGCGCCGAAGAACTGGAAGGATTTCTGGAACGTCAAGGAATTCCCCGGCAAGCGCACGCTCCGCAACAATATCGAGGGCATGCTGGAAGCCGCGATGCTCGCCGACGGCGTTAGCCGCGACAAGATCTACCCGATCGATGTCGACCGGGCGCTCGCCAAGATCAAGGAGATCAAGCCGCACACGATTTTCTGGACCACCGGCGCGGAGAGCCAGCAGCTCTTCCGCAACCAGGAAGTCGTGATGGGCAATCTCTGGCACACGCGCTCGATGCTGCTCGCCAAGGAGGTTGGCGACCACATCAAGTTCACCTTCGAGGACGGCATCCTGTTCCCCGGCGCCTGGATCGTGCCGAAGGGCAACCCGGCCAAGGCCGGCGCCTGGAAGTTCATCGCCTCGGCACAGGACCCCAAGAGCCAGGTCGAACTGTTCAAGCGTGTCGGCAACGGCCCGGTCAATCCGGCCGCAGCCGCGATGGTGCCGGCCGAGATGAAGGCGCTGGACTGCGGCTCGCCGGAGAATTTCGCGCGCCAGGTCGCCGTCGACAACGAGTGGTACGCGCAGCACTACGCCACGATCCTCGCCCGCTACATGGACGCGATCGCTTCCTGAGCCTCGACCTTGACGGGTGGCGGCGTGCCACCCGTCCCTGCCTCCCGACAAAGACACAGGTAGACTGATGACAACGGCGCCGTTTTCGCTCGCCCAGACCTTCATGGGCGTCCCGCACCGTACCGAGATCGGCGACGCCAAGGCGGTGGTCCTCGGCCTGCCCTTCGATTGCGGCACGCATCCGCAGCGCGTCGGCTCGCGGCTCGGGCCGTCCTCGATCCGCGAGCAGTCGCTGCTGCTGCGGGCCTTCGACTTCGTCAACGGCATCAACCCGCTGGAGGCGCTCGGCGTCGTCGATGTCGGCGATGCCAAGGTCAGCCCCGGCGATCTCGACGCGTCCTATGTCGCGATCGAGGCGGCCGTCGGCGCCATCGCCGAGACGCGAGCCGTCGCGGTGACGCTCGGCGGCGACGGGGCGATCGCCCTGCCGGAGATGCGGGCGCTGCACCGGGTCTATCCCGATCTCGTCACCATCCATATCGACGCCCATACCGACGCCTATCCGATCGAGGGCTACAACACCGCGACCGCCTTCGGCCGTGCCGCGGAGGAAGGGCTCGTCGATGCCACCCGCTCCTACCAGATCGGCATGCGCGGCACGACGATGCTGCCCGGCGTCGGCGAATACGGCCGCAGCCTTGGCTACAACGTGATCCCGCTGGCGGAGCTGCTGGAGCGCGGCATCGCCAAGGTCTTCGCCGAGATCCGCGCGCATATCGGCGACCGGCCGGTCTATCTCTCCTACGACATGGATTTCTTCGACCCCTCGGTCGCGCCGGGCGTCTGCACGCCGACCTGGGGCGGGGCGACCTCGCGCGAGGGCCTCGCGGTGCTGGAAGCCTGCGCCGGGCTCAATCTGGTGGGCGTCAACATCAACACGGTCAGCCCGCCGCACGATGTCGGCGGCATGTCGGCGCTGCTCGCGGCGCAGGTGACACTCAACGCGCTCAACCTGATCGCGCGGCAGCACCAGTCGAAGGCTGTCGGGCAGTCATAAGAAGCGCTGCGGAGCGCGGATCATCCGCTTCGCATCAGGGTGTCGCGCAAGCCGAGAAGCGTCTCGCACACGGCCTCCAGATCGAGGACGTCGAACCCATCCCGCAGCTCGGGGATGTGACCGGCGATCCTGCCGCCGAGGACGCCGGTGAAGCTCGCCCTGCCCTCGGGCGAGACGATGAGGCCGTTGGCCGCTTCGAAAGAGGCATTCCAGGCGATCGCTTCCTCGCGGGCCAATCCGGGTGGCAGGTCGAGTTCGAGCCTGCCAGCCACCAGCTTGACGGGATAGCCACCGGGCAAGCCATCGGGCCCGGGCACATGGCCTTGCCAGGGCTTGCCAGCCGCCATGGCCAGCAGCATCGGCACGCCGCTGGCGCCGGAAATCTCGATCACCGGCTCGGGCGTGAGCTGGATATCAGCGAAGCGGGCGTAAACGTCGTCAACTTCCCTGCCATCCAGCCACACGCGCGGGGCGCGCCCGCCACGCTCCTCCGGGCGGCGGCGCCAGGCGGCGAGATTCTGGTAATGCGCGAGAACCTTGACCTCGGCCCCGGCGGGTGTCGCGGCCGAGCCGGCGAAGACGTTGGACAGGATCGCGACGTTGCCCATGCCGCAGGCGACGTCATGGCCCATCGCGCGGATCATGCCGTTGACCACGTCCGGGAAGCTGCAATTGACCAGCGTCACCGGCTTGCCGGCGCGGATGATGGCGGCGGCGACGCGGGCGCTGATCAGCGCCTGGAAGATTGCGGTCGCGCTCAGGCCGCCCTCGGCGACCAAGCGGGTCCAGGCGTTGCCGCTCTGAGCGATGACCTGCGAGGTCTGGATCGAGGCGGCCTGCACCACGATGCGCGGGTTGGTCGCGGCGAGCAGCGCGTCGGAAGCGTCCGGCGCCAGCAGGTCGATCGCGTGGGTGGTGAAGCGCGCCTTGGCCCCGAACAGCGCGGCGCGCGCGTTCGCGGCGGTGCGCAGCCAGTTCAGCCGTTCGAGATTGCGCCCGGCGATGATCACCTCGACCGGCTCGCGCGCCGTCGCAGCGATGTCGAAGGCGATGCGCGCGGCGAAGCCACCCGTGCCGGAGATCAGGATATCGCAGCTGGCCATCTCAGCGCCCCGTCGCGGCCCTGTCCCAGCAATCGTCGAGCCGGGGCGAGAGCTTGTGCTTCATGATGCGTTGGCTCGCCGTCCGCTCGAACTCGTCGACGAGGGCGATGTAGCGCGGGTTCTGGTAGGGCGCGAGGCGCTGACCGAGCCAGCCGGACAGCGCCTGCGGATCGATGATCGCGCCGTGGCGCGGCTTGACGAAAAGCTTGATGTCCTGCTCGCCGATATCGGCGGCGACGCCGATCATCGCGCAATCCTCGACCGCGTCATGCTCGGCGGCGACATGCTCGACCTCCCAGGCCGAGACGTTCTCGCCCCGGCAGCGCACGCTGTCGGTCATGCGGCCGTGGAAATAGAGGTTGCCGTCGACATCGAAGGAGCCGAGATCGCCGGTATGAAGAGCGCCGTTGCGCAGGGCCTTCGCCGTCGCCTCGGGATTGTCGAGATAGCCGGGGAAGATCGCGCCGGGGATGCGGGTCTCGACCACGATCTCGCCTCGCTCGCCGGCGGCGACCGGCTTGCCCTCGCCGTCGAGCAGCCTGACGGTGAACCAGGGCATCGGCCGCCCGACCGAGCCGACCACGCCGCTGGTGTTGCAGGTGGTCAAGCTGGAGGCTTCGGTCATGCCGTAGCATTCGCGGATCTCGACGCCGAAGCGATCCCGGAACTGCGGCCAGATATCGGCCGGGCAGCCGCCGCCCCAGGCGATGCGCACGCCGTGCTCGCGATCGAGAGCTGAGGGCGGCTGCTTCAGCAGGATCTGCAGGATGCCACCGAGATAATGGATATGGGTCGCGCCTTCCTCGCGGACCTGTGCCCAGAAACGGCTGGCGCTGAAGCGCTCGACCATGGCCAGCGTCACGTCGCGGATCATCGGCAGCGGCAGGAGCTGGGCCCCGCCGATATGATAGAGCGGCTCCCAGACGAAGAAGACCTCGCCCGGCCTGGCATCCGACAGATAGAGCACGCTCTCGGCCGCCAGCCTCAGCATGCGATGCGAGACGATGACGCCCTTCGGCCGCCCGGTCGTGCCGGAGGTGTACATGATCGCGAAGACGGCATCCGCAGCCGGGACCGGCTCGTCGAAGCGGGCGGTTCCGGCGAGCACCGCATCGAGGTCGCCGCCCGGCGCGTGCAGCAGCACCGGCAGGGTCGAATCCGGCCCCATCGCCTCGGCGATCTGGGGCGCGAGATCGACATCGGCAACGACGAGGCGCGGGCCGGAATGAGTGAGGAGATAGTTCAGCCCCTCGCCGCGCTGCTGGGCATTGACCGGGACCCAGGCGACGCCGGCCCGCGCCAGCCCGAAGACCACGGCGATGGTGGCGATCGAATTGCGCATCATCACTGCGACGCGGTCGCCCGCGACGATGCCGCGCGCCCGCAGATACACCGCGAAGGCGCCCGAGCGCTGTTCGAGTTCGCCATAGCTCAGCGGCTCGCCGGCGAAGCGGGCATAGACGCGATCTGGCTCGGCGGCGGCGCGCGCGGTCAGAAGGCCAACGAAGCCGTCTTTGTCTGGAGAGGTCATGGTTGCGCTTCGGTCGTCAGGATCAGGAAGAAGAGGAGGAGCGGAAGCGTTCGGCCAGCAGCAGCATCACCGTCACCACCACGAAGATGACGACTGAGACCGCAGCCAGCGTCGGATTGAGCTGCAGGATCATGTCGTCCCACATCTGCTTCGGCAGGGTCGTCTTGACGCCGCCCGAGACGAAGATCGCGATGGTCAATTCGTCGAAGGAGGTGATGAAGGCGAAGAGGAAGGCCGCGACGAGGCCGCCCTTGACCAGCGGGATGGTCACGCCGGTGAGGGTACGGACGCGGTTGGCGCCGAGCGTCGCCGCCGCCTGGTCGAGCCGCTGGTCATAGGTCTTGAGCACGGCGGCGATGGTGACCAGCGTGAACGGGATCGCCAGCACGGTATGGCCGATGATCAGGCCGAGATCGGTGGCGACGAGGCCAATGCGGGCGAAGAGATAGAACAGCCCGACCGCGATGACGATGCGCGGCACGATCATCGGCGCGAGGAAGAAGGCGAAGATCAGCCCGCCCCAGCGCGTGCGGCTATGGGCCAGCGCCAACGCCGCGAAGCCACCGATCGCGGTTGCCGCCAGCGCCGTGGCGAAGGCGACCATGAAGGAGCGCAAGGTCGCCTGCAGCCAGAGCGGCGATTCGAAATAGGTGCGGAACCAATTGAGCCCGTAGCCCGGCGGCGGGAATTCGAGGAATTGCGAGGAGGTGAAGGCGATCGGGATCACCAGCAGCGTCGGCAGCACCAGGAAGCCGATGACGAGCCAGCAGAAGCCCGGCAGCAGCGCAGCGCAGATACGCTTGCCGAGTAGGCGCTGAGCAACGGCCGCGGCGCGCCCGGCGATGTCGCCGACGAGGCCGAGGATGGCGAGGCCGAGATCGCGGATGCGCCCGCCCCCGACCTGCGCCGAACCGCCGGCAATGGTCGATATCCCGAACAGCCGGTCGTAGATCCAGCAGGAGACCAGCGCCGCCGCCAGCATCATCGCCGCGAGCGCCCCGGCGAAGGACCAGTTCAGCAGCTCCTGCACCTGGGTGATGATGAGCTGGGCCAGCATCGTCTCCTGCCGCCCGCCGAGGAAGGCCGGCACGATGAAGAAGCCGAGCGAGGAGATGAAGACGAGCAAGCCAGCCGCCGCGACGCCCGGCAGCGAGAGCTTGAAATAGACCAGCCAGAAGGCCCGAGCCGGCGCGGCGCCGAGCGTCTGCGCGGCCTGGACGAGGCGGCGGTCGATGCCGGTCATCACCGGCAGCATGGTCATCACAGCAAGCGGCACCATGGCATGGACCATGCCGACCATGACGCCGAACATGTTGTGCAGCAGCGGCAGGGGCTGGTCGACGAGGCCGGAGCCCGTCGCCAGCGAATTGATGATGCCACTGCGGCCGAGCACGATCATCCAGGCGAAGGTCTTGACGAGATAGCTCGTCCAGAACGGCACCATGACGAAGAGCAGCATGCGGCCGCGGAACATATCGGGCAGGCGCGCCAACCAATAGGCGAGCGGGTAGCCGATCAGCAGCGACCAGAAGGCCGTCCAGCCGGCAATGCGGAAGGTGATGCCGAGCACGCGCAGATAGACATCGGTCGCGGCGATGCGCTGATAGGCGCTGCCCGAGAAGCCGCCTGTCTCGGGATCGACGAGGCTGAGGCCGAGCAATTGCGCCACCGGCCAGGCGAAGAAGACCGCGAGGAACGCGAGGCCGGGCACCGCCAGCCAGAGCGGGCCGAACTTCAGTTTGCTCCGGCGCGCCGGAGCCGTGCCTGCCGCGACCGCGCTCATGCGACCAGCACCGCCTTGTCGCGGGCCCAGCCGGCGACGATGGCCTGATCGATGGCGGGCACGGGATCGTCGGGCCCCAGCCGCAGCACGAGCGGGCTGCCGTCGCCCAGCGCGGCGATCACGCGGGTCTCGGAGCCGGCATAGACGATCTCGCTGACGCGGCCGCGGACGGCATTGCCGTCCCGCTCGCCGAGATGGAGGTTCTCCGGCCGGATGACGAGGGCCGCGTCCTTGCTCTGACAATTGGCGCCGCTCGGCAGGGCGAAGCGGCCATGGGGCGTGTCGAGCGCGCCGTTACCGTCCCATTGGCCGCGGAAGATGTTGGAGATGCCGATGAAATCGGCGGCAAAGGCGGTGCGCGGACGCTCGTAGATCTCGCGCGGCGTGCCGAGCTGCTCGATCCTGGCGTGGTTCATCAGGCAGATGCGGTCGGACATCGCGAGCGCCTCCTCCTGATCATGCGTCACATAGACGATGGTGGCGCCGCTTTCGCGGTGCAGACGCTTGATCTCGATCTGCATGTGCTCGCGCAGCTTCTTGTCGAGGGCGCCGAGCGGCTCGTCCATCAGGATGATAGAGGGCTGGTAGACGAAGCAGCGCGCCAGCGCGACGCGCTGCTGCTGGCCGCCGGACAGTTCCCGCGGAAAGCGCCCGGCGAGATGGCCGAGATGGACCATGTCGAGCGTGGACGCGACCCGGCCGGCGATCTCGGCCGAGGGGCGTCCGCGCATCTTGAGCGGGAAGGCGATGTTCTCCGCCACGGTCAGGTGCGGGAAGAGTGCGTAATGCTGGAAGACGAGGCCGATATCGCGCTGGTGGACCGGCATGTTCGACTGATCGCGCCCGTCGATCACCACCCTGCCCTCGCTGGCCTCGACCAGACCGCAGATAAGCTGGAGCAGCGTCGTCTTGCCGGAGCCCGAAGGCCCCAGCAAGGTGAGGAACTCGCCCTCGGCGACGCTGAGCGAGCTCGGCTCGAGAGCCGTGGTCGCGCCATAGCGCTTACACAGGCCTTCAACGACGAGCTTGGCTGATTTCGGCTGGATCGCGGTCATTCCGGCACCCGTCCCCATCGCCGTCAGGTCAAGAGCCAGGCGTTGAAGCGCTCGGTGACCTTCGAGCGGTTGGCGCTCCACCAATCCTCGTTGGCGATCGCCATCTGCTTCAGGTTCTCCGGCGAGGTCGGCAGCACCTTGGCACGCTCGGGGGAAATCGTCTGATAGGCGTCGAGATTGGTCGGGCCATAGGCCAGCGCCTCGGTGAAGACGGCCTGCGCCTTCGGATCGGAGCAGAAGCGAACGAACTGGCGCGCGACATCCGCCTTCGGGCCGCCCTTGGGCAGACCCCAGCCCTCGATCGAGTACAGCCCCTGGTTCCAGACGATCTTGGCGGGCGTGCCGCCGTCGATCGCCGCCTGCAGGCGGGCGTTCCAGCCCGGCAGCATGTCGACCTCGCCGCTCTGCAGGAGCTGGGTCGACTGGGCGCCGCCGGTCCACCAGACCGCGACATGCGGCTTGATCTTGTCGAGTACCTTGAAGGCCCGGTCGATATCCAGCGGATAGAGCTTGTCGAGCGGCACGCCGTCGGCGAGCAGCGCCTGCTCGATCGTGTCGATCGGGTTCTTGCGCAGCGCGCGGCGGCCGGGGAACTTCTCCACGTTGAAGAAATCGGCCCAGCTCGCCGGCGCGTTCTTCACCTTGTCGGTGCGATAGGCGAAGACGGTCGAGTAGACGTCCGTGCCCATGAATTCGGGCGAGATCGCCTGCGGCATCAGCTTCGGTACGTCGGCATGGGCGAAACCGATCGGGTCGAGCAGGCCCTGACCTTTCAGGATGTCGCGAGCCGAGAGCGTCAGCGTGCAGACGTCCCAGGTATAGGACTTGGTCTCGACCATCGCCTTGAACTGGGCGGTGGGCTCGGCCTCGCGGGCGACATTGACGACCTTGTTGCCGGTCACCTTCTCGAAGGGATCGTAGAAAGCCTTGCGGAAGGCCGGGCCGAACGGGCCGCCGGGGTCGGCGACCGTGATCTGGGTGGCGGCGCGCGCCGTGCCCGTCAGATAAGGCGCGGCAACCGCGCCGGCAGCGACGCCGCCCGCGAGTTGCAGCAGAGTGCGCCGGGTCGGCTTCGTGGTCAGGCTCGTCATCGTCTTCTCCCCTTTCAAGCGGTTTTCCGCGTTTCCCCGTGGGTGATCGAATCTGTGGTCAGGCCGTCTTTCGCGCCGCGCGCTTGGCGAGGAAGGCCTCCATCATCCGCGCCGGCTCGCCGGTGGCGTAGGCGGCGCGCTGGTTGCGGATGCCGGCAGCAAGGCATTCGCGGAAGCTCTCCTCGGTGACCTCGCGGAAGCGGGCCTTGTTGAGGCGCATGGCAACCGGCGGCTTGCCGGCAAGCTCCTCGGCCAGAGCGAGCGAGGCCGGCATCACCTGCTCTTTCGGCACGATCCGGTTGATCAGGCCGATGCGGAAGCACTCGTCGGCATCCATCATCCGGCCGGTCAGGGTCAGGTCGATGGTGCGAGCAATCCCGATCATCTCCTTCATGATCCAGGGGCCGGTGACCGAGGCGATGCCGGAATTGATCTCGGGCTGGCCCATGGTGACGCCGGCATGGCCGACGCGCAGGTCGCAAAGCAGCGCGACCTGGAAGGCCGAGCCCGCCGCGACACCGTTCAACGCCGCGATCAGCGGCTTCGAGAGCGAGCGCATGCGGTCATAGAGGCGTTCCCACTCGCCCATCCACAATTCCGCGCGGTCGGGATCGAAGGTCTTGGTCTCGTTGAGATCCTGGCCGGCGCCGAAGGCACGCTCGCCGGCGCCTGTCAGGATGATGGCGCGGACGGCATCGTTGGCCTCCATCTCGTCGAAACAGGCCACCAGCCGCTCGCGCATCGGCGCGTTCCAGGCGTTCAGGATCTCGGGGCGGTTGAGCGTGATGATGCCGACCGCGCCACGCACTTCAGCCAGAACAGAGTCCTTCATAGCGCCCTCCGATGGGTATTTATTACAATGCGATAATTTCTATTGCAAATAATACGGAGACGGCTCACCTTGTCAAGGCCGCCCGCCGCAGCCATTGATCGCGCCGAGGAGACCAGCTGCGATGACGATGCCCGAAGAGACACAGAACGGCCGCAAGCGTACGTCCGCTTCAGCCGAACAGGCCGGCCGCAAGGACGACGCCCTGATGGTCAATTCGGTGGAGAAGGCGTTCCGGGTGCTCTCGGCCTTCGGCCGCCAGCACCAGACGCTGAACCTGTCGCAGGTCGCCTCGGAGACGGGGATGGATGTCAGCGCCGCCCAGCGCTTCACCCATACGCTCGCCAAGCTCGGTTATCTCCGCAAGGACACGCAGACCAAGCGCTTCGAGCTGACGGCGAAGACGCTCGATCTCGGCTACCACTTCGTCCGCAGCAGCCGGCTGCTCGACCGGGCGATGCCCTATCTCATGCATCTCAGCAAGCAGACCGAGGAAACGGTGAACCTGACCGTCAGGGAGGAGACCGAGATCATCTTCGTGTCGCGCTTCCTCAGCCGGCACGTCCTCAATACGGACGTCATCATCGGCACGCGGATGCCGGCCTATGCCACTGCGCCGGGCATCGCCATGCTGTCGCGCCTGCCGGAGGACGAGGCCATGGCGATCATCGACGCCTCCGACCGGCGGGCGCATACGCCCTCGACAACCTGGCAGCGCGAGGCGTTGCGCGAGAAGCTGCGCCAGTCGGCGGCCCAGGGCTACGCGACCGCTTTCGAAGAGGTCTATATCGGCGACGCCTCGATCGCCGCGCCCGTCGTCGACCACCAGGGCCGGCCGGAGGCAGCCGTCAACATCGCAACCTCGACCTCGCGCTACAGCCATGAGGAGGTCGTCTCGCGCTTCTCCTCGCTGGTGATCGCTGCCGCCCACGCCATCTCGCGCGTCTGAGAAAAGCGAGGCGGGTGGCCTTGACAGGCGGCTTTTCGGCTTATCAAAATCCGCATACTTATATCGCATTGAAATAAATTCGAGGCAGAATGGAACGCTCGCAGGCGCAGTTCCGCCGTGTGGCTCGCCGTAGAGGCCCGCCGGTCACCCTCAGCTTCGACGGCGTGTCGATCCGCGCGACCGCGGGCGACAGCGTCCTTGCCGCTCTGCTGGAGAACGGCGCCCTCGCCCGCCGACTTGAATTCGGTGGAGAGCCGCGCGCCGGTTTCTGCCTGATGGGCGCCTGCCAGGATTGCTGGGTCTGGAGCGCGACTGGCGGCCGGATCAGAGCCTGCACCACGCCCGTCAACGAAGGCATGGAGCTCTTCGCCGAGCCGCGGGGCATGGCCGGCGCCCATGACTGAGATCGTCATCATCGGAGCCGGGCCAGCCGGGATCAGCGCCGCCGAATTGCTCGTCGCGAACGGGCTGAAGCCGATCCTGATCGATGAAGGCATGCGCGCCGGCGGGCAGGGCTATCGCCGCCCGGCGGACGACCTCACCCTCGACATGACCAAGTTGATGGGCTCGGAGGCCGCCCGCTACGCGGCCCTGCACGCTCGGTTCGCCGTCTTGCGTTCCCAGATCGACTATCGGCCCCAGACACTGGTCTGGGCGATCGATGGCCAACGCCTGCACCTGCTGCGCGATGGCCGAGCCGAGACGCTCGATTGGGACAAGCTGCTGATTGCCAGCGGTGCGATGGACCGGATCGCGCCCTTGCCGGGCTGGGCGATGCCCGGCGTCTTCACGCTCGGCGGGGCGCAGGTCGCGCTCAAGGACCAGGGCTGCCTGATCGGCAGCCGCGTCGCCTTCCTCGGCTCCTCGCCCCTGCTGACGCTGGCGGCGAAGCAGTATCGCGCGATGGGCGCCGAGATCGCGGTGATCGCCGATACGACGCCATTCTCCGCCAAGCTCGCCGCAATGCCCGCTCTGCTCGGCGCGCCGCGCACCTTGCTACGCGGGCTCTGGTACATGGCTGAGGCTTTGCGCGGCGGTATTCCGATGCTGCACGGCGTGACGCCGGTCGCCGTCGAGGGGGATGGTCGCGTTGAGGCGCTCGTCCTGAGCGATGGCAGCGGACGCGAACGGCGCTTCGCCTGCGATGCGATTGCGCTCGGCTATGGCCTGAAACCCGAGACGCAGCTTGCCGATATCGCCGGGGCGGAATTCGCCTACGATCCGGATTTCCGGTTGTTCCTGCCGAAGATCGACGGTTTCGGCCGGGCGCGGCCGGGGCTCTATCTCGCCGGGGACGGTGTGCGGATCGGCGGTGTTGATGCGGCCGAGGCAAGCGGGGCTCTCGCCGCCCATGCCGTCCTCTCCGATCTCGGCCGGACACAGGATATCGCGGCGATCAGGTCGCTGGCGCGGCGTGTCACGCGGCTACGCGATTTCCAACGCGGGCTGGCGCGGGCCTTCGCCTGGCCGAGGGAGCAGATCGCCGCCCTGCCCGATCCCGTCACGCTCTGCCGCTGCGAGAACGTCACCATCGGCGAAGTGCGCGCCGCGATGGCGAAGGCGCTCGGCCCGGTCGAGGTCAATCGCGTCAAGGCGATGACCCGTTGCGGCATGGGCCGTTGCCAGGGCCGTGTCTGCGGGCCGGCCTTGCAGGAGATCGTTGCGGCCGGGACCGGGCACGGCGGCGAAGCCGCCGGCCGTTTGCGCGGTCAGGCTCCGGTGAAGCCGATCGCGCTCGCCGCCGCGGAAGAACCGGCATGAGTGCGCAAACAGCTGATCTCGCGATCGTCGGCGGCGGACTGATCGGTGTCTGGACCGCCTTCTTCCTCGCAAGGCGTGGCCAGCGCGTGACGCTGATCGAAAAGGGCGTCGTGGGAGAGCAATCGAGCGGCGTCAATTTCGGCAACCTGCGCCTGCAAGGCCGCTTCCCCGGCCAGTATCCGCTGTCGTTGCGCTCGCAGGCGCTATGGGAGGATTTCGACGCGCTGATCGGGGAAGACTGCGAGTTCGAGCAGACCGGTCATCTCTACCTCGCCTATGACGAGGAGGAACACGCGAAACTCGAAGGCTACGCCACGGTCTCGGAATCCTACGGACTCGCGATCGAGCGGGTCGGCCCCGCCGACCTGCGCCGGCGCTGGCCGTGGCTCGGCGAGCGCGCGGTGGCAGCGACCTTCTCGGCCCGCGACGCCACCGCCAATCCAAGGCTGGCCACACCGGCCGTGGCGCGGGCCGCGGCGAGACAGGGCGCCACCATCCTGGAGAATTCGCGCGTCACGACCGTTGACCGCGAGGGCGACGGCTTTTCGCTGACGCTGGCCGATGGCAGCCGGATAAGCTGCGGCGCTCTGGTCAACTGTGCCGGGGCCTGGGCGCCGGAGATCGCCGAGCGCTTCGGCGAGACCGCGCCGGTCTTCCCGGCCGGGCCACCGCAATTCGTCACCGAGCCGTTCCCCTATCAGATCGAGCCCTCGGTGCAGGCGATCGACGGCTCGGTGATCTTCCGCCAGATCCCGCGCGGCAACATCATCCTCGCCGGCTATCCGCGCACGGCCGCCGATCCGCAGGCAAACCGCGCGCCGGTGCCCCCCGTCAAGACGCTGGCGGCGATGCGGGCTCTGGCCCGCGTCGCGCCGATGTTGGCGCAATGCCATGTCATCCGCGTCTGGTCCGGCATCGAGGCCTATCTCCCGGACATGATCCCGGTGATCGGCCCGAGCGGAACGACGCCCGGCCTGTTCCACGCCTTCGGCTTCTGCGGCCATGGTTTCCAGATCGGCCCCGGCGTCGGTCTTTGCCTCAGCGAGATGATCCTCGACGGCGAAACGCCGACACCGCTCACGCCCTTCGCGATCACGCGATTCCGCACAGCCGCGACCGTCAGCGAGAAATTCAAGAAGGAGTTCGACTGAGATCGACAGCCTAGCCGGGCTCGCAAGCCGGCTATATGACGGCTTCATGGGCCGCTTCGCCGTCACGATCAGGCTTGTCCTCCTCGCCTTGCTGGCTATCGGCTGGCCCGCCAGCGGCATGGCCGAGGGTCGGCGTGTCCAGATCATCACCTCGTTCCCGCCCTCCTTCTTCGAGCCCTTCCGCAGCGCCTTCCGCAAGAAACATCCCGACATCGCGGTTGAGGTCGTACAGCGGAAGACGACAGCCGCCGTCATCGACATCCGCGCGCAGAAGCGGCCCGAGGCCGACCTGTTCTGGGCCTCGGCGCCCGATGCCTTCGAATTACTGAAGCGTGCGAACCTGCTGGCGCCGGTACAGCCGCGCAAGACCGGCGCGCCCGAGACCATCGCCGGCTACCCGGTGAACGACCCCGGTGGACGCTATCTCGGCTTCGCCGTCTCGGGCTACGGGCTGGTCTACAATCCCACCTATCTGGCGGCGCGCGGCCTGCCGGTGCCGCGCAACTGGGCCGATCTCGCGGCACCGGTCTATGCCGGGCATATCGGCCTGACTTCACCCGCCCGCTCCGGTACCACCCATCTGATGGTCGAGGCGCTCCTGCAATCGCTCGGCTGGGAGCGCGGCTGGGCGCTGTGGTCGGCGATCGGCGGTAATCTCGCGACCATCACCGCGCGCAGCTTCGGCGTGAATGCCGGCGTCGCGCGTGGACGTTTCGGCATCGGCATCTCCATCGATTTCCTGACGGAGGCCAATGCGACGGAGGGCGAAGGCAATCGCTTCGTGCTGCCGGGCGAGACGCTGTTCGCGCCGGCCAGTATCGCCAGGCTCGCGACCTCGCCCAACCCGAAGGAGGCCGAGCTCTTCATTGATTTCGTGCTCTCGCCCGAAGGCCAGGCGATGCTGCGCGAGCCCCGGATCGGGCGCCTCGCCGTCTCGCCCTCGGCCTATGGGCCGGGCGAGACGCCGCCGCATCTCTCGGAAGCCGAAGGCATCTTAAACCGCACCGGCTTCGATGCCGGGCTCTCGGCCGGCCGCTACGAGTTGGTCAACCTGATCTTCGACGAGTGGATCACCTTCCGCCGCACCGAGCATGCAAGGCTCTGGCGCAGCCTGCAGGCGATGGAGGCGGCGCTGCTCACGCGCCCCGACGAGCAGACAGCCAAGCTGCTGACACAGGCACGCGCCGCGCTGACGCAACCACCGGTCTCGGCTGCGGAGCTGGAAAAGACGGATCGCTTCCGCAACCTCGTCCGTGTGCCGCGCGGTCTGCCTGTGCCCGAGGAGCAGGCGCGGATCGAGGCGGATATCCGGAACGCGATTGCGGCCCGCGCATCGGAAGCCGGCGACAGCTTGCAGCAAGCGGCCGAGCGGCTCGCTACGCTGGGCTGGCGCGAGGACAATCTGACCGGGGCGCGGCCATGACGCTTCCTCCCGTCAAGCGGCGCTTCGGCATCGGCGGACGATTGATCGCGGCCTTCCTCGGCGTCGGCCTCTTCGCGGTCGGTGCCGGCATCGTCGGCGTGATCTCCTATGAGCGCTTGAGCAAGGAGTTGGCGGCGATTGCCCGCGAGCACCTGCCCGGCCTCGCCTCCGCTGCCCGATTGGCGGAAGCGAGCGCCCGCGTCATCGCCGGCATGCCGGAGCTCGCCAATGCGGAACGACGCGATGGCTATGAACGCGGCCGGCGCGTGGTGGGAGAGCGTCTGAGCGAACTGGACAAGGTTCTGTCCGAGCGGACAGGCAGCGGTTTCGACGCGCCGCAGCTGACAGCCGTGGCGGCCGAGATCCGTCGCAACCTCAATGCCATCGACGACGTTTCGGGGCGCCGTTTCACGCTGGCCGAGCGCATCCGCGGCGTCAGCGAAGAACTGCGCTGGCTGCAGGCCGACCTCATCGACGAGATCGAGCCGCTGACCGACGATGCCCGCTTCAACATCGACACAGCACTCGGCCAGACCAGCGGCGAAACGTCATCGAACAAACCGAACACGATCCGCGAGGAGACCCGCAAGAGCGAAGCGCTGATGACGCTCAACGCCCAGGCCAACCTGATCGTCGGCCTGTTCGGGCGGCTCGGTACGGTCCAGACCCGCGAGGACATGGAGCAGACCGGCCATGTCATCGGCGAGGCCGTCGACCAGCTCGAGGTCGAGGCCAAGGCGCTCGCCGGCTGGCCCGACACGATTACCGTCCGGCAGATCACCCAGCGGCTGGTCGGGCTTGCAGACACGACAACCGGCCTGCCCGGCTTCAAGCGCGCGGAGCTTGCAGCGCTTGCCGATGCGCAGCGCCTGATCTCGGAAAGCCGCCGGCTCGTTGCGGAGCTCGGCACGCTGGTCTCGCAGGAGGTGCAGCGCACCGAAGCCGTGGCGAAGGAGGCCGCCGACCGCTCGGCCGAGGCAATCCGGCTCGGCCGCAACCTGCTGCTCGCCATCGCGGCGGCCTCGCTGCTGGGCGCGCTGCTGATCGGCTGGTTCTATGTCCGGCGCCATCTCGTGGCGCGGCTGCGCGTCCTGACCGAAGCGGCAACCAGCATCGCCAGCGGCCAGTCCTCGGCGCTGCTGCCCAAGGCGGGCAATGACGAGCTCGGCGATCTCGTCCGCGCGCTCGCCGTTTTCCGCCAGACACGCGACGACCTGATCCAGGCGGCGAAGCTCGCTGCGCTCGGGCAGATGGCTGCGGGCCTCAGCCACGAGCTGAATCAGCCGCTCGCCGCGATCCGCTCCCATGCCCATAACGGCGCGCTGCTGCTGGAACGCGGGCGGCCCGAGGAAGCACGCAAGGCCATCGGCCGCATCCAGGCGCTGACGACGCGCGCGGCCGACCTGATCGCGCATCTCAGGCGCTTCGCGCGCAAACCCGGCGTGGTTCTCAACCCCGTTGCGGTCGGCGACACCATCGACACCGCGCTATCCCTGTTCGAACCGCGTTTCGAAGCCGAGCGCGTCACGCTCACGCGGGAGCTGCCGGCCGGGCGCCTCCATGTCCACGCAGAGGAGATCCGGCTGGAGCAGGTGCTGGTCAATCTGATCGCCAATGCGCTCGACGCCGTCGCCGGCATGCAGGACGCGGCAATCGCTATCGGCGCGCGCCGTGCCGGCCACAAGGTCGAGATCTGGGTCGCTGATAACGGTCCCGGCATCGACCGGGCGCATCTGGAACGCATCTTCGATCCGTTCTTCACGACCAAGCCGGTCGGCTCGGGGCTCGGCCTCGGTCTTTCGCTGTCCTACAACATCATCAAGGACCTCGGCGGCACACTCGCCGTGGCCGAAACCGGCCCCGCCGGCACCCGCTTCCTGATCACCCTCGAAGGGACGACAGCCCACGTCATGGCCCCGCTGGAAATCGACGCATGAGCGCTCCCAAGGTCGTCCTCGTCGATGACGATGCCGAGGTGCTCGAAGCCTGGCGGCTGACGCTGGAGCTCGAAGGCTTCGCCGTCGTGGCCAAGCGCTCGGGCGATGCCGCGCTGGCCGAACTCCGCCACGATGCTTCTGTCGTGCTGGTCAGCGACGTGCGCATGCCCGGCCGCGACGGTTTCGGTCTGCTCGCGGCCGTGACGGCGATCGATGCGGAGATCCCCGTCGTGCTGATCACCGGCCATGCCGATGTTCCCATGGCGGTGAAGGCGATCCGCGAAGGGGCCTGGGATTTCGTCGAGAAGCCGGCCGATCCTGTCCGCCTGATCGAGACGATCCGACGCGCCAGCGAATACCGCCGGCTGATCATCGAGAACCGTTCGCTCAAGGCCGGCGCCCATCCCGAGGACCCATGGGCGGCGCGCGTCGTCGGCCATTCGCCGGCGGTTGCGCGCCTGCGCAGCCGGCTCGCCTTGCTGGCCGATGCCGATACCGACGTGCTGCTCTTCGGCGAGACCGGGACCGGCAAGGAGGTCGCGGCGCGCGCGCTGCACGATCTCGGCAATCGCCGCACCGGGCGCTTCGTCGCGGTGAATTGCGGGGCGATCCCCGAGACGATGATCGAGAGCGAATTGTTCGGCCACGAGGCCGGTGCATTCACCGGGGCGCGCGAGCGGCGGATCGGCAAGATCGAGCATGCCAGCGGCGGCACGCTCTTCCTCGACGAGATCGAGTCGATGCCGATGGCGGCGCAGGTGCGGCTGCTGCGCGCCCTGCAGGAGCGGCGGATCGAGCGCCTCGGCTCCAACAAAGAGATCACCGTCGATATCCGCATCGTCGCCGCGACCAAGACCGACCTCGCCGCGCTCGCCAAGACCGGCGGCTTCCGCGAGGATCTGGTTTATCGGCTGAATGTCGTGACGTTGCGCCTGCCGCCCTTGCGCGACCGGCGCGAGGATATCCCGCTGCTGTTCCAGCACTTCCTCGCGCTCGCCGCCGCGCGCGTCGGCCGCTCGGCCCCGCCGCTCGGACGCGACCTGCTGCAACGGCTCACGCGGCAGGACTGGCCGGGCAATGTCCGCGAATTGCGCAATGCCGCCGAGCGCAGCCTGCTCGGCATGGACGAGGATTTCGAGGATGCGGATGCAGGCGCCGCGGCGTCCAATGGCGCGGAGCGCACGCTGGATGAGCTGGTCGCTCTCGCCGAGGCGGACGGAATCGGCGCCGCGCTGAAGCGCCATAACGGACGCATCGGCGTCACGGCAGCGGCCCTCGGCATCACCCGCAAGACGCTCTACCTCAAGATGCGTCGCTACGGTTTGAGCGGCGCGGCGGCGCTCGCGGATTGAGCGGCGATGTTACCGCGATGACCCATCGGGGGCTTCGGCAGGTTACCGCCACGCCCCCGAAACCGGGTATCTGACGATCCCTCCTCCCGAATTCGCCAATGAATTCAACGCCGCAGGCACTTGGCATCACCGTTGCTGAGACAATGGCATCGACCTCGACGTCGACCAGATAAAACGCTTCGGGAGGAAGCCATGCTCAATCGTAGAACCGCGCTCGCGGCCAGCCTCGGCCTGTCGCTCAGCGCCTCGTTTATGACCATCGCGCTGGCGCAGGCGCCGGCTGGCAAGGTCACGGTCGTGACCTCCTTTTCCAAGGACGTCACCGATCCCATCAAGAAGGCGTTCGAGAAGGCGGTTCCGGGCCTCACGCTCGAAGTGCAGAACCGCAACACCAATGCCGGCGTGAAATATGTCGAGGAGACCAAGGCCAACAACCAGGTCGATCTGTTCTGGGCCTCGGCGCCCGACGCCTTCGAGGTGCTGAAGGGCAAGAAGCTGCTCACCGCCTACAAGCCCAAGGCGACCGGCATCCCCGACAAGATCGGCTCCTATCCGATCAACGATCCGGCGGGCTTCTATTTCGGCTTCGCGGCCTCCGGCTACGGCATCATGTGGAACGATCGCTATGCCAAGGCCAACAAGCTGCCCGAGCCCAAGGAGTGGCAGGACCTCGCCAAGCCGGTCTTCTACGACCATGTCGCGATCGCGGCGCCGTCGCGCTCCGGCACGACGCATCTGACGATCGAGACGATCCTGCAGGGCGAGGGTTGGGACAAGGGCTGGCGCACCATCAAGGAGATGGCCGGCAATTTCCGCTCGATCAACGAGCGCTCCTTCGGCGTGCCGGAGCAGGTCAATTCCGGTCAGGTCGGCGTCGGCGTCGTCATCGACTTCTTCGCCTTCTCGGCCCAGGCCTCGGGCTTCCCGGTCAAGTTCGTCTATCCGAGCGTGACGACTGTGGTGCCGGCCAATGTCGGCATCATCGCCAACCCGCCGAACAAGGCCGCCGCCGAAGCCTTCATCGAGTTCCTGCTCTCGCCCACCGGCCAGGAAGTGCTGCTGGAGCCCGGCATCCGCCGCCTGCCGGTCAACCCCGCCGTCTATGCCAAGGCCGGGGCCGACTATCCGAACCCCTTCACCGATCCGCGCTTCCAGAAGATGATCGGCTTCGACGTCGACAAATCTGAAGGCCGCACGGCGGTCGTCGACACGCTGTTCGACCAGCTCATCTCGTTCCAGCTCGACGCGCTGAAGGGCGTCAACAAGGTGCTGCACGAGGTCGATGCGGCGCTCGCCAAGAAGCCGAACGACAAGGCCAAGGCGCTGGCCGAGGAAGCCCGCGTGCTGCTCGCTGCCATGCCGGTGACAGAGGCGCAGGCCGCGAGCGCGGAGCTGCGCGGCGCCTTCACCGGCGGCAAGGAAAAGGGCGCCCGCCAGGCCGAGGTCGAGGCGCAATGGGCAAGCTTCGCCCGCGACAACTACGCCAAGGCCAAGACGAAGGCCGAAGAGGCGCTCAAGGCGGCGAAGTAGGCGCGCTCGCGCGTGTCTTCGTAGTTTCGTGTGTCATCCCGTGCGCGCTGCAGCGTGAAACGCTGCGGCGCAGACACGGGACCGCGCGACCAGCAGGCGCCTTTTCCTGACAACGGTTCCGTGTCCGCGCAGCGGCATTTGCATGCCGCAGCGCGCACGGGATGACAGCCCGGCCGCATCTCATGACAGCCATTCCCACTACAACGGCCTCGCGCCGCCCCCGTCGCATCGCCGGCACGCCCGGACAGATCGCGCTGGCGCTGGCGATCGCCGCTTTCCTCCTGATGTTCCTGGTGCTGCCGGTGGCGACGGTGATCTATGTCGCCTTCACCGAGAAGGGCACCTCCACCTTCACGCTCGTCAATTTCTACGACTTCGTCCGCACCGAGCTGTTCATGCGCTCGTTGTGGAACTCGTTCTATGTCTCTGCGATGTCTGTGGTCTGGGCATCGGTATTCGCCCTGCCGCTGGCCTATCTCACGACGCGCTTCGTCTTCCGTGGCGCGGCCATCGTCCAGACGCTCGGCTTCCTGCCGCTGATCATGCCGCCCTTCGTCGGCGCGGTGGCGATGCAGCTCTTCTTTGGCCGCAACGGCTCGATCAACCTGCTGCTCGACGACTGGTTCGGCTTCAAGATCGACTTCATGGAAGGGCTGAACGGCGTCATCTTCGTCCAGTCCGTCCATTATTTCCCGTTCATCCTGATCAACCTCTCGGCGGCGCTCCGCAATGTCGACCGCGCCATGGAAGAGGCCGCGCAGAATCTCGGATCGTCGGGCTTCCGGCTGTTCCGGCGCATCGTCTTCCCGCTGGCGATGCCGGGCTATCTCGCCGGCGCCTCGCTCGTCTTCGTCAAGGTCTTCGACGATCTCGCGACGCCGCTGCTGCTCAACGTCAAGGACATGCTGGCGCCGCAGGCCTATCTGCGGGTGACTTCGATCGGCATCGCCGACCCGATGGGCTATGTCATCTCGGTCGTGCTGATCATCGCCTCGGTGCTGGCGATGTGGCTCTCGGCAAGGGCGCTGAAGGGGCGCGACTACGCCACGACGCAGCGCGGCGGCGGCGGCCTCGCCAAGCGGGTGATGACGCCGATGGAAGCCGTGTTCGGATACGGCATCGTCATCCTGATCCTGGCGCTGGTGCTTGCGCCGCATCTGGGCCTGCTGCTGCTCTCCTTCGCGACGATATGGTCGTATTCGCCGCTGCCCGATGCCTTCACGACGGCGCATTACGCCCGCGTCTTCGGCGAGAGCTCGGTCTACATCAAGAACACGCTGATCTACGCGACGATTGCCGGCGGCATCGACGTCGTGCTCGGCGTCGCCATCGCCTATCTCGTGCTGCGGACCAAGCTCGTCGGCCGCGAATGGCTCGACTGGATGGCGACCGCCGCGCTCGCCATCCCCGGCGTGGTGCTCGGCATCGGGTATCTCAGGACCTTCTACGGCGTCACCCTGCCGGACGGGACGCCGCTCGCCGCGCTCTGGATCACCATCGTGCTGGCGCTGGCGATCCGGCGCCTGCCCTATGCCCTGCGCGCCTGCTATGCGGCGCTCCAGCAGATCTCGGTCTCGCTAGAGGAAGCGGCCGAGAATCTCGGAGCCACCAAGGCGCGCACGGTCCGGCGCATCGTCGTGCCGCTGATGGCGGGCGGCATCCTTGCCGGCTTCGTCACCTCGTTCTCGACGGCGGCCGTCGAGCTCTCGGCGACACTGATGCTGGTGCAGTCCAACTCCGACGCGCCGCTGGCCTACGGGCTCTATGTCTTCATGCAGTCGGCGGCGGGGCGCGGCCCCGGTGCCGCGCTCGGCGTCGTCGCGGTGATCCTCGTCGCGGCCTGCACCTTCCTCTCCCATCTCATCATCGAACGCAGCCAGAAGGCCAAGGGAATGGGCCACTGATCATGAACGCGACCGTCTCACTGACCACGCCCGCCGTCGCCGTCGATATCGAAGGCGTCAACCTGTCCTACGGCACGAACCATGTGCTCAAGAACGTCAATCTGGCGATCAAGCCGGGCGAGTTCTTCGCCTTCCTCGGCCCCTCCGGCTGCGGCAAGACCACGCTGCTGCGCCTGATCGCCGGCTTCAACCATGCCGATACCGGCGAAGTCAGGATCGGCAGCAAGCCGATCACCGACCTGCCGCCCTGGAAGCGCGATGTCGGCATGGTCTTCCAGTCCTATGCGCTCTGGCCACATATGACGGTGCGCCGCAACGTCGCCTTCGGGCTGGAGGAGCGCGGCGTGAAGCGTGCCGAGGTCGAGCGGCGCGTCGAGGCGGCTTTGGGCCTCGTCGGGCTCGCCCATCTCGCCGAGCGGCGGCCCTCGCAGCTCTCGGGCGGCCAGCAGCAGCGCGTCGCGGTGGCGCGCACCGTCGCGGTCGAGCCCAAGGTGCTCTTGCTCGACGAACCGCTCTCCAACCTCGACGCCAAGATGCGCGTGCAGGTGCGCCGCGAATTGCGCGACCTGCAGCAGCGCCTCGGCCTGACCACGATCTTCGTCACTCACGATCAGGAGGAGGCGAACACGATCTGCGACCGGATCGCCGTGATGAATGACGGCATCGTCCAGCAGGTCGGCACGCCGATGGAGCTCTATGAGCGGCCGGCGAATCTGTTCGTCGCCGGTTTCCTCGGTACGGCCAATATCCTCGGCGGCAAGCTGACCGGCAGCGGCGGGACCCGAGTCTTCGAGATCGAGGGCGGGACGCGGGTGCCGGTTCCGGCCGATGCGCAGGTACCGGAGGGCGCCAAGCTGGTCTTCCGGCCGCAGCATGCCAGTCTCGGTGATGCGGGCCCGGCCGGCGATGGGATTCTGGCCCTGCCCTGCACCGTCGCCAACCGCGAATTCCTCGGCGCCAGCGTGCGCTATGGTGTTCGTATCGGCACGACGGAGGTCGCGGTGGACGTGCCGTTCCAGTCCGGCAGCGGCTTGTTCGAGGTCCGCAGCAGCGCGACGCTCAGGCTGTCGCCACATGCGCTGCTGTGGTTGGCGGCCTAAAGGGCGCCGTCACCACTTCGCACAGCGAACGGCGAGGGCCACAGCCCTCGCCGGCCCGCCTCACCCCCGCTGCTCGGCCTTGTCGCGCGCCTGCGCCTCGGCGCTGCGTTCCGAGGCAGGACCGTAGCCCCCCGCTCCAGGCGTGATGATCTCGACGATCTGGCCCTTATCCAGCGCGCCGTCGCCCTTGAAGAAGGGCACGACGCCCTCACTGAAGGCGAAGGAGCCGCCCTGCCCCTCGCCGCCGCCGGCCAGCCCCCAGGGCCGCGAGGTCAGGCGCGAATTATCGACGTTGAGCCGGCACGGCGCCTCGGCACGGTAGACGCGGCGCAGACCCATGCCGCCGCGCTGCCGGCCATCGCCGCCCGAACCATCAACCAGCTCGTAGCGCAGCAAGGTCAGCGGATATTCGAGCTCCAGCGCCTCAACCGGCAGGTTCGAGGTGTTGGTCATATGGACATGGACGCCGTGGAGGCCATCCTTGTTGGTGCGGGCGCCGGAGCCGCCGCCGATCGTCTCCAGATAGACCCAGAGCTCCCCGCTGCCCGGCTGCTCGCCGGCGAAGGTTGCGGAAGCGACAGCGCCCGAGCAGGCGGCGATGACCCGGTCCGGCACGGCCTGCGCCAAAGCGCCATGGATCAGGTCGACCACGCGCTGGCAGGCGGCGATGCGGCCATTGACGGCGGCGGGATGCACGCAGTTCAGCACCGTGCCCTCGGTCGCGGTGACGGTGAGCGGCCGGGCGAGCCCGGCATTGGGCGGGATGGTCGGGTCAGCCACGGTCTTGACCGCGTAATACACCGTCGAGAGCAGTGCGGTGTAGACCATGTTGAAGCCGGCCCGCATCTGCGGCGGCGAGTCGAAGGCGAGCGTCATCTCCTCGCCTGCGACGGTGATCGCGACCGAGAAGGTCAGGGCCTCGTCGATCTCGGGATTGTCGAAGGAATCCGAGAAGCGATAGGTCCCGTCGGGGATCGAGGCGATGCCGGCCCGCATCTTGCGCTCGGCATAATCCTGCAGCGCCTTGCCGGCGGCTAGCACGGTGTCGCGGCCGTATTTGTCGCAGAGCGCGCGCAGGCGCTCGACGCCGAGACGGTTCGCCGCCATCTGGGCCCGCAGGTCGGAGAGGCGCTCGCGCGGCACCTGGCAGTTGAGCAGGATCAGCTCCTGCACGTCCTTCATCAGCACGCCGCCGTCATAGAGACGGATCGGCGGGATGCGCAGGCCCTCCTGATAGATATGGGCGTGGCCGCGATCGGCGAAATCGGAATGGTGCGCGGTGTTGACCGCCCAGGCGATCATCACGCCCTCGTGGAAGACCGGCTCGGCCAGGACGATATCGGGCAGATGCGTGCCGCCGCCTTCATAGGCGTCGTTGCCGATGAAGACGTCGCCCGGCTTCATGTCCGCGACGGAGTGGCGCTTCAGGATATGCGGGATGATGCCGATGAAGGAGCCGAGATGCATCGGGATATGCTCGGCCTGGCAGAGCGTCTGGCCCTCGACATCGAAGAGCGCGGTCGAGCAGTCGCGGCGCTCCTTGATGTTGGTCGAGTAGCTCGCCTTGACCAGGGCCTCGCCCATCTCCTCGGCGATCGAGGCGAAGGAGGAGCCAATGACCTCGACTGTGATCGGGTCGACGCTGACGGATGCGGGTGCGGTCATCACGGCATCTCCAGGATCAGGTTGAGATAGGGCTCGACCGTCGCGGTCATGCCCGGCAGCAGTACCGTCGTCGAATCCATCTGTTCGACGATGGCCGGGCCGGAGAAGCGATTGCCGGATTTGAGCTTGTCGCGGTCGTAGATCGGGCAGGCGACGAAGCCGCCGGCCTCGGGGAACCAGACCTCGCGGCTGCCGATGATCGCGTGGGAGGCATCAGGCCCGGCATCGGGCTCCGGCCGGAACGCGGCCTTGGGCACGAGGCCGACCGCCTCGACGCGATAGGTCACGAGCTGGACCGCCTCGCCTTCCGCGACGAAGCCATAAAGCCGCTTGTGCGCGGCGGCAAAGCCCTCGGCCAGCGCCGTGATGGTCGCGGGCGTGATCGGCCCGTCCGGCACGTCGATGGCAAGCTCGTAGTTCTGGCCGTGATAGCGCAGGTCGGCGGTGCGCTTCAGCCGGCGATCGGCCGAGGCGACGCCCTCCTCCGCGAACCAGTGATCCGCCTGCTCCTGCAGGGCGACGAAGATCTCCGCCATGTCCGGGACGAGCGTCTCGGAGAGCGTCGCCAATCGCGTCGTGGCGAAATTGGCGCGCAGGTCGGTCAGCAGCAGGCCGAGCGCGCAGCCGATGCCGGGATTGCGGGGCACGACGATGCGCTTCATGTCGAGTTCGCGCGCGAGCCGCGCGGCGTGCAGCGGCCCTGCCCCGCCGAAGGCGACCAGCGCGTAGTCGCG
The DNA here is from genome assembly GCF_024655635.1 of Allobosea sp. 47.2.35. Classification (GTDB taxonomy): domain Bacteria; phylum Pseudomonadota; class Alphaproteobacteria; order Rhizobiales; family Beijerinckiaceae; genus Allobosea. The sequence continues at coordinate 390,202 of NZ_JANLGI010000002.1, read as the reverse complement.
CGGATCATGCCCGCGCTGAACGCTGATGACGCGGATAGCCTTGGCCATATTGGCGGTGACGACCGAGATGATGCCTTGCGCCGTCGCCATCAGGTCGAGGCCGAGTTCCTCCGCCAATCGGCCTATCGCCTGTTTCGACAGGCTCTGGTCGATCGGCATGCGGCCGCCGAGCAGATGCGTCGGGTTCAGGGTCTGGAGCACGACATTGGCGTCGGTGACGGCAGGCTCGGTCGCGCCGCGCCCGTAGCAGACCGGGCCGGGATCGGCACCGGCGGAACGCGGGCCGACCTTGAGCAGGCCACCTGAATCGATCGCCGCGAGCGAGCCGCCGCCGGCGCCAACCGTGTGGATGTCGAGCATCGGCGCCTTGATCGGGTAGCCATGGACATTGGCTTCGGAAGCCAGCTTCGCTTCGCCGTCGTCCAGCAGGGCGACGTCCGAGGAGGTGCCGCCCATATCGAAGGTGATGAGGCTGGGGATGCCGATCATGGCGCCGATCGCCTGCGCCGCGACGACGCCGGTCGAGGGACCGGATAGCACCGTGCGCACCGGCAGGCGCGCCGCCATGTCGAAGCCGATGACGCCGCCATTGGATTGCGTCAGATGCGGCACGGCCTTGAGGCCGAGTTCCTTCAGGCGGTCGGCGAGGCGGCGGATATAGCCCTGCATGACCGGGCCGAGATAGGCGTTCACGACAGTGGTCGAGATGCGCTCGTACTCGCGGAACTCGGGCGCGACCTCATGCGAGGCGCAGATGAAAGCCTCCGGGAATTCCTCGGTGACGATCCGCTTGGCCGCTTCCTCATGCTCCGGCCGGACGAAGCCGTAGAGGAAGCCGATCGCAACCGCCTTGACGCCCTCCGCCTTCAGAGCCCGCGCCGCCTGCCTGACAGAATCCTCGTCGAGCGGGGTCTCGACCGTGCCGTCATGCCGGACCCGCTCGGCGACACCGAAGCGCAGGTCGCGGGTGACCAGCGGCGGCGCCTTGTCGGCCTGGAGATCGTAGAGGTCCGGCCGCTTCTGCCGGCCGATCTCGATCAGGTCGCGGAAGCCCTCGGTGGTGATCAGCCCCGTCTTCACGCCGCGATGCTGGATCAGGGCATTGGTGCCGACCGTGGTGCCATGGCCGAAATAGGCGATGTCGCCGGGGCTGGCGCCGACGCGCTCGACGCCCTCCTGCGTGCCGCGCGCGATGGCGCGGGAGGGATCGTCGGGCGTCGAGGGCACCTTCCAGACCGCGACCATGCCGGTCGCGTCCTCGAACAGGCAGACATCGGTGAATGTGCCCCCGGAATCGATCCCGATCCGCCACGCCATCTCTGTCTTCCTCCCTTACGGTAGAGCGACCTCGGCAGGTTCCCACGCCACGCCGTGGCCGAAACCACCTTGATAGCCGCAGACCCGCGCGGCCTGTTTGGCTCCCGCTGCCAGGGCAGCTGCGATGCCGGCTCCATCCAGAATGGCCAGCAAACAGGCGGCGATGAAACCGTCACCGGCGCCGAGCGTATCCACCACCGATGCAGGACTGGCCGCCTGCTCGTGGAAGCGGCCCGCGGCCAGCGCCATCGCGCCCTTTGCGCCGCGGGTCGCCACGACCACGCCTGCGCCCCAGCCGATGCAGCGCTCGAGCAGGGCGCGGCAATCGTCATCCGAGGCGGAAGGGTGCGACAGGAAGGCGATATCGACCGCCGGCAGCGTTGCCGCGAGGTTCTCGTCGGTCCAGCGCTCGGAGAAGTCGTAGGACAGGCGCCGGGCCGCATCGCGGACGACCGGCAAGGTATCGCCGAGTTCGCTGTAGATGCTGGAATGGACGAGGTCGAAGCCGGCGATATAGGCGCGGTCGGCGGCGTCGAAGGTACCCCATTCGCCGCGTACCCCCCGCTCGGAGCGCAGGAAGCGCCGGTCCTGCCCGTCATGACCGATGAAGGCGCGCGCGTTGGGGCCGGGGCGGATTCGACAGCGCGTGGTATCGACACCCTCGAGCTTCAGCGCGTGGCTTAGGAGCCTGCCGGCCTCGTCCGAGCCGAGGCAGCCGAGATAGCCGGTTTCCGCTCCCAGCCGCCTGGCCTGCACCGCGACATTGACCGCGTTGCCGCCGGGGAATTGGAGGCGACGATCGACATAGGTGTCGACCGTGTTGTCGCCCAATCCCAGAAGCTTCTGCGCCATCGCGGCAACTCCCGATCAGTACGCCACCTTCCACATATAGCGCCGGGTCGTCAGGGGCTGGTTGCGCAGCACCGAGAGATGCGCCGAGAAGCGCTTGAGCGCGGCCTGCAGGATATACGGCGCGACGATCGGGCGGATCGCCGGGTCGACGCCCTTCATCGCGAAGGCGCGGGAATCGTAGTTCATCACCCGCCCGGCATAGGTGTCGCAGAACTTGACGACGCGCTCCATCAGCGGCTGGCTCGGATCCTCGCCGGTGATCAGGACCAGCGGCGTTTGCTTGTCGACGATCTCGAACGGGCCGTGGAAGAACTCGGCGGCCTCGATCGGGTAGCTGTGCAGCCAGAGCATCTCCATGAGGATGCAGACGCCGAAGACATAGGCCGTGGTGAAGCCCGGCCCCGATGCGACATGGTAGATGCGATCGTCACCAGCATAGGCCTCGGCATCGGCAGCAGCGCGGGTCTCGTTCTGCTCGGCCGCATCACACATCGCCACCGGGAGCGCGTCGAGAGAGGCCAGCAGCTTGGCGCCAAGCGGCCAGCCTTCCTTGGCCGACATCAGGCCGCCGATCAGCGCCTGCATCAGCATGAACATGGCGGCGAAGGATTCGCTGGTGTCGCCGACCAGGAAATGCCGCGGCACGGCCTGCGCCAGCGGCTTCTCGCCATACTGGCTGAAGGCGACGATCTGGCAGGGCCGGTCCTTGAGGAAATGCGCGGCGGCGACAGTCTCGGGCGTCGTGCCGGATTTCGAGGCCAGCAGGACCAGCGTCCGCTCGTTCAGGCGCGGCGGGTCGATCGCCATGAACTCTGCCGGGAAATAGCGGCGGACCTCGATCCCCGGCGAATAGCGTTCCAGCCAGTACTGGATGCCGAGCATCGCGCGGTTCGCCGAGCCGCAGGCGACGAGATAGACGCGGTCGACCTGGGGAGCCAACTCCTGCCCCAGCGCATAGGCTTTCGGCAGCGCGGCGCGCGTCGGCTCCAGGCCGGACAGGACGGCGTCACGGTCGAAGGCAATGGACATGGAGGGCTCCCGGACGGGCTTTCAATGAGGCACGAGAATTGGTATACACCAATTCCATATACCAACCACTGTCAAGCCTGTTCCATGCCGCCCAAACGCCCCTCCCGACCAGTAGCGCTCCGCGACCGTTTCGCCTTAAAGACGAAGAAGGCGCCGCGCCTCGGATTCCGACAGCTGCGCACGTCGAAAGGCATGGAGGCCGGGACGCAAGGCATGTCGAACCCGCTGAAGGGCGTCAAACCGATCTATGTCGAGGTGCAGGATTACCTGCTCGACCTCATCGGCGGGCCGGATTACGGACCGGGCGACCGGATTCCCTCCGAGCGGACGCTGGCCGATGCGCTCGGCATCAACCGCATGACCGTGCGCAAGGCGATCGACCGGCTGGTCGAGCGCAATGTGCTGGAGCGCAACGGCACCAGCGGCACGCGCGTCCCGCTGGTGCAGGTTTCGCGGCCGATCGATGCGTCGGCTTCGCTCGGAATTGCCCGCATCATCCGCAATGCCGGCGGCGAGCCCGGCAGCAAGCTCCTGCATTTCGGCGAGGAGGCTGCGAGCGAGAGCATCGCCCAGCGTCTCGAAATCCAAACCGGCAGCACGCTCATCATGGCGCGGCGCCTGCGCAGCGTGAACGACGAGGCCTTCTGCATCGAGACGAGCTACCTGCCGGCTGGCAGCGTCCCCGGCCTGTCAGCCGAAGACCTTCTCTCCGGCCAGTCGCTCTACGAGTTGCTGCGGCAGCGCTACGGCATCGGGATCAGCATCCGCGACCGCGAGATCAGCGTCGGCACGGCGACGGAGCGGGAGGCCCAACTGCTCGCGCTGGCGCCGGGCTCGCCGACATTGGTGCTGCGGATCGTGGCGCGGGACGGCGAGGGCCGGCCGGTCGAGTACATGCGCTCGGTCAACCACCCCCATCACGTCGTCTTCCGCAGCTCGACGCCCCCTGCCCGCGGCTGAGCGGTGTAGCCAGCCTTCCTTCCTGATCCCTCTTCCGCCGCCGGAGCCTTCCTGATGGGCATCACCATCGAAACCATCGAGCCGGACGCGTCGCTGCCCGCGGCCAGCGATGTCGTCGTCATCGGCGGCGGCATCATCGGCATCACGACCGCGCTGTTTCTGGCGCGCGAGGGCATCTCGGTCACCGTCTGCGAGAAGGGCGAGGTCGGGCACGAGCAGTCCGGGCGCAACTGGGGCTGGGTCCGCGTCATGGGGCGCGATCCCGGCGAGATTCCGCTCGGCCTCGAAAGCATGCGGCTCTGGGAGGACATGGACCGGCTCGTCGGCGGCGATACCGGCTTCACCCGCTCCGGCATCGTCTATGTCGCCGACACCAGGGCCAAGCTCGCCGAGCACGAGGCCTGGCTCGAACACGCCAAGACCTACCAGCTCGACTCCCGCCTGCTCAGCACGCGCGAGATCGACGCCGTCATCCCCGGCGGCAAACGTGCCTTCGCGGGAGCGATGTTCACGCCGAGCGATGCCCGCGCCGAGCCGCAGAAGGCCGTGCCGGCCATGGCGCGGGCGCTGCGCCGCCATGGCGGCACCGTGCTGACGCGCTGCGCGGTGCGCGGAATCGAGACGGCCGGCGGGCGCGTCAGTGCCGTCGTCACCGAGCGCGGCCGGATCGCCTGCCAGCGTATCGTTCTGGCGGGCGGCGCCTGGTCGCGGCTCTTTCTCGGCAATCTCGGCATCGACCTGCCGGCGCTCAAGGTGCTGGGCTCGGTGTTCCGGACAGAACCGCTCGACGGGCCGCCTACCCATGCCGTAGGCGCCTCGGACTTCGCCTTCCGTAAACGGCAGGATGGCGGCTACACCATCGCCCATCGCGGCGCGAGCGTGGCCGAGATCGTGCCGGACAGCTTCCGATTGCTGTTCGATTTCCTGCCGTCCTTCGTCCGGCAGCGCCATGAATTGCGGCTCAGGATCGGCGAACGCTTCATCGAGGAGGCGCGCCGGAAAACCAGCTGGTCGCTCGACGAGGAAACGCCTTTCGAGCAGACGCGCATCCTCGATCCCAAGCCGTCCGCGCCCATCCTCGAAGAGGCCAAGCGCAACCTGATCGCCGCCTTCCCCGCCTTCGCCAATCTCAGGATCAAGGAAAGCTGGGGCGGGCTGATTGATGCCACGCCCGATGCCGTGCCGATCATCGGCGAAGTCCCGCGCCTGCCCGGCTTCTTCCTCGCCACCGGCTTCTCGGGCCATGGCTTCGGCATCGGCCCGGGCGCCGGGCGCCTGATCGCCGATCTCGTCAGCGGCCGCTCGCCGATGATCGATCCCAAACCCTTCCGGCTGGAGCGCTTTTCGCGACTGGAGCGGACGACGCGGGCGGGGTGAGCCGAGACATGAACGGCCCGCCTCTCTTCCGAGAAGCGGGCCAGCTGGGTTCAGACCCTACGACGCTCAGGCGAGCGCCGCCTCGTCGAGCGAATAGGCCGAGAAGAAGTTCGTGCCGCCCGGATAGCATTTGAAGCCGCTGAGGCCTTTGACCATCGCATAACCCTGCGAGCGCCAGGCGAGACCGACGAGTGGCGCCTGTTCCAAAGCGGATTTCTCCAGCTCGGCATAGATCGCCTTGCGCTTGGCCGGGTCGAACTCGGCACGGCCCTTGGCGAAGAGCGCATGGATCTCGGGCGTAGGTATCTGCCAGCTGCGCGCCATGTTGGCGGGCAGATCGCCGTCGAGCAGCGGGGCGAGGCCGTCGGGGTCGTTATTGTCCGCCGTCGTGCCTTGGACCATGAAGTCGTAGCGGCCCTTGCCGGCGAGATCGACGCGCGCCGCCCAGTCCGGCAGGTTCAGCGTCGCCTGAATGCCGATTTCCGCAAGATTGGCCTGCACGACCTCGGCGGTCGATTTGTGCATGCCGTATTGCGCGGTCGAAAGCAGCGTGCAGGTGAAGCCGTTCGGCACGCCGGCCTCGGCCATCAGCTTCTTCGCCTTGGCCGGATCGTAGTTCCAGAAACCGGAGCGTCCCTTATCGAAATAGGGGCTGCTCGACGGGATCGGGATGCCCTCGAGCTTGCTGCCCCGGCCAAAGAAGGCGGCCTGCACGATATCCTCGCGGCGAATGGCATGGGCAACCGCCTGGCGCAGACGCACATCCTTGAACGGCCCGGCGCCGCCATTGAAGTTCAGGCCCATGAAGGGGCCATCGACCGCGACGAGCCGCAGGCGGGAATCCTTCTCGATCGTGCCCATCGATTGCCAGGGTACGTATTCGATCAGGTCGATATCGCCGGCCTGAAGGGCGGCGACGCGCAGGTTCTCGTCGGCATAGGCGACAAGCTTGATGCCATCGAGCCTGGGCAGGCCGGGTTTGTAGTACTTGTCGAATTTCACGACCTCGATCGAGGCGCCGCGCTCCTGCCCCTTCAGCACGAAGGGGCCTGCGCCGACGCCGAGCCCCGCCCGCCCCTCGATCGAATCCTTGGCGATGATCGGCATATGCGGGCTGGCGAGCCAGATCGGCAGCGTGACCGTCGGCTGCTTCATGACGATGCGGACGGTGCGGGCATCGGGCGTCTCGATGCGCTCGACGCCGCCGAACTCAGCCTTCATGAAGGCGGTCGAATTGGGCGCGGCGACCTGCTCCAGCGTCCATTTCACGTCCTCGGACGTGACCGGCTTGCCGTTCTGGAAGGTGGCCTGGCGGAGCTTGAAGACCCAAGCGGTCTCGCCCTCACGCTCCCAGGATTCGGCGAGTTCCGGCCTGACCTCGCCCTTCTCGTCGAAACCGGTCAGGCCGCGGAAGATCAGGAGCTTCACCGTCAGCGCAGCCGTGCCGGTATGGAGCCAGGGCTGGAGGCTCGGCGGGAAACTCGACAGGCCGAAGCGAAGGACCTTGCCCCCGGCTTGAGCATGGGCCCGCAGGCCCAGGAGAGGCAGGGCTGCACCGGCGGCGAGCACAGTACGGCGAGAGATCGACTGCATCGAATACCCCTCTCAATTTTATGGCGGCCTGGACGGCCGAGAAGGCAGAATGATTTGGTGTATACCAGTTTGTCAATGCTCTCCCGGATCACAATGCGGGCGTTCTGACCAAAGGGCAGCTTCCGCCATGGCGGATCGAAAGATCACGCCCACCTGATGAGCGCTTGCCGATATTGCGGCGCAAAGAGTGCAGCTTGCATCATCTCCCTCCACTCGCCTGACGCGTTGCATTGTCAGCGAAGTCAACGTTCGGCCAGCAGCTTGACGGCCGGATTCACCACCGATGGTATACACCAAAGCCATGGCCAACGACTGTCGGCGCGGTACGAGCGCGCGCCGCGTGAGAGCCATTCATCCGAACAGGTTGAACGGACGCTTGACTTCCCGGCGAAAGCCTCACTAGCATCCCTTACTACAAGATATATTCTGCAATTATGGATTAATCTTGCAAAGAGGGGTATCGCCAATGAGCGAGACGGATGAAGGCAAAAGGTTTCTGCTGAAGGGTGGACTGGTCGGCGGCCTCGCATTGGCCGCCGCGGCGAGCACAGCCCGCGAAGCTGCGGCGCAATCCGCGCCCAACAGCCTGCTGCGCACGGTTTTGGATCGCGGCAAGCTGATCGTCGGCACGGGCTCCACCAATGCACCCTGGCATTTCGAGGACGAGAAGGGCCAGCTCGTCGGCATGGACATCACCATGGGCCGTATCCTGGCCAAGGGGCTGTTCGACGACGCAAGCAAGGTCGAGTTCGTCCGGCAGGACGCAGCCCAGCGCATCCCCAACATCAATACCGGCAAGGTCGACATCGTCATCCAGTTCATGACCATGTCCCCGGCGCGTGCCCAGCTCATCGCCTTCTCGCGCCCCTACTATGTCGAGGGCATCGCGCTCCTGACCCGGCCGGACAGCGACAAGAAGAGCTTCGACGCCCTGCTCAAGGCCGGCTCCTCGGCCCGCGTCTCGATCCTGCAGAATGTCGATGCCGAGGCTTCGGTCAAGAAGGTGCTGCCGCAGGCGACCGTAATGCAGATCGACAGCCAGGCCAACGTCATCCTGGCGCTCGACTCGAAGCGTGTCGATGCTGCCGCCGTCGACCTCTCCACCGTCGGGTGGCTCGCCAAGCGCCATCCCGACAAATATGCCGATGCCGGCAAGTCCTGGAACACGATGCTCTATGGCGCCGGCATGAAGCAGGGCGACCCCGACTGGGTGCGCTTCGTCAACACCACCTTCGACATCGCGATCTTCGGGCACCAGAACGAGCTCTACGACGCGGCGGCGAGGGATTATTTCGGCGCCGAGCCGCCGCAGCGCCAGCCTGGCCTGCCGCGCTTCTGAGCGTTCCACGCTTCGCAGACGGAAGGGCGCGCGCCTCGCGCCCTTCTTCCCCGGCGCCCGGTTAGAGTATCGGGCTTCAGCCCGATACTCTAACTCCTTGATCCTGCATCGGCTTTGCCGAAAACCGCGACCCACTTTTCGGGCCGATGCTCAAGCCCTCGGGACCATGGCGAACTATCACTTCAACTTCGCGATTGTCTGGCGCTACGCCGGCAAGCTGTTCGAGGGGCTCCTGCTCAGCCTCGAACTGGCGGCGGCGAGCATCGCGATCGGCATGGCGATCGGCCTCGTGCTGGCGCTGATCAGCCTCGACGGGCCGAAATGGGCGCGCCCGCTGATCGCGGCCTATGTCGAATTCGTCCGCAACGTGCCGCTGCTGCTGCTGGTCTATCTGGTCTTCTACGGCATCCCCAGCGCCATCGACCTGCAATATGACGCGGTCACCTCCTTCGTCGCGACGCTGTCGATCTATTCCGGCGCCTATCTCGTCGAAGTCATGCGGGCGGGACTGGAAGCCGTGCCGCGCGGACTGGTCGAGGCCGGCAAGTCGATCGGGCTTACGCCGATGAAGGTGCTCTGGCATGTGCGCCTGCCGACCGCGATGCGCATCGCCCTGCCCTCGCTCTCCAACACCTATGTCTCGCTGTTCAAGGACACCTCGATCGCCTCGGCCATCGCCGTGCCCGAGCTCGCCTATGGCATGCGCTGGATCGAGACCCAGACCTTCCGCACCGTCGAGGTCTATCTGCTGGCGACGCCGATCTACCTGATCACCAGCTACGCCATCCTGCTGCTGCTGCGCCTCGCCGAGCGGCGCTATCGAATAGCGCGGTGACGGCATGGCAACGCTGATCCAGACCCTGCCCTTCCTCGTCGACGGCCTGCTGATGACCCTGCTGGTCTCGGCCTGCGTGATCGTGCTGTCGCTGATCGTCGGTTTGCCGCTCGGCTGCGTGCTCGCCTTCGGGCCGCTCTGGGCGCGGGCGCCGATCCGGCTCTATGCCGATTTCGTGCGCGGCGTGCCGATCCTCGTCCTGCTCTATTTCGTCTATTACGGCCTGCCTGCGATCAAGGTGAACTTGCCCAGCCTGCTCGCCGCGATCGTCGCGCTGACGGCGTTCAAATCGGCGCAGATCATCGAGATCACGCGCGGCTCGTTCCAGTCGATCCCGACCGGCCAGACCGAGGCCGCCAAAGCGATCGGGCTCACCCTGTTCGACCGCTTCGTGCATGTGCTGGCGCCGCAGGCCGTGCGCCGTTTCCTGCCGCCCTTCGTCAACAGCGTCGTCGACACCGTGAAGGGCTCCTCGCTGGTCTCGCTGCTGGGGATCGTCGACCTGATGCTGTCGCTGCAGCAGGTGATCGGGCGCACCCATGTGGCGCTGCCGCTCTATCTCATCGGCGCGCTGATGTATTTCGCCATCAACTTCCCGCTCTCGGCGCTCAGCCGCCGGCTCGAGAAGCGCTTCGTCTGAAAGGAGGCATCCATGGCCGAGACGGATGCCCGTGCTTCCGCCGGGACACCGGTGATCGCGATCGAGGGCCTGACCAAGTCCTTCGGCGCCAACCAGGTGCTGAAGGGCGTCGATCTTCGCGTCGGCAAGGGCGAGGTCGTCGCGATCATCGGCCCCTCCGGCAGCGGCAAGACCACGCTGCTGCGCTGCATCAACTTCCTCGAGGAGTATGACGGCGGCTCGATCCGCATCGACGGCACCGAGGTCGGCTATCGCGACGGCGCGGGCGGCCGGAAGCGCCGCAGCGACCGCGAGCTTGCCGCGATCCGCGTCGATGCGGCGATGGTGTTCCAGCAGTTCAACCTGTTCCCGCATCTCACCGCCGCTGAGAATATCATGCTCGGCCTGATGAAATCGCGCGGGCGCTCCAAGGCCGAGGCACGCGCCATCGCCGAGAAATGGCTGGCGCGCGTCGGGCTCGCGGCGAAGGTCGATGCCCTGCCCTCGCAGATGTCGGGCGGCCAGCAGCAGCGCGTCGGCATCGCGCGGGCTGTCGCGATGGAGCCGAAGGTGCTGCTGCTCGACGAGATCACCTCCGCGCTCGATCCCGAGCTGGTCGGCGAGGTGCTGGCCGTGGTGCAGGAACTCGCCGCCGAGGGCCGGACCATGATCCTCGTCACCCATGAAATGGCCTTCGCGCAGGAGGTGGCGGACCGCGTCGTTTTCACCGACCAGGGCCGGATCGTGATCGATGCCCCGCCCGCGAAGGTCTTCGGCGAGCAGCCGCATGAGCGGCTGCGCTCCTTCCTGTCGCGCTTCGTCGGCTTCCGCCCCAATCCGGCGTGAGGACACCATGAACGCAGTGCTTTCCACCTTTCCCGACACGACGCCCTACAGGCGGCTGGCGGAGCTCGGTCTCACCCTGCCCGAACTGCCGAAACCGATCGGCAATTTCGCCACCCATGTCCAGGAAGGCGGCCTGATCTACCTCTCCGGCCAGGGGCCGACGCATGAGGATGGCCGGCTCCATACTGGCAAGGTCGGCCGCGATGTCAGCGTCGCCGAGGCCTACGACCATGCCCGGCTGACCGGCCTCAACCTGCTTGCCGTGCTGCACGAGGCGCTGGGCGATCTCGGCCGCGTGCGGCGTGTCGTCAAGCTGCTCGGCATGGTCAATGCCGAGCCCGATTTCAGCGACCACCCGGCCGTCATCAACGGCTGCTCCGACCTCTTCGTCGCCGTTTTCGGCGAGGCCGGCAAGCACGCCCGTTCGGCGGTCGGCTTCGGCTCGCTGCCCCGACAGATCACCGTCGAGATCGAGGCGATCGTCGCCATCTCATGACCGGGGCCAACGCCCCGCGCCCTGCCGCCCAGGAGAATGCCATGTCTGCTTCCGATATCCGCCCGTCGCTGGGCCTGCGCCCGGTCATCAACGTCTCGGGAACGATGACGGCGCTCGGCGCCTCGATCGTGGTGCCGGAGGCGGTCGCGGCGATGACGGCGATCCTGCCGCAATTCGTCGAGATCGACGATCTCCAGCGCAAGGCCAGCGCCGTGATCGCGCGGCTCTGCGCCAGCGAGGCCGGCTTCGTCACCGCCTCCTGCTCGGCCGGGATCACGCTGGCGATCGCGGGCGCCATGACCGGCGACGATCTCTACGCCGTCGAGCAATTGCCGGACGCCAGCGGCCTCAAGGACGAGGTTGTCGTGATGATGGGCCACATGGTCGGCTATGGTGCGCCCGTCGACCAGGCGATCCGGCTTGCGGGTGCGACGCCGATCGTCGTCGGGCAGGCCACCAGCGCCCGCGCCTATCAGCTCGCGGGGGCGATTTCCGAGCACACGGCGGCAGCCCTCTATGTCGTCTCGCATCATACGGTGCAGTACGGCCTGCTCCCGCTCGACGAGTTCGCGGCGATCTGCCACGAGCGCGGCGTACCGGTGATCGTCGATGCGGCCTCCGAATACGATCTGCGCGGCTTCCTCGAAGCCGGCGCCGATATCGTGCTCTATTCCTCGCACAAGTTTCTGGGCGGGCCGACCGGCGGGATCGTCGCCGGCCGCAAGGCGCTGGTCCGCGCCGCCTTCATCCAGAATGGCGGCATCGGCCGCGGCATGAAGATCGGCAAGGAAAGCGTGCTCGGCACCATGGCAGCCCTGGAAGCCTGGGAGAAGCGCGACCATGCCGGTATCAGGGCCCGCGAACAGCGCGCGCTGGATCTCTGGCTCACCCGCTTCAGCGACCGCCCCGGCGTCACTGCCGTGATCGAGCCCGACCCGACGAACAACCCGCTCGACCGGATGAAGCTCTCCGTCGACCCCGAGCAGGCGCATATCACCGCCTGGGACCTCGCCGACGCGCTGGCGCGCGGCACGCCGCCGGTAATCGTGCGCGACCATGAGGTCGAGCACGGCCATTTCTACCTCGATCCCTGCAACCTGCACCCGGACCAGGAGGAGATCGTCGCCGAGCGCATCGTCACCGAACTGGAGACGGCGCGACGCAGCAACACGATCATCGCGTCGCCGCTGATCGAACGCCGCAACCGGCGCGCCGCCTCGCTGGCGAAATGGCCGGATTGACGGACCGGCGCGCGTTGACAATCGCCGCGCGCCGATATTCTGTTATTGGGCATAATACTACATAATAAAAGAATGTGAGGGACCATGAAACGCCTGCTCGGATGCCTCCTCGCCTGCAGCCTGCTCACCGCCCCATCCCTCGCTCCTGCCCAGGAAGCGGGCGGCATCGCGACCGTCGCGACCGTCGGCGAGCCGCCGACCCTGGACCCGATGGTCTCGACCGCGGACCTCGTCGGGACGATCACCCAACACATCTTCGAGACGCTCTACACCTTCGACAAAAGCTGGAAGGTGACGCCGCTGCTCGCCGACGCGCTGCCAACGGTCAGCGCAGACGGCAAGAAATACACGATCGCGCTGCGGCCGGGCGTGAAGTTCCATGACGGCTCCGACCTCACGGCGGAGGACGCAGTCGCCTCGCTGAAGCGCTGGATGAAGCTCGCCTCGCGCGGCAAGCAGGCGGCGGGCTTCATCGAGAGCGTCGAGGCGGCCAGCCCGTCCTCGGTCGTCATCACGCTGAAGGAGCCTTACGCGCCGCTGCTCTCGCTGCTCGCCTTCAACAACTCCGCTGCGATCATCATCCCCGCGAAGAAGCAGGACGAGCCGATGAAGGAATTCATCGGGACCGGTCCCTACATGCTCAAGGAGCGCAAGGCCGACCAGTATATCCAGCTCACCCGCTTCGCCGGCTACAAGCCGCGCAGCGGCAACGGCGACGGCTATGGCGGGGCACGACAGCCGCTGCTCGACGAGGTCCGCTTCGTGCCGGTGCCGGATGCGAACACCCGCATCGAGTCCGCGGTCTCCGGCCAGTATTCTTATGTCGACTCGCTTCCGGTGGAATCCTTCGACCGGCTGAAGGGCGCGGCCTCGCAGCCCGTCGTGCTGAAGCCCTTCGGCTATCCGGTCTTCGTCTTCAACACCGCCGAGGGCGCGGCCAAGAACCTCGCCGTCCGCAAGGCGATCCGCACCGCGCTCAACATGGAGGACATGCTGGCGGCAGCGTTCGGAACCAAGGAGTTCTATGCGCTCGACGGCAATATCTATCCGCCCGGCTATGTCTGGAACACGGATGCCGGCGTCGCCGGAAACTACAATGTCGGCGATGCCGACAAGGCGAAGGCCGCAGCGAAGGCTGCCGGCTACAAGGGCGAGCCGATCCGCATCCTGACCAGCCGCCAGTATGAGTTCCATTACAAGATGGCGCAGGTCGCGGCCGAGTATCTCAAGCTCGCCGGCTTCACCGTCGACCTGCAGGTGGTCGACTGGGCGACGCTGACCCAGCGGCGCACCGACAAGGCGCTCTGGGAGATCTACATCACCCATAGCCCGTTCCTGCCGGAGCCGGCGCTGATCGGCTCGCTCTCGACCAGCTCGCCCGGCTGGTGGGATACGCCTGCCCGCAAGGCCGCCGTCGACGCCTTCACCTCGGAGGCCGACCCGGCCAAGCGTGCCGCGCTCTGGGCCAACGTGCAGAAGACGATCTATGACGAGGTGCCGTTCATCAAGATCGGCGACTTCAACGCCCTCTCGGCGAAATCCGCCAAGCTCGACGACGTCGTGCCGGCGCCCTGGCCGTATTTCTGGAACGTCACCCTCAAGAAGTGATCCCCCTCGCCGTCCGGCCGCGTGATCGCTGCCGGACGGCGAGCAACGAGATGTCGCGCCATGGTCGGCTACATCCTTCAACGCATCTCCGGCATGATCGCGGTCATGCTGCTCGTCGTCACGATCGTCTTCGTGATCGTGCGCGTCACCCCCGGCGATCCCGCCGCCGTGATGCTCGGCCCCGACGCCACGGCGCAGGACGTCTCCGACCTGCGCACGAGGCTCGGCCTCGAGCGCTCGATCCTCTCGCAATACGTGATCTATGTCGGGCAGTTGCTGCGCGGCGATCTCGGCCAGTCGATCTTCCTGAACATGCCGGTGACCTCGGCGCTGATGAAGCGGGCGGAGCCGACCTTCTTTCTGACGCTGCTCTCGCTGGCGATCGCGAGCACCATCGCCCTGCCGGTCGGCATCTATGCCGCCTATCGACGCGGCTCCTTCCTCGACCAGGCGGCGACGACGCTCGCCATGCTCGGCGCCAGCATCCCCGGCTTCTGGCTCGGCCTCATCCTGATGCAGGTCTTCGCGGTGCGTCTCGGCATCCTGCCCGTCTCCGGCTATGGCGGCCCCGATACCAGCCTGCTCGAGCGCATCAAGCACCTGATCCTGCCGGCAGTTGCGCTCGGGCTCGTCTCCTCGGCCCTGATCATGCGCTTCACCCGCGCCTCGATGCTCGACGTGCTTGGCGACGACTATATCCGCACCGCCCGCGCCAAGGGGCTGGGCGAGCAGAAGGTCGTCCTGACCCATGCATTGAAGAACGCGCTGATCCCGATCCTGACCGTGCTCGGCCTGACCGCCGCCGTGCTGGTCTCCGGCGCGGTGGTGACCGAGACGGTGTTCGGCCTGCCAGGTGTCGGCAATCTCGTGGTCTCGGCCGTGCTCAGGCGCGACTATCCCGTCATCCAGGGCGCGCTGCTCGTCATCGCCGGCCTTTACGTCCTGGTCAATTTCGCGATCGACATGCTCTATCTGCTGGTCGATCCCAGGGTGCGCTACTGATGACCGACCTCGCTCCCGACACACCCGCGCCGAACCGTGCCCGGCTCTTCCTGCGCGACCTGCTGAAGCGCCGCATGGTGGCGATCGGCCTCGCGATCCTGATCGTCTTCGTGCTGCTGGCGGCGTTCGCGCCGCTGCTCGCC
This sequence comes from Allobosea sp. 47.2.35, assembly GCF_024655635.1. Classification (GTDB taxonomy): domain Bacteria; phylum Pseudomonadota; class Alphaproteobacteria; order Rhizobiales; family Beijerinckiaceae; genus Allobosea. Next base: position 374,945 of record NZ_JANLGI010000002.1, on the reverse strand, counting down.
CCCTATGCGCCGGGCCGGCTCTCGGTCGTCAACCGGCTGAAGCCGCCCTCCGGGATCTACTGGTTCGGCACGGACGAGTTCGGCCGGGACATCTTCTCGCGCATGCTCTATGCGGGCCGGCTGTCGCTTTCGGTCGGCGCCGCCGTCGTCGTTTTGTCCTCGCTGATCGGCGTGACGCTCGGGCTGCTCGCCGGGTTCTTCAAGCGGCTGGACACGCCGATTGCACGCCTGATCGACGCGATGATGGCCTTCCCCGACATCCTGCTCGCGATCGCGCTGGTCGCAGCGCTCGGCCCCTCGCTGATGACGGTGATCATCGCGCTCTCGATCGTCTATGCGCCGCGGCTTGCGCGCATCGTGCGGGCCGCGACACTGGTGATCCGCGAGCTGCCCTATGTCGAGGCCGCCCGCGCCTTCGGCAACTCGACCTTCCGGATCATGTTCCGGCATGTCCTGCCCAACATCGTCTCGCCGATCACGGTGCAGGCCACCTTCATCTTCGCCAGCGCCATGCTGGCGGAAGCCGGCCTCTCCTTCCTCGGGCTCGGCGTCAGCCCGGATATCCCGACCTGGGGCACGATGATCTCGTCCGGCCGGCAATATATCGGCCAGGCCGACTGGATGACCTATTTCCCCGGCCTAGCCATCGTGCTCGCCGTGCTCTCCCTGCAGATGGTGGGCGACGGCCTGCGCGACCTGCTCGATCCGCGCCTGCGGAAGGATCTCTGACATGACACCTGCCACGCGGCAGCCACTGCTGATCGCCAATGTGAAGCCGGTCGCCTTCGGGCCGGCGATCCCCACGAGCGCCACTGACATCCTGGTGGGCCGCGACGGCAAGATCGCGGCGATCGGCGCAGGATTGGCGGCCCCGGCCGATGCCGAGCGCATCGACGGCAAGGGCGCCTTCGTCTCGCCGGGCTGGGTCGACCTCCATGTCCATGTCTGGCATGGCGGCACCGATATCTCGCTCCGGCCGAGCGATTGCGGGGCCGAGCGCGGCGTCACCACCATGGTCGATGCGGGCTCGGCCGGCGAAGCGAATTTCCACGGCTTCCGCGAATATGTCATCGAGCCGGCGCGCGAGCGGATCAAGGCCTTCCTCAATCTCGGCTCGATCGGGCTCGTCGCCTGCAACCGCGTGCCGGAACTGCGCGACATCAAGGATATCGATCTCGACCGCATCATCGAATGCTATGCCGAGAACAGCGAGCATATCGTCGGGCTCAAGGTGCGGGCGAGCCATGTCATCACCGGCTCCTGGGGCGTGACGCCGGTCAAGCTCGGCAAGAAGATCGCCAAGATCCTGAAGCTGCCGATGATGGTCCATGTCGGCGAGCCGCCTGCGCTCTACGACGAGGTCCTGGAGATCCTCGGACCGGGCGACGTCGTCACGCATTGCTTCAACGGCAAGGCCGGCTCGAGCATCCTGGAGGACGAGGACCTGTTCAAGCTGGCCGAGCGCTGCGCGGCCGAGGGCGTGCGACTCGATATCGGCCATGGCGGCGCCTCCTTCTCGTTCAAGGTGGCGGAGGCCGCGATCCAGCGCGGACTGATGCCGTTCTCGATCTCGACCGACCTGCATAATCGCTGCATGAACTTCCCGGTCTGGGATCTGGCGACGACGATGTCGAAGCTGCTCAGCGTCGGCATGCCCTTCGACGCCATCATCCAAGCGGTGACCCATGCTCCGGCCTCGGTGATCAAGCTCGACATGACGGACCGATTGACCGTCGGCCAGCGTGCCGACTTCACAATCTTCGACCTGATCGACAGCGATCTCGAAGCGACCGATTCCAATGGCGACGTCTCGCAGCTGACGCGGCTGTTCGAGCCGCGCCACGCGGTGATCGGCGCGGAGGCGATCACCGCCAGCCGCTATGTGCCGCGTCCGCGCCGGCTCGTGCGGCACAGCCACGGCCTGTCCTGGCGTTGACTTGGCGAGCGAGAGGTATGAAAGCGCAGGTATGAGCAAGGCCCCGACGACGCAGCACAGCGAAGGCGCACCGGAATCGACCGGGCAGCGGCGCTCGCGCGTCAGCGGCATCGACCGCGCCGTCCAAATCCTCGACCATCTCCAGCAGGAAGGGCGGGCGCTGACCGCCTACGAGATCGCCCGCGCGATCGGCGCGCCGCTCTCGACCGTTTATGCCATCGTCGAGGATTTGCTCGACAAGAGCCTGCTGGCCCGCGCCGGAGACGGCGGCGTCTGGCTGGGACCGAGGCTCTATCATTACGGCCTCGCCTATGCGCGCGACCTCCAGGTCATCAATGTCGCGACGCATGAGATGCATGTGCTCTCGCGCGAGGTCGGCGAGACCGTGCAGATCTGCGGCCGCGACGGCGGCATGATGGTGGTCGAGGCCATGGCCGAGGGACCCGGCCATTTCGTCATCACCTCGCGCGTCGGCACGCGCGTGCCCTTGAACTGGACGGCGTCCGGCCGCCTGCTCGTCGCCGGGCTCGACGAGGCCGAGCGGACAGCCCTCTTCCGCAAGAGCGCCAAGGCCTCGCCGACGGGCCGCGCCGTCACCGACCCCGCGCTTCTGCTTGATCAGTCGCGCGAGGCTCTCGCCACGGGTGTGTGGATACAGGCCGGTGAATCGGACTACGCGGTCGCCTGTATCGCCGCGCCGGTGCTCGATGAAGCCGGCACCTGCCCGATCACGGTCTCGATCGTGCTGCCCGAATTCCGGGTGAACGAGGAACATGCGAATTTCGTCGAGGCGGTGAAGGCCGCGGCCCGGCGCATCGAGGAAAAGCTCGGCTGGCGCATGGGCTCCTTCGCCGCCGGCCGCAAGTTCGGCTGAAGCGCGCCGTTGAGGTCCTAGACCTGGATCAGGCGCTGGACCTGGGCGCCATCGAGTTCGCTCATCGGGCCGGACAGCACAACCTCGCCGCGGTCCATCACGAACATCGTGTCGGCGAGATCGCGGGCGAAGTCGAAATACTGCTCGACCAGCACGATCGCCATGCCGCCCTTCTGGCGGAGATAGTCGATGGCGCGGCCGATATCCTTGATGATCGAGGGCTGGATGCCCTCGGTCGGCTCGTCCAGCACCAGCAGCCTGGGTCGGGTGACCAGCGCCCGCGCAATCGCGAGTTGCTGCTGCTGGCCACCCGAGAGGTCTCCGCCGCGCCGGCCCAGCATGGTTTTCAGCACGGGGAATAGGTCGAAGAGCTCATCCGGGACGAAGCGCTCCTTGCGCTTCAGCGGCGCGAAGCCGGTCTCCAGATTCTCCTTCACCGTCAGTAGCGGGAAGATCTCCCGGCCCTGCGGCACATAGGCGATGCCGGCCCGCGCGCGATCCTCGCTGCGCAGGGCCGAGATGTCCTCTCCGTCGAGGCGGATATGCCCCCCTGAGATCGGCTGATGGCCGACGATGGCGCGCATCAGCGAGGTCTTGCCGACGCCGTTGCGGCCCATCACGCAAGTGACCTTGCCGATCTCGGCCGCGACGGAGACGCGACGCAGCGCCTGGGCGGCGCCGTAATGCAGGTTGATCGCGTCGACATCGAGCATGTGATTCATTTCCGCCGCATGATCTGATCGGAAAACCGGTTCCCACTTTTTCGGATCATGCTCAGCGCCCCAGATAGACTTCGACGACGCGCTCGTTGGCGCTGACATGGTCGAGCGGGCCTTCCGCCAGCACGGAACCCTCATGCAGCACCGTGACCTTCACGCCGAGCTCGCGGATGAAACCCATGTCGTGCTCGACGACGATCACCGAATGATCCCGCGCGATCTCCTTGAGCAGCACCGCCGTCTGCGCGGTCTCACCATCGGTCATGCCGGCGGCGGGCTCGTCGACGAGCAGGAGCTTCGGGTCCTGGGCCAGCAGCATACCGATCTCCAGCCACTGCTTCTGGCCATGTGAGAGCGAGCCTGCGAGCCGTTCGCGCCTGTCGGCGAGGCGGATGATGCCGAGGATGTCGTCGATGCGCTTCTGCTGCGGGGCCTCCGTCTTCCAGAACAGCGTCCGGCCGACCGTGCGCTTCGATTTGAGCGCCAGCAGGATATTGTCCTCTATCGTGTGGCTGTCGAAGACGGTCGGCTTCTGAAACTTGCGGCCGATGCCGAGATTGGCGATCGCCGCCTCGTCAAGCTTCGTCAGGTCGACCGAGCCGCCGAACATGACGGTGCCGACATCCGGCTTCGTCTTGCCGGTGATGATGTCCATCATCGTGGTCTTGCCGGCGCCGTTGGGGCCGATGATGGCGCGCATCTCTCCCGGTTCGATGGTCAGCGACAGGCCACGGATCGCCTTGAAGCCGTCGAAGGAGACGCTGACGCCGTCGAGATAGAGCAACGAGGAGGTCAGAGCGCCGGGCACGGGAGCGTTCATCACTGTTACTCCGCCGGTGCCGGCTCGGCGGCCGGCGTTGCATCGGGCTTGCGGCGGCGCGCCCAGAGCGCCTCGGCCGTGCCGAGAATGCCCTTGGGCAGGAAGAGCGTGACGACGACGAAGAGACCACCAAGCGCGAAGAGCCAGTACGGCGCCATGAAGCCGGAGGTGAACAGCGTCTTGGCCCAGTTGACCACGACCGCGCCCAATGCCGCGCCGACCAGCGTGCCGCGCCCGCCGACCGCGACCCAGATCACGGTCTCGATCGAGTTGGCTGGAGCGAATTCGCTGGGGTTGATGATGCCGACCTGCGGAACGTAGAGCGCGCCGGCCACCCCCGCCATGCAGGCCGAGATGGTGAAGACGAAGAGCTTGAAGCGGTCGACCCGATAGCCAAGGAAACGCGTGCGGGACTCGGCATCGCGGATCGCGATCACCACCTTGCCGAGCTTCGAGACGACGATGCCGCGCGCGATCAGGAAGCCGGCCGCCAGCATGACACAGGTCATGGAAAACAGCGCGGCACGAGTCGCTTGCGCCTGGATGTTGAAGCCGAGGATGTCCTTGAAATCGGTCAGGCCATTGTTGCCGCCGAAGCCCATGTCGTTGCGGAAGAAGGCAAGCAGCAGCGCATAGGTCAGCGCCTGTGTGATGATCGAGAGATAGACGCCGGTGACACGCGAGCGGAAGGCGAACCAGCCGAAGACGAAGGCGAGCAGGCCGGGTACCGCCAGCACCATCAGCATGGCGAATGGGAAGGAGGAGAAGCCCCACCAGTACCAGGGCAGTTCCTGCCAGTTCAGGAAGACCATGAAATCCGGCAGGATCGGGTTGCCATAGACGCCGCGCGAGCCGATCTGGCGCATCAGGTAGAGGCCCATGGCGTAGCCGCCGAGCGCGAAGAAGGCGCCGTGACCGAGGCTCAGGATGCCGCAATAGCCCCAGACCAGATCGAGCGAGACCGCAAGCAGCGCGTAGCAAAGGTACTTGCCCCAGAGCGACATGGTCGAGGTCGGGACATGGAAGGGCGAGGATGCCGGCAGCAGCAGGTTCGACAGCGGAACCAGCACGGCCAGGCCCAGCAGGATCGCAAGGAAGATACCGCCGCGTCGGTCCATGTTCTGGAGGAGGAAGCGCGTGATCATGCTTCCACCGCCCGGCCCTTGAGCGCGAACAGGCCGCGCGGGCGCTTCTGGATGAAGAGGATGATGCAGACGAGCAGCGCGATCTTGCCGAGTACGGCGCCCGCATAGGGCTCGAGCAGCTTGTTGGCGACGCCGAGTGTCATGGCTCCGACCAGCGTACCCCAGAGGTTGCCGACGCCGCCGAAGACCACGACCATGAAGCTATCGATGATGTAGCTCTGGCCGAGATTGGGGCTGACATTGTCGATCTGCGAGAGCGCGACGCCGGCGAGCCCCGCGACACCCGAGCCCAATCCGAAAGTCAGCGCGTCGACGCGGCCGGTGCGGATGCCCATGGCCGAGGCCATGCGCCGGTTCTGGGTGACGGCACGCATCTGCAGGCCCATCGGAGTGAGCTTCAGGATGGCGAGCAGCGCGGCAAAGACCAGCGCGGCAAAGACGATGATCCAGAGTCGGTTATAGGTGATCGCTAAACCACCGAGTTCAAAGGCGCCCGACATGAAGGACGGTGCGCCGACCTCGCGATTGGTCGGGCCGAAGGCGGTGCGGACCGCCTGCTGCAGGATCAGGCTGATGCCCCAGGTCGCGAGCAGCGTCTCCAGCGGGCGACCGTAGAGAAAGCGGATGACGCCACGCTCGATGGCGATTCCGACCGCGCCGGCGACGATGAAAGCCGCCGGCAAGGCGATCGCCAGCGACCAGTCGAACAGCCAGGGGGCGTTGGAGCGGATCAGTTCCTGCACCACGAAGGTCGTGTAGGCGCCGAGCATGACCATCTCGCCATGGGCCATGTTGATGACGCCCATGACGCCGAAGGTGATCGCGAGCCCGATGGCGGCGAGCAGCAGGACCGAGCCGAGCGAGAGCCCGTACCAGAAGTTCTGCGCGGCGGCCCAGAGCTTCAGCCGGCCTTCGATGGCGGTGATGGCCTTCGCCTGCGCTTCCTTGAGAGCGGGCGTCGCATCGCCCGGCAGCGCGCGCAAAGTCGCCACCGCATCCTGATCGCCCCGCTCGCGCAGGACTTCGATCGCCGCGAACCGATCCAGCGGCTGTGTGTCGGGCCTGGCGATCAGGATCGCGGCCTGGGCCTGACGCAGAGCGGCAAGCGCGCGGGGATTGGTCTCCTTGCCGATCGCCGCCTCGACGATCGGCAGCAGGCCGGCATCGCGGGATTTGAACACCGCTTCGGCCGCAGCTGCGCGCTTCGCCGGATCGGGATTGAGCAGGCCGAGGCCGCCGAGCGCGGCCTGCACCGCGCGACGCACGGCGTTGTTAAGGCGCACGGGCTTCACGTCGGCGGGAGCGGCTGTAAGCGCAGCGCCCGTCTTCGCATCGACGAAGCCTCCGGCAGCCGTCTTCACGGCGACACCGCCGGGGCCGGCAAGCAGGCGCCCGTCGCTCAGGGCCTCGACGATCAGCGCCGCATTGGGATGAGCCGTCGAAACGAGGATCTCGATGGCGCGGGAGGTGTCGGAATAGCTGTCCGCTGCCAGCCGCCTAAAAGCTTCATCGGCGGTCTGCGCGAAGGACGCGACCGAGGCCGCGACCAGCGCGACGAGGATGATGAGCGCATGCTTCAGGCGGTGTAAGATCGGCATCGATCCGGTTCGCATGTCGGCTGGTGATTGCCTGGAAAAGCCTTGCCGCCGGGCGGCGAATGAAGGGCGGCCGGGATGTTTCCCGTGCCGCCCTTCCCCCTCATGATCTCAGACGCCGCCGCACTTGCCGGTCTTGACGTTGAAATTGCCGCATTTCTTCTCGACCCAGTCGCCGACAAGGTCCTTCGAGCCGTCGAGCTCCTTCGACCAGGCGTCGCCGGGGACGAGGCCGGAGGTCTTCCAGACCACGTCGAACTGGCCGTCGTCCTTGATCTCGCCGATGAAGACCGGCTTGGTGATGTGGTGGTTGGGGAGCATCTTCGAGATGCCACCGGTGAGGTTCGGCGCCTCGATGCCGGGCAGCGCGTCGATGACCTTGTCCGGATCGATAGTCCCCGCCTTTTGGACCGCCTTCACCCACATGGCGAAGCCGACGACATGGGCTTCCATCGGATCGTTGGTGACGCGCTTCGGATTCTTGGTGAAGGCCTGCCACTGCTTGATGAAAGCGTCGTTCTCCGGCGTCTTGATCGACTGGAAGTAGTTCCAGGCGGCGAGATGGCCGACGAGCGGCTTGGTGTCGATGCCGGCCAGCTCCTCCTCGCCGACCGAGAAGGCGACCACCGGGATGTCGGTCGCCTTGATGCCCTGGTTGCCGAGTTCCTTGTAGAAGGGAACGTTGGCGTCGCCGTTGATGGTCGAGACCACGGCCGTCTTCTTGCCGGCCGAACCGAACTTCTTGATGTCGGAGACGATGGTCTGCCAGTCGGAATGACCGAAGGGCGTGTAGTTGATCATGATGTCCTCGGGCTTCACGCCCTTGGACTTCAGATATGCCTCGAGAATCTTGTTGGTCGTGCGCGGATAGACATAGTCCGTGCCGGCCAGCACCCAGCGCTCGACCTTCTCCTCCTTGGCGAGATAATCGACGGCGGGGATCGCCTGCTGGTTCGGCGCGGCGCCCGTATAGAAGACGTTGCGCTCGCTCTCCTCGCCCTCGTACTGGACGGGGTAGAACAGGATGTTGTTGAGCTCCTTGAAGACCGGCAGCACCGACTTGCGCGAGACCGAGGTCCAGCAGCCGAAAGTGGCCGCGACCTTATCCTTGGTGATCAGCTCGCGCGCTTTCTCGGCGAAGAGCGGCCAGTTCGAGGCGGGATCGACGACGACGGCCTCAAGCTTCTTGCCGAGCAGGCCGCCCTTCTTGTTCTGCTCCTCGATGAGCATGAGCATGACGTCCTTCAGCGTCGTCTCGGAAATCGCCATCGTGCCCGAGAGCGAGTGAAGGATGCCGACCTTGATGGTGTCCTGCTGCGCCGCCGCCGGCAGGTAAGACGATCCGAGGAAAGCAGCACCGGCCAGAGCGGTGCCGAGAAATTCGCGACGGTTGCTGTTCACGGCCATCTCCCGAAGGACTGTTGTTGACGGCGTCCCCTCGACACCGGCGGGCCGTGCGGCCCATGAACAATCCAACGCAAGCGATGTGCCAACAGCGGAAAGGCCACGTTTCCATAGGGAAACCGCCGATTCCACGCGGTTTCATCAGACGGCCTCGGCACCACCCGAATGGCGCACGCGTAGCCGCAACCTATCCGTTCATGAGCAATTCTTAGGCAAAATATTTCCGATCCGGAGATATGTCGTCTTTTTGAGCAGAAGCTTCGCTTCGGCCCGCCCTCGCTATTCCGATTGCGTTGGGAAGGGGGCTGCGTGCCTCGATTTGCGCCGCTCCCGCGTTCACCTTGCCTGTCTGCAGGGCGCATGGCGGAAACAAGCACAGTTTCCCTGGCGCGGCGCACCAGGGAAACCGCCATCCCGATCGACGAAGGGCGATCCCGCCGGTCGGAAGCTGTCAGGTCTCGCGGAAGGCCCGAGCCATGCTGTCCTTCAGCGGCTGCATCAGGTACTCGAAGAAGGTGCGCTCGGCTGTCTGGATATAGACATCGGCCGGCATTCCCGGCGTCGGCTGGAAATCGTGAAGACCGGCGAGGCTGCCCGGATCGAGCCGGGCACGGACGACGTAGAGGTCCGGCACGCCGGGATAGGCGCGCTGCTTCTCGTCTGGCAGCGCATCGGCCGATATATAGATGACACGGCCGCTGACCATCGGCGTGATGCGCTGGTTGAGCGCGGTCAGGCGCACCGTCGCAACCTGGCTGTGCCTGATCTTGTCGATATCCTGCGGGCGCACGCGCGCCTCGATGATGAGTTCGTCCTGCAGCGAGACGATCTCCATGATGTTCTTGCCGGCTTCGATGACGCCGCCTGAGGTGTGATAGCGCAGCTTCACCACCGTACCCTTCACCGGGGCGGTGATGCTGGAGCGATCGAGCACACCCTTCACAGTATGGATGCGCTCGCGCACGTCGTTGAGATCGGCGCTGACCTCCTGAAGCTGGTCGGAGGCGATCTTCTGGGCGTTCTTGCGCACGCCGTCGATCTGCTCGACCGAGCGCGCGATCCGCTCACGGGAATCGCCGATATCGCCGGTGATGCGGCCCGCCTCGCCGGTCAGGTTGGCAGCGAGGCGCTGGAGCGAGAGCACCTCAGGCTTGCGGATATAGCCGCGCTGCAGCAAGGCCTGCTTGCCTTCCAGCTCCTCCTTCAGCAGCTGCGACTGCCGCTCGACACCGGCGAGCTGCACCTTGCTGCCGGCGATCTTCTCCTCCAGCGCGTCGATGCTTTTCTGATGGGCCGCGATCTCACTCGCCAAATTGTTGCGCCGCGCACGGAAGGCCAGGCGCTGGGCCTCGAACAAGGCAGCAATGTCAGGATCGTCACGCTGCTCGACCAGATGCGATGGCCGGGTGAAATCATCGCGACCGACGACTTCCGCCCGAAGCCGAGCCTCGATCATCTCCAGCCGATAGAGCTTCAGCTCGTGTCGCCGCAACTCGGCACGGGCCGAGGTGTCATCGAGCTTCACCAGGGGCTGGCCGGGCACGACGACATCGCCCTCGCGGACGAGAATCTCGCGGATCACGCCCCCTTCGAGATGCTGGATCGTCTTGTTCTGGCCGGTGGTGACGAAGACGCCGGTGGCAATGACAGCGCCGGCGATCGGCGCAGTGTTGCCCCAGACGCCGAAGCCCATCACCGTCACGGCCACGATGACGGCGCCGCCGATCGTCGCCGATCGCGTGCTGCGGGGCACATCGGCGTACCAGGGTTGCGACATCAGCTGAACGCTCATTTGCCCCACTCCCTTGCTTGCGTCATTGCGGCCGCGGCGCGCCACCATCGATGCTGCGCTGGCCGACGATCATCGGCAGGATCTCATCGCGGGGGCCGATGGCCTGCACCGCGCCGTCCTTGATCATCATGATCTTGTCGACGCTGCGCAGCAGGGCCGGCCGCTGTGTCACCGCGATCACGGTCATGCCGCGATCCTTCGCGCGGGCAAAGGCACGCGCGAGCGCCGCTTCGCCAAGCACGTCGAGATTGGAGTTCGGCTCATCGAGCACGACCAGCCGGGGGTTGCCATAGAAGGCCCGCGCCAAGCCGAGCCGCTGCTTCTGGCCACCGGAGAGCGGTGCGCCATCGATGCCGATCTGCGTCTCGTAGCCATGGGTGAACTGGGCGATCATCTCATGGATATCGGCGATCTCGGCCGCCTCGAAGACATCGGCATCGGAGGCGTCCTCGCGCATGCGGGCGATATTGGCCTTGATCGAGGCGGGGAAGAGCTGAACGTCCTGCGGGAGATAGCCGACATTCTCGCCGAACTGGCGCGGGTCCCAGTTGCGCTGCTCCATCCGGTCGAGGCGGACGGTTCCGGCCGTCGGCGAGATCGAGCCGACCAGCATGCGGGCGAGCGTCGACTTCCCGCAGCCGGAGGCGCCGACGATGGCGAGCGAGTCGCCTGGCTCCAGGCTGAAGCTGATGCCGTTCAGGATGACCTTCTTGTTGGGCGGCGGGACATAGAGAATGCGCTCGACATCGAGACGGCCCTTGGGGCTCGGCAGCTTCAGCCGGTCGAGATTGAGCGGCGAGGCCTGCAGCAGCGCCTTGACGCGCTGGAAGGCGGCGCGCGCATGAATGAAGCTGCGCCAGCCCTCGATCGTGCCTTCCATCGGCGCGAGCGCCCGGCCGGCGACGACCGAGGAGGCGATGACCATGCCGCCGGTCAATTGACCTTCGAGCGAGAGCATCGCACCCCAGCCGAGCATCGCGACCTGCGTGCCCAAGCGAAAGAACTTGGAAACGCCGGTCATCAGGATGTTGCGGTCCTGCGCGCTGACCTGCGCCTTGAGCGATTCCGCCGTCTCGCGCCCCCACATCACCACACCCTCGGGGATCATGCCCATGGCGTTGATGACCTGCGCGTTGCGGGACATCGCCTCCGACTGGAGGTTCGCGCGCGTCGTGAAGGCGCTGGAGCGCGCGAAGGGCACGGCGGTGAACTGCTGGTTGAAATAGGCGATGACGAAGAGAATGATCGCCGCGACGGTGACGATGTAGCCGAGATGCGGGTGGATCAGGTAGACCGCCAGCAGGTAGATCGGCGCCGTCGGCGCATCGAGCATCGTCAGGATCACCGGACCGGTGAGGAAGCTGCGAATCTGCTGGAGATCGGCCAGCGTCTGGAACTCGCGGTTGGAACCGGTCTGAGCCGCCTTGGCGGCGGCAGCGAGCACCGGACCACCGAGCCGGCTTTCGACATCGACCGCCACGCGCATCAGCATGAAGCGGCGCACCATGTCGAGCAGGACATGGGCGCCGATCGCGACCATCACGATGAGTGACAGCATGACGAGCGTATCGAGGCTGCGGCTGGTCAGCACGCGATCCGACATCTGAAAGAGATAGATCGGCACGGCGAGCACCAGCGTGTTCACCACGATCGAGAAGATCGCCACGATCACCAGGTTGTGCCGGGCGCCTGAGAGCCCCTGGCCCAGGACCTGCTTGAAATCCCGATCGCCGAGGCGCTGCTCGATCGGCGTGCCGCGCCCCGAGCCGCCACCACCGCCACCGTTCCCGCCGCCGCCATTGCCCTTGCCGCCGCGATCGCCGTCCTCGGCCATCTTCGGCGCCTCGGCATCCGGTTTTGGCCGCAGCAGGACGGGTTCGGAGGCTGGCTGGTTGTCGCCGCGCGCGTCGGCACGCGGACTGTCATCCTTCGGCGGCTCCGCAGGTTCTACGGGAGCGAGAGCGACGCGGCTGTTGCTGTTGGCCGTGCTGTCCGGCCGCAAACCCGCCAGCCCGATCGCCGGCGGCAGGCCGAGCACATGAACCGGAGCCAGGCCGGCTTGAAGCGGCTTGGCCGGCGGTGGCGCCTCGCTCTTCTCGCTCATGCCCCTTCCCCGTCCTCTTGCTGCGCTTCAAACCATGATGCTCGACGTGAGATGATCCTGCTGGGGATCGACGGCCTGCGCCGGCGGACAGTCGGGCTCCGGCTCCTGCGCCGCATGTTCGGCGAAGGCCACGAGTTCCGGCACCAGCGTGGTCGTGTCGTGGATCGCCACGGTGTCGCTGTCGGTGACGATGTCGACCTGGATCAGCACCGCCTCCTCATAGGCCTCGCCGCCGAGATAGTTGGAGGTCGAGAGCAGCCCGCCATCGACGATATAGGCCTCGTTGAGCGCGCTGTTCGCGCCCGCCGCCACGCCCTGCTCGGTGCCCGCATCGGCGCTCGCCTGAATGCTCTGGTCGCCATCGACGAGAACGTTCACCTGCGTGATGACGTTGATGTCGTAGTAGTCGCCGGGAACGTAGAGGATCTTGAGCGTGCCGGAGGCGCTGCCATAGAGCTGCCAGTCGGCATTGGGGATGAGGATCGTCGCGCCACCGGCAAGAAGCCCGATCAGATCGTGATGGACATCGAGCATCGGCTTGAAGGCCGGGGCGTCGTAACTCTCGATCGTCGCCTGGTTGATCAGGCTGTTGAAGCCTGTGGTGACGGTCGTCTCGCTGTCCTCTCCGCCGGTGGCGTAGAGCGTGGCGTAGTCGGGATCGAGCACGATATTGTACTGGTAGATCCAGTCCGCGCGGTGATAGTTGCCGCCGATGATGATGATATCGTAGCTGTCGACCCCGAAGATCTTGGTCAGGTTGATTTGCAGGTTCTCGCCGGTCCCGAGGTCGAAATAGGTCCCCGACTCCGCCTGAACAGTCCGGTCGTTGTCGTCGAGCCCGTTGAACTGGACGATCGACTTCACGTCATAGAAATCGCCCGGCATGACATCGACAACCCAATGCGGGGTCCCCGCCGCGCCGCGAACGCTGATCGTCGATTCATGGGTGATGAACTCGGCGATGTTGTGGACCTCGTTCCCGGCCGTCTTCGCGAGCGGAGAAAGGTCGCCGGCTACGGCGATGTCGACATGGTCGTTGTCGACCAGGATGTTCACCTGGACGATGCCGCGAGAGTAGAAATAGTCGCCGCCGACCATCATCGAACCGACGGCCTCATTGGCGTCGAAGATCACAGCGGCGTTGATCTGAGCGTTGAGGCCGGTCTCGGCCAATGTCGCCACGCCCCCGGTCGGGCTAGCGAGATCCAGCGTCGCTTCCAAGGAGGTTTCGACCGGCTCTCCAGCCCCGTCCTCGTCTTCGACGGGCCGCCAGGGCGCGAAATCCGCCGATGTCGGTGCGTAGGGATCCGGCGCGCCGGCGACGCCATCGACGATGCGCCCTTCGGGCGCGACCGTCGTCGGCCTACCGTCGGCATAAGGGCTGCCGGTTTCAGCCCAAGCCGCATCGCGGTCCGCAATCAGCGCGACAGCGCTCTCGGTCCCGAACTTGAGGGCTGTCGCCATGTCGGGAATGCCCTCGGGCGCCACTTCGTTCGCCTGCTCGACAAGGGCAGCCAGACGAGCATCGAGATCCAGTTCCTGGGGAATGACGGGGGTTCCGTCGGCGTTGAGAATGTCGTCCGAGGTGATGAGGTCGCGGTCGTTCTGGGTATTGACCTGTCGAATCTGGATCAGGTTCTCCAGACCGCCTTCCCGGTATTCGACCGTGATGAAGCGGGGTTGAGTTTGCATGGCGAAGCCATGATCGACGGCCTGGAACGGGATCGGCTTCAGCGGCGGCAGGAATGACGGCAGAGGCCGAGCGACCGCGTTCAAGCTTGCCGGCGACAAGTCGGTTTCAGGACTGTCCGACGTACGTGGTGTCAGGGCTTCCTGGATCGAGGTCGGCAGCGAGACGAGCTCGTCGAAGGCGAGGCCGCGGAGGGGCTCGCGCGCGAGGTCATTGGATTCCGGAGGAATCGGCGCCTGCGGGTCGCCCTCGTAGAAAACCGGCGCGCGCGCCACGGAATCCGCCAGATGCAGATACCCGATGAAGTGCCAGATAGTCTCGGTGATGCCGCCAGCATGCATGGCACGATCCTCCACTGCGTCCGGTTCGCACCGGGCGGGAAGAGCCCACGCGCATCTCGCGCATGATGTGAGGAAAGCCAGAGAGAAAACCGCGCGGGGCTAGCCCGCGCGGTTCTCTGGTCCAGTCAGGTCTTACAGGGAGTCGAGCGAGTCCCCGCTGCCCACCGTCATCTCGATCGAGTTGAACTGGATGTTCGCACCCTGAACGATCGACTGAGTGAAGGCCTCCTGATTGAGGCTGACCGCCGCCGTCGCTGCGCCAGCGCCGCTGAAGTCGCCATCATCGCCGGAGAGCGAGCCGATGTTCGCGCTTGCGGTACCGCCAGTGGCGGTCGCCGTCATCGTGAAGTCGCCGACCGAGTTCGCGTCGCTGCCGCACGGGTCGCAGCACGAGTCGGCCAGGCCGCCGGCATTGTAGTTCACGGACGGGTTCTTGAGCGTATCATTGTCGGTCAGGTTGTTGACCTGATCGATATTGAAGTTGTTGCCGCAATCGACGGTCTGGTTGACCACGTCCGGCATGATGATCGCTTCCTCGATCCCACAGATCGAGTCGATGTCGATCGCGTCAGGATCGGCCGGCTTGGCGAGCGAGCCTTCGAGGTCGAGGTCGACCTTGACGTCGACATTCACGCAGTTGTTGACGGCATTGTTGACCTCGTTGCCGAGGTAATTGTCATTGTAATTGACGTTGCCGTTCAGGTTGCCGTTGGCGTTGAGATTGCCGTTGGCGTTACCGTTGAGGTTACCATTGGCATTCCAGACGTCGGTTTCGACGGCCTGCCCGGCATACTGGCCGGCATACTGCGACTGACCCTGGTGCTGACCCTGGCCTTGTCCCTGGCCCTGGCCTTGTCCCTGACCCTGACCCTGGCCTTGCAACTGGGCCTGGAGTTCGGCCTGACCCTGAAGCTGACCCTGAGCCTGGGCCTGGTTGTCGTCATGCTTCGGGGGCTTCGAATGATGCTGCGGGCTACCCATGACACGCTCCTGTTTTTCAGGAGACATCGCTGCTTTTCGGTCCCGCGCCTCTCTTCTGCGCTGCGCGTCCCGCTACAAACGATGTCGATTGAATGAAAACGCCATGATCTGTCCGGCTTTCACTTCGCCTGTTCAGCGAAGCGTCCTGCCTGTTCCGGACATCAAGTCCGGGTGGACGAGTTGCTAAATCATCGGCCTGCCTCCTGAGTGACGGTTGCGGAATATTCATTCCGATCGAGGCGCTACGCGTTATTACTATTCTGATCATCCTCTTCGGAATAGAAAGCAAAATTATAGAACTCATGGCATATACATGAGTTAACTTTCATTAATATTTGAAAATTTGAAACAGAAAATCTTCGCAACCAACGCTTGTTGCGTAGAAAATTTCACAACGAATTCTCGATTTCAGAGCTTAATCTGCGGCGCCTTGGGTGATTTTTGTTCCCCCGGGGGCAATCCGTTGCTATAAAGAGCCATGACGCACCAGAAGCGTCAACGTGCTGAATAATTACCCTGCGTTAACGGATTGTTGACTTTTAGCGACCCAAGGACAGCTTCACTGGCGCCGGAGGCTGGCTATGCCGTACGCCGTCCGCCTGCACGACGAACGATCCGCCTTTCTCTCGCTCGAGGCGCTGGTCTGGCGGGACGGACCGGTTTGCCCTCATTGTGAGGAAAGGTCACGGATCGGCCGGCTTAGCGGGCTCAGCAGTTCGATCGGCACCTGGAAGTGTTACGCCTGCCGCAAGCCCTTCACGGTGAGGCACGGCACGATCTTCCAGAACAGTCACGTTCCGCTGCATGTCTGGTTGCAGGGCCTCTACCTGCTGATGTCGAGCCGCCAGCGCCTGAGTTCACAGAAGCTGGGGCAGATTCTCGGCATATCCGTCAGGACGGCCTGGCATCTGAAAGGCAAGATCACGGCGGGGATGGCGGCAAGCGAGGAGCAGGCAGAGCCCCTTCCCCGTGAAGCCCGCCCGCCCATCGAAATCCGGGCGCCGCTTCCGGAGGCCACCTCTCCTCCCCAACCGGGACAGGCGGTCTACAGGGCGCGCTACGAGCGTTTCCTCGGCGCTCTCGACAATCTGGCCTCACCCTGCAGCGACAGCGCCTTCCTCGACGCACTTCATCGCCTGCTGTCGCGCCCCTCAGGCTCGCTGCCTCAAAGCCACAGCAGTACCGGAGAGCAACAGCTCCAGCTGAGCCTGTTCGACGAACCGGAACAGCCCCTGGAACGCTGCCAGCAGAACGATGCCCGGCTCTAGCTCATCGGGTGGACAGCCCCACACGCCTACGCCCGCCGCATCAACCCCACGTGAACCTCATCCCTCCCAACCGAAGGCGCTAGAGCCTGCCCTGCGAACGCGCGAGCAGGTGCCCGACATGCTCATCCCAAAGCAGGATCAGCGTCGCGTCGGCCGTTTCGGCGCCATCCGTCTCGCCAATGCCCGACATCGCCTCCAGAAAAGCGGCTGCGCCAACGACGCCGGCAGTGAAGGCAGGGTCGCCGCGGCTGCTCCACAGGCAGATCTCTTCCCCGATCAGCTCCGGGCCGATGCCCGTCACGGCATTGAGAACGTCCGACTGCACGGCCGCGAGCGTGTGGTCGCGCATCGGACCGCAGGCGCGCTGCGCGAGCAGCGTGACAAGCGTCGCGAGGAAGCCGATGATCTGCGGATGAAGCCAGTCACCCGCCTGCAAGCCGTCGCTGCCGCTCGCCCCCCTATGCAGGAATGGCTCGAGCGTGGCGTGAGCCAGTCTTCTTGCCCTGCGCATCTTGACCAGCTCGAACATGTCGCCCCCGCCCGATCCGAAATCTCGCCGTGAGAAGGGGGAGTTCATGCGCAGGCCCGCCAAGGGATACTCGGCCCTGCCACCCCGCCCGGATTTCGACGCGCTGACCATCGTCTCGGCGCGGCGCTCCTCCGAGCGCAGGCTAGCCTTCATGAACCTGGTAGGCGACCTGAATCTTGCGTGGTCGAACGACGAGAGCCTGTTCATCTACCTGCTGATGCTGCTGCTCGGCACGGATGAGCGCGCCGCCGCCATCGTCTTCGCCACGCTGAACACGACGCGCGCGCGCCTCGACCTCGTACAGCGCCTCACCAAGATCGCGCCGCTCGACAAGGCGCTGCGCAACGAGATCAACGACATCGTCGAGCGCTTCTCGGCCGCCACGCGGCTGCGCAACGATCTCAGCCACGCCACCTTCGTCATCGATGCCGACGGCGAGATCACCCATACGCAGCACATGAAGGTGGAGGAGAGCCGGGGGAACCTGCGCTTCGGCATCCGCAAGGCTGTCGATGACGCCCGGTTGGAGGAGATCGCGCGCACGATCCAGGAGCTTCACGCGCTCAACCGCCGGATCTGGGATGTGATGCCGCTCCTTGAAGCCGCCATGGCCCCGCCGGACAAGTAGCCGCCGCCTCCGGCAGTCTCGCTAGCGAAGGGCGGCCTCGACCTCGGCCGCCGTCGGAAGATCGGCCCCTCGCCGCGTCACCGTGATCGCCGCGGCAGCCATGGCATAGGCGAGCAACCCGGCCAGCGCCTCCCGGTCGAGGGTCGCGATCGCGCCCGGTTCGAGCCGGCCGGTATGGGCCAGGCGCGCGAGCAGCGCAGCATGGAAGGTATCGCCCGCGCCCACGGTGTCCTGCACGGCGACCTTGTGGCCGGGCACCGCAACCTGGCCGGCCGCGGAATAGGCCGTGGCGCCCTGCCCGCCCTGCGTGACGACGACGAGCTGCGCGCCCAGGTCGAGCCAGTAACTGGCCGCCTCTGCGATCGTGAGCTGCCCGCCCCAGGCGATGCGGATATCCTCGTCGCTGGCCTTGATCAGCGTCGCCGCGCGATAGAAGCGCTCGGCGGCGCCATGCCAGCGCGCCATGTCGCCGATCACCGTGGGACGCAGGTTGGGGTCGACGCTGATGACGCGCCGGCCCCGCTCCCGCTCGGCCAGAAGCGCATAAGTCGAGCCGACCGGCTCCACCGCCATCGTATAAGAGCCGAAAGTCAGAGCCCGAACCGCATCGGGCAGGACCGGCGGCAAATCGGCGGGAACGAGCGAGCGATCGGCGGCGCCTTCGCCGTGGAAGGAATAGCTCGGATGGCCGTCCTTGCCGGTCGCCACGACCGAGATCGTGGAGAGCCGGTCCGTCCGGACGAGATAGCGGCCATTGACCCCTTCACGCGCCAGCAGGTCGGCGAGAATGCTGCCGAAGCCGTCCCGAGAGACGCCGCCGAGGAAAGCCGATTCGACGCCAAGGCGTGCCAGCCCGATCGCGACATTGAAGGGCGAGCCACCGGCCACGATCCGTGCCGGCCTCTCGCTGCCCTCGCCGGCACCGGCAAACAGATCGACCAGCGCCTCACCACAGACCAGAATCATACCCATCGGCCTTCGTTCATCGTCATCGCGCGCCTATTCAACAGCAGGCCGGAACAGTGGGGAAGCGCGGCTGTTCACACGGCGCCGGTCGCAGACTAGAAAGGGCTGGTGACGTCCTGTCCGCAGAACCTCGCCGATCCGAGCCTTGCTCACCGCAAGGGCGCGAGGCTCTGCCTGTCCGCATTTCCGAAAGGCTGAACCATGTCCCAGTGGAGCGATTTCAAGCGCGACGCGATCTTCGTCGGCGGGCGCTGGCTGGACAAGGCCTCGGGCGGGACGATCGATGTGACCGATCCGGCCGCCGGCAAGCTGATCGGCAAAGTCCCCTCGGCCGGTGTCGAGGAGACGCGCGCCGCGATCGAAGCAGCGCATGCCGCCTTCCCGGCCTGGGCCGCCAAGACGGCGCAGGAGCGCGCGGCCCTGCTGCGCAAGCTCGCCGACGAGATCCTGAAGCATCAGGACGCGCTCGCCGAGCTCCTGACCCGCGAGCAGGGCAAGCCGCTGGCCGAAGCCAAGGGCGAGGTCGGCATGAGCGCGGCCTATGTGCTGTGGTTCGCCGAGGAGGCGCGGCGCGTCTATGGCGACGTCATCCCCTCGCCCTGGGCCGACCGGCGCATCATCGTGACCAAGCAGCCGCTCGGCGTCGTCGGCGCGATCACGCCCTGGAACTTCCCCTCCTCGATGCTGGCGCGCAAGATCGGCCCGGCGCTGGCGGCCGGCTGCACCGTCGTCGCGAAGCCCGCCTCGCAAACTCCCTATTCGGCACTGGCCTGGGGCATCCTCGCCGAGAAGGCCGGCATCCCGGCCGGCGTCGTCAATGTCGTGACGGGTGACGCCCGCACCGTCGGCGGCGAGCTCACCGGCAATCCGCTCGTGCGCAAGATCACCTTCACCGGCTCGACCCCGGTCGGCAAGGTGCTGCTCAAGCAGGCGGCCGAGACGGTGAAGAAGGTCTCGATGGAGCTCGGCGGCAACGCGCCCTTCATCGTCTTCGACGATGCCGATCTCGATCGCGCGGTCGAAGGCGCGATGGCCGCCAAGTTCCGCAATTCCGGCCAGACCTGCGTCTGCACCAACCGCTTCTATGCTCAGGCCGGCATCTACGACGCCTTCGTCGAGAAGCTGGCGGCCGCGACCCGCAAGCTCAAGCTCGGCTCCGGCCTGGAGGCCGGCGTGACGCAGGGGCCGCTGATCGACGAGAAGGCGCTCGCCAAGGTCGAGGAGATGGTGGCCGACGCCAAGGCCAAGGGCGGCACCGTCGCGACCGGCGGCAAGCGCTCGGAGCTGGGCCTGAGCTTCTACGAGCCGACCGTGATCGCGGGCGCGACCGGCGCGATGCAGTTCGCCCGCGAGGAGATCTTCGGCCCGGTCGCCCCGGTCTTCCGCTTCGAGACCGAGGCGGAGGCGCTGCGGCTCGCCAACGACACCGAATACGGGCTCGCCTGCTATTTCTATACGCGCGATCTCGGCCGCACCTTCCGCGTCTCGGAAGCGCTGCAATACGGCATCGTCGGCGTGAACGAGGGGCTGGTGACCACCGAGGTCGCGCCCTTCGGCGGCGTCAAGGAATCCGGACTCGGCTCCGAAGGCTCGAAGTACGGCCTGCAGGACTATCTTGACGTGAAATACACCTGCATCGGCGGGATCGGGGCCACGGCCTAGCGGCCCCGCTGCCATGACACGCGACATCGCAGCGCGACGGCACAGCGCCATCCTGGCAAAGCTCGACGAGACGGGCTCCGTCACGGTGGAGGAGCTGGCACAGGCGCTCGACGTCTCCCGCGAGACGGTGAGGCGCGATCTCAAGGCGCTGTCGGCCGGGAGCCTGCTCGCGATCGTCCATGGCGGGGCGATCCGCAATGAGCGGTCGGAAGCCTCCTTCGCCAGCCGCCGCACCGTGAACCGCGCCGGCAAGGAGGCGATCGCCGATCTCGCGGTCTCGCTGATCGGCGACGGCATGACCATCCTGCTCGATTCCGGCACGACAACCGAAGCACTGGCGCGCGCCTTAGCCCGATCAGACCGCAAGCGCCTGATCGTGCATACGACGTCGCTGGAGAATGCCCGGCTCGTCAGCCGGCTGGCCGGCGCCCGCGCCTTCCTGATCGGCGGCGAGTTCGACCGTAACGAGGATGCGACCACCGGCCCGGAGACCTTGCGAGCGATCGCACGGCTTTCGGCCGATTTCGCCTTCGTCAGTGTCGGCGGCGTCGATCCGGGCGGATACGCGACCGACTATACCCGCGCCGGCGCAGCCACCCGCACAGCCCTGCTGAACGCGGCGGAACAGGGCTTCCTGATGGCGGATCACAGCAAGTTCGGGCTCGTCCTGCCAAGCCGCATCGGCGGGGACAAGCCCTGCGCCGGGTTGCTGGTCGATCAGGCACCGCCTGCCCCGCTCGCCGCGAAGCTGGTGGAGCAAGCGGTCCGAATCCACATCGGATGACTTGCCCGTTTTTGTGGTTTTTTGTTGTTTTCTGAATCCGACGCGCTAAGCTGCCCTCCATCGCGGAGGCGCTCATGTCCATTCCCACCCAATCCCGTGTCGTCATCATCGGCGGCGGCATCATCGGCTGCTCGGTCGCTTATCACCTGACCAAGCTCGGCTGGCGCGACGTGCTGCTGCTGGAACAGGGGCGCCTCTCCTCTGGCACGACCTGGCATGCGGCAGGCCTTGTCGGGCAGCTCCGCAGCCAGTCCAGCATGACGCGCCTGATCCGGTATTCGACGGAGCTTTACGCCTCGCTGGAGAACGAGACCGGACTCGCCACCGGCTGGAAGCGCTGCGGCTCGGTCTCGGTCGCGCGCACGCAGGAGCGCATGACGCAACTGCGCCGGACGATCTCGGCGGCGCGCGCGCAGGGCGTCGAGATCGAGGAGCTCAGCCCGCAGGAGGCCGGCGATAAATGGCCGGTGATGCGCACCGACGACCTCATTGGCGGCGTCTGGCTGCCCGGCGACGGCAAGGCCAATCCCTCAGACATCACGCAGGCCTTGGCGCGCGGCGCCCGCAGCGGCGGCGCGACAGTGCGCGAAGGCATCCGCGTCACCGGAATCGAGACGCAGAAGGGCCGGGTCAAGGCGGTGCAGACCGATCAGGGCCGCGTGGAATGCGAAGTGTTGGTCATCTGCGCCGGGCAATGGTCGCGCACCATCGGCCAGATGTGCGGCGTCTCGGTGCCGCTGCATTCGGCCGAGCACATGTACATCGTCACCGGCAAGATCGCGGGCGTCTCGCCCGACCTGCCGGTGATGCGCGATCCCGACGGCTATATCTATTTCAAGGAGGAGGTCGGTGGACTCGTCATGGGCGGGTTCGAGCCGGACGCCAAGCCCTGGGGCATGGACGGCATCCCCCACCCGTTCGAGTTCCAGCTCCTGCCCGACGACTGGGACCAGTTCGGCATCCTGATGGAGAACGCGCTGCAGCGCGTGCCGGCGCTGGAGACGGCCGAGATCAAGACCTTCCTCAACGGCCCAGAGAGCTTCACGCCGGACAACAACTTCCTGCTCGGCGAGGCGCCGGAGGTGGCGGGCGTCTATGTCGGCGCCGGCTTCAACTCGATGGGCATCGCCTCGGCCGGTGGCGCTGGCCGGGCCCTGGCGGAATGGATCGTCGAGGGCGAGGCGACCAGCGATCTCTGGCCGGTCGACATCCGCCGCTTCGCCGATTTCAACAACAACCCGGCCTGGCTGAAGGACCGCATCAAGGAAACGCTGGGGCTGCATTACGCCATGCCCTGGCCGAACCGCGAACTCGATACCGCCCGCCCCTTCCGGCGCTCGCCGCTATATGACCGGCTGGCGGCGAAGGGCGCCGTCTTCGGCTCGAAGATGGGCTGGGAGCGCGCGAACTATTTCGCCCGCTCCGAGGACGAACGCACGATCGGCTATTCCTTCGGGCCGCAAAACTGGTTCGAGACCGTCGCGGCCGAGCACCGCGCCTGCCGCGAAGCGGCTGGGCTCGTCGACATGTCGAGCTTCGCCAAGTTCCTGCTGCAGGGACCGCAGGCCGAGGCCGCCCTGCAGCGCCTCGCCGCCAACGATGTCGCCGTGCCGGTCGGCACTTCGGTCTACACGGCGCTGCTCAATGCCCGAGGTACGTTTGAAAGCGACCTCACCGCCGCCCGGATCGCGCCCGATACCTATCTGCTACTCACCGGCACCGCCCAGGCGACGCGCGACGCGCATTGGATCAGGCGCCAATTGCCCGAAGGCGTGACGCTAACCGACGTGACCTCTTCCTATGCCGTGCTCTCGCTTGCCGGGCCGAAGGTGCCCGAGATTCTGGCCCGCCTCTCGCCGACCTCCTTCGACCTCGCCGACTTCCCGGCCAATGCCATCCGCAAGATCACGATCGGCTATGCCACAACCTGGGCCTGCCGCCGCTCCTATCTCGGCGACGGGTTCGAGCTTTATGCCCCCGTCGAGTTCACCGCCGCGATCTATGATGCACTACATGAGGCCGGTGCCGATCTCGGCCTGATAGACGCCGGCTATTACGCTGTGGACTCGCTGCGCATCGAAAAGGGCTTCCGCGCCTGGGGCCGCGAATTGACGCCGGACGTCAATCCCTACGAAGCGGGCCTAGGCTTCGCGGTGAAGCTCGGCAAGGGCGACTTCCTCGGCCGCGAGGCCCTCGTCGCCGCCAAAGCGGCGCCGCGCACCAAACGCCTGATCGCTCTTGTCGGGCCGCGTCCGAGCGGGCAAATGGCCTGGGGCGGCGAAGCGATCCTCGCGGATGGCAAGCCGGTCGGCGAGATTACCTCGGCCGCGTTCGGCGCGAGCCTCGATGGCATCGTGGCACTGGGCTGGGCCTCAAGCGATCAGCCGATCGACCAGGGCTGGCTCGATGCGCGGAGCTGGTCTATCGACCTCGCCGGCACCAAAGTTCCGGTCAGCGCCAGCCTCGCGGCGCCGCTCGACCGCAAGGCATGAGCGAGACGACGAGACCATGACCGAAGCCCATTCCGCGCATGCCCCCGCCCTGAGCCGGGACTTCAAGGTGCAGAAGCCCGACCGCATCCTGACTTTGTCCTGCGAGGACCGGCCGGGCATCGTCCATGCCGTCAGCGGCGTGCTCTACCGTCACGGCTGCAACATCCTCGAAAGCGCACAGTTCAGCGATCCGCGCGACGGCCGCTTCTTCATGCGCGTCGCCTTCGCGGCCGGTGAACGCTTCGACGAGGCCGCGTTCCGCCGCGAATTCGACGGCATCGCCGGCACCTTCCGGATGGACTGGGATACGGTCGATGCGGCCGCCCCGGCGCGCGTGCTCCTGATGGTCTCTCGCTTCGGCCATTGCCTAAACGACCTGCTGTTCCGGCAGGCGACCGGCAATCTCAACATCGAAATTCCCGCCATCGTCTCCAATCACCGGGATTTCGAGGCGCTGGCCAAGAGCTACGGCATCCCCTTCCACTACCTCCCGGTGACGCCCGCGACCAAGGCCGAGCAAGAGGCGCGCCTGCTCGAGATCGTCGCGGAGACGAACTCCTCGCTGGTCGTGCTCGCCCGCTACATGCAAGTGCTGTCGAACGATCTCTGCCGGGCGCTGGACGGGCGGGCGATCAACATCCACCACTCCTTCCTGCCGAGCTTCAAGGGCGCCAAGCCCTATCATCAGGCCTATGATCGCGGCGTGAAGCTGATCGGCGCGACCGCGCATTACGTCACGCCCGATCTCGACGAAGGCCCGATCATCGATCAGGACGTCGGCCGCGCCGATCATTCGCTGGCGCCAGACGATCTGGTCAGCGCCGGGCGCGATATCGAGGCGGTCGTGCTGGCGCGGGCGCTGAGGCTCCATATCGAGCGCCGGGTGATGCTCGCCGGCCGTCGCACGGTGATCTTCCGCTAGCTCCTTCAGGCGAAGGCGACATTCCGCGTCTGCGCCCGCAGGCGCGGGTCGTGCGAGCGGATCTGCACGGGCCGGCCGTCCAATATCTCGAAGCAGCGCGCCAGCGTGTCGTCGGAGAGGCGCCGCATCGCCTCGAGCGTGAAGAAGGTCAGGTGCGGGAACAGGATGACGTCATTGCGGCCGAAAAGCGGGCTGAGCGGGTGCCCGGAGCGGGCGAGCGGCTCCTGGCTGTAGACGTCGAGCCCGACGCCGCCGAGCTTCCCCGCCAGCACGGCCTCGACCAGCGCCGCCTCGTCAATCAGCGCGCCACGCGAGACATTGACGAGGATGGCATCCGGCCTGAGGCAAGCGAGCTCGGCGCGGCCGATGATGTGGCGTGTGGCGTCGTTCAGGACGCTGTGGAGCGAGACCAGATCGCATTGCCGGAGCATCGCGTGGAGGTCGTCGACCTTCTCGATTCCGGCCTCTGCCATCGTCACGGCATCGACATGCGGATCGTAGCCGAGGACGCGCGCGCGAAATCCCTGCCCCGCCATCCGCGCCATGCTGCGCCCGATCCTGCCGGTGCCGACAAGTCCCAACGTCGCGCCAGAGATGTCGCGGCCGATCCAGTGTGCCGCCGGCCAGATCCAGCCTTCACTCTGCATGGCACCGCCGATCTCCGGCAGGCGCTTCGCCAGCGCGATCATCAGGGCGAAAGCGCCCTCGGCGACCGTTTCCTCGGCATATTCAGGCACATTGACGACCGGGATGCCGCGCGCGATCGCGGCGGGGATGTCGATCGCGTCGATGCCGACGCCGTATTTGACGATGCCCTTGAGGCGAGGCGCCGCCGCGATCACCCGCGCGGTGACCGGCGTGTAGCACATCAACAGCAGGTCGGCGTCGGCGACCTCCCGCATCAGCGTCTCCTCCGAAATCCCGTCGGGGAGCGTGACGAGGTCGACGCCCCGCGCACGCAAGCCGGCGTCAATCTCCGGGCATTCCAGTTCCCGGTCGGTGCGGACAGCCTTCATCATAATCCCCTCAGCCGGCCAGGATCGCCTGCTCGACAATGCCGAGCGCGCGTTCGAGATCGGCCCGCGCGATCACCATCGGCGGCGACAGAGTCAGCACATTGCCCTGGCTGATCTTGAAGCTCAGGCCCGCTTCAAGGCAGCGGTAATAGACACGCTCGGCCAGGGCATTGTCGGGCGTCCAGGCATCGCGATCGGAGACCAGCTCGACCCCGAACAGCAGGCCACGCCCGCGCACGTCGCCGACCGCCGGGCTGCTCGCGCCGAAATGGCGCAAACGCTCTATCGCATGGGCGCCGAGCTCGGCGGCGCGCTCCGTCAGCCCCTCCTCGCGGATGATGTTGATCGTGGTCAGTGCAGCGCGGGTGGTGACCGGGTTCTTCTCATGGGTGTAGTGGCCGATCGCATAGCCGCCGACGACATCGAGATCGCGCCGCGCGACCACCGCAGCGATCGGCAGGATGCCGCCGCCCAGCGCCTTGCCGAGCACGACCATGTCGGGC
This sequence comes from Allobosea sp. 47.2.35, assembly GCF_024655635.1. Classification (GTDB taxonomy): domain Bacteria; phylum Pseudomonadota; class Alphaproteobacteria; order Rhizobiales; family Beijerinckiaceae; genus Allobosea. Next base: position 348,774 of record NZ_JANLGI010000002.1, on the reverse strand, counting down.
TGCACCTCGTCATGCTCATGGGCGAAGAAGCGCCCGGTCTTGCCGAGCCCGGTCGGGATCTCGTCGAAGATCAGGAGCGTGCCGTGCCGGTCGCAGGCCTCGCGCACGCTCTTCCAGAAGCCGGGTGCAGGCGGATAGGGCGTCGCCCGCATCGGCTCGGCGACGACGGCCGCGACATCCCCCTCCCGCGCCAGCACATAGGAGATCATGCGGGCGCAGGCGCGCGCCGAATCCTCCAGATTGTCATGGCCATAGGCGCAGTTGCGGGTGCCCCAGGGCGCGACATGCTCGGCGCCCGGCAGGAGCGGCCCGGCGATCCCCGAGCGGAAGGTCGCTTCGCCGCCGACGCTGGAGGCGCCGAATCCGGCACCGTGGAAGGCGTCCCAGAAGGACAGGGTCTTGAAGCGGCCCGTCGCGGCGCGGGCGAGCCTGAGCGCCACCTCGATCGCATCCGAGCCGCCGGTGGTGAAGAGCACTTTGCCGAGATCGCCCGGCGCCAGGCGCCCGAGCGTCTCGGCCAGTTCGACCGCAGGCTCGCAGGTGAAGCGGCGCGGCGCGAAGCAGAGATCGTCCAGTTGCGCCTTGATCGCCTCCTTCAGGCGCGGATGGCCATAGCCGATGTGGTGGACGCTGTTGCCATGGAAATCCATGTAGCGGCGCCCCATCGTATCCGCGATCCAGATGCCCTCCGCCTTGGCGATGGCGGTGAGGCAGGGGCTGGACAGGCTCTGGTGAAGGAAGGTGGCGGAGTCGCGCGCGAGCAGCGCGCGGGTTCCCGCGTCGCCGATCCCGGCCGACCAATCGCTACGCGCCGCGGAGGTGTTGGATTCACCCTCGGTATGGACGATGGCTGCGGTTTCGGCGCGCATGGAAAACCTCGGTTCGCGCTGGTGGAGCGCTGTCGAAGGTCACAATGACTGTGCCACATTGATCTGAAAAATCGCTATTTCATATCCAAGTATAAATTTCAGCGATACCATTCGGCATCGTCCATACGAGGCTCTGCCCGCCATGCGTCACGTCCAGCTCCGAGCCTTCCATCAGGTCGCGCTGTCCGGCGGCTTCTCGAAGGCGGCGCTGGCGCTCAACCTCACCCAGCCGGCGATCTCGGACCAGGTCCGCAAGCTGGAGGAGGAATACGACGTCGCGCTGTTCAGCCGCCGCCATCGCCAGGTCGTCCTGACGCCGGCCGGCCAGAGGCTGCTCGCCGTCACGCATCGCCTGTTCGGGGCCGAGGGCGAGGCGCTGGAGCTTTTGCAGGAAGAGCGCTCGCTGCGGACGGGCGCGCTCAGGATCGTTGCCGATTCCGTGCATCACGTTCTCGATGTGCTCACCGCCTTCCGTGAGCACCATCCCGGCATCCAGGTCTCGATCGCGCAGGGCAATACCGGCAGCATCGTCGAGACGCTGATCGGCTACGATGCCGAGATCGGCGTGCTCGGGGAACTCGCCGACGAGCGGCCTTTCGCGGTTCTGCCGCTCAATGTCTCGCCGATCATCGCCTTTGCCGCGAAGGGTCACTCTGCGGCAGCGCGTCCAGCGCTTTCACTACAGGAGCTGGCGACATGGCCGCTTGTCATGCGCGAGCGCGGGTCGCGCACGCGGCAATTGCTGGAACAGCGGGCGGCGGAACAGGGAGTCACGCTGAGCTACGCCGTCGAAGCGGAAGGCCGCGAGGCGGTACGCGCCATCGTCGCGGCCGGCGGCGGGATCGGCTTCGTCTCGGCGGCCGAGTTCGGCGAGGACGATCCAGGGCTCGCCCGCATCCCGCTCGACGGGCCGCCGCTCCTGATGCACGAGAAGCTGATCTGCCTGCACGAGCGCCGCAACAGCAAGGCGATCCACGCCTTCTTCGCGCTGGCGCGGGTCCTGCGCGGCTAGGACAGCGCTGTTCCCGTCCGCAATGCATGCGCCCAATCGGCGCGCCCGTTCTGCTCGGCACGGCGCGCCGCATGAGCCCAGTCGTAGATGGCGAGATGATGCTCGATCGCGATCTCCGCGCCGAGCGTGACCACGGCGAAGCGGGCATGCGGCATGCCGCTCTCGGAGACATGGGCCGGATTGGTGTCGCGATAGGCCGGGTTCCCGACGCTGCCGGGGTTGAGCACGATCGCGCCGGAAGCCAGCCGTGCCGCGCGCGACAGATGGCTGTGCCCGCAGAGCATCAGCGGCGCTGTCCGCCCGGCGAGGCGCTGCTCGATCGCCGCGATCGGCGATGGCACGAGATGGCCGTCATGCACCTCTTCCATCAAGTAGGTTTCGTCATGGTCCGGCGTGGCGTGGAAGCAAAGAGCGCCCTCGACCCTGATCTCGGTCGGCAGGCCGGCGAGCCAAGCACGGGCTTCCGGATCGAGCGCCTGCCAGGCGTAGCTGTCGGACTCGCCCAGCCCGAGGGCCGAGGCAGCGCCCAGCACGCGGTCGTGATTGCCCCGGACATGACTGATCTCGCGCGAGCGCAGCAAGGCGACCGTCTCGGCCGGCCAGAGCGGGCCGGAGGCGCAGTCGCCGAGATTGATCAGGCGATCGACGGACAGGTTGTCGAGCCTGGCCAGCACCGCTTCGAGCGCCGGCAGGTTTCCATGAATGTCGGCAATCACTCCAAGGCGCACGGCTGGTCTCGATCTTTCGCGGTTCGGTTCCGCAGCCTAGCGACCCACAGCGGCGAGGCAATGCCCGCTGCCGCAACCCGTGCCTAGCGCTGGCGCCATTGCTGCAGACGGCCGAAGACCAGTTGGTCGAGGCCGACATGGGCGAGCTTCACGGCAATCGCTGTGACCATGATGACGCTCGCCATGCCCGCGGCGGAGGCCATGGCGCCGGCCTCGTCCATATGCACGATGGCGATGGAGGCGAGCTTGGTGTCGGCCCCGTAAAGGAAGATCACGGCGGAAACCGTGGTCAGCGCGTTGACGAAGACATAGACCGCGATGTCGAGGATCGCCGGCAGGCAGATCGGTGCCGTCACGCGGCGGAAGGTCGACCAGAACGGCACCTTGAGCGAAGCGGAGACCGACTCGAACTCGCCGTCGAGCTGCTTCAGGCTGGTCAGCGCCGTGATGTGCCCGACCGTGTAGAAATGCGCAACGGTGTTGATCACCAGGATCGCCAGCGTCCCATAGAGGAAGCCAAGCGGGTTCCAGCCGGCATTGTAGAAGAAGACATAGCCGAGGCCGAGCACGAGACCGGGCACCGCCATCGGCAGCATCGCCAGGAACTGGGCGAAGGCGCGCAAACGCGGGAACAGCTTCACCTTCTCGATGAGATAGGCGCCGGTGAAGATCAGCGCCGTGCCGATCACCGCCGTCAGCGAAGCGAGCAGCAGCGAGTTGCGATAGGGGCCCCAGCCATCGGGCTCCACAGCCGAGAAGTCGTAATTGCCCAGCGTCAGCGAGAGATTATAGGGCCAGTATTTGACGAAGGAGCCCCAGAAAGCGACTGCGTAGGGGCCGACGATGGCGAGCGCGATCAGGCTGACGAAGCCGAGCAGCGCGAGGTCGCGGCGCCGGTCCGGCTTGGGGACGTAAGGCACGGCGCGGGCCGAGAGCATGGCGCTCTGGCGCCTCTGCACGACGCGGTCGACGAAGAAGGCGAGCACGGCCGGCACCAGCAGGATGATGCCGACGACGGCGCCCATCGGGAAATTCTGCTGGCCGACGACCTGCCGGTAGGCATCGGTCGCCAGCACGCTGAATTGCCCGCCGATGACCTTGGGAATGCCGAAATCGGTGATGACCAGGGTGAAGACGACGAAGGTCGCGCTGATCACGCCGTAACGCGCGCCCGGCAAGGTGATCGTATGGAAGATGCGCCAGCGCGAGGTGCCCATCGCGTCCGCCGCCTCGCGCAGGCGCCCATCCGAGAGCGCGAGCGCCGTGACGAGGATCAGCATCGCATGCGGGAAGCTGTAGAGCGCCTCGGCGGCGATGATGCCGACGGGCCCGTAGAGCGAGGCGCCCATCATCCAGGATTTCAGCAAGCCCTGGTTGCCGAAGAGATAGATCAGCGCGAGGCCGGACAGCAGCGATGGCGCGAAGACCGGGATCATCGCCGCGGCATAGAAGGCACCCTTGGCCGGGATGCAGCTGCGGCGCAGCGCATAGGCATAGAGGAAGGCGAGCGGAACGACGATCGCCGTCGTCGCGCCAGCGACGAGCAGACTGTTCAGCAGCGAATAGAACAGCGAGGGCGTCGTCGCGTAGCTGACGAAGTTGGCGAGCCCGACAAACTTGCCGTCCGTATTCTCCAGGCTCTTGGAGAGCAGCGCCCAGAGCGGCAGCGCGATGATCAGCACCAGCACCGCGCAGAGCGCCAGGATCAGCGCGCCGGCGACATGGCGCTCGCTGATCCGCGGCGTCGAGACTTTCACGGGCGTGTCGGCCATGGTCAGGGGCGGTGCGAGATCGCTCATCGTCCCTCCCCGGCAAAGACGTGCAGCGCCTCGGGCGGAAAGGCGACGGCGCGGACCTGCCCCGGAACGATGCCGAGATCGCGCATCGCATTGGTCGAGAAATCGGCGGCGATCCGGGTCTTGCGCGAACCGGTGGGCTCAAGATGCGCCCGGCAATAGGAGCCGAGGAAGGCGAGTTCCCCGATCGTCGCCTCGAACCGGTTCGGCGTATCCGCGCCGATGCCACGCGTGCGGACCTCCTCCGGCCGCATCGCCAACCGCACGGGCGTGCCGGCCGCGAAGGGCGCGGCATTGGCGACGACGAGGTCGAGTTCGTCGACGCGGACCTCGCCCGGCCCGGTCACGATCGCGTCCAAGAAGGTCATGTGCCCGACGAAATCAGCGACGAAGGGCGTCGCAGGGCGCCGATAGATCTCCTCGGGCGAGCCGACCTGCTCGACAGCGCCATCCCGCATCACGACGATGCGATCGGCCATGGCGAGCGCCTCCTCCTGGTCATGGGTCACCATGATCGTGGTCACGCCGAGGCGCTGCTGCAGCGAGCGCATCTCGTCGCGCAGGCGAATGCGGACCTTGGCGTCGAGCGCCGAGAGCGGCTCGTCAAGCAGGAGCAGCTCCGGCGAGGTGGCGAGCGCGCGCGCCAGCGCCACGCGCTGCTGCTGGCCGCCCGAGAGCTGGACGGGATATTTCTTGCCCTGCTCTGGCAGGCCGACGAGCGTAAGGAGCTCAGTGACGCGCTTGGCGATCTCGTCGCGGGAGCGGCGGCGGTTGACCAGCCCGTAGCCGACATTGTCGGTGACGGTGAGATTGGGGAAGAGCGCGTAGGACTGGAAGACGATGCCGAAATCGCGCTCGGAGGGGCTGGCACGCGACACGTCGCGCCCGCCCATATGGATCGTGCCGCTATCCTGCAGGTCGAGGCCGGCGACGGCCCGCAGCAGAGTGGTCTTGCCGCAGCCGGACGGGCCGAGAAAGCAGACGAACTCGCCGCGATGGATGTCGAGATTGATGTCGCGCAGCGCCCGGAACGCGCCGAAGTTCTTGGCGAGATCGCGAACCGAGAGGAATGGCGTCTTCGTCGTGGATATCGTGGGCTTGGACATCGTGCCGGCCTTCATCTGAACGGGCAGAGATCCGCCCCGCGCATCGGCGGGACTTCCCGTTACGTCTTGCACAGACCATGCCGCCGGCCGCTCAAGCGGCCCGGCGGCATCGCGGAGGCTCAGTTCTTCGGCGCAGCCTTGGACTCGTAGCGCTTCGACCATTCGGCGAGCACGCGGTCGCGATTGTCGGCCATCCAGCCGAGATCGTTCTTGATCATGCCGGCCTCGGCATTGGCGGGGTAGTTCGCCGGCTTGGTGCCGACGCCAGGCGCCGCGACGATGGCATAGGTCTTGGAATAGAGCTCGTTGGCGTCCTTGGTCGTCGACCAGTCGGCAATCTTCTTGGCGAGCGCGAGGTTCTTCGAACCCTTGACGATGGCGCTGGCTTCCATCTCCCAGCCCACGCCCTCCTTGGGGATCACGACCTCGATCGGCGCGCCCTTGCTCTTCTCTGAGGCGCCGCGCATGTCGAGCGCCAGGCCGATGGTGCGCTCGCCGCGCGCCGCCTGGACGCAAGGCGCAGAGCCGGAATGGAGATAGGCGCCGATATTCTCGTGCAGCCCGTCCATGAACTTCCAGCCCTCGGCCTCGCCCATGCTCTGCAGCCAGCCGGCGACCATCAGGTAGCCGGTGCCTGAGGACGCCGGGTGCGGCATGACGATCTTGCCCTTGAAGGCCGGGTTGAGCAGGTCCTTCCAGGAGCTGGGCACCGGCACGCCCTTGGCCTCGGCCGTGTTGTAGCAGACGACGCCGAGATAGGCGTCCATGCCGGTCCAGGTATAGGGCTCCTTGTCGTCGCGGAAGACGGGCTTCAGCGCATCGGCGCCGGCAGGCTTGTAGGTTTCGAGCAGGCCGGCCTTCTCGAACATCATCAGGCTCGACGCTGCCAGGCCCATCACCATGTCGGCGCGGGGATTGTCCTTCTCGGCGAGGAAGCGGGCGGTGATGACGCCGGTCGAGTCGCGAACCCAGACGACCTCCGCCTCGGGCACGGCCTTCTCGATCGAGGCCTTGAACGGCCCAAGCTGATCGTTCTCCAGAGCGGTGTAGACGGTCACCTTCGTCTTCTGCGCGTGAGCGACACCCGGAAGCGCGAGCGCGAAGGCGCCGATGACGCAGGAAGCAAGCCAGTTCTTCATGTTCTCATCCCCTCTTTTATGATCGGTTTGAACGCCCTTTCGACGTTTCTTCCCCTGACATGCAAAAACGCAGGCGGATCGCTCCGCCTGCGCTGGCCTTCTCGTTCACGCGGTCCAGGGCATGGACCACGTCTTGACGTTGGTGAAGGATTTCATGGCCTCGACGACACCCTCCTTGTAGCCGAGGCCGGAATCCTTGATGCCGCCGAAGGGGGACATCTCGATCCGGTAGCCCGGGACTTCCCAGAGATTGACCGTGCCGACCTCGAGATCGGCAACAAAGCGCTGGATGTAATCGTAGCGGTTGGTGCAGATGCCGGAAGAGAGACCATAGGCGGTGGAGTTCGAGATCCGGATCACCTCGGCGATGTCGTCGGGCACGCGGACGATCGGGATCACCGGACCAAAGGTCTCCTCATGCACCAGCTCGCAGGTGTAGGGGATCTTGTCGACCACGGTCGGGTGGAACAGCGCCCCTTCCGCCCGCTTGCCGTAGAGCACCTCGGCGCCCTTGGTGACGGCGTCGTCGACGCGGGCCTGGAAGAGCGAGGCCGAGCGAGCGTTGATGACGCAGCCGACATCGGTCTCCGGGTCCATCGGATCGCCACATTTCAGCTTCTTCGCCTTCTCGACGACGAGCTTGGAGAAAGCATCGGCGACGCTCTCGACCACCAGGATGCGCTTCACCGCCGTGCAGCGCTGGCCAGAGTTCTTGGTCGCGCCGGTAACGGCGAGCTCGGCTGCCTTGTCGAGATCGGCATCCTCCATCACGATCAGCGGGTCGTTGCCGCCGAGTTCGAGCACGATGCGCTTGTAGCCGGCCTTGTCGGCGATGTGCTTGCCGACGCGGACCGAGCCGGTGAAGGTCACCAGATCCGCATCGGGATCGGTGATCATCGCATCGCCCATGGTAGAGGGATTGCCGGTGACGACCGAGAGCATCTCCGGCGGCAGGCCGGCCTCGTAGAGCACGTCGGCGAGCGCCAGCGCGGTCAATGGCGTCAGCTCGGTCGGCTTCAGCACGAGCCGGTTATTGGTCGCGATTGCCGGGGCCAGCTTGTGGCTGACCATGTTGAGCGGGTGGTTGAACGGAGTGATCGCCGAGATCACGCCGAGCAGCGGCTGGCGCGTCGTGAAGATCTTGCGCGCCTTGCCGTTCGGCGAGATGTCGCAGGAGAACATCTCGCCATCGTCCTTGATGGTGAGCTGCGCCGCGAAGGACCAGACGTCATAGGCGCGGCTCGCCTCATAGAGCGAGTCCTTCCAGCACAGGCCGGCCTCGGCCGTGATCAGCTTGGCGAAGAGCTCCTTGCGGTCGCGCAGCAATTCGGCCGTCTTCTGCAGGATCTGCTGGCGCTCGTAGCGCGAGAGCTTCGGCTTGAAGGCCTTGGCCTTGGCAAAGGCCTCGCGGACATGCTCGGGCCGGGCGGCCGGGATCAGGCCGACCACGCTGTTGTCATAGGGATTGTGGACCTCGACCACGTCGTCGGTCGTGACCAGCTTGCCGGCGATGCGCATCGCCTCGCGCCGCACCGGCGGCTTCACCGTCGCGTTCATCTCAGTTCACCAGGTTCAGGGCGACGTCGAAGACGTCGAAATTGCGGAGCGTGCGGCCCTGCGGCACCGTGATCGGCCGGTTGGCGATCATCGGCACGCGCTGCTCGGTGATGCCGCCATGCGAGCGCAGGGGCTCGGTCAGACCCGAGAGATCGTGCCTGTCGGGCGAGGTGCCGATCACCTTCTGGCGGGTCGAGACGACCACGACATCGCCGATCCGGTCGGCCGGCAATTCGAAGCGCTCGCAGGCCTCCGCCGAGGTCACCGCCAGCGCGATGCCGTCGAGCCCGGAGATGCGGGCCGCGACCTCTTCCTGGCTGGCGTCATCGGGCAGATAGACCGTGGCGAAGGAGCCGAGTGCGCCGTGATGGACGACATAGGGGTCGGTGATCGGCAGGATCACGCGCATCGTGCCCTTGCCGTACCAGTCGTCCATCAGGCTCTGGAGATAGACGACATCCGGCTCGCCATTAGCCAAGTGCTTGTCGTTCATGCCGTGATCTGCGGTGATCACCAGCGTGCAGCCGAGCGCGTCGAGCTTGCCGACATAGCCGTCGAACATGGCGTAGAACGAGTCCGCCATCTCCGAGCCGGGGCCGGCCTTGTGCTGCACATAGTCGGTGGTCGAGAGATACATCAGGTCGGGCTTGAAGGTCTCCAACAGCTTGACGCCGGCGGCGAAGACGAATTCCGAGAGATCGGCCGAATAGACCGACGGCACCGGCATGCCGACGACATCGAGCACGTTATCGATGCCGTTCTCCGCCTTGTTGGCCTTGTCGGCCTTCTCCGAGGAGAAGGCGATGGCGTTGCCGGAGGCGAAGTCCAGACCCTTGCCGAGCAGGGTGCGCAGCTTGTCCTTGGCCGTGACCATCGCGACCTTGTGGCCGTTCTTCTGGAACTCGGCCAGGATGGTCGGCGCCCGCAGGAAGCGGGCGTCGTTCATCATCACCTCTTCCTTGGCCTCGCGGTCGTAGAAGAAGTTGCCGGCAATGCCGTGCCAGACCGGCGGGCGGCCGGTGATGATCGAGAGGTTGTTCGGGTTGGTGAAGCTCGGGATCACCGAATAGGCGTGGGTGCTGGCGCCGGCCTTCATGATCCGGTCGAGGTTCGGCGTCAGGCCTTTGGCGCTGGCGGCCTCGATATAGGCCGGCTCCGAGCCGTCCATGCAGATCACCACCGTCGGGCGCTGCGGGCGGGCATAATTGCGGCCGTTCGCAACGACATCCGCGCCGATCTTCGTGTGCATTGTCATCTCAGGGCTCCTCACGCGGCCGACTTCAGGCCGACGCCCATCTCATCAAGGACATCCGACACTGTGGCGACGAAGGCGCGCATGTCCTGCGCACCGAGCGCGCCGATGCAGCCGATGCGGAAGCTGTCGGCGACGGTCAGCTTGCCGGGATAGATGACGTAGCCGGCATCCTTGAGCGCGTCGTAGAAGCGCTGGAAGACGAAGTTCTTGTCTTCCGGCATGTGGAAGGTGACGATGATCGGCGCCTGCCGGGCGGCCGGCAACAGAGTCCGGAAGCCGAGCCCTTCCATGCCTTCGATCAGGATGCGGGCGTTCTCGGCATAGCGCTCGCCGCGTCCGGCGACGCCGCCCTCGGCCCAGAATTCCTGCAAGGCCGCGTGGAAGGCGACGATGACATGGATCGGCGGAGTGAAGCGGTACTGGCCGGTGCGCTCGAAGCCGGCGTTCTGGTCGTGGAGATCGAGCACCAGCGTGGTGGCATTGCCCTTGGTCTCGGCGAGAGCGCTCTTGCGGGCGATGACGAAACCGAGGCCGGGGACGCCCTGGATGCACTTGTTCGAGGAGGCGGCGACCGCGTCGAAATAGACCTCGCGGCTGTCGAGCGGCAGGGCGCCGAAAGCGCTCATCGAGTCGACCAGCAGGCGGCGGCCATGGCGCTTGGCGAGCGCGGCGATCGCCTCGACCGGGTTGCGGATGCCGCTGGTCGTCTCGCAATGGACCGTGAAGATATGGGTGATGGCGGTGTCGGCCACCAGCATGCGGTCGACCTCGGCGAGGTCCGGCGGGGTGTCCTCGGCGGTCTCGTGGACGGCGACGGCGCGACCAGCGATCTCCAGGATGCGCTTGGCGCGCTGGCCATAGGCGCCGTTGATCAGCACCAGGATCTTGCCGTCGCGCGGCACGAAGGTGGTCAGCATCGCCTCGACGGCGAAGGTGCCGGAGCCCTGCATCGGCACGGTGACGAAATCCTCGCCGCCGTGGATGATCTTCGGCAGCTCTTCCAGAACCGCCTTGTTGATGCCGACGAAGGTCGCGTCGCGCGAACCCCAGTCATGCACCATCGCCTCCTTGATGGCCTTGCTGGTGGTCAGCGGGCCGGGCGTCAGGAGAAGCGGATCACCGGTTTCGGAAGAGGCAGGGCGGCGGGCCTGGGCCATGATGGTCTCGCGATATGTTGCGGCGGATGATCGCGAGGCTAGGAGGACCGTTGACATAGGTCCAATACATCGTTTCCATATCATCCATAGACAGGATCTATAGACTAGATGGCCATCAGCTACTCCGGCCTCGCCGCCTTCCATGCCGTCGCCGAGGCGCAGAGCTTCACCGGTGCCGCCAGGACGCGCCATGTCAGCCAGCCCACCCTCTCCGCCCAGGTGCGCGGGCTGGAAGACGCCTATGGCGTGCGCCTGTTCGATCGCGCCGGCCGACAGGTGAAACTAACCCCGCTCGGGCAGAGCCTCTTCGTTGTCACGGCGAGGCTGTTTGCGGCCGAGGATGAGGCGGAATCGCTGCTCGCCGGCAGCCGTACGCTCCAGCGCGGCCATCTCCGGATCGCGGCCGACAGTGCCACCCATGTCATGCCGGCGCTCGCCCGCATGCGCGAGCGCTATCCGGGCCTGACCTTCTCGCTGACGATCGGCAACTCCTCGGAAGTCGTCGACCAGATCATGGATTTCGCGGCGGACGTCGCGATCACGGCGCGCGCCAATTCCGACCCGCGCATCCACAGCGTCCGGCTGCGCTCGGACGATCTGGTCGCCTTCGTCTCGGACCAGCATGAGCTGGCACGGCACGACCAGATTCCGATCGAGGCCTTCGCCGGACAGGACATCGTGTTGCGCGAGCGTGGCTCGATCACGCGCGAGGTCTTCGAGAGCCGGCTCTCGCTCGCCGGGATCAAGCCGGCGAACCTGCTGGAGGTGCAGTCGCGCGAGGCGGTGCGCGAGGCCGTCGCCTTCGGCTTCGGGATCGGCGTCGTCTTCGCCGCCGAGTTCAGACCGGAAGCCGGTCTGAAGCGCATCGTCATCACCGGCGCAGATTTCGACGTGGGCGAGTACATCGTCTGCCGCGCCGAGCGCCAGCGCCTGCCCCTCGTGCGCAGCTTCTTCGAAATGGTTCAGGACGTGATCGAGGCGCGTTGAAGCACACGCTGCCATCCCTGCCCCTTGCGCAAATTGACAAGCCGGACAAAGATATTTCAAACTTAAAATATAAGACCTGAGGGGACGGGCAGATGCGGGTTATCATCGTCGGCGGCGGCATTGGTGGATTGACCCTGGCGCTGATGCTCCATGCTCGTGGCATCGAGGCGACGGTCTACGAGCAGGCCAGCGAAATCCGCGAGGTCGGCGTCGGCATCAACACCCTGCCCCATGCCATCCGCGAGCTCGCCGATCTCGGCCTGCTGCCGGCGCTCGACGCGGTCGGCATCCGCACGCGCGAACTGCACTACATGAACCGCTTCGGACAGACGGTCTGGCGCGAGCCGCGCGGCCTGCATGCCGGCGCGCCGGTGCCGCAATTCTCGATCCATCGCGGCCGCTTGCAGAAGGTCATCCGCGACGCGGTGGCCGAGCGACTCGGCGAGGGCGCGATCCGCACCGGGCGCCGGCTGCAGGGCTTCATCCAGGACGAAGGCGGCGTCACCGCGCATTTCAGCGATGCCCGCCTCGGCGAAGCCGGCGAGACGGCGCGCGGCGACATCCTGATCGGCGCCGACGGCATCCACTCGGCCGTGCGGGCCTGCTATTTCCCGAACCAGGGGCCGCCGCGCTGGCAGGGCGTGCAGATGTGGCGCGGTGCCTGCGACTGGCCCACATTCCTCGACGGCGAGAGCATGATCATCGCCGGCGGCATGGCTGGCAAGCTCGTGCTCTACCCGATCGGCAAGGGCACCAGCGCCAAGACGCGGCTGACCAACTGGGTCGTCAATATCCGCACCGGCGATCCCGAGCGGCCTCCGCCGAAGGAGGCCTGGTCCAAGCCCGGCCGTCTCGAGGACGTGCTGCCCTTCGCCAGGCGCTTCAGCGTGCCGGGCATGGACATCCTCGGACTGATCCAGGCGACCTCGACCTTCTGGGAATACCCGATGTGCGACCGCGACCCGCTGCCTCGCTGGACCCATGGCCGCGTCACGCTGCTCGGCGACGCGGCGCATCCGATGTATCCGGTCGGCTCGAACGGCGCCTCGCAGGCGATCCTCGATGCGCGCTGCCTCGCCGACTGGCTGGCCAAGGCCGAGCATCCGCGCCAGGCGCTGGCGGCCTATGAAGCGCAGCGCCTGCCGGCGACGGCGGAGGTGGTGGCGATGAACCGGGTCGGCGGCCCGGAGCGGGTCATCGACGCGGTCGAGGCGCTGGCCCCGCAAGGCTTCGACGATGTCGAGCGCGTGCTGGGCTATGCCAAGCGCGAGCAGATCGTGAAATCCTATGCGGGCAAGGCCGGGTTCTCGGCCGAGCAATTGGCGGGGAAGAAGTAGTTCTCGTCGTGCCCGCACTCGTGGCAGGCATCTCCGCGTTGAACGCCGCCTTCAATTGAGGAAGGCGCGCATGGTCGGGACAAGCCCGACCATGACGACGCCGTTCAGCAAATTGCGGTTGCCCGCCCCTCACGCCCCGTCGGGCGGCGGCGGCAGGAAATCGACCTCGTGCTTGGCCGAGAGGGCGACGACATCGGCCGGCTTCTGCTCGGCCATGGAATGCAGGCCCCAGAACAGGTCATAGAGCCGTGCCGTCGGCGAGACCCAGAACAGGCACTTCACCGTCGCGTCGCTCTTGTTGAACAGGCCGTGCGGGATGTTGCGCGGCAGCTTGATCAGGTCGCCGGCGGTGGCGAAGCTCTCCTGCCCGTCGAGCAGCAGGTCGAGCCGGCCCTCCAGCATGTAGATGAACTCGTCCTGCGTCGTATGGATATGCGGCGGCACGAAGGTGCCGGGCGGCAGGGTCGCGTGCCAGGAGAAGCTCTCCTCCGTCAGCGTCTTCGGCACATAGGTCTGGCCGAGGATGCTCCAGGAGATGCCGTCGAGACCTTCATTGGCGCGCGTCACGCCTGCGGTCAGCGGTTTCATGATCTTGCTCTCCTCATCTGCCGGCGCGGAGGCCGGATGGCGTTGGCGTGACCTGCTAGAAGTGCAGGAAGCGGTCCTTCACGGCGCTGTCGCTGCGCAATTCCACGCTGGAGCCGCGCCAGACGACGCGGCCCTTCTCCAGCACGACATGGCGATCGGCGATCCGGACCAGCGCATCGACGTTCTTGTCGATGAGGAGGATCGACTCGCCCTCCGCCTTCAAGGCGGTCAGGCAGTTCCAGATCTCCTCGCGGATCAGGGGGGCGAGCCCCTCGGTCGCCTCGTCGAGGATGATCAGCTTCGGATTGGTCATCAGCGCCCGGCCGATCGCCAGCATCTGCTGCTCGCCGCCGGAAAGCTGGTTGCCGCGGTTCTCCCGCCTTTCCTTGAGACGCGGGAAGAAGGCGTAAATCCGCCCGAGGTCCCAGCGCTTCTTGCCCGAACGATCGGCCGCGGTCGCGATCAGGTTCTCCTCGACGGAGAGCGTCGGGAAGATCTGACGGCCTTCCGGCACGAGGCCGATCCCGGCCTGTGCGATGCGGAAGGGGGCCGCACCGGTGAGGTCGCGCCCGCCGAAGGCGATCTTGCCGGCCTTTGCCGGCAGGAGCCCCATAATGCTCCGGACAGTGGTGGTTTTACCCATACCGTTGCGGCCAAGCAGGGTCACGACCTCGCCCTCGCCGACGCTGAGATCGACCCCGAACAGGATCTGCGCCTCGCCATAGCCGGCATCGAGCCCTTCGACGTTGAGCATCGCTAGCCCTCCTCGCCGAGATAGGCCTGCCGCACGGCCGGATCGGCCCGGACAGCCGCCGGTTCGTCCGAGGCGATGACGCCGCCGTAGACCAGCACGGTGACGCGATCCGCCAGAGCGAAGACAGCGCTCATGTCGTGCTCGACGAGCAGCATGGCGAAGCGGCCCTTCAGGCTGTTCAACAGCGCGATCAGGCGCTCGCCCTCCTCATGGCCGACACCGGCCAGCGGCTCGTCGAGCAGGATGAGCTTCGGTTGCAGGGTCAACGCCATGGCGATCTCGAGCGCGCGCTTCTCGCCATGCGAGAGGCTGCCGGCCGGCGCATGGGCACGCTCGGCCAAGCCGACGGCGTCCAGCGCCTCCCAGGCAGGAGCGTTGAGCGCCGCGTCGCTCGCCGCGTCGCGGAACAGTGAGAGCGGATGGGCGCTATGCGCCTGCACGCCGAGGGCGACATTCTCCAGCGCCGAGAGCGAGGCGATGGTCGAGGTGATCTGGAAGGTGCGCGCGAGCCCGGCCCGCGCCCGTGCCTGCGGCGGCAGACGGGTGATGTCCTGACCGCCGAACAGGATCGCGCCGGCATCCGGCTTGAGCGTCCCGGAAATCTGGTGGACCAGCGTCGTCTTGCCGGCGCCGTTGGGGCCGATCAGGGCGTGGAGCTCGCCGGGCGCGATGGTGAGGTCGACCTCGTTGGTAACCTTGAGCGCGCCGAACGACTTGGCGAGGCTCTTGAGTGCGAGCGCCGGCTCAGCCATCGCGGCGCCCCCTCAGCTTGTTGGCGAGGCCGGCGATGCCGCCATGGGTGAACAGCACGAAAAGCACGATCAGCGGGCCGAAGATGACCTTCCAGTTCTGCGTCAGGCTCGAGAGCACGTCCTCGGTGATCAGGAAGGCGAGCGCGCCGAGGATAGCGCCATAGAGCGAGCCGACGCCGCCGAGCACGACCATGAAGATCAGTTCGCCCGAGCGCGACCAGGACATGTAGGCCGGGCTGACGAAATCGGTCTGATTGGCGAGCAGGAATCCGGAGAGACCCGCCATCATGCCGCTGATCACATAGGCGCCGAGCCGGACATGGTTGACATCGTAGCCGGTGACGGTGACGCGCACGGCATTCTCCCGTGCCGCCCGCAGCACACGGCCGAAGCGCGAGGAGACGATGCGGCGCGCCAACCAGTAGCAGAAGGCCAGCATGCCGAGCGCGATATAGTAGAAGCCGGTGCGGTTGGCGAAGATCTCGCGCCCGAAGAACGTGCTCTTCTCGTAGAGGGTCAGGCCGTCATCGCCGCCATAGGCCGAGAGCGCCTGCGCGAAATAGAAGGCCATCTGCCCGAAGGCCAGCGTGATCATGATGAAGGCGACGCCGCGCGTGCGCAGCGAGACATAGCCGGTGACGGCGGCAAAGACGGCGCAGACGAGCAGGATGACCGGCAGCGCCACCAGCAGCTCCGTCCGCCCCTCGGTGATCAGGATGCCGGTGCCATAGGCGCCGATGCCGACGAAGGCGGCATGGCCGAAGGAGACGAGCCCGCCGACGCCGAGCACGAGGTCGAGCGAGAGTGCCGCGATGGCGAAGATCATCGCCCGCGTTACCAGCGTCAGCCAGTGCCCGGGCAGGCCAAGCGTGGAGGCCAGCGGCAACAGGGCTAGCAGGGCGAAGATGACGAACGGGGCCAGCCGGCGCACCGTCGGCGCTTGCGGCCGCGTCGCGGTCGTCGCCGAGTTCGAAGAGGTGCTCGCCATGCTCACGAGCGCCCCTTGGCCGGCAGCAGGCCTTCCGGCCGGACGAACAGCACCGCCGCCATGACCAGATAGATCAGCATCGATGACAGAGCGGCGCCGGTGGCGCGCGCCGAGGCCGGCGCCATGAACAGCCGGAGCAGGTCGTTCATGAAAGAGCGGCCGAGCGTGTCGACCAAACCGACGATCAGCGCGCCGACGAAGGCGCCACGGATCGAGCCGATACCGCCGACGACGATGACGACGAAGGCGAGAATCAGCACGGTGTCGCCCATGCCCGGTTCGACCGAGAGGATCGGCGCCGCCATCGCGCCGGCGAAGCCGGCGAGCATCGTGCCGAAGGCGAAGACCACCATGAACAACTTGCGGATATCGACGCCGAGCGCCGAAACCATCGGCGCGTTCGACGCCCCTGCCCTGAGCAGCATGCCGGTGCGGGTCTTCTCGACGACGAACCAGAGCAGCGCGCCGACGCCCAAACCCGCGGCGATCAGGGCGAAGCGGTAGACGGGGTAGAGAATGCCATCCAGCAGCCGGACATTGCCGGAGAGGAATTCCGGCACCGGTACGGAGAGCGGAGCCGCGCCCCAGATCATCTTCACCGCCTGATTGAGCAGCAGGATCAAGCCGAAGGTCGCCAGCACCTGATCGAGATGGTCTCGTTCATAGAGATGCCGGAAGACCAGGAACTCGAGGGCGAGCCCGAGCAGCAGGGCGGCGGCGAGCGCGAGGATAAGCCCCAGCAGGAAGGAGCCGGTCAGGCCTACGAAGGTGACGGCGAGATAGGCGCCCAGCATGTACTGCACGCCATGGGCGAGGTTGATGAAGTCCATCACGCCGAAGACCAGCGTCAGCCCGGCCGCGACCAGAAACAGCAGGACGCCGAACTGGAGGCCGTTGAGGAGCTGGACGATCAGGAGGCTGAGAGTCATTGCGCGGTCCTATGTCAGGGCCGGTCACAGGACGTCATGCTCGGGCATGACCCGAGCATCTCGTGACGAAGAGATCCCCGGGTCGAAGCTTCGCTTCGCCCGAGGATGACGCTTCGCGTCACTTCAGCGCGCAGTCCTTGGCGTGCGGATCGGCGTAATCCGAAAACACCTTCTGGGCGATCTCGGTCTGGAACTTGCCGTCGGCGCGCTTGGCGACCTTGACCAGATAGAAGTCCTGGATTGGATAGCCGTTGGTGTTGAACTTGAACTTGCCGCGCAGCGAGGTGAAATCGGCCTTCTTGATCGCCTCGCGCAGCTTGTCGGGATTGCCGGCGCCGCCGGCCGCCTTGACCGCGGAATCGATCAGCATCGCCGCATCGTAGGACTGCTGGGCATAGGAGCCGGGCACGATCTTGTAGGCCGCCTCATAGGCTTTGACGAAGTCCTTCGTCTGCGCGTTGTCCATGTTGGGCGCCCAGGTCATGCCGCCGAAGAGGCCGACCGCGGCGTCCTGCTGCGCCGGCAGGGTCGATTCATCGACCGTGAAGGCTGAGAGGAACGGGATCTTGCCCTGCAGGCCGGCCTGCGACCACTGCTTGACGAAATTGACGCCAAGCCCGCCGGGCAGGAAGGCGAAGACGACATCGGGCTTGGACGAGGCGATCTTGGCGAGGTCGGCCGAGAAATCCATCGCGTTCAGCGGCGCATAGACCTCGTCGACGATCTCGCCCTTGAAGTAGCGCTTGAAGCCGGCGAGCGAGTCCTTACCCGCCTGATAGTTCGGCGCGATGATATAAGCCTTCTTGTAGTTCTGGTCCTGCGCGTATTTGCCGAGGACCTCGTGCACCTGATCGTTCTGGTAGGAGGTGACGAAGAAATTCTTGTTGCAGGCCTTGCCGGCCATGGTCGAAGGCCCGGCATTCGGGCTGATCAGGAAGGCGCCGGAATCGAGCACGGGCTTGGCGATGGCGCCGAGGATGTTCGAGAATACCGGGCCGACGACGAAGGCCGGCTTCTCGCTCTCGACGAATGAGCGCACGCGCTCGACAGCAACGTCGGGCTTCAGCTCGTCATCGATCACCGTGATCTTGACCGGCACGCCGCCGAGCTTGCCGCCGTTCTTGTCGACCGCGAGCTGGAAACCGTCGCGGACCTGCTGGCCGAGCGAGGCGGCCGGGCCGGTCAGCACGCTGACCACGCCGATCTTGATCGGCTCCTGTGCCTGCGCGGAGGCGATGGACAAAGCCAGCGCGCCGCAACCGAGTGCCAGACCGAACCTGAATGTCGTCATCGATGCTCTCCCGAACGAAGATGTAGCGCGGCCCCGTTCCCTTGGATTTCTTCGGCTCGCGCAACCCATAATGTTTCAAGCTTAAAATATCTGCAAGAGCGACAATCGCGAATTTTCACGTTGCCGCCTGCCAGCGGCATCCTTGGCCCATTCCGGCGCGTTCGGAAAGGGAGGATCGCCTCCGATGCGTTGTCGCCCTTCCCTCTGCAGAGAAGGTGCTTACTCGGGCCTGCGGCGCGGGCCAGCCCTTGCCCACCGATCGGTTCCGTCGACATGAAACTGGCGCTTCCCGCCTGCCTCGTCATAGTCGACAAGGATGCCTTCCCTTCCGGAGCGGTCGGACGCCCATATCGGAGGCGAAGAGGGACAGATGCTACCCTTCTATGTCGTGACGGATTGCGAGTTCGACGGCCCAGTCGCCGGAACGAACTCGATGTTCTCCTTCGGCTCGGTTGCAGTATCGGCTGGCGGCGACATCCTCGGCGCGTTCGAGACTGTCCTGGAGCCGCTCGAGGGAGCGGTGGCCGACCCGGCTACGATGGACTTCTGGCGCAGGAATCCGCAAGCCTGGGCAGCCGCGACCGATAATCCCGAACCGGCTGCCGCCGGTATCAAGCGCTTCGTCGACTGGGTCGGCTCGCTGGAGGGAGAGCCGATCTTCGCAGCCCATCCCCTCGCGCTCGACGGGCCGTGGATCGATTTCTACCTGAAGCGCTTCACGGGGCGCGCGCTGCTGGAAGGCCCCTGGGTCTCCGACCGGCTTTTCCGGCACCCACCCCTGTGCCTGATGTCGATGGTGGCCGGACATACCGGCCGAGGGCAATGGGATTGCGACGTCGAGAAATATCCGCAGGAATGGCTCGGTTTTGTCGAGCACACCCATCGCGCGATCGACGATGCGCGCGGCTATGCCAATCTCCTGAGCTTCCTCATCCGGAATCGTCTGACTTGAGTACCGTGGCGCCTCGCCGGGACCGGCCAGCGCGCGCGGTGTCCGGTCTCTCGTGAGCCTGTCGCCTAGTTGCGGCTTGCTGGCGACGTTTCGTCCCGTTCCCGGATAAAATCCATGTTGAGCTTCAACCCGAGTCCCGGCAGGTCCGGCACGTGCATATGGCCGTCGATGGGTAAAGGCGCGCCGTCGAAGACCTGCGCGGTGATGTCCTCGAACATCAGCAGGCGCTCGAGGAACAGGGCATTGGGCACGGCCGCAACGAGATGCAGGTGGAGGTTCTCCATCGCATGCGGTGCGAACTTGACGTTCCACGCCTGGGTCAGCGCCGCGCATTTCAGCATCTCGGTATAGCCGCCGGCCCGCGCGCCATCGACCTGCACGATGTCGGCGGCATCGTGGATAAGCAGGTCCCTCACGCCGAACTTGGTGTATTCGTGCTCGCCGGTCGCCAACGGGATGTCGGTGCCGCGCTTGAAGCGGGCAAGGCCCGGAATATCATCGGCGAAGACCGGCTCTTCGAACAGGAAGATATCGTACTCGCGAATGCGGTTGGCGAGCTGCACCGCCGTCGCCGCGTCAAAGGAGTTGTTCGCGTCGACCATGAGGTTGATGTCGGGGCCGACCGCCTCGCGGACCTTGCGTACGCGCTCGGCGTCGCGCCTCGGATTGCGGCCGCCATCGAAGCCGACCTTGAACTTCACGGTGGTGAAGCCGCGCGCGACCATGCCCTTGATCTCATCGACGAGCTGATCGTCGGAATAGGAGGTCCAGCCGCCGCTGGCATAGACGGGCACCTTCGTCCGGTCTCCCCCGAGCAGCCGATAGACGGGGAGATCGACGATCTTGCCCTTGAGGTCCCAGAGCGCGATGTCGACGGCGCTGAGCGCGCAATACATCAGTCCCTTCCGGCCGACGCCGCGCAGATAATGGAAGAATTCCTGCCAGATCGCCTCGGTTTCGAGAGGTTCGCGGCCGATCAGCCGGGGCGTCATGTTGCGGTTGATCAGCTCGCAGGTCGCCTCCCCGCCGACCTCGTGATAGGTGACGCCGATCCCCTCAAGCCCCTGATCCGTCGTGATGCGGACGATCACGAAGCCGATCGTCTCGACCTTGCGCGTCGCATCGGCAAAGCCACCCAAGACGGGTGCCGAGACGAGGTGAACGTCGATCTTCCGGATCCTGTGACGCATCGGCTTGCTCTCCGCTCCCCGCATTGACATTATTATCAATAATGATATCGATATTCACATCGATAGACCTTGTCCAGCGAGGCTCGCGCCTTGATCCCGAAGCTCAGCCGCCCTTCCGATCTGGTCTACGGGATCGTCAAGCGGCGGATCATCCTGAACGAGCTGACGCCCGAGACGGTGCTGACCGAGCTCGGCCTCGCCCATGAGATCGGCTGCAGCCAGGGCCCGATCCGCGAGGCGCTGCTGCGCCTGCAGGAGGATGGCCTCGTCGTCCGTTCGGGGCGGCGGACGATCGTGACGCGGCTGACGGCCGAGGAAGCCGACGAGATGCTGGCCCTGCGCCGCAGGATCGAGACGCGCGGGGCGCTGAAGGCGGCACTCCATGCCGACGGCCAGGCCCTCGACGACCTGCGCGGCATCCTGACGGCGATGACGGAAGCCGCTTCAGAGGGCGACGAGTACCGCGTCATCGAAGCCGACAAGGATTTCCACCTCGCCCTGTTCCGGCTGTCGGGCCTCGATGCTCTCGGGCAGATCCTGGCGCGCTGCATCATGCACTCGAACCGCTACAAGCTCTGGGCGCCGGAGCATCGCCGCCCGCTGATCGAGACGGCGCGCCGCCACGATATTCTCTACGAGCGCCTCGCGGCGGGCGACGGAACCGGGCTCGCCGCGGCGCTCGGCTCCCATATCGACACGATCGTTCTTCAAGGCAGCGACGAGGTTGCCGCGTGAGCGCCTACATCCACCCGCAGATGGCCCGGATCCTCGCCGGCTTCGCGGCGGCGCCCGGCGTCGACTTCAAGACCCTGCCGATCGCCGAAGCGCGCGCCTCCGCGGATGCCGGCTCCATCGCCTGGAACGAGGGCGCGCCCGCCATTCCGGCCCGCGATCTCGCCGTCACGGGGGCAGCAGGAACACTGCGGGGCCGGCTCTATCATCCGCAACCCGGAGCCACCCTGCCCGTCATCGTCTATGTTCATGGCGGCGGCTGGACCTTCGGCTCGGTCGATACCCATGACGGCACGATGCGCCATCTTGCGACGGCGTCCGGCTGCGCCGTCTTCGGGTTCGACTACCGGCTGGCACCCGAGCACCCCTACCCGGCCCCTCTGGACGACACGCTCGCCGCCATCGCCTTCGCCTTGGAGGGCGAACTCGGCCGGGATGTCGATG
The DNA here is from genome assembly GCF_024655635.1 of Allobosea sp. 47.2.35. GTDB lineage: Bacteria > Pseudomonadota > Alphaproteobacteria > Rhizobiales > Beijerinckiaceae > Allobosea. The sequence goes on along the minus strand of NZ_JANLGI010000002.1, from coordinate 327,211 downwards.
CCCAGCGCTGGGCGCTTGCCGGAGATTCCGCCGGGGCAACGCTCGCGCTCTCGGCTATGATCCATCGTCGCAATACGGGTCTGACGCTGCCCGCGACGGCTGCCCTGTTCTACGGCTGCTACGCTCCCGATTTCGAAACCGGCAGCCATGCGCGGTTCGGCGAGGGATACATCCTGACCACGGCGAACATGCGCTGGTATTGGCGCAACTATCTCGCCGCAGCCTTCGAGGCGCCTCCGACATTGGCCGCGCCGCTGCATGCCGATCTCGCCGGGCTGCCGCCGCTCTATCTCACGGCGGGCGGGCTCGACCCCCTCGCCGACGACACGCTCCGCCTCGCCGAGCGTCTGGCAGCAGCAGGCTGCGCCTTCCGCCACGACCATGTGCCGGGGGTGATCCATGGCTGCCTGCGCATGAGCCGGGAACTCGCACCGGCGCAAGCCATGATCGACGCCGGGGCCGCCTACATCACCGAACGACTATAAAAAACGTCAGGGGAGTGAAATTCATGGAACGCAGGACCTTCATGAAACTCGCGGGAGCGGCTGCGCTCTCCTTCGAGGCCGCCCGCCCAGCCATCGCCCAGGGCAAGGCGACGGTGCGCTGGTGGTACCACTACGACAACCCCCAGAACACGCCGGCCGCCCTCGTCGCGAAGTTCGAAGCCGAAAACCCGGACATCAAGATCCAGGCCGAGCCGATCCCGTGGGGTGGCGGCACCGACTATATCAACCGCATCTTCTCGGCCCTGGTCGCCGGCAACCAGCCCGACTGCGCCATGGTGCGCCTGTCCTATCTCTCGCGCTTCGGACAGATGAAGGCGTTGGAGCCGCTGGACAGCTTCCTCGCCAACTGGAAAGGCCGCAGCGACATCGCTGACGACGTCTGGAAGATCAACCGCTCGCCAGACGGCAAGCAGTACTACATGCCACTGCACTACGTTGTGATCTATCTCTACTACCGGCAGGACATGCTTCAGCAGGCCGGACTCCAGCCGCCCAAGACATTCGAGAGCTTCCTCACCACGGCCCAGGCGCTGACTAAGGACGGCGTCTTCGGCTACGGCATGCGCGGCGGCGCCGGCTGCCACGACAACTGGGGGCCCTTCGTCCTCGGTGGCGGCGCTAGCTTCGACAAGGGCGGCATGGTCACGGAGAAGGCGCTGGCGGCGAACCGCTGGTTCGTCGACCTCGCCGTGAAGCACAAGGTCGTGCCCCCCTCGGCGCCGACCGACGCCTTTCGCCAGATCGTCGACGCCTTCAAGGCCGGCCGGACCGGCATGGCGATCCACCATATCGGTTCGGTCGCCGAGGTCGTCGGCGCGCTCGGCGACAGGGTCTCGGCCGTGCCGGTGCCGCGCGGGCCGGACGGCAGCGGCTGGACCTATTTCGGCGACGAATCCAACGCGATCTTCTCCGGCAGCAAGAACAAGGAAGCGGCGTTCCGCTGGATCAGCTTCCTGTCGAGCGCCGAGAACAATGCCGAACAGGCCAAGCTCAGCGGCCAATTGCCGATCACCATCTCGGATACGAAGAACTGGACCGTGCATCCCAAGCGCTTTGTCGAGGCGAGCGATGCCTCCCTGCCGATCGCCCGGCCCTTGCCGGACCATGTGAAGACGCCGGATTTCGTCGGCCGTGTCCTGCCCACCAACCTGCAGCGGGCACTGACCGGCGGGATGAACCCCGACGAGCTCATGAAAATGGTCGAACAGACCTTCCACGGCTGAGGCCGGATCGCAGCGCGGCGCCGGGTGAGCCCCGGCGCCGGCCATCGATCCCTAGGAACGACGCCATGAACAAGGTGACGGCGAGCGGCGCGGTGCTGCGCGCGGCGACCCCATATGGATTCCTGCTACCGGCCCTGCTGGTGACGGCACTGGTCATCCTGTTTCCGGTCCTGCAGACGGCCTGGTACAGCCTGCACGACTACGTTCTCTACGATCCCGACAATCTCCGCTTCGTCGGCGTGCGGAATTTCGCGACCGCGCTTTCGGACGAGGTCTTCTGGATCTCGCTCGCGAACTCGGCGATCTGGGTCGGGGGCACCGTCTCGCTCCAGCTCCTGCTTGGTCTCGGAGCCGCGCTCCTGCTCAACCAGAGCTTCTGGTGGCGCGGCATGGCGCGGGCGCTGGTGATCATCCCCTGGGCCCTGCCGAGCGTGATCATCGGCCTGATGTGGACCTGGATCTACGATTTCAACCTCGGCGTCTTCAATGACATCCTGCTGCGCCTTGGCCTGATCTCAACCCCGCATCCCTGGCTTGCCCAACCCTCGACGGCGCTCGCCTGCATCATGCTGGCGCTGGTCTGGCAGGGCTTCCCGTTCTTCACCGTCACCATCCTGGCAGGCTTGCAGACCGTGCCGGGCGAGCTCTACGAGGCGGCCGAGATCGACGGCGCCAGCGCCTGGCGCCAGTTCGTCCACGTCACCCTGCCCTCGATCGCCGGCATCATCGCCACGGCGGTGCTGCTGCGCGTCATCTGGGTGGCCAATTCGCTCGACGTCATCCTGGTCATGACCGGCGGCGGGCCGGGCTATGCCACGCATACGCTGCCGCTTTACGCCTTCCTGCGCGCCTATACCGGCATGGAGTTCGGCTATGCCGCCTCTCTGTCGCTGATGCTGACCGCGATCCTCTTGGGCATCGTCTGGCTCTATGTCCGCCGGCAGGCCGGGGAGATGGAGAAATGATCCGGCGCCGCTCCTTCGCCCGCAACCTGATCCAGGTCGAAATCCCCGTCCTGCTGGTGCTCGCCTTCGCTCTGGCGCCCTTCATCTGGATGCTGCTGACCTCGATCAAGCCGAATGCGGACCTCTCGCAGTTTCCGGTGCGCTACCTGCCGAGCAGCACGACCTTCGAGCACTACCAAACGCTGATCCAGCGCACGAGCTTCCCGGTCAACCTGCTGAACAGCCTGATCATCGCCTGCGGAGCCGTCCTGCTCGGGCTCGCCGCGAGCGTGCCGGCAGCGTACGCGTTCTCGCGCTTCCGCTTCGCCGGGCGGCGCACGCTGATGACGAGCTTCCTCGTCATCAACATGTTCCCGATCGTGCTGCTGATCATCCCGCTCTTCGTGCTGATGCGGATGCTCGGGCTGATCGACACCTTCATCGGCGTCATCATCGGCCATTCGACCTTCTCGATCCCGTTCTCGATCTGGATGCTGGTCAGCTATTTCAACGCGATCCCGAAAGATCTCGACGAGGCTGCGACGATCGACGGCGCCTCACGATTGCAGACGATCCGGCTGGTCGTGCTGCCGCTGGTGATGCCCGGCATCGTCACCACCGCGATCTACGTCTTCATCACCTCCTGGAATGAATACCTGTTCGCGATGATGCTCTCGGGCGAGACGGTGAGGCCGGTGACCGTCGCCCTGCAATTGTTCATCGGCGAGTTCACGGTGCAGTGGGGCATCCTGACGGCAGGCGGGACGATCATCGCGCTGCCGGTCACCATCCTTTTCCTTTTTGTGCAGAAGCGCCTCGTCGGCGGCCTGACGGCAGGAGCAGTCAAATCATGACCAATGCGATCGGGGTGATCTCGATGTTCTACGCGCGCCCCTTCGGGCGCGAGCATTTCCCGACGTTCCAGCGCATGAAACAGGCCGGGGCCGATGTCGTAGAACTGCTGGTGCCAGAGCCGGGCGAACTCGATCTCGCCGAGACGAAAGCCGCCGCCGCCGATGCCGGGCTCTCGATTGTGCTGGCGGCGCGGGTGAACCTGACCCGCGATCTCGCCAGCCCCGATCCGGCGGCGCATCAGGCCGGCATCGCCTATCTCGAGCAATGCGTCGATGTCGCGGCCGCGCTGGGCGCCGGCATCGTCGGTGGGCCGCTCTATGGCGCACCGCTCGTCTTCGCCGGCCGGGCGCCGCATCCGGTCGAGCCGGCCGAGCGCCGCCGCAGGGTCGATGCCGTCGTGCGCGGCCTGGCGCAGGCGGCCAAGCGCGCCGCCGACAAGGGCGTCATCCTCGGCGTCGAGCCGCTGAACCGCTTCGAGACAGACATGTGCAACACCTGCCGCCACGCGCTTGATTATGTCGAGGCGGTCGCTTCGCCGGCCGTCGGCGTGATGCTCGATACCTTCCACATGAACATGGAGGAATTCGACCTTGCCGCCTCGATCCGGCTGGCGGGGGCGAAGCTCGTGCATTTCCAGGCGAACGAGAACAACCGTGGCTTCGTCGGGTCCGGCCATATCGACTGGCCGGCGATCGCACGCGCGCTCGTCGCTAGCGGCTACAAAGGCCCGATCGTGCTGGAGCCGTTCCGCCGCGACGACGAGGCGGCGGGCGTGACGCTGGCGCAATGGCGCGCGCCAGCCCGGAACGAGGATGCGGAACTCAAGGCCAGCATCGACTATCTCAAGGCGACGCTCGCCTTCGCCGATCGGCTCGCGGCGACAAAGGGAATCGCGTGATGACATCCCCTCTCCGCCTCGGCTGGATCGGCTGCGGCACGCATGCCAACGAGATGCTGCTGCCGCAGGTCACACGCCACGATGTCGTCCTGCAGGCGATCTGCGACATCTCGCAGGAGAGCCTCGCCTCGACCGGGCGACGCTACGGCGTCGCGCCCGAGAACCGGATGAGCGACTGGCGCGCCCTGCTCACCCGCACGGATATCGACGCCGTCGGCCTCGCCATGGGTCCGAAACAGCATCACGAGGTCGGCCTCGCGGCCATCGCCCGTGGCCTGCCGCTCTTCATCGAGAAGCCGCCGGCCGCGACATCCCGGCAGGCGCAGGAGCTGGCCGATGCCGCCAAGGCTCGCGGTGTCCCGGTCGTCCTCGGCTTCATGAAGCGGTATTCCACCGCCAACCGGATCGCGGCCAATGTCGTCCATGCCCCGGAATTCGGGGACACGGCGAGCTTCCTCGGCCAGTATATGACCGCGCCGACCTATTTCGCGGGGGATGTCGACTATACCGGCTTCTACCTGCATCACTGCGTGCACTATTTCGACCTGATCCCGCATCTGATGGGCGAGGTCGCGACGGTCAGCGCGCGTCGGCATGAGCTGGCGCCCGGCAAGCTCATGCTCCATGTCGATTTCCGCTTCCGTAACGGCGGCATCGGCACGCTCGTGATGGGCACGCATCAATCGCGCGGCACGCCGATGGAATGGTGGCAAGTGATGGGCGACCATCGCCGCGTCGAGGTCCGCAACCTGCACGAGGTCCGCTATTTCCGCAGCCCGCCCTTCAAGGTGTCGCGCGCGGACGCCACCCTGGCGGAGGCCGAGGACACGCTGGTCTGGGAGCCGAATTTCACCGTCGCCGCCAACGAGGACCACAAGGGCTATCACGCGATCCTGGGCGATTTCGTTCGCGCCGCTCGCGGCGAGACGCTGGACTTCCCCGACGCGGCGGCAGGGGCGCGGGCTCTTGCCCTCCTTGAGCAGGCGATCGCGTCCGCCGACGCGAGTTCGAAGGGTGATGGTCCGCGGCACGGCTGAGTCTGAACGGTGCCGCGCGCCATCGGGAGCGCGCGCAAGCGCCGAGGCTCGCTCACCAAAACTGTCGCTTTTATCGACAGCCACCGCTAGCAAATGACATGCGCGCCGACGTCCTGGGCCTTCAGGCTTTCATCAGCATTGCCGAACGCGGCAGCTTCCGGGCTGCGGCCTCCCATCTCAACCTGTCCCAGACGGCGCTGAGCCACCGTGTCCGCAAGCTCGAGGAATCGTTGGGCACGCCGCTCTTCCTGCGCACGACGCGGCAGGTCTCGCTGACGGCGGCCGGAACCACGCTGCTGCCGCGCGCGCGCCGGATCTTCGAAGACCTCGGTTCCGCGATCGACGAGGTGAAGGTCGAGACCCGCGAGCGCGACACGGAAGTGTCCGTCGGCTGCCTGCCGACCGTGGCCGCCCATTGCATGCCCTCCGTGATCGCCGCCTTCGCCAAGCGCCATCCGGGACTGGGCGTCAGGGTGCACGACAACTCCGCCTCCGAGATCGCCGACAAGGTGCAGTCCGGCGAGGCCGAGTTCGGCGTGACCATCGTCGCCGCAAACCGCTGGGACTTGGAGCTCAAGCCGGTGGTGAAGGAGCCTTTCGTGCTCGTCAGCCATCGCGACATGCCGCTCGCCCAGGCGACGTCGTTGACATGGGCCCAGCTCCAGGACGAGCCGCTCGTCCGCATCAGCGCCGAGACGGGCAACCGCATCCTGATCGACGACGCGCTCGGCTCTCGCCGGGAGGCCCTGACCTGGCGCTACGAGGTGCAACGGGTCGTCACCGCGGTCAGCCTCGTCCGCTCCGGGATCGGCTATGCCATCGTCCCACAACTCGCGCTCGACGTGGTCGATTCCGGCGGACTGGTCGCGATCCCGCTGCGCGCCCCGGCGATCACCCGGACACTGGGCATCATCACGCGCAAGACCGTGCCCTTACGCCCCGCGACGCGCGACCTGCTGTCATTGCTCAGCGCTTCGCTCAAGCGCAGCGTCGCACGTCCGGATTGATGATTCAGATTGCTCAATCGCTGCATTCTTATCATTTGATGAGACAATGAACCTGCCCCACCCTTGCTGCGGGAAGAAACGCACAGGGAGTGGCGACGATGGCTGGTTCAGCACCGGCAGCGATCGCGTTCATCGGCTTCGGCGAGGTCGGGCAGACGTTCTCGCGCGGCCTCTTGGCCAATGGCGCCCACGGCATCCGTGCCTATGACCTGCTGTTCGACAGCGCTGCCGGCCGCCGGCTGGAGGACGTCGCGCAGCAGATCGGCGTCGGTCGCGGCGCTTCGCCGGCCGAAGCCTGTGCAGAGGCCGATTTCATCTTCTCGGCGGTAACGGCGGACCGTGCCGAGGCCGTGGCGGCCGAGGCTGCCGCCTGGCTGAAGCCCGGTCAGATCTTCGTCGACGTCAATTCGGCGGCACCTTCGACGAAGCAACGGGCGGCGAAGGCGGTCGAGGCCAGCGGCGCCGACTATGTCGAAGCAGCCGTGATGGCGCCCGTGCTCAAGCCCGGCTTGAAGGTCTCGATCCTCGCGGGCGGCCCCAAGGCAAGCGCCGCGGCCGACATCCTCAACGGCCTCGGCATGAACCTGGCCCCGGTCTCGGAGACGTTCGGCCGGGCTTCCGCGATGAAGCTCTGCCGCAGCATCATGATCAAGGGGCTGGAGGCGCTGATGGTCGATTGCGCCGCCGCCTGCGAGGCCTGGGACGTCAAGGACCCGGTCTTCGCCAGCCTGCACGCAACCTTTCCTTCGATCGATTTTCACGCACTCGCCGCCGATATGCGCGAGCGCGTGGCGACCCATGGCATCCGGCGCGCGGCCGAGATGCGGGAGGCGGCCGAGATGCTCGCTGCCGCCGGGCTTGCGCCGGGGCTTGCCAGCGCCGTTGCCGATGCACAGCAGCGCGGCGCGCGCCGCAAGGGAGGTCTTTGATGCAGCTCGACCGCCGTTCCGTCCTTGCCGGCCTCGGCACAGCAGGATTGTCGGGCCTCGTCCCGGCCAGGGCACAGCCGGCATGGCCGAGCCAGATCATCCGCATCGTCGTGCCGTTCACGCCGGGCGGCAGCACCGATGTGCTGGCGCGGCTGATCGCGACGAAGCTGGAGCAGGTCATTCCCGGCAAGGGCTTCGTCATCGAAAACCGGCCGGGCGCCGGTGGCATGACGGCAGCAGGTCAGGCCGCGAAATCCGACCCCGACGGCCACACGCTGATGATGGGCCATATCGGCACGCTGGCCTTCGCGCCCTCGCTCTATCCGAACGTGCCCTATGACCCGGTGAAGGATTTCCAGCCGGTCGCGCTCGTGGCGATGGTGCCGAACATCCTGGCGATCAACCCGAAGCTGCCGGCGAAGACACTCGGTGAGTTCATCGCCTATGCCAAGGCCAATCCCGGCAAGCTGAACTACTCATCCGGCGGCCAGGGCAGCGCCGCCCATATCGCCACCGCCTATCTGACCTATCGCGCCGGCATCAATGCCGTGCATGTGCCCTATCGCGGAACGGCACCCTCGGTGAACGACCTCGTCGCCGGACAGGTCCAGTTCACGCTGACGGGCGGCCCGGCCGTGCTGCCACTGGCCGAAGGCGGACAATTGCGCGTGCTCGGCGTCGCCAGCCGCGATCGCGTCGGCTTCGCGCCGAACCTGCCCACGCTGGCCGAGAGCGGCCTGCCCGATTTCGAGGCGGTGCAATGGTATGGCGTGGTCGCGCCGGCCAAGACCCCGCGCCCGATCGTCGACCGGCTCAACCGCGAGATCAACGGCCTGCTCAGCCAGCCGGATTTCGCGGCAGCGCTCGCCCGCGACGGTGCCATCGCGCGGCCCGAGACGCCGGATGGCTTCGGCAAGCTCATCGCATCGGAGCTTGCGCTCTGGCGCGACGTCATCACGCGCGCCGGCATCAAGGCGTCGGAGTGAGTCGATGGGCCAGCGCGCCGTCCCCTGCATGCTCATTCGCGGCGGCACCTCGAAGGGCGCCTATTTCCTGCGCGACGACCTGCCGGCGGATGTGGCGGCGCGCGACGCCTTCCTGCTCGCCGTGATGGGTTCGCCCGACAAGCGGCAGGTCGACGGGCTAGGCGGCGCGCATCCGCTGACCAGCAAGGTCGCGATCGTCTCGCAATCGAGCGAGCCGGGCTGCGATATCGATTTCCTGTTCGCACAGGTGGGCATCGAGACGGCGCAGGTCGATACGACGCCGAATTGCGGCAACATCCTCGCCGGCATCGGGCCGTTCGCGCTGGCGCGGGGGCTAGTCAAGGCGAGCGGCGCCCGCACGACCGTCCGCGTCCGCACGATCAATACCGGCACCATCGCCGACCTGACGATGGACACACCCGATGGCGAGGCAGGCACAGAGGGCAGCGCACGCATCGACGGCGTGCCCGGCACCTCGGCACCGATCGATATCGGCTTCCTCGACGCGGAAGGCTCGGTCTGCGGTTCGCTGCTGCCGACCGGCAATGTCGTCGACGTGATCGATGGCGTGCCCTGCACGCTGATCGACAATGGCATGCCGGTGATCGTCATGCGGGCCGCCGATCTCGGGCGCTCGGGATACGAGCCGCGCGATCTGCTCGACAAGGATACGGAGCTGAAGGCGCGGATCGAGCGCATCCGGCTTGCCGCCGGGCCGCTGATGAATCTCGGCGATGTCGCGAAGAAGGTGGTGCCGAAGATCGCGCTGGTCGCGCCGCCGCAGGCGGGCGGTTCGATCTGCACGCGCAGCTTCATCCCGCATGAATGCCACGCGTCGATCGGCGTCTTCGCCGCCGTGACGGTGGCGACCGCGGCCGCCCTGCCCGGCTCGCCAGCGGCTTCCGTCGCGGCGATGCCCGAGGGCCGGGAGCGCTCGCTCTCGGTCGAGCATCCGACCGGCGAATTCACGGTGACGCTGACCGTCGGCGGCACCGCCGAGCGGCCGGTGATCGAGCGCGCCGGGCTTCTGCGCACCGCGCGCATCCTGATGGAAGGCCGTGCCTTCGTGCCGGCCCATGTGATGGCGGCGCGTGCGGGCGCCGCCCGCCACGCTGCTGAATGAGACGAGAGGACTGACCGGCAATGGCCGACAAGCAGAAGACCGGACTGGTGATCACCGCCCATCCCGGCGATTTCGTCTGGCGGGCGGGCGGCGCGATCGCGCTGCATGCGAAGCGCGGGATGCGCGTCAAGATCCTCTGCCTGTCCTATGGCGAGCGTGGCGAGAGCCAGTTCGCCTGGAAGAAGGCGGGCGTCCGCATGGAGGACGTCAAGGCGCAGCGCCGCGAGGAGGCGCAGGCCGCGGCCGAACTGCTCGGCGCCGAGATCGAGTTCATGGATGCCGGGGACTATCCGCTGCGGACGACGCCCGGGATGCTCGACCGCGCCATCGACATCTTCCACGAGCTCAACCCCAGCTTCGTGCTGACCCATGCGCTGGAAGACCCCTATAATGTCGACCACCCGGAAGCGACGCGCTTCGCGCAGGAGGCGCGCATCATCGCGCAGGCCGCCGGGCACAAGCCCGATCCGGAGCGCGCCTATGCCGCCCCGCCGGTCTTCCTGTTCGAGCCGCACCAGCCCGAGCAGTGCAATTTCAAGCCGAACGTCATCCTGAACATCGACGCGGTCTGGGAGCAGAAGCGCAAGGCCTTCGAGATCCTCGCCGCGCAGAAGCATCTCTGGGAATACTACACCCGCGTCGCGCTGAACCGCGGCATGCAGGGCGGCCGGAATTCCGGCAAGGCGATGACTTATGGCGAGGCCTATCAGCGCCTGTTCCCGGAAGCGCTGGAGGTGCTGGCATGACCCCCGTCGTCATCCGCACGAAGAAGCGCGCGCCGGTCGCGGCCATGGCCGATCTGCGCGAGCTCGGCGTCTCCACCACGCATGAGGCGATGGGCCGGAGCGGACTGCTGAAGCCCTATATGCGGCCGATCTATCCGGGTGCGCAGATCGCCGGCGGAGCGGTGACGGTGCTTGCCCAGCCTGGCGACAACTGGATGATCCATGTCGCGATCGAGCAGGTGCAGCCGGGCGACGTGCTGGTCGTCGCCTGCACCACCGACAATACCGACGGCATGTTCGGCGACCTGCTCGCGACCTCGCTGAAGGCGCGCGGCGGCGCCGGCCTCGTCATCGATGCCGGCGTGCGCGACGTGCGGGTGCTGACCGAAATGGGCTTCCCCGTCTGGTCCCGCGCGATCTCGGCCAAGGGCACGGTCAAGGCGACGCTCGGCTCGGTCAATGTGCCCGTGGTCTGCGCCGGGGCGCTGATCCACCCCGGCGACGTGATCGTCGCCGACGACGATGGCGTTGTGGTCGTGCCGAGGCTGGAGGCGGAAGCGGTGGCAGCGGCCGGCCGCAAGCGCGAAGCGGCCGAGGAGGAGAAGCGCCGACGCCTCGCCTCGGGCGAGCTCGGGCTGGACATGTACGGGATGCGCGAAGGCCTCGCCAAGGCCGGCCTCGTCTATCGCGACGACGACTGAGACCGAAGCAACCGGCTTCGCAGAAAGCCGCAGCAGGGGAAGGAAACGACGATGACGCATCGCAGGACGGTACTCGGTGGCATGCTCGGGCTGGCGCTGGCCGCCTCGACGAGCGGGTTCGCGCTGGCGCAGGAGGCTGTGAAGATCGGCCTGATCCTGCCGATGACCGGCCCCTTCGCCTCGACAGGCAAGCAGATCGACGCGGCGGTGAAGCTCTTCCTCGCCAGGGAAGGCGCCACCCATGGCGGACGCAAGCTCGAAGTGATCCTCAAGGACGATGCCGGCAATGCCGATGCGACGCGCCGCCTCGCGCAGGAACTGGTCGTCAACGACAAGGTCTCGGTGCTGGCCGGCTTCGGCCTGACGCCGCTCGCCATGGCCACCGCTCAGATCGCGACGCAGGCCAAGGTGCCGGAGGTGGTGATGGCGGCGGCGACTGCGACGATCACCGAGGCCTCGCCCTATATCGTGCGGACCTCCTTCACCCTGCCGCAGGCCTCAGAGCCGATGGCGGACTGGGCTGCGGCGAACGGCATCAGGAAGGTCTTCACGGTGGTCACCGATTACGGCCCGGGCATCGATGCCGAGACCTCCTTCGCCAACAAGTTCAAGGCGGCGGGCGGCACGGTCGAGAGCGTGCGCGTGCCGCTGCGCAATCCGGATTTCGCGCCCTTCCTCCAGCGCGTCTCCGAGGCGAAGCCTGATGCGCTCTTCGTCTTCGTGCCCTCGGGCGTCGGCGCGCAGTTCATGAAGCAGTTCGTCGAGCGCGGGCTCGACAAGGCCGGCGTCAAGCTGATCGGCCCCGGCGACGTGGTCGATGACGACATCCTCGAGGGGATCGGCGATGTCGCGCTCGGCGCCATCACCACGCATCACTATTCGGCGGCGCATGACAGCCCGGCGAACAAGGATTTCGTCGCGGCCTTCCAGAAGGCCAATCCCGGCATGCGTCCGAACTTCATGGCGGTCGGCGGCTATGACGGCATGAAGCTCATCGCCAAGGCGCTGGAAACGACCAAGGGCGACGCCAGCGGCGACAAGCTGATCGCGGCGATGAAGGGCGCTTCCTGGGAGAGCGTGCGCGGGCCGGTGAAGATCGATCCCGATACCCGCGACATCATCCAGAACATCTATGTCCGCAAAACGCAGAAGGTCGGCTCCGAACTGCACAATGTCGAGTTCGCGACGATCAAGGACGTCAAGGACCCGGTTAAGGCCCGCAAGTGACGGCCGCGCCCCTCACAATGACGGGCTGGTGCACATGCTGACCGTCCTGTTCGACGGCATCGCCTATGGGATGGTGCTCTTCGTGCTCGGCTGCGGGCTCTCCGTGACGATGGGGTTGATGAACTTCGTCAACCTCGCCCATGGCGCCTTCGCGATGCTCGGCGGCTATGTCGCCGTGCAGGCGATGCAGCGGCTTGGCCTGCCCTTCCTGGCCTGCCTGCCGCTGGCATTTCTCGCGGCGGCACTGGTCGGAATCGTGCTGGAACGGCTGATCTACCGGCCGATGTACGCCAAGAGCCATCTCGACCAGGTGATGTTCTCGATCGGGCTCGTCTTCATGGCGGTGGCCGGCACCGACTGGCTGATGGGCTCGACCCAGCAGTTCATCCGCCTGCCGGCCTGGCTGCAGGGACGCTTCGAGATCGCCGGCGTCGGTATCGGCCGCTACCGGCTCTTCGTCATCGTGGTCTGCGGCTTGCTCGCCTTCTCGCTGCAATGGGGCTTTGCCCATACCCGCTTCGGCAGCCGCCTGCGCGCCGCCGTCGACGATGCGCGGGTGGCGCGCGGGCTCGGCATCCCGGTCAACCGGCTCTTCGCCCTGACCTTCGCGCTGGGCTGCGGGCTGGCCGGATTCGGCGGAGCGCTCGGCATCGAACTGATGGGGCTCGATCCCTCCTTCCCGCTTAAATTCATGATCTACTTCCTGATCGTCGTCACCGTCGGCGGCACCTCCAGCATCACCGGGCCGTTCTTCGCCGCCATGCTGCTCGGCGTCGCCGATGTCGTCGGCAAGTATCTCGTGCCCGAGATCGGCGCCTTCATCATCTATGCGCTGATGGTCGTGCTGCTGATCACCCGCCCGCACGGGCTCTTCGCGAGGGCGCGGGCATGAGGGCCGAAAGCTTCGACAGCAGGGTCCGGCAGGCGCTTCACGCCGGCCGGCGCTGGCATCCCGCGGAGATCGCCTTCTGGTGTCTGGCCTTCGCCGCCTTCCTGCTGTTCCCGCGCAACCTGCTGCTGCTCAACGAGATCGCGATCCTGGCGCTGTTTGCGCTCTCGCTCGACCTGATCCTCGGCTATGCCGGCATCGTCTCGCTGGGACACGCCGCCTTCCTCGGCATGGGCGCCTATGCGGCCGGGCTCTTCGCCAAGCATGTCGGCGGCGATCCGCTCGTCGGCCTTGCCGTCGGGATGGGGGCGGCCGGCTTGCTCGGCCTCGTCACCAGCCCGCTGGTGCTGCGCGGCAGCGACCTGACGCGATTGATGATCACGCTCGGCGTCGCGCTCATCCTCTTCGAGCTGGCGAACTCCTTGGGCTCGCTCACCGGCGGTGCCGACGGCCTGCAGGGCATCATGATGAAGCCGGTGCTCGGCCTGTTCGACTTCGATATCTTCGGCCGCACCGCCTATCTCTATTCGCTCTCCGTGCTGTTCGTGCTCTTCCTGATCGCGCGGCGGGTGGTGCATTCGCCTTTCGGCCTCTCGCTGCGCGCAGTCCGCGACAACCCGCTGCGGGCCTCGGCCTCCGGCGTGCCGAATGCGCGCCGCCTCGCTGCCGCCTATACGCTCGCAGCCGCCTATGCCGGCGCTGCGGGTGCGCTGCTCGCCCAGACCACGCAATTCGTCTCGCTCGACGTGCTCGACTTCCACCGCTCGGCCGATCTGATGCTGGTGCTGATCATCGGTGGGGCCGGTTATCTCTATGGCGGACTCGTTGGCGCCATCGCCTTCAAACTGCTGCAGGACGCAATCGCGAGTTTCACGCCGCAATACTGGATGTTCTGGATCGGGCTCTTCCTGGTGCTTTTCGTGCTCGGCGGGCGAGAGATCATCCATGGCGCGGTCAAGGCGGTGGCTGGGCGCCTTGCCACCTTCGGCAAGGGGGGCGTCCGATGAGCGTCGCTCTCCAGACCTTCGACCTCGTCAAGAACTTCGGCGGCATCACCGCGACCGCCCATGTCGATTTCACGTTGGCGAAAGGGGCGCGTCACGCGCTGATCGGCCCGAACGGTGCCGGCAAGACGACCTTCGTCAACCAGCTCACCGGCGTGCTCAAGCCCAGTTCCGGCCGCATCGAATTGATGGGCGAGGACATCACCAGTCTGCCGCGCGAGGCACGGGTGAAGCGCGGGCTGGCACGGACCTTCCAGATCAACCAGCTTTTCGCAACGATGACGCCCTTGGAGATGATCGCGCTCGTCACCTCCGAGCGCCTCGGTCGCGGCAGCCATCCCTTCCGGGCGCTCGACCGCGATCCGGAACTGGTGAGTCAGACCGCGGAAATCCTGAACCGATTCCGGCTCGACGACATCGTGGATCGGACGATCGCGACACTGCCCTATGGCAAGCAGCGCCAGATCGAGATCGCAGCCGCCTTTGCGGCGAGGCCCTCTGTACTGCTGCTGGACGAGCCGGCGGCCGGCGTGCCGGAGGCCGAGCGGCGCGAACTGATGGAGACGGTCGCCGAGCTACCCGGTGATGTCTCCGTGCTGCTGATCGAGCACGACATGGACCTCGTTTTCCGCTTCGCGACGCGCATCACCGTGCTGGTCAATGGCCGCGTGCTGGCGGAGGGGTCGCCGGAGGAGATGGCACGCGATCCGGCCGTCCGCGCGGCCTATCTCGGCGAGGACGCCCATGTCTGACGCATCGAAGCCTGAACTGCTCAGGATCGAGAAGCTCTGCGCCGGCTATGGCGAGGCGCAGGTGTTGTTCGATATCGACCTGACGCTCGCCGAGGGGCATTCGCTGGCGCTGCTCGGCCGCAACGGCGTCGGCAAGACGACGCTGGTCAACAGCATCATCGGCGTCACCCGCCGGCGCGGCGGGCGGGTCATGCTGGCCGGGCGCGATCTCTCCACCGCCTCGCCCGAGCAGAGGGCGCATGCCGGCATCGGCTGGGTGCCGCAGGAGCGCAATATCTTCAAGTCGCTGACGGTGCTGGAGAACCTCACAGCGGTCGCCAAGCCGGGCCCGTGGGATGTCGCCCGCGTCTTCCGCATGTTTCCGCGTTTGGCGGAGCGCAAGGCCAATCTGGGCAACCAGCTGTCCGGCGGCGAGCAGCAGATGCTGGCGATCGGCCGGGCGCTGATGCTCAACCCGAAGCTGCTGCTGCTCGACGAGCCGACCGAGGGCCTCGCCCCGATCATCGTCGAGGAACTGCTGAGGGCGCTGAAGGCCTTGTTCCGCGAGGAAGGGCTTGCCGCCATCGTCATCGAGCAGCACGCGCGCAAGATCCTCGAACTGACGGACGACGCCATCGTGCTCGAACGCGGCCGCGTCGTCCTCGCCGAGCGCAGCGCGATGCTCATCACCGAGCCCGAACGGCTCGAACACCATCTCGGCCTCGCTGCCGCCTGACCATCACGACACGGGAGGATACGTCATGAGCCAGAGACAGAAGCCGCCGTTCCGGGGCGACATGGTCGGAAGCCTGCTGCGCAGCGCGCCGGTCAAGGACGCCCGCGCCAAACGCGCGTCCGGCGAGATCAGCCAAGCTGAACTCACGACGATCGAGGACGAGGAGATCAAAAAACTCGTCAGGAAGCAGGAGGAGGTCGGCCTGCAGGCCGTGACCGACGGCGAGTTCCGCCGCGCCTTCTGGCATTTCGACTTCCTCGACGGCCTGAGCGGAGTCACCACCTACGAGACCGATGCCGGCATCCAGTTCAAGGGCGTCGCTACCAAGGGGCACGGCATCCGCGTCACCGGCAAGCTCGATTTTCCGGCGGACCATCCGCATCTGGCCCATTTCAAATTCCTGGCCTCGGTCACGAGCCGCGTGCCGAAAATGACCATCCCGAGCCCGTCCATGCTGCATTACCGCGGCGGCCGGAAAGCGGTCGACCCGTCCGTCTATCTCAGGATGGAGGATTATTACGACGATCTCGGCAAGGCCTACGCCAAGGCGATCAGGGCGTTCTACGATGCCGGCTGCCGCTACCTGCAGCTCGATGACACCAGCCTGTCCTATTTCTGCGATCCCGAGCAGCGGAAGATGCTGGCCGAGCGCGGCGACGATCCCGACAAGCTGATCTTCATCTATCGCGACGTGCTCAACGCGGCGCTGAAGGCGAAGCCTGCCGACATGCAGATCACTACCCATACCTGCCGCGGCAATTTCAAATCGACCTTCATCGCCTCGGGCGGTTATGAACCCGTGGCGGACATGGTCTTCAACCAGATCGATGTCGACGGCTACTTCATGGAATGGGACGACGACCGCTCCGGCGGCTTCGAGCCGCTGCGCTTCCTGCCCAGGGGCGACAAGCAGGTCGTGCTCGGGCTCGTCACCTCCAAGTTCGGCGCGATCGAGAGCAAGGACAATCTCAAGCGCCGGATCGAGGAAGCCGCGAAATTCGCGCCGCTGGAACAACTCTGCCTGTCGCCACAATGCGGCTTCGCCTCGACCGAGGAAGGCAATGTGCTGGCCGAGGACGAGCAATGGGCCAAGCTCGCGCGCATCCTCGAAGTCGCCAAGGAAGTCTGGGGATGAATAGCGAACCCTGTTTCGACATCGCCCATCTCGGCCATGTCGAGCTCTTCACCAACAAGCCCGAGGCCAGCCTCGACTTCTTCGTCAATGTCTTCGGATTGACGGAAAGCGGGCGCGAGGGCGATTCCGTCTATCTGCGCGCCTGGGACGATTACGAATTCCACACGCTGAAGCTCACGGCCTCGAACACCACCGGCGTCGGCCATATCGGCTATCGCGCCACGAGCGAAGCGGGGCTCCTACGTCGTGTCGCCGCGATCGAGGCGATGGGTGCCGGCATCGGCTGGAGCGAGGGCGATCTCGGCCATGGCCGGGCCTATCGCTTCCGCGATCCCGACAACCATGTCTTCGAGATCTATTTCGACACGCACAAATACGTCGCGCCCGAAAACGAGCGACCGGCGCTGAAGAACCAGGCGCAACGCAACCATGGCCGCGGCTGCGCCGTTCGCCGGCTCGACCATGTCAACCTGCTGGCGCAGGACGTCGCGGTGATCCGCGACTTCATGCCGAAATCGCTGGGCAGCCGCGTCACCGAGCAGATCGTGCTGGATTCAGGCGAGGTCGGCGGCTGCTGGTTCACAGTCAACAACAAGAGCTACGACATCGCCTATACCCGCGACCACACCAGCGCGCAGGGACGCTTCCACCATGTCACCTATGCTGTCGATCAGCGCGAGCACATCCTGGAAGCGGCGGATCTCTTCCTGGAGAATGGCGTCTTCATCGAGACCGGGCCGCACAAGCATGCGGTGCAGCAGACCTTCTTCCTCTATGTCTACGAGCCCGCCGGCAACCGCGTCGAGATCGCCAATGCCGGTGCGCGCCTGATCCTCGATCCGGACTGGCAGACCGTGACCTGGACCGAGACCGAGCGGAAGAAGGGGCAGGCCTGGGGGCTCAAGACGATCGAGAGCTTCCACACGCATGGGACGCCGCCAATGGCCTAACGGCCCGGCGTTTCCCGAACTGTGGAATCCGTCGAGGCGCTGCGCCACCAGCCTCGTGATGCCGGCCGGCGCGATCGCCAGCCGGCTCATGGAGGCCCGGCTTCGTCAGGCCGCGCCGACGCCGCCGAAGACCATGCGGCCGCGATGGAAGGTCGCGCTGCGCTCCGGCAGGCGGGCAACGGCCTCGGCCGAGCAGCTGGCCGGAACCAGCGTGAAATCGGCGGCATCGCCCGCCTTGGGCCAGGCCCGCTCGCCCTTGTCGGTGAGCGGCAGCACGCCGCCGGTCGCGATCGCCAACGCACGGGACAGGCGGAACTCGTCGCTGCCGCGATAGAGCTGCGCGTAGAGATTGGCCTTCTCGAGCATGTCGGCACGGCCGAAGGGCGACCAGTGGTCGATAACGCTGTCGGTGCCGGTCATCACGAAGACGCCCTTGGCGGTGAGCTGTGGCAGCGGCATCGTCGAGGCGCCGAGCGGCACCGTCGAGGCGATGCTCATGCCCTGAGCGGCCATGCGGGTCGCGGCTTCATCGAGGGCACCCGGCGACATCGTGGCCAGCGCGAAGCCGTGGCTGATCGTGACCTTGCCGCGCAAGGCCGGGTTCTTCTCGACGGTCGCGATCATGTGCAGGATCGCGGTGACACCGGCCGGGCTCGACTCGTGCAGGTGGATGTCAACGCCGGTGCCCGTGTCGAGCGCGATCTGGAACATCGCGTCGAGCGACTTCTCCATGGCGCCGTCGACATTGGTCGGGTCGAGGCCGCCGACATAGGCGACGCCCATGCTCATCGCCTCGCGCATCAGCTTGTCGACCTTAGAGAGCAGCAGGCCATGCTGCGGGAAGGCCACGATCTCGCAGTCGAAATCAGCGCGATGCTTCTCCAGCGCGCGCTTGAGGTGTTCGAGGCTCTTCAGCCCGCTGACCGGATCGATATTGCAATGGCTGCGCGCAACCGTGGTGCCCTTGGAATGCAGCAGGGCGATGAGCTGCTCCGCATGCTTCTGCGAGTCCGGCAGCAGTTGCGGGATGAGCTTCTCCTCGCGGGCGATCATGTCGAGGATCGTCTTGCCCTGCCGCGGCAGCGGCGCCTGCCAGGAGCGGCCATAGAAGGTCTTGTCGAGATGGATGTGCATGTCGCGCATCGCAGGCAGCGCGAGCTGGCCATGGGCGTCATAGCTCGGCACGCCCGCGGGCAGCACGGCACCTGCCGCATGGATCGCGGCGATCTTGCCGGCCTTGATCTCCAGGGCATAGAGGGCCGAGCGCGTGCCGGTCACGATGTCGCCGTCATAGACGAAGCCCTCTTCGAGCCGCACGCCGGTCAGGAGATAGTGCTGCTCCGTCGGGATGCGCTTGCTCGCCGAGGCCGCAGGCGTGGTGGAGGCGGATTTGGCGGCGGCCGGCTGCGCCTGCGCGGTCCCGCCCGGCAATCCCGCCATCACGGCGCAGGCGGTGGCGAGGCCACCTGTCCGGCCGATGAACGAACGCCTGCTCTGATGATAGGCCAGTTCCATGGTCGCCGCCTCCTTGTGATCGTTGCCGACGCCATACGCGCGAAGCCGGCGATTTGGCAGCGATATTTGGCAATGCTGGCGATTGCGATACTCAATGCTAGCGCCCTCTACGGCTCCAGATGGCAATAGGCAGCCAGCCGCTCGGCCAGGGTCGCGGTCGAGGCCGGCGCATCGTCCCGGTAGTACAGCGCGAGCTCGAAATCGGTCATCTCGGCGAAACCTTCGGCCGTGCCCAGAACCCTGTGGCCGGGCAAGCGGCAACTGGCCGGCAGCAGTGTCATGCCGAGCCCAGCCGCCGACGCGGCAGCGAGCGCGGCGAGGCTGCCACTGCAATAGCCGATGCGCCAGCGCATGCCGAGCCGGTCGAGGGCCTGGCACAGCTCGTCGCGATAGAGGCCGCCGAGCGGGAACATCGCCAGCGATACCGGCGCGCGCTCGATTGCCGGATGCGCCAGGCTGTCGAGCCAGAGCAAGGGCTCCCGCCTTGCCGCACGCGGCGGCTGGCCGCGCCGCTGCTTCACCAGCACGAGGTCGAGTTCCTCGCGCTCATAGGCGGCGCGCAGATCGGCGCTCAGCCCGCTGCTGACATCGAGCCTGAGATGCGGATGCATCCGGCTGAAATCGGCGAGGAGATCGATGGTCGGCACCGCGAAATCCTCGGGCATTCCCAAGCGCAGCACGCCGTCGCGCCAGACGCCCGTCAGCGCATCATGCGCCTCCTCGTTGAGGGCGATGATGCGCCGCGCATAGCTCAGGAGACGCTCTCCCTCCTCGGTGAGCTGAACCTGATGCGATGAGCGTTCCAGCAACGGGCAGCCCAGCAGGTCCTCGAGGCGCTTCACCTGCAGGCTGACGGTCGATTGCGACAGCGAGACCCGATCGGCTCCCCGCGTGAAGCTCAGCGTCTCGCAGACCGCGACGAAGCTGATCAGCACCTGCGGATTGAACATCGGGTAGCGATTCATACGTTCGTCGCTCCGGGTGCACGCGCCGCGAAGCTCGTGTTACCGCGACAGACGGTTCTGCCGCAACGAACGTCCGCTGATCGCTCAGGTTTTCGCGCGCGGGTCGTGCTTGGCGATGCGCGCCAGCAGGTAGTCCACCTCAGCCTTGGCGGCAGCGCTGAGGACCGAGCCCGACTTGCGCTGGGCGTCGTGGCTGAGGATGCCGCGCTTCATCATCGTGTACTTGCGCACGGCAAGGCCGACACCCTGCTGCTGGTGATCGCGATCGCAACCATCGTCACGCCAGCCGCGACGGCCGTGTGGCGGCGGTCGAAAATTGCTGGCGCCTAGACGGGAGCGGAACGTGTCAGCAGCGGTGTTTCAGCCTGCCGGCAAAGTGGCGGGGGCG
>NZ_JANLGI010000002.1:0-306729 GCF_024655635.1 Allobosea sp. 47.2.35 | reverse complement strand
ACAGATTCCGTGACGCGCGCCAGACTGGTGAGCGAGGACAGGGGCACGACGGGAACCACGATACGGGACGGGCGCGCGCCGTCGCAGAACACCGTGTTGCGAGCGATCCGCCGTCGGCGCCCCTGCCCTTCCGGGTCGAAGGTGTTGGGGTTCACGTCGAATTTCGGGAAGTTCGACGACGAGATGTCGAGCCTGATCCGATGGCCGGCCTTGAACAATGTTGCCGTCGCGAAAGGCTCTATGGTGATCCGGAACGGGACCTCCGGCTCGATCGGCTCCGGCTTCTCCCAGGACTTGCGATAACGGCAACGGAAGATGCCGTCCGTCAAGTTGAGCGCGAAGCCGGTCGGATAATCCGCTGACGGCGGATGCAGGTCGACCAGCTTGGCGGTGAAATCCGTGTCGGGCGCGTCGGAGGCGACCCAGAGCTCGACCGTGATCGGCCCGATCACCGCCATGTCCTCCGCCAGCGGCAGGCTCTCGAAGGACAGCACGTCGCGCCGGGCGATCAGGGGCATGCCGGCATCGCGCGAGCCGAAGAAGCGCGGCCCCTCGCGCTGATCGAAGCCGCCGCCCTCGAAGATCGGCTGGCCGCTGGTCAGCGCACCGCCGATGGTCGGCACCGGATCGGCCGGGTCGAAATCATAGGTCAGCGGCGCAGTGTCGGGAGCCGGCGCGTCGCGCGAGAGCCGTCCGTTGCCGTGGATGTACCAAGCCTGCTGATCCGTATCCGGCAGCGGCCAATGCGAGGTCTCGATCCAGCGCCCGCCATGGACGAGGCGTCCGTCGGCATCCTTCTCGCCCGAACCGCCGCCCATCAGGAACAGGCGCAGCGTCGGGTCGGCCTCCAGCCCGTTGGGCTCGTCCCGGAGCCAGCGATCGAACCAGCGCTTACGGAAATCGAGCCAGTTCGTGTCGACATTGCCGTCGAAAGGCGCAGCCTCGCCGAAGGACGTATCGCCGGCGAAGGTCGACTGGCGGTTGCCGTGCAAGCCGGCCCCCATGATGACGTTGAGATGCCTACGGCCCGAGGCACTGAGGCCCGCGAAATTGTCGAAGGTCGTCTTCACATAGACGTCGTACCAGCTCGACATCAGCAGGATCGGGATGTCAGGCACGGCGTCGTAGAAGCCCTCCAGCCACAGGCCCGGCCGTTTCCATTCCGGGCCGAAGGTGCCGGCGCGCCACTGGTCGAGCAGATAGGTCTCGTATTCCGGCACCCAGCGCACCGGAGAGCGCCCCTCGCTCCACGGCATCACGCGGAACCAGGCGTGCAGGTTCTCCGCGGCGAGGCCGGCTGCGACGACGGGGTCGGCGAGCGCGTCCGGGCTTTCCTGCGCCCGGTTATAGGCCCAGGTCGCCTGCTTCAGCTCGAAGGCGCCACCCTGGCGTATGCCGCACGAGAAGGCGTTCGAAAAGCCGCCGGAATCGAGGATCATGCAGGCGAGACCGGGCGGTGTCAGCGAGGCCAGAGCCGCCTGGGTATGAGCGGCGTAGGACAGGCCCATCGTGCCGATCCGGCCATTGCACCAGGGCTGCGCGACGATCCAGGCGCAGGTATCGTAACCGTCCTCGGCGTCGGAGACGTATTTGACGAACTCGCCCTCCGAGCCGTAGCGGCCGCGGCAATCCTGATAGACCACCGCATAGCCGGCCCGGACGAAATGCGCCGCGACATCGGCGCGGGCCATCGGCTTGGCCTCGTTGCGACCGATCTCGGAGCGCGAGCGCTCCGCCTTGCCATAGGGCGTGCGCTCCATCACGACCGGGAAAGGACCGGCAAGGGCCTGCCCGTTTCGCGCCGGCAGGTAGATATCGGTGGCGAGCCGGATGCCGTCCCGCATCGTCACCATGACGTCCTTCAGCGTAACGACGTCATGGCCACTTTCCGGAGCAGTGGCCGGGCTCATGGCCTTCATCGATTGGGAGTTCACTTGGCCAGCCCCGCTCGCGCCGCCGTGGTGTCCTCGGCCATGTTGGCTTCGTAGGTGATGTTGGCCTTCGAGGCCCAGGCGATCTTCTGCCAGTAGAGCGGGATCACCGGCAGGTCGGCGAAGACCATCTTCGACGCGGCCTGAATGCCGGCGATGCGCTTGCTCTCGTCGAACTGGGTCAGCGCCTCAGCCAGCGCCTTGTCGAAGGCCGGATTGGAATAGCGCGCCCGGTTGAAGCCGCCGGTGCCGGCCTTCGAGTCCGCGGTCATGAACAGGTTGCGCATGCCCGGCCCTGCGGTCGGGGTCGTCGTGCCCAGCGAGAAGATGAAGGCGGAGAAGCTCTGCCGGCTCGCCGCACTGGCATAGACGTTATAGGGCTGCGTCATCACGCCGTTCACCTTGATGCCGCCGCGCGAGAACATCTGGCCGATCGCCTGCGCGATATCCTTGTCGCCGGCGAAACGGTCGTTCGAGGAATGGATGGTGATGCCGAACCCGTCCTTCAGCCCGGCCTGCTGCAGCAGGGTCTTGGCGCCGGCGAGGTCATTGGCGACCGGCTTGAGCGCGGGATCGAAGCCGGCAACGCCCTCCGGAACGAGCTGGCCGGCCGGCAGGCCGGCGCCGTTGAGCAGCCGCTCGACGATCGCCGGCACGTTGATCAGCTTGGCCAGCGCCTGACGCACGCGCAGGTCCTGCAGCGGATTGGGCTTCAGCGGCTTGCCGTCCTTGTCGGTGACGAAGGGGCTCTCCTCGCGCGCGGTGTCGAGCGCGAGATAGATCAGGCGGGCTGAGGGGATCGCGTGGACCTTGAGCCCCGCCGTCTTCTCCAGCACCGGCAGGTCGGCCGGCGGCACGCCGTCGATCAGGTCGACCGCGCCCGAGCGCAGCGCCGCGACGCGGGCCGCGTCATTGGCGATGAAGCGGATCGTCACCGTCTCGAAGGCGGGCTTCGCCCCCCAATAGCCCTCGTTGCGCGTGAGGATGACGCGGTCGCCCGGCACCCATTCCTTGAACTTGTAGGGACCGGAGCCGACGAGCCCGTCACCCTTGTTGTAGTCCTGCAGGCTCTTGCCCTCGGCCGAGGCGCGCTCGAGGATGTAGACGAAGCCGACCCGCTCCATCAGGTCCGGCGTCGGCACCTCGGTCTTCACCTCCAGCGTCGTCGCATCGATCGCTTTCGCCGAGACCACGCCCGAGACGTTGTTGGAGAACGGCGCCGGACTGTTGGGCACGTTGCGGGCGCGCTCCAGCGAGAAGGCGACATCATCGGCCGTGACCGGCTTGCCGCTCTGGAAGCGGGCATCCTTGCGCAGGTTGATCCGCCATGTCGTCGGATCGACCGCCGACCAGCTCTCGGCCAGGCTCGGCTGCATGCGCAGATGCGCGTCAGTCTCGACCAGCCGGTCGAATATCTGCATGGCGATATTCTGGTTCGGCCCGGTGCGGGAGAACAGCGGGTCCATCGCCGAGGGCTCGCTTGCGGTGCCGATGACGAGATCGGCGGCGCTGGCGAAGCCCGCACCGCCAAGCCAGGCGACGCTGGCGAGCAAGGGCAGGAGCGCGGTGAGGCGGGGCTTGGCGGTCGTGCGAAGCTTGGAGGTCATGCGATATCTCCTCTTCAGGCGCTGCCGCCGGCCGTGAGCGATACGGCGGCGGCCTGGTTGAGATGGCAGGCGCTGAGATGTCCGTCAGCGATCGGTTCGAGCGGCGGCCGCGCCTGGGCGCAGGGGGTGAAGATGCGCGAGCAACGTGGATGGAAGGCGCAGCCGGAGGGCGGATGCAGCGGCGAGGGAATTTCGCCGCGTATCGGCGTGAAGGCGCGGCGGCGCTCCTTCACCGAGGGCAGTTCGCGCAGCAGGGCCGCGGTATAGGGATGGTTCGGCGCGGCGAAGAACGCATCGGCCGACGCGGTCTCGACGACGCGACCGAGATACATGATCGCGACCCGGTCGCTGATATGCTTCACCACGCTGAGGTCGTGGCTGATGAAGAGATAGGTCAGGCCGAGCTCCTCGCGCAGATCCATGAACAGGTTGATGACCTGCGCCTGGATCGAGACGTCGAGGGCCGAGACCGACTCGTCGCAGACGATCAATCGCGGCTTGACCGCGAGCGCCCGGGCGATGCCGATGCGCTGGCGCTGGCCGCCGGAGAACTGGTGCGGGTAGCGCTTGCGATAGGAGGGGTCGAGCCCGACCTTCTCGAGCAGCTCCGCCACATAGTCGTCGACCTCCCCTGCCCGGACGAGGCCGTGCACCCGCGGCGCCTCGCCGACGAGATCGACGACGCGCTTGCGCGGGTTGAGCGAGGACATCGGGTCCTGAAAGATCACCTGCACGGCGAGCCGCATCTCCAGCGCCTCGCTGCGCGAGAGCGAGGCGACATCCTTGCCCTGCCAGAGCAAGGTGCCTTCGGTCAGCGGCAGCAGGCCCGCCAGCAGGCGGCCGAGCGTGGACTTGCCGCAGCCGGATTCGCCGACGAGGCCGAGCACCTCGCCCTGCCGGATGGCGATGTCGACGCCTTCGACGGCATGGACGGTTTCCTCGGAGATGTTCGCGCCGAGCACACGGGCGAGCTTCTCCGCCGCGTCGAGGCCACGGGAAAAGCGCCGGACGAGTCCGCGTCCTTCGATGAGATCTGCGGTCATGCTGCGACTCCGGGCAAGAGCGGGTGGTGGCAGCGGAAGCTGTGGCTCACGCCCTGCGGCTTGGGCTCCTGCTGGCAGACCTCGCTCGCGGCGAAGCAGCGCGTCCGGAAGGCGCATCCGGCGGGCCGAGCCAGCGGCGAAGGCGAGAGACCGGGGATCGGATGCAGCCGCTCGCCCCGCGCCGCATTGGCCGGCAGCGCCTCCATCAGGCCGCGCGTATAGGGGTGGGCCGGCCGGTCGAGCACGTCGTCGGTGGCGCCGGTCTCAACGATGCGGCCGGCATACATCACCGCGATCCGGTCGGCGAGGCTGGCGACGACGCCGAGATCGTGGCTGATCCAGATCAGCGCCATGCCGAATTCGCTGGCCAGCCGGCGCACCTCGAACAGGATCTGGCCCTGGATGGTGACGTCGAGCGCGGTCGTCGGCTCGTCGGCGATGATCAGGTCGGGCTTGTGCAGCAGCGCGATCGCGATCGCGACGCGCTGGCGCATGCCGCCCGAGAACTGGTGCGGATAGGCCTTCAGGCGCTCCTCCGGCGAGGGAATGCCGACGAGGCCCAGCGCATCGCGGGAGCGCATACGCGCCTCCTCCCGTGAGACCGCATCATGGGCGAGCACGGCCTCGACCATCTGCGTCTCGATCGAGAGCACCGGGTTGAGCGTCATCATCGGGTCCTGGAAGATCATCGCGATCTTCTTGCCGCGCAGGCGCCTGAGCCGCTCGGCCGGGAGCCCGACGAGGTCCTCGCCCTGGAACAGGATGCGCCCGCCTGCGACCCGTCCGGGCGGCTCGATCAGTCCCAGGATCGAGAAGCCGGTGATCGACTTGCCCGAGCCGGACTCACCGACGAGGCCGAGGATTTCGCCACGATCGACGCTGAAGGAGACGCCGTCCACGGCGCGGACCAGGCCGGCCGAGCTGGCGAACTGGGTTTCAAGATTCTCGACGGAGAGCACCGGGTTCATGGCTCAGCGCTCCGCAAGACGGGGGTTCAGCACCTCGCGCAGCCGGTCGCCGACGATGTTGATGCTGAAGACGAGGGTGAGCAGCAGCAGTCCGGGATAGACGCTGATCCAGTACTGGCCGGAGAGCAGCACCTGATAGCCGTTGGCGATCAGCAGGCCGAGCGAGGGCTGGGTGATCGGCAGGCCGATGCCGAGGAAGGACAGCGTCGCCTCGGCCGAGATCGCGTTCGCGACCTGCAGCGTGCCGATGACGATGAGCGGCGAGAGGCAGTTCGGCAGGAGATGGCCGAAGAGCATGCGCGGCCGCGACAGGCCGAGCATCCTGGCCGCCTCGATATAGTCCTTGCCCTTCTCGACCAGGGCCGCGGCACGGACGGCGCGGGCGAACATCGCCCATTGCACCAGCACCAGCGCGAAGATCACCTTGCCGACGCCCTGCCCGAGGATGGCGAGCAGCATCAGCGCGACGAGCAGGGTCGGAAAGCCCAGCATCAGGTCGACCAGCCGCATGATCACGCTGTCGATGCGCCCGCCGAAATAGGCGGCCGAAAGGCCGAGCACGGTGCCGACGACGAGCGCGACGAGACCGGCGAGAACGCCGACGAAGAGCGAGGTCCTGAGGCCGTAGATCATGGCCGAGAGCATGTCGCGGCCCTGCACGTCGGTGCCGAACCAGTAGGTCGCGCCGCCTATGCTCTCCGCGCCGGGCGGCAGCTTCGAGTCCATGATGTCGAGCGTCGAGAGGTCGTAAGGGTCCTGCGGGGCGAGCGCCGGGCCGAAGACGGCGGTCAGGATCAGCAGGATGCAGACGAAGGCGGCGATCGTCGCCTTCGGGCTCTTCAGGATGCCGGCGAGCGAGCGCGCCAGCAGGCTGTCGGAATCGGGGCGCAGTGCCGCGAACAAGGCAGGTTTCGCGAGTGCCATCAGTTGCGCCCCAGCCGGATGCGCGGATCGAGGATCGAGTAGAGCACGTCGACCGCGAAGTTGAGCACGATGAAGAGGCTGACGACGACGAGCAGATAGGCGACGACCACCGGCCGGTCGAGCCGCATGATCGAGTCGATCAGGAGCTTGCCGACGCCGGGCCAGGCGAAGATCGTCTCGGTGACGACGCCGAAGGCGATCAGCGAGCCGATCTCCATGCCGATCACGGTGACGAGCGGAATCATGATCGTCTTCAGCACATGCACCAGCACGACCCGGCGCTCGGTCAGCCCTTTGGCGCGGGCGAACTTGACGAAATCGAGCGGCATCGTCTCGCGCACGCCGGTCCGCGTCAGCCGGATGACGAGCGAGAGCTTGAACAGGGCGAGATTGGTCGCCGGCAGGATCAGGTGGCGGATGCCCTCCCAGGAAGCGAAGCTGGTCTCGATGCCGAATATCTGCCCGGTCGGCCCGCGTCCGCTGGAGGGCAGCCAGCCGAGCCAGACCGAGAAGATCATCACCAGCATCATGCCCTGCCAGAAATTCGGCAGGCTGAAGCCGAGGATCGAGCCGGTCATGATCGTCTCGTCGGTGACGGAGCGCGGCTTGAGGCCTGCGATCAGCCCGAGCGGAATGCCGATGACGAGCGCGATCAGGATCGCGACCAGCGCCAGCTCCAGCGTCGCCGGCAGGCGCTCGAGAATAAGCGAGATCGAGGGCTGGTTGAAGACGAAGGAGCGGCCAAGATCGCCCTTCAGCGCGTTACCGAGAAAGGCGAGGAACTGCACCGGCAGCGGCTTGTCGAGACCGAGCGAGGCTTCGACCTGAGCCCGCTCCGCCGGGGTGGCGTCGGGCGCGATCAGCATCTCGGCGGGGTCGCCGATGGCATAGACCCCGACGAAGACGATGACGGCGGTCGCCGCCAGCACCAGCAGGCTCTGCATCAATCGTCGAATGACGAAGACGGTCATCGATGGCTCCCGGCATTGGCAGGGCGGCGTGATCGCCGTTCACCTGTCGCGCCGACCATGGGCGGCGCCGGAAACCCGCGCAACCGTATGCGCAAAGCGCATCGGGCTATGTCCGACCTTGCGCCTCCAGCCGACTCTTCAGGATGTCGGTGAAAGCCTCCGCCGAGCGCGACATCGGCGCGCCCTTCAGCGTGACGATGCCATAGGCGCCGTGGATGCAGGGGCTGAACGGGCGCTGCTCGATCGGCAGATGCCGGTAGAGGCCCGCGATCAGCTCGGGCACCACGGCGACGCCGAGCCCGCGGGCGACAAGCCCGCAGGTGGCTTCGACCGAATGGACCTCGATCCGTACGATCGGGAAGACGCCCGCCCGCCGCAATTGCCGCTCGAAGGCGAGGCGCGCCGGCCGCTGGCGGCCGAGCATGATCAGATGATGCCCCGAGAGATCGCGCGACACGAGGTTCGGCCGCTCCGCCAGCGGATGGCCGGCCGGCATGATGCAGACCGACTCGGAATGCACGATCTCACGAGCATCGAAGCCCTTGTCGCGCGGCGGCAGGCTGACAAAGCCGATATCGGCTGCCCGTGCCAGCACCATCTGCTCGATCGCATCGTAATGCCCGCCGATCAGCTCGACCGAGGCGTCATGGCGCTGGGCGAGATAGGTCTCGATCACCTCCGGCATCACCGTCGCGATGAAGGAGTGCGGCACCGCCACCTTGAGGAAGCGCTGGCCTACGGTCCCGGCCCGCAGGTCCTCGGTATAGCGCTTCAACCGGGCGACCAGCGAGGCCAGCTCGCCGACCTCGTCCATCAGGGCGAAAGCCTCCGGCCGCGGCAGCAGGCGGCCCTTGCTGCGCTCGAAGAGCTCGAAGCCGAGCTCCTCCTCGAGCTGCGTGAGCTGCCGGCTGACCGCCGATTGCGAGAGGCCGAGCGCGGTGGCGGCGGCGATGGTCGATCCGCCCGCCATCACGGAGCGGAAAATCTCGATCTGCCGGATCTTCATCGGCCAGTTTTCACATGAGGTGGTTGCAGCATGAGATCATGCGAGATTGTCGTCATCGGAATGCGGTGCCGGTGTCCCCAGAAACCAGACAACCATGGATCATGGCCAAGGCACAGGGGAACCGTCCCGAGATTATCGGCCACAACTCCCGAGAAGCCGGGCCATGATGGACAAGTTGTCGCCTGAGGCTCGGCCCGGTGGCTGAAGCACGGACCGATGCTCCACATCCCAAGCGCAGCAGATCTCAAATCTCGATCTCGACGCCGACCTCGACGACCTGGGTAGCCGGGACGTGGAAATGAGCAGCGGAGCGCTCGGCATTGCGCTGCATGAAGGCGAACAGGGATTCCCGCCACACGGCCATTCCCGCGATGTCCTCACGCGGGATCACGGTTTCGCGGCCGATATAGTAGGAGAGGTCGGCGAGATCGATGCCGGGCAGCAGGCCGCGCTCGACGCCGCAACGCAGGCCGTCGGGGATGCGCGGCGTCTCCATGAAGCCGAAATGCAGGATCACCCGCGTGACACCGGGCGCGAGCTCGATCGTTTCCATGCGGTTTTCATCGGCTACGCGCGGGATTTCCTCCAGCTTGCCGGTGACGAGCAGAATCCGCTCGTGCAGGGCATGGTTGTGGCGCACGAAATGCGAGAGCGAGAGCGGAACGCCGCGGGCGGCCGAGGCAAGGAAGGCCGCCGCGCCGGGCAGGCGCACCGGTGGCTTCGCCGACAGCATCTCGAGAAACGCCTTCTCCGGGTCGCGCTGGCGGCTGCGCGCCGCCTCCACCAGCGAGAGGCCGCGCCGCCAGGTCAGCATGACCACCACCAGCACGAGCGCCAGGACCAGCGGATACCAGCCGCCCTCATGCAGCTTCGGCAGGTTGGCGGAGAAGAACACGAGATCGATCAGCAGGAAGAAGCCATTGACCGCGACGACAAGGATCGGGCTGAAACCCCATTTCAGAGCGATCAGCGCCGCCAACCCCGTGGTGATGGCCATCAGCAGGGAGACCGCGATGCCATAGGCGCCGGCCAGGGCCTCGGATGAGCGGAATGCGAAGACCGACGTCAAGGTCGCCAGGCAGATGAGCCAGTTGACGATCGGGATGTAGATCTGGCCCCGCTGATCATGCGCCGTGTGCTTGATGCGGACCGCCGGGAAGAGGCCGAGCTGCACGGCCTGGCGGGTCAACGAAAAGGCTCCGGTGAGGATCGACTGCGAGGCGATGACGGCGGCGGCCGTCGCGAAGAGGATCAGGGGATAATGCGCCCAGTTCGGGGCGAGCTGGTAAAATGGGTTCTCGATCGCTTCCGGATGGATCAGCAACAGCCCGCCCTGGCCGAAATAATTGAGCATCAGTGCCGGCAGCACGACGGCAAACCAGGCCAGGCGGATCGTCCTCGGGCCGAAATGGCCCATATCCGCATACATCGCCTCGCCGCCTGTCACGGCCAGGAAAGTCGCCCCGAGAACGGCGAAGCCGACGACCGGCGAGGTATGGGTGATGAAATACAGCGCGTTGAACGGATTGATCGCGGACAGGATGCCCGGCGCCATCAGGATGCCCCGGATGCCGAGAAGCGCGAGGATCAGGAACCAGAGCAGCATGACCGGCCCGAACAGCCGGCCGATGAAACCTGTGCCCTTGCTCTGAACCAGGAAGAGACCCATCAGGATCGCAGCGGTCAACGGAACCACGGCCGGTGCCAGGAACGGTGCGTCGACCTTGAGGCCTTCGATGGCGCTGAGCACGGAGATCGCCGGCGTGATGGCGCCGTCGCCATAGAGCAACGCGGCGCCGACGAGACCGACCACGAGGACATAGGCCCGTGCCGAGCCCGGCTTGGCATGACGCGCCTTGAGCAGGGCCAGCATCGCCATGATGCCGCCTTCGCCGCGGTTGTCGGCCCGCATGATCAGCAGCGAGTACTTGATCGAGATGATCAGGATCAGTGCCCAGAGGATCATCGAGACGCAACCGATGACGGCCTGCGGCGCGAGCGTGCCGCCTGCTGCGGCGGCGCGGACGGCCTCCTTCAGCGCATAGAGCGGGCTGGTGCCGATATCGCCATAGACGACGCCGAGCGCTCCCAGCGTCAGGACGGGGATGGAGCCGCCGTGATCGTCATGGGGCCGGGCATGATTCTGCGGCTGAATCTCGTTGGCCATGCGCTACCCCCTAGGATGGAATAGGGCATGCCGTATCGCTGACAGCAAGGCGCGATCCGCGCAGGAGGCGGGCGCTCAGCCTCGTTCCGCCCAAGTTCAGGCTGACAGGTGGCAGAACTTTGGTAACGTAAACCGGCCGTCAAGCATTCCCAGCAATTCTCCGCGACATGAACGCCCGCCGCATGCCCCGTTTCCGTGCCCTGCCCATTCTGGCCGTTGCCGCTTTCGCGGCGCTCGGCGGCTGCGTGGCGCTCGACAACTACCCGTCGAAGGGCGATGCCCGGCCGCATCCCGGCGTCGCGGCGGCGCATCAGTATCCGATCCATGGCATCGACATCTCGCGCTGGCAGGGCGAGATCGACTGGACCGCCGTCAAGGCGGCCGGCACCCGTTTCGTCTACATGAAGGCGACCGAGGGCGGCGACCATGTCGACCCAACCTTCCGCCGCAACTGGGAAGGCGCCCGCCGCGCCGGCGTTCCGCGCGGCGCCTATCATTTCGTCTTCTGGTGCCGCCCGGCCCATGAGCAGGCGGTCTGGTTCAAGCAACAGATCCCGAACGATCCGGACGCCCTGCCCCCGGTGCTCGACGTCGAGTGGAACGGCCATTCGCGGACCTGCCCGCAGAAGATCGATCGCGAGCTCGCCCGCGAGAAGATCGCGCTCATGCTGACCGAGCTGGAGCAACTCACCGGCAAGAAGCCGGTGATCTATACCGACATCACCTTCCATCGCGAGGTGCTGGAGGGGCAGTTCAACAACTACGCCTACTGGATCCGCTCGACCGCCGCGCTGCCGGAGACCCGCTACAACAACCGCCCCTGGGCCTTCTGGCAGTTCACCACGACCGGCCGCGTGCCGGGCATCCGTGGCGATGTCGACCGCAACGCCTTCTTCGGCAGCGAGAGCCAGTTCGCCGGCTGGCTGCGCGGCGAATATGACATCGGCACGCGCCGCTGGGACAAGCGCGAGGGGCCGGCACAGCCCGCGCCCGTTCAGCAGCAGCCGCTGCCTCCCCCGTCAGCCCCCGAGCCACAGGAACCGGGCGACGTGCCCGTCGCGCGCATCCCCGGCAGCGTGCCCGCCGTCGCCTCGACCATGCGGGCGATCGACAACCAGGTCGAGCCCGCCGTCCTCGACTGAGCGGACGGGCGGAATCGCGCCGGTTAACCAAGGCTGAAATTCATTGTTCAACTGCGCCGCAATTCTAACCGGCGCTTAACCACGCTCCTCGCATCTGGACCTGTGATGCAGGAGAAACACATGCCAGCGCGCAAGCTGACCAGCGGATGGATCGGGCTGAAAGCCCTCGCCTTCGCGGCGCTGATGATAGGTCTCGTCGAGCCGGCGCAGGCGCTCTATCCGAAGAAGGGCGACAGCTCGCCCCATCACGGCGTCCGCGATGCGCGACGCAAGGTGATCCAGGGCATCGACGTCTCCCGCTGGCAGGGCGAGATCGACTGGGCCCGGGTCAAGGATGCCGGCACGCGCTTCGCCTTCATCAAGGCGACCGAGGGCGGCGACCATCTCGATCCGAATTTCAAGCGCAACTGGGCCGAGGCGAAGAAGCACGGCGTCGCCCGCGGCGCCTATCATTTCGTCTGGTGGTGCCGTCCCGCCAAGGATCAGGTGCGCTGGATCAAGAAGCACATCCCGCGCGACCCCGACGCCCTGCCGCCGGTACTCGATGTCGAATGGCAGAACGACTCACAATGCACCCGCAAGATCTCGAAAGAGCTGGCCATGGCCAAGATCAACGAGATGCTGAAGGGCCTGCGCGAGCATACCGGCAAGAAGCCGGTGATCTATACCGACATCAATTTCCATGAGGACGTGCTGGAGGGCGAGCTCAACGACTACCCCTTCTGGCTGCGCTCGACCGCCGCCCCGCTGGCGAAGCGCTATGAGCGCGACCGCTGGGAGTTCTGGCAGTTCACCACCACCGGCCGCGTGCCGGGCATCACCGGCGACGTCGACCGCAACGCCTTCTTCGGCAGCGAGCGCGAATTCGAGGCCTGGCGCCAGGGCCGCTTCGACATCGGCACACGCAAATGGCATGGCGGCGAACCAAGGATCGCGGCACGGACGCCGACGCCCGCTCCCACTCCCGCCGGCCTGCGCGCGCCCAAGGACGCCGGCGGCACCAGGCTGAAATTCGCTCCGCCCGGCCGGATTCCCAACGCACGCACCGCCGATAACCGCCGCGCCGATATCACAGGCTCAATCGGGCGCGACTGAGGCACCTTTTGCCGGCTGTCATGCCGCCGTCATATCCGCGGCGCCCTTAGGCGCCGCGCCGCCGGAGATGTCCGTGGCGACAGTGGAAGCCCGGCATGCTCAGCGATCTTCAGTCCCAATCCGGCATCATCTGGGCCTATCGTTTCGACGCCGACGGAGAGCCCACCCGCATCCCCCGCAACGAGATGCCGGAGCTTGCTCCCGCCGAAGGCTTCGTCTGGCTCCATCTCGACCTCGTCCATACGCGGGCGCAGAGCTGGATCGCCGAGCAGGACCTGCCGGACGCAACGCAGGAAGCCTTCCTCTCGCATGAGCCGCACCAGCGGCTCGACCACTCCGCCAATCTCGCCTGGGGCGTCTCGCACGATCTGATCCGCGACATCGCCGATAAATCCGAGGATGTCGGCGCGCTGCGCTGGATCATCGGCGAGAACTTCCTGCTGACCGGCCGGCGCGAGGCCCTGCATTCGATCCGCATGACGGCGGAAGCGCTCGATCGCGGCGAGCCGGCCGCAAGCCCTGCGGGGCTCTTCGAGCAGATCATCGAATACATCATCGACGACGTCACCGATGCGGTCGTGCGCCTCGTCGACGAGACCGACAGCGTCGAGGACCATATCCTGCTCGACCGCCTGCATGACGGCCCGCAGCGCGTCGGCGCGGTCCGCCGCACCGCAGTGCGGCTGCATCGCCAGCTCAGCGGGCTGCATGTGCTGTTCCGCCGCTTCGCCGAGACCCAGTCCGGCCGCAGCGCGCCCGATGCCGTGAAGGCCGCCGCGACGCGCTTGCTCCAGCGCGTCGACGGCCTGCATCACGATGTCCAGTCGGTGCAGGATCGGGCGCGGCTGTTGCAGGACGAGATCGCCGCCCGCTCGGCCAGCCGCACAAACCGGCAGCTCTATGTGCTCTCGCTGCTGACGGCCCTGTTCCTGCCCGCGACCTTCATCACCGGCCTGTTCGGCATCAACGTGAAGGGCCTGCCCTGGGTCGAATCGGAGGCCGGCGCGGTCTTCGTGGCGCTGACCTGCCTCGCCGCCGCTCTGCTGACCCTCGTCCTGCTCCGCCGCCGGGGCGTGATCGGGAGCTGAACCGGCCCGCTCGCGATTCAGGCTGCCGCCGAACGCGCATTCACCTCGACGGTGACATGGGACAGCGTCGGCAGATCCGCGAGCAGGGCTTTGTAGGCCGAAGGCGGCCGTGGCTCGCCCGTGACGATCGAGACGATGGCGCTGCGATGGCCCGGCCCGACCTGCCAGAGGTGGAGATCGACGACCTCTGCCCCCTCGGCAGCCAGCCGCTCGCCGATACGCTTCGCCAATGCCTCGTCCGGCACGGTGTCGAGCAAAACGGCGCCCGAACTGCGCAAAAGGCTCACAGACCAATGCGCGATCACCGCCGCGCCGACGATGCCCATCACCGGATCGAGCCAGACCCAGCCGTAGAACCGCCCGCCGAGCAGCGCCGCGATCGCCAGGATCGAGGTGAAGGCATCGGCGAGAACATGCATATAGGCCGCGCGCAGATTGGTGTCCGCGCCATGCCCGCCATGGGAATGGTGGTCGTGGTGGTGATCGTCGTGACCATGATGATCATGGGCGTGGCCATGGCCATGGTGCCCGGCTCCGCCATGTGTGTGACCGTGATGGTGATGGTGGCCGTGCCCATCCCGGAGCAGCCAGACGCTTGCCAGATTCACCAGAAGGCCGAGCACCGCGATCGCCGTCGCCTGCGTGAAATCGATCGCGACCGGCGCGGCAAGCCGCATCGCCGATTCCCAGCCGACCGCGATGGCGACCAGCATCAGCAGCAAGGCGCTGGCGAAGGCGGCGAGATCGCCGAGCTTGCCCGTGCCGAAGCTGAAGCGGCGGTCATGCGCATGCTGGCGCGCGAAGCGATAGGCGAAGGCCGCGATGCCGAGCGCGGCTGCATGGGTCGACATGTGCCAGCCATCGGCCACCAGCGCCATCGAGCCGAAGACGGTGCCGGCGACGATCTCGGCGACCATCGTAGCGCTCGTCAGGCCGACGACGAGCCAGGTGCGGCGCTCGTGCCGGTCATGCTCGCTGCCGAGGAAGACGTGCTGGTGCTGGGCGGGAAAGCTGGTCGCATCCGACATCGGTTGGCTCCGGATCGTCAGAGGTATTTGGTGAGGGCCTTGAGCTCTTCGATCGAACGACGCGCCTCGGGCGTCGTCGCCTGGGCATGGTCGAACAGGTGGTGCTCGATATGGTCGAAGATCAGCAGCGACTTGACCTTCTCCAGCGCCTTCTCGACCGCCTGGAGCTGCTGCACGACGTCCGGGACGCTCCGGCCCGTCTCGACCATCCCGACGACGGTGCCGAGATGGCCCTGTGCCCGGCGCAGGCGGTTGATGATGTCGGGGTCCATGGCGTGGCTCATGAGGCATATCCTATCCCCCCGGATAGGATATGCAACAGCCTTCGATTGGATGTGACCACGCCATGGCAAGCTGCTGCCTCCGGGAGGAAGCAGCGATTTCGACTGGACTACGAACGAAGTTGTCAGGCGGAAGCGAAGGGCGACAGCGCCGCCTCGCCTCCCCGAAGGTGTGTGGCGATCAGGCTTGAGCCTTGGCGGCCCGCTGCTGCGCCCGCTTCTCCTCGGCCTTGGCGCCCCAGAAGATCGCGCCGCGGATCAGCAGGAACTCCAGCACGAGAATGCTGATGAACGCTCCGGCGATGAGCATCTGGTCGCTGCTGCGATAGCGCGCAATGCTGGCGATGCCACCGGGCATGGAGCCGGCGATGACGAGTACCAAGGCGGCCTGCAGAACGAAGGTCGCGAGCGCGCAGAGCAGCGCGACGAACCAGGCGCGGCCGGGTGGCGGGCGAGCCTGCTCGCGCCGGAACCAGATCTGCCCCATCCATGAAGCAGCGCTCCAGATCAGGATCAGCCCCAGCGCGCCCGTGCTGCCCGGCGATTGCTTGAGATAGGATTCAAGCACCAGGAACGCGATGTTGAGGACGATCACGCCACCGATGAGGAAAGCGCTGTAGCGCAGGACGAGGGCCCCGTTGGATATGGGCGATACGGTCGAGGGCTGAGACATTCGGAAACTCCGGGCAGGCATGGTTCAGCCTGCCGGCTACTCTGGCCAGCAAGGCGGGTAAAGCCCGGCCGCTGCATGATGGGCCGGCATCGCCAAAGGCCGGCCCGTGCGAATCCTCGCAAACCGCCCTCTGCTCGGCTCGGCCTGACACCGGCATTCCCGATCTGTAAGCTCGCCGCAAAGCGGCCGGC
The DNA here is from genome assembly GCF_024655635.1 of Allobosea sp. 47.2.35. GTDB lineage: Bacteria > Pseudomonadota > Alphaproteobacteria > Rhizobiales > Beijerinckiaceae > Allobosea. The sequence continues at coordinate 290,614 of NZ_JANLGI010000002.1, read as the reverse complement.
ATCCAGGCTGCGCAACGCCGTTCGATCCGGGAGGACCTCATGCTCGCCAACGCGCCGCGCCCGTTCAATTTCGACCTCGGCGAGACCGCCGACGCGATCCGCGACACCGTCCATGCCTTCGCGCAGGAGAAGATCGCCCCGCGTGCCGAGGAGATCGACAAGAGCAACCAGTTCCCGCGCGATCTCTGGCCGGAGATGGGCGCGCTCGGCCTGCATGGCATGACGGTCGATGAGGAGCATGGCGGCACGGGCTTGGGCTATCTCGAGCATTGCATCGCGGTCGAGGAGGTCTCGCGCGCGTCAGCCTCGGTCGGCCTCTCCTATGGCGCCCACTCCAATCTCTGCGTCAACCAGATCAGCCGCAACGGCAACGAGGCGCAGAAGCGGAAATACCTGCCGAAGCTGATCTCGGGCGAGCATGTCGGCGCGCTTGCGATGTCCGAGCCGGGCTCGGGCTCCGACGTCGTCTCGATGCGCACCCGCGCCGACAAGAAGGGCGACCGCTACGTCCTCAACGGCAACAAGATGTGGATCACCAACGGCCCGATCGCCGAGACGCTGGTCGTCTACGCCAAGACCGATCCCGAGGCTGGCCCGCGCGGCATCACCGCCTTCCTGATCGAGAAGGGCATGAAGGGTTTCTCGACCCACCAGAAGCTCGACAAGCTCGGCATGCGCGGCTCCGACACCTGCGAGCTCGTCTTCCAGGATTGCGAGGTGCCGGAGGAGAACGTGCTCGGCACCGTCGGGCGCGGCGTCAACGTGCTGATGTCCGGCCTCGACTACGAGCGCGTCGTGCTGGCGGCCGGCCCGCTCGGCATCATGCAGGCGGCGCTCGACGTGGTCATGCCCTATGTCCACGAGCGCAAGCAGTTCGGCCAGTCGATCGGCGAATTCCAGCTCGTGCAGGGCAAGGTCGCCGACATGTATGTCGCGATGAATTCCTGCCGCGCCTATGTCTATGCCGTCGCCAAGGCCTGCGATCGCGGCGAGACCACGCGCGAGGACGCGGCCGGCGCCATCCTGATCGCAGCCGAGAAGGCGACGCAGGTCGCGCTCGATGCGATCCAGCTTCTCGGCGGCAACGGCTATATCAACGACTACCCGACCGGCCGCCTGCTGCGCGACGCCAAGCTCTACGAGATCGGCGCCGGCACCAGCGAAATCCGGCGGATGCTGATCGGCCGCGAGCTGTTCAACAAGACGAAGTGAGGCTAGAGGGCCTCATGCCTCTTTACTTCGCCTATGGCCTCAACATGGACCCGGTCGGGATGGCTGAGCGCTGCCCGAAGGCGCAGCCGCTCGGCCCTGCCCGCTTGCCGCGGCACCGCTTCATCGTCACCCGCGATGGCTATGCCTCGGTGATCCGCGATCCCCGCGAGGAGGTCCATGGCGTGCTGTGGGACTGTTCGCTCAGCGACATGCGCGTCCTCGACAAGTTCGAGGAACTGGCCAGCGGGCTCTATGTGAAGATCAGCCAACCGGTGATCGTGCCCGGCGGCGCCAAGCGCGCGCTGATCTATATCGGCCGCTCCGGCGATCCCGGGCGACCGAAGTCGGGTTATATGGACGCCGTCATCGCCGGAGCAAAACATCACGGCCTGCCAGAGACTTACGTCACCGGCTTGAACCGTTTTTTGCCTGAGAACCGAGGCGTAGTGTTGCCGCGATTGCAGGAGAAACTCCGCAGGTTCTGACAGGCGCTCTACCGATGCCCTTAGCGACGGTAGAAACCTCTGCTTCCCGGCGGCTCGGTTCGCGCTAAGCTCAAACCTTGCCTTGAATGCTTCGTTCGCGCGGACATCGCAGCGCCCGATCACGTTCGCGTCTGAGCCGGATGCTGACGATGTGGCGTCGCGGCTCATGATGAACTCGCGCGCCGCCACCGCCCCCGCGCAGATCACCGCGGCGGCCAAGGCTCCCGAGGCGCTGGGGATAGTTCGGCGAACGAAAGCGATCACAGTTCCGAATTTGCCAACGCGGCGCTTCCGAACTGAGGCATTCCAAAATTTTTGAGATTACGAAAAGATGTGCATCTTCAGAGAGATACATGGCGCGGGCGACGGGGCTCGAACCCGCGACCTCCGGCGTGACAGGCCGGCACTCTAACCAACTGAGCTACGCCCGCGCTGGGCGGCTGAGGCATTCGCCGTCAGCGACGTGGTGAGTATTGCCCCCGACCTGAAGTGTCAAGCGAGTGTCGCCGGCAAAATCACATCTGGGGAAAAATATCCTCGGCGGCACTCAGGGCTCGCCCGCGCCCTCCCCGCTTTCCGGCGATGCGAGGCAAGGATCGAGCAGGACGTGGCGCTTGTCCTGGCGGTTATATCCGCCGCGCAGCACGGCTTTGTCGCCGGGTTTCAGTTCTCCGGCGCCATAGGTCACGCAGAGAACCCTGACGCCCGGCCCGACGCACACCGCGACATACCAGAGTGCCCCATCCGTGCGGACGAGGCTGACCGTTCCCGCAATCGCCATGTCGACGCGCGAATCGGAGGGAATCGAATCGGGAAGCTGCGCAGCGATGGATTCGCAGCTCGCCGGTTTGGCGGGCTGCTCCGGATGCGAGAAGGCCGGCCGGTCAGCGAAGAAGGAATCGGGCAGGAGCGTTTGCGCCGCGCCCTGCCTCGTGACGAGGACGAGCCCGAGACAGGCAGCGACACCTGCATGGCGCAGGACAGGGCGGAGGCGGATCAGGCTGCGCGTGTTCATGGCACCGGCAAGGTGACGATGAAGATGGCGGAATTCGGCCTCTGACCGATCTTTGCGGGCGGGCTGCCCGACAACGCTTGCGATGCGGCAGCCGAGGCCTTAAACGCGACCGCGTGGGGCGGTTAGCTCAGTTGGTAGAGCGTCTCCTTTACACGGAGAGGGTCGGCGGTTCGAGCCCGTCACCGCCCACCATCATCCCAGTACCGACAGTTCTGGCTATTCGGAGCGATCGACGCGCCGTCTGGCTGCGGCATCGAGCCGGGCAATCCGGCGGAGCGCGTCATCGACGCTGCCGGCACTTATCAGCTTGAGCGGATCCAGTGGATGAGCTGCGTGCGCCAGCGCCTGCCGCACCGGCTGGGAGAGGCTATCGAACGCCGCCCAGCGATCCGGCTTCACCGTGCGCTTTGAAATGCGTCGCAGTTTCATGGCTCTTTGATCAAGCTCGCCTGCGTGAACCTGGGCTCAAGATGATCATGGGCGGGCCTTGCCGTAATCGCCAGCCTCGCTCCAAACAAAAACCGCCGGCGCTTGCGCGCCGGCGGCTGGTTCTTTCGGGACCCGAGGTCAGTGGGCGACGACGCCCGCTGCATCCTCGTCCCCGCCCTTGGGCAGGGGGGCCTTGAGATCCTCTTCCCAGACGATCGGAACCGGCTGACGGGTCAGCGCGTGCTGGAGCACCTGCTCCATGCGCGCGACCGGAACGATCTCCAGCCCGTCACGGACGGACTTCGGCAGGTCGATCAGGTCCTTGGCGTTCTCCTCGGGGATCAGCACCTTCTTGATGCCGCCGCGAAGCGCCGCCAGGAGCTTCTCCTTCAGGCCGCCGATCGGCAGCACCCTGCCCCGCAGCGTGACCTCGCCGGTCATGGCGACGTCGCGATTGGTCGGGATGCCGGTCAGGATCGAGACGATGGTGGTCGCCATCGCGATACCCGCCGAGGGGCCGTCCTTCGGGGTCGCCCCCTCGGGAACGTGGACGTGGATGTCACGCCGGTCGAAGAGCGGCGGCTCGATGCCGAAATCGACGGCCCGCGAGCGGACATAGGATGCCGCCGCCGAGATCGATTCCTTCATCACGTCGCGCAGGTTGCCGGTGACGGTCATGCGGCCCTTGCCGGGCACCATGACGCCCTCGATCGTCAGCAATTCGCCGCCGACCTCGGTCCAGGCCAGACCGGTGACGACACCGACCTGGTTTTCCGTCTCCGCCATGCCGTAACGATAGCGCGGCGGGCCGAGATATTCTTCCAGCAGCGGCTCATCGACGACCACCTTGGCCTTCTTGCCGAGCACGATGTCCTTCACGCCCTTGCGGACCGTGTTGGAAATTTCGCGCTCGAGATTGCGGACGCCGGCCTCACGGGTGTAACGCCGCACCAGGGTCTGCAGGGCCTCGTCGGTGATCGACCATTCCTTGCCGTCGAGCCCGTGCTTCTTGATCGCATTCGCGATCAGGTGCTTGCGCGATATCTCGGTCTTCTCTTCCTCCGTGTAGCCGGCGATGCGGATCACCTCCATGCGGTCCAGCAGGGCCGGCGGGATGTTCAGCGTGTTCGCCGTCGTCACGAACATCACGTTCGACAGGTCGTAATCGACCTCGAGATAATGGTCGTTGAAGGTCGAGTTCTGCTCGGGGTCGAGCACCTCCAGCAGGGCCGCCGAGGGATCGCCACGGAAGTCCTGGCCCATCTTGTCGATCTCGTCGAGCAGGATGAGCGGGTTCGAGGTCTTGGCCTTCTTCATCGACTGGATGATCTTGCCGGGCATCGAGCCGATATAGGTGCGGCGGTGACCGCGGATCTCGGCCTCGTCACGCACGCCGCCGAGCGACATGCGCACGAACTCGCGGCCGGTCGCCTTGGCGATCGACTTGCCGAGCGAGGTCTTGCCGACGCCCGGAGGGCCGACGAGGCACAGGATCGGACCGGCGAGCTTGTTGGCACGCTGCTGCACGGCGAGATATTCGACGATGCGGTCCTTGACCTTGTCGAGGCCGAAATGGTCGTCGTCGAGTACCCTCTGGGCGGCGTTGAGGTCCTTCTTGATCTTCGACTTCTTGCCCCACGGAATGCCGAGCATCCAGTCGAGATAGTTGCGCACCACGGTCGCTTCCGCGGACATGGGCGACATCTGGCGCAGCTTCTTCAGCTCGGCCGTCGCCTTGTCGCGGGCTTCCTTGGTCAGCTTGGTCTGGGCGATGCGCTCTTCCAGCTCGGCCAGCTCGTCACGGCCTTCCTCGCCGTCGCCGAGTTCCTTCTGGATCGCCTTCATCTGCTCGTTCAGATAGTACTCGCGTTGGGTCTTCTCCATCTGGCGCTTGACGCGCGAGCGGATACGCTTCTCGACCTGGAGCACGGACATCTCGCTCTCCATGAGCGACAGGACCTTTTCCAGCCGGTGGGCGACGTTGGTGATCTCCAGCACGCCCTGGCGATCGGCGATCTTGACCGCCAGATGCGAGGCGACGGTGTCGGCGAGCTTGGCCGGCTCGTCGATCTGCGTGACCGCGGCGACGATCTCGCCCGAGATCTTCTTGTTGAGCTTCACATAGCTCTCGAACTCGCTGACGACCGAACGGGCGAGCGCCTCGACCTCGACCTTCTTGCCCTCTTCCTCGGCCAGGCCGGTGGCCTCGGCCTCGTAGAAGGATTCACTGGCCGAATAGGACGAGGCCTTGGCGCGGCCGACGCCCTCGACCAGCACCTTCACGGTGGAGTCGGGCAGCTTCAGGAGCTGCAGCACGCGGGCGAGCGTACCGATCTCGTAGATCTCGTTAGGCTGCGGGTCATCGTCGCCGGCGTTCTTCTGGGTCGCCAGCAGGATGAGCCCGTCCGTCTTCACCACTTCCTCAAGCGCGCGGATGGACTTCTCGCGGCCGACGAAGAGCGGGACGATCATATGGGGAAAAACGACGATGTCGCGCAAAGGCAGAACCGGATAGGTGCCGGTCTCGCCTGTGACGAAAGGAGCGCGGGGCGTCGAGCCAGTCATGGCAGTTCCTTTGCAGTTGCGCCCGGCGGACCCCCAAGATGGGCGGAGCGATCGGACGTAGCGGACAAGGCGACCATTCGCCTCTCCGCCCTCGCGCATCGCACCCAATGAGGCATGCGACTCTCGCAAGTGCACCTAAAGTGGAGACTTCCTCGCCGGCTTTCAAGCGAGGTATCCGGCTCATGCACCGCTGTCCTGCAGCAGACGAAGGACGGATACCGCGCCTTGCGGCGGTTCAATCTCACGCAGGGCTGTCGCGGCGCGAAACCACGACCGGCCCATGCCATCTCAAACGCAAAACGCGCGCCAAGGGCGCGCGTCCTGTTGTCGCAATGCAGGAGAGATCAGGAGGCCGAGGCCGTCTTCGTCTCGTCCTCGCGCTCCGCATAGATGAAGAGCGGGCGGGCCTTGTTCTCGACAGCCTCGGGGCCGATCACGACCTGCTCGACGCCCTCGAGGCCGGGCAGTTCGTACATGGTCTCCAGCAGGATGCCTTCCATGATCGAACGCAGGCCGCGCGCGCCGGTCTTCCGCTCGATCGCCTTGCGCGCGATCAGGCTGACCGCCTCGTCGGTGAAGGTGAGCTGGGTGTCCTCCATCTCGAACAGGCGCTGATACTGCTTGACCAGCGCGTTCTTCGGCTCGGTCAGGATGGTCTTCAGCGCCGGCTCGTCGAGATCCTCCAGCGTCGCCAGCACTGGCAGACGGCCGACGAATTCGGGGATCAGGCCGAACTTCAGCAGATCCTCGGGCTCGACCTGACGGAAGATCTGGCCGATGCGGCGATCGTCCGGGGCCTCGACCTTGGCGCCGAAGCCGATCGAGGTGCCCTTGCCGCGGCTCGAGATGATCTTGTCGAGACCGGCGAAAGCACCACCGCAGATGAAGAGGATGTTCGTGGTGTCGACCTGCAGGAACTCCTGCTGCGGATGCTTGCGCCCGCCCTGCGGCGGCACGGAGGCGACGGTGCCTTCCATGATCTTGAGCAGCGCCTGCTGAACGCCCTCGCCCGAGACGTCGCGGGTGATCGAGGGGTTGTCCGACTTGCGGCTGATCTTGTCGATCTCGTCGATATAGACGATGCCGCGCTGCGCCCGCTCGACATTGTAGTCGGAGGCCTGGAGCAGCTTGAGGATGATGTTCTCGACGTCCTCGCCGACATAGCCGGCCTCGGTCAGCGTCGTCGCATCAGCCATGGTGAAGGGAACGTCGAGGATGCGGGCGAGTGTCTGCGCGAGCAGCGTCTTGCCCGAGCCGGTGGGTCCGATCAGCAGGATGTTCGACTTCGCGAGCTCGACGTCGTTCTGCTTCGTCGCGTGCGAGAGGCGCTTGTAGTGGTTGTGCACCGCCACCGAGAGCACCTTCTTGGCGTGCTCCTGGCCGATGACGTAATCGTCGAGGACCTTGCGGATCTCCTTGGGGGTCGGCACGCCGTCCTTCGACTTCACCAGCGCGGATTTCGATTCCTCGCGGATGATGTCCATGCAGAGCTCGACGCATTCATCGCAGATGAACACGGTCGGGCCCGCAATGAGCTTGCGAACCTCATGTTGGCTCTTGCCGCAGAAAGAGCAGTAAAGCGTGCTCTTCGAGTCGCCGCCGGGCTTGTTAGCCATCCGTCCATCTCCAGTTCGGGAGCCGTGAGCCGCATCACGCTTGGCGGATGCAGCCGTCGTCTCTCCGTCATACTTAAGCGCTCAGATCACGATGATTAGGTTAACGGCCCGTTCCGGTACATTCGGATACGCAGGGCCGGCCCAAGCCGGATCAGAATGGAGCGCATGTCCGCTCACCCCCGACCCCATGCAAACACGGGGCCGTCCTTCATTCAATATGGGGGCTCCGATGAGCAGGGCCAACCCACAGGATCGCGAGCGCCCGATCAGGCCTCGGTCTCCGGCCGGCGCTCCATGACCTTGTCGATCAGGCCGAACTCCTTGGCCTGCTCGGCGGTCATGAAATTATCGCGCTCCAATGCGGCGTGGATGTCTTCGTAGGAGCGCCCGGTATGCTTCACGTAGATCTCGTTGAGGCGCTTCTTCAGGCTCTCGACTTCCTTGGCATGGATCAGGATGTCGGTGACCTGGCCCTGGAAACCGCCAGAAGGCTGGTGAACCATGATGCGGGCGTTCGGCAGGGCGAAGCGCATGTCCTTGGCACCGGCCGTCAGCAGGAGCGAGCCCATCGAGGCAGCCTGGCCGATGCAGACCGTCGTCACCGGGCAGCGGATCAGCTGCATGGTGTCGTAGATCGACAGGCCGGAGGTGACCACGCCGCCCGGCGAGTTGATGTAGAAGGAGATTTCCTTCTTGGGATTCTCGGCTTCGAGGAACAGCAGCTGCGCCACGATCAGCGAGGCCGAGTAATCCTCGACCGGGCCGGTCAGGAAGATGATGCGCTCGCGCAGCAGGCGCGAATAAATGTCGAAGGCGCGTTCGCCGCGGCTCGACTGCTCGACCACCATCGGGACGAGATTGTTGTAGGTCTCGAGCGGATCGCGAAGCATGGATCTGTCCTTGAGGTGGAGCGCTGGGGAACCCAGCGAGATGTCGAATCAGCGGCGTCTAGGAAGACACTCACTTAAGCACGGCAATCGCCGCTGAAAAGGGAAGCGCCGCCGGTCGCGAAGGCCGGCGGCGCAAATGCTGTCGTTAAGGTTGCCGTGAAAGCTCAGGCGGAGGCGTCGTCGGCCTTGGCTTCGGCCTTCTTCGTCTTCTTGGCAGCGGCCTTCTTCGGCTTGGCCTCGGTGGCTTCCTCGGCATCCTCGTCGGCGTAGAGCGCTTCGCGCGAAACCGTCTGGTCCTCGACCTTCACCTGGCCGAGCAGATGATCGACGACCTTCTCCTCGAAGATCGGAGCGCGGATCTCGGCCAGAGCCTGCGGGTTCTTGCGATAGAAGTCCCAGACCTGCTTTTCCTGGCCCGGGAACTGGCGGGCGCGCTCGATCAGGGCCTGGGTGACCTCGTCATCCGAGATCTGGACCTTGGCCTGCTCGCCGATCTCGGCCAGCACGAGACCCAAACGCACGCGGCGCTCGGCGATCTTGCGGTAATCGGCGCGGGCGGCGTCCTCGGTGGTGTCCTCGTCGGCGAAGGTCTTGTTGGCCTGCTTCATGTCGGCCTCGACCTGGCTCCAGACGCTGGCGAACTCCTGCTCGACCAGGGTCGGCGGAAGCTCGAAGGTGTACTTGCCGTCGAGCGCGTCGAGCAGGCCCTTCTTGAGCTTGCGGCGCGACTGGGCGGTGAAGTCACGGCCGATCTGCTCGCTCACGGCTTCCTTGAGCTTGTCGAGAGACTCCATGCCGAAGGCCTTGGCGAGCTCGTCGTCGATCTTGATGGCGTCCGGGCCCTGCACGTCGGTGACGGTGACCTCGAACTCGGCCGGCTTGCCGGCGAGGTTCTCGGCCGCATAGTTCTCGGGGAAGGTCACCTTGACGGTGCGCTTCTCACCGGTCTTGGCGCCCTCGAGCTGCTCCTCGAAGCCCGGGATGAACTGGCCGGCACCAAGGTCGAGCGGGATGCCCTCGCCCGTGCCGCCGTCGAACTTCTCGCCGTCGAGCGTGCCGACGAAGGAGATGATCAGGCGGTCGCCCTTCTCGGCCTTGGCCTTCTCGCCCTTGGTCGAGTAGCTGCGGTTGCCGGAGGCCATGCGCAGCAGCGCGGCGTCGACATCGGCATCCGGAACCTCGGCGACCGGCTTCACCAGCGAGACGTCCGAGAGGTCGGCGAGCTCGATCTTCGGGAGCACCTCAAGCGCGACGGTGAAGGCGAGATCGCCCTTGGCCTCCATCGCGGCCTCGATCTCTTCCTTGTTCTCGGGGAAGCGGATCTGCGGCTCGAAGGCGAGCTTCAGGTTGTTGTCAGCGACGATCTTCTGGTTCGCCTCGTTGACGGCGTTCTGCAGCACGTCGGACATGACCGAGCGGCCATAGAGGCGGCGCAGATGCGCGACCGGCACCTTGCCCGGGCGGAAGCCATTGATCTTGGCCTTGCCCTGCAGGTCCTGGAGGCTGCCATCGAGCCTGGTCTTCAGGTCGGCGGCGTTCAGCACCACCTGGAATTCGCGCTTGAGGCCCTGGGACAGGGTTTCGGTCACGTTCATTTTTCTACCGCCAACAGCTCGTTTACGTCTCAATGTCCAAAGCGCGACGCCGGTTCCGACCGCCGCCGCGCTCGCGAAAAACTAGACCGATGGTGCGGGCGGAGGGACTCGAACCCCCACGACTTTCGCCGCTGGTACCTAAAACCAGTGCGTCTACCAATTCCGCCACGCCCGCCGGCCGATAGCGCTGCGCGCGAGCAAACGCAGCGCGGCCATCGTCAAGCCGCAGGCCTATACGCATTTCGGCCGGGCCATGCAGCAAAAAAATGACGGTTCTGCAAAACAGGCCGCCCGCAGCGCTTTTCGAAGCCGGGGCTGGGCCGGCTCTCGCCAGAACCGGCCGGCCGGATTATGCGATAGACCATGACGAAGCCGCCCGCCGCCGCCCGCCCCTCGCTCACGCGCCGCCATATGCTGGCGGGGCTCGGCGGCACCTGCCTGATCGCGCCGTCGGCAGGTTTCGCGCAAGCTCCCACCCCGACCGCCAAGCCGGCAGGCGAGCCGCAGCGGCAATCGCTCGTCGCCAGCCCTGCGAAGGCGCGCCTACGCCCCTCGCCGCCGGTCGATACGGAAATCTGGTCCTTCGATGGCGCGACGCCGGCCCCGCCCCTGCGAATCAAGCAGGGCGAAACGCTGGCCGTGAAGCTCGAGAACAGGACGACGGCTCCGCTCGACCTGCATTGGTACGGTCTGCGTGGCGAGGCCGAACGCGACGGCGCCGCCAGCTTCACGCGCCCGCCGATCGCGCCCGGAGAAACCGGCGAGTTCCGGATCACGCCGCAAGATTCGGGCACCCTGCTCTATCGCCCGCTCCGGGCCGGTATCTCGTCCGAACCGGCGGGCCGGGGCCTGAGCGGACTCGTCATCGTCGAGGAGAAGGAGCCGCCCGCCGTCGATCTCGACCTGCCCGTGCTCGTCACCGACTGGCTCATCGGCGACGACCAGGCGATCCAGCCCTTCGTGCTGCAGGGCAATGCCTCGGCCTCGGCCGGGCGCCTCGGCAGTTGGCTCACCGTCAACGGCCGCTCACCGCCGCAGCCGATCACCGCCCGGCCGGGTGCACGCATCCGCCTCAGGCTCGCCAATGCCTGCAATGCCCGGATCATGCGTTTGCGGTTCGACGGCGGAAAGGCGACTGTCATCGCCGTCGACAGCCAGCCGACCGAGAGCTTCGAGCCCGTACGCTCGCAACTGCCCTTCGCGCCGGGCACGCGCTACGACGTGATCCTCGACCTGCCGATCGAGGTCGGGGCCGCCGTCAATGTCAGCGCCCTGATCGGCGGCGGGCTGCCTTTGGTGCGGATTGTGACGGCGGGACAGCCACAGGTGCCGCCGGCCGCCGCGCCCGCCCTGAAACTCAACCCGGCCCTGCCGCTCGGCGTGCGGATGCAGGACGCGCTTCGCCCCGAACTTGTCATCGAGGGCGGCGCCAAGCTGACCGAAGACCAGAAGCTCGACTTCACCGGGCTCGACCTCGCCAGTCCCTGGCGGATCAATGGCGGGACGGGCTCCTTCGAGGGCAAGCCGCTGTTCAGCGTCAAGCGCGGCACGCCGATCGTGATGGCGATCGACAACCGGACCGCCTTCATCCAGCCGTTCCATGTCCACGGCCATAGCTTCCGGCTGCTGCACCCGCTCGACGACGGCTGGGAGAACTATTTCCTCGATACCGTGCAGATTCCCGAGCGCAAGAAGCTGCACATCGCCTTCATCGCCGACAATCCCGGCCGCTGGCTGATCTCGTCAACGGTGCTGGAGCGCTTCGATCTCGGGCTGTGGAGCTGGTTCGAGGTGACGTGAGGCAGATGGTCAGAGGCCGAGCCGCTCGACCACGTCCTGCACGATCGCGTCCTTGCTGTCCTCGACCGAGACGACCAGCGGCTTCTCGTCGTCGCCCGGCTCCTCCAGCGCGGCGAACTGGCTGTCGAGCAGGGCCGGCGGCATGAAATGGTGCTGGCGGGCGGCCATCCGCCGGCCGATCAATTCGCGCGAGCCCTTGAGATAGACCAGAGCGACATCCGGCCGGTCGCCGACGATCACCTGCCGATAGGCGCGCTTCAGCGCCGAGCAGGTGACGATGCCGTGTTCGCCCTTGGCCCGGAGATCGTCGATCCAGGCGGCGATGGCCGCAAGCCAGGGCTTGCGGTCGTCATCGTTGAGCGGCGTGCCGCCGGCCATCTTGGCGACGTTCTCGGTCGGGTGGAAGGAATCGGCGTCGCGGAACGGCCAGCCGAGGCGCTCCGCCAGCCGCTCGCCGAGCGAGGTCTTGCCCGAGCTCGCGACGCCCATGACGACGATGACGGCCGGGCGCTCGCCGCTTGCTGCCTCTGCCACCGCTTCAGCCCTGCTTCTTGGCTTCGACATGGCCGCCGAAGCCGGCACGCATGGCGGAGAGGATCTTCTCGCCGAAGGTGTGGTCGACGCGCGAGCGGAAGCGGGCGAACAGGGCCGAGGTCAGCACCTCTGCCGGGGTCGCGGTCTCGACGGCGGCATCGACCGTCCAGCGGCCCTCGCCGGAATCCGAGACATTGCCGGTATAGGAGGAGAGCTCCTCGTCGGCGGCCAGCGCCTCGGCCGTCAAGTCGAGCAGCCAGGAGGTGACGACCGAACCGCGGCGCCAGACCTCGGCGATCTCGGCCACGTCGAAATCGAAGCCGTACTCGGCCGGCAGGCCTTCCTTGGCCGAGGCATTGCGCAGCAGGTCGAAGCCTTCCGCGAAAGCCTGCATCATGCCGTATTCGATGCCATTATGGATCATCTTGACGAAATGGCCGGAGCCGGTTGGGCCGCAATGAAGATAGCCCTGCTCGCTCGTCGGGTTGCGGCCCTCGCGATGCTTGGTCGGCTCGATCTCGCCCTTGCCGGGCGCCAGCGTCGCGAAGATCGGCTCAAGCCGGTCGAAGGCTGCCTTGTCGCCGCCGATCATCAGGCAATAGCCACGATCGAGCCCGTGGACGCCGCCGGAGGTGCCGATATCCATATAGTGGATACCCTTGGCCCCAAGCTCCTTGCCGCGGCGGACATCGTCCTTCCAGAAGGCATTGCCGCCGTCGATCAGCGTGTCGCCAGCGTCGACGAGACCGGCGAGTTCGGCCAGCGTCGCCTCGGTGATCTTGCCGGCCGGGAGCATCACCCAGATGGCGCGGGGCGCCTTGAGCTTGGCGACCATGTCCTTAAGGTCGGCGGCAACAACCGCCCCGTCGGCGGCGAGCGCCTCGCCCGGCTTCGGATCGCGATCATAGACCACGCATTCATGGCCGGCGCGCATCAGCCGGCGCACGATGTTGCCTCCCATACGGCCGAGGCCGATCACTCCAAGCTGCATCTCAGACACTCCGCAAAGCCGGCTTTCGCTGCTTCAAGCATGGAGGCGGCGGGCGGGGCAAGCGGGCTGGGCGCAGGTCTCAGGCCCGGATTTGCCGTTGCAGAGCCCGCCAGCGCCCCGGCGTAACGCCATAGGCGCGACGGAACTGGCGGGTGAGATGGCTTTGATCGGCGAAGCCACAGGCGAAGGCCGCATCGGCCAGAGAGATGTGTTGCGTCAGCATCCGGCGGGCGCGATCGAGGCGGCGCATCACGAGGTAGTTATAAGGGCTGGTACCGAAAGCGGCGCGGAACTGGCGCGCCAGGGCGAAGCGGTCGAGCCCGGTCATGGCTTCCAGCCGGCTGGAATCGACGGCCTCCGTCGCGTGGGCATCGAGATAATCGCGCGCCTGCTCCAGTGCGAAGACGTCGAGCCGGGAGGGGCGAGCGTTTCCGGCGGAAGGATCGAGCGCGAACAAGGCCTGCGCCAGCCTTTCGACCAGATCGTCTGCCGCCAATGGATCGAGCGGCTGGTCGAGATCGCGCAGCGCATGGGCGATCGCGGAGACGAGCCGAGGCTCCTGCGAAACGGCTGTGGATACGAACGGCAAAGCCCGGCCGCACTCGCCCATCGCCCGCCGGATCAGGTGCGGCTCGACATAGAGCATGCGGTAGCGGAAGCCGCCCTCGATGCCGGAGCGGCCGTTATGGACCTCGTCGGGATGCAGGACGATGGCGTGGCCACCGAGGCTGTCGCGCCGCGCGCCGCGATAGTCGAAGGACTGCACGCCGGACAGCGTCAGCCCGAAGGCATAGGTGTCGTGGCGGTGTGGATCATAGGCATAGCCTCGGAAGAACGCCTCCATGCGCTCGATGCCGTCCGCGCCGGTGCCGAGCCGGACCCAATCCGGCTCAGGCCCGCACGATCGTTCAAGACTGGCCTTGCCGGCCTCGGTTAGCGATGCATCCATGCGTTACGATACCAAGATCGCCATCGTGGTTCGCGATGATCTCGCAACCTGGCAAAAACTCAATGTCGCAAGCTTCCTCGCCGGCGGGCTCGTCGGAACCGCCCCCGAACTCGCAGGCGAACCTTATCAGGATGCGTCCGGCCGCTTCTACGGGCCCCTGATCCGCCAGCCTGTCCTGATCTTCGCCGCGAGCGGTGCCGAGCTTACGAACGTGCTGCAACGGGCACAGGAGCGCGGTGTCCGGCCGCATCTCTATACCAAAGAACTGTTCGCAACCGGCAATGATAGCGACAACCGCGCCGCCGTCGCGGCGGTGGCGACGGATGCGCTCGATCTCGTCGGCCTTGGGCTCCATGCCGAGCGCAAGGAGATCGACAAGATCATCAAGGGGCTGAAGTTGCACGGCTAACGCCTCGCGACTCCTGCCTTTACGGTAGACTTCCCTGCCTCATTGCTGTGCAACGCAAGAGCCGGCTCATATTTTTACGGCCCAGAACGCGACTTGCGCTGTGCTCATCCAGCGCATTTTTTGGCATTTACGACGACTGCAGAATCGCCTTAGCCTCCTTCTTGTCGGTAACAACTGAAAGGAGGTGATCCAGTGTCTCATTGTCATCAACCGCTGGTGCAAGGCGGGCGGACCTGGACCTCTTCTTGCTGGGGTTTCTATTCCGCGTGAGTTTTCGCACCTTCAGATCCGGTTCGCCGGATCGCGGTTCGGCAATGGAAGGGCAGCTCGCAAGGGCTGCCCTTCTTGCTTTCAAGCGGCTAATGCTGGCGCATGGCCGCAAGCCGTGGCAGACAGGCGGCGTGTCACGCTTTTCCCTGCCCAACGCCCCGAGTACCGGCCGTGTCCGTTCCTGATCCGAGCCGCGAGGCCATTCTCGACTTCATCGAGGAGGAGCGCGCTGCCGGCCGCGAGGTCGGCCGGCGCGAGATCGCCAAGGCCTTCGGGCTCGATGGCGGCGGCAAGATCTGGCTGAAGCGCCTGCTCAAGGAGCTGGCGGAGGAAGGCGAGATCGGCGGCGACGGCAAGGAACGCCCGGTCCATCCGCGCGGCGCGCTGCCGCCCGTGCTGCTCTCCGAGATCAAGCGCCGCGACCGCGAGGGAGACCTCGTCGCCCAGCCACTGGAATGGGACGCGGACGAGAACGGCCCGCCGCCGCAGATCCTGATCGAGCGCACCCGCGAAGGGCGGCGCAAGGACAAGTCGGCAGCGCCGGCGCCCGGCGTCGGCGACCATGTCATTCTCAAGCTGACGCGGCTGCGCGGCGTCGAGGGCTTCGGGTATTCCGGCCGCGTGCTGAAGGTGATGGGCAAGGCCCGGGCCGCCGTGCTCGGCATCTTCCGCGCCCTGCCCGACGGCTCCGGCCGGTTGGTCCCGATCGACAAGAAGGCGCTGGGCCGCGAGGCCATCATTCCGAAGGGCCGCACGGCCGAGGCGCAGGACGGCGATCTCGTCTCGGTCAATCTGCGCCGCGAGAGCCGCTTCGGCCCGCCCGAGGCGCATGTGCGCGAGCGGCTGGGCTCGATCAAGTCGGAGCGTGCGGTCAGCCTGATCGCGATCCATGCCCATGGCATCCCGCATGAATTCCCGCCGGCAGCGCTTCAGGAAGCGGCGAATGCGCCGCTTGCCAGCCTGAAGGGCCGCGAGGACTGGCGCGCGCTGCCGCTCGTCACCATCGACCCGGCTGACGCCAAGGACCATGACGACGCGGTCCATGCCGTGCCGGACGAGGACCCAGCCAATCCCGGCGGCTTCATCGTCACCGTCGCCATCGCCGATGTCGCGGCCTATGTGACGCCCCATTCGGCACTCGACCGCGAGGCGCTTGAGCGCGGCAACTCGGTCTATTTCCCCGACCGCGTCGTGCCGATGCTGCCGGAGCGGATCTCGAACGATCTCTGTTCGCTGCGCGAGCACGAGGACCGCCCGGCACTTGCCGTCAGGCTCGTGCTCAAGGCCGACGGTTCGAAGAAGAGCCATTCCTTCCACCGCGTGCTGATGCGCTCGGCGGCGAAGCTCTCCTACCAGCAGGCCCAGGCCGCGATCGACGGCAGCCCCGACGAGAAGACCGCGCCGATCCGCGAGAGCGTGCTGATGCCGCTCTGGGCGGCCTATGGCGTGGCGGCGCGCGCCCGCGACCAGCGCCAGCCGCTCGAACTCGACCTGCCCGAGCGGAAGCTGATCCTGAAGCCCGACGGCGCGGTCGACCGCGTCATCGTGCCGGACCGGCTCGCGGCGCACCGGCTGATCGAGGAATTCATGATCCTCGCCAATGTCGCGGCGGCCGAGACGCTGGAGAAGGCCGGCAGCCTGCTGATCTATCGCTGCCATGACGAGCCCTCGCTGGAGAAGATGCGAGCACTCGGCGAAGTCCTCGCCTCGATCGGCATCAAGCTGCCGCAGGACGGGGCGCTGAGGCCCGTGCTGTTCAACCGTATCCTCGGCATGATCAAAGGCTCGGAGAACGAGACCCTGATCAACGAGGTCGTGCTGCGCACGCAGGCCCAGGCCGAGTACGTCGCCGAGAATTACGGGCATTTCGGCCTCAACCTGCGCCGCTACGCGCATTTCACCTCGCCGATCCGGCGCTATGCCGACCTGATCGTGCATCGCGCCCTGATCACGGCGCTGAAGCTCGGCGATGACGGCCTGCCGAAGAGCACCGCGCTCGCGGAGCTGCGCGAGGTCGCGACCCGCATCTCGGCGGCTGAGCGGCGCGCCATGGCGGCCGAGCGCGAGACCACCGACCGCCTGATCGCGCATTTCCTCGCCGACCAGATCGGCGCGAGCTTCGACGGGCGCATCGGTGGCGTCACCCGGGCCGGGCTCTTCGTGAAGCTCGACGGCACAGGCGCCGACGGCTTCGTCCCGGCCTCGACGCTCGGTGGCGACTACTATCGCTACGACGAGGCGGCCCATGCCCTGATCGGCGAGCGCACCGGCGAGAGCTGGCGCCTCGGCGACCGGGTCCATGTCAAGCTGGTCGAGGCCGCCCCTGTCGCGGGCGCCCTGCGCTTCGAAATCCTCTCGCCTGGGCGGAAAGTGCCCACGGGCGGCGGCAGGCGGCGCGGCGGTGCGGTCCCGTTCGGAACGAGCCGGCCGGCGGCGAGCTTCGGCAAGAAGGGCAAGCCCGGCGGGAACGGCTTCGGCAAAGGCAAGTCGGGCAAGAGCAAGCCCGGCAAGAGGCGGTGATGGGCGTCCAGATCCACAGCGCGGACGGGCATCTCGACGCGCGCGACTGGCGCCAGGCGGTTGCGCGCGGCCTGAGGGGGCGTTGCCCGCATTGCGGCAAAGGCCGGTTGTTCCGCGCCTTCCTGAAGCCTGTCGATCGATGCGAGGCCTGCGGCGAGGACCTGCATCACCAGCGCGCCGACGACCTGCCGCCCTATATCGTCATCACCATCGTCGGCCATATCATCGTCGGTGGCCTGCTGCTGGCCGAGAAATTCGCGGACTGGCCGATGTGGTTGCACATGACCGTCTGGCCGCTTCTCACCATCATCCTGTCCTTCGCGCTGATGCAGCCCGTGAAGGGCGGCGTCGTCGGCCTGCAATGGGCCGTGCGCATGCATGGCTTCGGCGGCGTGCCTGACCGGCCCGAGCGCCAGCCCCTGCCCCCTTCGGATTCACGTTCATGACCGACCACACCGTCACCCTGACCCAGGCCGAGCGGGCGCGCACCACAGCCAATCAGCGTCCCAAGGACGCCGCGACGATGATGATCCTGGATCGCAGTCTCGCGCGCCCCAAGGTCTTGATGGGCAAGCGCCACGCGAGCCACAAGTTCATGCCGGGCAAATATGTCTTCCCCGGCGGGCGCGTCGATGCCGGCGACCGGCAGATGGTCGCGACCGGTGCCGTGCCGCAGATCTGCGAGGACCGGCTCGGCAAGCGCTGCCTGCGCCCCAGCGCCGGCAAGGCGCGTGCGCTGGCGATGGCCGCGATCCGCGAGACCTTCGAGGAGACCGGCCTGCTCTTCGGCTCCGACGAGTTCGGCGCGCCGGATGCCCCGCCGCCCGGAAGCTGGACCGACTTCGCCGCGCAGGGCATCTATCCCGATCTCTCGGCGGTGACCTTCGTCGCGCGCGCGATCACGCCGCCGCGCCGGCCGAAGCGATTCGACACCCGCTTCTTCGCGATCGACGCCTCCGCCGTCGCCAAGCGGATCGACGGCATCATCGGCCCCGATTCGGAGCTGGTGGATCTGGTCTGGGTCGATTTCGACGAGGCCAAGGAGCTGGACCTGCCGACCATCACCAAGGTGATCATCCAGGAGGTCGAGGCCCGGATCGAGGGCGGTTTCGCGCCCTGGCTGTCCGTCCCGTTCTATTGGGAGAAGCGTGGCAGCTTCGTGCGCGAGGAGCTTTGAGGTGTCCTTCGCGCCGCGAAGCTATTCTTCCTTGACTTCGCCGGCCCTTTGCGGCATTCCCCGCGCTGACGGTTTGCCGGGCTCGCCCGGCCATTTTCTTTTCCGAGGGCCATCGGCCCGCATGGTTCGAGGATAGACCCATGGCCAAGGCCGTGACGATCAAGATCAAGCTGCTTTCGACCGCCGACACCGGCTTCTTCTACGTGACGAAGAAGAACTCGCGCACGATGACCGAGAAGATGTCGAAGAAGAAGTACGACCCCGTCGCGCGCAAGCACGTCGAGTTCAAGGAAACCAAGATCAAGTGAGGCCCTGCCTCTCGATCTGATTTCGCTTTGAAGAACCGCCCTTTCGGGCGGTTTTTTCGTTTGGAGCATTAGCCCCGCGATGACGGCATCAGCGGTCGCCGAAGGCTCGGAAACGCCCCCACATCGCGCCTAGCCGCAATAGGCCCGGATAACCCTGCCGGACTTCGGATCGGTCTCGATGGTCACCCGCTCCTTGCGGTAATCCATCGTCACGCCCTGCCCAGGACGAATCTGCCGCACGATCGTCGCACCGGTGATCTGCTGGGCTTCGGCATCACTGACACGGGCCTTACCCGCCAACGTCTCAGCCGCATCCTCGCTGCACGCGCCGGGCAAACCTGGCGCGGTTCCCATCGGCGCCTGCTGCGCATCGCTCTGGCAAGCGGCCAGCGTCAAGGCGGCCAACGACAAGACCCCAGCGGCCAGAAGTTTCTGCGCCATCATCACAACCCCTTTCAGGCCATCCGAACAATCGCCGGAGGCTCTACGATCGCGTTGAGGCGCAGCCGTGGCAAGGGGATGGCCGTGCTCAGGCCGCGAGTTCCGCCGCTTCCGGGCTCGCCGGAACCTGAGCGTGCCACGCAGCCAAGGCGCCGCGACCGGCCTCGGTCAGTGCGTAGACACCGCGCCCGGAGCGCTCGAACCAGCCATAGACGTTGCGGTGGAGGATCTTCTGGGCATCGGGACAGGAGGGCTTGAGATCGCGCGGCCGTTTCGGCTCTGCCGCCATTGCTGCCGCGCAAGCCAGCGCCTGCTGGCGATAGGCCGTCATGATGGGCTTGCGCGTGCCGCCGCCCATGGCCGGGTCGCCCTGGCGGCGCTTGTGCTCGTCCACCAGCCGCGAGCGGCGCCGCGGATCCTTACGCGGCGTGGGCGCTGCCGGCGATACGAGGACCGCCACGTCACCGCTCTTGGAAACGCCGAGCAAGCCGAAGCCAAGGCGCCGGCAGAGATTGCGGTAGCGCGGATCGCTTTCACGCCCCTTGCCCCGGGCGGACAGCTGGGCCGCGAGCCAGATCTCATCGCCGAGACTGAGCCTGTCTACGCCCTGCAAGATGAGTTCCAGATTGAAGCTCATCTTCAGCTCACCGATCACCACGACGGAAGGGTCGCTCTCGCGAAGCCCGACGAGGTCGCAAGGCCCGATCTCTCCCTTCACGGTGTAGCCGAGCCCTTCGAGGAAACGCTTGACGGGCAGATAGAGCGACGTTTCCACAGCCACCTCCGGAGAACAGGCCGCCATCTTGCCCGCCAGTCGTTTCGGAGAGGCAAACGCCGGCAGGCGTCATGATGGCTCAAATGACAAATCCACCCGCCATGGGCCGAGATCATCGGCCGAAGCGGGTGGATTTGATATCAGCGCTCCGTGCGTCAGCTTAGAGTGCGATCCGAGTCGATCGCGCTGCCGCGCCAATCACTCCCACTCGATCGTGCCGGGGGGCTTCGAAGTCACGTCGTAGACGACGCGGTTGATGCCCTTGACCTCGTTGATGATGCGGGTCGCGGCGCGGCCGAGGAAATTCATGTCGAAGGGATAGAAATCCGCCGTCATGCCGTCGACCGAGGTCACCGCGCGCAGGGCACAGACATGGTCGTACGTCCGATAGTCACCCATCACGCCGACGGTGCGCACCGGCAGCAGCACGGCGAAGGCCTGCCAGATCACGTCGTAGAGGCCGGCCTTGCGGATCTCGTCGAGATAGATCGCATCCGCCTTGCGCAGGATGTCGAGCTTCTCCTTGGTGATCTCGCCGGGGCAGCGGATCGCGAGACCCGGCCCCGGGAAGGGGTGACGGCCGACGAAGGCCTCGGGCAGGCCGAGTTCGCGGCCGAGCACGCGAACCTCGTCCTTGAACAATTCGCGCAGCGGCTCGACGAGCTTCATCTTCATGCGCTCGGGCAGGCCGCCGACATTGTGGTGGCTCTTGATCGTCACCGAAGGGCCGCCGGAGAAGGAGACGCTCTCGATCACGTCGGGATAGAGCGTGCCCTGCGCCAGGAAATCGGCGCCGCCGAGCTTGGCCGCCTCTGCATCGAAGACATCGATGAAGAGCCGGCCGATGGTCTTGCGCTTGGCTTCGGGATCGGCGCCACACTTTGCGAGCTCGGTAAGGAAAAGTTCTTCGGCCTCAACATGGACCAGCGGGATGTTGTAGTGATCCCTGAACAGGCGGACGACCTCCTCGGCCTCGTTCATCCGCATCAGGCCATGATCGACGAAGACGCAGGTGAGCTGGTCGCCGATCGCCTCGTGGATCAGGACCGCCGCCACCGCCGAGTCGACGCCGCCGGAGAGCCCGCAGATGACGCGGCCGGTGCCGACCTGCTCGCGGATCTTCTTCTGCATCTCGGAGCGATAGGCCGACATGCTCCAGTCCGGCTTGCAACCGCAGATCTCGACGACGAAATTGCGCAGCAGCTTGCCGCCATCCGGGGTGTGGACCACCTCGGGGTGGAACATGGTGGTGTAGAAGCGGCGATCTTCGTCGCTCGCCACCGCGAAAGGGGCGTTCTCCGAGGTCGCCTTGACCGAGAAGCCCGCGGGCAGCTCCGTGACGCGGTCGCCATGGCTCATCCAGACGGGATAGCGCGCGCCCTTCTCCCAGACGCCCTCGAACAGCTTCGAGGACGCCAGGATCTCGACATCGGCGCGGCCGAACTCGGCGGCGTGGCCGCCCTCGACCTTCCCGCCAAGCTGATGTGCCATGGTCTGCTGGCCGTAGCAGATGCCCATCAGCGGGATGTTGGCGCTGAAGACCGCTTCGGGAGCGCGCGGACTGCCCTCGTCCGGCACCGAGGCCGGGCCGCCGGAGAAGATCACGCCCTTCGGCTTCATGCGCGCGAAGGCATCGGCCGCCGACTGGAACGGGGCAATCTCGCAATAGACGCCGATCTCGCGGATGCGCCGCGCGATGAGCTGGGTCACCTGCGAGCCGAAATCGATGATAAGGATGGAGTCGTGATGGGGCTGAGCGCTCGTCATCGCGTTCCGTTAATGGATCGCGCGGGCGCGTGCAACGCCCGCGACAGCCTCAGTCCCCGCGCTGGAGGCAAGCCAGATAGAACCCGTCCGTGCCGGTGCGGCGCGGCGAGAGCTGCAGGCCATAGGCCGTGCCAAAGCGGGCGAGCAGCGAGAAGTCGCTCTCGGCCCCCTTGAGCACGTCGATCGGCGCGATGGCGGAGAAGCCCGGATGCTTACCGAGGAAGGCGCGGATCGCCTCGTCATTCTCCTCCGGCAGCACCGAGCAGGTGATGTAGGCGATGCGGCCGCCGGGCTTCACCAGCCTCGCGGCGCGCGCCAGAACCTCAGCCTGGTCCTTGATGCGTTCGGCCAATGCGCCGGGGCGCACGCGCCATTTCGCATCGGGGTTGCGCCGCCAGGTGCCGGAGCCGGTGCAGGGCGCATCGACCAGAACGAGATCGACCTGGCCAGCGATATCGGCGAAGGGCTCGTGGCCGCGCGAGCGGGGAATGCGGACTTCGACGATACTCGCCCCCGAGCGGGCCAGCCGGTCATGCAGCGGCGCGAGGCGACGGCTGTCGAGATCGGTGGCGTAAAGGCTACCGCGATTGGCCATCAGCGCGGCCAATGCCAGCGTCTTGCCCCCTGCCCCGGCGCAGAGATCGATCACGGTCTGGCCGGGCTGGGCGCCGGCCAGCAGCGTCACCAGTTGCGAGCCCTCGTCCTGGATCTCGAAGGCGCCGGCGAAGAAGCCGGGCTCGGTCTGCAACGACGGGCCGCGGCCATCATGGCCGGGCTGGAAGCGCAGGGCGTCGGGAGACCAGGGGCCCTGCTCCGGCTGGAGATGGGCGAGGTCGTTCAGCACGGCATCCCTGCCGGCCCTGAGGCGGTTGACGCGCAGGTCGATCGGCGCGCGGGCGGCGAGCGCTTCGCCCTCGGCGATGGCAGCTTCACCCAAGCCCTTATGGAACGACGGCCAGAGCCATTCCGGGACGTCCGCCTGCACCCATTCGGGCGCCCCCTCGACCGAGAAGGCGGTAAGCAGCGCGGTCTCGTCGTCGCTCAGCGGCTGGGGCGCGTGATTCTCGCCTGAGCAGAGCGCCGCGATCTCGGCGACGCCGAGGCCGCGCAGGCCGGCGAGCATTCCGAGGACGAGCGCACGCGGCGTCTCCGAGGCCATCGCATAGCCGGAGGAAGACTTGCGCCGGAGCGCGTCATAGACCAGCGAGGCGACCGCGGCGCGATCCTTCGAGCCGGCGAAGCGGCGGGACAGGCCCCAGTCCTTGAGCGAATCGGCGGCAGGCCGGCGGCGCTCGACGATATCCTGGAGCACCTCGATGGCGGCGCTGATCCGGGCGGCTGGGGTCATGACGCTTCAATCCTGGCGCCGGACGGGCTCCGAAACGCCGCAAAGACGGGGTGAACAAGTTTCGACCGATTCAAGCATGACGCAGGGACATAAAGCTCCCATCGTCACACTCTTGACGCGGTCGTTTCACAAGCGGAAAGACGATGCAACCGCATGTCGCGGTCAACGGGATCTCCACACATGAAAAGCGCCAGCCGCATCCTCATCCTGAGCCTCGTCGCGCTCGGCCTCGCCGCCTGCGCCACCCAGCAGCCGGACTACACCCCGCCGGCCTCCAAGCGCCTCGACGCCAAGACGACCCTCGAGAACCGCCGCTGAGATTGTGCGGGAGGGCTGGCTGCGCAAAGCGGCCTCCCGCTCGTATCTGCCAGCGACAGTACAACCCGCGCCGGCCTCCGCCGGGGCGGGTTTTCTGTAGGCAAGGAAGCAACAGGTGGCTTGGGCGCTCAAGCACCGCCAATCAGAATGCCCGTCGCCAACACGAGCAGTCCGCCGAGGATAATCTGGAACATGGCTCGCCCTATCGGGGTCTCCATGTAGCGGTTCTGTATCCACACGATGGCCCATAGCTCGACGAAGACGACGCAGAGCGCGATGACCGTTGCGGTCCAGAAATGGGGGATAAGGTAGGGCAGAGCATGGCCGAGCCCGCCGAGCGTGGTCATGATGCCAGACGCCAGCCCCCGCTTCCACGGCGCACCGCGGCCGGAAAGCTTGCCGTCGTCGTGCGCCGCTTCGGTAAAACCCATGGAAATGCCGGCACCGACTGAAGCCGACAGACCAATCAGGAAGGTCGTCCACGGATTCTGCGTGGCAAATGCGGTTGCGAAGATCGGGGCCAGTGTCGAAACGGAGCCGTCCATCAGGCCCGCAAGTCCCGGCTGAACCCAAGTCAGAACGAACTGGCGCTTGGCGTGGTCAGCTTCCGCGTGACCTTCGTCGCTGGTCGTTAGGCCCTCCTCCAATGTCATGGCCTTGCGCTCATGCGTAGCTTCCGCGGCGGCAAGGTCTCCAAGGAGCTTTCGCGTCTCGGCGTCGGTGCTGCGCGCGGCGGCCAGCCGATAGAAGGCTTCGGCCTGCCGCTCCATGTCGGCGGCCTCGGCTCGTGCGCGCTCCAATGGGAGGGACTTCACCAGCCACAGAGGACGCCGTGCGTAGAAGCCTTCGACATGTTCGCGGCGGATGGGGATGATCGTGGAGCCGAATTTGCGAACATAGAGGTCGAGCAAGACGCGCCGATGCTCGTTCTCATCCGCTGCCATGGCATCGAACATCGCTGCCGAGGCAGGAAACTGCTCGATCAGATTGGCGGCGTAGGCGGCATAGATGCGCCCGTCCTCCTCTTCGGCGAGGATTGCGAGGGACAGAACCTCCTGTGCGCTAAGGTCGTCGAACCTGCGGCGGGCCGGATGGAAGATGGAAAAGAGGGCGGGCATCGGGATACCTGCGGACGACGAGCAGAAGTCTTCTTTAGAAATATTCTAATCCAATGTCCAACGTAAGGGGTCGTCGTCGACATCCGTAACGGGTCGCCAGCCGACCCAGGCCCGTCCTCCAAAGCTGCCGCCACATTCGGCAGCCAACGGTACTCCCTCAAATCCGAGCACTGACCTTCATGGCCGTGTCATATCGGCCGCCTTAAGGTCCCACGCATTTTCGCGAGGCTGAGCCAGACCATGACAAAGCATTTCCTTCTCTCGACGACGCTCCTCGCCGCGCTGGCCTTCCAGGCCCCGGCTGCTTTTGCGCAAGCCGCTCCGACGCTCTCTGGTCAGAAGCCGATCGTCGTCGCCCATCGCGGTGCCAGCGGCTACCTGCCGGAGCATACGATCGAGGGCTACAAGCTCGCGATCCAGCAGGGCGCCGACTTCATCGAGCCCGACCTCGTCTCGACCAAGGATGGCGTGCTCATCGTCCGTCACGAGCCGATGCTATCAGGCACGACCGATGTCGCCACCCGCCCGGAATTCGCCAATCGCAAGACCACCCGCAAGGTCGACGGCGTCGACACCACCGACTGGTTCGCCAACGATTTCACGGCGGCCGAGATCAAGACGCTGAAGGCCAAGCAGGCCTTCGCCGATCGCGACCAGTCGCATAACGGCAAGTACCTGATCCCGACCTTCCAGGAGGTAATCGACCTCGCCAAGGCCGAGAGCGCCCGCACTGGTCGCACGATCGGTATCTATCCGGAAACCAAGCACCCGACCTATCATGCCGCGCTCGGCCTCGCCTTCGAGGACAAGCTCCTCGACATGCTCAAGGCCGCCGGCTGGACCGACAAGACCGCGCCGGTCTTCATCCAGAGCTTCGAGACTGCAAACCTGAAATACCTGCGCCCGAAGACCCAGCTGCGCCTCGTCCAACTCGTCGATGGCGACGGCGTCGACAAGGACGGCAAGGTCACGCTGGTGGCGCCCTTCGACCGGCCCTACGATTTCGCCGTGCTCGGCGACAAGCGGACCTTCCAGGACATGCTCTCGGCGGAAGGCCTCAAGGAGATAGCGACCTATGCCGATGGCGTCGGGCCGTGGAAGCCCTATCTGATCGGCGCCAAGCAGACGATCGGCGCTGATGGCAAGCCGCAGGACCTCAATGGCGACGGCGCGATCGACGAACGCGACCGCACGCTGATCGCCCCGACCAACGTCGTGAAGGATGCCCATGCGGCCGGCCTGCTGGTCCATAGCTGGACCTTCCGCAGCGAGCCGAAGCGGCTGGCTTCCGATTTCAAGGGCGACGCCGGCGCCGAGTACAAGGCCTTCTTCGCGCTGGGGCTCGATGGTCTGTTCTCGGACTTCCCCGACCAGGCCGTGAAGGCGCGCGACGGCAAGTAAGCGCCCTCGCCTCGCAAAGCGAAGCCCGCGACGATGTCGCGGGCTTCGAGTTCATAATGTGGTTGCGAAGCGATCAGTCGCAGACGCGGGTCGTCCGGCTGACCGTGCCGCGCGGCGTCTCGCGCTCGGTGGTCACGGTGCGGCAGCCTTCGCCGCGATAATTGGCGCGGCGCCATTCGCGCTCGCGCGCCCGTTCGTAACGGTCCTGACGCTCCTCGCGTCGAATCTCGCGGTCCACGGCGCGTTCGCGCGGTGAACGGGTATCGACGCTGACTCCGCCCGGCCCGATATTGATCGACTGGGCATAGGCCCCGCCGCTCGCGAGAAGGGCGACGACAAGGGCAGGAACAAGTCGTTTCATGGCTTTTCCTCCGTTTGCCTAATAACGGATCAGCCAGGCATTCGTTCCCCGATGCATCGGGAACGCAAAAGGGCGCGCCGGTACTCCGGCGCGCCCTTATCGGTAAAAAGGTCTTCCAGACTCAGTGCAGAATCTGGCTGAGGAAGAGCTTGGTGCGCTCGTGCTGCGGGTTCTTGAAGAACTCGTTCGGCGTGTTCATCTCGACGATCTGGCCGGCATCCATGAAGATGACGCGGTCGGCGACCTGGCGGGCGAAGCCCATCTCGTGGGTGACGCAGAGCATGGTCATGCCCTCCTCGGCCAGCGAGACCATGGTGTCGAGCACTTCCTTGACCATTTCCGGATCGAGCGCCGAGGTCGGCTCGTCGAACAGCATGATCTTCGGGCTCATGCAGAGCGAACGGGCGATCGCGACGCGCTGCTGCTGGCCGCCCGAGAGCTGACCCGGATATTTGTGAGCCTGCTCGGGAATCTTGACGCGCTTGAGATAGTGCATGCCGATCTCCTCGGCATCCTTCTTCGGCATCTTGCGCACCCAGATCGGCGCCAGCGTCAGGTTCTCGAGGATCGTCAGATGCGGGAACAGGTTGAAGTGCTGGAAGACCATGCCGACATCGCGGCGGATCTCGTCGATCTTCTTGAGATCGTTGGTCAGCTCCGTGCCGTCGACGATGATCTGGCCCTTCTGGTGCTCCTCCAGGCGGTTGATGCAGCGGATCATTGTGGACTTGCCCGAGCCGGAAGGTCCGCAGATGACCAGCTTCTCGCCGCGGCCGACCTTCAGGTTGATGTCGCGCAGCACGTGGAACTCGCCGTACCACTTGTTCACGCCGATCATCTCGACGGCGGTCGCGGTGTTCAGCGAGGTCTGCTTCAGCGCCGCGGGGCGGGAGCCGGTCGTCTTGGTTTCTGCCATTGCCATGGTTGTCGTCCCTCTCAACGTTTTTGGCCGGCGGCGAGGCGCTTTTCGACCGCGATCGAATAGCGCGACATTCCCCAGCAGCACAGGAAATAGAAGATGGCGGCGAAAGCGTAGCCTGTCGACCGTGTCGTGGGCGTCGCCCAGGTCGGATCGATCAGCGTCGCCTCGATGGTGCGCAGGAAGTCGAAGATGCCAACGATGGTGACCAGCGTCGTATCCTTGAACAGCCCGATGAAGGTGTTGACGATGCCCGGGATCACGATCCGCAGCGCCTGCGGCAGGATGATCAAGCGCATCATCTGCCAATAGCCGAGGCCGAGCGACATCGCGCCCTCGTACTGGCCCTTCGGCATCGCCTGCAGGCCGCCGCGCACCACCTCCGCCATATAGGCGGCAGCGAAGAGCGCGACACCGATCAGCGGCCGCAGCAGGCGGTCAGGCGACCATTCCTGCGGCACGAAGAGCGGCAGCATGGTGTTGGCCATGAACAGCACGGTGATCAACGGCACGCCGCGCACGAACTCGATGAAGATCACCGAGAGCAGCTGGATCGCCGGCAGCCGCGAGCGGCGACCGAGCGCGAGCAGCACGCCGAGCGGCAGCGAGAAGACGATACCGACCGCCGAGATCAGGAAGGTCACGGTCATGCCGCCCCAGAGGCCGGTATCGACGCGCGGCAGACCGATCTTGTCGGCGAGGATCGCCAGCAAGCCGAAGACGACGAGCGAGATCAGGATCAGGCGCTTGGGCCGGTAGAAGCGCTGCCAGGCCGGCATCGCCTCCTCGACCGCGAGCTGCCCTTCGCCGATCCAGAATTTCATCAGCCCCGGCACGAAGGAGAGCACCGTGTAGAGCACCGCCAGCGCGAAGGTGGCAATGATCAGGAAGCGCAGGAAGCTCTCGGCGCGCGGGCCGCCGAGCAGCAGGATGAAGGCGCTCGCCGGCATGATGACGAAGAAGAAGAACACACCGACCTTCTTCAGCGGCATCCTGTTCCAGAGCAGCCAGACCACGCCGAGCGCAAACATCACGAAGACGATGTTGACGCGCCAGCGCTCCGCCACCGGATAGGAGCCGTAGATGAAGTACTGGAGCCTGTCGGCGACATAGGCCCAACAGGCGCCGACCGGGCGGCCGACCTTGTCGGCAAGGCAGGCATCACGATTGGTGCCGGTCCAGACCGCATCCAGGAAATAGAAGCGGATCATTCCGGGAACCGTGTCGATCACGAGCCAGACGCAAAGCAACGTCAGGATCGCGTTGAGCGGGCTGGAGAACAGGTTCCCCCGAATCCAGGCCAGCGGGCCGGCGACGGAGAGCGGCGCCGGCTCCTGCGGAAGCGTCTCCTTGCGGACGAAGGCGTAGGGCGCGTTTTCGGTTGTTGCGTCGGTCATCGCGCAGCCCTCACCGTTCCACCAGCGCCATGCGCTTGTTGTAGATGTTCATGAAGAGCGATGTCACCAGCGAGATCGTCAGATAGACCGCCATCGTGATCGCCACGACCTCGACCGCCTGGCCGGTCTGGTTCAGCACCGTGCCGGTGAAGACCTGGACGAGATCGGGATAGCCGATCGCCACCGCCAGCGACGAGTTCTTGGTCAGGTTAAGGTAGTTGGAGGTCAGCGGCGGGATGATCACGCGCATCGCCTGCGGGATGACGACGA
This sequence comes from Allobosea sp. 47.2.35, assembly GCF_024655635.1. Classification (GTDB taxonomy): domain Bacteria; phylum Pseudomonadota; class Alphaproteobacteria; order Rhizobiales; family Beijerinckiaceae; genus Allobosea. The sequence goes on along the minus strand of NZ_JANLGI010000002.1, from coordinate 261,734 downwards.
GCTTCAGCGTCGGCCCGCTACGCAGGCCAAGCGCATGCGCAGCCTCGGTCTGCCCCTTCGACACGGCAAGAATGCCGGCGCGCACGACCTCGGCGATGAAGCCGGCCGTATAGGTCGTCAGGCCGATCAGCAGCGCGACGAACTCGGGGAAGATCTGGATGCCGCCGCGCAGGTTGAAACCGGCGAGCTCGGGATAGATGAAGGAGACCGGGCGCCCGGTGACGAAATAGACCAGCAGCGGCAGGACCACGATCAAGCCGAGAGCAACCCAGCCGATCGGGTATTGCCGGCCGGTCGCTGCCTGCTGCTTGCGGGCCCAGTGGCGGAAGACGAAGGTCGCGACGAGGCCGAGCAGGAACGCCCAGACGATCAGGCTGCCGCCGGGACCAAGCTGAGGATCGGGAAGGTAGAGGCCGCGATTGTTGAGCAGCGCCCCGGCCGGCAGCTCGATCGACTGGCGCGGATTCGGCAGCGGCTTCAGCACCGCGTTGTACCAGAAGAAGAGCTGGAGCAGCAGCGGAACGTTACGGATGACCTCGACATAGATCATCGCGAGCTTCGAGATGACCCAGTTGTTCGAGAGACGGGCGACGCCGACGAAGAAGCCGAGGAAAGTCGCCAGGACGATGCCGAGGCCGGCGACGAGCAGCGTGTTCAGCAGGCCGACGATGAAGGCGTCGCCATAGGTCGAGCCACCCGAGGCGGAGAACGGGATCAGCTTCTGGTTGATGTCGAAGCCGGCGGCGTTGTGCCAGAAGCCGAAACCGGAGGCGATCTTCTGCGCGCGCAGGTTCTCGATCGCGTTCGATGCCGCCGACCAGATCAGGAAGACGACGACCGCTACCAGAACAATCTGATAGACATAACCCCGGATCTTCGGGTCGTAGAATAACGACGCCTTGCCGGGTGACACCTGTTCGCTGGGAATGCTCGACACCTGTCACGCCCTTTTTTGTTTCGCTTGTCGTGGCCGGCGATCCTGCGGCGGTGCGGTTGCGCCGCGGTCGTCTTGTTGCCCGTGCCACTGTTCTGGTCTTGCGAGCGGCGCCCGGCCAGAAAGCCGCGCACCCCTCATTCAGCCCCCGGCCCCGATCCGCGCCATGCGCTGCGGCAGGTATCCGGTGCCGGCAGCCGCCGACGTAAAGATGATCTTCATGCGGTTCCCCTGTTCGGAGCGGGTTTGTCCCGCTCTCGGCTTGCGAGCAAGTCCCGGGCCAAGCAGCCCGAACCTTGCCTCGTTTCCTTCGTCTCGCGCAGGGCGTTGCGGCCCTGGTTCATTCTTCGCACCGGGTTTGCCCCGGTTTCCGTCAGCGGATCGGGGGAGCGTATTGCAGGCCGCCCCGAGTCCACAGCGCATTCTGGCCACGTTCGATCCTCAGAGGCGAGTCCCGACCGAGGTTTCTCTCGAAAGATTCACCATAATTGCCGACATGATGCAGAATGCGATAGGCCCAATCGCGATTCAGGCCCAGCGCCTCGCCGAAATCACCCTCGACTCCGAGCAGGCGCCGGACATCCGGCCGCTCCGAAGCTCGCATCGCGGCGGCATTCCCCTGGCCGACCCCGAGCTCCTCGGCATTCACCATGGCGAACAGCGTCCATTTGACCAGGTCGAACCATTGGTCGTCGCCATGGCGCACGGCGGGGCCGAGCGGCTCCTTTGAGATCGTCTCGGGCAAGATGACGTGCTCCTGCGGCGCCACCAGCTTCATCCGCTGGATGGCAAGGCCGGCCCGGTCATAGGCATAGGCGTCGCAGCGGCCACCGGCATAGGCGTCGACGGTCTCATCGCTGCCCTTGAAGGTGACGATCTCGTATTTCAGGCCGTGGCCACGGAAGAAATCGGCGACGTTGAGCTCTGTCGTGGTGCCCTGCTCGACACAGACGGAGGCGCCGGCAAGCTGCAGGGCCGATTTCAGGCCGAGCCTGGCGCGGACCATGAAGCCCTCGCCGCCGTAGAAATTGATGCCGGTGAAGTTGAGGCCAAGCGTGGTGTCGCGCGCCATCGACCAGGTCGAGGTCCGCGAGAGAAGATCGACCTCGCCGGTCTGAAGCGCCGTGAAACGGTCCTTCGACAGCAGCGGAACGAACTTCACCTTCTCGGGATCGTCGAAGATGGCGGCCGCGACCGCCCGGCAGAGATCGACGTCGAAGCCGGTCCAGCGCCCCTGCCTGTCAGGAATGGAGAAGCCGGCCAAGGACGGCGCAACGCCACAGACAACCGCGCCGCGGTGCCTCACCTGCTCCAGCAAGCCACTTTCCGGGGCAGCCGACCCGCTAGCCGGCGCGAGAACCGCCATCGCGGCGAGAGCCATCGCGAAGATGGGCGGCATCCTTGCTTTTCCCATGGCGAGCAAGGCCCTGGACGACAGCAGCGACGGCACCATGCGGCAATCGAACACTCATATTCCGCGCCGCGGCGGCGAAGGCCCTCGCAGTGCGCGCACGCAAAACAGAAACGGGGCGCCAGTCAGACTGGCGCCCCGCAAACGTCTCAGCGAACCGGCGGGGCGTATTGCAGGCCGCCCTTGGTCCAAAGCGCGTTCTGGCCGCGCGCGATCTTCAGCAGCGAGCCCTGGCCGACGTTACGCTCGAAGGATTCGCCGTAGTTGCCGACATGCTTGACGATGCGGACGACCCAGTCCGCGGTCAGGCCGACCTGCTCGCCGAACTTGCCTTCGGTGCCGAGCAGACGCTTGATCTCCGGGTTTTCGGACTTCAGCTGCTGCTCGACATTCGCCTGGGTGACACCGAGTTCCTCGGCGTTCAGCATGGCGAAATGGGTCCACTTGATCAGGTTGAACCACTGCGGGTCGTTGTTGCGGACGGAGGGGCCGAGCGGCTCCTTCGAGATGATCTCGGGCAGGACGAGATGCTCGTCGGGGTTGGCCAGCTTCAGGCGCTCGGCGTAGAGGCCCGAGGCGTCGGTGGTGAAGGCGTCGCAACGACCGGCGTCATAGGCCTTGACCGTCTCGTCCGAGGTCGCGAAGGCGACGACTTCGTACTTGAGGTTGTTGGCGCGGAAGTAGTCGGCGAGGTTGAGCTCGGTCGTGGTGCCCTGCTGGGTGCAGACCGAGGCGCCGTTGAGCTGCAGCGCCGAGTTCACGCCGAGCTTCTTGCGGACCAGGAAGCCCTGGCCGTCATAGTAGTTCACGCCGGTGAAGAGCAGGCCGAGCGAGGCGTCGCGCGTCATCGTCCAGGTCGAGTTGCGGACGAGCACGTCGACTTCGCCCGACTGGAGCGCCGTGAAGCGGTCCTTGGCCGAGAGCGGAATGAACTTCACCTTGTTGGGGTCATTGAAGATCGTCGCCGAAATAGCGCGGCAGAGATCGACGTCCAGACCCTTCCAGTTGCCCTGCGCATCCGGCACGCCGAAGCCGGCGAGGCCGGTATTCGAGCCGCAATTCAGGATGCCGCGCTGCTTGACCTGCGCGAGCGTGGCCTGGGCCGAGGCCCCGGTCGCCGACAGCGCCATGCCGATCCCTGCCGCAAGGGCGGCTGCAACAAACTTTTTCATCGGTACTCTCCCGTTGGACCCCGTTATCCGGCTGATGCCGGCAGATATTCCTGGTCCCGCCGCCGGCGGCATTTTCGCCGCTCGGTTGATCCCGCTTTCGCGCGGCGTCCCCATATCCTCGCGTCGATTGCCAGAGCGATTCATGAGCGTCAAGCAACCGCCATACGCATGAGCCGCCCCTTGTTCACTGCATACATCACATGCGAGTTTGTGGGGAGTGGTCAAGCCTGACCATGATTTTCCCATTTTCTGGCCGTGCCGTCCCATGAAAAAGCTGACTTCGCCTGAATTTGCGCGCCTCGGCGAGCGCACGCGCCTGGCGCTCGCGGGCCGCGACCCCGCCGACAGCTACGGCTTTGTCAATCCGCCTATCGTACGAGGCTCGACGGTCGTCTATCCGAACACCGAAGACTTTCTCGTGCGCAAGGCGCGCTACACCTACGGTACGGACGGCAACCCGACGATCGATGCGCTGATCGCCGCCTGCAACACGATCGAGGGTGGCGCCGGCGTCGTCGTGACGCCTTCGGGGCTGATGGCCTGCACGCTCGCCTTCCTGACCCTGCTGTCGTCCGGCGATCACGTTCTGGTGACGGACAGCGTCTACCGGCCGACGCGAATCTTCTGCGACACCTTCCTCAAGCGGATGGGCGTCGAGGTGACCTATTACGATCCGCTGGTCGGCGGCGACATCGCCAAGCTGTTCAAGCCGCATACCAGGGCCGTCTGGACCGAGGCGCCGGGCTCGCAGACCTTTGAGATGCAGGACATCCCGGCGATCGTTGCGGCGGCGCGCGAGCGCGACATTCTGGTCGCGATGGACAACACCTGGGCGACGCCGATGTTCTTCGACGCCCATGGCTTCGGCGTCGATCTCTCCGTGCAGGCCGGCACCAAGTACTATGCCGCCCACTCGGACGTGCTCATCGGCACCGTCTCGGCCCGCACGCCTGAGCTGTTCAAGAAGCTGCGCGCGGCCTGGAACCAGCTCGGCCTCATCATCGCGCCGGAAGACGCCTTCCTGACGCTGCGCGGCATGCGCACGATGGCGATCCGCCTGAAGGAGCAGATGCCGGCCGGCCTCGCCATGGCCGAGTGGCTGCAGGGCCGCCCCGAGGTCGCCCGCGTCCTGCACCCTGCCTTGCCCGGCGCGCAGGGGCACGAGATCTGGAAGCGCGACTTCACCGGCGCCTCCTCGCTCTTCACCTTCGAACTGAAGCCGGTCTCGATGAAGGCCGTCGGCGCGATGCTGGACGGGCTCGCCCTGTTCGGCATCGGCGCCTCCTGGGGCGGCTATGAGAGCCTCGTCCTGCCCTTCGACTGCAAGGACTACCGCACGGCGACGAAGCCGGACTTCAAGGGGCCGACGATCCGCATCCATATCGGGCTCGAGGACCTCGATGACCTCAAGGCCGACCTCGACGCCGGTTTCGGCCGGCTGCGCGCGGTGGGGTGAGCCAACGGCTCACAGCAAGTCTCAGAGCTTGCCGATCTCGAAATCGCGGCCGAGCAGCTTCGCGAGCTGCTTGAGCCGCCCTTCGACACGCTCGCTCGCGAGCGCCGCCAGGTCGCCGGGGAAGCGCAGCAGCAGGCGGTTGTCGACGCAGGCCGCCGGGATGCGCGGCAGGATGCCGGACATCCCGGCCGAGAGCAGATAGGCGACGCGGAAGATCGCCGCGATCAGCATGGCCCGCGCCAGCACCGTGGGCGACAGCAGGGTCTTGAGCCCTGCTGCGGCCGGCGAACTCGCCTTCATGCCGGCATAGCGATGGAAAATCGCCAAAGCTAGGAAGGCCCGGCCGACATGATCAAGGCCGGTAAAGTAGGCATGGGCGATGACGTTCATGCTCTGCTCGCCGCGATAATCGGGATGGGCGCGCCAGCCGATATCGGAGAGCAGACAGACCGTCTCGATCATCCGGCCGGAGGGTTCGTCCTGTGGCAAGCCGGCCGTTTCCAGAATGCCGCGGGTCCAATTGATCAGCTCGGCCGCATGGCGTGGATCACGGGCGCGCAGCAGGTTGTAGTCGCGCGCGGCCTGCATCAGCGGGTCTGCGCTCTGCTCCTCCGGCGAGAGCTGTTCGTGCAGCAGGCCTTCGCGCACGCCCTGCGCCGAGATGATGATCTCGCGCGGCCGGCCGCGCTTGATCAATTCGTCGAGCACCAGCGCGCCATAGGCCAGGAGCGGACGGCGGGCCGAGGACACCGAATCGATCGCGTCGAGCACCGATACATCGGCCCGCTCGACCAGCTTGACGAAATCGGCGACGTCGCGCGTCGGCACGGAGTAGCCGTGCATCACGTTCAGCGGATAGGCCGCACGATGCTGGTGGAGCGTGGCGAGCGCGCGCCACGTGCCGCCGACCGCGTAGAAATCGCGGCCCTTCATGGCGGCAAGCTGCGGCAGCTTGTCGAGCTCGTCCCTGACGATCTTCTCAGCCGCCTTGAGCGAGCCCTTCGAGCGATCGAGCAAGGCGAGGCCGCCGAGCGGGACGCTGGCGCCCTGCCCCACCACCCCGTCCTTGACCGAGATCAGCTCCAGGCTGCCGCCACCGAGGTCGCCGACGACGCCGTCCGGGTTGTCGAAGCCCGAGATCACGCCGAGGCCGGAGAGCACGGCCTCGCGCCCGCCCGAGATCAGCTCGATCGGCTGGCCGATCGCCTCCTCGGCACGCGCGATAAACTCTGGTCCGTTGCTGGCATAGCGTGCTGCGGCAGTGGCGATGACGCGGATTTCGCCGACATGCATCGCCTCGCAGAGGATGCGGAAGCGCACCAGCGCATTGATCGCCTTGGCGATGGCATCGTCCGCGAGCCGGCCGGTCGAGGCGACCTGCCGGCCGAGGCCCGCCATCTCCTTCTCGTTGAAGACCTGCGACGGCGCGCGCGCCAGCATCTCGTAGACGACGAGACGGACCGAGTTCGAGCCGATATCGACGATGGCGATGGTGTGGGACAGCGCCAGCCGCCCCGGCGCATGCCGGAGCTCAGGCTTTACGTCCGCCTCGACGCGAGAGGGAACGGGGACTTGAATTGGAGAGCGATTTTCCACGTCCGGACAGACTCGGGTTCGTCATGAAGTACTTATGCGCGTTGAACGGCTCTTCGTTCGGCGCGGGGACAATGCGGCGCGAGCCGCCATCGGGCAATATCGTCCAGCTCTGCTCGTTGTCGAGCAGGTTGGCCAACATGATCTGATCCAGCAACTGCTGATGCACCGTCGGGTTCAGGATCGGCGTCAGCGCTTCGACACGGCGGTCGAGATTGCGCGGCATCAGGTCGGCCGAGGAGATGTAGATCTTGGCCTTGGGCGACGGCATGCCGTGGCCGGCCCCGAAGGCATAGATTCTGGTGTGCTCGAGGAAGCGGCCGATGATCGACTTGACCCGGATGTTCTCCGAGAGGCCAGGCACGCCGGGCCTCAGGCAGCAGATGCCGCGCACCACGAAATCGATTTCGACGCCGGCCTGGCTGGCGTCATAGAGCGCGTCGATGATCTCGGGATCGACGAGCGAGTTGCACTTGCCCCAGATCGCGCCCTTGCGGCCGGCCTTCACATGCGCGACCTCCTCGGCGATATCGGCGAGCAGGCGCTGCTTCAGGCTGGTCGGCGAGACCGCCATGCGCTCCAGCCCGGCCGGCTCGGCATAGCCGGTGATGAAGTTGAAGACGCGGGCGACGTCCTGCGCAAGCACCGGGTCGGCGGTGAAGAACGAGACGTCGGTATAGATGCGCGCCGTGATCGGGTGATAGTTGCCGGTCGCGATATGGCAGTAGCTGACGAGCTGGCCGGCCTCGCGGCGCACGACGAGCGAGAGCTTGGCGTGGGTCTTGAGTTCGATAAAGCCATAGACGACCTGGACGCCAGCGCGCTCCATCTCCTTGGCCCAGCGGATATTCGCCTCTTCGTCGAAGCGGGCCTTGAGCTCGACCAGCGCGGTGACCGACTTGCCGGCCTCGGCCGCTTCGGTCAGCGCCTTGACGATCGGCGAGTTGGCCGAGGTGCGGTAGAGCGTCTGCTTGATCGCGACGACATTGGGGTCGCGCGCCGCCTGCTGCAGGAACTGCACGACGACGTCGAAGCTCTCATAGGGGTGGTGGACAAGCAGGTCCTTCTGGCGGATCGCGGCGAAGCAATCGCCGCCATGCTCGCGGATGCGCTCGGGGAAGCGGGCATTATAGGGCTTGAACTTCAGGTCCGGACGGTCGACGCCGACGAGCTGCGAGAGCTCGTTCAGGCCGATCATGCCGTTGACCTCGACGACCTCGTCGCTGTCGACCTTGAGCTCGCGGATGATCATCCGGCGCAGATGATCGGGCATGCCGGTCGAGAGTTCGAGCCGGATGACGACGCCGAGGCGCCGCTGCTTCAACATGGTCTCGAAGACGCGGACGAGGTCCTCAGCCTCCTCCTCGATGTCGAGATCGGAGTCGCGGATGATGCGGAAGGAGCCGGCGCCCTTCACCTCATAGCCGGGGAAGAGCTTGCTGATGAACAGCGAGACCGCGTCGTCGAGCGCGATGAAGCGGTGCAGCCCCTCGCGCGCCAGATCCGGCAACTCGATGAAGCGGTCGATCTTCGTGGGCACGCGGATAAGGGCATCGAGCTGGCGCCCGTCATGCTTGCGCTCCAGCGCGAGCGCGATGGTGAAGCCGAGATTGGGGATGAAGGGGAAGGGATGCGCCGGATCGATCGCCAGCGGCGTCAGCACCGGGAAGATGTAGTTGAGGAAGTAATCCTCCAGCCAGATGCGATCCTGCGAGCCGATATCGCCGGGCTGGAGCAGGTGGATGCGGTTCTCGTGCAGGTCGTGGCGGAGTTCCGCCCAGCGGGCCTGCTGGTCGGCGGTCAGCGCCGCGACCGCCTCGCCGATGGCGACGAGCTGGCCGGCCGGCGTCAGGCCGTCCTGGCTGCGGGTGACGACGCCGGCCTTGAGCTGCTCGCGCAGGCCGGAGACGCGGACCATGAAGAATTCGTCGAGGTTGTTGGCGGAGATCGAGAGGAAGCGCAGCTGCTCCAGCAGCGGGTGGCTGCGATTCGAGGCCTCCTCCATGACGCGGCGGTTGAACTGGAGCCAGGAGAGCTCGCGGTTCATGAAGCGCTCCGGCTGATGGCGCAGAGGCGCCGCATCAGCCTCGCTGGAGAGCTTCTCCGGCTCGTCGATCACGGTGTCGAGGGTCATGCGCTTCACTCGCGTCCTGGTCGTCTTTCCGCTCATGCTGCCGTTGAAGCCATTCTAGTGCGACGGTTCGATGACAAGCGACATGATTCAGCCTGCGCCAAGGCGATCACGCGTCTGCAGCCCGGACATAGACGAAGGCCTCGCTGCCGGATTTCAGCCTGACCGCGATGCGCCTGTAGTCCGAAACCTCATAGGAATCGGCAGCAGCCAGCTCCGCCGCGGTGATCCGGAAAACGGTGCCGTCGACCTCGTCGGCCGGGTTATCGGTACGAGCGACGATGGGGTGATGCGTCTCGCCGCTCGTCGCGACCACTTCGGGATCGGTGATCGCGATCATGCTGCGGGCGAATCCGACCAGCGCATCCTGCCGGCCTTCGAGCTCGCGCCCGAAGGTGGCGAGCTGGACATTCTTCTGGCGCAGCGTGCCATAGGAGAACAGCCAGATATCCGCAGCGTCTTCGCCCATTCCGCCCTGCCCTCCCACCATGGTCAGACGCCGGTCAACCCGGCTCCTCCGGAAACAGTTCCGCCAGCGCCTCCTGCACCAGCGGCCGCGTCACGCGCCGGCCGCGTTCGAGCGCCAGCCGGTCCAGCCGGTCGACCACCTGCCGCGCGGCGGCGAAGGAGCGCTCCATCCGCATGGCGAGGGCGTCGATCACGGCAATGTCGACCACGAGCTGGCGGTCGATGAAGAGCTTGACCAGCAGCGCCCGCAGCAGCCCGTCATCCGGCGGCTCGATCGTCGCGGCCGGCGCCAACCGGAGGCGCGAGAGCAGGTCCGGCACGCTCAGGCCCCACAGATCGGGCGCGCTTCGCGCCGTCAGCAGCAGGAAGCCGCCGCGCGCCTTGATCGCGTTCATCAGGTGGAACAGCGCGTGTTCGTCGAGGGCGCCCGTATCGCAATCCTCGATCACCAATGCGCCGCCGGAGACGAGATGCGGCACCTGCGCCTCGCTCAGTTCCTTGGCGGGAATCGTCCAGGCATGGGCGGCACGCGCCCAGATCGCGGCAAGATGGGTCTTGCCGGCGCCTTCCGGCCCGGTCAGGCGCAGCCAGGCTTCGGGCCAGGCCGGCCAGCGCTCGATCAGGCCGTAAGCCGCTTCATTGGAGGCGCCGACGAGGAAATCCTCGACGCCGTGGCGACTATCGACCGGCAGGTCGAAGGCGAGTTGGCGCGGACGCGGAGGGAACTCGGACATGGCAGGCTCAGGCGTCAGTGCCGATGCGCGCCTTCGCCGCCGCCGCGCGAGTGGCGTCGCCACCGTGATAGAGGTTGCTGGCGAGGTATTGCCGCAAGGCGAAGCGGCAGAGCACGCCGATGACGGCCGCGAGCGGCACCGCCAGCAGCAGGCCGACGAAGCCGAACAGCGAGCCGAAGGCGAGCAGCGCGAACATCAGCCAGACCGGGTGCACGCCGATGGAGTCACCGACAAACTTGGGCTGGAAGATGTTCCCTTCGAGGAACTGCCCGGCGAAGAAGACGCCGAGCGTCGCCAGCGGCCAGGTCCAGTCCGGCCAGAACTGCACCGTCGCGACGCCGACCGAGAGCACGAGCCCCGTCAGCGAGCCGACATAGGGAATGAAGGAGAGGAAGCCCGAGATGATGCCGATCAGCGCGCCGAAATTGACGCCGATGATGCTGAGGCCGATGGCGTAGAAGCCGCCGAGCAGCACGCAGACCAGAGCCTGCCCGCGCAGGAAGCCCGCGATCGCCATGTCCATCTCGTGCAGCAGGCCGCGGATGGTGTCGCGATGGTCGAGCGGCAGCCAGCTGTCGACGGTCGCGACCATGCGATCCCAGTCGACCAGCAGGTAGAAGGCGATGACCGGCGTCAGCACCAGAAGCGAGAACACGCCGACAATGGCCGTGCCGCCGCTCCAGAGCGATTGCAGCAGGCCGCCGACCCATTTCATGCCGTCGCCGACGAGATTGCCGAGCGAGCTTTGCGCGTCCTTGGTGAGTTCGGAGGCGCCAAAGCGTTCGAGCCAGGGCGTGCCCTTCTCCAGCACCAGCGCCTGAAGCTTGGCGGCATCGCCCGGCAATCGCGCGACGAGCCCGGCGAGTTGCTGGCCGAGCAGCGGCGCCAGCAACACTAGCGCCAGCACGAAGATGAGCAGGAAGACGACGAGGATGACGATCGTCGCCACCATCCGGCTCATGCCCATGCGCTCCAGCCGGTCGGCGAGCGGATCGAGCAGATAGGCCAGCGCCAGCGCCGCGATGAAGGGCAGCAGCACGTCGCGCAGCACCACCAGGAACAGGACGAAGACGAGAAGAGAGCCGACCCAGAAGCCGATCTGGCGTTGCAACGTCATCGATCAGCCTCTCTTGCGTCTTGCGGCCGGCAGGACCTGTCAGATGTGCATCGGGACCTGCCGTTCCAAGCCGCTACAGCGGACAAGGCCCGTCAACCTGCCATGTGGCGCAGCCAGAAGGCGAGATAGGCCGCCATCGAGGCGACCGTCAACAGAGCGACGAGGAGTTCACAGGCCAGCGCGAATGCGCCGAGCTCGATGCCGAAGGCGCGTGAGCCCAGTGCCAGCGCCGCGAAGCCAATTTGCGCCGCCGTATTGAGCTTGCTGACGACGATGGGCGCGATCGTCAGCGGCTTTTCGAGCAGCCAGGACAGGATCACCGCCGCCACGATCATCAGGTCGCGCGCGACCACGAGCACGACGAGCCAGACCGGGATCGCGCCGACGACGGCGAGCGTGATGTAGATCGAGACGATCAGCGCCTTGTCGGCGACGGGATCGAGCCATGCTCCCAGCTCGCTCGCCATGCCGCAGCGCTTGGCGAGAAACCCATCGACCGCGTCCGAGATACCGGCGACGACGAAGAGGATGAAGGCCGCATCCCAGTTCGCGCCGATGATCATGACGATAACCAGCGGCACCAGGAACAGGCGGCCGATGGTGATCAGGTTGGGGATCGTCATGGCGGCAGTGTCGCGCGAACGGCGAGAAAGACCAATGCCCTCTCGTCAGAGAGCCTGCGTCCGGCCGGAATGGCGCCTTCTCGCCTGTGAGAAATCGACAAAGCCGGCGCGAATGCCTTGCCACGGCGGGCGTGCTTGCCTATCGCTCGCGCGAGCAGAAGGAAGGCGAAACGCGATGAGCAAGCCCGGCGCAAACGGACTGACCTATGCGCAGGCAGGCGTCGATATCGACGCCGGCAATGCCATGGTCGATGAGATCAAGCCATTGGTGCGCGCAACGCGCCGGCCGGGCGCGGACGCCGAGATCGGCGGGTTCGGCGGATTGTTCGACCTTAAGGCCGCCGGGTTCAACGACCCGATCCTGGTCGCGGCCAATGACGGCGTCGGCACCAAGGTGAAGATCGCAATCGAGAGCGGGCTGCATTCGACGATCGGCATCGATCTCGTCGCGATGTGCGTCAACGACCTGATCGTGCAAGGCGCCGAGCCCCTGCTCTTCCTCGACTATTACGCCACCGGCAAGCTCGACCCGAAGGTCGGCGTCGAGATCGTGCGCGGCATCGCCGATGGATGCCGCCAGTCCGGCTGCGCCCTGATCGGCGGCGAGACGGCCGAGATGCCCGGCATGTATGCCGAGAAGGACTACGACCTCGCCGGCTTCGCCGTCGGCGCCGCCGAGCGCGGCACGCTGCTGCCGCGCGAGGACCTGAAGCCCGGTGACGTCGTGTTCGGCCTGCCCTCCTCCGGCGTGCATTCCAACGGCTATTCGCTGGTGCGTCGCATCGTCGAGGTCAGCGGCCTCGGCTGGGAAGCGCCCGCTCCCTTCGCACCGAGCAAGAGCCTCGCCGCAGCACTGCTGGAGCCGACCCGCATCTATGTGAAGCCGCTCCTGCAGGCATTGAAGGCGACCGACGGCATCAAGGCGCTGGCGCATATCACCGGCGGTGGCTTCCCCGACAATATCCCGCGCGTGCTGCCCGACGGGCTCGGCGTCGCGCTCGACCTGCCCGCGATCCCGGTTCCAGCCGTGTTCGGCTGGCTCGCCAAGGTCGGCGGCGTCGCCGAGCGCGAGATGCTGCGTACTTTCAACTGCGGCATCGGCATGATCGTCGCGGCTGAGGCCAGCAAGGCGGATGAGGTTCTCGCTGCCCTGAAGGCGGCCGGCGAGGCGCCGGTGAAGCTCGGCGAGATCGTGCCGGTCGCGGCCGGCGAGGAGCAGGTCAGCTATCGCGGCAAGCTCTCGCTGTGAGCGCTTCCCGTCCCCGCAAGCGCGTCGGGGTGCTGATCTCCGGGCGCGGCTCCAACATGGTCTCGCTGGCGGAAGCCGCGCAAGCGCCGGGCTACCCGGCCGAAATCGCGCTGGTCATCTCCAACATTCCCGATGTCGCCGGGCTAGACCGGGCACGCGATTTCGGCATCGCCACGGCGACTGTCGATCACCGCACGTTCAACAAGGATCGCGAGGCTTTCGAGCGGGCGATGGACGAGGTCCTGCGGGTCAACCAGATCGAGCTCATCGTGCTCGCCGGCTTCATGCGCATCCTGACGCCCTGGTTCGTGGCGCGCTGGGAAGGGCGGATGATCAACATCCACCCGTCGCTGCTGCCCTTGTTCAAGGGCACGCATACGCACCGACAGGCGCTGGAAGCGGGTGTTACCGAGCATGGCTGCTCGGCGCATTTCGTCGTGCCGGAGCTCGATGCCGGGCCGGTGATCCTGCAGGCGAAGGTACCGGTCCTGCCCGGCGACGACGAGGAGACGCTGGCGAAGCGCGTCCTCGTCGAGGAACACAAGCTCTATCCGGCGGCACTGGCGGAGGTCGCTTCCGGCCGCGCGAGGCTCGAAGGCGGCACGGTTATCCGCGCCTAGAGGATCGAACGGAGGATCGGATTCAACCCGATCCTCCAACTCTTTGATCTTGCATCGGCTTTGCCCGAAAACCGCGTGCCACTTTTCGGGCCGGTGCTCTAGGCCGCGACGCTGCCCTCGGCGCTCGCCGGCATGCCGCCGCCCTCGCGCTTGCAGCGTTCCCATTCCTCCTTCGCCTTCTCCTCTTCCTTCTGCCAGCGGCGGAAGAGATCAGCGCGGCGAGCGGGATAGCGCTCCTCCAGCGCAACGAGGCCGGTCAGGCGGTCGGTGCGGAAATGGCGGAAGGCCTGCCGCAGCTCGCACCAGGCGATGACGATGCGGACGCGCTCGTAGAAGGTCATGCCGATCGGCCAGATCATGCGCTGCGTCGCATGACCGCTCTCGTCGCTGTACTGGATCGAGAGCTTGCGGCCGTTACGGATGGCCGCACGCACCGCCGCGACATCGACCTGATCGGCCGGAACGTCGCCGGGATGGGAGGCCGCGAACAGCGCACCGTCGAGCAGGATCGGCCGCAGATGCGGCGGCAGCACTGCTGCGACCTTGCTGACGACATCCTCGGCGGCGCGCGCCAGCACCGGGTCAGCCCGCTCGCTCAGCCAGCGCATGCCGACCAGAACAGCCTCGATCTCGTCGGGCGAGAGCATCAGCGGCGGCAGGTCGAAACCGGCATCGAGGACGTAGCCGATGCCGGCCTCGCCGCGCACCGGCACGCCCTGGCGGACCAGCGCACCGATATCGCGATAGACCGTACGCACGGAGACATCGAGCTCCGAGGCCAGCGTCTCGGCGGTCACGGGGCGCCTGCGGCGACGCAGGCTCTGAATCATGTCGAGCAATCGTTCAGCGCGCTGCACGGCGGCGTCTCCCCACTCGTCTCCCGGTCCAACAGCCACGCCGCTCGATCGTTGGGATCGAGCGGATCACGATGTGGACCTGCGGCAGAATGGCTCAGCCGCGCTGACAGTTTCTGTCAGCAGTCTGTCAGCAGCAAGACTTCCCTGTCGAGTGGCGCGCGCCGCCGCCCCTCGACTCGCCTGTCAGCTCAGAACGGGCGCTTCAGCTTGCACTGGTCGATGAACTGCAGGCCCTTCTGGCGGGCCGTGTCATTGAAATAGCCGGTGTCGCGGAAGGCCTGGATCTCGTCCTTGGTCATCGCGGCGACCGTGCCCTTGGCATAGCAGCTGCAAGGGCTGTGGACAGCCTCACGCGTCGTGCCCATGAGCTGCGACTGCGTGACCAGGCAGGCGTCGAAGGCGCGCAGCTGGATCATGTAGGGAGTGAGGTTCTTCGCTGTCGGGTCCGGCGGCGGCAGCGTCGTCGAGCTGCTTGCGGCATAGGCCGAAACACTCGCCAGAAGCGACAATCCACCGGCCAGAACGACCGCACCCATCCGCCGCATCTTCATGATTCCGCCTGCCCTTCGAGAACGGAGCGCAGCGAAGACCACGATGCCGAGCCCGTGCTTCGGCATGGCCATAGAGCGGGCTGCAGGTCAAGAGGCCGGCAACGTCCAGCCAGCCGATTTCATGGGCACTGCTTCCGCGGAAGCACGCTAACCGGACAAGCCGCCAGACGCCAGCGGCCACGCAGATGCGCTCCTCTCCCGCACAAGTCGCACAGCAGCACCCATTTGGGGGTTGCCGCACCGGCAGGCGCACCCGTCAATGCTGGAAGCCAGAAGCGCGGGCGGCGCGGCCGCGCCGAACCCGGCTCACTCCGACGATCCGCCGCAGCGTCCAGCATCGCTCCGGCTGCCAGACGGTCATGGTACGAAGTTATGGACGATCTCGAACGGCAGCCACCAGTTTCCGAACCACTGAGCGCCAAGGAGAAAGGCGGCGACAAGGCTCTCGGCCTGCTGCTGATGGGCGGCATCACCGTGACGATGGCGGCCTGGATCGTTTTCCTGGGTTGAGCGGCCTGGTCGATCCTGGGCGTCGACTAGAGGCCGCCGAGATGCGCAAGATCCCTTAAAATAACGAAATGGGAACCTTAACCGCGCATTAAATCTCGTTCGCCAGATTGCAGGCATCGCCTATCGGAGACGCCATAGCGTCGGAGTTCTGGATTATGCGTTGCGTTGCGTATCTGGCCGGTCTTTCGACCTGCCTTGCCCTGTCGCTGCCTGGCCATGCCCAGGCACAGTCGCGGGACTACTCGACCCTGACCTCGCCCCAGTCGGCGCAGAACTGGTACATCACGCTGGGTGCCGGCGTACGCTATCAGCCCGACTATACCGGCTCGGACGACTACGTCTTCCGGGCACGCCCGATCATCTCGCTCGGCCGCGGCCTGAAGAGCACCTGGTGGAGCGCCGAGGACGACGCGATGCTCAGCATCGGCGTCTTCTCCGGCCAGGGCTGGCGCATCGGCTTCTCGGGCGACCTGCTCTGGAAGCGCTCGGCCAAGGTCAATCCGGCCCTCGTCGCAGTGCCGGCCACCAAGTTCGGCGCCGAGCTCGGCGGCTTCGCCGAGTTCTACCCGACATCCTGGCTGCGCGGCCGCGTCGACCTGCGCCGCGGCATCGCCGCGCATGACGGCGTCGTCGCCGACTTCAAGCTCGATGCCTTCTCGACGATCGGCCAGTGGACGCTCGGCGTCGGCCCGCGCATGCGGATCACCTCCGCCGACTATGTCCGCACCTATTTCGGCACGAACGGCGCCATGCCGGGCACGGGCGGCCTGCTGCAGCGCTTCAATACCGGCATCCATACCTATGGCGCGCTGGCACAGGTCACCTATCACTGGTCGGAGCAGCTCAAGACCACGGCCTATGTCGAGTACAAGCGCCTCGTCGGCGATGCCACGCGCTCCCCGATCGTCAGGCCGTTCGGCTCACGCGATTCGTTCACCTTCGGCCTGTCGGCGAGCTATTCGTTCGACACCGGGATGAACTACTCCTTCGGGCTCTGAGAAGCCGCAACGCCGGAGCGGGGCCACGCCCCGCCACGGTGCGCGATACGCAAAAGAAAAGGCGGGCCGGTTTCCGGCCCGCCTTCTTGCTTTTCAGCAGGTGGCTGAAATCAGCCGACGATCTCGTTGCCCGAGAAGAACTGCGCGATCTCGATCGCGGCGGTCTCAGGCGCGTCCGAGCCGTGCACGGTGTTCTCGCCGACCGAGAGGGCGAAGAGCTTGCGGACAGTGCCCTCGGCGGCGTTGGCCGGGTTGGTGGCGCCCATCACTTCGCGGTACTTGGCGATGGCGTCCTCGCCCTCCAGAACCTGCACGACGACCGGGCCGGAGGTCATGAACTCGACGAGCTCGCCGAAGAACGGACGGGCCGAGTGCACGGCATAGAAAGTCTCGGCCTGGGCCTTGGTCATCTGGATGCGCTTCTGCGCGACGATGCGCAGGCCAGCCTTCTCGATGACCGCGTTGACCGCGCCGGTGAGATTGCGCTTCGTCGCGTCGGGCTTGAGAATGGAGAAGGTACGCTGGACAGCCATCGATCGATCCTTGGAACGGGTACGGAAAAGGAAATGCGGCGCGCTTATAGCTGCCGCCTTCGCACCCCACAAGGCTCGTGCGCAGGGCTGTCATGCCCGGAATCGATGAGCCGGCGGATCAATTCGATGCTAGATTGAGGCGTTGACGACGAGGAGCCTGCCTATGCTGCTCATTGGTCTCGCCTTCGCCAGTTGCCTGGCGCTGCTTTGTCAAATCCTGTCCGTGACGCCGGATTCCATCACTGGGGATCGCAGGGGCAACCAACCCCCGCCCTCAGGTGGCATCGCGGCGTTCTGAACGGCGCGACGGCTGCGCGCCATTCCTGGGTTGCTCAACGTGGCTCAGTGCCGCGTCAGGAAGGCGCGGGCCTCACGCAGCGCCGAAGCGATCTGGTCGCGATCCATTTCGAGCGCCAGCTCCTGGCGATGCGCCGCGGCACGGGCACAGCCACGGGCGAAGGCGACGTTGAACCACATCTGCGCCTTGACCAGATCGACGGCCCCGGCGCGCCCGGAAGCATGCATCAGGCCCAGCTCGTAATAGGCTTCCGCCGACACCTCCGCCGGGATCACCAGCGAAGCGGGAACAGCGCTCATCTCCATGCGTGCCATGACAACCACCCTCTTGTCGTTGTGCCGGCCACCCGTCCAAAGGCCCCGGCTGATGAGTGCGAGAGTGGGCCGGACCCATAAAATGCGTCCTAAATTTCGCGATGAATCGAGTCTCAACGAGACGTAATCAGCCGGTTAAATCAACGAAGGATTCATCTCGGAATCTCGAAAAGACGCGTTGTTTCAATACCCTGATCTAACGTCATGTCTGTGCACATTGAGAATGGATTCACCTTGCGCAGCGGAAGCAGCGGAAACCTCTTCCGCTACGGCAGCTTGGAGGTCAGCAAAATCCGCGATATGGTTCATATCTGAACCATGCAGGATAGCTGGTCGAACACGGGGAGGATCGAATGCATCACGGAACGGGATCGAAGCTCGCGGCCTTCGCTGCGCTTGGCCTGCTGGCGAGCGTCTCGACTGCTGCGGCGCAGGAAGTCGTCGGCACCTGGGAGCGCGACACCGGCGCCTCGCGCGTGCGCTTCACCAAATGCGGCGACGCGCTCTGCGGTTCGCTCTCCTGGCTCAAGGACGAGCAGGGGCCGGCCAAGGTCGGCCAGCGCATCTTCTACGACATGAAGCCGAACGGCGCGAACAAGTGGAGCGGCAGCGCCTTCAACCCGGAGGACGGCAAGACCTATTCGGGAACGATGACGCTCTCGGGCAGCACGCTGACCACGGCCGGCTGCGTGATGGGCGGGTTGATCTGCCGCTCAGTGAAGTGGAACCGGTCGAACTGACGTTTTCACGCCATAGGCGGGGAAACGTCATCCTCGGGCGAAGCGAAGCGCAGAACCGAGGATCTCTCGCCCAGAGATGCCCGGGTCAAGCCCGGGCATGACGGCCCGCGCTCAGCGCGCCTTCTGGCCGAAGAGAATCGCCTTTTCCTCGGGCGTGCTGATGCCGGCCGGGTTGCGCAGCTCCTCGCCGACCTTGATGCCGCGCTGCACGGCGGGCCGCGCCAGCATCGTCTCCAGCCAGCGCGCGACGTTCGGAAACTGCCTGATATCCTGGCCTTGCTTTTCCCAGCCGCGGGCCCAGCCGATGCAGGCCATGTCGGCGATCGAGTACTCACCGCAGATATAGTCGCGGCCTTCGAGACGCTTGTTCAGCACGCCATAGAGGCGATTGGCCTCGTTGGTGTAGCGGTCGATCGCGTAGGGCACGGGCTCGGGCGCATAGAGGCGGAAATGATGGGTCTGGCCAAGCATCGGCCCGAAGCCGCCCATCTGCCAGAACAGCCATTCGTCGACCTCGACACGGCCGCGCTCGTCCTTCGGGTAGAACTGGCCGGTCTTGCGGCCGAGATATTGCAGGATCGCGCCTGACTCGAAGACCGAGATCGGTTTGCCGTCCGGTCCGTCGGGATCGACGATGGCCGGCATGCGATTGTTCGGGGAGATCGCCAGGAAGTCCGGCTTGAACTGGTCGCCCTTGCCGATATTCACAGGGACGACGGTGTAGGGCAGCCCGAGCTCTTCGAGCATGATGGTGATCTTGAAGCCGTTCGGCGTCGGCCAGTAGTAGAGGTCGATCGGCTTGGCGGGGGCTTCGGACATCGGTCGCTTCCTTTCAGGCGGGAGGCCTCACTCCGAAACCTAGGAAGCTTGCGAAGGCCCCGGAAGGGGCTACGGCCCGCTTCCGGCGCGGTCGCGCCATGCCGTGAGGGCGGGCTCGCTCAGGGCGAGAGCGCCATCTTGAAACCCTCATGGCTCTGCACGAAGCCGAGGCTGTTATAGAAGCGATGCGCTTCGGGCCTGGCCTTGTGCGAGGTCAGCTCGACGAGGCCGACGCCCCTCTCCGTTGCGAAGGCGATCGCGTGGCGCATCATGATCGCGCCAATGCCACGACCGCGGCATTCCGGTGCGACATGGACGCTCTCGATCTTGGCACGGATGCGGCCGCGCTCGGCCATGCCCGGCAGGACGGTGATCTGGTAGGTGCCGATGACCCTGCCCTCCAGTTCAGCGACGAAGAGCGTGTTGTAGGGATTGGCTGCAATGACGTCGAAGGCCTTGAGATAGATCGGGTCCTGCGCCTCGGCCGCGATCTCGTCCGGCGTGCGCTTCTGCGCCGAGGCGCCATGCATGATCAGCTCTGCGACGCGCGGCACATCAGCCTTCACCGCCTCGCGCATGCGAATGTCGGAAGTGTCGGTTTTCGTCATAGGCCTGTCTCGTCCGTTGGCAGCCCGCTCAGGCGACGAAGAGCCGCTTCGCCATCAGGAGCGTGTTGGGCGTGTCGTCGCGCCCGTCGAAGCGCGCCTGCCTTTGCAGGAAGAAGCCCATGCGCTCGTAGAAGGTGATAGCCGGCTCGTTCTGGCTCTCGACCTCGAGCCGCGCCACCGGCGCCTCGGGAAAGCAGGCCAGCGCGACCTGCAGCAAGGTGCGGCCGATGCCGACGCCCTGCCGGTTAGGCAGGACATAGAGCCTTGTCAGCAGGGCCGCGCCGTCGCGCTCCTGCCGGGCGGAGGCCGTCGCGACGATCTCCTCGCCGACCAGCGCGACGAGGAAGACGCCCTCGTCACGGCCGAGCTGGGCCTTCAGATTCTCAAGGGAGTGCCAGGCGTTGGTGATCTCGGCGACGCGCTGCCAGCCATAGATGCCGTCATAGGTGGCGTGCCAGGTCTCGACCAAAAGCGCCCTGACCGCCGGGAGATCGGCGGCTTCGGCGTCGCGGATGACGAGATCGGCGGGTGTCACATGATCACTCGATGCCGAGCTTTGCTTTAAGAATCTCGTTCAGCGCCTGCGGGTTGGCCTTGCCGCCCGAGGCCTTCATGACCTGACCGACGAACCAGCCCAGCATCGTCGGCTTTGCCTTGACCTGCTCGACCTTGTCGGGGTTCGCCGCGATGATCTCGTCGACTGCCTTCTCGATGGCGCCGGTATCGGTGACCTGCTTCATGCCGCGGGCCTCGACGATCTCGCGGGGGTCGCCACCCTCGGTCCAAACGATCTCGAACAGGTCCTTGGCGATCTTGCCGGAGATGACGCCCTCGCCGATCAGGTCGACGAGGCCGCCGAGCTGCGCGGCCGAGACCGGCGAGGTCGTGACATCCTTGCCTTCCTTGTTGAGGCGGCCGAAGAGCTCGTTGATGACCCAGTTCGCGGCGGCCTTGCCGTCACGGCCCTTGGCGACCTCCTCGAAATAATCGGCCTGGTCGCGCTCGGCGACCAGCACCGAGGCATCATAGGGCGAGAGCCCGTAGGTCGCGATGAAGCGGGCCTTCTTGGCGTCCGGCAGCTCCGGCAAAGCGCCCTTCAAGCTCTCGACGAAGGCATCGTCGAACTCGAGCGGCAGCAGGTCCGGATCGGGGAAATAGCGATAGTCATGCGCTTCTTCCTTCGAGCGCATCGAGCGGGTCTCGCCCTTGCCGGGATCGTAGAGGCGGGTCTCCTGATCGATCGTGCCGCCATCCTCGATGATGCCGATCTGGCGGCGCGCCTCGGTCTCGACCGCCTGGCCGATGAAGCGGATCGAGTTGACGTTCTTGATCTCGCAGCGGGTGCCGAGCGCGTCGCCCGGCTTGCGCACGGAGACGTTCACGTCGGCGCGGAGATTGCCCTTCTCCATGTCGCCGTCGCAGGTGCCGAGATAGCGCAGGATCGTGCGCAGCTTCGAGACATAGGCCTTGGCCTCGTCCGCCGAGCGCAGGTCCGGCTTGGAGACGATCTCCATCAGCGCGACGCCCGAGCGGTTGAGGTCGACGAAGCTCATCGTCGGGTGCTGGTCATGGATCGACTTGCCGGCATCCTGCTCCAGATGCAGCCGCTCGATGCCGACGGTGATCTGCTCGGTCGGCGAGAGATCGACGACGATCTCGCCCTCGCCCACGATCGGGCTCTTGTACTGGCTGATCTGGTAGCCCTGCGGCAGATCCGGATAGAAGTAGTTCTTGCGGTCGAAGACCGAGCGGTTGTTGATCTGCGCGTTGAGGCCGAGGCCGGTACGCACGGCCTGCTTCACGCATTCGGCGTTGATCACCGGCAGCATGCCCGGCATGGCGGCATCGACGAGGCTGACATGCTCGTTCGGCTCGGCGCCGAAGCCGGTCGAGGCTCCCGAGAACAGCTTGGCATTGGAGGTGACCTGGGCATGGATCTCCATGCCGATCACGATCTCCCAATCGCCGGTCGCGCCCTTGATCAGCTTCTTCGGGTCGGCGGGGCGGGCATGCGCGTTCATCTGGACTCTTCCATCGGCTAGAGCCGGATCCGATCAGGTGGAAACCTGATCGGTGAATCCGTCTCTGAGTTATAGTAGAGGACGCGTGACCCGATCGGATTGCAACGCAATCTGATCCGCGCGTGCTCTAGTCGCCTACGCGTTACGATGTCGGCGGGCGGGCGGCAAGCTTCCGTTGCGCCGCAGCTGCCCTCACGAGCCCCCGAGACATCCCGTCGCGTTGCGCTCCTGCAACCAGATGGCGGGAATATGGCTTATGTGGCGCAATATCGCGCAATTTGACGGGTGATGGTTCTTGACATTCGTCACTCCCCGACCCTTCTTGCGCAAAATGCCGGAAACCCCCATTGGTTGTGCCGGCTCGTTACCCGGAGTTCCGTCATGTCACGCAGCCGTTTCATCGGTCTGGTGCTCACCGCCGCCCTCTCGTCGACAGCCCTGACGGCGTTCGACGCAGCCGCGCAGGGAGCCCCGCCGGCTCCTCCGGTGCAGGTCGCCACCCCGCTCGCCAAGCGCATCACCAACTGGGACGAGTTCACCGGCCGCTTCGAGGCCAGCGAACAGGTCGACGTGCGCGCCCGCGTCTCCGGCTTCATCGAGAGCGTGCATTTCCGCGACGGCTCGCTCGTCCAGAAGGGCGACCTGCTCTTTACCATCGATCAGCGGCCTTACAAACTGGCCGTGGACGTGGCCCGCGCCGAGGTTGCCCGCGCCAAGGCCCAGGTCGACCTCGCCCAGAACGAGGTCGAGCGCGCCGAGGGCCTGACGCAGAACCGCACGATCACCGCCCGCGACGTCGACCAGCGCCGCGCCAACCTGAACAGCGCGGTCGGCTCGCTCCAGGGCGCCGAGGCGAACCTGAAGAATGCCGAGCTCAACCTCGAATGGACCGAGGTCCGCGCGCCGCTCGCCGGCCGCATCTCGAACCGCCGCGTCGATCCGGGCAACCTGATCGCCGGCGGCCAGTCGGGCGCCTCGCTGCTGACCACGATCGTCGCAGTGGCGCCGATCTACTTCACCTTCGACATCTCGGAGGCTGACTTCCTGCGCTATACCCGGATGAGTAACCCGCGCGAACAAGCCGCCAAGGACAGCGGCGCGGTGGTCGAGGTGCGTCTCTCCGACGAGCCTAAATGGGGCCGCAGCGGCAAGGTCAACTTCTTCGACAACGCGCTGAACGCCCGCTCGGCGACGATCCGGGGCCGGGCCGTGTTCGAGAACAAGGACCAGTTCCTGACGCCGGGCGTGTTCGGCCGCCTGCGCTTCTTCGCCGGTGAATCCGATGCGCTGCTCGTACCGGATACGGTCATCGCCTCGGACCAGGCCAACAAGATCGTGCTCACGGTCGGCCCGGAGAACAAGGTCGTGCCGAAGCCGGTCGTGCTCGGGCCGCTCAGCGATGGCCTGCGGGTTATCCGCTCCGGCCTCACCGCTCAGGACAAGGTGATCATCGGCGGCAATGCCAATCCGATGGTCCGTCCGGGCGTGCCGGTGACGCCGCAACCGGGCGAGATCAAGGTCGCAGCGACGAACTGAGCGCCTGACGCACCGGCTTTCCGCGAAAGCCGGTGCCCGCTTCTCGGGCCATGCCTGGCCCGGCACTGAAACACGGGCGCCAACGGGCGCCCGCCCGCCTTATTCCGGCCAGGACATACCCATGTTCCGCTTCGCCCATTTCTTCATCGACCGGCCGATCTTCGCCACCGTGCTCTCGGTGCTGCTGACGATCGCCGGCGCCATCGCGCAGCGCTCGCTGCCGATCTCCGAGTATCCCGAGATCGCCCCGCCGACGGTGTCGATCACCGCCACCTATCCCGGCGCCTCGGCCGAGGTCGTCGCCGCCACCGTGGCGACGCCGATCGAGCAGGAGGTGAACGGCGTCGACGACATGCTCTACATCACCTCGCAGTCGACCGGTGACGGACGGGTGACGATCAACGTGGTGTTCAAGGCCGGCGTCGATGTCGACCAGGCGCAGGTGCTGGTGCAGAACCGCGTCTCGCAGGCCGAAGCGCGCCTGCCGCAGGACGTGCGCGCGCTCGGCATTCAGGTCCGCAAGGCCTCGCCGGACTTCCTGATGGTCATCAACATGATCTCGCCGGACGGGTCGCGCGACGCACAGTACATCTCGAACTACGCCTCGCTCTACGTGAAGGACGTGCTGACCCGCGTCGACGGCGTCGGCGACGTGCAGGTCTTCGGCGCGCGCGACTTCTCGATGCGCATCTGGCTGGACCCCGCCAAGGTCTCGGCGCGCAACCTGACGGCGGGCGACGTCGTCCTCGCGCTCAGGGCCGCGAACGTGCAGGTGGCGGCCGGCGCGCTGAATCAGCCGCCGGCAAAGTCCGACGAGGCCTTCCAGTTCTCGGTCAATACGCTCGGCCGCCTGACCGACGTCTCCGAGTTCGAGAACATCGTCGTGCGCGCCGATGCCGATGGCGGCACGATCCGCGTGCGCGACATCGCCCGCGTCGAGCTCGGCTCGCAGGACTACACCACCAACGCCTATCTCGATAACAAGAACACCGTCGCCATCGGCGTCTTCCAGCGCCCGGGCTCGAATGCGCTCGCGACCTCCGACAAGCTGGTCGCGACCATGGCCGAGATGGCCAGGCAGTTCCCGGTCGGCCTCGAGCACCGCATCATCTACAACCCGACCGAGTTCATCGGCGAGTCCGTCGATGCGGTCGTGCGGACGCTGCTTGAAGCGGTCCTGCTCGTCGTGATCGTGGTGATCCTGTTCCTGCAGACCTGGCGCGCCGCGATCATCCCGATCGTCGCGATCCCGGTCTCGCTGGTCGGCACCTTCCTGGTGATGAGCGCGGTCGGCATCTCCTTCAACACGATCTCGCTGCTGGCGCTGGTTCTCGCCATCGGCATCGTCGTCGACGACGCGATCGTCGTGGTGGAGAATGTCGAGCGCTATCTCGCCGAGGGCCTCTCGCCCAAGGAAGCGGCGCACAAGACCATGGACGAGGTCGGCGGCGCGCTGCTCGCGATCGCGCTCGTGCTCTGCGCGGTGTTCATCCCGACCGCCTTCATCAGCGGCCTGCAGGGCACCTTCTACCAGCAGTTCGCGGTCACGATCGCGGCCTCGACGGCAATCTCCTGCTTCGTCTCGCTCACGCTCTCGCCGGCGATGTCGGCCGTTCTGCTCAAGCCGCACAAGAAGCATGACGAGCACGAGCAGCACGGCTTCCTCTACAAGCTGGGCGCGCCGATCCGCTGGTTCTTCCACTATTTCAACGCCGGCTTCGACTGGCTGTCGCGCACCTATGGCCGTGTCACCTCGCGGCTCATCCGCATCGCGGTGATCCTGCTGATCGTCTATTCCGGCCTGATCGCGGCGACCGTCTGGGACATCCGCCGGACGCCGACCGGCCTCGTGCCGCAGCTCGACCGTGGCTACTTCATCGTCGCGATGCAGCTGCCGCCGGGCGCCTCGCTGCAGCGCACCGATGCCGTTCTTCGCAAGGCCAACGAGCTGCTGCAGTCGCGGCCGGGCGTCGCCCATACCGTCGCCTTCGCCGGCCTTGACGGCGCGACCTTCACGATCGCGCCGAATGCCGGCGTCGCCTTCGTGACGCTCTCGCCGTTCAAGGACCGTGAGAAGGAAGGCCTGACCACGGCCGGCATCCTGAACGACCTGCGCCAGCAGATGTTCACGATTCCCGAGGCCTTCACGCTCGTCATCGAGCCGCCGGCGATTCCCGGCATCGGCACCGGCGGCGGCCTGAAGGGCTATGTGCAGGATCGTGGCGGACGCGGGCTCGCGGCTCTCGAAGGCGCGGCCTGGGTCGTCGCCGGCTCGGCCGGACAGGTTCAGGGCATCCAGCAGCCCTTCACACTGTTCTCGACCAAGACGCCGCAGATCTATGCCGATGTCGACCGCACCAAGGCGGAGATGCTCGGTGTGCCGATCACGCGCATCTTCGAAACGCTGTCGGTCTATATGGGCTCGGCCTATATCAACGACTTCAACCTGCTTGGCCGGACCTATCGCGTCACCGCGCAGGCGGACAACCCGTTCCGCCTGACCACCCGCGACGTCGCCAATCTCAAGACCCGCAACGCGGATGGCGAGATGGTGCCGATCGGCTCGATCGCATCGTTCCATGACACGACCGGCGCCTATCGCGTGCCGCGCTACAACCTCTATCCGGCGGCCGAAGTGCAGCTCTCGATGGCGCATGGCTACTCGACTGGACAGGGCATCGCGGCGGTCGAGAAGATCGCGGCCGAGCGGCTGCCGGCCGGGTTCGGTTTCGAATGGACCGAGATCGCGCTGCAGGAGAAGCTCGCGGGTAACACTGCGGTCGTCGCCTTCGGCCTCGCGGTGGTGTTCGTCTTCCTGCTGCTGGCGGCGCTCTACGAGAGCTGGCTCCTGCCGCTCTCGGTCATCCTGATCGTGCCGATGTGTATCCTGGCGGCGATGTTCGGGGTGAACTATGCCGGGCTCGACCGCAACATCCTGGTCGATATCGGCCTGGTGGTGCTCGTCGGCCTCGCCGCGAAGAACGCGATCCTGATCGTCGAGTTCGCCAAGCAGGCCGAGGACGAGGGCATGAACCGCCGCGACGCGGCGATCGCCGCCGCCCGCACCCGCCTGCGGCCGATCCTGATGACCTCGATGGCCTTCATCCTGGGCGTGCTGCCGCTGACGGTCTCGGTCGGCGCCGGTGCTGAGATGCGCCAGGCGATGGGCATCGCGGTGTTCTCCGGCATGCTCGGCGTGACGATCTTCGGCCTGATCTTCACCCCGGTGTTCTATGTGATGGTGCGCTGGCTCGCGGACCTGCGCGGGAACAAGCGCAAGGCCGCCGCGCAGGCGACGGCAGCGCACTGACCGATCAATGGTCCCTCCTCCTTCGTGGAGGAGGGACATGCTTCTCTCCCTCAGGGCCGCCCTTCCGGCGGCCCTCTGGATTCCGGGGCGTTTCGATAGCAAGAAGGTGACGATATCCGTCGGCAGGATCGCTGCGTGACGGACTGACGGAGCCTTCGAGCCAGCGATGATGACCCCCGCCATCCTCATCACGCTGATCGCGGCCGGGATGGCGGCGGCCGGCTTCGTCTACGTCACCGTCGAGCGCAAGCGGCAGGCCGGGACGCAAGCCATCGACAGCTATGCCTGGCCACCTGGCCTGATCGAGCGACTGGCCGAACATCACCCCACCCTGACTTCCGATGAGATCGAGCTGGTCTCCCGAGGCCTGCGCCAGTTCTTTCGCGCTTATCTGCACTCAAGCGGGCGCGCTATCGCCATGCCGTCACGCGTGGTGGACGATCTCTGGCACGAGTTCATCCTTTTCACCCGCGACTACCAGCTCTTCTGCCAGCGAGCCTTCGGCCGCTTCCTGCATCATGTGCCGGCAGTGGTCCACGGCACGCCACGCAAGCCCGGCGAGCATGGCCTTTACCGCGTCTGGAAGCTGTGCTGCCGGGAAGAGGGTATCGATCCGGAGATGGCGAACCGCCTCCCCCTCCTCTTCGCGATCGACGAACGGCTGAAGATCGAAGGAGGGTTCATGTACCACCTGGATTGGGTCAGGCGGCACCGCAGCAAGGGAGGCGGCTGCGGCGGAAGCGGCACCAGCTGCAGCGGTGACGGCAGCAGCTGCGGCGGCGACTAGTAGCACGCTGGCACGCCGCCAGGCATGGCTATGAACGTCAAAAGGGCCGCTCGCGCGGCCCTTTTCTTGAAGTATCGTCCCTCGGGGTGAGCGCAGCGCTCAGCCCCACCAGCGCTCGGAGACCGCGAAGCGACCGGCCGCCTGCTCGATCACCTCACCGAGCGAGAACAGCGTCTCCTCGTCGAAGGGGCGGCCGATAAGCTGGAGACCCAGCGGCAGGCCCTGCGCGTCGAGACCGGCAGGAACCGCGATGCCCGGCAGACCGGCCATGTTCACCGTCACCGTGAAGACGTCGTTCAGGTACATCTCGACCGGATCGGCTGAGCCCTTCTCGCCGATGCCGAAGGCGGCCGACGGCGTGGCGGGCGTCAGCACCGCGTCGATACCCTGCGCGTAGACCGTCTCGAAATCGCGCTTGATCAGCGTGCGGATCTTCTGGGCCTTGACGTAATAGGCGTCGTAATAGCCGGCCGAAAGCACATAGGTGCCGATCATGATGCGACGCTTGACCTCGGCGCCGAAGCCGGCGGCGCGGGTCTTCTCGTACATCTCGACGATGTCCCTGCCCTGCTCGCGCAGGCCGTAGCGGACGCCGTCATAGCGGGCGAGGTTGGAGGAGGCCTCGGCCGGCGCGACGATGTAATAGGCCGGCAGGGCGTATTTGGTGTGCGGCAGCGAGATCTCGACGATCTCGGCGCCGGCCGCCTTCAGCCAGGCGATGCCCTGCTGCCAGAGCGCATCGATCTCGGCGTTGAGCCCGTCGAGCCGGTATTCGCGGGGAATACCGATCTTCATGCCCTTCACGGAGCGGCCGACGGCCGCCTCGTAATCCGGCACAGCCATGTCAACGGAGGTCGTGTCCTTCGGATCATGGCCGGACATCGAGCGCAACATCACCGCCGCGTCGCGCACGGTCTTGGCGATCGGCCCGGCCTGGTCGAGCGAGGAGGCGAAGGCCACCGTGCCCCAGCGCGAGCAACGGCCATAGGTCGGCTTGATGCCGACCGTGCCGGTGAAGGCGGCGGGCTGGCGGATCGAACCGCCGGTATCGGTCGCGGTCGCGGCCAGGCAGAGATCGGCAGCGACGGCCGAAGCCGAACCGCCGGACGAGCCACCCGGCACGAGATGGTTGCCTTCGACGGAACCGCCCTGCCCGGCACCCACATTCGAACCCTTGCGGCGCCAGGGATTGACGACATTGCCGAAAGCCGAGGTCTCGTTCGACGAACCCATGGCGAATTCGTCATTGTTGAGCTTGCCGAGCATCACGGCGCCATCGCGCCAAAGCTGGCTCGTCACGGTCGATTCATAGGCCGGCACGAAATTGCCGAGGATGTTCGAGCAGGCGGTGGTGCGCACGCCATTGGTCGCGAACAGGTCCTTGATGCCGAGCGGCAGGCCTTCGAGCGGGCCGGCCGCGCCCTTGGCGAGCTTCTCGTCGGAAGCCGCCGCCTGCTTCAGGGCGTGCTCGGGGGTCTCCAGCACATAGGCGTTGAGCGCGCGCGCCTTCTCGACGGCGTCGATATGCGCCTTGGTCAGTTCGGTCGCGGAGAAGGTCTTGGCTTTCAGGCCGTCGCGGGCTTCGGTCAGCGTCAGGCGGGTGAGATCGGTCACGGTTTCAATTCCGTTCTGCATGCGGATGGCGATCCCGGATGGCGCCTCGCGCTTCCGGGATGATCGAAGAAGCGCGCGGCGCGCTTACTCGATCACCTTCGGCACCATGAAGTAATCGTCTTCGGAAGCCGGGGCGTTGGCGACGATCGCGTCGGCGATCTCGCCGTCGGTCACGACGTCCTCGCGCTGCTTCATCGCCATCGGTGTCACCGAGGTCATCGGCTCGACGCCGTCGACATCGACCTCGTTGAGCTGCTCGACGAAGCCGAGAATGGCGTTGAGCTCACCTTGCAGCTTGGGCAGATCAGCCTCCGGCACGGCGATGCGCGCGAGATGCGCGACGCGTTTGACGGTGGCGAGATCGACCGACATGGCGGACTCCTGGATAGGGCGCGGATCACGCGCCGGAAAACGGTTCGCCGCGCTATAGCGCGGCGAACGGGCAAACGTAAATCAGCATTGAGCGATCAAGCTGGTTTCTTCGGTTCAGACCGCGAAAGCCTCGCCCTTCTTCGGCAGCACCACCTTGACGCCGCTGCCCTGCATGCCGGCGACGAAGGCGTCGGCATTCTGGTCGATGATCGGGAAAGTGCCGTAATGAGCGGGGATCGCCACCTTCGGCTTGACGAAGCGCGTCATGGCGAGCGCGGCGACCTTGCCGCCCATGGTGAAGCGGTCGCCGATCGGGCAGATGCAGACCTCGACGCCATGGATCTCGCTGAGCAGCGCCATGTCGGAGAAGATGTCGGTATCGCCCATGTGCCAGAGCGTCTTTTCGCCCTTGGCCTTGATGATCGCGCCATTGGCATTGCCGACGGGGACGTTGACGCCGCCCTCGCCCATGCCGGCCGAATGGTCGGCGCGGACGAGCGTGACACTGAACGGGCCGAGATCGACGGTGCCGCCGGTGTTCATCGGGCTGAAGTTCTTCAGGCCCTGCGAGGCCAGATGCATCGCGAGGTCGTAGTTCGTGATCACCGTCGCGCCAGTCTTCCCGGCGATGTCGAGCGTGTCGCCGACATGGTCGCCATGGCCATGGGTGACGACGATATGGCTGATGCCCTTGGAGATCGCGGCGACATCACCCTCGAAAGCCGGGTTCCCGGTAAAAAACGGATCGATCAGGATAGCGGCACCGTCGAGATCGACGCGGAAAGCGGAATGGCCGTACCAGGTGAGTTTCATGCGAAGGCTCCGGGCTTTCGAAATGCCGGCCCCTATCTAGGCCGATCCGTGCCACCGACCAAGTCGACATTGCACGCAGAGAGAGGCAGGTTGCCGCCATGACGAACCCACGGAATCGCCCCATGACCGACGCAGCAACGCTCGCCCGCCGGATTGCCCAGGGCCATGGCGACGAGCCGGCCGATCTCGTCATCAAGGGCGCGAAGCTGCTCGATCTCGTCACCGGCGCGCTGGTCGAGAGCGATATCGCGATCTGTGGCGATACCATCGTCGGGACCTATGGCAGCTACGAAGGCAAGCGCGTCATCGACGCCAAGGGCCTGATCGCCGTGCCCGGCTTCATCGACACGCATCTGCACATCGAGTCCTCGCTGGTGACGCCGCTCGAATTCGAGCGCTGCGTGCTGCCGCATGGCGTCACCACCGCGATCTGCGATCCGCACGAGATTTCGAACGTGCTGGGTGTCGAGGGCATCCGCTATTTCCTCGCCTGCGCCGAGGCGATGCGGATGGACCTGCGCGTCAATCTCTCAAGCTGTGTGCCGGCGACGCACCTGGAGACGGCGGGCGCGCAACTTGAGGCCGGCGACCTGACGCCGATGATGGATCATCCGAAGGTGATCGGCCTGGCCGAGTTCATGAATTTTCCGGGCGTGATCCATCGCGATCCCGGCTGCCTCGCCAAGCTCGAAGCCTTCTCGCATCGCCATATCGACGGCCATGCGCCGCTGGTGCGCGGCATGGATCTCAACGCCTATCTCGCCGCCGGCATCCGCACCGACCACGAGACGACCACCGCCGACGAAGCCCGCGAAAAGCTTGCCAAGGGCATGGCGATCCTGATCCGCGAGGGCTCGGTTTCGAAGGACCTGCATCAGCTCATCCCGCTGATCTCGCGCGACGCCTCGCCCTTCCTCGCCTTCTGCACCGATGACCGCAACCCGCTCGATATCGGCGAGGAAGGCCATCTCGACTACATGATCCGCACCGCCATCGCCGAGGGCGCGGATGTGCTCGCGACCTATCGCATCGCCTCCTTGTCGGCCGCGCGGAATTTCGGGCTGTTCGATCGCGGCTTCATCGGGCCGGGCAAGCGCGCCGATATCGTGCTGGTCGAGGACCTCGCCGCCTGCTCGGTGAAGCAGGTCTTGACCGGCGGCCGGCTGGTCGAGGAGGCGCTGTTCGCGGATCGGGCGAACATCGCGCCGGTCGGGCTCGGCAGCGTGAAGAGCCGCAAGCTCGCTCCGGTCGATTTTTCCGCGAAGGCCCGCGACGGCGAGACGCCGGTGATCGGTGTGGTGCCGGGGCGGATCATCACCGAGCGGCTGGCGATGGCCCTGCCCTCACGCGACGGCGAGGCCCTGCCCGATCTCGCGCAGGATGCGATCAAGGTCACGGTGATCGAGCGGCACGGCAAGAACGGCGGCATCGCCACCGGCTTCGTCCATGGCTTCGGCATGAAGCACGGCGCCATCGCCTCCTCGGTCGGCCATGACAGCCATAATCTCTGCGTCGTCGGCGTCGACGAGGCCTCGATGGCAGCGGCGGCCAACCGCCTGATCGAGATCGGCGGCGGCTTCGCCGTGGCCGATGGCGGCAAGGTCACGGCGGAGCTGGCGCTGCCCGTCGCCGGGCTGATGAGCGAGCAGCCCTTCGAGGCGGTACGGCACGATCTTGAGAAGCTACGCGCGGCGGCGAAGGCGCTCGGCGTCTTACTGGCCGAGCCTTTCCTGCAGGTCGCCTTCCTGACCCTGCCGGTGATCCCGCATCTCAAGATCACCGACAAGGGACTGGTTGATGTGGATCGGTTCGATTTCGTGTTAGGCTGAGGCGGCAAGTTTCAAGGTGCACTGATCAAGCAGCGTTTGCTTTGGGTCGATTTCAGACCTTGAAGCTAGCTTGCCTTCTGGCAGGCGTTTAGCGACTTTTGGCTTGCCGTTTCGTATGGTGCAGCAGGAGCTAACGAAGGTGCCGCAATCCGATCTGAGGCTCTTGCCGCCTTGGCGTTCTGTCGATCACGATGAGCAGCAAAAATTTATCGAAGTGATCAATAACGTCCGCCCTGATAACGTTCTTTCCCTACAGAAGTACGCAATTGTCGCACGAACTGGTTTTCGCGATGAGTTCATTATTCGTTTCGAAGACGGACGCTTCGCACGCGTGTTGATGCCAGACTGCTATTTCCCAGCGCATCCAAGCGATCCGCTTGAGGTCATTTACTACGACGATGTCGGCAGGCTAAACGATCTTGTCGCCGAGGATGCGACTGACTGGGGGGAGTAGATATCCGCAACGGGTTGAACGCGGTCACCGCCGGCCGCCCCGTCTCTGCCCTAAATCCGCTCCTCCAGCGCCGCCATGACCTTCTCCGCGACGAGCCCGGAGACCCGCCCGTTCGACTCCACCGTATTACCGGCGATATGCGGCGTCAGGATCAGGTTGGGCGCGCCGGCGAAAACCTTGGCGGCGTCCTTGCCAAGCGGCTCCTGCTCGTAGACGTCGATCGCGGCGCCGCCGAGCTTGCCGGCCTTGAGCGCCTTGACCAGAGCCGCCTCGTCCATGATGCCGCCGCGCGCGGTGTTGATCAGGATCGCGTCCGGCTTCATCCGGGCGAAGGCTTTGGCGTCGATCATGCCGCGGGTTTCCGAGGTCAGCGGGACATGCAGGCTGACCACGTCGGCCTCGGCCAGCAACTCGTCGAGCTCCAGCCGGCGCACGCCGCTCCAGGCGGGGTCGTCGGCCGGCAGGCGCGGATGGCAGGCAGCGACCTCCATGCCGATGGCGCGGGCATGGCGGGCGACGTCGCGGGCGATGGCGCCGAAGCCGACGAGGCCCATCAGCTTGCCGGCGATCTCGCGGCCGATCAGCTTGGTCTTCGGGAATTCGCCGGCGACCATCGCGGCATTGGCGAAATAGGCGCCGCGCAGCAGGGTCATCGTCGTGCCGATGACATATTCGACGACGGAAAGGCTGTTGGCCCCCGTCGCGGGGAAGACGCGGATGCCGCGCGCGGCGCAGACTTCCATGTCGAGATTGTCGAGGCCGACGCCGAGGCGGCCGATCACCTTGAGCCGCTTCGCCGCCTCCAGGACCTTGCCGCGGACCTGCGTCTGGTTGCGCACGATCACGGCCGGGACATCGGCGAAGAGCCGCGCCATCTCGTCGAGGTTGGCATAGAGTTCGGGATCGTAATGGACCGAAAAGCGCGCCTTCAGGTTGGCGACGGCGGTGTCGTCCATGAATTCGGTGATGACGATATCGGTCATGATCTCCCCCGCAGCCTTCTGTCGGGCTTTCAGCCGAGCAGCACAAGGCCGCCGGTGACGACCACGAGGATCGTCAGGGTCGTGCCGGTGACGAGCGCGAGATGGCGCCAGCCGAGCCGGGCCATCGCCGCCATGGAAGTACCGAGCCCCAGCGCCGCGATGGCGATGAGCAGGCCCCAGCGCGAGGCCTCGAGCAAAGCGTCGCGGATCGGCTGGTAGGTCGGGCTGAGTGCGGGCACGAGCGCGAGCAGGCTGTTCAGCACGCAGAGCGCCAGGAAGACGATGGCGAAGACCGGCACCGGCACCTTGGCCTTGGAGAGCTCGCTGTTGTCGCGCACCAGCCACCAGCCGACGATCAGCACCGCGGGCAGCAGCAGGAAGACGCGGAAGAGCTTCACGATCACCGCCGCGTTGGCGACCTCATCCGAGACCGACTGGCCGGCGCCGACCACCTGCGCCACGTCATGGATCGTGCCGCCGAGCATGATCCCGGTCTGCTGCGGCGAGAAACCGAGCCAGGTGCAGATCAGCGGATAGGCCAGCATCGCGATGGTGGCGAAGACATTCATCGCGATGACGGTGAAGGCGACGTCGGCCGCCTTGTTGCGATAGTCCGGCACGACCGTCGCCGTGGCGAGCGCGGCGGAGGCGCCGCAGACGGCGGTGGCAACGCCTGCGAGCGCCCCCATGCCCGCCTCGCGGCCGAGCATCCGCGCCAGCGCGAAGCCGACGACGACGGTGATCACCATCGAACCGACGACCAAAAGCGCGGTCGAGATGCCGAGGGCGGCGATGTCACCCAGCGCGATGCGCAGGCCGAGGAGCGCGATCGCCCAGCGCAGGAGCTTCTTGACGCAGAAGGTCATGCCCGGCGCGAAGCGCTTCGTGTTCGCGACCGGATGCAGCAGCATGCCGATGACCAGCGCGATGACGATGGCGGGGATGCCGATGCGCCCGCCAGCCGCCGTCTTGAGGACCGGCTCCAGCAGGGCCGAGACGATGGCGACCACGGCCGAGAGCAGGATGCCCGGCAGGAGCGGGCCGAGGGAACCCGCTTTGCGGGACGCAGCGATGTCGGTCATGGGGCGGTGCTGACGATGAAACGAAGGCGTTGATCGGGGCTGTAGAGCGGCGCGACGAAAGTCTCGATCAATCGCCCGCCATTTTTCTCGATGATGCGGCGCGAGGCGTGGTTGGTCGCGTCGCAGGTGATGGTGATTTCGGGCAGGCCGGCCTCGCGCGCCACCCCCAGCATCGCTGCGAGCGCGGCGGTGGCGTAGCCGTGGCCGGCGAAGGCCGGCAGGATGGTGTAGCCGACATGGCCGAGCACATGTTCAGGCAGGGCCAGGATCGGGCGGCCGTCCTTCTCCTGCCAGCGCAGGTTGATCGAGCCGATGAAGGGGCGCTCCGGGCGGTCCTCGGCGAATATCCAGCGCGTCGGCCCGGGGATGCGATCGACCTCGCGGCCATCGGGCAGGCGGATACGCCCCGGACCGCCGCGAATCTCGGCGAGGAAGGCATCGGGGTCGGCGGCGATGGCGGCGAGCTGCTCGGGCGCGACATTGCGCGTCGTGTTCGGCGACCAGCCACCACGCAAGGCCGCCTCATAGGCGCCGAGCAGGGCCTTGTCGGGAACTTGCAGCGAGATCCGCGCCGGCACGGGAAATATCCTTCTACGCGGCGGCGCCGCTACCCAAGGGCGCGGATATAGCCTGATAGCCGGCGTTGCGCGATGACTTCCGCGCTACAGCTATGGAGAAGCAGCTATTCGCCGGGCGCATCGGAAAAGGTATTGCTCGCGAGGCCCGCCGGCGCGTGATACCGCCGTCTCATGACCAGCGCCGTCGTTCCGCTCGAAGCCTTTGTCGACCTGCCGCCGCATGCGCGGCTGCTTGGGCTCGACCTCGGCACGAAGACGATCGGGCTCGCGCTATCCGACATCGAGCGACAGATCGCGTCGCCCCTGGAGACGATCCAGCGGGTGAAGTTCGGGCTCGACGCGGCAGCGCTGCTGAAAATCGCCGAAAAGCATCAGGTCGCCGGGCTGGTGATCGGCCTGCCGCTCAACATGGACGGCACGGAGGGCCCGCGCGTGCAGTCGACCCGCGCCTTCGTGCGCAATCTCGCGCCGCTGACGGAGCTGCCGATCGTGTTCTGGGACGAGCGCATGTCGACGCTCGCGGTGACGCGCACGCTGCTCGATGCCGATGCCTCGCGCGCCAAGCGCGCCGCCGTCGTCGACAAGATGGCGGCCGCCTACATCCTGCAGGGCGCGCTCGACCGGCTGGGCCGGCTCGGCCCGCAGGATGACGAAGGCCAATACGACTGAGGGCCGCCCGCCGGATGGCGGGCAGCCCACATGAAAGCTTTCGCTGCCAGCCGCAGGCCGGCTAGTTGAAGATCTGGCCGCGCTTGATTGCCCGCTTCTGCGCCTCGCGCTCGTTCTTCACGGCGCGCTTCTGCTCTTCGATGCTCATGCCGGCCATCGGATTCCGGGAGCGCTGGCCATATACGGGGCCACGGCCATCATCGCGACCGAAGCTATCGCGGGAGCCGTAACGGGAGCCGCGGTCATCGCCACGCCAGGAATCGCGGCGCCCGTCATCCCGGCGATCGTAGCCACGGCGCTCATAGCCATCGCGCGGCCGACGCTCGTAACCATAGCCCTGCCCGCCGTAATACTGCGCGACTGCCTGCTGGGCAGAAGCCCAGGCAAGCGCCATCAGGCCAAGGCCTATGATCCCTGCTCGTCGAAGCGACTTCATGGTGATGATCCCCCCGTCAACAAACCCAGGACGCCACATGGCGCCGAAATCTAAAAGATGAGCTTACGAGCAAAGGCCCGCGCGGATTGCGCGGACCTTGCAAGCCAGAGCTTCAGCACCCTCAACGATATTCGCGATAGTGGCGGAAATCGTAGGGAGCGTAGCCGTAAGGCGCATAGTAACGTCGCGGGGCGACATAGACCGGCGCCGGCTCGTAATAATCGTCGTAATAGTAGCTCGGCGCCGCATAGGCACGGCTGCTGGCCGCGACGGCGGCTGCGCCCAGGATTCCGAGGCCAATCGCTCCAGCGACAGCCGCTCCGCGGGACGAGCCGCGCCAGTGGCCACGATAGCCGTGACGGTAGCGATACTGCGTGTATTCGACCTGGGCCTTGTCGAGACGCGTCGCGTCGAAGCCACGCGTCTGCGCCATGGCGGGAACCGCGAAGCTACCGGCGGCGACACTGGCCACGGTCAGCGCAACAGCGGCCTTTTTCTTCAGAGACATCATGGCGGCATCTCCTTTCGCGAGATCACCCAACGTTGAAGCCAGCATGGGGTGAACCGGTTGAATGGGACCTGAACCAATCGCGGCAGCATTGCGGCAGGGACAGGGCTGTCCTTCTTCCGCGCCCTTGCCGGCCACGGGAGGGCATGACAGGGACAGGTCTGTTCGCCCGATGAAACGGCCGGCCGCCTTCATTGTTCCGCCTGGGCTCCCGGCCCTCCCCTCCCTTCCGGCCCTTCCATGCTCGACAGCCTCATCGCCGTCTTCCTCATCATCGCGACGGGCTGGTTCCTGAAGGAGCGCGGCATCGTCTCGCCGGCACATTGGGTCGGCGTCGAGCGCCTGACCTATCAGGTGCTCTTCCCGGCGGTGGTGATCCATACGCTCGCCATGGCCGACCTGCGCAGCATGCCAGTCCTCGGCATGGGCTCCAGCCTCGTGCTTGCCATCCTCAGCGTCGCCGCCCTGCTCCTGCTCGCCCGCCCGCTCATGGCCCGCGCCGGCATCGACGGGCCGGCCTTCACCTCGATCTTCCAGGGCTCGGTGCGCTGGAACACCTTCGTCGGCCTTGCGCTCGCCGCCGGCCTGCAGGGCCGCACAGGCACGACCCTGATGGCGATCGCCGTCGCCTCGATGATTCCGCTGCTGAACATCATGTGCGTCTTCGTGCTCGCCCGCTTCGCCAGCGGCAAACCGATGAGCCTCGGCGCGACGATCCGCTCGATCCTCTACAACCCCTTCATCTGGTCTTCGGCCGCTGGCCTCGCGCTGAACCAGCTCCAGTGGATGCTGCCCAGCGCCTTCACCAGCTATCTCGACGTGCTCGGCCGTGCCTCGCTCGGCATCGGCCTGCTCGTGGTCGGCTCGGCGCTCGATCTGAACCGGCTGGCGCGGCCACGGCTGGCCCATGCCGTAGCGGTCTGCCTGAAGCTCGCGGTGATGCCGGTTCTCGCCTGGCTCTATGCCGGCTGGTTCGGCGTCACCGGTCCGGCCCTTGCCATGACGGTGGTCGCCGCAGCGGTCCCGACCGCGACAGCCGCCTATTTCCTGGCGCGCGACCTGGGCGGCGACGCGCCCCTGATGGCCGAAATCACGACGCTGCAGACCCTGCTCGCCCTGGCGACGATTCCCGTCGCCGTGATATTCTTGAAGTAAGATACTTACGCTTGAAATTCATTCATATTTGCAATCTATAATTGCATATCCGTAGGGAATCGCAGCCCTGCGGACGAGTTGGTCCCCCATTATGGGAGGGAATCCATCCGCCATGAAGCAAAAAGCATCCAAGCTGGTCTCGCTTGAATCCATCACGAGCGGGGGCGACGAAGACGACGTTCCCAATCGGCCGATGTCACCGCTAGAAGCGGCGTCCTTCATCGAAGGAATGGCAGCCGAATTGCGCGCCATGGCCCGCAACACCAAGCTCAGCGCGCTCAGCTACTTTCTGGAGATGGCCCGGATCGAAGCCTCCGCCGAAGTCGAGCGACTGGCATCCCCGAGCAGCGAACGCCACTGAGCCCATACGGTTTTCTCACGGAGTGGCGCGCGACAGCGTTCCGCCGGGATGACGCCTTATTGCGCCCGTGAGTTCCAACTCGACCAGGACGTGGCCGACCTCGCCGGCAGCAAGCCCGCTGGCACGGACAAGATCATCCAGCGCGATCGGTGTCAGCCCGAGGAGATCGAGCACGCGGCGGCCGGGATCGGCGGCAGCCGTCGTCGGCAAGGACGAGGGAGGCTCCAGCGCGAAACCACCTTCGTGCCGGGCGTAGCCGGGGGCCGGCTCGATTTCAGGCAGGTCGAGTTCGTCCCACATCGCCTCGGCTGGCGGCTCGCCGGCGCCTTCGCGGATCAGACGGGGCGGCAGCGACAGGTCGAGTTCGCGCTGGCGCAAGGGCTGCAGCGCCTCGATGACATGAGCCGCCTCGGCGCAGAGCGTGGCGCCCTCGCGAATGAGATGATTGCCACCCTCGGCACGCGGATCGAGCGGCGAGCCGGGGACTGCGAAGACCAGCCTGCCCTGCTCGTTGGCAAAGCGCGCGGTGATCAGCGAGCCCGAGCGACGCGCCGCCTCGACCACGACCGTCCCCAGCGAGAGCCCCGAGACCAGGCGGTTGCGACGAGGGAAGTCGCGGGCCCGCGCCACCCAACCAAGCGGCATCTCGCTGACGATCGCACCACGCTCCGTGATGCGGCGGGCGAGCGGGATGTTCTGCGGCGGGTAGATCTCGTCGAGCCCGCCGGCGAGGACGGCGACGGTGCCGGTCTCAAGGCTCGCCTCATGGGCGGCGGTGTCAATGCCGCGCGCGAGGCCGGAAACCACCGTAAAATCGGCCTCGCCGAGCTCGCGAGCGAGGCGCGCGGTGAACTTCATCCCGGCGGCCGAGGCATTGCGCGAACCGACCAGCGCCACGCCCGGTCGTTGCAGCACCTCCGCATGTCCGAGCACGGCCAACAGGGGCGGAGCCGAATCGATCGCCTGCAGCGGCACGGGATACTCAGCCTCGCCGAGCGCGATGAAACGGCCGCCGAGGCGCGACAGGCCGTCGAGTTCACGCTCCGCTTCGCCGGGAGAGCAGATGCGGATATCGCGGCCGGCCTGCCGGGCGAGGTCCGGCAGAGCATCCAGCGCCGCGGCCGCGCCGCCGAAGCGGTTCATCAGGGAGCGGAAGCTGCGCGGGCCGATGCTTTCGCTGCGGATCAACCGCAACCAATCGAGACGCTGGCGATCGGAGAGGACGATCCCAGCCATGCCCCTGTCAGCCCTTCTGGCCGATCTTGCCTTCGCGCCCGGCCAGCAGCCGGGCGATGTTCTCCCGGTGCATGATCCAGAGCAGGACGGTGAGCCCGGCCATGACGAGCGCAGCCTTCGGCATCCCGGCCCAGAACCAGAGCAGGAGCGGCGTCAGGGCGCTGGCGACCAGTGCGGAGAGCGAGGAATAGCGGAAGAGATAGGCCAGGCTCAGCCAGATCGCGGCGAAGACCAATGCGATCGAGGCCTTCACGCCGATCAGCACGCCGAGATAGGTCGCGACGCCCTTGCCGCCCTTGAAGCGCAGCCAGACCGGGAAGAGATGGCCGAGGAAGGCGCCGACACCGGCCGCCAGCGCCGCCTCGGGGCCACCGAGGAAGCGCGCACCGACGAGAACCGCGACCGTTCCCTTCAGCATGTCACCGACGAGGGTCGCGGCCGCGAGCTTCTTGTTGCCGGTGCGCAGGACGTTGGTCGCGCCGATATTGCCCGAGCCGATGCTGCGCAGGTCCGGGCCACCCGCAAGCTTGGTCAGGATGATGCCGAAAGGGATCGAGCCGAAGAGATAGCCGACGACGAGGGCGATCAGCGTGGCGGGGCCGGAGAGGCCCCAGTTCAGAACATCCGTCATGCCGCCCCTTTTCCCCCGCGGTTCGCGGACAGCCTAGCCCGGCTCGGCCTCGTAGGCCACCCGGCCGCCGACGAAGGTCGCGGCAACGATGCCTTCGAGCCGCGCCTCGTCGAAGGGCGAGTTCTTGGCGCGCGACTTGAGCTTGCGCTTGTCGACGACGAAGGGCGCTTCGGGATCGAAGAGCACGAGGTCGGCAGGCGCACCGACGGCGAGCCTGCCGGCGGCAAGCCCGATCAGCGCGGCCGGCCGCGCCGAGAGTGCGGCGAGCAATTGCGGCAGGCCGATCTGCCCGGCCTGGACCAGGCGCTGGGCAGCGGAGAGCATGGTCTCGATGCCGAGCGCGCCGTCAGCGCATTCTGAGAAGGGCTGGCGCTTGGTCTCGACATCCTGCGGGTCGTGATCGGAGACGACGACGTCGATCACGCCCTCGGCCAAAGCCGCGACCATGGCGAGGCGGTCGTCCTCATGGCGCAACGGCGGCGTGACCTTGCAGAAGGTGCGGTACTCGCCGACATCGTTCTCATTGAGGGTCAGGTTGTTGATCGAGACGCCGCAGGTGATGCGCACGCCGTCCTGCTTGGCGCGGCGCACCAGCTCGACCGATTCCGCGCAGGAGATCATTGCGGCGTGGTAGCGGGCGCCGCTGGCACGGGCGAGGCGGATGTCGCGCTCCAGCATCACCGTCTCAGCCTCGATCGGGATTCCCGGCAGACCCCTGCGGCTGGCGAATTCGCCCTCGTTCATCACGCCGGAGCCGCGCAGGTCGGGGTCCTCGACATGATTCATGATGAGGGCATCGAAATTGCGGGCATAGATCATGGCGCGGCGCATGACCTGCGGATTGCGCAGGCCCTTCGCGCCATCGCAGAAGGAAACCGCCCCTGCCTCGAGCAGCAGGCCGAACTCGGTGATCTCCTTGCCCTCCAGCCCCTTGGTCAGGGCGGCGCAGGAGAGGACGTTGACGACGGCCTTGTCGCGGGCGCGGCGCTTCACGAAATCGATGATCGCGGGGTCGTCGATCACCGGATTGGTATCCGGGCGGCAGACCACGGTGGTCACGCCGCCGGCAGCAGCGGCCTGCGAGCCGGTGCCGAGCGTCTCGCGGAATTCGGCGCCGGGCTCGCCGAGGAAGGCGCGCAGGTCGACGAGGCCGGGCGTCAGCACCTGGCCCTTCGCGTCGATGCGGCGCACGCCCTCGCCCGTGGCGGGCGTGCCCTGCCACTCGACCGCGGCGATGGCGCCGTCGCGGATGAGGACGGAACCTGTACCCTCACGACCCGTGGCGGGGTCGATCAGGCGCGCGTTGACGATTGCGATGTCCTGCGTGTCAGCCATGTTCGGTCTCTTTACGCTCAGACATTCGGCAGGTGCTGGGCCAGCGCATCGAGCACCGCCATGCGGACGGCGACGCCCATCTCGACCTGCTCGCGGATCAGCGACTGGGCACCGTCGGCGACGGCGGACGAAATCTCGACGCCGCGGTTCATCGGGCCGGGATGCATCACCAGCGCGTCCGGCTGCGCTCGCGCGAGCTTCTCCTGATCGAGCCCGTAATAGCGGAAATACTCCTTCGCCGACGGCACGAAGGCGCCGTTCATGCGCTCGAGCTGAAGGCGCAGCATCATGACGATGTCGGCGCCCTCCAGACCCTTGTTCATGTCGGTGAAGATCTCGACGCCCATGCGCTCGATGCCGGGCGGCAGCAGCGTCGTCGGCGCGATCAGGCGGACCTTCGCGCCGAGCGCGTTCAGCAGGATGATGTTCGAGCGGGCGACGCGCGAATGCAGGATGTCGCCGCAGATCGCCACCGTCAGGCCCTGGATGCGGCCCTTGTTGCGGCGGATCGTCAGCGCGTCGAGCAGGGCCTGCGTCGGATGCTCATGGGCGCCGTCGCCGGCATTGATCACCGAGCAGCCGACCTTGCGGGCGAGCAGGTTGACCGCGCCGGCCGCATGATGGCGCACGACGATGATGTCGGGGCGCATCGCGCTCAGCGTCGCGGCGGTGTCGATCAGCGTCTCGCCCTTCTTCACCGAGGAGAAGGCAACGGACATGTTCATCACGTCGGCGCCGAGGCGCTTGCCGGCCAACTCGAAGGACGCTTGCGTCCGGGTCGAAGGCTCGAAGAACAGGTTGATCTGGGTGCGTCCGCGCAGGGCCGTGGTCTTCTTCTCGACCTGCCGGGAGAGGGAGACGTAGTCTTCCGCCCGGTCCAATAGCGCTTCGATGTCCAGATGGGACAACCCCTCGATCCCGAGGAGATGGCGGTGCGGATAGAGCGGTGCTGGCGATGTCATTTGAAGCAGGCTGTTTAGGCGCGAGTCGCTGATGGCGCAAGCGGCCCCGAACCGGGAGGGCACATGTCCTGTGGGTCGTGGAGCTTTCAGCAAAACGGCGCTACCAATCGGGTTTCCGCCGTGCGTGAGGATGCCGCCTTGTCCAGCCCGACCGATGCCTTCGTTCCCGCCGCCGACGGCGCCCTCTGGCAGACGATCGCGCCCGCCAAGGCCGGCTTCGACCCGGACAGGCTGAAGGCTGCCGTCGATTTCGCCCGCGAGCAGGAAAGCCCCTGGCCGCGCAGCCTGTACTATCCGGATGGCAGCTATGTCGGGAATGTCGAATGGAACGAGCGCGGCCCCTGGACCGAGATCGTCGGCCCGGTGCGCGAGCGCGGCGGTCCGGCCGGACTAGTCCTGAAAGGTGGGCGCATCGTCGCCGAATGGGGCGACACGGC
Organism: Allobosea sp. 47.2.35; assembly: GCF_024655635.1. GTDB lineage: Bacteria > Pseudomonadota > Alphaproteobacteria > Rhizobiales > Beijerinckiaceae > Allobosea. The sequence continues at coordinate 218,889 of NZ_JANLGI010000002.1, read as the reverse complement.
CCGCACCGACATGACCTTCTCGATCGCCAAGAGCTATCTCGCGGTGCTCGCCGGCATCGCCTTCGACGACGGTCTGATCAAGGATGTGGACGAAGCCGTCGGCAAGACGGTTGCCGACCCGGTCTTCGCCGGCGCGCATAACGGCCAGATCACCTGGCGCCATCTGCTGCAGCAATCGAGCGAATGGCAGGGCGAAATCTTCGGCAAGTCCGATCAGGTCGACCATAACCGCCAGATCGGCCCCGGCGCCGATAACAGCCGCAAGGGCCAGCGCCGCGAACTCAGGACGCCCGGCTCCTTCTACGAATATAACGACGTGCGGGTGAACGTTCTCTCCTACGCGCTGCTCGAACGCTTCCGCCGGCCGCTGCCGGAGGTGCTGCGCGAGCGGGTGATGGACCCGATCGGCGCCTCGCCGGACTGGCGCTGGGAGGGCTACAGCACCTCCTTCACGGATATCGACGGGCGCTCGATCCAGTCGGTGCCCGGCGGCGGCCACTGGGGCGGCGGGCTCTTCATCGGCGCGCGCGACCATGCCCGCTTCGGCCTGCTGATCGGCCGGCAGGGCGACTGGGGCGGCCGGCAGATCCTGTCGCGCGACTGGGTCAAGCGGATGCTGACGCCCTCCCCCACCTTGACGAATTACGGCTATCTCTGGTGGCTGGCGGCGCGTCCGGGCGTGCCGGCCTCGTCGTTCTCGGCGCTTGGCGCCGGCAGCAACGTGATCTGGGTCGATCCCGAGCAGGACGTCGTCGCCGTGCTGCGCTGGATCAACGGCGCCCAGACCGACGCCTTCATCGACCGGCTGGTGGCGGCGCGGGCTCAATGACCTTTCAATCCCTCACTGCATAAACCTGCTCGGGTCCGGGAAAGCGCCGGGCCCGAACATCCGCCGCATATTCCGCCACTGCCCTATCGACTTCCTCGGCAAGATTGCCGAAGAGCTTGACGAATTTCGGCACGCGGCCGGTCAGGCCCAACATGTCGTCGAGTACGAGCACCTGGCCGTCGCAGGCCGCCGAGGCGCCGATTCCGATGGCCGGAATCGCGACCTTGGCGGTAATCTCGGCGGCAAGCGGCTCGGCCACCGCCTCCAGAACCACGGCGAAGGCCCCGGCTTCCGTCACAGCCTCCGCATCGGCGATGATCGCCGGCCATTCAGCCCGACTGCGCCCTTGCGCCTTGAAGCCCCCCAGCACGTTCACCGCCTGGGGCGTCAGCCCGACATGAGCCATCACCGGAATGCCGCGGTCGACCATGAAGCGAATGGTGGAGGCCATGCGCTGGCCGCCCTCGAGCTTCAACGCCCCGCAACCGGTCTCCTGCATGATGCGGGCCCCGTTACGGAAGGCTTGCTCCGGGCTTTCCTCATAGCTGCCGAAAGGCATGTCGATGACGACGAGCGCCCGCCGAGAACCGCGCATCACGGCCTGGCCATGCAGGATCATCATCTCCAACGTGACCGGCACGGTGCTGTCGAGGCCATGGACGACCATGCCGAGCGAATCCCCGACGAGCAGAACATCGCAATGGCGCTCGGCCAGAGCTGCCATGGGAGCAGTGTAAGCGGTAAGCGAGACAATCGGCTCGGCGCCCTTACGGCTGCGGATGTCACGCGCCGTCAGGCGCTTGATCTGTGCTTGCGACGACACGCTCTTCTCCCCAAGTGACGGTGGGCGCCCGGCGGAAGCCCCTAAACGCTCTTCCCCCTCGCGGGAAGCGCAATCGGGGTTTGACAGAGCCGGCGCGCTGAACCACTTTCGCGCGCAAATCCGAACCGCAGCGGTCTTGCGGGTCGCGGGACCGTCCGTCAGGGCTGGCTCCGCGCTCTGATCGAGGCTGTCATCGAGACACGAAAATCATGAAGCTCCTCGTCGTCGAGTCGCCGGCCAAGGCCAAGACGATCAACAAATACCTGGGCTCCGACTACGAGGTGATCGCCTCGTTCGGGCATATCCGCGACCTGCCGGCCAAGGACGGCTCGGTGGAGCCCGACAACGACTTCTCCATGAAATGGGAGATCGAGGGCCGCGGCGCCAAGCAGGTCGCCGAGATCGCGCGTGCCGTGAAAGGCGCCGAGAAGCTGATCCTCGCAACCGACCCGGATCGCGAGGGCGAGGCGATCTCCTGGCATGTGCTGGAGGCGCTGAACCAGAAGCGCGTGCTCAAGGGCATTCCCGTCGAGCGCGTCACCTTCAATGCCGTCACCAAGGACGCCGTGCAGAAGGCTCTGGCCAATCCGCGCGCGATCGACCAGGCGCTGGTCGATGCCTATCTGGCGCGCCGGGCGCTCGACTATCTCGTTGGCTTCACGCTCTCGCCGGTGTTGTGGCGGAAGCTCCCGGGCGCCCGCTCGGCCGGCCGCGTGCAGTCGGTGGCGCTGCGCCTCGTCTGCGACCGTGAGCGCGAGATCGAGGCCTTCCGGGCCCGCGAATACTGGTCTCTGGTCGCGACGCTCGCGACCGCGTCAGGCCAGACCTTCGAGGCCCGCCTCGTCGGGGCCGACGGCAAGAAGATCGCCCGGCTCGATATCGGCAACGAAGAGGAGGCGAAGGCCTTCAAGGCGGCGCTGGAAAGCGCGCTCTTCACCGTCAGCGAAGTCGAGGCCAAGCCGGTCAAGCGCCATCCTCAGCCTCCTTTCCAGACCTCGACGCTGCAGCAGGAGGCCTCGCGCAAGCTCGGCCTCGCCCCGGCGCGGACGATGCAGCTCGCCCAGCGGCTCTATGAAGGCGTCGATATCGGCGGCGAGACCGTCGGCCTCATCACCTATATGCGTACCGACGGCGTCGACATGGACGGCTCGGCGATCGCCGCGGCGCGCCGCGTCATCGGCAAGGAGTTCGGCGAGAAATACGTGCCGAACGCGCCGCGCAAATACACGGTCAAGGCCAAGAACGCGCAGGAGGCCCACGAGGCCATCCGCCCGACCGATCTCGGCCGCCTGCCGGCCATGGTCGCGCGCCATCTCGAACCGGAGCAGGCCAAGCTCTACGAACTCATCTGGAAGCGCACCATCGCGAGCCAGATGGAATCGGCCGAGATGGAGCGCACCACGGTCGATATCGCGGCCAAGGTCGGCGCCCGCAATCTGGAACTGCGCGCTTCTGGACAGGTCGTGCTCTTTGACGGCTTCCTGACGCTCTATCAGGAGAGCCGCGACGACGAGGAGGACGAGGATTCCAAGAAGCTGCCGGCGATGAAGGCAGGCGACAAGCTGGAGAAGCGGGATATCGCCGCCGATCAGCATTTCACCGAACCGCCGCCGCGCTTCTCGGAAGCGAGCCTGGTCAAGCGCATGGAAGAGCTCGGCATCGGCCGGCCCTCGACCTATGCCGCGACGCTCTCGACCCTGCGCGACCGCGAATATGTCCGCATCGAGAAGAAGCGCCTCGTGCCCGAGGACAAGGGTATGCTGGTGACGTCGTTCCTGGAGAGCTTCTTCAAGCGCTATGTCGAGTTCGACTTCACGGCGAATCTCGAGGAGAAGCTCGACCGCGTCTCCAATGCCGAGATCGACTGGAAGGCGCTGCTGCGCGAGTTCTGGGACGAGTTCCAGGCCTCGATCGGCGAGACCAAGGATCTGCGCGTCGGCGACGTGCTCGAGGCGCTGAACGGCATCCTCGGCGAGTATATTTTCCCGCAGAAGGCCGATGGCTCCGATCCCCGCGTCTGCCCGACCTGCGGCACCGGCCAGCTCTCGCTGAAGCTCGGCAAGTTCGGCGCCTTCGTCGGCTGCTCGAACTACCCTGAATGCCGCTATACGCGCCCCCTCTCCGTCCCCGCTGCGGATGGCGAAGCTTCGGCCGAGGGCGGCCAGGGCGCGCCGGGCGTGCGCATCCTCGGCACCGACCCGGTGACGAATCTCGAAGTCACGCTGCGCGACGGCCGCTTCGGCCCCTATATCCAGCTCGGCGAGGGCGAGAAGCCGAAGCGCTCCAGCCTGCCCAAGGGCATGAGCCCGGCGAGCGTGACACTTGAGAAGGCGCTCGCCCTGCTCTCGCTGCCGCGCGAGGTCGCAAGGCATCCCGAGAGCGGCGAGCCGATCCTCGTCGGCATCGGGCGCTTCGGGCCTTACGTCCAGCACGGCAAGGTCTACGCCAATATCGACAAGGACGACGACGTGCTCGAACTCGGCGCCAACCGCGCCATCGATCTGATCGTCGCCAAGGAAAGCGGCGGCGGACGCGGTCGTGCCGCGGCGACGCCGGGCCGTGCGCTGGGCGACCATCCCGCAGGCGGCGCGCTGGAGGTCAAGGCGGGCAAATACGGCCCCTATGTCGCCTGGGGCAAGATCTTCGCGACCCTGCCCAAGACGATGACGGCCGAGAGCATCACGCTGGAGCAGGCGATCGAGCTGGCGAACGCCAAGGCCGAGGCAAAGGGCGGCAAGGGCAAGCCGAAGGCTGCTGCCGGCGCAGCCAAGGCCAAGGCGCCGGCCAAGAAGCCTGCTGCGAAGAAGGCCCCGGCCAAGAAGGCCGCCGAGGCAGAACCGGCCGCGAAGAAGGCGCCGAAGGCCGCACGCGGCTGACGGCGCCAGGCGTCACGGAACGATCTGAATGCGGCTCGCGAGCTTGCTCCTGATCGGAGGCGGGGCAATTCTCTGCCTCATCACCTTCGCGGGCTGGGTCGGGCTCAACCTCTTCGCCTGCGGCTTGGCTTCGGGCGGCTGCAGCTTCTCCCGGTTCCGCTTTCGCTGGGAGGACACCGAAGCCCTCATGGTCTTCGTCCCGCCCTTCGTGCTGGGCTGTGTCTTGACCGCGACTGGCATTATCCTGCGGATCAGCAGCCGTTCGCATCAGCCCTAGCCGCCTTCAGAGGCTCGCGACCACCCTGATCCGCTTGACCTCGCCACGCAGGAAGGCCTGCAGGAAGCGGTCATAGTCCTTGAACGAGATGCAGCCGTTCGAGTCGCCGCGCGGCCCGAGCAGGTAGGTATGCGCCAGCAGCCCCGCGCGGCCATAGATCGCGCTGCTGCCGCCGACGGGGTTGAGCCGGATGGCGCGCACGCCATGGAACAGCGCCTCGCGCTCGGTTAGGGTGTACATATGCGGCGGGGTGACGCCCTTCATCCGGACATGGGCGTAGCGGACATCGTCCATCATCTCGCCGAAGCCGGAATGAGCCTCCAGACGCTCACCATTCGGCATATAGACCATCTTGGCGGCGATATCGTAGATCGCCGTGCCCGCCTCGGCGGTGCGCGGCGGGGTGCCGATCGAGGGGCTGAGGCGCGTGATGCGGCCGCGGTCGATGATGTCATCCTGCGGCGCGGCATAGGCAAGCGCGGTCCCGGCCGGCTCCGCCTGCTTCTGCACGCCGAAGAGCTTCTCGAAGAAGTTGCGGTTGTCCTCGGGGGTCGGCGTAGCGGCCGCCGTGCGGTTGCGGCGCGGCGTCGTCGGCTGCGCGACGCGCGGCTGGAGCTGCTGGGGATCGGCCTTCGGCAGCAGGTCGAGCGGACGCGGCACCGGCATGGGGGCAGCCTTCTCCGCGAGCGTGACCGGCGGCTGCGGCGGCAGCGGCAAGGCAGGCTCGGCGGCAGCGAGAGAGGACGGCGACGGTGCGGCCGGTTGGAATGCTGAGCGGGCGGGAGCACCCTGCACGAAGCTCGAGCCCCTGCCATCCGACAGGCCGGGATTCAGCAAGCCGCTATAGCCCGGCGCCTGCTGCTGCGCGACGCGGCTGGTCGATGCCTTGCGGGCATTCGCGGACGACGGGTTGTTGGCATCCGGGCCCGGGGCGCCCTGCCCCAGCATCCAGAAGCCGGACATCGCACCACCGCTGAGCGCAAGCGCGAGCAGGAAACCCTTCAGGAAAGGCCGCCGACGGCGACGGGGCCGCACATAAGGCGCGCCACCTTCCCGGACATAGGTCGCATAGGTCATCCGCCGCACTCTCGATACGCTTACGCCACGCCCGGCGGCCGGAGACACAGCTTCGCCGCGCGCGCTCCAATCGAGGGGAGCACGATGCACGTCGCGAGGTGACCGAGCATGCCGGGAGAACCCAAATTCGTTCCGCTTCGATAAGGCGCTGTCTTGGTTAATCGGCGGTGAACCGCATCGATAAATTTTCGGGGTTCGCTCGCGGCGGAACGTGGCTTTGGCGCAGGCCTCCCAGACCAGCAAAAGGCGGCGCGATCGAGTCCGGAGCGTGGAGGAAGAAAGACGAAGTTTTTTCGCCCTCTGCCCCGATTGGCCCATCTTTTCCGGCAAGGCTGCAATCCCAGCCCATTTTTCCCAAACCGGCCGTCGAATCGGATATGTCGCAAGCATCGCAACCGCAGGAGTTGCAGCCGCCGGAATCGCGGGATTCCGACGCGCCTGCGCCGGAGGCCGGGATCGCCGTGAGCCAGCCAGCCGAGCCGAGGACCGGGTCCGTCGCAGCGCTCGGCGCGATCGTCAGCGGCGCGCTGATCCTGCAGATCGCCTCGACCATCGTGAACACGGTCGTGCCATTGAAGATGGCGCTGGAACAGAAGGCGCCACTGCTGATCGGCCTCGTCGGCTCGGCCTATTCCGTCGGCTTCCTCGCCGGCTGCTTCGTGATCCCCGCCTTTATCCGCCGCGTTGGGCATATCCGTGCCTTCGGCGTCTTCGCTGCGATGCAGGCCGTGTTCACCATCAGCTTCGCGCTCACATCGCTGGATTTCTGGGGCATCTCGCGGCTCGGCATGGGCTTTGCCGGCGCCGGCCACGCCATCTGCATCGAGAGCTGGATCAGCGGCCAGGCCAAGGCCGGCCAGCGCGGGCGCCTGTTCGGCTTCTACCAGATCCTCAACCGCCTCGCGCTGATCGGCTCGCAGATCGGCGTCGGCTATGTCTCGCTGCAGTCGCACGACATCTTCCTGCTGGCGAGCGCGACCTTCTCGATCGCGCTGATCCCGGTCGGCATGACCCGTGCCAAGGGCCCTGAATCGGGCGAGGTCGTCTCGGTCCGGCTCAACACGATGTGGCAATACGCGCCGGCTTCCGTGATCGGCTGCCTCTATGTCGGCCTGATGGGCGGCGCGCTGACCAATGTCGCCCCCGCTTACGGCATCCTGATCGGGCTCGACCAGGCCTGGGCGATCCTGCTCACCGCCGGCATCCAGATCGGCGCGCTGGTGCTGCAATGGCCGCTCGGCCTGCTGGCGGACCGGGTCGAGAGCCGCAAGATCATGCTGAGCGCCACGGTCTCGGTCGTGCTCTGCACGCTGGCGCTCGGGGCCGTGTTCTGGTTCGCCCTGCCCCATGCCCGCTTCTGGATGTTCGGGCTTTTCGCGCTGATCGGCGCCGGCTCGATGCCGATCTACACGGTCGCGGTCGCGCATGCCTATTTCCGGCTCGGCCGGGAACGGGCGCTCGGGCTCTCCGCGCGACTGCTCTTCCTCTGGGCGGTGGGCTCGGCGATCGGGCCACTCGTCTCCGCCGCCTTCATGCAGGCGGTCGGGCCGAACGGGCTTCTGGCCTATCTCGGCGGGCTCTCGGCGGCGGCGGCGGGCTATCTCGCCTTCCGGCTACGGCGCAACCCGCCCTCGGCCAATCCATTCGGCGAACGCAAGCCGGCGCCGCCGACCATTCCCGACGTCTCGCCTTCGGGACGCCGGAGCGAGGGCGAAGGCAAGTAGGCGCTCGGCTACTTCGCGAGCGCGTGGCGGCTCGGCTTGGCCTTGAGCTTCAGCTCTTCCAGATCCTGGCGCTCGCGCGGCGTGTTGCGCATAAGCTGGTCCTTGCCGGGCCCGTACTGAACCGGCTGGTCGGCATCGACGCCGTACCAGGCGGCCGCTCGCAGCACGAAGGACGGGTCGGCCAGATGCGGGCGCCCGAGCGCGACCAGATCGGCGCGGCCGGCAGCGATGATCGTATTGACCTGATCGGCCGTCGTGATGTTGCCGACGCACATGGTCGCGACCTCGGCCTCGTTGCGGATGCGGTCCGAGAACGGCGTCTGGAACATGCGGCCATAGACCGGGCGCGATTCCCGAGCAGTCTGGCCGGTCGAGACATCGACGAGGTCGCAGCCCTCAGTGGCGAAGGCCTCGGCGATGGCGACGGAATCGGCCGCCGAAAGGCCGCCCTCGACCCAGTCGGTCGCGGAGATGCGAACCGACATCGGCTTCACGCGCGGCCAGGCCTCGCGCAGCGCCCGGAAGATCTCCAGCGGATAGCGCAGGCGGTTCTCGACCGAGCCGCCGTATTCGTCCGTGCGCTTGTTGGTCAGCGGCGAGAGGAAGCTTGCCAGCAGATAGCCATGGGCGCAGTGCAGCTCCAGCATGTCGAAACCGGCGCGCTCGCCGCGCTCGGCGGCGGCGACGAACTCCGCCTTGACCCGGTCCATGTCGGCGCGGGTCATCGCACGCGGCACCTGGCTTTCCGGGTAATAGGGCAAGGGCGAGGCCGAGATGATCGGCCAGGCGCCTTCCGGCAGCGGCCGGTCCATCCCCTCCCACATCAGCTTCGTCGCTCCCTTGCGCCCGGCATGACCGAGCTGGAGGCAGATCTTCGCGGCGGAATTCGCATGGACGAAAGTGGTGATCCGCTTCCAGGCGGCTTCCTGCTCGTCGTTCCACAGGCCGGTGCAGCCGGGGGTGATGCGGGCGTCCGGGGCGACGCAGGTCATCTCGGTGAAGATCAGGCCGGGGCCGCCGATGGCGCGCGAGCCGTAATGCATCAGGTGCCAGTCGCCCGGCAGGCCGTCTTCGGCTGAGTACTGGCACATCGGCGAGAGCGTCATGCGGTTTTCGACCCGCATCTCGCGCAGTTTGAAGGGCTGGAAGGCCGGCGGCACGGGCGAGCCATCCTTGCGCCGCTTCGCCAGGTCGCCGAGGCCATCGGCGACGAGCCTGTCGACGGCCTCGACCATCTCCGGCGCGCGTAGCGCCAGATTGTCGTAGGTGATCGCCTTGGAGCGGGTCATCAGGCCGAAGGCGAAGCGCAAGGGCTCGAAATCCCAGAAGCGCTTCAACTCCTCGAACCAGACCAGCGAGACATCCGCCGCGTGCTGGGTCTTCTCGACCTCCTCGCGGCGCTGCGTCTCGAACAGTTTCAGGCCGGCCGCGACATCGAGCTTCGCCTGCCCCATCGCCTTGTGCAGGGCGATGGCGTCCTCCATCGCGAGCTTGGTGCCGGAGCCGATCGAGAAATGCGCCGTCGCCTTGGCGTCGCCGATCAGCACGACGTTCTCGATCACCCAATGGCGGCAGCGGATCATCGGGAAATTGCGCCAGAGCGAGCGGTTGGTGATGAGCTTGTGACCTTCCAGCTCCTCGGCGAAGACCCTTTCGAGGAAGGCTGCCGACTGCGCCTCATCCATCGCGCCGAGGCCGGCCTTCGCGAAGGTCTCGGGATCGGTCTCCAGCACCCAGGTCGAGCGGCCGGCCTCGTATTGATAGCAATGGGCGATGAAGACGCCGTGCTCCGTCTCCTTGAAGAAGAAGGTGAAGGCATCGAAGGGGCGGGTCGAACCCATCCAGGTGAAATGGTTCGGGCGCAGGTCGGTCTGCGGCTGGAAGCGCTCGCGCCAGTTCTCGCGGATGCGGCTGTTGATGCCGTCCGCGCCAACGACGAGGTCGTAATCGCACTTCAACGTCTCGGCATCGGCGACCTCGCTGCCGAAATGCAGGTTGACGCCGAGTTCGCGCGCCCTCGCCTGCACCAGCATCAGCAGCGAACGGCGCGAGCAGCCGCAGAAGCCGTTGCCGGGCACGCGGAACGTGTCGCCTTTGAAGTGGATCTCGATATCGTCCCAATAGGCGAAATTGTCGCGGATCGCGGCGTAGCTCTGCGCATCCGCCGCCTTGAAGGTGTCGAGCGTCTGGTCGGAGAAGACGACGCCGAATCCGAATGTGTCGTCGGGCTGGTTGCGCTCGAAGACATCGACCGTCAGCTCCGGCCAATCCCGCTTCATCAACAGCGCGAAATAGAGCCCCGCCGGCCCTCCGCCCACGACCGCGATACGCATCGACGCCTCCATCAGGAAGCCGGCCGACCCGGCTTGCGGAATTATTTTAAGCCTAAAATGTTCTTGAGCTCAAGAGACTTCTGAAGCGTTTCGAACTGGAGAGCAGGCGTGGAGTATCGTGAGTTGGCGCGTAGGTGGGCATTTTGCGATGCGAGATACCCTGCTTCGCCATCGTCATCAGGCCGCTTGCAAATTCCTTCAGACTTAAAATATATTCGTATTCGGAGGTCGAACGGCCATGACACTGCAGGGACAGCGTGCACTGGTAACGGGTGGCGGACGCGGCCTTGGCCGAGCCATCGCCTCGGCGCTGACAGCGGCCGGAGCCCGGGTCAGCATCCTCGGGCGCGACGAAGCGACCTTGAAGGAGGCCGTCGTGGCCGGCGTCGCAGCCGATTGCGCGGCCTGCGACGTGCGCGACGAGGCCTCGGTTTTCGCGGCTCTGGACCAGCTTTCCTGCGAGCCCGCCTTCGACATCGCGATCGCCAATGCCGGCGCTGTCGAAACCGGCCCATTCATGCGCAGCGACAACGAGCGCTTCCGCCGCATGCTCGACATCAACCTGATCGGCACGGTGAACCTGTTCCACGCTGCACTGCCGGCCATGCTGGAGCGCCGCCGCGGCCGCCTGATCGCCATCGCCTCGACCGCCGGGCACCGCGGCTACCCCTATGTCAGCACCTATGTGGCGGCGAAGCATGCCGTGGTCGGGCTGGTGAAGTCGTTGGCGCTGGAGACGGCGCGCTCCGGCGTCACTGTCAACGCCGTCTGCCCCGGCTATGCCGACACCGACATGGCGACGGCCAGCATCGACAATGTCGCGGCCAAGACCGGCAAGAGCCGCGAGGACGCGCTGGCCGCGATGATCAAGGACAACCCGCAGGGCCGGCTGATCGCGCCGGAAGAGGTCGCGGCGGCCGTGCTCTATCTCTGCGGGCCGGGCAGCGATGCCGTCACCGGCCAGTCGCTGCTCGTCAATGGCGGAGAGTTCTGAGATGGAGACACCCTCCTCCTCACTGATCCTCGACCGCGAGACCAAGGCCAGCGAGCGCCCCGGCGACCACAAGGACGAGCTTCGCCTCTGGTTGCGGATGCTGACCTGCTCGACCCTGATCGAGACCGAGATTCGCAACCGCCTGCGCGAGGAATTCAAGACCACCCTGCCGCGCTTCGACCTGATGGCGCAGCTCGACAAGAGCGTGGTCGGCATGACCGTCGGCGAGGTCTCGCAGCGCCTCATGGTCTCGAACGGCAATGTCACCGCGGTCGTGGCCGGGCTCGTGACGGACGGGCTCGTCGACAAGCGCTCGGCCCCGCAGGACCGGCGCGTACAGATCCTCACCCTGACCGCGCAGGGCCGCAAGGCGTTCAAGATCATGGCCGAGCGCCATGAGGACTGGATCGCCGAACTGTTCGCCGGGCTCGACCAGCTCGCCATCGCGCAGCTTTTCCGGCTGCTCGGAGAGACCAAAACCTCGCTGCATCGCGCCATCGCGGGGCGGGCCGACGAGGCTGCCAAGGGAGACGCCTGATGGCCCAGATCGCCAATGCTACGACCCTGCCGCTCGTGGGTTTCACGCCGGAGCATTTCAGCCTTTCGGTCTCCGGCAAGGTCGCGACGGTGACGCTGAACCGGCCTGAGAAAAAGAATCCGCTGACCTTCGCAAGCTACCGCGAACTCACGGATTTCTTCCTCGCCGCGCAGAAGGAGGAAGAGGTCAAGGCGATCGTCGTCACCGGCGCCGGCGGCAATTTCTCCTCGGGTGGCGATGTCCTCGAGATCATCGGGCCGCTGGTCGCGATGGAGACTAAGGACCTCCTGAAATTCACCCGGATGACCGGGGAGCTGGTCAAGGCGATGCGCGCCTGCCCCCAGCCGATCGTCGCGGCCATCGACGGCGTCTGCGCCGGCGCCGGTGCGATCGTCGCCATGGCGTCCGACCTCAGGCTCGGCACCGCCGGAGCCAAGATCGCGTTCCTGTTCAACCGCGTCGGGCTTGCCGGCTGCGACATGGGCGCCTGCGCGATGCTGCCGCGCATCATCGGCCAGGGCCGCGCCGCGGAGCTGCTCTATACGGGCCGCGTGCTCAGGGGCGAGGAAGCCGAGCGCTGGGGCTTCCTCAACCGCATCAGCACGCCGGACGCCGTGCTGACCGAAGCGCAGACGCTCGCTGCCGAATTGGCCGACGGGCCGACCTTCGCCAATGCCATGACCAAGCGCATGCTCGAAATGGAATGGGCGATGTCGGTCGAGAGCGCGATCGAGGCCGAGGCCGTGGCGCAGGCACTCTGCATGCAGACCGAGGACTTTTCCCGCGCCTATCACGCCTTCGCGAACAAGCAGAAGCCGGTCTTCGAGGGCAACTGAGATGGGCAGCACTTCTCCTCTCGGCCTCGATATCCTCGGCGACACGCTGGACTGGCCGTTCTTCGAGGAGAGCCATCGCGCCTTCGCCGCCGAACTATCCGGCTGGGCCGATTCCTATCTCGCCGATCTGCCCCACGACGATGTCGACGAGGCCTGCCGGGCGCGTGTCGCGGCCCTCGGTGCAGCGGGCTTCCTGAAGGCTGCCGTGCCGGCGGCCTATGGCGGGCTCTCCGAAAAACTCGATGTGCGCACGCTCTGTCTCGCCCGCGAGATTTTGGCCGCGCATGACGGCCTCGCCGATTTCGCCTTCGCGATGCAGGGGCTCGGCACCGGCTCGATCTCGATCGCCGGCTCCGAGGCGATGAAGCGGCGCATCCTGCCGGATGTCGCAGCCGGCAAGCGCATCGCCGCCTTCGCTCTTTCCGAGAAGGAGGCCGGTTCCGACGTCGCCGCGATGGCGACGACCGCGACGCCGGACGGCGCATCCCATGTCCGCATCGACGGCGAGAAAAGCTGGATTTCGAATGGCGGCATCGCCGACCATTACGTCGTCTTCGCCCGCACCGGCGAGGCGCCGGGCGCGCGCGGACTTTCCGCCTTGCTGGTCGAGGCCGACACGCCCGGCCTCACCATCCCAGAACGGATCGAGGTGATCGCGCCGCATCCGCTGGCGACGCTGCGCTTCGAAGGCTGCCGCGTGCCGCTCGAGAACCGCATCGGCGGCCCGGGCGACGGCTTCAAGGTCGCGATGGCGACGCTCGACATCTTCCGTTCGACGGTCGGCGCCGCCGCGCTCGGCTTCGCCAGGCGGGCGCTGCACGAGACGCTTGAGCACGCCAATGGCCGCAAGCTCTTCGGCGGCACGCTCGGCGATCTCCAGCTCTCGCAGGCGGCGATCGCCGACAGCGCTGCCGAGGTCGATGCCGCCGCCCTCCTCGTCTATCGCGCTGCCTGGACCAAGGATCGCGGTGCGGCCCGCGTCACCCGCGAGGCGGCGCTGGCGAAGCTCGTCGCGACGGAGAACGCCCAGACCGTGATCGACCGGGCCGTCCAGATCCATGGCGGGCTCGGCGTCACCAAGGGCGTCAAGGTCGAGGAATTGTATCGGGAAATCCGGGCGCTGCGCATCTACGAGGGCGCCTCGGAAGTCCAGAAGGTCGTGATCGCGCGCGACCTGCTCAAGACACATGCCGGAAGAGCAGATCGTTAGAGGCGGATTCACCGATCAGGCCGAGGGGACCTGATCGGATCCGGCTCTTGCAGGGGAACGCAATGACAGCAACCGGATTCGCGAGATCGGGGCATCAAGACAGCTTCGCGCGGGACAACCTGCCGCCGCGCGCAAGCTGGCCCGATCTGAGAGTGGAAGAAGCAGGGCTGGCCTATGCCGAGCGGCTGAACTGCGTCGCGGAATTGCTCGACCGGCACATCGCCGAGCGGCGCGGCAATCGTACCGCCGTGATCGCGAGCGACCTGCATTGGAGCTATGCGGACCTCGCGGACAAGGTGAACCGCATCGCCAATGTGCTGACCCGCGATCTCGGCATGGTCAGCGGCAATCGCGTGCTGCTGCGCGCTGGCAATACGCCGATGATGGTCGCGGCCTATCTCGCCGTGATCAAGGCCGGCGGCGTCGCGGTCGCAACCATGCCGATGCTGCGCGCCGGAGAACTCGCCTATCCCCTGCGCAAAGCCAGGATCGCGCTGGCGCTCTGCGACCACCGCCTCACCGCCGAGTTGGAAACCGCCAAGGCGCAGGTGCCGGAGCTTGCCCGCATCGTCGCCTTCGGCAACGCCGACAGCGCGCTGGAAGCGCTGATGGCGCAATCGGGTTACGAGCACTTTGAGGCCGCCGATACCGCGCGCGACGATGTCTGCCTGATCGCCTTCACCTCCGGCACGACGGGCGAGCCCAAGGGCACGATGCATTTCCATCAGGACATGCTGGCCATCTGCGATTGCTACGGCGCCCGTGTGCTGAAGGCGTCGCCGGACGATCGCTTCACCGGCTCGCCGCCACTGGCCTTCACCTTCGGGCTCGGCGGGCTCGTGCTCTTCCCGATGCGGATCGGCGCAGCGATGGTGCTGCCCGAAAAGGCCGGCCCGGCCGACCTCCTCGACGCGGTCGAGCGCTACAAGGTCAGCGTCGTCTTCACCGCGCCGACCGCCTATCGCGCCATTCTGGACAAGCTCGACGGGCGCGACATCTCCTCGCTGCGAACTTGCGTCTCGGCCGGCGAGGCCCTGCCCAAGGCGACCTTCGACGCCTGGCAGGCACGGACCGGCATGCCGCTGCTCGACGGCATCGGCGCGACCGAGATGCTGCACATCTTCATCGGCGCGCCACGCGAGGCGATCCGGCCGGGCGCGACCGGGATTCCGGTGCCGGGCTACGAGGCGAAGATCGTCGACGAGAACGGCAAGGAGGTGCCGGACGGCACGCCAGGGCGACTTGCCGTGCGCGGACCAACCGGCTGTCGCTATCTCGCGGACGAGCGGCAGGCGAAATATGTCCTCGGCGGCTGGAACATCACCGGCGACACCTATCTGCGCGATGCGGACGGCTATTTCTGGTACCAAGCTCGCTCCGACGACATGATCATCTCGGCCGGCTACAACATCGCCGGCCCGGAGGTGGAGGCCTGCTTGCTGACGCATGAGGCCGTCGCGGAATGCGGCGTCGTCGGCGCGCCCTGCCCCGAACGCGGGCAGATCGTGAAGGCCTTTATCGTGCTGCGCGAAGGTGTCTCAGGCGATGCGGCGCTGGTCAAAGCCTTGCAGGAGCATGTGAAGGCCAGTATCGCGCCCTATAAATATCCGCGCGCCATCGAATTCGTCGAAGCCCTGCCGAAGACGGCGACCGGCAAACTGCAACGTTTCGCGCTGCGCCAGATCGCGCAAGGCGAGACCTGATCTTCCTTCCAACAGAGCCTGAACGGCCGAAACCGAGGCGACATGCCATGTCCGAACTCCCGCAATCCCGCGCCATCCTGCCCGAGGGCTGGCCCCAACCGCGCGGCTATGCCAACGGCATGGTGGCGGAAGGCCGCGTGCTGGTGACGGGCGGGCTCGTCGGCTGGGATGCCGAGGGTGTCTTCGCCAAAGGCTTCATTGGCCAGCTGCGCCAGACCTTCCTCAACATCAGGGCGGTGGTCGAGGCCGGCGGCGGGCGCGTCGAGGATATCGTGCGCCTGACCTGGTATGTTACGGATATCGCGGCCTATCGCGCCAGCCTCAAGGAGATGGGGCCGGTCTATCGCGAGGTCTTCGGCCGGCATTTCCCCGCGATGGCGGTCGTCGCCGTCACCGCGCTGGTCGAGCCGGAGGCGTTGCTGGAGATCGAGGCGACGGCCGTCGTCGCGGGTTGAGCGAAACCTGCGTCAAACCGTCGCAGATCGACTCGTGGGAAAAAAGCACACACGGCGACGTTTATTAGGCATTCACCAAGATTCAGGGCCGAAGCTTCCGGAGCGCCGCAGCATCGCGGCGTTCCGGAGTAATCCATGTCGAGTATCAACAGTATCGGGGGCGGCTTCCGGCCGCACCACAAGCCACCCAGCTTCGACCAGATCGACGGCAACAGCGACGGCGCACTCAGCCTCGAAGAGTTCAAGAGCGCAGGTCCCAAGGGCGCCGACAGCAGCAAGAGCGAAGAGCTCTTCAAGAAGATCGACTCAGACGGCGACGGCTCGATCAGCAAGGCCGAGTCCGATGCGTTCAAGGACAAGGCCAGGAAGGCCGACGACCTCCTGCAATCATTCCTGTTCTCGCTCCAGACGAACGGAGCGCAGACAACCGAGGCGGCCGCGGATAGCGACGCGGACGAGCTGTCGGCCTTTGAGGCGATCGACAGCGATGCCAATGGCGGGATCAGCCAGGACGAATTCAGCACTGCCTTCAAGGACAGCCGCCTGAACAGCAACCGGCTGAACGCGCTCTTCAGCGCTCTGGACGGCGATGGCGACGGCTCGGTCACGCAGGACGAGGTGAAGGCCTTCCAGTCGGCGATGGAGCAGGCCGGATCACGGCAGCGCCGCCCGCCGCCACCGCCGGAGGCTTTCCAGAACGCCTCGCAGGCCTATGGCAGCGCGTCGCAGCTCTCGGCGTCGAACACCACGGCGAAGACCTACACCCAGGCGGCCTGAGCTCCGCTATCCGGTCGCCGCGCAGACCCGTGGCAGCCGCAACATCCCCGACGCCGACGGCAGAAGCCGCTGGCGCCGCTTCTCAGATCCCCGCTCCGTCCTGCAAGGTTCCGGCCGGCGCCGCCCGCCAGAGACGCATATGCAGCGCCCGCAAGCCCGGCCGCAGCAGGATATCGCCGAAGGCGAGCGCCAGAGACGCAGCCGCATTGGCCGTCAGGGCAAAAGCCGCCGCGAACAGCCCCGCCGTGCTCAGCACCCGCCAGCTCACGCCGGCCAGCCAGGCCCTGCGATCCGGCGTACCCGGCCGGCCGACGATGCGGATGACGCCGCGTTGTGCTCGCGCCAGCGCCCCGCCCTCGCCAACGGCCCGCTGGGCATCGCCCTCGCCCGGCTCAACGAAGCCGAAGGCGACTGTCTCGTTGCTGATCCGGTCGATCAGGATGAAGCCGCCAAGCTCGTGGCTACGCGCATATGGCAGCGAGACCAGCGGCCGGTCCAGCCGCAATGTCACCAGGCCGATACCGTTCATGCCCAGGCTTTGCGCCGGCAGCGGCTGGAAGCCCTCGATATCGATGCTGTGATGCAGCGCCTCGACAGTGGCATTGGCACTCTGCGTCGCAAGCTTCACCAGGAACTGGCCGCCTTCGAGCATGGCACGCTCTCCGGTCCAGAGCAGGCGCGCCCTGAGGCCGCGGCTCACCGGAAGCGCCGAACCCGCCGCAGTGATGACGTCGCCGCGCGAGATGTCGATATCGTCCTCCAGCGTCACCGTCGCGGCCTGGCCAGCGCCGATCTGGCTCGCCTCACCTGCGGCGCCGATCAAGCGCGCGATGCGGCTGGTGCGGCCGGACGGCAGCGCCACGACGGGATCGCCGACACGGGCGCGGCCGGCTACGGCTGCGCCGGCATAGCCGCGAAAGTCGAGGTCAGGACGGTTGACCCATTGCACCGGCAGGACGAAACCCTCATCGGCCGGCGCGGCACGCGTGATCGCGACGCCTTCGAGATAGGGCAGCAGCGCCGGTCCGTCATACCAGGGCATCAGCGCTGACGGGCGCATGACGTTCTCGCCGTCGCGGGCCGAAACCGGGATGAAGCGGATCGAGGCGAAGCCGAGGCTCCGCACCGCGGCGCGATAGTCATTCGCGATCCGCTCGAAGACGGCCGCGTCATAGCCGACGAGGTCCATCTTGTTGATGGCGACCACGACATGGCGCACGCCGACCAACGAGACGATGAAGGAATGGCGGCGCGTCTGCGGCAGCAGGCCCTTGCGCGCATCGACCAGGATGATAGCGAGATCGGCGGTGGAGGCGCCGGTCGCCATGTTGCGGGTGTATTGCTCGTGGCCGGGCGTGTCGGCGACGATGAAGCTGCGCGTCTGCGTCGCGAAATAGCGATAGGCGACGTCGATGGTGATGCCCTGCTCGCGCTCGGCCGAGAGACCGTCGACCAGCAGCGCGAAATCGGGCGCCTCGCCCTGCGTGCCGAACTTCTTGGAGTCATCATCGAGCGCGCTGAGCTGGTCGTCGAAGACCGCGCCGGCCTCGTAGAGCATGCGGCCGATCAGCGTGGACTTGCCGTCATCGACCGAGCCGCAGGTAATGAAACGCAAAAGGGAATGCTGGCCGGATTCGGAGGCAACCGGCGTGTCGTTGGCCGGAAGCGGTGTCTGTGCCGGCTTCGGCATCTTCTTTTTGGCGAGCGCGAAGCCCATCAGAAATAGCCTTCCTGCTTCTTCTGCTCCATCGAGCCGGAGCCGTCATGGTCGATGACCCGGCCCTGCCGCTCGGAGGATCGTGACGAACGCATCTCGGCGATGATGTCGGTGAGGTTCGTCGCCTCGCTCTCGACGGCGCCGGTCAGCGGGTAGCAACCGAGCGTCCGGAAGCGGACCATGCGGGTTTCGACCGTCTCGCCGGGTTGCAGCTCCATGCGCTCGTCGTCGCGCATGATCCAGGCGCCGTCGCGCCTGACCACCGGGCGCGGCGCTGCGAAATAGAGCGGCACGACGGGAATGTTCTCCAGCGCGATGTAGTCCCACACGTCGCGCTCGGTCCAGTTCGAGAGCGGAAACACGCGAAAACTCTCGCCGCGATGCTTGCGGGTGTTGAAGAGCTGCCAGGGCTCGGGGCGCTGGTTCTTCGGGTCCCAGCGATGCTCAGGGCTTCGCAGCGAGAAGACGCGCTCCTTGGCCCGGCTTTTCTCCTCGTCGCGGCGTGCGCCACCAAAGGCGGCATCGAACCTGTGGAGGTCGAGCGCCTGCTTCAGCCCCTGCGTCTTCATCACGTCGGTATGGACGCGCGAGCCGGAGGCGAAGGGACTGATCCCGGCCTCGACACCCTCCCGATTGATATGGACGATCAGATCGAGCCCGAGCCGCTTCGCCGTTTCGTCGCGGAAGGCGATCATCTCGCGGAACTTCCAGGTCGTATCGACATGGAGCAGCGGGAAAGGCGGCTTGGCCGGGTAGAACGCCTTCATCACGAGATGCAGCAGGACGGCGGAATCCTTGCCGATCGAATAGAGCAGCACCGGCTTGTCGCAGGTCGCCACGACCTCGCGGATGATGAAGATCGCCTCCGCCTCGAGCTTCTGGAGATGACTGAGCTGAATCATTGGCGCACCTCCACCGTCGTGGCCTGCGCGCGCGCCGGTTTCCCGTTCTGCCCGACATGCAGGCCGCATTCCTTGGCCGCGTCGTCCTCCCACCACCAGCGCCCGGCCCGCTCGGGCTCGCCGGGACGGATGGCACGGGTGCAGGGCTGGCAGCCGATCGAGACGAAACCCTGCGCGTGCAGCGGGTTGATCGGCACGCCGTTTTCCTGCGCGAAGGCGAGCGCCTGTTCACGCGACCAATCGATCAGCGGGCTCGCCTTGACGAGGCCACGGGCCGCATCGGCCTCCGCCAGTTTCACGCCACCCCGCGTGGCCGACTGGTCGGCGCGGAGGCCGGTCAGCCAGATGGAGGCACCGGCGAGCGCCCGGCCGAGCGGCTCGACCTTGCGGATATCGCAGCATGACTTGCGGGCGTCGCGCGAGACATAGAAGCCGTTGATGCCGTTCTGGCGCACATGAAGCTCGAGCGTGTCATGGCGCGGATAGTACGGGCGGATCAGGATGCCGTAGCGCTCCTCGGTCTCCTGCCAGAGCGAATAGACCTCGGGAAAAAGCCGGCCGGTATCGAGCGTGGCGAAGGTGACGGGCAGCTTCGCGGTCACGATGAAATGGGTGAGGACCTGGTCTTCGAGGCCGAAGGAGGTGGTGAAGACCACACGCCCGTCCGCTTCCGCGACGATGCCGGCAAGGCGCCCGGCGACGTCCGCCTTGCCGAACGCCGTGTCCAGCGCAGCCGCGCGATGCGCCAGCAGCGCCTCTGCCGGCGTTGTCGTCGAGGGGTCGTCCGAGCCGAAGCCATTCGCCATGGTCGTGGCCGCCTGTTCGGTAAATCGAACGAACCACTTATACCCATGGCGGCAAAGGTTCAATTTACAACAGATAGCGTGTTTTTTCTTATTTTACTTCCATTGGAGAAGTTTGTTTTGGCGGGTGCTCCGGGACGCCCCTCAGCGGCACAAACTCAATGGAAATCCCGCGATTTCGGGAGAATGCGGACATTGCGCGGGTGGCGATGGCGCGGCAGCGGCGGGTTCTTCAGCTCGTCGATGGGCATCGGCACCTCGGCGCGATGCGTATCCGAGAGCGAGAGCAGGTCAATCGAGCGGTCGGCGATGCGCTGGGCCATGAGATGGGTGACGCCCTCGACGCTCTTCTGCACCCGGCCCTCGACCAGCATCAAACGCGCGCCCATGACCTCGCGGCGGAAACGTTCGAACAGGCGCGCCCAGATCACGACATTGGTGATGCCGGTCTCGTCCTCCAGCGTGACGAAGATCGCGTTGCCCTTGCCGGGCCGCTGGCGCACCAACACGATGCCCGCCGTGCGGACGAAGGCGGCATCGGGCTTCGCCTCGGTTTCCGCGCAGCTCAGCACCCCCTCGCGGTGGAAGCGCGGCCGCAGGAGCTGCATCGGGTGCCCCTTCAGCGAGAGCCGGACAGTCTGGTAATCGGCGACGATATGCTCGGCCAGCGGCATGAGCGGCAGCGCCATGCTGCGTTCCGAGCCCAATTCACGTGCTTGCGCGGCCTGGAAGAGTGGCAGAGCAGAATCGTCCGGCAGGCGGCGCACGGCCCAGAGCGCCTCGCGCCGATCCAGCCCGAGCGAGCGGAAAGCATCGGCATCGGCCAGCAGACGCATGGCACGGGCCGGGAGGCTGGCCCGACGCATCAGCTCCTCGACGTCGCGATAGAGGCCGAGTTCTCGTTCCTCCGTAATGGCCTTGCCCCACTCATCCTTGAAGCCGTCGATCTGGCGGAAGCCCAGGCGCAGGGCGAAGGGATCTCTTCCGCCTTTCCGGCTCGGCCGATCGCGGTAAGAACTTGATTCCGAAACAGCCTCCAAGCTGTTGTCCAGAAAGCTTGAATTGACATCGACCGGCCTCGCCTCGACGCCGCCGTTCTCCTCCGCCTCCCGCACGATCTGGGCCGGGGCATAGAAGCCCATCGGCTGGGAATTCAGCAGTGCGGCGGCGAAAGCGGCCGGATAGTGCTTTTTCAGGAAAGAGGAGATGTAGACCAGCTTGGCGAAGGAAGCTGCGTGGCTTTCCGGGAAGCCATAGCTGCCGAAGCCCTTGATCTGTTCGAAACAGCGCTGGGCGAAATCGCGCCCATAGCCGCGCTCCACCATGCGCTCGACCATCATCGTCTCGTAATTGCCGATCGTTCCGGCATTACGGAAGGTCGCCATCGCCTTGCGCAGACCGTTGGCTTCGATGTCGGAGAACTTGGCGGCGACCATGGCGAGCCGCATCGCCTGCTCCTGAAAGAGCGGAACGCCTTCGGTTTTGTTCAGGACTTCGAACAGCTCGTCCTTTTTACCATGCCCCGGCGCAGGAGCCGGATAGGTCACGTCTTCGATCCCCGCCCGCCGCTTCAGATAGGGGTGGACCATGTTGCCCTGGATCGGGCCGGGCCGGACGATCGCGACCTGGATGACGAGGTCGTAGAATTTCCGCGGCTTGAGCCGCGGCAGCATGTTCATCTGGGCGCGGCTCTCGACCTGGAAGACACCCAGCGACTTGCCCTCGCAGAGCATGTCGTAGGTCGCCTCGTCGCCATCCTTGAGGTCGGCGAGCGCGTAGTCCCTTCCCCCGTTCTCCTTGATGAGGTCGAACGCCTTTCGGATGCAGGTCAGCATGCCCAGCGCGAGCACATCGACCTTCATCAGTCCGAGTTCATCGATGTCGTCGCGGTCCCATTCGATGAAGGTGCGGTCGTCCATCGCAGCGTTGCCGATCGGCACGGTCTCGTCGAGGCGCCCGCGCGACAGGACGAAACCGCCGACATGCTGCGAGAGATGGCGGGGATAGCCCAAGAGCCGGGTGGCGAAGTCGACGGCGCGGCGGATGGTCGGATTCGTGGGATCGAGCCCGGCCTGACGGACGCGGGCGTCGCCGATCTCGCTGCCCCAGCTTCCCCAATTCGTATCGGCGATGCGGGCGGTGACATCCTCGGTCAGCCCCAGCACCTTGCCGGCCTCGCGGATGGCGCTGCGCGGCCGGTAGTGGATCACCGTCGCGGCGATGCCGGCGCGATGACGACCGTATTTCTCATAAATCCACTGGATCACTTCCTCGCGCCGCTCATGCTCGAAATCGACATCGATATCGGGCGGCTCCTTGCGTTCGGTCGAGATGAAGCGCTCGAACAACACGTCGTTCTCGTCCGGATCGACGGCGGTGATGCCGAGCACGTAGCAAACGGCGGAATTGGCGGCCGAGCCGCGGCCCTGGCAGAGAATTCCCTTGCTGTCGGCAAACTCGACGATCTGGCGGATGGTCAGGAAGTAGCGGGCGTATTCGAGCTTCTCGATGAGGGCGAGTTCCTTCGCCAGCAAGCCCTGAACCTTGTCCGAAATGCCGCCGGGATAGCGGATCAGGCAGCAGCGGCGGACCAGTTCCACCAGCCAGTCCTGGTCCTTCCAACCGGGCGGAATCGGCTCATCGGGGTATTCGTATTTGAGTTGGCCGAGATCGAACTCGATGCGGGAAAACAGGGCTTGCGTCTCGGCGATGGCCTCGGGCGCATCCCTGAAGAGACGGGCCATCTCCTGCGGCAGCTTGAGATGACGCTCGGCATTGGACTCCAGCAGGCGCCCGGCCCGCTCGATGGTGGTGCCCTCGCGGATGCAGGTGAGCACGTCCTGCAGGTCGCGCTGCCCGATGGAATCGTAGAGCGCGTCATTGGTCGCAATCAGCGGCGTGCGGGTCGCGGCCGCGATCGCCTTCAGGCGCGCGAGGCGGCGGCGGTCGTCGCCGCGCCGGTGCATGCTGGCGGCGAGCCAGACAGCGCCGGGCGCAGCATCGTCCAGCTTGGCGAGCAGAGCAGGCAGGCCATCGAGGCTGCGCTCGGGCATCAGGATCAGCAGCAGGTCGCGGGCATCGTTCAGGAGATCATCGAGGACGAGATGGCATTCGCCCTTCTTCACGCCGTCCTTCAGGTTGCCATGGCTGAGCAGGCGGCAAAGGCGGCCCCAGCCGGCGCGATTGGCCGGGTAGACGACGATGTCGGGCGTGCCATCGGCGAAGACGAGGCGGGTGCCGGTCGCGAGCTTGAAGTGCTCCGCCTTCGCCTTCATCTCAGCCGGCGTGAAAGGCAGGGCAGCGAATTCAGGGTTCTCGGCCCAATAATATTCGCCGGGGCTACCGCCCTCCCGGATCTTGTCGGGCGCCGGCAGGCCGTCCTCGCGCAATGGCTTCAGCGCTGCCCAGGCTCGGACGACACCCGCCACCGTATTGCGATCGGCGATGCCGATGCCGGAATAGCCGAGCAGCAGCGCCGTCAGCACCATATGTGGCCCCGGCGAAGCGCCACGCAGGAAAGAAAAATGCGAGGCGGCAACGGGTTCGGCAAAGGCATTCGCAATCTGATTCATGCGAAGAGCCCATGGAGGAACCAGCGCGGCGGTTCGTTTCCGGCCTCGTAAAAGCCGATGCGGTAGAGCCAGAAGCGGCGGCCTTCAGCATCCTCGACACGATAATAGTCGCGCATCGGCTCGTCCGAACCGTCGCGCCACCATTCGGGGGCGATGCGCTCGGGGCCTTCGGCGCGGGCGACGTCATGGATGAGGCGGCGCCAGCGAAAGCGGATCGGCGGACCGTCCGGCACCTCGGCGATCGCATCGACCGGCTGGGGCGGCTCGAAGAGCTGGAGCGGGCGGGCTGGCGGCTCCTGCGGCTCGGGCGTCGACCAGGGCGTTTCCGGCAAGGGCGCGGCGGCCGAAAGCGCCTTGGCGGCGCGGACGGGATGATGCGTGTCCTGTGCCCCGAAGCGCAGCACCCGGTCGCGGCCGAAGCGGGTGACGAGCCGGTCGACCAGATCGGCCACGGCCTCCTCCTCGACCGCGCGGCCGTCGAGGCTGTGCTGGGGCGTGTCGAGCGGTTCGCAGAGCGGCACGGCGAGCTTGATCGCATCGAAGCCGAAGCCGGGATCGAGCGGATCGGACAACGTCTCGACGCGCTCGCGATAGAGCCGGAGCAGCGCCTTGGCATCGCGTGACGGGCGGCCGGTCTCGATGGCGAGGCGACGCACAGTGCCGTCGCTACGGAAGAAGCCGAGTTCGAAGGCGCGCCCGCCCTCGCCCCGCGCTTCCAGCACCCGCGCCGCCTCCCCGATCAGCCGGACGACCACGGCCTCGAGGCTCGCGGTATCGGTGAAGGGCTCGGCGAAGTGGCGCTCGACCACGCAATCCGGCGGCGGGCGCAGGGGTGTGATGCGGCGGTCCTCATGGCCGAGGATGCGCCGAAGCTTGACTGCCAGCGCCTCGCCAAAGCGGGCTGAGAGCGTTTCGGAGGGGCGTTCCGCGAGATGGTCGAGCGTCTTGAGGCCCGCACGGGAGAGCGCGATCACGGTCTCGGCGTCGGTGTCGAGCGCAGCTGTCGGCAGCGGGCGGAGCCACGCCTCCTCCTGCCCCACTGGGACGATGCCGCCACGGCCATGACGGGCACAGGCGCGAGCGGCGTCGGGCGTTCCGGCGATGGCGGCCTTCAACTGGAGGCCGCCGCGCTGCATGGCGCGCGCGGCAAGATTGCCGAGCCCGGCCTCGCCGCCGAAGAGATGGGCGCAGCCGGTGATATCGAGCATCAGGCCATGGCGCTCGTCGAGCGCGACCAGCGGGGTGAATCGGTCACAGAAACCGGCGAGTGCTTCGAGGAATTCGTGGTCGGCTTGGGCTTGCGTCTCCAGCGCGACGAGATCGGGGATGCGGGCGCGGGCATCGGCCAGCGTCATATCCCGCGTCAGGCCGAGTTCGACGGCGCGGCTGTCGCAATCGACGAGGCGCAAGGCATTGCCCAGCACCTCGGTCAGGACATGCGGCTTCTCAGCCGACGCGCCGGAGGCCGGAATCACACCCGTCCGCCGCAACCTGTCCGTCGCCAGATAGGGGAACCAGAGGGCGAAATAGCGGCGCGGCATGGTCTGTCCGGGAGGCTCGATCGAAAAGGCTGCGTTCCGCAAAGCAATGTCGGTCACGGTCCCACTCCACACGCCACTCACGCTCGGCCGCGCCGCCGCGCTGGCGCAGCAATCTCAAGGCAAAGGCCGGGGCGCCCGGCGCATTCGCCTCCAGCGCCCGCGAGGCAAGCGCCCTCACCTGCCAGCGCGTGCGCGCCGCGCTCGGCGCCTCGGCCGCCGCGACACGCAGCAGCAGCACCGGCACGCCCGAGGCTTCCGCCGCGAGAGCGAGACGCCGGCTCGCCGTCAGGTCGAAAGGGCGCGGCTCGCCCCAGGGCTCGATCAGCACGGCGCCCAATGCCGGGCAGCGCGCCGCCTCGGCGCCGGCCCGCAGCACGCCCTCGCCGTCGCGCGCCCGCACCAGCAGCAGGCGCGCCGGATCGAGCCCGAGCTCGTTCAGCCCCGGCGCATGGAGCCGCCCGGACTCCGCATCGACGAAATCCTGCCGCGCCCAGAAAATGGTACGACCTGCCTCTCCCTCCGTTTCCCCCGCCCGCAAGGCGAGGCCGAGCGCGAAACCGGTCGCGGCGGCGAGATCGGCGACCTCGGCGGCGTAGACCTCATGCAGCGCCGCCCGCGCTAGCCCGCCATTCAGGACCTCGTCCAGACCGGGCACGCCCAGGCCGATCCGTCCGGCCGCAGCCGGGCCGCTCCGTAGGGCGGCCTCAGTAAGGCTGCGGCGCAGGTCGGACAGGGTCGGTGCGGTTTCCGGCATGGGGGTACGATAATTGTTCTCTCTTTGTTCTTTTATAGAGTGCTCCCCGCCGGAAGGCGAGTCGAGTCTTCCGGCCATCCCCATGCCCCTGCCAGAGGGTGACGCGGATCAGGTCTCGCCGCTGACCGCCTGTGCCTTGATCTGCGAAGGCGGGCGGCCGAAACGCTTGCGGAAACAGCGGTTGAAATAGGAGAGATCGCCGAAGCCGACCTCATAGGCCACAGCGCTGATGGTGAGCGCCGCGCCTTCGGCCGTGACCAGCCGATGCCAGGCACGGTCGAGCCGGCGCTCCAGCACATAGTCGGAAAAGGTCCGCCCCTCGGCCTCGAAGAGCTTCTGCACGACGCGGGCGCTGATGCCATGCAGGGTCGCGATCATCTCGACGCCGAGCTCCCGCCGTTCCAGCCGCGCCTCGATATCGGCCTTGATCGCGGCGAGGCGTCCGGCCCGCCGATCCGCCATCGCGGCCGGTGCCGCGGGCTCGCGATCCGCGAGGGCAGCGCCGATGAGATCATGGACATGACCCTTGGCGAGAGCCTGAAGCTCGGGCGAGTTCAAGGGCAGCAGGCCGCGCAGCAGGAGCGCGCCGTAATGCGCCAGCGCCTGCAAGCCCGGATTCGAGCGCGGGATGACCTGCATCAGCCCGACATCGTCTGCGAGCGAAGGTAGCAGGGCTGAATCCAGCTCGATCACGTCGATGCGGCCGGGCTGAGCCAGGACAAACTCCGTCGGCTGGTCGAGGGCGAGCGCCGCAGCTTCGCGGGCCCGCAGCGCGATGCGCTTGTCGCCTTGTCTGATCACGACCCGCGCCTCGGCCGGGCGGACGAGAATGTAGCGTACGCCCTCCCCGTTCCGCTCCGGCTGCCAGATCCAGTGCGACGCCGGGGCAAAGCAGGAGCGCAGGCCGATATCGGGACGCGTGGTCAGGATGCAGCGGGCATCGAAAGGCAGAGGCAGGTCTGGCGCCGCCGCTTCGCGGGCGACGGTGCGGCCGAGGATGCGCCGCGACAGCGTGCTCGCCTCGTCGCGGCCGACACCAGCCGAGACCAGCCAGAACGGGACGAAATTCCGCGCTTCCGGTGCCGCCTCCCGGCCAAGGCGTGTCGCGACAGCCACATCTCCCGTTTTCGACACCGGATTCGCCTCAGTCCTATAGCGCGTTCGCGGAAGTCCAAGCTTAGACCCGAGAAACATCATTACAGCAACAACTGAGATCGATCGCAGCACCTACGAAACATCGAATCCGCGATGAAATCAAGCTACTTTACTATAATTTTAAAGAGCGAATTCTAGAACAACCCAAGTAATCCGCCATCAGAACGGCATCGGCTCCCTGCCCAAGACATGGACAGAACCGCAGCCGGCGCCGCCAGGTAGAACCATGACCAGACCGATCAGCCTCGCCACCAGCCTCGTGGCCCTCCTCGCCTCCTCGATGGCGGTCGCGCAGGTTTCGCCGGAGTCCGCAACGAGAGCGGCGGCCGGCCGTGCCGCAACCGCGCCGACCACGATCGATCTCGACACGATCACGGTGACCGCCGCCCGCGCCGAGCGCAACACTGCCGAGACGCCGCAATCGGTCCAGGTCATCGACCGGACGGAGATCGAGCAGCAGATGAAGTTCAGCCCCAACGCTGCTGCCGCGCTCGGCAAGCTGGTGCCGGGCTATTCGATGTCGACGCAGACGGTCTCCAGCGCCTCCGAGAACTATCGCGGTCGCGACCTGCTGGTGATGATCGACGGCGTGCCGATGAACACGCCGCTGCGCGATGTCTCGCGCATCCTCTCGCTGATCGATCTCAACACGGTGGAGCGGATCGAGCTCGTCGCCGGCGCGTCCAGCCTCTATGGCGCGGGCGCCACCGGCGGCACGGTCAATTTCATCACGAAAAAGGCGGCCGAGGGCAAGCCGCGCGTCACGGTCAACACGGCGATCCGCGGCTTCACCCAGAATATCGGCCGCTCGCTGGCGCCGGAAGCCTCGGTCACCGTCTCCGGCAAGGTGCCGGATGGTATCGACTACCTGTTCTCGGGCCAGATCCGCGGCGCGGGCCGCACCTATGATGGCGCCGGGCGCGAACTGCCCTCGGACGGCCTGCTCGGCCAGGGCGGCGGCGACCGCTACAAGGCCGGCAATCTGCTCGCCAAGCTCGGCTACGACTTTGCCGGCGGCAAGCGCATCGAGTTCAACGCCTCCTGGATCGGCTTCGACCAGGACCCGAAATACCTGACCAACTACGCAGCGCCCTTCGCGCGGCCGGACCGGACGCAGCTCTATAACGGCCAGAGCGTACTGGAAGACACCAAGTCCGTGTCGCTGCGCTATAGCGACGCCGATTTCGCGCTCGGCAAGCTCAGCCTGCTCGGCTACTACAACGACATCAAGAAGCGCTTCAATTACTCGACCTTCTCGTATCCCTACAATTCGCAGGTCTACTATTCCTTCAACCCGCTCTCGCCGACGAGCCGGGACAACCAGACGACGCTCTATTCGCAGCGCGGCGGCGTCAACGTCACGATCGACACCCCGCTCGACGTGATCCTGCCCGGCGCGAAGCTGACCTGGGGCGGCGACCTGATCCAGGAGAAGACCTGGCAGACTCTGACCAGCGGACAGGACGTCTTCACGCCGCTCAAGCAGACGACGGCCGCCGGCTTCGGTCAGCTCCAGATTCCGATCGGCGAGCGCGTCGTGCTGCGCGGTGGCCTTCGCTACGAGCATTTCTCGCTCTCGGTGAACGATTATACCCGCCCGGCCGCCTATGCGGCGGTGGCCGCCAACAACGCGCAGGGCTACCAGGCCTTCGTGCTGCCGGCGCTGCGGGTGCTCGGCGGCGATTTCGACTATTCGGCGCTGACCGCCAATCTCGGCGCGACGATCAAGCTCTCCGAGATCAGCGAGATCTTCGGCGGCTTCTCGCAGGGCTTCGCCCTGCCGGATGTCGGCGCCTTCACCCGCCGTGCCGGCATCTCGACGCAATATGCCTGCCCGGTCCAGCTCCCGAACTGCCTGCCGGCCAACCGCCAGACCATCAGCTATTCGGCGATCGCCCCGAAGGCGCAGATCGTGAACAATTACGAGCTCGGCATCCGCGGCAGCTATGACCGCTTCAAGGGCTCGCTGACCGGCTTTGTCAGCACCTCCGACGACGGCGTCACCTTCGATTCCGTGACCAACACCATGTCGCAGCAGAAGGAGCGGATCTGGGGCGTCGAGGCGACCGGCGACGTCACCATCACCGACGCCTTCACCATGGGCACGGTGCTGTCCTGGCGCGAGGGCCGCTACGACACCAATGGCGACGGCCGGCTCGACAGCAACCTGCCGAACAACCGCATCGGCTCGCCCTGGCGCGGCATGCTCTACGGCAGCTACCGTTTCGTGAACAGCATGCAGCTGCGCGTCGAAGGCGAGGCCTTCTCGGACCGCGACGTCGCGATCGACCTGCGCGGCACGCGCTACAAGCTGAAGGGCGCCGCCACGATGAACGTCGCGCTCACCGCTCCTGTCTGGGAGGGCGAGGCCTATGTCGCGGTCAACAACCTGTTCGACCGGGCCTACCAGAACCCGACCGCGACCTCGGTGCGCAACCTGCCGAACTATGGCTGGGGCCGCACTGTTACCGTCGGCTTCCGCAAGACCTTCTGAGGCGCATTTCCGGTCATGGTCAACCTCGAGATCGACGCGGACGCGGTCGTGACGCTGCGCTTCATGCCGCCCTATGAACCTGAGGACGAGCGCGCCTATCTCGACGCGCTCCATGAGATCGGCCGGCGCGAGGAGCCCTATACGCTGCTGACGATCTTCGGCGGCGGCCGAGCTCTGTCGCAGGCGGGCGAGCGCGAGCAGGCACTCTGGTTCAAGGCGACGCGTACCCGTGTCTCGCGGGCCTGCCGCGCCTGCGCGATCGTGCGGCCCGATGCCAGCGAGAAGACCGCCGAAATCTTCCGCCGGCTCTGGCCCTTCCCGATCGTCGCCGAACGGGAGGAAACGGTTGGACGCGCCTTCCTGCTGAGCCAATACAGCGGAGCGAACCGATGAGCAGCGCGACGGAACCCGCCCGCATGCCCGCCACGCTCGCGCCAAGCCAGCGCTACCGACTCTTCGCTGTGTTGGGCGGGCTATACCTGGCGCAGGCGATCCCATCCTATCTCTTCGTCGCGGCGCTGCCGCCAATCATGCGCGAGCTCGGCGTCTCCCGCACCGCGATCGGCGCGATGAGCATCCTGTTGCTGCCGCTCGTCCTGAAATTCATCTGGGCGCCCTGGGTCGACCGAATCCGCCCCTTCGCGCGGGCGCATCGCGCCGGCTGGGTCTTCATCACCCAGAGCCTGACGATCCTCGCGATCCTCGCCCTGATCATGGTCGGGCCGACCGAGGTCAACGCGATCATCGCGATCGGCTTCGTCGCCTCGCTGCTGATCTCGACGCAGGACATCGCCACCGACGGCTATGCCGCGAAATATCTGCCGGAAGAAGACCGCGCCATCGGCAACGCCATCCAGGGCGGCTCGGTCGCCTTCGGCGTCGTCATCGGCGGCACGCTCGGGCTCGTGCTCTACCACCATATCGGCTGGACCGGGATGCTGGTGACCATCGCCGCGATCTCGCTTCTGCCCCTGATCGCGGCCGCGATGATGCGCGAGGACGATCCCGTGCTGGGCATCGCTCCCGCGCCGCGCCCGTCGATCCGCGCCTTCCTGAAGCGCCCCGAGGCCCGCCAGATCCTCTGGATCGCCCTGACCTACCGGGCGAGCGAGGGCCTCGTGAAGGCGATGGAGGGCTCCTACCTGGTCGATGCCGGCATCCCGCTCGACCAGATCGGCTATCTCTCAGGCCTGTCGGCAACGACCGCCGGGCTTGCGGGCTCCGCCATCGCCGCCTGGATGGTGAAGCGGCAGGGATTGCCCTTCGTGCTCGCCCTGCTCGGCGGGATGCGGACGATCTGCTTCGCGCTCTTCGCGGCGCATGCGCTCGGCGCCGTGGTCGGCGTCTGGCCTCTGTTCGGCGCCGCCGGCTTCCAGACCCTGATCCGCTACATGGAGATCGTCGCGCTCTATTCGCTGTTCATGGCGGTGACGACCTCGGACCAGCCAGGCACCGACTTCACCATCCTCGCCTGCGCGCAATTGCTGGTCTATCTCGCAGGCTCGATGCTGGCCGGCAAGCTCGCGGACGCCATGGGCTACGGCTTCCTGTTCTCGCTGGCGACCGCGATCTCCGCCATCGCCGTGATCGCGACGGTCCGGATGCTCGCACAGGCGAAGATCATGCAGCCGCCGGGCGCCGGGGCGATCAAAATCGGCTGAACATGGCGGAGCGCCCGTCTCCACGCTAGCCTTGGCCGCATGTGGGAGATTCTCTCAGCCTATTGGCCGCATATCCTTGCGGTCATCACCGTCGTGACGTCGACCGTCGCCGGCGCGCATGCGGTGATGACAAAGGACGAGGTCCGCGCCGCCATCGGCTGGGTCGGCGTCATCATCCTCTCGCCGATCGTCGGGCCGCTGCTCTACGCCATCGCCGGGGTCAACCGCATCCGGCGTGCCTCGATCCTGGCCCAGCGGCAAGGCCACGGCATGGCGGCGGCCGATTTCCATGTTGAGGACGAAGTCGTCGAAACGCATTTCGGCCGGCGCTTCCTCGCCCTCAAGACGCTCGGCGACCGCGTCGCCCGCCATCCGCTGACCACCGGCAACCGTATCGAGACGCTGGAGACCGGCGACAAGGCCTATGCCGCGATGCTTGCCGCGATCGCTGCGGCCGAGCACAGCATCATCCTGGAAAGCTATATCTTCGACCGCGATCCGCTCGGCCTGCGTATCGCCGACGCACTGATCGACGCGCACAAGCGCGGCATCGCGGTCCGGGTGCTGATCGACGCGGTCGGGGCGCGCTATTCCGTGCCGAGCATCGCCGGGCATTTGCGCGAGGGCGGGGTCGCGGTCGACGTCTTCAACGGCAACATCATCGTGGGCCTGCGGCTGCCTTATGCCAATCTCAGGACGCACCGGAAGATCATCGTCGTCGACGGCACGGTCGGCTTCATGGGTGGCATGAATATCCGCGAGGGCTTCACGCGTGAGTTCGCAGGCGAGGCTTTCGCTCATGATACACATTTCCGCGTCGAAGGACCGGTGGTGGCGGATCTCTTCGCGGTCGCAGCCGAGGACTGGTGCTTCGCGACCGGCGAATCGCTCTCAGGTCCTGCCTGGGAAATTCCGGTCATGGCACGCGGCAACATGCCGGTGCTGGCGCGCGCGGTGCCCACGGGGCCGGATTCCTACCTGGAAACCAATCACAAGCTCTTGATCGGAGCACTGTCGGTGGCACGCGATTCCGTGCGGATCATGTCGCCCTATTTCCTGCCGGACCAGGAACTGATCAGCGCCATCGTCACCGCGGCACGGCGCGGCGTTACCATCGACATCGTCGTGCCCTCGGTCAACAATCTCGTGCTGGTCGACCGCGCCATGACCGCGCAATTCGACCAGATGCTGAAGGATTATTGCCGGATCTGGCGCTCCACCGGCGCCTTCGATCATTCCAAGCTCCTCGCCATCGACGGCAGCTGGGCTTATGTCGGCTCGTCCAATCTCGACCCGCGCTCGCTGCGCCTGAATTTCGAGATCGACCTCGAAGTCCTCGACCATGGTTTCGCCCGCGCGATCGAGCGCCGGATCGAGAGAGTGATGGTGAGCGCTACCCCGGTCACGCTTGCCGGCCTGCGCGCCCGGCCCTATGTCATGCGTCTGATCGACAGGCTGATCTGGCTCGGCTCGCCCTATCTGTGAACCGATGCGGTCATATCCCTGACGCCATGGATGCCTAAGCCGTCATCCGCCCCAGCACGGCGGGTCCGGAGCACGAGCCGGCGGAGCGATGCAGAAGAAGAACCAGAGCCTGCCCGCCAGCATCATCGCCTCGCTGCGCCAGCGCAAGAACCGCCCCGGCAACGGGGCCGCTGGCGAAAGCGAGCGTCCCAATGGCACGTTGGTCGCATCTTACAACGTCCATAAATGCGTCGGCATCGATGGCCGCTTCGATCCCGGCCGGATCACGCAAGTGATCCGCGAGATCGCGCCCGACGTCATCGCCCTGCAGGAGGCCGACAAGCGCTTCGGCGCCCGCCATGGCCTGCTCGATCTCGTGCGGCTGAAGGACGAGACCGGCCTCGTGCCGGTACCCGTAGAGAGCGCCAATGCCGCGGCCCATGGCTGGCACGGCAATGTGGTGCTGTTCCGGCAGGGCCTGGTGCGCGACGTCCATCAGGTCTCGCTGCCGGGACTGGAACCGCGCGGCGCGCTCGTCGTCGATATCGACCTGGAAAGCGGCGCGGCACTCAGGATCGTCGCGGCGCATCTCGGCCTGCTCAGGCGCTCGCGCTCGCAGCAGGCCCGCATGATCATCGACCTGATGCGCAGCCGGGACGAGCGCCCCACCCTCCTGCTCGGGGACCTCAACGAATGGCGCCTCGGTGGTCGCTCAGCGCTGAACGCGCTCGATGCCGCGTTCGGGACGATGCCGGTGCCGGTGCCGAGCTTCCCGGCAGGACTGCCCTTGCTGGCACTCGACCGGATCATCGCCAACCGGCCGGAAATCCTGTCGGACGTCGCGGTCCACGACACACCGCTGGCGCGCGTCGCTTCAGACCATCTGCCGATCAAGGCCTTCGTCGATCCGGCGATGGCGGCGCTGCCGGTGCGCGCGCCCGATCTCATGCTCGTGCCGACGGAAGCGACACCTTCCGGGGCGGCGGAGCCGCGAGACAAGGAAGCCGCTTTACCGCTCGCCGCCCTGGCATCCGGCAAAGGGTGCCGCGGCAGCAATCGCGAGCTCGTGCGCAAGGCCGGCGACCAGCTGAAACGCGCCGTCAGGCGCACTTTGCGGCGGCCGGACGCTCCGACGCGCTGAATATATTCCCTGCGCGAGACCTACCGGTGCGCGGCATCACGCGCCCGGCGCATTCCGACTGCGGTCAATCCTCTGAAGCTGATCGCAGGCATGCCGGCTGTTGCGTCAGGCTGTCTTTGCCTGGCCGGCTTTCCGGGACCGCGATAATGACAACGCCGCGCGCGTCGCAATATATCGAACAACACCGTCTCAACATTGTCCATAATGCCCTTTACAAAACGAAATAATATAATAATTATATTCTGATCAGCGCCTAGTTTTGAATTATATCAATTATTATATTATCGATTCATAAAGAATCAACTTGCGAATCTTTTCTCAAGACTATTAGACGCCCCAGATATGGGACTGGGGTTACGTGATGAATAATAATTCTAAGCTGGCTTTCCTGGCAGCGCTGCTGTCGACGACCGCCTTCTCGGTGGCTCAGGCGCAGACGCAGACACCGCAAGCCAATCGAAACACCGGCGAACAGACGATCTCGCTCGACCAGATCACGGTCACTGCGACGCGCGGCGAGAAGCAGGTGCTCGATGTTCCCGGCACCGTCAGCGTAATCACGCGACAGGACATGGAGCAGCGGATCACTCGCGACACGCAGGACCTCGTGCGCTACGAGCCCGGCGTCATCGTCAACCGTCAAACGACTGGCACCGACCCGTTCGGCAATTATGGCGGCTTCACCATCCGTGGCGTCGGCGGCAACCGCGTGCAGATGCAGGTCGATGGCTCGCGCGTGATCGAGCGCATTACCGACGGCAACCGCGACTTCGTCGACCTGCCCTTCCTCAAGAATGTCGAGATCGTGAGGGGGCCGGGTTCGGTGCTCTGGGGCGCGGATGCGCTCGGCGGCATCGTCGCCTATCGCACGCTGGACCCGCAGGACCTGCTGAAGGGCCGCAAGGACAAGCCCTGGGCCGTCAAGCTCGACACGAGCTATGACAGCTTCGACCGCTCGCTGGTGAAGACCGGCGTCGCGGCCTACAGCTTCTCGCCGGCCTTCGAGGCGATCGTGGGCGTGAGCCATCGTTCGGCGCAGGAGGGCAAGCTCAGCAAGGCCCGCGCCGATGGCGGGCGCTGGGGCTGCCCGGTGCCGACGCTCCGCTTCCTCGGCTGCAACCAGCTCAATCCGCTCGACACCGAGGTCTGGAACGCGTTCGGCAAGCTCGTCTTCAAGCCGTCGGTCGATCATACGATCAAGCTGACCGGCGAGTATTTCGACAACGATACGCGGGTGAACCAGCTCTGGGACTACAATGTCGTCAGCCTCGGCACCCGCAACGGCGCCTATATCCGCGACCAGACCAAGAGCCGCCAGCGCATCGCGATCGAGCATGAGTGGCAGGCGGGACTGAGCTTCCTCGACTCCGTCCGCTGGCAGGCCTCGTTCTCGCCGCAGGAGCGCGAGATCATCAACAACCGCCTGCAGACGCTCTCGAACGGCCAGCAGCGCTTCACGCGCGGCCTGCTCGACTACAAGGAGCGGTTCTCGCAGCTCGACATCCAGGCGAAGTCGAGCTTCGCGCTGGGGCCGACCTTCCACCGCCTGACCTATGGCTTCCAGGGCGACGTCACGCGCACCGACTACAAGCGCCGCGACGACGTCCGGAACCTGACGACGGGCGTGACCACCACGACGATCGCGGGTGGCTTCAATTTCGCCAATGCCACGACGACGCGCTACGACTTCTACCTGCAGGACGAGATCGAGCTGCTGAACGGGCGCTGGACCATCACGCCCGGCCTTCGCTACGCGAACTACAACATCGATCCGCGCCTTGGGCAGAACTACGTCATCGTGCCGGGCAAGGAGCCACGCGAGCTGGATTCGCACCGCGTGATCCCGCAGGTCGGCACGCTCTTCAAGCTCGACGAGACCTATTCGCTCTATGCCCGCTACGCCGAGGGCTTCAAGATGCCAACGGCGCAGCAGCTGTACACCTCTCTGCCCTTCGGCACCCAGAACCTGATCCCCAATCCGGACCTGCGCCCGGAGAAGGTGAAGTCCTACGAGGCCGGCGTACGCGGCCGCTTCGCCGATGGCTGGTTCTCGCTCGGCGCCTTCCATGCCGACTACAAGGACTTCATCCAGGAACTCTACGAGGTGCCCGGCACGACCGACATCACCTCGCGCAACCTCGCCCGCGTGAAGATCTCCGGTATCGAGGCCTCGGCCGAATGGCGCTTCCATGAGCGCTGGGTCGGTCACCTCGCCGTCAGCTACCAATATGGCAAGCAGCGCAAGGTGCAGGGCTCGCCCATCGTCCCGTACAATGTCAGCCCGCTCAAGGCCGTCACCGGTCTTAAGTACCTGATGCCGGAATACGGGCTCGAGGCAGAGGTGATCGGCACCTTCGCGGCCGGCGCGACCCGCGCGGACGCTCCAACCACGTTCAAGCCCGGCGGCTACTCGGTGTTCGATGCCTATCTGAACTGGAAGCCGACCAGCTACATCACGGTGCGCGGCGGCGTGCAGAACATCTTCGACCGGCGCTATTTCGCGGATGTGCTGAACTACGACAAGGTTGCCTCATCGGCATCGGTCGCCGCCACGAACCCGCTGGAGCTGCAGACGGCCCCAGGGCGCACCTTCAAGCTCGCCGCTTCCGTCGAATTCTGACCCTGTTCGAGACGCCGGACGCCAAAAGCCCGGCGGATCAGCGGCGCCCCGGTCGAGACCCCGGGGCGTCGCAACCCTTTTGGAGACCATCATGAGCAACGAGACCAATCCGCGCGAAAAGCTTGCGCAAGCGCCCGCCGAAATCCTGCAAAGCCTGCCCGGCATGGGCCGCGTGATGCTGAGCACCCGCTCCGGCGGCGCGACCCATGAAAGGATGGGCGCTGTCGAGATGGTGACCATCTCCGGCAAAGAGGCCCGTTTGTCCGGCGCCTTCCATGACAGCCGCATCGACCTGACCACGGTCGTCAGCATCGTCGCCGACCGGACCAGCAAGATGCGCGAGCGCGTGCTGCCGCGCCTCGAATGCCAGGACGCGTCCGGCGAGACCCTGTTCAGCCTGATCGGGCTCGATGGGCTGGAACCGTTCGACAAGGCGCTGAAACCGTACGGTGCCGGCGAGAAGCTGGAGCCGGTGCAGCGCGAGGCGCCGGGTGGCGGCGGCTCGGCCGATGTGCCGGAGGACGATCTCGGCGCCCGCAGCTTCGCGGCGATCCTGGCCAGCGGCGAGCCGATCGCCATCGATGTCGAGCGCGCCGGCCTGTTCCAGCACTGGCAGGGCGCCCTGCCCGAGCCGAAGCCGGCCATGGGCTTCGTCAACATCATGCAGGGCGATTTCCATCTGCATCTCAAGGCCGGCGCGGTCTCCGGCTGGGCCCGGACGGAAAGCGCGGGGACCGTGGCGCTCGAAGCCCGCGACAGCGACGGCAAGGGTTTCGGCCTCGTCCTGCGCGGCCCGGCTGCCGCCTTCGCAGAGGTCCCGGACGTCGATGTCATCAGCGGCTGAACCGGCACCGGCGGGGGCGACCTTCGCCCATCCGCGCGCGACATGGCTCTGCCCGGATACGGGCCGGCTGCTGGCGCAGGGCGAGCTGATGCAGGCGATGGCGCGCAAGCGCGTCGTCCTACTCGGCGAGACGCATGACGTTGCCGAGATTCATCGCTGGCAACTGCAGGTCACGGCCTGTCTGCACCTGCTGCGGCCGCAGATGGCGGTGGGCTTCGAGATGTTCCCACTGCGCATCCAGCCGGTGCTCGATGCCTGGGTCGCTGGCGAGATGGACACCGCGACCTTCATCGAGCGCAGCGAATGGGCACAGGTCTGGGGCTTCGATCCCGAGCTCTACCTGCCCCTGTTCCATTTCTGCCGCCAGCAGTGGGTGAAGATGCTGGCGCTGAACTGCCACCGTCCGCTGGTCACGCGGGTCGGTCAGGTCGGCTGGGAGGCGACCCCGGTCGAGGAGCGCGATAGGGTCACGCCGTCTGCACCCGCGACCGACGGCTATCGCGACTACCTGGCCGCGATCACCGGCCGGTTCAGCGGATCGGCCAAGCCGGAGGCGATGGCGCCGGAGCGCTTCGACCGCTTCGTGAGGGCGCAGCAATGCTGGGACCGCTCGTTCGCCTGCCGCATCGCGGATCATCTCGCTGAGGCGACCGACGATCCGCTGGTCGTGGGCATCATCGGGCGCGGCCATCTCGAATACGGCCATGGCACGCCGTTCCAGCTTCGCGATCTCGGGGTCGAGAATGTCGCGGTCCTGCTGCCGGCGACCGACGCCACGCCCGAAGCGAAGCCGCTCGCCGGCATCGCCGACGCGCTGTTCCGGCTCGATACGCCCGAGCCGCCGCAATCGCGACGGACGCCGCGGGCTACGTCATGAGAGCCGTGCTCTCCCAGATCATCGGATTGACCCGGCTCTGCATCGCCGGGCCGGGCGGCAAGGTCGGCGCGCTCTATTTCCTGATGATCTTCGGGCTCGGTCTCGCCGGGGTGCAGGTCGGCGTGCGCCTGATCGCCTGGACCGCCGATTTCTACAACGCGCTGCAGAAGCTCGATGTCGACGGCGCCCTCAGGCAGATCGCGATCTTCTTCGGCCTGATCGCGATCAGCGTCTGCATCCATCTGGCCAGTGCCTATCTGCGCAAGATGCTGCAGATCCGCTGGCGGCGTGCCCTGACCGAGGCTGCGCTCGACCGCTGGCTGGCGGGCAAGGCCTATTGGCACCTGCGTGAACGCACCGATCACGGGCTCGACAACCCCGACCAGCGCATCGCCGAGGATTGCCGCATCTTCGTCGAGAAGCTCACGATCGAAGGGCTCGAACTCGCCACGAACATCGTCGCGCTCGTGACCTATGTCTCGATCCTGTGGTCGCTCTCGACCTTCGCGCTGTCGTTCAGCCTGTTCGGCCACGCGATCGAAATCCCGCGCTACATGGTCTGGGCCGCGCCGCTCTACGTGGCGATCGCCACCTTCATCACGCACGGCCTCGGCCGCCCGCTGAAGGCGCTGACGGTCGAGCAGCAGAAGCGTGAGGCCGATTTCCGGTTTTCGCTGGTGCGCCTGCGCGAGCATGTCGAGGGCGTGGCTCTGGCCGATGGCGAGCCGGCGGAGCGTCGATTGTTCCGCGAGCGCTTCGCCGCCATCGCCGGGAATTGGCAGAAGCTCGCCAACCGCGAATTGATCCTCGGCTTCTTCACGCGGCCCTATTTCCAGACTGTGCTGCGCATTCCGCTCTTCCTGGCACTGCCGGCCTTTCTCGCCGGGCGCGTCACCTTCGGCGGGCTGATGCAGATCGGTTCGGCCTTCCAGAACGTGGTGACGACGCTGTCTTGGTTCGTGTTCTCCTATCGCGACCTCACCGATCTCGCCGCGGCCGCGAGCCGCCTCTCGCATTTCATGAGAGCCGCCGAGGGCGCGGCAATGCCGTCAAGCGGCCCAGTTCTGCACAAGGCGGGCAATGCGGAGCTGCGGCTGCGCGACCTCGTCCTCGCAACGCCTGCGGGACGCCGCCTCCCACACGTCCCGGACCTGAAGCTGAAAGCCGGCGGCAGCTATTGGCTCGCCGCGCCCTCCGGCCATGGCAAGAGCACGCTGGCGAAGGCGATCGCCGGGCTCTGGACGCATGGCGAGGGCCGGATCGAGCAGCCGGACGGGCGCATCCTTGTCCTGCCGCAACAGCCTTATCTGCCGCTTGGCAGCTTGCGTTCCGCGTTGACCTATCCGCAATCACCAGAGGTCTTCGACGACGCGACCTTGCGCCAGACACTTGCCATGGTGGGGCTGGAGGACCTCTGGTCGCTCGACGATGACAGCTGGACGGACAAGCGGCGCGGGCTGTCCGGTGGCGAGCAGCAACGCTTCGCGCTGGCGCGCGCTCTATTGCAGGCACCCGACTGGCTGGTGCTCGACGAAGCGACGAGCGCGCTCGATGTGGAGTCGGAGGCGCAGTTGCTCGCTGCATTGCGCCATTCCCTGCCTGACAGCACGCTGGTCCTGATCGCGCATCGCGCCCCTCAAGGCCTCGGTTCGCTCCAGATGATCGAGTTGAGGCAGCAGCCGCCACGGCCTGATCCAACACCGACCACTGCCCTCGCGCAGCCCGAGCCGGTAAGCTGAGCGGAGATGAGTCGACTCCCCGTTTCGCCGCCCCCCTGATGGCCATTCCCTCGCGCTCCGAGGCCGCCGCCGCGCTCCGGCGGCGGTTGTCGCTGTGGCAGGACGTGCCGCGGCTGTTGCGCTCGCTGTGGCAGACCAGTCCACGGCTCTTCGCGGCGATCGCCGCCTTGCGCCTGCTGCGCGCGCTCCAGCCGCCGGCCATGCTCTTCGTCGGCAAGCTGATCATCGACGAGATCGTGCTCCAGACGCGGACGCCGGCTCCCGGCCCAGCCCTGTCGGACTGGCTGGAGAGCGGCCGGGCCTCGACGCTCGCCGGCTGGATCCTGCTGGAATTCCTGCTGGTCGCCGGCGGCAACGCCCTCAACCGACTGGGAACGCTGGTCGAAGGGCTTTTGTCCGAACGCCACGGCTTTGCGATGGGCGCCCTGCTCGTCGAGCGCGCCGCCGAACTCGATCTCCGAGATATCGAGGGCCACGCCGCTCAGGACAAGCTGCAACGCGCCAATGCCGCGACGATGCTCGGCTACCAGCTCGTGACCAATCTCCTCACACAGCTCCAGAATGCGGTGACGCTGCTTGCGCTGGTCGCGGGACTCGTCTTCTTCGTGCCCTGGCTGATCGTGCTGCTGCTCGCCGCCCTGCTGCCGACCTTGCTGGTCGAGGCGCATTTCAATGCCCGGCAATACGAAGCGGCCACGGCACTGATCCCGGAACGGCGGCGCCTCAACTACCTCCAGCATGTCGGCTCCTCCACGCATGCGGCGAAGGAGGTGAAGCTGTTCG
This sequence comes from Allobosea sp. 47.2.35, assembly GCF_024655635.1. Classification (GTDB taxonomy): domain Bacteria; phylum Pseudomonadota; class Alphaproteobacteria; order Rhizobiales; family Beijerinckiaceae; genus Allobosea. Next base: position 178,370 of record NZ_JANLGI010000002.1, on the reverse strand, counting down.
GCCTCGGCAGCTATATCGCCGGCCTGTTGCGGGAAGTCGCGGAGCGCATCATCGCCACCAACCGCCGGCTGGCGGTGCGGCGCGCCGCCTGGAGCAGCCTGTCCGGCGCGATCGGCTCGCTCGCCTATTACGCGGCCTATGCGGTCGTCGCGTGGCGGGCGCTGACGGGCGAACTCAGCATCGGCGACCTCACCTTCCTGGCGGGCTCGCTGATGCGGCTCAACGGGCTGTTCGAAGGACTGATCGTCGGCCTCTCGCAGATCACCTCGCAGGCCCAATATCTCGGCGATCTCTACGCCTTCCTCGACATGCGCTCGACCGTGGTGCATCCGGTGCATCCGCGCGCCTTTCCCGCCCCCCTCCGGCAGGGCGTGACCTTCGAGGATGTCGGCTTCCGCTATCCTGGCAAGCCGGACTGGGCCTTGCGCCATCTCAGCTTCACCCTGCTGGCCGGCGAGACGCTCGCGCTCGTCGGCGAGAACGGCGCCGGCAAGACCACCATCGTCAAGCTGCTGACCCGGCTCTACGAGCCGGACGAAGGTCGCATCCTGATCGACGGCGTCGATATCCGTGACATCCCGCTGCCGGACCTGCGAGAACATGTCGGCGCGATCTTCCAGGATTTCATGCGCTACAATCTGACGGCTTCGGAGAATATCGGCGTCGGCCGGGTGTCGTGCATCGGCGAGCGACCGGCAATCGTCGAGGCGGCGCGCAAGAGCCTTGCCGATCCCGTTATCGCCGGTCTGCCAGAGGCTTACGACCAGATGCTCGGACTTGGATTCCAGAGCGGACTCGACCTCTCGGGAGGACAATGGCAGAAGATTGCCATCGCGCGGGCCTATTTCCGCGACGCGGCGATCCTGATCCTCGACGAGCCGACCGCCGCGCTCGACGCCCGCGCCGAGGCCGAGATTTTCGAGCGCTTCCGCCATCTCAGCGCCGGCAAGACCGTGCTGCTGATCTCGCACCGCTTCTCGACCGTGCGCATGGCCGACCGCATCCTCGTGCTGGAGAATGGCGCCATCCTCGAGCAAGGCAGCCATGCCGAGCTGATGGCGCAGGACGGCCGCTATGCGGAGCTGTTCAAGCTGCAGGCTGCCGGATTCCAGTAGGCTCGGCAGCCGCTTTCGAGACGCCTATCGCCCGCGGATCAGGTCGGCCGCCTGATAGCTCCAATAGGTCAACTGGACCGCCGCCGTGCCGAACGGGCCGCCGTTCCAGACCAGGCCGAAAGGCGCGAACAGCTTGTAGCGGTCGCTGGCGCCGCGGATCGCCTCGGCGATGACCGTGCCGCCGATCGCGGTGGTGTTCATGCCGTGGCCGCCGAAGGCCGTGCAGTACCAGACGCCCGGTCGGAACTGGCCGATCTGCGGCATGAGATGGCGGGCATAGGACATCAGGCCCGACCAGGCGGCCTCGACCTTGAGCTCGGCGAGCTGCGGATAGGTCGTGACCATCTCGTGGCGCAGGATCGCGGCGACGTCTCTGGGCTCGGTCGTACGCGTGGTGATGCGCCCACCCCAGAGAATGCGCGAGCCGCCCTCGACCGTGCGGTAATAATCGCCGGCGCGCCGGTCGTCGCCGACGCCGGTGCCGATGCGGATGGCCTGGCGGATCAGGTCCGGCGCGGCCTCGGTCAGCAGGACATAGGTCGCGATCGGGATATAGGCGCGGCGCAGGGCCGGCAGCACATCGCCGGTATAGCCGCCAGTGGTGAACAGCACCTGATCGGCCTCGATGGTCGCCTTGGCCGTCTTCAGCTGCTTCACGGCTCCGTCGAGTTCGCAGGAGATGACCGGCGAGCCCTCGTGGATCCTGCCGCCGAGCCGGACGATCTCGCGGGCGAGCGCGCGAGCATAGTTCAGCGGGTGGAAATGGAAGGAATCATCGGCCGTCAGGGAGGCGTGGTACTTCGGCGAGTTCAGGAGCGCGCGGGTCTCGTCGCGGCCGAGATAGCGGAGCTTGCGGCCGAAGCGCTTCTCTTGCGTGTCGCGCACCGCCTGCAGCCCGGCGCCGCCGTCATAGCGCACGACTTTCATGATGCCGGGCGACGGCGCAGCTTCCGTGATCGCGAGGCTATCGATGTTGCCGCGGACGATCTCCACACCTTCCATCGTCAGGCGATAGAGCTCATCGGCCTGCTCGCGGCCGGTCTGGCGCTCGATCGCGGCGAGCGAGGTCGCGTAGCCCGGGCTGACGAAACCGCCATTGCGGCCCGATGCGCCCCAGGCGACACGCTGCGCCTCCAGCAGCAGGACCGAGCGGCCGGCACGGGCAAGATCGAGCGCGGCGGTCAGGCCAGCGAGGCCACCGCCGACGATGCAGATATCCGTCTTCAGCGTGCCTTCGGCCGGCGCGTAGCTCTCCTCGGTCGCAAGCGTGCGTCGGTAATAGGTGTCTATATAGGAGGACATGCGGTCTCTCGGAGGCAGGCGGCGGGTTGTTTCGTTGTCGGCTTGCGCGATCCGCCACGGATTTTCCCGGCGGCGGATCACGAATGTCGAGGCTTACTCGGCGGCTTGCGCCGTACGCGAGCCCGGCGGGTCAAAGGCCTGGATCGGCGGCAAGTTTCCGTCGAAGCGCGCGACCTGCACCGTCGTCAGCTGGCCGGTGCAGCCCTGCGCCAGCGCCGATGTGCCGATGTCGCGGGTCAGCACGTTCGGATTGCCGTGGACGCAGAGCGGCTTGTCGTCGTTCGGATCGGCGGGATCGTACCAGGCGCCGGTCGGGAGCTGGATCACGCCCTTGCGGATGCCATCGGTGACATGGACGGCCGCGAGGCAGGCGCCGCGCTCGTTCGAGAGCCGGATGATGTCGCCATCGGCAATTCCGCGCAGCGCCGCATCGTCCGGATGCATATGCGCGACCTCACGGCCGCGATGCTTGGCATCGCTGCTATGGCCGCCGAAATCGAACTGGCTGTGCAGGCGGGTCCGTGGCTGGTTGGCGACGAGCACGTAGGGGTTGGTCTCATCGGGCACGTTGCTGGCGCCGAGCCAGGTCGGATGGCCGGGGCAATCGGCCTCGCCGAAGCCGGCGATCGTCTCCGAGAAGATTTCGAGCTTGCCCGATGGCGTCGGCAAAGGCGCGGCTGCCGGGTCGGCCCGGAAGGCGCGCAGCTTGCCGCCATCATCCGGCTGCTGCGGCAGGTCGAAGCCCTCGCCCGCCCAGAACTCGGCGAAGCTCGGTGCCGGCAGGCCCTTCGCCGCCAAAGCCGTGCGGGTCGGCTCGTAGAGGTGCTCCAGCCACTGCCGGGCGGTGCGGCCCTCGGTGAAGGCCTCGCCGGTGCCGAGGCGCTCGGCGAGATCGGCGAAGATCGAATAGTCGTCGCGCGCCTCGCCATAAGGCGCAACCACCGGATGCATCGGCACCAGCAGCGGATCGTTCGGGTTGCCGCCGATATCCTCGCGCTCCAGCGTCATCGTGCAGGGCAGCACGATATCGGCGTGGCGGGCCGTCGCGGTCCAGGCGAGCTCATGCACGACCAGCGTGTCGATGCGGGCGAAGGCCTCGCGCAGGCGGTTCAGATCCTGATGATGGTGGAACGGATTTCCGCCGGCCCAATAGACCAGCTTGATCTCGGGATAGGTCCGGGTCTGGCCATTATAGCGATAGGTCGTGCCCGGGTTGAGCAGCATATCGGAGATGCGCGCGACCGGGATATAGTCGCTGATCGGGTTGCGCCCTTGCGAGAAGGTCGGCATCGGCACGGCGTTGTAGCGCCGGCCGTAATAGGCGATGGCGCCAAGCCCATAGCCATAGCCGCCGCCCGGCAGGCCGATCTGGCCGAGCGCCGCCGCAAGCACCATGCCCATCCAGACCGGCTGCTCGCCATGGGTGGCGCGCTGCAGGGCATGAGCCACGACGATGAGCGCGCGCTTGCCGTGAAGACGCTTCGCCAGCGCGACGATCTCCTCGGCCGGCAGGCCGGCGATCGGGGCGGCCCAGGCCGCGTCCTTGGGCTGACCGTCGGTCTCACCCAGCAGGTAGCGCTCGAAGACCGGCCAGCCGACCGTGTAGCGGTGGAGGAAGGCGCGGTCGTGCAGGCCGTTGACGACGAGGGTATGGACAAGGGCCAGCATCAGCGCGGTGTCGCTGCCGGGCTTGTTGGCGACCCAGTCGGCGCCGGCGCCCGGAGGAAGGTCGCTGCGCAGCGGGCTCACCAGCACGAACTCGCAGCCGCGCTCCTGCGCCCGCTCCATCGCGCCGCGCTCGACATGGCGGCTGGTGCCACCGCCGGCGACCATGCTGTTCTTCAGCGCCATGCCGCCGAAGGCGAGCACGATCTCGCTATGGTCGGCGATCTGCTCCCAGGAGACGTTGCGCTTCACCAGGTCCTCGTAGTCGCCGATGATATGCGGCACGAGGACGGAGGACGCGCCCGAGGAATAGCTGTTGACCGACTTCACATAGCCGCCGGTCGAGGTGTTCAGGAAGCGGTGGATCTGGCTCTGGGCGTGGTGGAAGCGCCCGGCACTGGCCCAACCATAAGAGCCGCCGAAGATCGCGCCGGGGCCGTGGTCGTCGCGCACGCGGCGCAGTTCGCCGGCGAGCTTGTCGAGCACGGCCGACCAGGACATCGAGACGTATTCGTCGCGGCCACGGCGATGATCGGGACCGGGGCCGTTCTCCAGCCAGCCGCGCCGGACCATGGGCTGGGCGATGCGGGCGCGATGACGCAGGGCCGCTGGGAAGTTCTGGATGATCTCATTGGGGTCGGGGTCGCCCTCATGCGGACGGACCTCGAGCTGGCCTTCCTTCATGCGGGCCGAGAACACGCCCCAGTGCGAGGTATGCGGGCGAAACGCCTCGCTTTCGGTCACAGCTTCGCTTGCCGGAACGATCGGAGCCGTCATCGCCTTCACCCTCACCTTTTCGGACTGAAACAGCCCTTCCTCATTCCCCTTGTCCGATGCAGACAGCAAGGGGTTTTCGCGGATTACAGCCAAGCGCCGCACGCTTGGCTGCAATGCAGAAAGGCCCGGCTGAGGAACCAGCCGGGCCTTTCCTTATGTTAGCTGACGAGTTGCCCGATGCTCAGCGGATCGGCGCCGCGTATTGCAGGCCGCCATTGGTCCACAGCGCGTTCTGGCCGCGCTCAATCTTGAGGAGCGAGCCCTTGCCGAGGTTGCGCTCGAACATCTCGCCGTAATTGCCGACAGCCTTAATCGCGTTGTAGGCCCAGTCATTCTTGAGGCCAAGCGCCTCGCCAAAGGTGCCTTCCTTGCCGAGCAGGCGCTTGATCTCGGGATTGTCGGACTTCTCGCGCAGTTCGTCGACATTCGCCTGGGTCACGCCGAGCTCCTCGGCCGTGATCTGGGCGAAATGAACCCAGGTGACGATGTCGAACCACTGGTCGTCGCCGTGGCGGGTGACGTAGCCGAGCGGCTCCTTCGAGATCGTCTCCGGCAGGACGATGTGGTCGCCCGGGGCCTTGAAGCGCATGCGCTCGGAATAGAGGCCGGACGCGTCCGTGGTGAAAGCGTCGCAACGGCCGCTCTCATAGGCCTCGGTCGCCTCGTTGTTGGTGGCGAAGGTCACCGGCTCGAACTTCATGTTGTTCTTGCGGAAATAGTCCGCGGTGTTGAGCTCGGTCGTGGTACCCTGCTGGATGCAGATCGAGGCGCCGCTGAGCTCCTTCGCCGACTTGATGTTCAGCGACTTCTTCACCATGAAGCCCTGGCCATCATAGTAATAGGTCGCGCGGAAGTTCTGGCCGAGCGTGGTGTCGCGGCTCATGGTCCAGGTCGTGGTGGCGGCGATGAGATCGGTCTCGCCCGACTGAAGCGCCGTGATCCGGTCCTTCGAGGGAAGCTGGATGAACTTCACCTTGGACTTGTCGCCGAAGATGGCCGCGGTCAGCGCCCGGCAGTAATCGGCGTTGATGCCGGTCAGGACACCGTTCGCATCGGGAACGGCGAAGCCGGCGAGATTCGCCCCGGTCCCGCAGTTCAGGACACCGCGCGACTGAATGGTCTTCAGGGTCTGAGCTTCCGCCGACACCGACACGGTGCAGACGACAGCAGCGGCAAGCGCCAGTGAAAACTTCATAGTTCCATCCCTAGGTGACAATAGAGCCGACGATGTTCCACGCGGCCCGGCTCCCGTCAATCGCCAGCACGCGTGGGCACCGCTTCTTCAGTGGCGCAGCGACCGCCGACCAGTCAAAGGGCCGCGGAACGGACTCGCCCCCCCGGCCGCCCCGATACACGCAGCGTGTCCGTTCAGTCTTCCGCACAGCTGATCGAACAGGCACCCCAGCAATGTGACAATTGTGCACTGCCCGGCAGTTTCCAGCGTAATCCGACTGGCTTGCTTCGCGCTCATTACGATTGCACAGCTGTGCGAAAATTCACCAAAACCCGTTGACAAGCGCAGCCCGGCCGTGGACCAATGGGAAGCCGGCTTATCAGAGCATGGCACGAAACCGCCGAGAAACGGTGGAAGCGGGCGGCAAGGGCCACTTCCCTTGACCCGCCCCGACAAGACGAAGCCTGTCGGTCTGCCGGTAGGCAAGGAGGGAACGGAATGGTCGAAGGGCTTAGTGTCCGGCACGGCGCACACGCGTGCATTGCTATTGCCCAGTTACGCCCTGCCAGCAGGGCGGCGTGAGGCGATGAGCAGTTCCCCGATCGCCCGCAGCGCCGGCCCGGTTCCCGCATCGATCCCGAGCAGCGGCAGCCGGCTGAATGCCCTGCGCTATCGTGCGAAGGTTGCTCTGAACGGGCCGACCACCTTCATCGGCCTGCTGCTTGCCGGCCTCTTCACCTATCTGATCGTCATGCCGGTGCTGTCGATCCTGTTCGACGCCGTGCGGGTGCAGTTCGGCGACGAGCGCCGCCTGAAGGCAAGCGCCGGCGATTTCACCACCTATTATCTCGAGCGCGCCTTCACCTCGCGCGTCGCCCGCGACCTGTTCTGGGGGCCATTGGCCAACACGCTGACGGTGGCGGCCAGCGCCATTGCGCTCGCGATGATCATCGGCGGGTTGCTTGCCTGGCTGCTCAGCCGCACCGACATGTTCGGCCGGCGCTGGTTCGCGACCGCGCTGATCGTGCCCTACATGCTGCCGGCCTGGACCTTCGCGCTCGCCTGGACGACGCTGTTCAAGAACCGCACCGTCGGCGGCCAGCCAGGCTGGCTGGAGGCGATGGGCCTTACGCCGCCGGACTGGCTCGCCTATGGCCGGCTGCCGATCACCATCATCCTGGCGCTGCATTATTCGCCCTTCGTGATCCTGCTGTTCGGCAATGCGCTGCGCCGCTTCGACAGCCAATTGGAGGATTCCGCCCGCATCCTCGGCGCGAACCGGCTCACCGTCGCGCGCCAGATCATCCTGCCGCTGATGCAGCCGGCGCTGCTCTCGGCAATGGTGCTGATCTTCGCGAAATGCCTCGGCGAGTTCGGCGTCGCCTATGTGCTCGGCCTGCCGGTCGATTTCGACGTGCTCGCCACCTCGCTCTATCGCAGCATCTCGTCGCGCCAGTCCGGTGTCGCGGCCGTGCTCGCCGGCTCGATCATGCTGATCGGCGTCATCACGCTGATGATCGACGCAAGGCTGCTCAAGGAAGCGCGCCGCTTCGTCACCATCGGCTCCAAGGGTTCGATGAGCCGGCTGAGCCCGCTCGGCATCCTGCGCTGGCCGGCGACCGTCTTCGCGGCCCTGATGTTCGCCTTCAGCGTCGGGCTGCCGCTGCTGACGCTCGCGCTCTCGACCGTGATGCGCCAGCCCGGCAACTTCGCGCCGGCCAACTTCACCCTCGACTACTGGATCGGCCGCGATCTCAACACCGTCGCGATGAAGAGCGGCGTGCTGTTCACCCCCGATCTCTGGCAGGCGGCCTGGAACAGCCTGTCGATCGTCGGCGTCGCCTCGGTGACCTCGGGCGTGCTCGGCCTGCTCGTCGGCTATGTCGTGGCGCGCACGCCGGTCCGGCCGCTCGCCGCCTTCCTGCGCCAGGTCACCTTCATGCCCTATCTTGTGCCGGGCATCGCCTTCGCCGCGGCCTATCTCTCGCTCTTCGCGGTGCCGCGCGGACCGATCCCGGCGCTCTACGGGACGGCGGCGATCCTGATGCTCGCCCTCATCGCCGACCAGATGCCCTATGCCTCGCGGGCCGGCGTCGCGGCGATGATGCAGCTCGGCAAGGACCCGGAGGAAGCGGCGCAGATCGCCGGCGCCGGCTGGTTCCGCCGCCTCATCGCGATCGTCATCCCGATCCAGAAGGGCGCGCTGACCACCGGAATCCTGCTGCCGTTCATTTCCGGCATCAAGGGCCTGAGCCTCTTCGTCGTGCTCGCAGTGCCCGGCACCGACGTGCTCACCACCTATTCGCTGCGCCTGATCGACTACCACTACACCCAGGCGGCCAATGCCGTGGTGCTGATCATCGCCGCGATCTCCTATTTCGGCACGCTCGCCGGCCAGAAGCTGACCAAATCCAATCTCGCGCAAGGACTAGGGAACTGAACCATGCCCAGGATCAACCTGCGCGGCGTCGCGAAGAACTACGGGGTTGCGGGGGCGAATGCCGTCTCCGGCCTCGATCTCGAAATCGGCGACGGCGAATTCATGTGCCTGCTCGGCCCCTCCGGCTGCGGCAAGACCACGACGCTCCGCATGATCGCGGGGCTTGAGAACCTCAGTGCCGGCGAGATCCAGGTCGGCGCCCGGATGGTCGACAGCGTCGGCGCCGGCATCTTCGTGCCGCCGGAGAAGCGCGAGATGGGCTTGGTCTTCCAGAGCTACGCGCTCTGGCCGCATCTGACGATCGAGCGCAACACCGATTTCGGCCTGCGGCTGCGCAAGGTGCCCAAGGCCGAGCGCGAGGAGCGGGTGCAGCGCGTGATGAGCACGCTCGGCATCGAGAAATACCGCGACCGCTACCCGTCGCAGCTCTCGGGCGGGCAGCAGCAGCGCGTCGCGCTGGCCCGCATGCTTGCGGTCAATCCCGAGGTGCTGCTGCTCGACGAGCCGCTCTCCAATCTCGACGCGGCGCTGCGCCTTGAAATGCGCGCCGAGCTCAAGCGTCTGCATCGCGAGTTCAAGACCACGATCGTCTTCGTCACCCATGACCAGTGGGAGGCGATGACGCTGGCGACCACCATCGCCGTGATGAGCGAGGGACATCTTCAGCAGGTCGGTACACCCAACGACATCTATGACCGGCCGGCCAACCGCTTCGTCGCCCAGTTCGTCGGCAACCCGCCGATCAACATCCTGGAGCTAGGCGATACGCCGACGCCGGTCGCGGCCAGCGCCGGCCAGTGGCTGACCGCCTTCTCCGGCGGGCTCGCGGAAGCAGGCTCGGTCGGTATCCGGCCGGAGGCGCTGAAGGTCACGACCGGCACGGCACCTGAAGGTGCCTTTTCCGGCAAGGCCGAGGTCACCGGCATCCTGCCGACAGGCGGGAGCTGGATCGTCGAACTGACCGTGCCGGGCGGCAAGCTGTTCCAGACCACGCATGAGATGCCCGCGATCGAACAGGGCGAGACGGTGTCGTTCTGGGTCGAGCCGCGCGCGCTGCATGTCTTCAACAAGGCCGGCAACCGCTCCGCAACCGCCGATCAGGCGTTGCGCCCTGCCCGCCGCCACTGACGCGAACCGAAGGAGATGCCCATGACGTCAAGCATTCCCGCCCGGCTCCGCCTCGCGGCATCGACTGTTGCCCTCGCGGTGATGGCCGGCCTGTCGCCGGCTGCCGCGCAGCAAGCCGAACGCTTCGACCTGAACGCGCTGATCGCGGCGGCCAAGACGGAGAAGCCGATCACGGTCTATGCGGTCACCGGCAAGATCGTCGAGACCGCCAAGGCCTTCTCCGAAAAATACGGCCTCAAGGCCACGGGCAAGAAGGTCAACGAAGCGACGCAAGCCGACCTGCTCGTGCGCGAGGCCCGCGCCAGCAACGTGATCGGCGATGTCAGCGTCGCCATCGACGTCTCGACCGCGATGACCGAACTCCTGCCGCAGGGCATCGTCGAAAGCTGGGTGCCGCCCGATATCGCGCCTGATGTGCCGGAGGCGATGCGCAAGCCGCTCGTCATCGTCACGGACCCGCATGTCTGGACCTATAACACGGCCGCCTACAAGACCTGCCCGGTCACCAATATCTGGCAATTGACCGAGCCCGAATGGAAGGGCCGGGTCGCGATGCTCGATATCTACGACAAGCCGCTCTACGCCGACTGGTTCAACCAGATGGCGACGCATCATGACGCCGCCATGGCCAAGGCCTACAAGGACCTCTACGGCAAGGAGCTGAAGACGACGGAGGCCAGCGCCACCGCCGCCTGGGTCAAGGCCTATGCCCGGAACGCGCCGATGATGGGTGATAGCGGCACGGTCGCGGAGGCTGCGGGCGCCGCCAACCAGGCCAAGCCGTTCTTCGCGCTGGTCTCGACCGCGAAATACCGCGACAACCTCACCGCCAACCTGAAGCTCGGCATCTGCCGGGATCTCAAGCCCTTCGCCGGCTTCACCTATCCCGGCCTCGGGCTGATCGCGAAAAACACGAGGAGCCCGGCGACCGCCAAGCTCTTCATCCACTACCTGATGACGGCAGAGGGCATCGCGCCGCAGATCGTCGATGGCAAGATTCCGACCAACGCCAAGATCGCCATGCCGTCCGACGAGCCCTCGGGCGTCGGCGCCGTGCTCGGCCATCTCATGACCTTCAACGCCACTACCGCCGGCGACGATGCCGACAAGCGCCAGGACTGGCAGGATTTCTGGCGGCTCAACTACAAGAAATAAGACGGAAAACGGCCCAACGAGGCCGGGAAACAGCCAGGGAGAGCGACATGACACAGCATCGTCCATCATCGCGTCCACGAGCCTTGGCCGGGCTGATCGCCGGCCTGCTGACTGCAGCGCTGGCCGGCCCCGCCGCAGCGCAGGGCGTCGTGCCCTTCGACGAGGCCGCCGCGCTCGCAGCGGCGCGCAACGAGCCGCCGATCACGATCTATGACAGCACCGGCAAGATCGTGGACATGGCCAAGTCGTTCTCGGCCAAATACGGGCTGAAGGCGACCGGCGTGAAGGTCTCCGCCACCAGCCAGCTCGAGATGATCATCCGCGAGGCCCAGGCCAACAACGTCAAGGGCGACGTGGTACTGCTGACCGACACGCCGGCCGCGCTGGCCCAGCTGCTGCCGGAGAAGTTCGTCTACAGCTTCCTGCCGCAGGACAAGGCGGCCCAGATTCCGGAGCTCTATCGCAATCCCCTGGCGATCAGCATCAACGCCACGGTCTGGGCCTATAACACCGAGGTCTACAAGACCTGCCCGGTCACCAATATGTGGCAACTGACCGAGCCGCAGTGGAAGCGCCGGGTCGCCTATTTCGACCCGCTCTCGCGCAGCAATTTCAACGACTTCATCAACCAGATGGCGACGCATCACGACGCCGCCGTCGCCAAGGCCTACAAGGACCTCTACGGCAAGGAGCTGAAGACCAGCGAGGAGAGCGCCACCGCCGCCTGGGTCAAGGCCTTCGCCGCCAACGCGCCGCTCGTCTCCGAAACGGACGAGCGCATCTCGGAAGCGGTCGGCGCGCCCGGCCAGAAGGAGCCGTTCTTCGGCTTCATGTCCTCGGCCAAGTTCCGCGACAACAAGGACAAGGGCTACAAGCTCGGGCTGTGCGAGAGCTTCTCGCCCTGGCCGGCCTGGTCCTACACCAAGCTCGCGATGATCGCGACGAAGACCAAGAGCCCCAACGCCGCCAAGCTCTTCATCAACTATATCCTGACCCCGGAAGGCATCATGCCGCAGGTCGTCGACGGCAAGGTGCCGACCAATCCGGAGATCAAGCTGCCGGATGACGAGCCGTCGGGCCTCTCCGCCGTGCTCGACCGCCTGCTGCCCTTCAATGCCAAGACCGGTCTCGACGACTGGGACCGGCGGCAGGATTGGCAGGATCTCTGGCGCTCCGCCTACAAGAAGTAAGCCCTCTGGAGAGGGCGCCGAGACGCGCCCTCTCCTTCCCACTGCCCGGACTGACGAAGACCGCCATGACTGCATCTGCCTCCCTGCGGCGCCCGCGCGCGCTCCTGCTCGATTTCGGCGGCGTCATCGTCGAGACCGCCAAGGTACCGGGCTGGGAGACCGCTCTCGCGGCGCGTGTCACTGATGTGCTCGCGGAAGCCGGGGCCCCAGCGCCGAGGCCGGCGCGGATCGTGGCCGACATCGCCGCCGGCAGCCTTGCCGACAAGCATTGGAAGAACGCGATGTCGCGGCTCTTCTCCCCGCGCGAGCTGGATCAGGAAGAGTTCTGGAGCGATTTCGTCGCGGCCGACTGGCCGGTTGCCGCCCGCGTCGCCGTCACGCGCCGGGCACGCGAACTCTGCGAGGCGATGGGCCATCTGCGCAGCAAGCGGACGCTGCGCCGGGGTTTGATCCAGCTGCTCGACGCCTGCGACCGCGAAAAGGTGCCGGTCGGCATCGTCAGCAATGCGCTCGCCGGACAGGTCCATCTCGATTTTCTGGAGGAGAACGGCCTGCGCCAGCGCTTCGCCGTCGAGATCCACAGCGACGCCGTCCGAATCCGCAAGCCCAACCCCGAGATGATCTGGCTCGCCACCCGCGCGCTCGGAATCGAGCCGGGCGAGGCCTGGTATGTCGGCGACAATTTCGACCGCGACGTGCTCTGCGGCCGCCGCGCGGGCGTCGGCGGCGTCATCCTCATGGAAGCCGGCGGCACCTACGACAAGCCCTACGCGCTCGAAGGCCTCACGCCGGATGCGGTCGTCGCCGATCCCGCCGGCCTCCTCACCCTGTTCGAGAATGCCTGCGCCGGAGTAGCCGATGATGCCGCCTGATGAATCCGCCAAGCTGCGCGATGTCGCCGAGCGCGCCACGCGGCTGGTGCAGCCTGCCCTTCTCGCCGCCTTCCGCTCGACCATGGCGGTCGATTTCAAGGTCGACCGCCATGACGTTGTGACGCGCCATGACCGCGAGAGCGAGGCGGCGATCCGCGCCTTCCTGCTGGCCGAGGTGCCGGATTCCGAGGTTGTCGGCGAGGAAGCCGGCGCCAGCGGCTCCGGCCGGGTCAAATGGTATGTCGACCCGATCGACGGCACCGCCAATTTCGCGCGCGGCCTCGCCTTCTGGTGCGTCTCGGTCGGCGCCGTCGTGGACGGCGAGATCGTCGCGGGCGCGATCCTCGACCCTGTCGCCGACACCCTGTTCTCCGCCGATACCTCGGGTGCCTGGTGCAATGGCGAACCCATCCGCTCGAACGCCGTGCCGGACGAGCAGCATGCCACATTGATCACCGGCTATCCGGTCGCGCGCGATTTCCGGCTCGACGGGCGCGAGGTCGCGCTCGACCGTTTCGCACGGCTGACCGAGACGTTCTCGACCCTGCGCCGGCCGGGCAGCGCCGCGCTCAGCATCGCCCATGTCGCGGCCGGCTGGGTCGATGCCGCCGCGGGCTTCGGTGTGAACGCCTGGGACGTGGCGGCGGCGATCCTGATCCTGCGCCAGTCCGGCGGCCAGTATCGCGGCTTCACGCTCGGCAAGGCAGGCGCGGATGCATCCGAACTGTTCTGCCCCGGCTATGTCGCGACCGGCGCGGGCGCGGATTATCCGACACTTCAGGGCGTCGCCGAGGCGATCTCGACCACGCGCATCGCCAAGGCTGCCGCTCAGCCCCGCGTCGCGGTCGCCTGACGACAGCTGCGAGCGACGCATGTTGACGTTTTCTGCACAGCTGTGCAAATCAACCCGGCCCGATCGGGCCCTTCGCCCTCGGGAAACCCGGCCATGACATCCAGCTCCGCCCTGCTCGTCCCTGCCGCCGCGCTAGACCTCGACGCGCGCGCCGCCTTCTGCGTGGCGCTGGCCCGATCAGCCGGCGAGATCGCGCGGGAAGGCTTTGCTGCCCGCGCGGCCGCCGGGCCAGACGCCGGGATCGGCATGAAGGGGCCGCAGGATTTCCTGACCGAGACAGACACGGCGGTCGAACGCCATATCAAGGCGCGATTGGCCGAGAGTTTCCCCGAGGACGGCTTTCTCGGAGAGGAGACCGGCGGCACCGTCGAGGGCCATGTCTGGGTCGTCGATCCCATCGACGGCACGGCGAATTTCGCCCGCGCGATCCCGCATTTCTGCATCTCGATCGCCTTCGTCGCTGATGGCGAGATCGAGATCGGCGCGATCTACAATCCCGCCCTCGACGAATTGCATTTTGCTCGCCGCGGGCATGGCGCGACGCTGAACGACCGGCCGATCCGGGTGTCCCGCACCAGCGCCTATACGGCGGCCTGCGTCGAGCTCGGCTGGTCGAACCGCCTGCCCAACGCGACCTATCTCGCCGTGCTCTCGGATCTGCTGGAGCGCGGCGCGAATGTCCGGCGTGCGGCCTCGGGCGCGCTCGGCCTCGCCTATGTCGCCGATGGCCGCTCGGACGGCTATGCCGAATTGCACATGAACCCGTGGGATTGCCTCGCCGGGCTCTTGCTCGTCCGCGAGGCCGGCGGCCAGGTCGGCCCCTTCCTCGCGCTCGACGGGCTGGCTAAGGGTGGCGGCGTCCTGGCGGCCGCGCCCGGCATCGCCAGCGGCATGAGCGCAGCGACCGGCATCCCGCTGGAACCATGACGACAGGCTACCCCGCGATGCATGACGACAGCCCACCCTATGACCGCCCGCCGCTGAGCCTGATCGAGCCGAATGTCACGCCTTATGGTGTCGAGCTCTATATCGGCGGCATGGAGGCGGCCGGCGATGTCGAGTTGCTCAAGCGCCACGGCATCACCACCGTCGTCAACTGCGCCGTCAATCTCGATATCAACTATGCCGTGAAGCCGTTCCCGGACACGCCGCCCGGCAGCCTCTATGGCGGCGGGGCGCTGCGCTACTACAAGATCGGCCTCGTCGATGGCGACGGCAATCCCGAGACCATGATGCTCGGCGGCTTCTATGTGCTGCGCGGCGCCTTCGCGCAGGTCCTGCCGAACCGCCCGACCTATCCGCTGCGCGAGCGCGGCAACGTGCTGGTCAATTGCCGCGCCGGCCGCAGCCGCTCGGTCGCGCTGGTAGGCCTGTTCCTGCATGTCGAGATGCCGGAGGTCTATCCGACACTGGAAGCGGCCTATGCCCATGTCCGGGAGAAGCGCGAACTCCGGCCCGACGAATGGCACGAGACGCCGAAACCAATGCTCGCCGCAGCAGCAGCCCGCGCCGCCGACTGGATTCGCCGGATCGACGCAGCTCAGGAGCATGCGCCGGCATGACCCGCATCGCCGTCATCGCCGATCCGCATTTCCACGACGTGACCTATCGGGCAGGCCAGCCGCATGCGCCGCTCGCGGCCGTGCGCAGCCTTGCCGACACAGTCGCGTCCACACGGGTGTTCAACGAGAGCTACCCGGCGCTCCCTGCTCTGCTCGACGACATCGTGGCGCGTGGCATCGAGCTGGTCGTCCTCGTCGGCGATCTCACCGATGACGGCCAGCGCTCGACGATGGCGGCAGCGACGGCCGTGCTGCAGGACTACAGCGCCCGCCATGGCCTGCGCTTCCTCGCCACGCCCGGCAATCACGACCTCTACGCCATCCATGGCCGGCACCAGTCGAAGCGCTTCCTCGATGCCGACGGCAGCCATGTTCTGGTGACGAGCGATCCCGAGGCCGACGCGGAGGATTCAACCGCCCGCATCGTCAGTTCGAATATGCATTGCGGCGGCTATGACAGCGCCATCCCCGCCATGGCCGAGCTCGGCTTCTTCCGCCGCCCCTGGCACCTGCACTGGGAAAGCCCGTTCGGGCCGGACGATGCGCTGTCAGCCCGCAGCTTCGAGATCCGCTCGGCCGATGGCGGCACCATCAGGCGCATGGTCGACAGCTCCTATCTGGTCGAGCCGGTCGAGGGTCTCTGGGTGCTCTCCATCGATGCCAATGTCTTCGAGCCCCGTGACGGTGACCGCGATCCGACGCTGGAGAAGAGCTATATCGACAGCACCGATGCCGGCTGGAACGCGATGCCGCGCAACAAGCCCTTCGTGCTGGCCTGGATGCGCGATGTGGCGGCGCGCGCGAAGGCGCTCGGCAAGACACTGTTGGCCTTCTCGCATTATCCGGTGCTCGACCCGCTGAACGGCACCACCGCCGACGAAGCGCGCCTGCTTGGCGACACCTCCTTCGTCCGCCGCGCGCCGACTGCCGCCACGGCCGAGGCTGCCGCCGCAACCGGGGTGCGCATCCATTTCAGCGGGCACCTGCATATCAACGACACGGCGCGGGTTTCGAGCGGCGACGACTGGCTGATCAACATCGCCGTTCCCTCGATGGTCGGCTTCCCACCGGCCTACAAGATCGCGACCGTGGCGGCGGGGTGTCTCGACGTGGAGACGGTGGTGCTGACCGAGGTGCCGGGCTTCGATCTCGCCTTCGATCTCTACAAGGCCGAGGCCAAGCTGAGCGGCGAGGACGATGGTGGCATCGCCTCCACCACGAGCCATGGCGCCTTCCTCAGCACGCATCTCGCCGAGATGGTGCGCCGCCGCTACCTGCCGAAGGAGTGGCCTGCCGATCTCGCCGCACTGGTGCCGCGCCTGACGCTGGCCGATCTCGACCGGCTGGCGGGGATCGCCGCGCCGCTCGCGCCCGCCGACGTGGTGCCGCAGGCCGCCGACGCGGAGGCCCTGCCCTTCTTCGAACTGGTGGTGGACTGGTACAGGCTGCGCAAGGGCCGGCATGTCACGCTCGATTTCATCGCGCCCGAGCGGCTCGATGCCTATCGCGCGCTGGCGGCGCGCTACCGGGCGGGCCACTGGCCGGCGACGAGCCTGCAGGCGCGCATCGCCAGCTTCCTCGCCATCCTCCAAAGCTATCTCGCGAGCCTGCCCTCACGGGACTTCTCGATCGACCTCGCGACCGGCGCGGTCGCGGATCGCTTCACTTCGGCCTGACTGTTCGACGCCAGACCGGCGTGACCGGGAAGGTCGTGACCGTCGGGGCGCTGACGCCCGGCTCCCCGGCTGCAAGCTTCGCAACGATATGGTCGGCCATCAGGTCGATTGGCTGGCGGAAGGTGGTGAGGCCGTAGGAGGCCCAGCCGGCCTGCTCGATATCGTCGAAGCCGACGACGCAGAGTTCCTCCGGCACCGCCATGCCAAACTCGGTGCGAGCGCCATCGAGGAAGCCGCAGGCCAGCAGGTCCGTGACGCAGAAGGCAGCGTCCGGTCGGTCGGACCGTGCCAGCAGCTGGCGTGCAGCCTCGTAGCCGGAGGCATAGGCCGTCGGCCCGGTCCGCGCGACGGTGACCTCGAAGCCCTCTGCGGCAGCCGCCTGACGAAACGCCTCCTCGCGCCCGACGATGCTGGGCGTGCCGGCGAGCGAGGACACCACGGCGATGCGCGAGCAGCCGGCCCGGCGCAGCATGTGGAAGGCCTCGTTCGCCGCGGCGACATTGTCGACGACGATATTCTCGGGGCCGGTCAACGGGTCATCGCGGTTGATCAGGATGACATGCTGGCCGCTGGCGACGCAGGTCTCGATCAAGGCGGCCGGCGGCGCGCCTGAGAGCACGATCGTCGCCTGGGCGCGATAGTTCAGCGTCTGGCGCAAGGCCTTGGCGACGCTCTCGCCATCGCCCGAGGTGTTGATCAGCATGGCGACCTGATTGATCGCCTGCAGGCGACGTGAGATCGCGTCGAGCATGCGCGACTGGTAGGGCGTCGCGACATCGCCCGCAATCAGGCAGACGATGCCGCTGGATTCATTGATCAGGCCGCGCGCCAGATGATTGACGTGGTAGCCGAGCGTCTGCGCAGCCTCCAGCACCCGCTCACGCGTCGCCTCGGAGACGCTGGCGCCATCCGTGAAGGTGCGCGACACCGCCGAGCGTGAAACGCCCGCGAGCTCCGCGACCTGCTGGGCGCTGACGAAAGACCGGCCCCGCTTCGCTCCCGTCATCGTCCCTCCATGGTCATGCACGGAATGTGCATCAGAGCACAAACGTGCAAATGCCCTTACAGGAAGGTCTTAGGAGAGTCCGGAGCGCCTTGCAAATGCGGATGTCCCGCGCGTGCAAGAGCCGGCGGTGCAGGCTTGGATTTCCCCTGCCGTCACCCGCTCTTCGTTACTGCAGGTCGGCGAAGGCGAGCTTCAGGCGATCGACCGCTTCCACGACCACCGCGCGCGGCGTCGCCAGATTGAAGCGCAGGAAACTCTCGCCGCCCTTGCCGAAGGTCGGGCCGTGATTGATCGCGATCTTCGCCTGTTTCTCGACGCGGGCGGTGAATTCGGCCGGTTCCATGCCCGTCCCTGAAAAATCCGCCCAGGCGAGATAGGTCGATTCCAGCGGCATCGAGCGCACGCCTGGAATCGCGTCGATGCCGGCATCGAACAGGCGCCGGTTGCCGTCGAGATAGAGGTTCAGCGCATCGACCCAGGCCGCGCCTTCCGGGCTGTAGGCGGCGGTCGCCATGGCCATGCCGAAGGAGTTCGGGGAGATGCCGAGCGCGTCCATGCGTCCGCGGAACAGGTCGCGCAGCCGGATGTCGGGAATGATGACGTTGCCGATATGGGCGCCGGCGATGTTGAAGGTCTTGGTCGTGGCGGTCATCATGACCAGCCGGTCCATGATCTCGGGCGCCGCGACCGGCATCACCGTATGCTTCTGGCCGGGCATGACGAGATCGTGGTGAATCTCGTCGGAGACCAGGATGAGGTCGTGGCGCTTGCAGAAATCGGCGATCGCGCGCAGTTCCTCGCGGGTCCAGACGCGGCCGCCCGGATTATGCGGCGAGCACAGGATCAGCATGCGCTCCTTGCCGGTCATCGCGGCGTCCCAGGCGGGGATATCGAGGACGTAGCGCCCCTCCTCCCGCGCCAGCGGGCATTCGACGACCTGCCTGCCCGACGCGGTCACGATGCGCGCGAAGGCATGGTAGACCGGAGTCATCAGCACGACGCCGTCGCCGGGCTTGGTATAGGCCTCGACGCAAAGCGCGGTGCCGTTCACCAGACCGTGCGTGGTGAAGACCGAGTCCGGCGAGACCTCCCAGCCATGCCGGTTGAGCATCCACCAACGGATCGCGGCGAGATAGGCGCGGTCATCGCCGAAATAGCCGTAGATGCCATGGGCGTTCATGCCCTCGAGGGCGCCCTGCACGCAGGCCGGTGGGCGAAAATCCATGTCCGCCACCCACATCGCGATGCCGCTATCGGCCGGCACGCCATAGACGGTCTCCATCTTGTCCCATTTGGCCGAGTGGGTGCCGCGGCGATCTATCCGCTCGTCGAAATTGGGGAGAAGCTGCATGTGGCCCTGCCAGCTAAGACGGAGAATATCCTTCCCCTAGCAGGTCTCGCGGGAGAACACAGCCACTGCCCGATGCAATGCAGCGGCACGACAAGCGCATTCCTCGAAGGCACCGGTCAGGCTCTCGCAGCTGGAAGACCGTCGGCTTGCCGGACACCGCCATTGCGCGCGAGGAAAAGGTCATTGCCCGTTTTGGAGCGCTCCAGATTCACGCGCAGCGGATAGGGTGCGGCCCGCCCCTCCCGCGATCTTCATGACAGCGACCCACGCCGTAACTCAGGAGCCGAAATGACCGACCTTCTGGTCACCAATATCCGCCCCGATGCGAAGGCCACATCCGATATCCTGATCAAGGACGGCCGGATCGCCGCCGTCGGGCCGAACCTGCCGCGCGAGCCCGGAGTACCGGTCCATGACGGCGCCAATGCCATCGCCATCGCGCCCTTCGTCGAGCCGCATGTGCATCTCGACAAGATCCTCTGGGGCCTGCCCTGGCACGGCATCAACGTCCCCCGCACCCTGCGCGAGATGATCGACAACGAGGTCGAGATCCGCAGGACCCTGCCCTGGGGCGTCCCGGAGCGCGCCGGCAATCTCATGCGCCAGTGCGTCGCGATGGGCTCAACGCATATCCGCAGCCACATCGACATCTCGACAGCGTACAAGCTGGACAACCTGCACGGCGTCCTCGAAGCCTGGGAGAAGACGAAGCACGCCGTCGGGCTCGAGCTCGTCGCCTTCCCGCAGACCGGCATGATGATCGATCCGGGCACGGCCGACCTGATGGAGGCGGCGCTCGACGAAGGCGCCACGGTGATCGGTGGCATCGATCCTGGCGGCATCGACGGCGACCCGAAGGGCCATCTCGACACGATCTTCGACATTGCCAGCCGCAAGGGCGCCAAGATCGACATCCATCTGCACGAGGCTGGCGATCTCGGCCTGTTCGAGATGGGCCTGATCGTCGAGCGGACCAGGGCGCTCGGCATGCAGGGGCGCGTCGTCGTCAGCCATGCGTTCTGCCTGGGCGATCCGCAGCGCGACAAGGTCGAGCGCATGATCGACATGGTGGTCGACGCGCGCATCGGCATCATCTCGGCGGTCCCCGGCGCGAACGTGTTTCCGCCGATGTTCGAACTGGCGCGGCGCGGCGTGAAATGCGCCATCGCCTCGGATTCGCTGCGCGATACGTGGAACCCGCACGGCAACGGCGACATGCTGGACCGCTGCTGGCTGCTCGCCTACCGGACCGGCAGCCGGACCGACGACAAGCTGATCGAATGTCTCGGCATGGGCACGCGCCGCGGCGCCGAGCTGCTCGAGCTGCAGGGCCATGGCCTGGAGACGGGCTGCGAGGGCAGCCTCGTCCTCATCGCGGGCGAGAACCTGGCCCAGATCGTCGTGGACCGGCCGAAGCGCGCCCTGGTCGTGAAAAGCGGGCGCATCGTCGCCCGCGACGGCAAATGGGTCGATTGACGGCCGCCTACGAAGCGAAACCCGGCATCGGCAAAACACCGATGCCGGAGGCAACCTCGACTGAGCGCTTGTGCATCGGCCTGTCAGGCCGCTCAAGAAAATGGCGCGGTCTACGGGAATCGAACCCGTCTTCCCAGCGTGAAAGGCTGGTGTCCTAACCGATAGACGAAGACCGCTTTGCCGCGAACCGCTGGGGTTCGTGCCGAAGCGGGGCGAGGTATAGTGGCAGCCCTGCCGCTCCGCAAGCACCTGTTCACAAGAAAATAGCCGGCAGCGCCTCAGGCCGGCCGGGCAAGGTCGAGGATGCGCAGTTCCGCCGTTTCCCGGCCGCCCCAGCGATTGAGCGAAAGCGTCGCGGCGAGATGCACCAGCTCGCCGCGCGCGGCGAACAGGGCCTGCCCCAACGGCTCCTGCGCGGCGCGGAAGGCGATTCCTCCGATGCTGGCGCCATCGCCCGAACGCAGCTTGATACGGACATGGCCGCCGGAGCCGATCTCGATGGCGTCGGTCAGGCGATGTGCCGGGAAGACGAAGACCGGCTCCGGACTTCCCGAGCCAAAGGGGCCGGCCTTGTCGATCTCGGCGAGAAGACGCGGCGTGGCGCCGCCCGCGCTCAGCGCGGCATCCACGAGCAGCGCTTCCGCATCGCCGGCTGCATCGACCTCGTGCTGAAGATGCTCGTTGAGGAAGGCTTGGAAGGCGTTGGCCTGCCCCACCGCCAGCGTCACGCCCGCCGCCATGGCGTGCCCCCCGCCCTTGATCGCGTGGCCGGCTTCGACGGCCGCACGCACGGCACGACCGAGATTGACCCCCGCGATCGAGCGGCCGGAACCGGTCGCGCCGCCCTCCCCGTTCAGCGCCAGCGCGAAAGCAGGGCGCCGGAAACGCTCCTTGAGGCGGGCCGCGACGAGGCCAACGATGCCGGGATGCCATTCGGCGCTGCCCGCGAGCAGGACCGGCAGCTCAGCCATGCCGGCGAGTTCTTGCTCGGCCTGTGAGACCGCCTCCAGCACGGCGAGGCGCTCAATCTCCTGACGCTCCTGATTGAGCCGATTGAGCTCGGTCGCAATGGTGCGCGCCTCGACCTCGTCATCGGTCAGGAGCAGGCGCGCGCCGAGCGCGGCATCGCCGATGCGCCCGCCGGCATTGATGCGCGGGCCGAGCAGGAAGCCGAGATGCCAGGGCTGGATCGGCCCGTCGAGGCCGGAGACGTCCATCAGCGCGGCGAGGCCCGGCCGCGTGCGGCTGCGCATCATCGCCAGCCCCTGCCGGACGAAGGCGCGGTTGAGCCCCTGCAAGGGCACAACGTCAGCCACCGTCGCCAGCGCGACGAGATCAAGCATCGCCAGCAGATCGGGCTCGCTCCCGCGCGTAGCCCAATGGCCCTGACGGCGCAGCGTGCGGCTGGTTGCAACCAGCGCCAGGAAGACGACGCCGGCGGCGCAGAGATGGCCAAGGCCGGAGAGATCGTCCTGCCGGTTCGGATTGACGAGCGCCTCGACGGCGGGCAGCCGCTCCGGTGCCTGATGGTGATCGAGCACGACGACATCGAGGCCGAGCCGGCGCGCTTCCGCCAGGGGATCCTCGCTGGTGGTGCCGCAATCGACAGTGACGAGCAGGGTCGCGCCCTCGCCCGCCAGCATGCGGATCGCTTCGCTATTGGGGCCATAGCCCTCGATCAGGCGGTCGGGGATGTGGATGCGCGGGCGGGCACCGGCCTGTGTGAGAAAACCGGCCAGCAGGGCCGAGGAACAGGCGCCGTCGACGTCGTAGTCGCCGAAGATCGCGACGCGCTCTCCCTTGATGCCGGCCTGCGCCAGGCGGGCGGCAGCTGCTTCCATGTCGGTGAGGACGGCGGGATCGGGCAGCAGGTCGCGCAGCTTCGGCTCGAGGAAGAGTGCGGCCTCGGCCGGCTCGACGCCGCGCGAGGCGAGCAGGCGCGCGAGGATGTCGGAAAGCCCTTCGCGTTGGGAGAGCGCCTCGGCCCGGCCGAGCCCTGCCGTATCGAGGCGATCACGCCAGGGGCGGCCGAGCGCCGAACGGCTCACGCCGAGGAAAATACGGGACTGCTGCACCAGACTCATCGTGCCAACGGCGTCGCGCATAGCGGGCGCGAGGTCAACCAGCGTCGAACTTGGCCGGGCCCGGTAGCCTCGCCATAGTACGGGCAGACCATCGGCAAAGCGGCATCGCGGGGAGATCATGCAGCACGAAACCGATGTGGCGATCGTCGGCGCGGGGCTTTCCGGCCTCGTCGCAGCCTGCGAGGTTGCAGAATCCGGGCGCAAGGTTGTGCTGCTCGACCAGGAGCCGGAGCAGTCGCTCGGCGGGCAGGCCTTCTGGTCACTGGGCGGATTGTTCTTCGTCGACAGCCCCGAGCAGCGGCGCCTGCGCATCCGCGATTCGCGCGCGCTCGCCCATGACGACTGGTTCGGCTCGGCCGGGTTCGACCGGCCGGAGGACGACTGGCCGCGGCGCTGGGCCGAGGCCTATCTCGATTTCGCCGCCGGCGAGAAGCGAAGCTGGCTGCATGCGATGGGCATGCGCTGGTTTCCGGTCGTCGGCTGGGCCGAGCGCGGCGGTTATCTCGCCACCGGCCACGGCAACTCGGTGCCGCGCTTCCATGTGACCTGGGGCACGGGGCCTGGCGTGCTGGAGCCCTTCCTGCGCCGGGCGAAGGAGGCACAGGCGAGGGGCTTGCTCTCCTTCCGCTTCCGCCATCGTGTCACCGGCATCAGCAAAAGCGGTGGGGTGATCGATGGTGTGGAGGGCGAGGTGCTGGAGTCGAGTTCGGTCGCGCGTGGCGAGAAGAGCGGGCGCGGCGTCACGGGCTCGTTCAGCCTGAAGGCGCGGGCCGTGATCGTCACCTCGGGCGGCATTGGCGGCAATCACGACCTCGTCCGGGCTAACTGGCCGGCGCGGCTGGGCCAGGCCCCTGCCCGCCTGCTCTCGGGCGTGCCGGATCATGTCGATGGCGCCATGCTCGGCGTGGCTGAGGCGGCGGGCGGACGCCTGATCAACGGCGACCGGATGTGGCACTATGTCGAGGGCATCGCCAACTGGGCGCCGATCTGGCCGAGGCATGCCATCCGCATCCTGCCCGGCCCGTCCTCGCTCTGGTTCGACGCGCGCGGCAACCGCCTGCCGGTGCCGCTCTTCCCCGGTTTCGACACGCTGGGCACGCTCGAGCACATCATGAAGACCGGCTTCGACTATTCCTGGTTCGTGCTGAATCGCAGCATCATCGCCAAGGAATTCGCGCTGTCGGGCTCGGAGCAGAACCCCGACCTGACGGGGAAGAGCTGGAAGCAGGTGCTGGGCCGTGCCGGCGGCGGCGTGCCCGGCCCGGTGCAGGCCTTCATGGACAAGGGCGCGGATTTCATCGTCGAGAGCGATTTTTCGCGACTCGTCGCGCGCATGAACGCGCTTGCCGGGGAACACCTGATCGTCGAGGCGCATCTGCGCGAGCAGGTCGAAGCACGCGACCGGGCTCTGGACAACCCCTTCGGCAAGGACCTGCAGGTCACGGCGTTGCGCGGCGCGCGCAACTATCTCGGCGACAGGTTGATCCGCACCGCCAAGCCGCACCGCATCCTCGACCCAGCCCACGGGCCTTTGATCGCCGTCAGGCTCAACATCCTGACACGGAAATCGCTGGGCGGGCTGATGACGGATCTGTCGTCGCGCGTGCTGGACGAGGTAGCCGAGCCGGTACCCGGGCTCTATGCGGCGGGCGAAGCCGCCGGCTTTGGCGGCGGCGGCGTGCATGGCTACCGGGCGCTGGAAGGCACCTTCCTCGGCGGCTGCATCTTCTCGGGCCGCGCCGCCGGGCGAGCGGCGGCGGGCGCTGTTGGATAGTCTCCAGCGTCATTCCGAGGCGCAACCCCGGAATGACGGCTATGGAAACTCAGTCGAGCTGAAACTTAGAGAACTCGCGGTGCTCGCCATAGATGCGGCGAACCGTGCCGGTGATCGAGCGGTAGACCAGCGTCTCGGTCTCGATGAAATCCTTGCCGAAGCGCACGCCCGAGAGCATGCCGCCATCGGTGACGCCGGTGGCGCAGACGATGACGTCGCCCGAGGCCATCTCCGACATGTCGTATTTCTTGTTGGGGTCCTTGACGCCCATGCCGGCGGCGCGGACGCGCTTCTCCTCGGTGTCGAGGATAAGACGGCCCTGCATCTGGCCGCCGACGCAGCGCAGCGCCGCCGCAGCGAGCACGCCTTCCGGCGCGCCGCCGATGCCGAGATAGAGGTCGATGCCGGTCTTCTCGGGCTGGGTGCAGAAGATCACGCCGGCGACGTCGCCATCGGTGATCAGGCGGATCGAGCAGCCGGTCTTGCGGACTTCCTCGATCAGCTTGGCATGGCGCGGGCGGTCCATGATCAGTGTCGAGATCTCGCTCGGCTTCACACCCTTGGCCTTGGCGAGCGCATTGATGTTGTCGGCCGGCGAGGCGTCGAGGTCGATCACGCCCTTGGGATAGCCCGGACCACAAGCGATCTTGTCCATGTAGACGTCAGGGGCATAGAGCAGGCTGCCGGCGCCGGCCATCGCCATCACGGCGATCGAGCCGGGCATGTCCTTGGCGCAGAGCGTGGTGCCCTCGAGCGGATCGACCGCGATATGCACCTTCGGACCCTGCTTGTTGCCGACCTTCTCGCCGATGAAGAGCATCGGCGCCTCATCGCGCTCGCCCTCGCCGATGACGATCTCGCCATCGATCGGCAGGCGGTTCAGCTCGCGGCGCATCGCGTCGACCGCGGCCTGGTCGGCCGCCTTCTCGTTGCCATGGCCACGCAGGCGGGCCGCGGCGACGGCGGCACGCTCGGTGACGCGCACGAGTTCCATCGAGAGATAACGCTCGATGATCTGGTCGGGGGAGATGCGGAGATCGACGGACATGAAAAGAGTCCCCTTGCAATGAGTTTGGCAGGTATGGCCGGTCAGGCCTGTTCCCGCTCTATGCGGATGACTTGCGGCGGTTCCGCGACATGACCGTCGGCGGTGACCTTCTCCAGCGCGGCGCGGATCGTGGTCTCGCTGGTGGCATAGGTGATGAGCACCACCGGGACCGGCGCGCCCGAGCGGCCGCCCGGATCGCGGTTGGCAGCCTCGGGCGAGCGGCGCTGGACAATACTTTCCAGCGAGATGTCGGCTTCCGCCATGCGGGTCGCGATCGCCGCCGCGGCGCCGGGGCGGTCTGCAACAGCGAGGCGAACATAGTAGCCGCCTTCATGGCGCTGCATCGGCGCGCGCTTCGCCTCTTCCAGGCGGGCAACCGGCAGGCCGAAGGGCAGGCCGGCCGTGCCGCGCGCGACATCGGCGATATCGGCGACGACGGCCGAGGCCGTCGGGTCGCCGCCAGCACCGGGGCCGACCAGCGTGATCTCGCGGACGGCGTCGGCATCGACGCTGACGGCGTTGAGCACGCCCATCACCTGCGCGATGGGGGAGGATTTCGGCACCATGGTCGGGTGCACGCGCTGCTCGATGCCGGTCTTGGTGCGCTCGGCGACGCCGAGCAGCTTGATGCGGTAGCCGAGATCGTCAGCCATCTTGAGGTCGAGCGGCGTGATCGCCGAAATGCCTTCGACATGAATCGCTTCGGCGTCGATCTTCGTACCGAAGGCGAGGCTCGTCAGGATCGCGAGCTTGTGGGCGGTGTCGAAGCCTTCGACGTCGAAAGTCGGGTCCGCTTCGGCATAGCCGAGGCGCTGGGCATCCTTCAGGCAGGCCTCGAAGGTCAGGCCCTCCTGCTCCATGCGCGAGAGGATGTAGTTGCAGGTGCCGTTGAGGATGCCGGAGATGCGGCTGACATTGTTGCCGGCCAGCGCCTCGCGCAGGGTCTTCACGACCGGGATGCCGCCGGCCGAGGAGGCCTCGAAGGCGAGCGCCACGCCCTTGCTCTCGGCGAGATCGGCGAGCGCGACGCCATGTGCCGCGAGCAGCGCCTTGTTGGCAGTGACGACATGCTTGCCGGCGGACAGAGCCGCCTCGACGGCCGCCTTGGCCGGACCGTCCGAGCCGCCGACCAGCTCGACCAGGCAGTCGATCTCATCCGATTTCGCCAGCGCGACCGGATCGTCGAACCAGGTGAGCCCGGCGAGATCGATGCCGCGGTCGCGGTTGCGGTCGCGTGCCGAGACGGCGGTGACGCGGATCGTGCGGCCGCAGCGCGCCGCCAGCGCGTTCTCCTGACGGCGCAGGATGCGCAAGGTGGAAGCGCCGACCGTGCCGAGGCCGGCAAGTCCGATGCGCAGGGGCTGGGAGGCAGGCGAAAGAGGCACGCTGGTCATGCGCGCGGCGTCGCATGAGGTGCGGCGCGAGTCAACGTGGAAGCCGTAGCGAGCCCAGCTTCAGCCGAAATGGCAGACGACCTCGGCCGCGACGCGCTTCACCTTGCCATCCTCGAAACCGAGATAGATGCGCAGCAGATTGGTGCCGAAGGCGGTCGCCTTGATGGTGTGCAGCGCTTCGATCGTCGTCCCCTGGGAAACGGTGCTGTTCTCGACGGCGGGGGTCCAGAACCACGGCTTGGGTGGATCGATCGTAACTTCCGAGAGGATGCGCTCGGCATCGGCCCGGCCGGTCCCGACCGGGATGTAGCGCAGGACGATTTCGGTCGCGTCACGCGCGCATTCGCGGCCATTGGTGACGGCCAGCACATCTGAGACCAGGGCCGAGCGCGTCTGCGGGATGCGGCCGCGGGAATAGTCATAGGTCGCGACGAGGCAGATCAGCGCGAAGACGGCGAAAGCGACGCCGAGCAGACGGCCTTTGCGTGACATGGAAGCGAGCCCCGGGCGCGATGCGGAGCGATCCGTCCGCATCGCATCGGTTCCCATGTTTTGCGGGCGCGGTCCAGAGGCATGCAATGCCGCAGCCGCCCCGCCCTAGCCGGCCTTCGGCATCTGGATGACGTTGTGCAGCGTCGTGTCGGCGCCCTTGAGGAAGCGGCCGATATTGCGCGCGGCCTGGCGGATGCGCTGCTCGTTCTCGACGATGGCGATGCGGACATAGTCGTCGCCATGCTCGCCGAAGCCGATGCCCGGCGCGACCGCGACCTCGGCCTTCTCGATCAGCAGCTTCGAAAATTCCAGCGAGCCGAGATGGCGGAACTTCTCGGGGATCGCGACCCAGGCGAACATGGACGCTTCCGGCGCCGGAAACTCCCAGCCGGCCTTGCCGAAGCTCTCGACCAGCGCATCGCGGCGCTTGCGATAGATATCGCGCATCTCGCGGATGCAATCATCCGGGCCGTTGAGGGCTGCCGCCGCCGCAACCTGGATCGGCGTATAGGCGCCGTAATCGAGATAGGACTTCACCCGTGCCAGCGCCGCCAGCAGGCGCTCGTTGCCGACGGCGAAGCCCATGCGCCAGCCGGCCATCGAGAAGGTCTTCGACATCGAGGTGAACTCGACCGCGACATCGATCGCGCCCGGCACCTGCAGCATCGAGGGCGGCGGATTCTTGTCGTCGAAATAGACCTCGGCATAGGCGAGGTCGGAGAGCAGGATCAGCTCGTGCTTCTTCGCGAAGGCGACGAGGTCCCGGTAGAAATCGAGCGAAGCAACATAGGCGGTCGGATTGGCCGGGTAGCAGGTGACGAGCGCGATCGGCTTCGGCACCGAATGCATCATCGCCCGCTCCAGCGCCGGGAACATCGCCGGCGTCGGCTCGGCCGGGACGGAGCGAATCACGCCGCCGGCCATCAAGAAGCCGAAGGCGTGGATCGGGTAGCTCGGATTCGGCACCAGCACGACGTCGCCCGGCCCGGTGATGGCCTGCGCCATGTTGGCGAAGCCTTCCTTGGAGCCCAGCGTCGCGACGACCTGCGTGTCGGGGTTCAGCTTCACGCCGAAACGGCGCTCGTAATAGTTCGCCTGGGCGCGGCGCAGGCCACCGATACCCTTCGAGGCTGAATAGCGATCGGTGCGCGGCTTGCCGGCGGTCTCGACCAGCTTCTCGATGACGTGCTTCGGAGCCGGCAGGTCGGGATTGCCCATGCCGAGATCGATGATGTCGACGCCCTTGGCGCGCTCGGCGGCCTTGATCTTGTTGACCTGTTCGAAAACGTAAGGCGGTAGGCGCTTGATACGGTGAAAATCGGTCATCTCGAACAGGTCCTCGGCCGCCGACGGGCGGTGTCATGATTGCGCCGGGATTACATCCTTGCGTCGAGGGTGCTTAGCACCGCATCTTTCGTCATGACAGAGCAAAATACGCAAGTTCTTGCGATTCGCGGTGCGCACGAAGGCGCCCGCCCGAGCAATCCGGCGCTTCGGCCGGACCTGTTCTCAGTTCTTGGGGATTTTTGCCGGCTCCGGCGGCGGCGTCGTGCCGAGCGCCTTGGCGGTGTTGCCGGCAGCCTCATTGGCTTTCTGCTTGGCCTCGAGCGCGGCCTCGATCTTCTTGTAGTCCTCGACCGGCTTGCGCGGCGCGGTGCGCGTCACACTCGACCCGACTGGGACGTATTCGAGATCGGCCGGGCGGGTTTCCCGCACGAAGGCCTTGGATTCCTGCGGCGTGGTCGCCAGGCCCGCAGCCTCGGCCACGCCCTTGAAGCCCTCGTCGCTGCCGCAGCCGGCGAGCGCCACGCCCACCGCAACCAGGGCCGCCGGAATCAGGAGCGGCTTTTTCGCGGAGATTTCAGTCGGCATCGGGACATCCAGCGGTTGTCGATTTTGCTTGGTAAAGCACAGCGGCTGCGTCCTTAATAGGACCAAAATGGAGCGCGATGCGCTATCCTATAACGAGCGGGGGAAAGGGCAGGCCATGAGCGGAAAAAGCGACAGGGCGAAGGACACCACCGGCCCGGCTGAGGCCGCTGCCCCGGACTTCGACCAGTTCGCGCAGAATATGGGCCGGCTCGTCGAGGAGTATGGGAAGGTCACCGCCGCCTATCTGAAGCCGATCGAGCGCGGCGAGGCCAAGACCGGCCAGGCCGACGAGGCCAGCGACATGGTCAAGACGCTGGGCCGCGTCGCCGAGCGCTGGGTCAACGACCCCTCCAAGATCATCGAGGCGCAGGCCTCGCTGACGGGCGACTTCATGAATCTCTGGAGCACCGCGTTGAAGCGCGCCAGCGGCGAGGAGGTCGCACCCGTCGCCGAGCCTGACAAGCGCGACGGCCGCTTCAAGGACCCGGACTGGACCAACCATCCGACCTTCGACTTCATCAAGCAGGCCTATCTGATCGGCTCGCGCTGGGCCGAGACGATGGTCGACAAGGCCGACGATCTCGATCCGCACACGCGCGAGAAGGCCCGCTTCTACATCAAGCAGATCGCCGGCGCCCTCTCGCCCACCAATTTCGTCGCGACCAACCCCGAACTGCTGCGCGAGACGATGCAGCAGAACGGCGAGAACCTCGTGCGCGGCATGAAGATGTATGCCGAGGATGTCGAGGCCGGCGGCGGCGAGCTCAAGATCCGCCAGTCCGACGGCAGCGCCTTCGAGGTCGGCGTCAATATCGCGACGACGCCGGGCAAGGTCATCTTCCGCAACGAGATCATCGAGCTGATCCAGTATGCGCCCTCGACACCACAGGTGCTGAAACGGCCGCTGCTGATCGTGCCGCCCTGGATCAACAAGTTCTACATCCTCGACCTCAACCCGGAGAAGAGCTTCATCCGCTGGTGCGTCGAGCAGGGGCTGACGGTCTTCTGCATCTCCTGGGTCAATCCGGATGCGCGCCATGCCGCCAAGGATTTCGAGAGCTACATGCGCGAGGGCATCTTCGCAGCGCTCGATGCGATCGAGGACGCGACAGGCGAGAAGAAGGTCTCGGCGATCGGCTACTGCGTCGGCGGCACGCTGCTTGGCGTGACGCTGGCCTATATGGCGGCGGTGCGCGACAAGCGCATCGAGAGCGCGACCTTCTTCACCACGCAGGTCGATTTCTCGCAGGCCGGCGAGCTCTCGGTCTTCGTCGACGAGGAGCAGATTCGCGCGATCGAGGAGCAGATGGCCCGGACCGGCTATCTCGACGGCTCGCGCATGTCCGGCGCCTTCAACATGCTCAGGCCGAACGACCTGATCTGGTCCTACGCCGTCAACAACTACCTGAAGGGCAAGGCGCCGACGCCCTTCGACCTGCTCTACTGGAACTCGGATTCCACCCGGATGCCGGCGGCGAACCACTCCTTCTATCTGCGCAACTGCTACCTCGACAACAAGCTCTCCAAGGGCGAGATGCGGATCGGCGGCAAGACGCTCGATCTCAAGCAGGTGACCGTCCCGATCTACAATCTCGCGGCGCGCGAGGACCATATCGCCCCCGCGCAGTCGGTCTTCAACGGCTCGCAATGCTTCGGCGGACCGGTCGAGCACGTCGTCGCCGGCTCCGGGCATATCGCCGGCGTCGTCAATCCGCCGGCCAAGGTGAAGTACCAGTACTGGACCAGCGGGCCGGCCAAGGGCCGCTATGCCGACTGGCTGGCCAAGGCGGACGAGCATCCGGGCTCCTGGTGGCCGCACTGGTTCGGCTGGCTGGAGGCGCAGGCGCCGAAGAAGGTCGCGGCACGCGAGCCGGGCGGCGGCAAGCTTAAGGCGCTCGCCGATGCGCCCGGGACCTATGTGAAGGCGAAGGCCTGAGGCCTTCCCGGTCAGGCGCCGGTCGCGCCGACGGCCTTGCGGAAGTAAACCACGCGCTCGGTCTCGACGAAGCCGAGCGCGCGATGCAGCGCAAGGCTCCCGGCATTGTCGATCGCAGCGTCGGAGGCGAATTCCGAGCAGCCGCGCGCGCGTCCCCAATCCTCGACGGCGCGGCAGAGCCTCCGGGCGATCCCGGATCGCCGGTGCGGCTCAGCCACGAAGATGCCTTCGAGGAAGACGACCGGCGACGTCTCGCAGCCATTGACATAGTCGGTCCGCAAGGCAGCCTCGGCGAAGCCGACGCAGACGCCCTCCGCTGTCAGGGCGACGCAGGCGAAATCGCGATCGCTGCCGGCTGACAACACGTCGGCCAACTCGTCTCGATGCTGTTCGGCTCCCTCATCAGGCCAGAGTTCTGCCCTCAGGGCCGCCCATGCGGAGAGATGCTGTCTGCCGGCCCGCCCGATCGTGATCGACATTACCTGCTCCAAGCCGCCGTGGCGTACATTCCAACCGCGCGGCGCGGGTGCCAGCATCCCGGAAAAGCCGGCAGCAAAACGACAACAAAAAAGCCGGCCCGAAGGCCGGCTTTCTCGTGATGGCGATCGATGCCGCTCAGTACTTGCGGACCACCGGCTGGACCGGGATCGTCTCGGCGGGATTGTCCCAGCGGTAGGTCAGGCCAGCCGAAAGAATGTGGATATAGGGCTTGGCTTCGGCGCTGTAGAACACCGGGCCCTGCTGCGGGTGGGCACCCGTGTAGTTCACGGCAGCCTTGTTCACGTGGATGTAGGTGTAGCCGAGGTCCAGCTTCAGCTTGTCGGTCACCTGATAGCTCGCACCGGCCGACAGCCAGAGGCGGTCGTTGTCCGAGATGAACACCGTCCGGTTGGTATCGTTGACCGCCGAAAGCTCGTAGGCCACGCCGGCTCGCAGGGTCAGGTCCCGGTTGTACTTGTACTCGACGGCGCCGCTGAAGAACCAGCTGTCGTCATAGACGAAGTTCAGCCCCGAAACCGGACGGCCGGAAATCTGGCTGACGATCGGGATCCGGCGGAAGCGGCTCCAGTTCGTCCATTCCACGCCGAGATGGGCCTGCCACTGCTCATTGATGACCTGCGAGATGCCGAAGACGACCGAGTCCGGCAGGTTCAGGTTGGCCTTGATCGGCACGACGCCGGCCAAGGTACCGAGGTCGCCTTCCAGCGTCTGCCGGATCGAGGAGCGATAAGCGATACCGATCGTGGTGCCTTGGAACGGCGTCAAGGTCGCGCCGAAACGGAAACCGTAATCGACCGTGTCACCGTCCAGAATCTGGTTCGGGGCCGTCGGACCGATAGCCTGACCGATGTTCGCGCCGGTCGCAGTCTTCAGATTGGCCTTCAGGTACTGAATCTGGAAGGCGGCACCGATCGAGAGCCAGTCATTGACCTGATAACCGATGGTCGGAGAGACGTTGATCGAACGGACCTTGGCAGACCGGCCATAGACCTGACCCGCATGGACCTGATTTTCGGCCTTGGAACGCAGCCCGTAAGGCGCACCGGTCGTCAGGCCGATCCAGAACCGGTCCGTCAGCTGCCAGGCGGAGTAGGACGCGGGAATGAAGGCGCCGTCACCACCGATATTGCCCGTGCCGCCCTGGATCGGGCTGGCGGGGCCGACAGGCGAGCCGAGACGCGTCACCGAATTCGGCTGATAATCGCCATTGGCATAGAGATAGGTGAAGTTCCAGTTGCTATTGCGGCCGGGGAACATGGTGATGGTCGCCGGGTTCCAGGCCATCGAACCCATGCCGATGCCGCCCGAGGCCGCGCCGGCATAGGCCATGCCGAGGCCTTCGGCGCTCTGGCCGCTGCGGATGGCGAACGAGCTGGCCGAGGCCGCTCCAGCCGCAAGGAGAGCGGCGAGCGAAACCGTGGCGGCTGCGGCGGTACGAACAAGGCCCTTCATCGAATCCATCCCGGTTTAGGTTCTTCGAGGCCAGACACCCCGCTTGATTCGAAGCATGACCCGAGCCGTTTCCCGCCGCAATCCCGCTTCAAGCGCCCAGAAATTGCCACACGATCCCCTCATTTGCCCTCAGCATCATCGAAAACAGCCCAAAAGCGATGATTTCCGAGCATGCGCCGGCGAGATTGTTCAGAAAGATATCGTTTACATAAGAACTATTGCTGGTTTTCGGGCCTTTCGGCTCCGGCGCGTTGACAGCAGCTCCCGTAGCGGCATTTGTCGCTTTGAGAAGCTCCGTTGCATTCGCGCCACAATCCGGCCGCCTGCTGATCGCGGATGCCCCATGCGCGATGACGGGCTTGTGTTTCCGGCCGGCATCCGCTCAGAATCCATCCCACCCATTTAGATCGTTTGAAAACGGGGGAAACACCTTGAAACTGCTCCGCTACGGCGCACCGGGCCAGGAAAAGCCGGCCCTCCTCGATGCCAAGGGCGGGTTGCGCGACCTGTCCGGCGTCATTTCCGATCTTGGCGGCAAGGCGCTGACCTCTGCCTCGCTCGCCAAGGTCAAGGCTCTGGCGCCGGAATCCCTGCCGCTCGTCTCGGGCTCGCCGCGCATCGGCGCCTGCGTCGCGGATGTGCGCAACTTCATCGCCGTCGGCCTCAACTTCGCCGATCACGCCGCCGAGACCGGCGCCGAGATCCCGAAGGAGCCGATCCTCTTCAACAAGGCCCCGAACTGCATCGTCGGACCGAATGACGACGTGATCATCCCGAAGGGCTCGCAGAAGACTGACTGGGAGGTCGAACTCGCGATCGTGATCGGCGACGGCGGCTCCTATATCGAGGAAAAGGACGCGATGGCGGCGATCGCCGGCTTCTGCGTCTGCAACGACGTCTCCGAGCGCGCCTTCCAGCAGGAGCGCGGCGGCCAGTGGGCCAAGGGCAAGGGCTGCCCGACCTTCGGGCCGCTCGGCCCCTGGCTCGTCACCACCGACGAGATCAAGGACATCCAGAATCTCGGCATGTGGCTCGAGGTCGATGGCGAGCGCGTGCAGAACGGCTCGACCAAGACGATGATCTTCGGTGCCGCCTACCTGGTCCACTATATCAGCCAGTTCATGCGGCTCGATCCGGGCGACGTCATCACCACCGGTACGCCTCCGGGCGTCGGCCTCGGCTTCAAGCCGCCGCGCTTCCTCAAGGGCGGCGAGGTCGTCACCCTCGGGATCGAGGGCCTCGGGGTGCAGAAGCAGAACTTCATCCCCTACAAGGGGTGACCATGGCAGGGGCGCTTCGGCGCCCCTTTCATTTTGGCGGCAAGAGGATCACGGCCGGCTGGTCAGTGGCCCGATAGCAAGACAAAAACAGGCAGTGCAGCGAGCCAGAGCGAAAAAGCACTGCCGAAGCCGCTTGACCCAGCTTCGGCAGCGCAAGCTGATACTCGCCTGTGGCCTTGCGGCCTCTCTTGAGAACCCCACTCTGACGTCGGCATCGCCGTTTGCCATCCCCCAAATGGGGGGTTTCCAGCTCAGCGTTTCAGCGCGGCCCGGTCGCGCTCTTCAACAAGCCGACGAGATCGGCCTGCCGGCGCGTGCCGGTCTTGGCGAGGATGCGCTTCAGCGTCGTGCGCGCCGTGGCCTCGGTCACGCCAAGACGCGACGCCGCATCCCGCGGCGGATGGCCGCCCGCGATGACGGCCGCCAGCCGCGCTTCCGCCGGCGTCAGGTCGAACAAGCCGGCGATCAGCCCGGCATCCGGCCCTGCCCCCGCAGCGACGGGCGTCGCGACGATGATGGCGCCGGCGAAGGAGAAGACATCGCGCGCCCGGCCGCGTATCGGCGCGACATGCACCACCATCGGGCTCTCGCCGCGATTGGACGGGATCGGCAGCGAGCGAACCAGCTGAGGCAGATCCGAGCGCGAGAACCCTGCGATCACCGCCGCCAGCATCTCGTCGGCCGGAGCGTGCGCAAGGGTCAGCCGGGCGGCGCGATCCAGGAACACGCCCGGCATCAGGTCCTGGAACAGGGCATTGGCATCAAGCAGATGGCCACGCAGGCTGAGAACCGCAGCCGGCAGCCCCATCAGCTCTAGGGCCTGCGAGGCGGCGCGCGCGCGCTCCATCGCCAGCCGGCGCCCGAGCAGTCCGGCCCGGGCGAAATGCGGTCGCAGCCGGTCGAGCGCGGCGATGGCCTGGCCATCGACGGTGCCCTCCGCGAAGGTCCGCTCGCAATGGACGATCGTCGTATCGCCGGTCGGCGCGCCGATCACGGTCGCGACTCCCGAACCGTAGCCGGCCGGGATCAGGTGCTCCTGATAGACAGGCTCCCGGGCGATCTCGTCGCCGGTAAAGACGTCCTCGTCGGTGATGAAGCCGTGCCGCCCATGCACGAGCAGGCGCTGCGCCCGCTCGTTGACCGGCAACGGAATGCGGCGCAACACCTCTTCGTAGCTCTCGCAGAACTCCGGCGACGAAGCGAGCAGGCGCACCTCGTCATGCAGCACGGTCCCGAGCAATGCTTCGCGGCAATGGGCGATCCGCGCGGTATCGCGCAGCACCGCCGGCCAGCTTTCAGGAACGATCGCGGCTTCATAGATGCCGTCGATCAGCGCATTCTCGAATTCGTCGCCTGCCACGTCCATCCCTCGCCCAGGGGGACGACTACTTTAACGCGCGCGACGCGAAATTGTCTCCTCTGAACAGAGGAGACAAAATGTCTCCGTCGCGCACCGGAGGCAGTTTCAGCCTTCAGGCAGGCCGAGCATCAGGCGGATGTTCTGCACCGCCGCACCCGAGGCGCCCTTGCCGAGATTGTCGAGCCGCGCGACCAGGACCGCCTGGCCGAGATCGTCCTGCCCGAACACGGTGAGCTCCAGCTTGTTGGTGTCGTTCAGCGCTTCCGGCTCGATCTTGCCGTTTTGGCCGTCCTGCGGGAGCACGCTGACATAGGTCGATCCAGCATAGCGCTCGGCGAGCGCATGGTGGAGGTCGGCGACGCCCGGCCGGCCCGGCAGCGTGTCGAGATGCAGCGGCACGGAGACCAGCATGCCCTGCCGGAAATTGCCGACCGAGGGCACGAAGATCGGCCGCCGGGTCAGCCGGGCATAGGCCTGCAATTCGGGCAGGTGCTTGTGCCGGAGCCCGAGGCCGTAAAGCTCGAAGGCAGGGGCGACGCCGGTCTCGAAATCCTCGATCATCGACTTGCCGCCGCCGGAGTAGCCGGAGACCGCGTTGACCGTGACGGGATGATCCTGCGCCATCAGGCCGGCATCGACGAGCGGACGCAGCAGCGCGATGGCGCCGGTGGGATAGCAGCCGGGGTTGGCGACCCGGTCGGCCCTGGCGATCTTCTCGGCATGGCCCGGCTCAAGCTCGGCGAAGCCATAGACCCAGCCCGGCGCGACGCGATGGGCTGTCGCCGCATCGACGATCTTCGGCGCGTCGGAGCCGAGCTGGTCGGCGAGCGCGACTGATTCCTTGGCGGCCTCATCGGGCAGGCAAAGCACGACGAGGTCGACGCTCGCCATCATGTCCTTGCGGGCGGCGGGGTCCTTGCGCTTGTCGGGATCGATGCTCTTGACCGCGACCTCAGGCACCACGGCCAGGCGCTCGCGGATGCCGAGACCGGTGGTGCCGGCTTCGCCGTCGATGAAGATGGTTTTCAGGTTCTGGCTCATCGGGACCCCCGGTGGCTGGGCAGGCGAGTTGGCTAAAGGCATAAAAAAACCGCGCTCGGTGGCGCGGTCGCGGGCGTTCGGACGTCAGCCGAGCGTCATCGCGGGCGCGCCGGAGCGGCCTGGACAGGGCGACGTCGGATGAAGCTCATCATCATGGCACCGTATATGTTCGCAAGGCGCGCGGCTGTCAATCTCGTGGAGCCGCACCCGCTGCCTGAAGCCTATTGGCCGGATCGTACCGCCCCTCCAGCCGGTTCGCGTGCCGATGCAACAGGCGCCAGCCGCCCTCTTCGAAGCGGAAGACATGGGTGACGCGATTGGTCCAGCGCGCGGGCGGGGCGCCCGGCGTCATCGCGACCTCGAAGGTCTCGATATCGGTGACGAGAGCGATGGGATCTCCAAGCACGGTGGTGATGTTCTCATGTGAGACGGTGCCGCCCTTGAACTGCTCCGCAGCCCAGTCCCAGCGCCGGGAGACAGCCTCCCAACCCTTCTCGTAACCGCCCCAGCCATAGAAGCTCGTCGCCTCATGGCTATGCGAATAGAGTTCCTTGATCGCCCGTACATCGCCATTGGCGACATCGGCCAAGGCGCTGCGCAGAGCGGCCAATGCGGCGGGAAAGCAGTCGGCGGATGCTGCGCCTGTTCCTGTCATGGCGAAATCTCTCCATCGGGGTCAAAGCCCAAAAGCGGAATCCAACGAAAGGCTTGAAGAAGGGCCTTCGCAGATTGATTCCGCCGTCTCGCAGATCGTTTCAATCGCCCTGCTTCAAAGCCAGCGCCTGAATATGATGCTGGACGATGGTCGAGGCTGCGATCGCGGTGATGTCGGCATGGTCGTAGGGCGGCGAGACCTCGACCACGTCCATGCCGCGGATATCGAGGTCGCGCAGCGCCCAGAGGATGCGCAGCGCCTGTTCGGCGCTGAAGCCGCCCGAGACCGGCGTGCCCGTACCCGGTGCGAAGGCGGGGTCGAGCGCATCAATGTCGAAGGTCAGATAGGCCGCACCCTCCTCGACCCGCTCGCAAATGCGCCGCACCACCCCGGCGACGCCGAGCTCCTGCGCCTCGTAGGCGTCGAGGATGGCGATGCCGCAATCGCGCGGGGCGACGGTGCGGATGCCGACCTGGATCGAGCGCTCGACATCGATCAGCCCCTCGCGCACCGCCTCCAGAACGAAGCTGCCATGGCCGATGCCGCCCGGGCCATCGTCCCAGGTGTCCTGATGGGCGTCGAACTGGATCAGCGCCAGCTTGCCGTGGCGGGCGACATGGGCGCGCAGCAGCGGCAAGGTGACGAAATGGTCGCCGCCGAGCGTGACGAGATGGGCGCCGGACGCGAGAATGCCGGCTGCTTCCGCCTCGATCGCGCGGGAACAGCCCTGGAGATCGCCGCGCGGCAAAGCGCAATCGCCGTAATCGATAGCCGAGAGCCGGGCAAAGGGATCGATACCCGACGGATATTGCGGATCGCCGTCGAAGATCGCGCTGGCGCGGCGGATCGCTTGTGGACCGAAGCGCGTACCCGGCCGATTGGTGACGGAAAGATCGAAGGGCACACCCCAGATCACCAGATCGGCGCCCGCGACGTCCTTGCCATAGCGACGGCGCATGAACGAGAGCGCGCCGGCATAGGTCGGGTCGGCAGCGCCGTCGCGCCTGTCACCGGTGAAGGCGTGATCGATCGGCGGCTTGTCGGCGGCTTCGGTCATGATCGTCTCAGAGCGTCAGCGGCGCGCATTGAACCAGACATAGAGACACCAGGGCAGGATCAGCGCCAGCGCGGTCAGCACCAGCCGCAGCATCGTCCAGGCGTTCGGATTGTTGAGCGCGCGTCCGTCGAGCTCCGGCACGCCATGGATGAAGCCGAGAGCGACAGCCGGTGCCAGGAAAATCACCAGCGCCCGGCCGATGCGCCGCCCACGCGGCAACTCCTCGCGCGCCAGCATCAGCAGGGCCGGCACGGCAATCATGCCGAAGGCGATCAGGATGAGGAGGACGCGCATGGGCTTCTTGCTACATCAGAGCCGAACGGCACGCGAGTGGCCGTCTGCCGCTGACGCTAACGCCCGCCACCGACCTTCAGGATGATGCCGGTCGTGTAGCTCGACGCCGGCGAGAGCAGGAACAGCACGGCCTCGGCGATTTCATCGACCGTCGCGGCGCGCTTCAGCGGGATCAACGGCGCGATCCGCGCGACGCGTCCAGCCTCACCGGTCGAGAGCGCGTGGATCTCCGTCTCGGTGATGCCGGGCGCAACCGCGTTCACGCGGATGCCGTGACCCGCCAGCTCCTTGGCCAAGCCGATGGTCAGGGAATCCACCGCGCCCTTCGAGGCGGCGTACCAGACATATTCGCCGGGCGAACCCAGTTCCGCCGCGATAGAGGAGATGTTGACGATCGCCCTGCCCTCGGCGTCCTCGTTTGCCATGAGCGCCCGGGCGGCTTCGCGCGCAACGAGGATCGCGCCGGTGACGTTGACGTCGATACATTCGC
The DNA here is from genome assembly GCF_024655635.1 of Allobosea sp. 47.2.35. Classification (GTDB taxonomy): domain Bacteria; phylum Pseudomonadota; class Alphaproteobacteria; order Rhizobiales; family Beijerinckiaceae; genus Allobosea. The sequence continues at coordinate 138,898 of NZ_JANLGI010000002.1, read as the reverse complement.
GGATAATTGCGGCGTCGGTGTCGACGAGCGGCCCCGACCTGCCCGTGATGCCGGCATTGTTGACGACATGGGTCAGCTGTCCCAGCGCCGCCCTCGCCTCCGCGAAGACCCGGATGATATCGGCTTCATCAGCCATGTCGCCTTGAAGCGCCACGGCCGTCGCGCCCTTCCCCACGCAGGCCGCGACGACCTCGTCGGCGGCTTTGGCGTTGCTCTGGTAGTTCACCGCGACATCGTAGCCGCGCCCGGCCGCCATGATGCAGGTCGCGGCGCCGATGCCGCGGCTGCCGCCGGTAACGAGAAGAACGGGGCGGATCATGTCGCATGGCTCCTGCTGATCGGACGCGAGAGGCCAGCCAATACGAAAAGGGCGGCTCTTGCGAGCCGCCCTTCCGCATACCGGTAATCCCGGAAACGATCAGCGCTTCGAGAACTGGAAGCTGCGGCGGGCCTTGGCCTTACCGAACTTCTTACGCTCGACGACACGCGAGTCGCGGGTCAGGAAGCCTTCCTTCTTGAGCGGGCCGCGAAGCTCCGGCTCATAGTGGGTCAGCGCCTTGGAGATGCCGTGGCGAACCGCACCGGCCTGGCCGGAGAGACCGCCGCCCTTGACCGAGACGACGACGTCGTACTGGGTCAGGCGATCGACCAGCTGCAGCGGCTGCTTGAGCACGAGGCGCAGCACCGGGCGAGCGAAGTAGATCTCCTGGTCGCGGCCGTTGACGGTGACCTTGCCGGAACCCGGCTTGATCCAGACGCGGGCGATGGCGTTCTTGCGCTTGCCGGTGGCATAGGCGCGGCCCTGGGCGTCGACCTTCTTGACGTGGACCGGGGCTTCCGGCTGAGCGGGCTTGGCGACGTCGCCGAGCTGGGAGAGAGACTGCAGAACTTCAGCCACGGTCAGACCCTCTTGTTCTTGCTGTTGAGCGCGGCGACGTCGAGCGCCTCCGGCGACTGGGCAGCGTGCGGATGCTCCGCGCCCTTGTAGACGCGCAGGTTGCCGAGGATCTGGCGGAAGAGCGGGCCGCGCGGCAGCATGCGCTCGACGGCCTTCTCGACGACGCGCTCAGGGAAGCGGCCTTCCAGGATGAACTTGGCCGAACGCTCCTTGATGCCGCCCGGGAAGCCAGTGTGGTGGTAGTACACCTTCTGGTCACGCTTGCGGCCGGTCAGGGAGACCTTATCGGCGTTGATGACGATGACATTGTCGCCGCAGTCGACGTGGGGGGTGTAGGCGGCCTTGTGCTTGCCGCGCAGACGCATCGCCACAACGGAGGCGAGACGGCCGACGACGAGCCCGGAGGCGTCGATCACAACCCACTTCTTTTCGACATCGGCGGGCTTGAGCGAGACGGTGGTCTTCATCGCGGTACCCTTCGGTTGCGTAAAAAAGGACAAGCCGCCGGAGAGCCCGGCGGCGGTGTGGCGTGGGAATAGGGGCAGGGAAGCCGGCTGTCAAGCGCTACAATCAGCGCTCAAAAGCGGAAAACTTCGATTTTTCAAGCCACTGAGAAAAACGGTATCCAGATACCGTATACTGTTCTGCGCTGCGTTTCGGTATGCATGCGGTCATCGCACCGCCGGAATGGAGTAGGTCCCCGTCGCGTGGCAGACCATGTCGGCCTCGCCCTGCGAATAGAGGCAGACCTCACCGACCGCGAGGCGCTTGCCGAGCTTGAGCAGCCTGGCCTCGCCGATGAGTGCCGCCTGGCCGGGCTTGCGCAGGAAGTTGAAATTGAGGCTCGTCGTCACCGCGAGGCCGACCGGCCCGATCTGGGCGAGGATCGCCGCATAGAGCGCGAGATCGGCCAGCGCCATCATGGTCGGGCCCGAGATGGTGCCGCCGGGGCGCAGGTGCTTCTCGTGATAGTCGCAGCGCATGCGGGCCGTCATCGGCCCGACCTCCTCGATGAAATAAGTGCGCCCGCCATAGTGGAGCTGGGGAAAGACCTCGTCGAGATAGGCGTCGATCTCGGAGGCGCTCATGCGGGTCGTCATGCGGAAAACCACAGGCTGCAATAGGGCTTATCCCCTTGCAGCATGGCCGGCCGGCTCCGACAATAGGCGGAAATGCGGAAGGGAAGCGCGATGAACGCCCATCACAAGCCGGAGGCCGTGCCCGTCCTGCTGCGCGCGGATGCGCAGGGCGTCGCGACGCTGACGCTGAACCGCCCCCAAGTGCGCAACCCGCTGAGCGAGGCGATGCTGGCCGCTTTGAGCCAGGCCTTCACTGCCATCGCGGCTGATCGCACGGTCAAGGTCGTGATCCTCACCGCCGCCGGGCCGGTGTTCAGCGCCGGGCACGATCTCAAGGAGATGACCGCCCACCGCGCCGATGCCGACCGGGGCCGGGCCTATTTTGCGGACATCCTCGGGCGTTGCTCGGCGATGATGCAGCAGATCACCGCCCTGCCCCAGCCGGTGATCGCGGCTGTCGAAGGCACCGCGACGGCCGCCGGCTGCCAGCTCGTCGCGAGCTGCGACCTTGCGGTCGCGGGCGAGGCCGCGCGCTTCTGCACGCCTGGCGTCCATATCGGCCTGTTCTGCTCGACGCCGATGGTTGCCCTGTCGCGCAATCTCTCCGCCAAACACGCGCTGGAGATGCTGCTGCTCGGCGAGATGGTGCCGGCTGACGAAGCGGCCCGGATGGGCCTCGTCAACCGAGTCGTGCCGGCTGGCGGCGCGCTGGCGGAAGCGCAGAGGCTCGCCAGCATCATCGCCTCAAAATCGCCGGCGACAATCAAGATCGGCAAGCGCGCCTTCTACGAGCAGCGTGAGATGGGGCTGAAGGCGGCTTATGATCACGCCTCGGCGGTGATGGTCGAGAACATGCTGGCGCGGGACGCCGAGGAAGGCATCGGCGCCTTCGTGGAAAAGCGCGCGCCGGTGTGGGAGAATTGAATCGCACCATCGACGGACATGCGCGGGGAACCCCTCTCCTGTAAGGAGAGAGGCAGGGGTGAGGTGTAGGCCCCGGACCAGCGAAGCCTCCGCCTCACCGCGGCAGCGGTCAGGTGGCGCTCAAATGTCCAACGGCCTCCCCCTCACCCCTACCCCTATCCTGTAAGGAGAGGGGTTCCCCCGCGCCCTTCCCTATGCGGACTGCCAGATGACCCACGACGCCTATCCCGACAGCCTGATCCGCGACATCCTGAAATCCGTGAAGCGGATCGCGCTGGTCGGCGCCTCCGCCAACGAGGCGCGGCCGAGCTGGATCGTGACGAAATACCTGATCGACCGCGGCTACGACGTCGTCCCGGTCAATCCCGGCCTCGCGGGCCAGACGATCCTCGGCAAGACGGTCTATGCCGCGCTCAAGGACGTCCCCGGCCCGGTCGACATGGTCGAGATCTTCCGCAACTCGGAAGCGGCCGGCCCGATCACCGAGGAGGCGCTGACGCTCGATCCGCTGCCCAAGGTGATCTGGATGCAGTTGTCGGTGCGCAACGACGAAGCCGCCGCACGGGCCGAGGCGAAGGGCGTCACCGTCATCATGAACCGCTGCCCGAAGATCGAATATGGCCGGCTCTCCGGCGAGATCGGCTGGCAAGGCATCAACTCGCGCATCCTCTCTGCGAAGAAGCCGGTGCTCGCCGGCAAGGGCTTCCAGAAGCTGACGATCCATCGGCCGGGAACCTGACGCGGCCTGCCGCCTCCCGAATTGACGCTTCGCAAACCGTTCGTTAAATCGAACGATCCGTTTTCGACGTCAGATTGTCAGGGAGCAGCCATGACCGACCGCGCACCGGGTTTCAGCACACTCGCCATCCATGCCGGAGCGGCCCCCGACGCGGCGACGGGCGCGCGCGCCACGCCGATCTACCAGACGACCTCCTTCGTCTTCGACGATGTCGACCATGCCGCCTCGCTGTTCGGCCTGCAGGCCTTCGGCAACATCTATACCCGCATCGGCAACCCGACGAACGCGGTGCTGGAAGAGCGCGTCGCGGCGCTGGAGGGCGGCACGGCGGCGCTCGCCGTCGCGTCCGGCCATGCGGCCGAGTTCCTGTGTTTCCATGCCCTGCTGCAGCCGGGCGACGAGTTCGTCGCGGCCCGCAAGCTCTATGGCGGCTCGATCAACCAGTTCAACCATTCCTACAAGAGCTTCGGCTGGAACGTGATCTGGGCCGACCCGGACGATGTCGAGGGTTTCGCCGCCGCCGTGACGCCGAAGACCAAGGCGATCTTCATCGAGTCGATCGCCAATCCGGGCGGCGTCATCGTCGACATCGCGGCGATCAGCGCCATCGCGAAGAAGCACAATATCCCGCTCATCGTCGACAACACGATGGCCTCGCCCTACCTGCTGCGCCCGTTCGAGCATGGCGCCGACATCGTCGTGCATTCGGCCACCAAGTTTCTCGGCGGCCATGGCAACTCGATCGGCGGCCTGATCGTCGATGGCGGCTCGTTCAACTGGGTCGGCGACGACCGCTACCCGATGCTCTCGAAGCCGCGGCCGGAATATAACGGCATGGTGCTGGGCGAGACCTTCGGCAATTTCGCCTTCGCGATCGCGACCCGCGTGCTCGGCCTGCGCGATCTCGGCCCCGCGCTCTCACCCTTCAACGCCTTCATGCTGCTGACCGGCATCGAGACTTTGCCCTTGCGCATGCAGCGGCATTGCGAGAGCACGCAGAAGGTCGCCGAGCATCTTGCCAAGCATCCGGCGATCGAGTGGGTCAGCTATCCCGGCCTGCCCGGCGACAAGTATCACGAGCTCGCCAAGCGCTATGCGCCGAAGGGCGCCGGCGCGGTCTTCACCTTCGGGCTCAAGGGCGGCTACGACGCGGGCGTCAAGCTGGTCTCGAACCTCAAGCTGTTCTCGCATCTCGCCAATATCGGCGACACGCGCTCGCTGGTGATCCACCCGGCCTCGACCACCCATCGTCAGCTCACCGACGAGCAGAAGATCGCATCGGGCGCCGGGCCGCAGGTCGTGCGTCTCTCGATCGGGCTTGAGGATGTCGAGGACCTGATCGCGGATCTGGATCAGGCGCTGGCATAAGCTAGTGCATCATTCTCGGGCTTGACCCGAGAATCTCATGACCATGGAGGCGCCGGAAACGGCGCCTTTTTTGTTTGGGAGATGCTCGGGTCAAGCCCGAGCATGACGCTCCCTAGTGACGCGCCGCCTGCTCGGTGCGAGTAACGTGGACCACGCCCATCGCCAGCACGGCGAAGCCGAGCGCCTGATGGGCAAGCCCGGCCCAAAGCGGCACGACCAGCAGCAGCGTCACGATGCCAAGCGCCGATTGCGCCAGCACCAGACCGGCGATCGCGGTCGAGCGCTTGGCGCTGCCCGATCCCGGCGCCGCACGACGCAGCCTCAGCACGTTCCAGAGCGCGACAGCGAAGAGGATGTAGGCGCCGAGGCGGTGGTTGAATTGCACCAGCGCGACATTATCGACGAAGTTCTCCCAGAATGGTGTCTGGGCGAAGAGCTGCGAGCCCGGCGGCACCAACGCGCCATCCATCAATGGCCAGGTGTTGAAGGTGAAGCCCGCCTTGGAGCCGGCGACGAGCCCGCCGAGCGCAACCTGCACGAAGAGCAGCAGCAGGAGTAGCCACGCGGTCGCCCTGCCCCGCGCCGGCTCGAGCCGGCGCAAGGGCGTCAACGCCGTAGCGAAGGCCACGACCGAGGCGAAGAACAGACCAGCGAAGGTGAGATGCAGCGTCAACTTGACCGGCGCGACGGCGATCATGCCGGGCTGGAGCCCGGACGCGACCATGATCCAGCCGATCGCGCCCTGCAGGCCGAGCAGCAGCCCCATGCCGAAGAGCGTCGCGATCTGCCGGGCGGGCAGCAGGCGGCGCAGCGCCACGACGAGGAACCCGGCGAGATAGATCAGGCCGATGAAACGGCCGAGCTGACGATGGCCCCATTCCCACCAGTAGATGAACTGGAATTCGCCGAGGCTCATGCCGTCGTTGAGCAGCTGGTATTGCGGGCTCGCCCGGTACTTGCCGAATTCCTCGGCCCAGGCATCGGCCGAGAGCGGCGGCAAGGCGCCGGTGATCGGCTTCCATTCGGTGATCGAGAGGCCGGAGCCGGTGAGCCGGGTCGCACCGCCGACCACGACCATCAGGAAGACGAGGCCGGCGACGATCCAGAGCCAGCAGCGGATGCCGGCATGGTCGGCCTTGGCGTCGGCGCGGGTCTGATCGAGGGCGAGGGTCACGGGCGGGCTTTCGGTCGCAGGCGGGGATATTCAGGCGCGCATCGCTTCACAAGCGCGCTCGCCGGTGACATAGACCCGTCGCTCCGGCGCGACAACGCCCGCATTGCCGCAGCGACCAAGAGAGCCCGATGAGACAACGCAACCGCAAGCTGATCGGGACCGTGCTGATCCTCGTCTTCGTCTGCGTCTACGCGCTCGTCGCCATGGCGCTGGCGCAGGGGCGGATCACCGAGGCCTCGAAGCCGGTGCAGACCATCGCCTATATCGCGCTCGGCCTCGCCTGGGTGCTGCCGCTCTTGCCGCTGATCAAGTGGATGGAGCGCAAGGACGAGGCTTGATCCCCGTCAGGCGACGTCCAGTTTCCGTCCCCTGCTCCGCAGCCAGAACGGCAAGCCCGATAGCAGCGCCCGCAGCGCCGCCTCGTTCTGGTGGAGGCCGTTGAGCGAGACGCGCGGCAGGGCGTGGAGATGGCCGGCGTGCTCGGGAAAGAGATGGCCCGGCCGCGTCGTGACCGCGCTTTCGAAACCTGCTTCCGCCGCAAGCGCGAAATCGCGCGGTCCGGCCGAGCCGGGATCGCCGACCGGATAGGCGAAATGCCGGATCGGCATGCCAAGTTCCGCCTCCAGGCGCTGTTTGCTCTCGACGATCTCGCCGCGGGCGACGTCGGTGTCGTGCTTCGCCAGCATCGGATGCGTCAGGGTATGGGCGCCGATGGTCACGCCTGGCGCACCGGACAAGGCCCGCAGCGTTTCCCAGGGCAGGCATTCACGCTCGACAAGGGCGACAGGGTCGATGCCGGCTTGTGTCGCCAACCCGGAAATCGCAGAGAGCAGAATCGCTTCCGGCGCACGGCGCAGGCGCCAGTAGAGCCTGGCGAAGGCACGGTCCTTCTCGACGTCGGTTTCGGTGCGGGCGGTGAAGCGGCCATCCGGCAAGGTGAGATCGAGCCGCGGCAGGGCCCGGATCGCCTCCTCCAGCTCCAGCCACCAGAGCCGCGCCGTTCGATCGGCGAAGCCCGGCGTAACGTACAGCGTCCAGGGCGCCTCATGCTTGGCGAGCACGGGCCAGGCTTCCTCGACATTGTCGCGGTAGCCGTCGTCGAAGGTCAGCGTGACGAAGAAGCGCCCGGGCCTGGGATTGCGCAAGCGCGCCAGCGCTTCCTGTAGAGAAACGATGTCGTAGCCCTCGGCCCGGATCAGGCGCAGCGCGCGATCGAGGAAGTTCGGGGTGATGTCGAGCAACGCATTCGGCGCGAAGCCGTGCGTCTCGGCCGCCCGGACATGGTGCAGGGTCAGGATCACGCCCTGCCCTTGCGCGAAGCCGCGGCTCCAGCGGTCGGCGCCCGTCGCCGCCATCACCCGGAATGCGGCCGCGATGGCCTTGTGACGCCCGTTCATCGCCGCCAAGCCGAAGTATCCCCGTGCAAACCGCCCGGTAACGCTGTCGTGCGATCGCGCGGTCGGGCCGGTACAATGTGGCCGATCCGTTCACAATGACGGGTTAAGGAGACGCCATCAGTCCTGCTCGCATGGGCTAAGGAAACATGCCTGCTGCCATCGCCTCAACGCCGGCCATGCCTGACGCGCTCGCCGCCAGCCGCGCTCCGTCGCGTCCCTGGGCCTCGATCGCGATCGATACCGATATCGCTGGCCTTGCCGAGATATGGCGCGCCTTCGAAGCGACGGCGCTGGTGACCCCCTATCAGAGCTATGACTGGATCAGCACCTTCGTCGAGACGATCGGTACAGCCCATGGCATGGCCCTGCGCTACGCATTGGTGCGCGATGCCGACGGCGAACTCTGCGCGCTCTTGCCGCTTACCATCACCGGGCGCAGCGGCTTCCGCTTCGCCGAATTCATCGGCGGCAAGCACGCGAACTATCATATGGGGCTCTACGCTCCGGCCTTCGCGGCGCAGCTCGACGCCCAACTGACGACGCTGTTGCTGACCGAGATCGGCACGGCCATCGGCGGGCTCGATGCCCTGGCCTTCGTCAACCAGCCCGTTACATGGCAAGACGTCGGCAATCCCGCTGCACTGCTGGCCGCCGGCCCGAGCCCGAGCCGCGCCTACAAACTCGCCCTGATCGCTGGTGATGGCGATGCGACGTTGAAGCGCTCGATGAGCAGCCATGCGCGCAAGAAGCTCAAGAACAAGCACAGCCGCTTCCGCGATTTCGGACCGTCGATGCTGACGCGTGCCACGACGCCGGATGAGGTCGCGCGCGTGATCGATGCCTTCCTCTCGCAGAAGGCCGAGCGCTTCCGGGCCATGGGCGTGCCCGATCCCTTCGCCGAGCCGGCAATGCGCGCCTTCCTGGAGCGAGGGTCCCTTGAGACGGGATCGGGGCGCCCGGCAATCGAGCTCTATGCGCTCGACCTCGGCGGCCGGGCGGTCGCGACCTATGTCGGTGCGATCCAGGGCGAGCGCTTCTCGGGCATGGCGACCTCATTCGACATGGCGAGCGAGACCGTCAAGACGAGCCCCGGCGAGTTGCTGCTGGCCGAGCTGATCCGCCTGAAAGCCCGCGAAGGCGTCGCGGTCTTCGATCTCGGCGTCGGCGAGGCCCGCTACAAGACGACCTTCTGCGACGACCATGACGATCTCGTCGACAGCTTCCTGCCGCTGACCCTCAAGGGCCGCCTCTTCGCGCGGATCGCCCGGACGAAGCGCGAGCTGAAGCGGCGGATCAAGCGTTCGCCGGTCGCGCTGAAGATCGCTCAGCGCGCTTCCGGCTGGCTTCGGAGCAAGCGCTCCGAGGAGGAGTAGAGCGCTCGTACCTTGCCGGTCAGGCCTCGACCGGCATTTCCGTGCGCGAAGCCGGCGGCATCGGCGCACCGCCCTCGCCGTCGAGGATCATCGTCACCGGCGCCTCGGTCAATTCGCTCAAACGGTAGGCGGTCTCCAGCGCATGGCCGTTGCCGACCTGCCCGCTCATGACGAGCCCGGCCTGAGCGCGGCGAGCGATCGGCTTCAGCACGGCGCCGTCGTCGTTGGAGGCGGCGGCGACCAGCACCCAGTCATAGGTCTCGCAGAGCGCATCGAGCGCGACATCGACGAGGTCGGGAGCGGCCAGGACGGCCTCACGGCCCGCGCGGCCGGCGCCAATGCGATGCAGCCGCGAGCCCGGCGCCCGCATGATGATGTCGGAGAACAGGGCCTCACCGGCGAGCAGCTCCGAGAAGCCGGCCTCTCCGCCATCAGGATCGGACGACAGGTCGACGAGCACGCAACGGCAGCGCTGGGCCAGCAATTCGGCAAGGTCGCGGGGTCGCGCGGCGTCATCGCCGGCGCCGTCGAGGACGAGCGCGAGCGGCGCCATGCCGCGCGCAGGCTCGCGCGTCCGCTCGGCGATCTCGGCCAGCGTCAACTCAGGATGATCGAGGTCGAGCCGGGTCTGCCCGAGCTTTCCGGCATGGGTCAGCAGGCCGGCGACGCGTTCATGGCGCGGAGCGGCCGGAACCGGGCCGGTCGACCCGGTCTCGTCCTCGGGCGAGCCGGCGGAGACCCAGCGCGGACCGCGCGCGGTGCCAGGCAGGGGCCGGCCCTGGCCATTGAGCAACTCGCGCGTCACGATCGTAGCCAGCGCGATCAGGAAGGTCGCGAGCGTCGCGACCAGCACGACCGGCACCTTCTTCGGGAAGGACGGCTCGGTCGGCTCGACGGCCCGCGAGATGATGCGCGCATCGGCGGGCGTAGCATTCATGGTGTCGCGCGCGACCGCCTCGCGGTAGCGCTGCATGTACTGCTCCAGCTGCTCGCGCATCGTCCGGGCCTCGCGCTCGAGGGCGCGCAGCTGCACTTCGCTGTCATTGGCACTGGAGACGTTCTTCTTCTGCCCGTCGAGCGCAGCCTGGAAGCTTTCGACGCGCTGGCCGGCGATCTTGGCCTCGTTCTCCAGCGTGCGCACGGTGCGCTCGGCCGCGGCACGGAGCTGGCCTTCGAGGTCGAGCAGCTGGGCGTTCAGTTCCTTGATCCGGGGATGCTCTGGCAGGAGGCTGCGCGATTCCGCGGCGATCTGGGCGCGCAGGTTGACGCGCTGCTCGACCAGCCGGCGGACGAGGTCGTTATTGGCGACATCCGGGATCTCGAAGGTGCGGCCCTGCTTGATCGCGTCGCGGATCAATCCCGCCTTGGCCTGCGACTCGGCCTGCTGGCTTCGGGCAGCGGAGAGCTGTGCCGACAGGTCGGTGAGCTGCTGCGAGGTGATGGTGGTGTTGTTCGGGCCGGCGAAGAGGCCGTTCTTCGAGCGGAAATCCTCGACCTTGGCCTCGGCCTCGGCGACGCGCTTGCGCAAGGGCTCGATCGTCGTCGAAAGCCAGTTCGAGGCGCTGCGGGCGTTTTCCTGCTTCGCCTGTTCCTGGAATTCCAGATAGGTCTCGGCAATGGTGTTCGCCGCCTTCGCCGCGAGCACGGGATCGCGCGAGGTGAACTCGATGGAGACGATGCGCGAGCGGCCGACCGGGTAAACCAGCAAACGGTCGTAATACTTCTCGAGGACGCGCTCTTCCGGCGACCTGTCGGCCGGATGGCCGCCGAGCCCGATCATGACCGCGAGCTTGCGCACGGCGCCGAGCGCGCCCACCCCTGAGTCGAACTCGGCATTGCCGACGAGGCCGATCCGCTTCACCGCTTCGCGCGCCAGGTCGCGGGACATAATGATCTGGACCTGACTCTGCACGGCCTCGGAATCGATCTGGCTGCTGTCGCCGGGCGTCTGGCCCGGCAGCGCGAAGAAGCCGCCGCGACTCTCCAGCAGCAGCCGCGCCTCGCCGGTATAGCGCGGCGTCACGACATTCACCGCGACGAAGGAGAGGCCCAGCGCGACGAGCGTCGGCCCGATGATCCAGAGCTTGCGGCGCTTGATCGCCGCCCAGAGGGCGGAGAGATCGAGCATGTCGCCTCGGCCTTCGCCGGCGCCGCGCGCATCAATCCCAGCTTGAGCGGTCATGGGCCCACCTATCGACGCAAAACTGTCGCCCCTCGGGAGGGACGCGGGCGACATTGAACACTCGGTAAGCCTAATGAACCCCTAACGATCTCAATTTGTTAATCATCATCACTGGCGGCATGCGTGCTCAATGTGGAGTCCTACCATCATCAGCCCTGCAACGAGCGCTAGGTCCGACCCATTATGTTGACGCCAACAAAAATGATTCCGCCGCCCCAGCTGCAGCAAATCAGGGTGATGGGTTCAGATTGTTCAAATGAATGACGCAACGTTATGGGCACATGCGTGTTGTCTTGTTGAGGTTTGGCCCCGCCTCATCATCGCGCCGGACGGGGCTGGCCCGGTCGCCGCACGGCGACCGGGTCGCTTTTAGCCTCAGGCGGAAATCCTAGATTTCGCCATGAGCTAACTGCTCACGGGCGCAATGTCGGCGGCGATCTCGCAGGTAGAGCCGCCCAAGGTGAATCGCGACCACCGAACTCCCGATATGGCGATGCCTGCCCAGCGCCTCGCTCCGCACGGCGCAATCGACGCGCAGCGGGATGATTTTCCGGCCAAGCCTCTCTCATTCGTAAACGATTTTTGGACCCTCTCCGCCTTTCCCGCCAATGCCTTGAATGCCGGAGCACCGCGGCGCGGCAAGAATGGTTAACGAGTCGTTGCGCCCTCACGACACCACAGCTTCATCCGCCCTTCAGCGAGAGGAACCAGTTTCGATTCGTCTGGTCAAACGTGTCGCCATGACCGGGCCGCTGCCGACTGCTGCTACCCCCACAGCCTAGCAGTCGGCAGCGCACTTCCTTCTGGTTCGCTGGAGTCGGCAGCCGAGAAGAAGCGAAAGCCAGCCCGCCGCGCGTGCCAAGACCGCCCATCCGACCCGGCGAGACACCCGGCACAGCTCCGCAGGAAGCCTTTGTTAACCATATCCGACCTAAAGATCGGGCGAGTTCTGCACGGGTAAGCCAGTGATGAGTCGACGCCTCGCCTCTCTCGCCTTGGCCGCCGCCATGATGGCGGGCGCCTGCGCGCCCCGCTATCCGGCGTCGGACTATGCGCTCGCCGAGCCGGCCGGCCCCTACAGGCTCGCCAGCGGCGACAGGCTGCGCGTCATCGTCTTCGGACAGGACAATCTCTCGAACATCTATGCGGTCGACGGCGCCGGGCGTATCGCCATGCCGTTGATCGGCTCGGTCGAGGCGCAAGGGCGCACGACGCAGCAGCTTGCCCAGGCGATCGAAGCCAAACTGCGCGGCGGCTATCTGCGCGAGCCCAAGGTCTCGGTCGAGGTCGATACCTACCGCCCGTTCTTCGTACTCGGCGAAGTCAGCAATTCCGGCCAGTTCCCCTTCGTGAACGGCATGACCGTGCAGACGGCCGTCGCCATCGCCGGCGGCTTCACGCCGCGCGGCCAGCGCAATTCGGCCGAAGTGACGCGCCAGATCGAGGGGCAGACGGTGACCGCGACCGTGCCGATCACCTACCCGGTGCAGCCCGGCGATACGATCGTCATCAAGGAACGCTGGTTCTGAGATCGCGCTGAGCCCATGACGGATCGTCTCGCCTCGCGCCCCCTGAAAATCCTGCATGTGTTCCGCGCGCCGCTCGGCGGGCTGTTCCGGCACGTGCTCGACGTTGCGCGCGGCCAGGTCGAGCGTGGGCACGATGTCGGCATCTTCTGCGACTCCAGTACGGGTGGTTCACGGGCCGACGAAGTCTTTCGCGAACTTGCGGGGCAGCTGGCGCTGGGCATCACGCGCGTGCCGATGTCGCGCTATCCGAGCGCGACCGATTTCAAGGCGCAGCTGTCGGAGATCGCGCTGCGGCGGCGCCTCGCGCCCGATATCGTGCATTGCCACGGCTCGAAAGGCGGGGTCTATGGCCGCATCCCGGCCCTGTTCTCGCCCGGCCGGCGCTATGTCACCGCCTACACGCCCCATGGCGGCAGCTTCAACTACAAGCCCGGCAGCACGGAGCATAAGGTCTACATGACGGTCGAGCGCCTGCTGGAAAGCGCGACCGACATGTTCCTGTTCGAGAGCCGCTTCATCGCAGGCCGCTTCGAGGCCCATGTCGGGCATCTGCCGCGCACGGATCATCGCATCGTGCTCAACGGCGTCTCCGATGCGGAATTCGAGCCGATCGACCATGGCGCGGCGGAGTTCGACCTGCTCTATCTGGGGGAACTGCGCTCGGCCAAGGGCGTCGATACGCTGATCGATGCGCTGGCGCTATTGCGCCGTCGGGACAAGCTGACCCCGCGCATCCTGATCGTCGGCTCCGGGCCGGACGAAGATGAATTGAAACAGATGACGCGCGAGCGCGGCATCGCCGACCAATGCGTGTTCGAGCCGCCGGCCCCGATCCGCAAGGCATTGGCCCGCGCGCGCGCCATGGTGATCCCGTCGCGGGCGGAATCGCTGCCCTATGTCATTCTGGAAGCGGCCGCGGCGGCGCAGCCGCTGATCTCGACCGATGTCGGCGGGATCGGCGAGATCTACGGTCCCGGCCATCGCCAGCGGCTGATCCCGGCCGACGACCCGACGATCCTTGCCGGAGCGATCAAGACGATGATCGAGACGCCGGAGGCCGAGCGCCTCGCCCAGGCGGCGGACCTCGCCAGCCATGTCCGGCAGAATTTCCGCCTGGACGACATGGTCGACGGCGTCATCGCCGGCTATCGCGACGCGCTGAAGGCGCGCGGTATCGCCTGAAACCTCTGCTTCAGACCATCTTGAGCGCGACGACGCCGCAGACCACCAGTACGATGCCGAGCCAGCCCACCGGCCTGATGCGCTGGCCGAAGACCAGCGCGCCGATGATGGCCGTGATTACCAGCCCCGCCCCGCCCCAGACGGCATAGGCGACCGAAAGGTCCATCCCTTCGATGGCTTTCGCGAGGGCCGCGAAGGCGCCCATGACGAGGACGATGCCGCCGGCCCCCATCGTGCGACGGGTCATGCCGTCCGAGAGCTTGAGCAGGTAGGTGCCGCCGATTTCGAGCGCGACGGCGAGCAGGAGCCAGAGAAAAGGCGCGGCCTGCACGAAGGAGGCGGTCACACGAGCCTCCCGTGTTCCTCGCTGCGTTCGTGCCCCACTCCGTTCTCGATCAGCAGGATGCCGGCGAGGATTGCGGCAAGGCCGGCCGCACGCGCGGCGGTCAGGTGCTCACCGAAGAGCACATGGCCGATCAGCGCGATGCCGACGATGCCGAGACCTTCCCAGACGGCATAGGCGACCGCCATGGGAATGACGCGCAGCGCGACGCTGAGCAGGACGAAAGACAGGCCGATCAGGAGCAGCGGCAAGGTGCCGACGAGCCATGAGGTGGAGACAGCCGACTTCAGCGCGGCCGTCGCGACGATCTCGACGGCAATGGCCGCGAGCAGAACCAACCAATGAAAAGACATGTTGCACACGGGCGAAGCCGGCGCTGAACGTCACGGGTGCGACGCAGGGACAGCCAAGCAATCGTTAGAGTTTTAAATCGACAGATCCGAAAAGAAGAACGGGCCGGAGATTTTCTCCAGCAGCCGGCACCACAGATAAAACACCTGTTCGGGCGCGGCGCTCTTTACGAGCAATATGTGCTTCTCAGACACTCATCGAAAACCAATATGCCTGTCCGACAGCGGAGTGTCAACTCGCGATCACTTGCAATAACAATCACTTGCGGGAAACGACGACTTTTTCGCCGGCTTCGAACCTGCGCCAAATCACTGGCCGGGCAAGACAAAATCCACTTTTTCGCCACCGCGTTTCGGCATCGTGCCGAAAGCGCTCCGGAGAGGCCGCCGGAGCGTCTCCGAGGTTTACGAATCCCCGGAAACAGCAAGCGGTCGGGTTAAATGTTCCGTGAGCAATTTCGGGTAGAGCCGAACCGGGATCGCTGCCCCCCTGCGTGGCGCTCCGAGTTGAGGTGTAGGGTCATGGGGACTTTCGACGTCCGCGATATTATGAAGGCGGATGCGGCCGCCTCGGCCTCGCCGGGGATGTTCGGCGGAGCCGACCAGAGCCAGACGCGGCGGTTCCATCCGCTGGCCGAGCGTATCGCGGCGATCCCGGTCAAGCCCACGCTCTCCCCGGTGATGATCGAAGGTGCCGCCCGGCTGCTCGACCTGATCGCCGTGCTCGGGACCGGCGGGCTGGTCTATTGGCTCTACGCTGCCGGCAAGGTCGACTACACGCTGCCCTATCAGGTGACCGTCGGCGCACTGGCGCTCGGCTCGCTCGCCCTGTTCCAGGCGCTGCAGCTTTATCCGATCGGCGCGCTGCGCCATGTCATCGGCAGCGCCGTCAGGCTGGTCACCGGCTGGACGATGCTGTTCCTGGTCGCGCTCGCGGCCTTCTTTTTTCTGAAGATCGGCGACCAGGTTTCGCGCGGCTGGCTGATCGGCTTCTATTTCGCTGGCGCGGGCGCCTTGATCGCGGGTCGCGTGGTGATGATGGCGGGTGTGCGCCATCTCACCCGAACGGGCCGCCTGGAGCGGCGCACCGCGATCGTCGGCGGCGGCGAGGCCGGCGAGGCGTTGATCCGCGCCCTGGAAAGCCAGAAGGATACGGGCCTGCGCATCTGCGGCGTGTTCGACGACCGCAGTGACGACCGCTCGCCCGATCTCGTCGCCGGCTATCCCAAGCTCGGCACGATCGACGACCTCGTCGAATTCGCGCGCCGAACCAAACTCGACCTCGTGATCTTCACCCTGCCGATCTCGGCAGAGGCGCGGCTCCTGACGATGCTGCGCAAGCTCTGGGTGCTTCCGATCGACATCCGCCTCTCCGCTCATATGTCGAAGCTGCGCCTGCGGCCGCGTTCCTATTCCTATTTCGGCGCCGTCCCGGTGCTCGACGTCTTCGACCGGCCGATCGCCGATTGGGACATCGTCGTGAAATGGGCCTTCGACAAGGTCGTCGGCACGCTCGCGCTGATCGCGCTCTCGCCGGTGATGCTGGCGACCGCGATCGCCATCAAGCTCGACACCAAGGGGCCCGTCTTCTTCCGCCAGAAGCGCTACGGCTTCAACAACGAGACCGTGGACGTCCTCAAGTTCCGATCGCTGCGCAACGACATGGCCGACCATACCGCGGCCAAGCAGGTCACCAAGGACGATCCGCGCGTGACGCGGGTCGGCCGCTTCATCCGCAAGACCTCGATCGACGAATTGCCCCAGCTGATCAACGTCGTCTTCAAGGGCGATCTCTCGCTGGTCGGCCCGCGGCCCCACGCCATCCATGCCAAGGCCTCGAACCGCGCCTATGAGCAGGTCGTGGACGGCTATTTCGCGCGCCACAAGGTCAAGCCCGGCATCACCGGCTGGGCCCAGATCAACGGCTGGCGCGGCGAGACCGACACGGACGAGAAGATCCAGCGCCGCGTCGAGCACGATCTCTATTATATCGAGAACTGGTCGGTGCTGCTCGACCTCTACATTCTCGCCAAGACGCCGTTCTCCCTGCTGACCAAGAACGAGAACGCCTATTGAGCGCGCTGGCGCAACATCCGCCGCACGGCGAGCGGCCGGCGCGCCTGACCGTCTCCTACGCGGCTATCAAGCGCGGGACGCTGTGGCTGCTCGGCGCCTCCAGCGGGCTCGCGCTGATCGAGCCCTCGCCCTACGAAATCGTCTTCCTGCTGGCCTTGTTCGTCTTCGCGCTGACGGGTATCCGGTTCTCGCAGAAGCTCCTGCCTCTGGCCGTGCTGCTGCTCGGCTACAATATCGGCGGCATCTTCTCGCTCATTCCCTGGATGGGCGACGGCGACGCGGTGCGCTTCACCGCCGTCTCGGTCTACCTGATGATCACGGCGGTCTTCATCGCCGGCATCATGTCGCAGGATGCGGCCGGGCGGCTGGAGACGTTGCGCCGGGGCTATCTCTTCGCCGCATGGGTCGCCGGGTTCGCAGCGCTGCTCGGCTATTTCGACGTTGCCGGGCTCGGCTCGACCTTCACGCTCTACGGGCGTGCGTCGGGTACGTTCAAGGACCCCAACGTGCTGGGGCCCTATCTGGCGCTGCCGATCGTCTATGTGCTGCAACGCATCCTGACCGGGCAGGTCGGCATGCTGCGCGGCCTCATCACGCTCAGCGTCCCGCTCGCTGCGCTGTTCTTCACGTTCTCCCGCGGGGCCTGGGGCGTGCTCGTCGTCTCGGCAGCCCTGATGGTCGTTCTCACCTTCCTGACCGCGCCCGATGCCGCCCGCCGGGCACGCATCGTCACGATGTCGATCGCGGCGCTCGTCGCGATGTTCGCGGCGCTGCTCGTCGCACTGTCCTTCGAGGAGATCCGCAGCGTCTTCGACGCACGCGCCAGCCTCAACCAGGACTACGACCAGGGCGTCACCGGCCGCTTCGGCAACCAGCTGCGCGCCATCCCGATGCTTCTGGATGCGCCCAATGGCTTCGGACCGCTGCAGTTCCGCTGGATATTCAACCAGGCAGACCCGCATAACGTCTATATCAACGCCTTCGCCTCCTATGGCTGGCTCGGCGGCCTGTCCTGGGTCAGCCTGATGGTGGCGACCTGCTATGTCGGCTGGCGGGTGGTCTTCCGGCCGGGGCCGACGCAGCTGCATGCCATCGCGATCTGGTCCGTGCTCTTCGTGACGATCCTGCAAGGCTTCCAGATCGACAGCGACCACTGGCGGCATCTCTACATGCTGCTCGGCCTGATCTGGGGCCTGGCGGCGCTGGGGCCGGGTGGCAGCGGCGGCGAGGAGCGGCCATGACCGCGGCAGCGCCTTCGGCGAGCGCAGTCGCGCCGGCCGGACAGATCGAGACCATCCAGGCTCTGCGCGCCATCGCCGCACTGCTGGTCGTCTTCGGCCACGCCGCCCACGAGACGGAGGCCATCGGCCCGCGCATCGGCCTGCCTGCCATCGACCCTAGCTTCATGCACTGGGGCATCGGCGTCGACATCTTCTTCGTGATTTCCGGCTTCATCATGGTCCATACCTCGGCCGACCTGTTCGGCCGGCCGGGCGCCTGGCGCGTTTTCCTCGCCCGGCGCATCGCCAGGATCGTGCCGCTCTACTGGCTCCTGACCAGCGTCCTGCTGGTCGGCGGCCTGATCGCACCCCGGCTGCTCAACGTGCCGCTCGGCGACTGGCAGCATATCCTCGCCTCCTATCTCTTCGTCCCGAGCTTGCGCGGAGGCGACGAGATCAGGCCGGTGATGGCGCTGGGCTGGACGCTGAACCTGGAGATGTTCTTCTACGCGCTGTTCGCCGGCGCGATGCTCTTGCCCCTGCGACGCGGCATGATCGCGCTTGCGCTCGTCATCTCCGGCCTCGCCCTGGCCGGCGCGTTACTGAAGCCGGAGCAGGTTCAGCTCGCCTTCTGGACCCAGCAGATCATCCTCGAATTCCTGTTCGGCTGCCTGCTGGCGCTGGTCTATCGACAGGGGATCCGACTGCCGGCCGCAAGCGCCGTGCTGCTGGTCGCTCTCGGCTTCGCCGGCATGTTCAAGTTCCACGGGCTCGACGGACAGGATGCGGTCCCGCCTGCGCTACGCTGGGGCCTGCCCGCCGCCCTGATCGTCGGTGGCGCGACGCTCTATCGCGGTCCTCCGCCGCGATTGGCCCTCCTGCTCACCGGCCTCGGCAATGCGTCGTACAGCCTCTACCTCTTCCACCCCTTCGCGCTGCGGCCGCTGCGGGAGGTCTGGGTCAAGCTGGTGGGCGGGGCGCTGCCGCTGGAACTCTATATCGTCGCCGCGATGACGGTTGCGGCGCTGGCGTCCGCCCTGCTCTATCGCTGGGTCGAACGCCCGATGGGGCGCTGGTTCCGGCTTCCCTCGTCCTTGAGCAACTCGCGCCGAACGCGCGCGGCAAGCGATGGATCAAGCTGGAGCGAAGGCCGGGAAGCCCGTCGCATCGCCAGCTAGAAGGTGCGGGTCGCGCGCAGGGGCGGAGCAGGCCTGCGCCGCAGCGACTTTAGCTCAGCCCCTGCCCTTGCGGACCACGACATAGGCGTGGGTGGTCACGAAGTTCCAACCGATCCGCGCCGCGAGAGCGTTGAAGACGTGGTCAACCTGCTTGAGTCCCGGCATCCGGTCGAAATAGCCGTGTCCCCAGAAGCGCTGAACATGGATGTCGGCAAAGCCGGCCTGCTTCAGCATCGGCTCGAGCAAGGCCGGATCGCCACGGCACCAATCGTAGAGCGCGGGGAACTTCGGGTCGCCGCCGCCATCGCGGCGTGCCGGGAACAGGGCATGCACGATGGCGCGCGAGGCCTTCTCCGGCAGAATGTGGTTCAGCGCGAAGACGGGAGCCCACAAGGTCGGGAAAAACGCCAAGGCCACGCCACCGGGCGCGAGCAATTCGTGGATGTTGTGCCAGGCGCGCTCGACCCCGTCGACATGCTCGAAGACCATGCGCGACACCATCATGTCGTAGCCGCCGCGCCGGACATCGGGCTCGGAGAGATCGCCGGCGATGTCGAAGCGCGCGGTCTTCAGTCCACGCCCGGTCAGGGCCAACTCGCCCGCATCGATGTCGTTGACGATGAGATCGATGCCGTTGCGGGCGGCCTGCTCCTGCGTGAACAGCGGATCGCGGCCGCCCCCGATCTCGCAGACGCTGCGCAGGCCGAACTGATGGGCCAGCCCGAGAATGGTCGCCTCGTAGCGATCCCAGGCCCATTGCGAGTGCCAGTCGGGCTTGATCTCGCTGAAGAAGGTCGCAAGCGAGCCAGCCGGCTGCGCGACGGCGCGACGCTGCCGTCCGGTATCCGTGATCGCCAGACTTGCCATGGACATGATCGCTTCCGCCTCTGCACGCCTCCCCGTCCACGGCGACATTGATCGCCCGGCCAGGCGGCTGCAACGACTAGCTTAATCAAGGGTTAATGAAGGGAGCTGCGTTGTCGGCACCCAAAACGCCCGCCTGAAGCGATCGCTACGCGGATCGAAACCCGCGCGCCAATTCTGCGGCCGATCGATACTGCCAGAAGCCGGCGCCAGGATAGCACACCCAAATGGTCCAGAGGGCCGCCCGCCAGCGGACAGCCCTCTCGATATCGCCATCAAGGCCGCGAAATAGGACCGCGGCCCAACGCGATGCCGAAATCACCACCGCTGGCCGCAAGGAACGCCGCCGCAACCAAATATCGACGGGTGAGGATCAAGTCGCGGCCCACCACCATATCGTGGGCCGTAACCATAGCCCTGGCCGTAGCCGCCTCCGCGACCATAACCATACCCTCCGCCGCCACGACCGTAGCCATAGCCGCCGCGGCCATATTGCCGCTGACGAGCCATGTTCTCCTGAATGATCATCAGGCGCTCGCGCTTCGCTGCGGACATCGAGAATTCCACCGGCGCCTTGTCGAGGCGCCCCGCAACGTCCTGCGGCAAGGCTTCGCCGGCCTGGGCCGAAGCCACGATTGCGGCCAAACCAGCCCCAAGCAGAACCGAGGTCACATACCGACGCATGACGATCTCCTTTTGCTTCAACGATTGAAGCAGACAGCAGGATAACGCCGCCTGA
This sequence comes from Allobosea sp. 47.2.35, assembly GCF_024655635.1. GTDB lineage: Bacteria > Pseudomonadota > Alphaproteobacteria > Rhizobiales > Beijerinckiaceae > Allobosea. The sequence continues at coordinate 118,283 of NZ_JANLGI010000002.1, read as the reverse complement.
ACGGATTTGTTCTCTCGCGTTCATCTTCAGGATGGAATCGCGATCGCCAAGCCTCGTTTCCACGCTGCGGGCTTCCCCACGAGGCGGAACAGTCATCCAGCAGACGAGTCGCAAATGGAGCCGCTCGGTCGCAGAAATTCGCGATTCGCCCAAATCTGACGAAGCGGCATTTCTCAACGATTTCCGGCAGTAGAATGGTCGGAGCGAGAGGATTCGAACCTCCGACCCCTTGTCCCCCAGACAAGTGCGCTAACCGGGCTGCGCTACGCTCCGACGGCTCGGCTTATAGTGGCGAGGCGCCGCAGATGCAATGCGCTTCGACACGATCTTGCACAGGCCGTCGAAACGATCCGGGCGGCTCGCATCCGCAGGCCAATCGATCGCCAGGCGCAGACGCCTCCCCCAAATGGGGGGTGCGCGGAGCGCCGGGTTCGGGAAATGATGCTCATGCGGCGCCAGGTAGTTCGGTCATGAAACACAAGCAGCAGATGTCGCTCATCGCGCGACGGGCCCAGATTCGACGTGCGGCGGCCAGCCGCAAGGACCAACCCGCGCTCCAGCCGGCCGGCAGGCCTGTCCTGCGCCTGGTAACCGCGACCGGTTACGACACCGAACGGGACCAGCTGCACGAGCATCGCGAACAGGCCTCGGCGATCGATTGAACGACCGCGCTCGATCCTGAACCGCACGTTCAGCCGACAGTCATCTCCAATGGCTCTTGATACCGTCGCGGCACGCGAATTGCCGTAACGTCATCCATGAGCACGGACGGTATCGCGTTGAGACAAGACGGGTTCCATTGCGAGGATTGCGGCTCGCCGGGCGTGTCGATTCCGCACGCTCTGAGCGATGCGAGTATCGTTTCCTGTGCCAATTGCGGTCTGAGCCTTGGGTCCTGGGCCGAGTATCGTCGCCGGATCGACCAGATTCTGATGGCCGAGCAGGCCTGCAAGGCCCGCCGCGTCATCGTCGCGGACCCGGTCGGCAATGTGCTGGCCGGCGCGTAGCAGCACCCCTAACCGGTATAGTTGTCCACCTTCTAGCATCGCCTGCAGGCTTGCCAGGCGTACCGTCTCGTTCCACGATCCCCTGACGTAGCGTCGATTGGGAGGTCGAAGATGCGTGCGGTGTCGCGTTCAGTGGATATTCCTGTTTCGAGCCAGCGCGCCGTTCTGCTGCGCATGCTCGTGCTTCTGGCCATCACGATGGCCATTCTGATGCCCCTGATCGACTAAGAACGGCCGCGCCGCGAGAAGCGGCACCGCGGAACTATGCCCACGATGCCGCCCGCGCGTCAGTTGCGTGCCAGCCAGTCGCCGAGCAGTCCGATATCCGCCTGCCCGAGGCCGTGGCCGGCCGGCAGCACGCGGTGCTCGACGGCCGCGCCGTTTTCCGAGAGCCGCCAGGCGAGCGTCTCGGCATTGCTCTTCGGCACGATCGGATCGAGCGCGCCCGACAGGATCAGCACGGGCTTGCCCGCGAGATCGGCGGGAGACGCCTCCGCGAAGGGAACCATCGCGCGCAGCAGCGCCGCACCGGCCAGGATCTCCGGTCGCTGCTGCAGGAGAGCCGCCGCGATATTGGCGCCGTTGGAGAAGCCGAGCGCGATCGGCGCCGGCAGGCCGTAGCGCGCACGCGCCCACAGCACGAACTCCGCCAGCTCGTCGGTACGCTGCTTGAGATCGGCCTCGTCGAAAACGCCCTCGGCAAGACGGCGGAAGAAGCGCGGTGCCGAACCTTCCACGACCTTGCCGCGCGGCGAGAGCAGGCTTGCGCCCGGCGCGACGGTGCGGCCGAGCGAGAGGAGATCACGCTCGTCGCCGCCGGTGCCGTGCAGGAGCAGCAATGGCCGGCGCGCCGGATCACGGCCGGGCTCGAAGACATGGATGAAATCGGTATCGACGGTCGTGGTGGTCATGGTCGTCTCCCTTCATCAAGCGGAGCCGCCCTGCCCCTTGCAACAAGCAGGCAGGGCGTCGTGGTGTCACTCCGCCGCCCGCCTGGATGGCGGGCGGCGGGTTTCGTCAGCCGAGAGCGGGCAGGACCGCCTCGATCTCCTTGCGATGCGCCTCGTACTGAGGCGGCAGCTTCAGCGAACGGCCGAGCTCGGCGGCAGGCTCGTCGATCGCGAAGCCGGGGATGTCGGTCGCGATCTCGAACAGGACATGGCCGGGCTCACGGAAATAGACCGAGCGGAAATAGTTCCGGTCGCGCTGTTCCGTGGGGCTGATGCCATGGTTCTGAACGAGGCGGCGCACCATCTCCTCCTGCGCGGCGTCATCGGCCGCGCGGAAGGCGATATGGTGGACCGAGCCGGTACCCTGCCGGGCCGGCAGGAAGCCACCGGCGACGCGCAGGTCTAGCACCCCGCCGATCGCCGTGCCCTTTGCAGCGTAGCGGATCAGCGTGTCCTCGCGGCCGATCTCGGTGAAGCCGAAGACGTCGTCGAGGATGGCGCCCGTCGGCGCAGCATCGGCCAGCAGCAGGCTGACGCTGTGGAAGCCGCGCAGCGCATGCTCGGCGGGGATACCACCGTTGGCCCAGGCCGGCTCCTTCTCGACACCCGGCAGGCCGACGAGGGCGAGCCTCATGCCGTCCGGATCGCGGAAGCTCAGCACGGTCTCGCCGAAGCGCTTGACCGGCACCTCATGCGGCACGCCCTGCTCGACGAAGCGATGAGCCCAGAAGCCGATCGAGCCTTCCGGAACCCGGAAGACCGTCTCCTGCGTCTCGCCGATGCCAAGGCGGCCGGGAGCGGCATGCTCCCAGGGGAAGAAGGTCAGGATCGAGCCGGGCGCGGCATCCACATCGCCGAAATAGAGGTGATAGGTGCCGGGATCGTCGAAATTGACCGTCTTCTTGACGAGGCGCAAGCCGAGCACGCGGCTGTAGAAGTCGAGATTGCGGCGCGCCGGGCCGGAAATGGCGGTGACGTGGTGAAGGCCGTTGATCTGCATGGTTTGGGTCCTCCGTTGTCCTGATCACGATGAGCGGGGCATCCGCTCCGTTGGCCGGAAGATCGGCATGAAGGTGGCCGAACGCCAGAGGCAATTCATTGCACCAATGCAATCTGATAATCGCTAATTGACAATTTGATTTGCGGATCAGGCTGCCCGATCGTCTGCCCCGAGACCAACCGGTCCCGTTTCAGGAGACTTCCCATGATCGACAATCGCCTCGCCCCTTATGGCGCCCTAGGCCTGCGCGTCGCGCTCGGCCTGATGTTCATCGCCCACGCCTATCTCAAGCTCGTCATCTTCACGCCGGCCGGCTTCACCGGCTTCCTCGGTCAGGTCGGCCTGCCCGGCTTCCTCGCCTGGCCGATCATGCTGGCCGAGCTTCTCGGCGGCATCGCCATCCTCGTCGGCTTCCATGGCCGCCTCGTCTCGGCGGCGCTGCTGCCGGTCCTGCTCGGCGCTCTCGCGATCCACGCCCCGAACGGCTGGGTCTTCAATGCTCCGAATGGCGGCTGGGAATATCCCGCCTTCCTGGCGCTCACCGCGCTGGCGCATGTGCTGATCGGCGATGGCGCGCTCGCCGTCACCGGTTCGCGCGCTTCGACCACCGCCAAGCCGGCCCTGGCGTGACGCGAACCCGCCTTGAAGGGGCTCGCGCCTTGGCCGAGAGTGAGCGGATGAATCAAGCCGCGAAGCCTCTGGCATGGGACGATTTCCGCCTGATCAAGGCGATCGCCGACAAACGAGCGCTGCCGGCAGCCGCGGCAGCGCTCGGCGTCAACCACTCGACGGTGTTCCGCCGTCTCGGTCAGATCGAGGAGGCGCTCGGCACCCGCCTGTTCGAGCGCCATCGCAGCGGCTATGTCGCGACGCCGGCCGGCGAGGAGATGATCCAGCTCGCCGGCCGCGTCGATGACGACATCACCGCCTTTGCCCGCAAGCTCGCCGGACAGGAGATCAAGCCGGCCGGCGAATTGCGCGTCGCCACCAACGACTCCCTGCTGGTCGACCTGCTGACGCCGCTCTTCGCCCGCTTCCTCGGGCAGTGCCCGGATATCCGGCTCGATATCCTGATCGGCAACCAGGCCGCCAATCTCTCCAAGCGCGACGCCGATGTCGCGATCCGCGCCACCGATAGTCCGCCGGAGACGCTGATCGGCCGCAAGCCGGCCCGGATCGCCTGGGCGCTCTACGGCCGCGCCGCCGACTTTCCCGATGCGGAACCGCCTTCCCGCGAAAGCCTGTGGGAGCGCAGCTGGGTCTCGCTCGGCGACCAGTTCACCATGCTCAGCGCGGTGCGCTATCTCGCCCGCCATGTCGCGCCGGAGCGCGTCGTCTACCGGCTCAACACCGTGCTCGGCCTGGCCGAGGCGGTCGAGGCCGGGATCGGCGTCGGCTTCCTGCCCTGCTTCATCGGCGATACGCGCCCTGCTCTCAGGCGGCTCGGTGAGCCGGACCCCGACCTTGCCGCCGATCTCTGGCTGCTGACCCATCCGGACATGCGGCACACGCCTCGCGTCAGGCTCTTTCTCGATTTCCTCGCGGTCGAGCTCGGGCGGCTGAAGCCACTGGTGGAAGGCGGGCTGCCGATCGGCCGGAGCGCGACGCCAGACAGCGCCGCGGCGGACACAGCCGCATCCTGAGCACCTCTTCGCCCGACCCTCCGTCATGTGGATGACGAGCATACGGCTCCGGCAGTGCTAGCTCTGCATGGAGGCGGCAGCCTGGACCGGGCGCCGCCGCAATCGCGGCGCTACGGTCGCTCCCGTGACCGTCAGGGCTGGCCGCGACGGAGGCTGAACATGTCCGGGCCTGCCAAGAAATCCGTCTCGAAGGGGTCGCGCTGCAACAATACGGCGGCGATCCAGAACGCCATCAATTTCATGAATGGCGGCAAGAACAACCTCAAGGTCGACGGCATCTTCGGCGACAACACCGAAAGTGCGGTCAAGACCTTCCAGCGCGCCTGCGGGCTGTTCGACGACGGTAGCGTCGGCAACCTGACGGGCAGCCGCCTGTTCGAAGTCGTCAAGGTCACGCAGATCCTGACGCTCGACCTGCCGGCGGATGCCTTCGCCTTCACCGGCAAGGCCCTGCCACTGCCGCCGCTGCTCGATACCGCCGGCAAGCTGCTGACGCGGCGCAACGACATCCAGAGCTGGACCTCCCTGCCTCGCCTCGAGAAGACCGGGCTCGACATACCCAAGCTGGAGCTGCGCCATATCGGCCTGAAGACAGCGACGATGATGGCTCATGGCGTGGTCCCCAAGGCGCTGAAGACGCCGCTGGCTTTGCTGGACCAGCTCAAGCTCGACGGGACGATGCCGCAATCGATCCAGGTCATCGGCACCACCAAGGACCTGCGCAAGCTCACGCTCACCTACAGCATCAACAAGATCGTCCAGCCGCGCGCGCCCAAGTTCTTCAGTCCCTATTTCAAGATGGAAGGCGACATCGACTTCGACCAGCAGAACCTGAAGCTGACCGGGACCTGGAAGACCAGGGTGGAGATCGCCACGCCGACGCTGGTCATCGCGGACTGGCTGGAAGCAGGCATCAACGCCAATCTCTGGGCCAGCGCCAATGGCGCGGTCGGCATGGGTGGCGCGGCCGGCGAGGTGTCCGCGGGAGCGAATGTGGAGGGCAAGGCGGTCATCCACGTGCTCAAGACCGAGACACCGATCGGCCCGTTCAAACGCGCGCAGATCGACCTCTTCGGCGGCTTCAATCTCGGGCTCTCCGCCCATGCCTCGATCAGCCAGGACGGGGCGACATTCAACATCATCCCGCCCAAGCTCGGGCCGACGCTCGGCGTCAATCTCGTCCTGGCGACATTCTAGGGCGAGGCCCGCCGGCGGGCTTCGAAAGGTAGAGGCGGCGATTGCAGCCCGGCCGCTGCGCAGGTTACGATCGCCAGATGGAGATCGTCATACCCCTGATCGTCGGCCTCAGCCTGATCTGGCTCGTCGGCCGCGGCGTGCCCTGGAACGCGAAGCTGATGACCCTCGCGGTCACGCTCGTGATCGTCCTGCTGATCGTGCTGCTGGAGCGTGGCGGCTACTGGCCCGCATCCTGGCGGCGCAGCTGAGGCCCAGCCGTCAGGCCGAGACCAGCTTGAGCCCGACGATGCCCGCGACGATCAGGCTGATGCAGGCCAGCCTCAAGGCGCCTGCCGGCTCTCCCAGCAGGGCAATGCCGAGGATCGCCGTCCCGATCGTGCCGATACCGGTCCAGACCGCATAGGCCGTACCGACCGGCAGCGATTTCAGGGCAAGCCCCAGCAGGCCGAGGCTGACGACCATGCTCGCGCCAGTGAACAGGGTCGGGACGAGCCGGGTGAAGCCGTTGGTGTATTTCAGGCCGATGGCCCAGCCGACCTCGAACAGGCCCGCGACGAACAGATAGAGCCAAGCCATGCCGGCGCTCCCGGGGATGTGGCGCGGCGATCCGCGTCCAACAGGCAACCGAGATCATTCCCGGCTCATCGAACCTATGTTGCGGCCTTGGTACATCAAGGTTGCGAATCTGGCGCGCGTGCAAGTTGTACACAGCCCGCACGCATGGTCGCCTTGCTCTTCTGCCGCGAGCGAACCTAGCTAAGCACCGGGGTAAGGGGCTTAACATGCTGATCATTCGCGTTCTTGGCGCAGCTGCCGTGGCTGCGGCATTGGGTGGTTGCGCGACCGTCACACGCGGCACGACGAACCAGATCACCATCAGCAGCGAACCGGGCGGCGCCGAAGCCCGCTCGTCGCTCGGGCATGCCTGCACAGCGACGCCCTGCACCTGGGAGGTCAGCCGCAAATCCGAGTTCGTCGTCAGCTTCTCGAAAGAGGGCTATGCCGATCTGCAGGTGCCTGTCTCCACGCGCATCGCTGGCGCCGGCGCGGCCGGCTTCGCCGGAAACATCCTGATCGGCGGCGTTGTCGGAATGGGCGTGGACGCAGCGACCGGGTCGACGCTGGAGCACTATCCCAATCCGGTGCTCGCCAGCCTGGTCCCGCTCAAGAAAGCCGGCCCGCTCGGCCGCGGAAAGCACAAGGCCGTCACCCGCCGCGAGCCCGCCCAACGCACCGAAGCTGAGGAAGCGCCGCAGAGCTGAGCGCTTTCGGGCTTCCGGCCACGGGCCAACACGTCAGCTGCGGAAAGCGCTGGTCGTAACGCGACCGGGCGGCGTGTGCCGCCTGTCGTCAGGCCGCGTCAGGCGCGGGCTGCAGGGCCTGTTCAAGGATGCGCCGGCACTCGCCGAGCTCCTTCATCACCGCCGTCAGGATGGAGACGTCATCAAGCCCTTCAGGAACGGGCTGCCGGTAAGGCGCCGTCCGCTCGGGCGAGGCCTCGGCCATGTCGCCCGGCACGCCCGGCGCAGCAGCCGGCGCTGTGCCGCCCATGGCGCCGATCGGCGCGCCGCGTCCGATCGCCTGGACATGGCGCGGCCCCTGTTCCTTCAGAATGCGCTGGAGGCCCTTGATCGTATAGCCTTCGCCATAGAGCAGGCGCCGGATACCCTTCAGCAGGGCGACGTCGTCGGGCCGGTAGTAGCGGCGCCCGCCGCCACGTTTCAGCGGCTTGATCTGGTTGAAGCGGGTCTCCCAGAAACGAAGCACGTGCTGTGGTATGTCGAGGTCTTCTGCGACCTCGCTGATGGTCCGGAAGGCATCTGGGCTCTTGGTGTCCAATTCGGCCTCGGTATCGCCGGCGTGGAACTCCAGGCTCACTCAGTCTCACCCTCACCCGTCTGCCCGTTGATGCGGGCCTTCATCACGTTCGAGGGTTTGAACACCATCACGCGACGCGGCTCAATCGGCACCTCAACGCCAGTTTTCGGATTACGCCCGATTCGCTCGCCTTTGTCTCGTACGACGAAAGAACCGAACGAAGAGAGCTTCACATTCTCGCCGCGCGCGACCGCGTCGCAGATCTCGTCGAGCACCGCTTCGACGAGCTTCGACGACTCCGTCCGCGACAAGCCGATCTTCTGGTAGACAGCCTCGCACAGGTCCGCGCGAGTGACCGTTTGCCCCGCCATTCATATCCTCCAAGGCGTATTGCAGACGCAGCGGAAAACCGCCGGCCTTTCGCCATTACGGACGGCGGACGCTAGGCGCCCCCGTCGCGCGGGTCAATCCTCAAGGACGGCCATTGTGCCGCCTCAGGCCGGATCTGACCCTAAATAGCGATGTTTCATGACAATTTTCGAGAGTTTACTGCCGCAACGTCACCAGCGGATCAGGGCCGAGCCCCAGGTGAAGCCGCCGCCCATCGCCTCGATCAACACGAGCTGTCCCTGCTTGATCCGGCCATCGGCATGAGCCTCGGCCAGGGCGAGCGGGATCGAGGCTGCCGAGGTGTTGCCGTGACGATCGACCGTGACGACGACATGGTCATGGCTGATGCCGAGCTTGTCGGCCGTGGCATCGATGATGCGGCGATTGGCCTGGTGCGGCACGAACCAGTCGATATCGGCGCCCGACAGGCCCGTCTGCTCGAAGGTGTGGCGCACCGTCTCGGCCAGATTGGTGACGGCGTGGCGGAAGACCTCCTTGCCTTCCATGCGCAGGAAGCCGACCGTCTTGGTCGAGCCCGCCCCGCCGTCGACATAGAGCTTGTCCTTATAGCGGCCGTCCGAGCGGATATGAGTGGTGAGGATGCCGCGATCCGCCAGCGTCCCCTCGCCCGGCGCCGCCTTCAGCACCACGGCGCCGGCGCCGTCGCCGAACAGCACGCAGGTGGCGCGGTCCTCCCAGTCGAGGATGCGCGAGAAGGTCTCCGCGCCGATCACCAGGGCGGCGCGGGCGCCGCCCGTGGTCAGGAACTTGTCGGCCGTCGCCAGCGCGAAGACGAAGCCGGAGCAGACCGCCTGCACGTCGAAAGCCGCGCCGCCCGTGATGCCGAGCGCCGCCTGGATCTGCGTCGCGGTGGCGGGAAAGGTGTGGTCCGGCGTCGCGGTCGCGACGATGATCAGGTCGATCTCGGTGGGATCGATGCCGGCGTCAGTGATCGCTGCCTGCGCCGCCTTCAGGCCGACGATGGAGGTCGGTTCGTCATCGGCCGCGACATGGCGCTGGCGGATGCCGGTGCGCTGGACGATCCACTCGTCGCTGGTGTCGACACGCGCGGCGAGCTCGGCATTGGTGACGATGCGCGCGGGCAGATAGGAGCCGCAGCCGACGACTTGAGAGCGCAGGATGGACAAGGAGGTGTTCCTTATTCGGTCTCGGCGGGCTGCGCGGCCGGCAATTCCGGGCGCGTGCTCGCGGCGACCATTTCGCGGACCTTCGCCATCAGGTCCTCGCGTGCCATTTCATAACCCAGTTCGGCGGCGCTGGCGAAGCCGATCACATCCGTGCCGCCATGACTCTTGACGACGATGCCCTCCAGGCCGAGGAAGACGCCGCCGTTCGACTTGCGCGGATCGAGCTTTTCCTTCAGCGCCGTGAAGGCGCCGCGGGCGAAAAGATAGCCGATTTTCGACATCAGCGAACGCCCCATCGCGGCGCGCAGATACTCCGCGATCTGCTTGGCGGTGCCCTCGGCGGTCTTGAGCGCGATATTGCCGGTAAAACCCTCGGTGACCACGACATCGACCGTGCCTTTGCCGAGATCATCGCCCTCGACGAAGCCGTGATAGGAGAGATGCGGCAGGTCGCTCTCGCGCAGTATGCGCCCGGCTTCCTTGACCGCCTCGACACCCTTGATCTCCTCGACGCCGACATTGAGCAGGCCGACGGTCGGCCGGTCGAGGTCGAGCACGACGCGGGCCATGGCCGCGCCCATCACCGCGAGATCGACGAGATGGCGGGCATCCGCGCCGATGGTGGCGCCGAGATCGAGCACGATGCTCTCGCCGCGCGCTGTCGGCCACAGGCCTGCGAGCGCCGGCCGGTCGACCTGCGGCATCGACTTCAGGCAGAATTTCGACATCGCCATCAGCGCGCCGGTATTGCCGGCGGAGACGGTGACATCCGCCTCCCCGGTCTTGGTCGCGTCGATCGCGCGCCACATCGAGGACTTATAGCGACCATAGCGCAGCGCCTGGCTCGGCTTGTCGTCCATCTTCACCGAGACCTCGGTGTGATGGAAGGTCGTGACCGCCTTGAGCTTCGGGTGCTGGTCGATCAGCGGCAGAACCTGCTTCTCGTCGCCGAAGATGACGAAGCGGGCATCCGGGCGGCGCTCAAGCATCAGGGCGGCGCCGGGGATGACGACGGAAGGGCCGTGATCCCCGCCCATCGCATCGAGCGCGATTGTAACCGGTCTTGTCATGGAATTCTGGCGTGTCCCGGGAATGGCCGACCTTCGATCCGGGACGGCTCAGTGCCGGCCGGACAATAGCGACTTGGGCCAATGCCGCAAGCAGCGCAAGGGCCGGAGAGCGCTTCAGACACCGCGTTTCAACTTTGCAAGCGCCGCGAAAGGCGATTCCGCGCCAGTGTCACCCGCGGATGACTCGAAACTGGCACCGGCCTTGCGCGGATAGGGATCGAGCGCCAGCGCCAGGAATTCCAGCGTGAAGCCGCCCAGATCGATCACGCCGTCGACGATCGCCTCGGGCGGGTCCTCTTCGTTCAGCAACACCTCGATATCGATCTCGGCATCGTCCCGCTCGTTGCGGCGCGCGAAGGTCGCCACCTCTTCCTCGGGGGCGAAATCGAGCTGAACGGGCACGTCGAGCTGAACCGGGAACGGATCGAGCGTCACCACGCAGGCCTGGTGCAGGCGCGCAGCGATGCGGCCATAGAGCTTCACACGCTCGCCATTGCGCGAGAGCGTATAGCGCGCCTCCAGCGACTCGATGGAAACCAAGCCGAGCTGCGCGGCGATGGCCGGCAATTGCTCCGCCTCGGCCCGGACCACGACCTCGCTGCCGCGCGGACGGATCGCCTCGACGCGGATCGGATGCCTGAGCGGCGCAGCCGGCGAATGATCATGCGTCATGAGCGACCTCCGGGGTCGAGAAGGCCGGGAAAAGATCGTCCCGGTTCAAGATGCCGTCGAGATCGGCCGTGACGAGCCTCTCCCGGGCGGCCCGCATATAGGCTGCGAGGGCGGGCGCAGCCTCCGGCGCGCAGGCATTGCGCCCCAGCGCCTCGATCAGCGCCTCCGGACCGGAGGCTGCCAGCGCCGCCTCGTAAGCCTGCACGCGGCCATAGAACATCTGGCCGATCTTCTTCATCTTCTTGGGCACGGCGATGTCGCTGATGCCGCCATTGCGGAAGCCGAGCTCGAGATAGGCAAAGCAGGCATCGACGAAGTCCTGCGCCAGATCGGCTGCCGGGGGCGGCAACTCACGCAGGCGGCGCAGCACCAGGAAAACATGCAGGGTCAGCGATTCGAAACGCCCCTCGAAGCTGTCGGGAATCCCGCCCTCGATATAGAGAGCAGGCAGGCGCGAAGCTTCTGCGACCCGTGCGAACAGCGCGTCCACAGGAGAGCGCCGATTGGCGCGCTTGCCGAACAACCCGAAAATCACTTGTTTACTCCCGCCCGCTCTTGCCCGGGGCGTCCTCGCCTTGCCAAAGCCATCCTCGGGCGTTACGCCAACCCTTACCCTTTTGACAAGCGGCTTGGGATCGTCCCGAGCCGTGCTCGCCTTTCGGATCGTGCCCGCATGACCCAGATCACCCGCCGCACGGCTCTGCTCGGAGCCCTTGCGACCACCTCCCTTGCGCTCGCCGGCTGCGGCCCCGATGCCAGCGGCTTCATGCTGCCGACCTCGTCAGGCATCAACGAGGTGTTCAAGCGCGGCTTCGTGATGGACGACGCGCTGATCGCGCAGGTCAAGGTCGGCATGGACGTGCAGGCCGTGCTGACGACGCTCGGCACCCCCTCGACGACCTCGACGGTCGGCAACCGCACCTTCTACTATATCAGCCAGACGATGCGCCGCCGGTTCCAGTTCCAGGACCCGCAGACCATCGACCAGCAGGTGCTGGTGATCTATTTCAACAAGGCCTTCAAGGTCGAGCGCATCGCCCATTACGGCCTGCAGGACGGCGTGATCTTCGACTTCATCAGCCGCACCACCCCGACAGGCGGCGAGGAGCAGAGCTTCCTGCGCAACCTGTTCAAGGGCGTCACCAAGTTCAACCCGCTCGGCGCGTAAGCGAGAACGCCAGCGCCCAATCGGAAAAGCCCGCGGCACCGGCCGCGGGCTTTTTTGCTTTCAGGCCAGGCCGCCGCAATCAGCCTGCCGCAGCGCGGTTGCGCAGCGGCAGCGTCATCGCCAGAACACCGCCGATGACGAGGACAAGTCCGGCCCAGGCGGTCGGCGCCAGCGCCTCGCCGAGGAACACCATGCCGATCAGCACGCCCGCCGGCACGCGCAGATAGGCCACGGATGTCGTCGCGACCGAGCCCAGCCGCGCGATCAGCCGGAAATAGATCACGAAGGCCAGCGCGGTCGAGACGAGCGAGAGCGCGATCAGCGCCTGGATCGATTGTGCCGAGGGCGACAGCGTCCACGGCCGGTCCAGCATCAGGCTGAGCGGCAGCAGGACGAGCGCACCGCAGAACAGCGATCCGGCCGCCGGCATGATCGGATCGAGCCCCTTGAAGCTGCGACCGAACAGCGCCGCCCCGCCATAGCAGACGCTGGCAGCGACCAGCGCCAGCTGCGCCCAGAGCTGCTCTCCAAAGCCCGTCATCGCCTGCGCGCCGACGATGAGGACAGTGCCGGCGAGGCCTGCCGCGATGCCCGCGAGGCGCAGGCCCGTCAGGCGCTCGGCCGAGACCGACAGGCAGGAGAGCAGGACGACGAAGATCGGGCTGGTCGAACTCAGGATGGTTGCGAGCCCCGCATCGACGCTGCGCTCGGCCCAGGCGATCAGCGTGAAGGGCACGACGCTGTTGAGGCCGGCCTGAACGAGGAACATCCGCCAGGTCGCAGGGTCGCGCGGCAGCCGCAGGCCGCGCCAGCGAATGACGACGAGCAGGACAAGGCCTGCGATCAGTGTCCGGGCGGTGATCAGGGTCAGCGGCGGGATCGTCTCTACGCCGAGCTTGATGAAAGTGTAGGAGCCGCCCCAGAGCCCCGCCAGAACCAATAGGAGAGTGAGCTCCACGGCACGGTTCGGCATAGCAGCGGGTTGGTCGAGCATTTGCGTGGACATGGTTCCTCCTGGAGTTGGCGGGACCATGCCAGCCGGGAGGCATCGAAGCATGCGGGAACGCTACGGAGCCGGCCGTAGCTTCGGAGCTTGATTCAAGGGCTTGCCGGATTGATTCAATTGGCGCCCTTAAGCCGTTGCCTTCAAGGGCTTTTCAGCCTTGCCACCCCCTAGAAGCGAAAAGACCCGCGGCTTTCGCCGCGGGTCCGGAATGCATCGTCGATGCCTGCGCTCAGGAATGCGCCAGGATCGCCAGCAGCAGCAGTGCGATGATGTTGGTGATCTTGATCGCCGGGTTCACGGCGGGACCCGCCGTGTCCTTGTAGGGGTCGCCGACGGTGTCGCCGGTCACCGAGGCCTTGTGAGCCTCCGAGCCCTTGAGATGGCGCACCCCGTCCTTGTCGACGAAGCCGTCCTCGAAGCTCTTCTTGGCGTTATCCCAGGCGCCGCCACCCGAGGTCATCGAGATCGCGACGAAGATGCCGGTGACGATCACGCCCATCAGCATGGCGCCGACAGCCGCGAAAGCATTGTTCTTGCCGGCGATCCAGTAGATCACGAAATAGGTTACGATCGGCGCCAGCACCGGCAGGAGCGAGGGCACGACCATTTCCTTGATCGCGGCGCGGGTCAGCATGTCGACGGCGCGGCCATAGTCGGGCCGGTCCGTGCCTTCCATGATGCCGGGCTTCTCCTTGAACTGCCGGCGCACTTCCTCGACGACGGAACCCGCCGCGCGCCCGACCGCCGTCATGCCCATGCCACCGAAGAGGAAGGGGATGAGGCCGCCGAGCAGGAGGCCGACGACGACATAGGGGTTGGACAGCGAGAAATCGACGGTGACGCCCTTGAAGTACTGGAAGGCCGTCGAGCCCGCCTTGTTGGCCTCCGAGATGAAGAAGTTCAGGTCCGAGGTGTAAGCCGCGAAGAGCACCAGCGCGCCGAGGCCGGCCGACCCGATGGCATAGCCCTTGGTGACGGCCTTGGTGGTATTGCCGACCGCATCGAGCGCGTCGGTGGAGTGGCGGACCTCCTTGGGCAGGCCCGCCATCTCGGCGATGCCGCCGGCATTGTCCGTCACCGGGCCGAAGGCATCCAGCGCCACGACCACGCCGGCCAGAGCCAGCATGGCGGTGGTGGCGATGGCGATGCCGAAGAGGCCGGCAAGGCTGTAGGAGGCGATGATGCCGGCGATGATGACGATCGTCGGCAGCGCGGTCGATTCCAGGGAGACCGCGAGGCCCTGGATGACGTTGGTGCCGTGGCCGGTCACCGAGGCCTGGGCGATCGAGACGACCGGGCGCTTGCCGGTGCCGGTATAGTACTCGGTGATGATGACGATGAGCAGCGTCACCGCGAGGCCGACCAGCGCGCAGGCGAAGAGCCCGCCCGAGGTGAAGCTGACGCCCTGCACCGTCTTGAAGGCGGCCGAGAAGCCGCCGAACATGACATAGTTCACGGCCGCGATCGCGCCCACGGAGAGCACGCCGGCGGCAATGAAGCCCTTGTAGAGCGCGCCCATGATCGACTGGTTGGCGCCGAGCTTCACGAAGAAGGTGCCGATGATCGAGGTGACGATGCAGGCCGCGCCGATCGCCATCGGGTAGAGCATCATCGTGCCGAGCGCAGGCTGGCCGGCGAAGAAGATCGCGGCGAGCACCATGGTCGCGACCAGCGTCACCGCATAGGTCTCGAACAGGTCGGCCGCCATGCCGGCGCAGTCGCCGACATTGTCGCCCACGTTGTCTGCGATGGTCGCCGGGTTGCGCGGATCGTCCTCGGGAATGCCGGCCTCGACCTTGCCGACGAGGTCGGCGCCCACGTCAGCACCCTTGGTGAAGATGCCGCCGCCGAGACGGGCGAAGATCGAGATCAGCGAGGCGCCGAAGCCGAGTGCCACCAGCGAATCGATCACGGTACGGCTGGAGGCCTCGAATCCGAGGAAGGAGGTCAGGATGCCGTAATAGACGGCGACGCCAAGCAGCGCGAGGCCGGCGACGAGCATGCCGGTGACCGCGCCCGCCTTGAAGGCGACGTCGAGGCCCTCGCCCAGCGACTGCATCGCGGCCTGGGCCGTGCGGACGTTCGCGCGCACCGAGACGTTCATGCCGATGAAGCCGGCAACGCCCGAGAGCACCGCGCCGATCAGGAAGCCGATCGCCACCCATTTGCCGAGCAGCCAGGCGAGCGCGACGAAGAGCACGACGCCGACCATCGAAATGGTGATGTACTGGCGCTTGAGATAGGCTTGCGCGCCTTCGGCGACCGCACCGGAAATCTCCTGCATGCGCTGGTTGCCGGCGTCGCGCTTCATCACATCGCCATAGGCCCAGACGCCGTAGGCTATGGAAAGCGCACTCAATATGATGATGAGAAGCAGAGCTGACATTCGATTTCCTGACCCTAGAGCTTGCAGTCGGCGGGAGCGCTGTCGCTCCTCATTTTTGCAGCGTTGGACGTCAGGCAGCGAAAAAAACGGGCCCAAAGACTCAAGGCCCGCCTCGCGTCGCCAGTGTCAGGCGAATTTGTGGCAAGTTTCGGCGAGGAGCGCAAACGCCCCGGCTTACAAATTTCGTCGGGTGTCAGGCCGGCTGGGGAAAGCTCAGAGGGCGAGGTCGCGATTGACGTTCTTGTAGAGCAGGTAGCAGGCGTCGCCGTAGCCGGTCGGGTAGAACTGCTGCGGGCAAAAACCGCCCATCCAGATGAAATCCTGCGCCCAGATCTCATGCCAGTCGGCGCCGAGCAGGTAGAGCCCCTGCCCTTCCAGCATGTAGAGCCCGTGCTCCATCACATGGGTCTCGACCGCCGGGAAGCAGACGCCCGGCTTGAACCACATCAGGTTCATCTCGAAATCGAAGCGCATGTCGCCATAAGGCAGCAGGAACTGGAAGCCGCGCCCCTCCATGCCGGTGTGATTCGCCATCGGCACGGCATCCTGATGCGAGACGATCGGCTCCGGCACGGCGAGCCCCGGCGCAACCTCGTAGCGCTTGCGCAGGGCGAGCACGCGAATGCCCTCAGCCGACTCGTTGCGCAGGGTGAAGGCGGTCGCGGGCGGCAGATAGGCGAAGCCGCCGGTCGTGAGCGCCTGCGGCGCGCCGCCAGCAACCGCGATCCGGGCCTCACCCGAAAGGACGTAGAAGAAATGCTGGATGCCGTCCTCGCTGAAGGCGGCCGGCGTGCCGCCGCCCGGCGCGATCTCGAGAACATACTGGGCGAAAGCCGCGCCCATCACCGGCCCGGTCAGGACGCGCACGATCGTGTCGCGGTATTGCGGCAAGCGGCTGACCAGCACACCCTCCGGCGGCATGAAGGCGTAGTTGGATTTGATGACACCGCGATTATGCCCGATGGCGCCGGGCGGAACCTGGCCGGTCGCGTGCGGGAAGGCGCGGTTGTGCATGCGTTTGCTCCGATCGGGAATAGCGGCGGCTCAGGCCGTGGCGGACCGCTGGAAGCGCTGCCAGGCCACCAGCATGAGGGCAATCGCGACCGGCGGGAAGACCATCCAGTTCACGACGCTCCAGCCGCCATGGCTGAGCAGGCCGCCCGACGAGAACGAGGCGATGGCGACCGAGCCGAAGACAAGGAAGTCATTGGCGGCCTGCACCTTCACCCGCTCTTCCGGCCGGTAGCAGTCCGTCACCAATGCGGTCGCGCCGATGAAGCCAAAATTCCAGCCGATTCCGAGCAGGATCAGGGCGAGCCAGAAATGGCCGACGCTCAGGCCGGAAAGGCCGACGACGGCGGCGAGTGCCGTGAGGCCGAGACCGACGGCGGTGACCGTACCCTTGCCGAAACGGGCGATCAGGCGGCCGGTGAAGAAGCTCGGCCCGAACATCGCCAGCACATGCCACTGGATGCCGAGCGTCGCGTCACCGACTGAATGGCCGCAAGCGACCATCGCCATCGGCGCTGCCGTCATCACGAAGCTCATCAGGCCGTAGGCGACGAGCGAGGCCGTGACAGAGGCAATGAACTTGGGCTGGCGCATGATCTCACCGAGCGGGCGCCCGCCGCCCGAACGGACAGCGGCGACCGGCGGGGCGCGCAGGCGCGAGACGATCAGGATCGCGATCAATGCGAGCGCTCCCTGCGCGATGAAGCTCGCGGCGAAGGGCGCGGCCGGCGTCAGGTCGCGTGTCCAGTAGACCGATTGCGGGCCGATGACGCCGGCAGCAAGTCCGCCGATCATCACCCAGGAGATCGCACGGGGGCGGAACGCGTCGGTCGCTGTATCGGCCGCGGCGAAGCGGTAGCTCTGGACGAAGGAGCCGTAGAGACCGCAGACGAAGGTGCCCAGGCAGAAGAGCCAGAACAGGCGCAGCGAGACGCCGCCGGCCGCGATGCTCGCACCGGCTGCGCCGACGAGCGCACCGATCAGGTAGCCGTTGCGCCGCCCGAGCCGGCGCATGACCATCGCCGCCGGGATCACGCCCGAGGCGATGCCGAGCTGGAGCAGGCTGACCGGCACGGTGGCGAAAGCCTGGTCGGAGACGAGTTGGGCACCGACGATGCCGCCGAGCGAGACGATGATCGCAGGATTCGCGCCGCCAAGCGCCTGCGCGCCGGCCAGCACCAGAGCATTGCGCTTGGCAAGCCTGTCGCCGTCGATAGCCGAGAAGTGCTGGTTCATCACAACGCGCCTCGCGGCCGCCATGATGCGCCGCTGTCAGAAATGAGAGAAGGAGCCCTGCGCGAAGCTGCGCACTTCACCCTTCTCGCGATAAGTCACCACGCCGGCCTCATCCGAGATCCGCCCGATCGGCGTCAGAAGAAGCATCGCCCCTTCCGCTGCCGCAACAAGAGCAGGATATTCCCTTTCTGAGGCCGTGCAGAGAATTTCGTAGTCGTCTCCGCCGGTCCAGGCCAGTTCCGCCAATGCGGGAACAGCCATGAGCGCGGCGCGGGCCGCGCCCGAAAGCGGGACCGCGTCAAGATCGATCTCGGCGCCGACGCCGGAGGCATTCACGAGCTTGGCGAGATCGCCGACGAGCCCGTCGGAGACGTCCATGGCAGCCGAGGCATGGCGCTGCAGCGCATCGGCGAGCGCATGGCGCGGCTGCGGGTGGAGGTAACGTTCGGCGAGGAAAGCACGATCCTCGGTCCCGAGCGTGGCGACCCAGTCCGGCTTGCCGGGTCCATGGACCTTGAGGCCGAGAGCGCCATCGCCGATGCTGCCGGAGACGAGAACGATATCACCCGGCTTAGCACCGGAGCGCCTGACCATCCGCCCGGCCGGGACCGTGCCGAAGGCGGTGATCGAGAGGGTGAGCGGCCCCGCGGTCGAGACGGTGTCGCCGCCGATCAGCGGGCAGCCGGCCGCCTCGACCATGCGGGCGAGACCAGCAGCGAAACCGGCGAGCCAGCCCTCAGTCCAGCCGCGCGGCAGGGCGAGCGTCAGCACGAAGCCTTCGGGCTTGGCGCCCTTGGCGGCGAGATCGGAGAGATTGACGGCCAGTGCCTTCGAGCCGATCGCGTCGGGTGGATCGTCGGGGAAGAAATGCACACCGGCGACGAGGGCGTCGGCCGTGACCACGACCTCGTAGCCGCGGCCCGGCCGCAGCAGGCCGGCATCGTCGAGGAGACCAAGCCCGCCCGGCCCGGCGATCGGCGCGAAATAGCGGGCGATCAGCTCGAATTCGCCGGGGCGGGACGGTTCGGTCATCAGGCGCTGGCGGGGTCGAACTCGTCGGCGCGGAAGTCGCGGGCCATGCGGTCGAGCACGGCGTTGACCATGCCGATCTCGTCGCCCTCATAGAAGGCACGCGCGACCGCGACATATTCGGAGATGACAGCGCGGGCCGGCACATCCTTGCGGAAGGCGAGTTCATAGGCGCCGGCACGCAGGATCGCGCGGACCACGGCCTCGACCCGCTTCAGCGGCCAGTCCTTGGCCAACAATTCGTCGACGGTGCGGTCGACAAGGCGCTGCTCGCGGACCACGCCGCCGAGGATATCGCGGAAGAAGGCGATCTCCGCCTCCGGCAGTTCGATCTCCTCGACCTCCTTGCCGATCCAGAAATGCTCGAACTCGGCCATGGCCTCGACGACGCCGCGGCCGCCGATTTCCATCTCGTAGAGCGCCTGCACGACCGAGAGCCGCGCCCCGCGCCGCTTCTCGGCGCGGCTCATTGGGACGGCTCCGCCAGGGAGCGCTTGTAGCGCAGCACGGCGAGCGCCGCCTCGGCAGCGCCGCCGCCCTTGTTCATGTCCTCGCGGTTGGCACGGGCCCAGGCCTGCGCCTCGTTCTCGACGGTCAGGATGCCGTTGCCGAGCGGCAGCGCGAAGGCGACCGAGAGATCCATCAGCGCGCGCGAGCTCTCGCCGGCGACGATGTCGTAATGGCCGGTCTCGCCACGGATGACGGTGCCGAGCGCGACGACCGCCTCATAGGGATCAACAGCCTCGTCGGCGGCGCGCAGGCCGATGACGATCGCCGACGGGATTTCGAGCGCACCGGGAACGGTGACGACATCGACGCGGCAACCGGCTTCTTCCAGCACCGCGAGCGCGCCCGCCAGCAATTCATCGGCGTAGTTGTCATAGAAGCGCGCCTCGACGACGAGGACGCGGGCGCCGTCGATCTCGACGGCAGGAGTTGCGGCCTTGTCGGCCGAGGTCTGCCGGGGTCCGGCCATTTCTTTTGTCCTTCTTGGAATGTGATCGGGCTGGTTACCCTTGCGGGCGCGCCTCCGCAAGCCGCGCGGCATACCGTGCCATCAGATCGACCTCGACATGAACGGGGTCGCCCTCCCTCCGCTGCCCCCAGGTGGTGACCGCGAAGGAGTGCGGAATCAGCAGGACGGTGAAGACATCGCCCTCCACCGAGTTGACGGTAAGCGAGGTGCCGTCGAGGCAGATCGAGCCCTTGGTCGCGATGAACCGAGGCAGCCCCTGCGGCGCGCGGATATGGAAACGCGCCGTCGCGCCCCAGGGCTCGTCCGGATCGGGCTCGATCGGCTCGATCTTGAGGATACGGCCGACGCCGTCGACATGGCCGGTGACGAGATGACCGCCGAGCTCCTCGCCGACCTTGAGCGAGCGTTCCAGGTTGATCCGCGTGCCCGGCTCCCACGAGCCGACATTCGTCTTCGCCAGCGTCTCGGCGGCAGCCTCGACCTGGAAGACGCAGCCGGGCTCGCCATCGGTGCGCGGGCGCAGAGCGGTAACGGTCAGGCAGACGCCGGCGCAGGCGATCGAGGCACCGATGGCGATACCCTCCGCCTCATAGGGGCAGGCGATGGCGAGGCGCTTGAGGCTCGGCCCCTTGCGCTCGGCCTCCACGACCTCGCCGATGGCGGTGACGATGCCGGTGAACATCAGCCTCTCCTCATGAAATGCTCGAAACGGTCCTGACCGATCTGACCGGCCTCGACAAGGGCGTATAGATCGGGGTCGGCCAGCTGGGCGGCAAGCCCCGGACGCACGGCAACGACGCCGGGCTGCCCCAGCGTTTTCGGGGAGGTCGAGACGATGACCTCATCCGCCAGCCCGGCGAGCGCGAGCTTCTCGCCGATGCGAGGCCCGCCTTCCGAGAAGACGCGGTTGATGCCGCGCGTGCCGAGCAGCGTCAGCGCCTCGCGGAGATCGAGATGGCCGTCCGGTCCCAGCGAGACCCGCATGACCTCGACGCCGGCCGCGACCAGCGCCTGTTCCGGCTCGATCGGCGCGGTCTCGGCCGCGATCACCCAGACGGGAACCTCATGGGCCGTGCGAACGAGCTTCGACGCCAGCGGCAGACGCAGATGCGTGTCGAGGATGACGCGGATCGGCGAGCGATCCGCCAGGCCGGGCAGGCGCACGGTCAATTGCGGATCGTCGGAAAGCACCGAGCCGATACCCAGCATGATGACATCATGATGCGCGCGCTGGAGATGGACCCAGCCACCGGCGACCGGGCTCGATACGGCGAGCGGCACGCTTCCTGCCCCGCCGGCATAGCCATCGGCGGTGCGGGCGATCTTGAAGGTCACCATCGGGCGGCCTTGCGTGATGCGGGTGAGATAGCCGCGATGGGTCTGCCGCGCCTCATCCTCCAGGACGCCGACCGTGACCTCGATGCCAGCGGTACGCAGCAAGGCATGGCCGAGCCCGGCGATGAAGGGGTTCGGATCGGACATCGCCGAGACGACGCGCTTCACGCCCGAGAGGATCGTGTATTCGACGCAGGGGATGCCGCCGCGCACAGAGCGATGCGAGCAGGGTTCGAGCGTGACATAGAGCGTGCCGCCCATCGAGGCCGCGCCGGCGCGCGAGAAGGCATGCGCCTCGCCATGCGGGCGGCCGCCGGGCTGAGTATGGCCCCGAGCGACCACCACGGGGCCGTCCGGCGTGTCCCGGGTGACGATCGCGCCGACGGAGGGATTGGTCGCGGTCGTGCCGAGCCCGCGCGCGCCATAGGCCAACGCCTGGCGCATGAAGAGGCGGTCCGTCTCCCGCTTTCGTTCGGACGCGCTTTCGCTGCCCGAAAGCGGCTTGAGATCAGTCATCGACGCGGCGCGGCGGGGCGGAGACGCCCTCCTCCTCGATCGTGCCGAGCTGGCCGAGCAATTCCTCGAAATCCTTGGCCTCGCGGAAGTTCTTGTAGACCGAGGCGAAGCGGACATAGGCGACGTCGTCGAGGCCCTTCAGCCCCTCCATCACCAGTTCGCCGATGGCCGAGCTCTGGATCTCCGCTTCACCCGAACTTTCGAGCTGGCGGACGATGCCATTGACCATGCGCTCGATCCGCTCCGGCGCGACCGGGCGCTTGCGCAGGGCATGGGCGATCGAGGTCTCCAGCTTGTCGCGGTCGAAAGGGGTGCGCCGGCCCGAGCGCTTCACGACGGTCAGCTCGCGCAATTGCACGCGCTCGAACGTGGTGAAGCGGCCGCCGCAATCGGGACAGACCCGGCGGCGGCGGATCGAGGCGTGATCGTCGGTGGGACGGGAGTCCTTCACCTGCGTGTCGAGGGAGCTGCAATAGGGACAGCGCATTCCGGTTCGCCAGCCTTTCTCAGAGCCCCTTCAACGATGCCTCAATAGATCGGGAAGCGCGCGGTGAGCGCCTTGACCTTGGCGGTGACCGCCTGCTCGATGGCGGTGTTGCCCTCCTCGCCATGAGCGGCGAGACCGTCCAGCACCTCGGCGATCAATTCACCGACCTGCTTGAACTCGGCGATGCCGAAGCCGCGCGAGGTCGCGGCAGGCGTGCCGAGGCGGATGCCCGAGGTCGTCATCGGCTTCTCGGGGTCGAAGGGAATGCCGTTCTTGTTGCAGGTGATATGGGCGCGGCCAAGCGCGGCCTCGGCCGCCTTGCCGGTCAGCTTCTTGGAGCGCAGGTCGACCAGCATCAGGTGGTTGTCGGTGCCTCCGGTGACGAGATCGAAGCCCTTCGACTTCAGCGTCTCGGCCAGCGCCTTGGCGTTGGCGACGACGGCGTGCGCGTAGGTCTTGAACTCCGGCTGCAGCGCCTCGTGGAACGAGACCGCCTTGGCCGCGATGACGTGCATCAGCGGGCCGCCCTGAATGCCCGGGAAGATCGCCGAATTGACCTTCTTCGCGATCGCCTCGTCATTGGTCAGGATCATGCCGCCGCGCGGGCCGCGCAGGGTTTTGTGCGTCGTGGTGGTGACGACATGGGCATGCGGGAACGGCGAGGGATGCGCGCCACCGGCGACGAGCCCGGCGAAATGGGCGATGTCGACCATGAAATAGGCGCCGACCTTGTCGGCGATCTCGCGGAAGCGGGCGAAATCCCAGTGACGGGCATAGGCCGAGCCACCGGCGACGATGACCTTCGGCTTGTGCTCGACGGCGAGGCGCTCCATCGCGTCATAGTCGATCATCTGGTCGACGACGCAGACGCCATAGGAGACGACGTTGAACCACTTGCCGGACTGGTTGACCGGCGCGCCATGGGTCAGGTGCCCGCCGGCGGCGAGATCGAGGCCCATGAAGGTGTCACCGGGCTGCATCAGAGCCATGAAGACGCCCTGGTTGGCCTGCGAGCCGGAGTTCGGCTGGACGTTGGCATAGGTGCAGCCGAAGAGCCGGGTGGCGCGCTCGATCGCGAGCTTCTCGGCGATGTCGACGAACTGGCAACCGCCATAGTAGCGCCGGCCCGGATAACCCTCGGCATATTTGTTGGTCATCACCGAGCCCTGCGCCTCGAGCACTGCGCGGGAGACGATGTTCTCGGAGGCGATCAGCTCGATCTCGTCGCGCTGGCGACCGAGCTCCAGGTCGATCGCGCGGGCGATCTCGGGATCGGCATCATGCAGCGAAGCGCCGAAGAAGGAGTTCGAGAGGTGCTTGTTCAGCGCGGCGTCGGTCATGTCCGGCTCCTGAAGTTCAACGGCCGGTGGGCGCCCGGCTTCGTCGCGGCTCCCCTATCATGTGGCGGGGGGCTGTCCAAGCGATAGATCGCGCGCGGGAAAAGCTGCATCGCCGCAGTCGCCAATTGTCCGATTATCGCCGCTTCGACAGCAATTTCTTCTCCTTGTCCGGGCGTGACGCCGTGTAGGCGAGTGGTCGGCGCGAAGCCGTGCGCAACAGCGCCCGGAACGTCGGACATTCCAGGTGAGTCGGCGCCCGGCAATCGGCGACATGGCGGAGCGCGTCGCGCAGCGTCCGCAAGCCGATCATCTGGCGCTGCAATTCATCGGCCCGAACCCGCAACTGCTCGCGCGGAATGTTCGGCTGCCCGTCCGCGCCGAACATCGCGGCGATCTCGTCCAGCGAGAAGCCGGCGGTCTTGCCGAGCCCGATCAGCGACAGCTTGAGCAGGACATCGGGATCGTATTGCCGGCGCAAGCCGCGCCGCGCTTCCGAGCGGATAAGGCCGATCTCCTCGTAATAGCGCAGGGTCGAGGCCGGGACGCCCGAGCGTTCGGCGACCTCCCCGATATCCAGAAGAAGCATGCTTGACCTCAAGTCGGCTTGAATTCGTAGGCTCTACCGAACGGATGAAATCGGCAAGAGGAATAATCATGGAAAGCATTGCTGAAACACGGGAAAGGCCGATCTGGCAGGAGCCACGCGCCATCGCGCTCCTGCTGGCGGCATCGCTCACCACGATGGCGAACGCGACGATCAGCCCGGCGCTTCCGGGCATCGAGCGCCTGTTCGCCGACGATCCGAACGCCGCGTTGCTAACGCGGCTGCTGGTGCCGGCGCCGTCGCTGAGCGTCGCCCTGTTCGCACCTCTCGCAGGTATGGCCGCCGACCGTCTCGGCCGACGCGTGATGCTGCTCGTCGGGGTCATGCTGTTCGTGGTCGCGGGCTGCGCCGGGCTCGTCCTGCCCGCCCTGCCCGCGATCTTCGCCAGCCGCCTCGCGCTCGGCGTCGCCGTTGCCCTGATCATCACGGCGCAAACCGCGCTGATCGGCGACTATTTCACCGGTGACGATCGCAATGCTTTGACCGGCCTGCAGATCTCGGCGCGGAACTTCGGCGGCCTCGTCTTCATTTCGCTCGCCGGCTGGGCTGCTACCCTCTCGCCGCGCCTGCCCTTCGCGATCTACGGGCTCGCCGCCCTGTTCCTGCCGCTGATGTGGCTCGCCATCGTCGAGCCGCCGCGTGTCGGTTCCGTGGCGGGCACCGCGCCTGCGAGCGGCAGCGACGGTCATCCGTCCTGGCGCGGCCTGCTCGCCCTGCTGGTCCTGCTTCAGGGCGCGACGAACATGATCTTCTTCCTGATGCCGACGCAGATCTCGTTCTTCCTGGAGGCACGCGGTTACGAGAGCGCTGTCATGACCGGAAGCGTCCTCGGCGTGTTGATGGTCTCCGGTGGCTGCTCCGCCCTGCTCTACCGGCGTGTCCAGCGCAGAATCGGCTATGCGGGCGTCTTCGCTGCCGGCTATGGCGCGATGGCGCTGGGCTTTCTGCTCCTGTCGGGCCCGACACCGCTTCCGCTCCTGTTAGCGGCGGCGCTGGTGATCGGGGCCGGCTATGCGCTGGTTTCGCCGAGCTTCGTCGCCGTCGCCCTCGATCTGGCGCCGGGGCGCTCGCGGGGCCTGGCCGGAGGCATCCTCACCGCGTCGATCTTCATCGGCCAGTTCTGCTCACCCTTGGCCAGCACGCCCCTGATCGCGAGCCATGGCTATCCCGGGCTTTTTCGCGGCACGACCTGGCTGCTCGCGCTCATGGCGACTGCGGCAGCTCTGGCGTGGTTGCGGCCGCTCGCTGGCCGGAAGAGCTGATCCGCGGACTTCTCGCTCGGAATCGGCTGGCGTGCATTCGCCAAAATCTGCGCAAGCGCATTGGTTAACAAATTATGGCTTGCGGCTTGCTGCGAGAGGCATCAGCGTAACACTGGATGCCTCTCAATGACACAGAACGCCCCAAAACAGCACGCCAGTCCTGTTCCAGATTCAGCTCTGCCGATCTCCAAACAGCTCAAGAAGGTTTTCCTTGGCGGCGCGAGCGTCTTCGTGCTGTCGATGCCGTTGCTGAGCCAGGACGCAGCAGCAAACGAGACCTGGACTGTGACTAGGCAGTACTACCCCGGCGGCTCCACGAGCGTCTATCGCTGGTCCCCGGACGGTTACACCAACGTATCTCGCCTCAACAATCCGGCGCCCGGGAACAACTGCCCCGTTCCGGCTTTCGAGATCCTCAATCCGGGGCGCGGAGAAGCGCGCTGCGTCGGCTATGTCCCGCCGTCCTGGCTGACGGCGCGCTGAACACTTCACCCCCGGCCCGGCATATGCTGACCGACGGTGTCGCAACGCGCGACACAGCTCCGCGAGTCTGGTCGCGGAGCCATCGCAAGGCTCGTTGGGCGGCTCTGGGGCAAAGCCGATCACCGCCCCTTCATCGCCGAGCCCGCAAGGCGAGAGAACCGCTTCGCCGAGAGCTCACTGATCACCCCGTTCGCAGTTTAGAATCGCTACAAACGCTCCGCTACATATCTTGTTGGCAAATCCTGCGGTTAAAGCCGCCGGACCGACAGCATCCGGAGATGCAGGCAGTCTGTCGAACAGACGAGATGCACTCGCCGCCGAACTTGATGTCACGTCATAATCTCGCTTGACCACGAAACGCTTGCCGTTGCTCACTCTATGACCGAAGGTAGGTCGTGCAATAGCGGCAGGAGAGGAAGGCATGCGTGTTCTAATCACCATGATCACCTTTGCCATCACCGGTTATTCGATGCTCTCAGGCGCCCAGGCGGCCTGTACCGGAAGCAATGGCAGGGGTTGGGGAACCGGCAATGGAGCCGGACAGTTCGA
The DNA here is from genome assembly GCF_024655635.1 of Allobosea sp. 47.2.35. Lineage (GTDB taxonomy): Bacteria > Pseudomonadota > Alphaproteobacteria > Rhizobiales > Beijerinckiaceae > Allobosea. Next base: position 92,000 of record NZ_JANLGI010000002.1, on the reverse strand, counting down.
GATGACCGCAGCGGACAAGACATGCCGCATGAGCTTCCAGGGCGTCATCAACGAGGCCGCCAAGACGCGGATTCCCGCGACCCAGGTCACCATCACCCGAGCACCTGCCTCGGGAAAGATCGCGGTGACAAAGAGCGGACTTATCTACACGCCCAACAAGGGTTTCCAGGGCAGCGATACCTTCTGCACCAACAACACCACGCCGAAAGTGCCGGGCATCACCCTTTCGGGATGTGTCACAGTCACCGTGCGCTAAGCCCTGCGAGGCTCGTCAAAGAAAAACCCGCCGGTTTCCCGGCGGGTTCGACAAGGAAGCAAGCAAAGCCGAAGCGTCAAATGTCCTGGTCGCCCTGCAGCGCAGCGACCGGCGCCGGTCCGAGGCCGTCCTTGTTGTAGATGTCGTCGCGGAACTGAACGCCGCCATCGGGCGTGGCCCAGGCGGTGACATAGACCCAGTAGCACGCCACCGGGTCGGCGATGCGGGCATTGACGCGCTGACCGGACTGGATGGTCTCGTCGATCTTGGCGCGATCCCAACCGGGCGTGTTCTTCAGGAGCCAGGCGACATAGTCGCGCACGTTCTGAACGCGCATGCAGCCAGAAGAGACGAAGCGGTAATCGTCGCCGAAGATGCCCTTCGACGGCGTGTCATGCATGTAGACGCCGTGCGGGCTCGGAATGTTGATGCGCACGAAGCCGAGCGAGTTGAACTCGCCGCCCGGGTCCTGCCGGAAGGTGTAGCGCGTCGCCTCGTCGGAGTTCCAGTTGACGCTGGCAGGCGCGATCTCGCCGCCATTCGGCGAGATGATGCGGATCTTGTTCTCCGTCAGGTAGTTCGGCTGCTTGCGCATGGTCGGGATCAGATCCTTGCGGATGATCGAGGCCGGAACCGTCCAGGTCGGGTTGAAATTGACTTCGGGAATCTTGGTCTGAAGCAGCGGCGACTGACGGTCGATCTTGCCGACACCGGCCGCGTGGCGCGTCGCGACATGACCGTTCTCGACGGTCTCGACCATCGCGGCCGGGATATTGGCGACGACATAGCGGCCGCCGAGATTGCCGGACCAGCTACGCAGCCGGACGACATTGGTCTCGAGCTGGCGGATGCGGCGATCGATCGGCACGTTGAGGGCGGCGACGGTGGCGCGGTTGATCGAGCCCGTGGTCGATAGGCCGACACGCGACTGGAAGCGGCGCACGCCGGCCTCGACATAGGAATCATAGATGTTGCTGTCGCCGGCTGCGGCATCGAGATCGCCGGTGACGATCAGGCGGCGGCGCAGCGCCACCACGCCCTGCCCCTTGGCGCCGACGCTCATCCGGTCGGGCAACTGAACCTGCGGCCAGCCGCCGCGCGCGGCGAGATCGCGATAGGCCACGATCGCCTGCTCGGTCGCCTGCAGGGCCTCGGGCGACAGCATCGGCGTCGAGGAGCGCAGCACGGCGTTGCGCGCGCCGGCATCGTAGCTCTGGCGCCATTCGGCCTGCTGGGCGAGCGCCGGTGCGGCGGCGGCCGTGGCAGCGCCCGACAGCAGGGCCAACACGGTTTCGCGGCGGGTCAGGCTCAAATGCGACATCTCTTCCCTCTTCAAGACTTCACGCATGCGTGCAGACCACACAAAAACGTCGCCGGAACGGGCGACGCTGGCGATGCACTGGCGCGACGGACAGGTTCACTGCCGCCGACGGTGTCCTAGCACAGTTAACGAGGCGTGATGACAGAGGCGAATTTAGGGCATGGCCCGCTTTTGCTGCGTGCATGGCAGCAAAACCACAGTTGCCTTAAACGCGCCAGCGCGACCAAGACGATGTCCCGGCCGCGTCATGGCAGGCGGATAGGCAGGCTGTCGCCGAAAAGCGACTGATATCTCAGAGCTTGTAGCGGATCTGGTCGGTCCAGAAGCGCTCCAGGCGCAGCAGGGCGTTGTTCATCCGCTCGAAGTCGTCGGCCGCGATGCCGCCGATCTGCTCGACCGTGCGGACGTGCTTGTCGTAGACGCCCTTCACGATATCGTGCACCGCAGCGCCCTTGTCCGTCAGGCTGATGCGCACCGAGCGGCGGTCGATGCGCGACCGGGCATGGTGGAGATAGCCGAGCTCGACCAGCTTCTTGACGTTGTAGGACACGTTCGAGCCGAGGTAGTAGCCACGGGTCCGCAGCTCGCTGGCCGACAGCTCGGCATCGCCGATATTGTAGAGCAGCAGGGCCTGCACGCTGTTGACGTCGTCCCGGCCGCGGCGCTCGAACTCATCCTTGATGACGTCGAGCAGACGGCGATGCAGACGCTCCACCAGCGTGAGGGACTCAAGATAAAGAGGCTTCACGTTGAGGTCGGCATCGCTCGCCTTGGCAACATCCGAAGTCTTGACGCTCGCTTTCATGGTATATCCCGCCTGTTGTGTGTCGGCCAGGATTTGTCTCCCGGTCCGCTTCTGAAAAACACCATAAGCTGGAGCGGATGAAAACGAGTTTAAATATCAGGATGAATCAGGGATTTACCCCTTTGGGTGAATCGTAAGTGAAGCCAGAAACGCTTAAGCTAAAGCGATTCTTACCATGACTCGGCGCAATCGAGCGGTCGGGCGCCCCAGCCGTCATTGCGAACCAGCTCGGCCAACCCGCGCTGTCATCCCGTGCGCGGTGCAGCGCGAAGCGGTGCGCCGCAGACACGGGACCGCGTGACGAGAAGGGCGCCTTTTTCGGATGACGGTCCCGCATCTACGCAGCGGCATTGCATGCCGCAGTGCGTGCGGTAAGAGACCTTCCGCCGACGCGCCGCCAGCTATTCCGCCTCGTTCTCGGCCGCCCAGGTGGCCAGGAAGTAGACGGCGATCAGCCCGATATAGAGGCCGACGAGCCAGGCCGTCATCGGCACGAAGCGCGGGAAGAAGAAACCGAGCAGCATCTGGCTGATCGCGGCGAGCAGCCAGAGTACGCCGCCCCAGGTCGAGGTCAGCCAGAGACCGACGGCGGCGACGAGATCGATCACCGCGAAATAGACGATGATCGCCTGATAGCTCAGCAAACGGTTCTCGAAGGGCGGCTGCGGGTTGCCGGGCAAACCGAAGATCACCATCCAGGCCGTCAACCCCTTGGCGAGCCAGAAGGCGGAAAGCAGGCGCAGGAACCAGACGAGAACGACCCGCCAGCGGTTCGCCCGCCTGGCTTCGGCCTCACCTGCCCCGGCACCGCGCAGCGCCTCGCCGTCTCCGCCCAGGCCCAAGCTCAGCCCTCCAGCTTCAGTTCGTCGGCGCCGAGCGGCGCGAAATAGGCGTCGATATCGGCTCGCTGCACCTCGTCCAGCGTCGCCGGCTGCCAGCGCGGCGCCTGATCCTTGTCGACCACCACGGCACGCACGCCCTCGTAGAAGTCGTGGCCGCGGGCGATGCGCGAGACGATGCGGTATTCGGTGCGCATCGCCTCGGCGAAATCGAGCCCTGCTCCACGCCGCATCTGCTCGAAGGCGATGGCGACGCTGGTCGGCGACTTCACAGCGATGGTCTGCAAGAGCTTTCCGGCAAAGGCGCTACCCTTTTCTGAAGCCTGACGCAGGCGCGCGACCACCTCCGGCAAGGTCGCCGCGGCGAAGGCGTCGGCCATCATCGCCCGCTCGCCATGAAGGGGCCCAGGGCCGCGCTGCAGCGTGAAGCCGGCGAGGATGTCGTCGATGGAGCCGGGCTTCGTCAGCGCGTCGGCGAGTTCCGCCATGCGCTCGCTCGGGACGCCATGGGTCGCGAGCCCGGCCGCCAGCGCATCGGCCGCGCCGACCCGTTCGCCGGTGAGGGCCAGGAAGCTACCGAAACCGCCTTGCAGACGCGGCAGCGCATAGGTCGCGCCAACATCCGGAAAGAAGCCGATACCGACCTCCGGCATGGCAAAGAGATAGCGGTCACCCGCGATGCGGTGGCTGCCATGCAGGGAGATGCCGACGCCACCGCCCATGACGATGCCATCGATCAGCGCGACATAGGGCTTGGGATAGGTCTTGATGCGGTGATTGAGGATGTATTCCTCGCCCCAGAAGGCGAGCATCTCGTCGTAGCGGCCGGCCTTGCCGCAATCATGCAGCCAACGGATGTCGCCGCCCGCCGAAAAGGCCTTCTCGCTCGTGCTGATGACGACGACACGCGCGACCTGTGGATTGTTCTCCCAGGCGTCCAGCGCGCGGGCGAGTTCGCGGACCATGCCGAGGCTCAGCGCATTCAGCGCCTTCGGCCGATTGAGCACGACAACGCCGGCGGCGCCGCGAATCTCGCAGATTATCTCGCGATCTTCAGTCATGGTCCGATCCCGCTTTCGTGGGCAGCGGTTCTGGAAGGCGGGGCATAGCTTGTCAACGCGCGGGATCGGCGGTCCATCTGCGCATCAGCGCAGGATGATGCCGCGCCCATAGCCGCCATGGGCGGAAGGCAGCACGGTGCAGACCATCGCCCGGCCATGCTGTTTCTCCACCGATTGCAGCGCCGCGACCTGCTCCTCGTAGCTTTCGGTGCGGCGCAGGCCCTCGACCGTCCCCTTGATTGATTTCAGGTTCTGCTCGATGCGCTGCCGGCCGATCCGCAGCGACGGGCAGTGGCGCTCGGCATAATCGGCGGAAGCCAGCGCGCTCGCGGTCTGTGCTTCGATTGCGTCGCGGCGCGTGACCTCGGCCATGGCTGGCCCGGCGGCAACCAAGAGAACGGGGACGATTGTCCAGATCGGTTTCGGCACACGGAAGGTCCTTGCGGTCAGCCGGCAGACTTCCTCGCGAATGCGTGCGCAAGGCAAGAGCTGGCTGCCCGCCATCCACGGCCGCGGCGATGCCGGCACAATTGCGACCATGCGCCCTGTTTTGGAATCGTTCCGATGTGATAAGGAAAGCATCGGCCGGTCTCGCCCGCATGACGAACGCCGCGCCTGTACCGTTCATCGCTTGAGGCAATCGCCATGGAATCCCCGGTCGTGCGGCCTTTCCCGACTCCGAAATCCCGCCATGACGACGCGCCGTCGCTCGGCCTGACGCGCCGCATGCGCCGCAACCGCAAGGCGGAGTGGTCTCGCCGGCTGGTGCGGGAATCAGCGCTGACGACCGACGACCTGATCTGGCCGATCTTCCTGATGGATTCCAGCGAGGCCAGCTCGCCGGTGGAATGGATGCCTGGCGTCGACCGGCTCAATATCGACGAGGCCGTGCGCCAGGCGGCCGAAGCCGCCGCGCTCGGCATCCCCGCCATCGCGCCCTTCCCGTATGTCGACAAGGCGCTGCGCGACCCGACCGGCTCGGAGGCACTCAACACCGCCAACCTGATGTGTCGCGCCGTGCGCGCGATCAAGCGCGAGGTGCCGGAGATCGGCATCATCTGCGACGCCGCGCTCGACCCCTATACCTCCCATGGCCATGACGGCGTGATGGAGGGCGAGCGCGTCCTCAACGACGCCAGCGTGCAGATCCTCGTCGGACAGGCGCTGGCGCTCGCCGATGCCGGGGCCGACGTCATCGCGCCCTCCGACATGATGGACGGGCGCGTCGGCGCGATCCGGGCCGCGCTCGACGGCGACGGCCATGAGGACGTGCAGATCATGGCCTATGCGGCGAAATACGCCTCGGCTTTCTACGGCCCGTTCCGCGACGCGATCGGCACCAATGCCACGCTCGTCGGCGACAAGCGCACCTACCAGATGGATCCGGCCAATTCGGACGAAGCCATCGCGGAAGTGATGCTCGACCTCGAGGAGGGCGCCGACATGGTGATGATCAAGCCCGGCCTGCCCTATCTCGACGTGGTGGCGCGGGTGAAGGATCATTTCCGCGTGCCGACCTTCGCCTACCAAGTCTCCGGCGAGTACGCGATGATCATGGCGGCCGCCAACAACGGCTGGCTCGACGGCGACAAGGCGATGCTGGAAAGCCTGCTCGCCTTCAAGCGCGCCGGCGCCGACGGCGTGCTGACCTATTTCGCGCCGCGCGTGGCGCAGAAGCTGAAGGCCGGCGCGTAAGCGAAAAGCGCAGCAGCAAGGGTGTCATCCCGCATCTGCGCTGCGGCATGGAATGCCGCTGCGCAGATGCGGGATCGCACTCCGGAAGGGGCGCCTCTTTCTGCGCACGGTCCCGTGTCCGCGGCGCATCGCTTCGCGCTGCACCGCGCACGGGATGACACTGCGCCCCGGCAAGCGCTACCGTCGCGCCTGCATGCGCCCACTCCTCCTGTCGATTCTGGCCGTCGTCGCGCTCGCCCTCGCGGGCTGCGGCGCCGATTTCGATACCGACCAGATGCGGCTCTGCCGGCAGGCGATCCCGCCGCTCAATCCGCCAAACGCCAAGATCGAGATCGAGCGGACCACCAAGGGACCGGTGCCGCGCGCGCTTCGATTGCTCTACCGGGTCCAGCTCGGCGACGGCCTCTCGCGCCATCGCAGCATCGATTGCCTGTTTGCGAGCGAAGGAACCGGGCCGAGCCGCGGCGCCATGATCGGCATCGCCTCGGACGGGCGGCCGATGGCCGATGCGAGCTTCTACCTGCTGCGCCGCTTCTATCTGGAAGACCGGGCCTCGCCGCCACCAGACCCGGCCGAGCCGGAAGCCGAGAGCTTGCCGGCGATCCCCGCCGGCCTCGCCTATGGCTTGCAGCAGGGCCTGAGCGCCCTGCCCTCGGCGGCAATCTACGGCATGCTCGCGGCCGCCTATGCCCTCGTCTACGGCCTGACCGGGCGGATCATCCTGAGCTTCGGCGAGTTCGCGGCGCTGGGCGCGCTTTCCTCCGTCGTCGGGGTCGCGCTGCTGCTCTCGCTGGCGATCTCGACGCCGATCTCGGGGCTCGTTGTCGCCTTCACGGTCGCGATCGCCGTCTGCGCGCTGCACGGTTTCGCCATGGGCCGTTTCGTGCTGCGCCATCTCGAACGCGGCACCGGCCAGCAGATGCTGATCGCCACGATCGGGCTCGCCATCGCGATGTCCGAGTATCTCCGGCTGGCGCAGGGGCCGGAACTGCGCTGGCTGCCGCCCGTTTTCAACACGCCGATCCCGCTCGCTCATGCTGGGAGTTTCATCGTCACGCTGAACCCGCTCGCGCTGGCGCTGGCAGCAATCGGGCTTGGCGCGACGCTTTGCGTCGTCCTGCTGATCCGACGCACCGCCTATGGCCGGGCATGGCGGGCCGTGTCGGACGACGCCAGGACCGCTGCGCTGTTCGGCGTCGATGCCCGCGCGGTCCATGACGTCGCCGTCATCATCGCCTGCGCGGCCTGCGGCATCGCCGGCGTCATCGTCACCGCGATCTATGGCGGCATGGGCTTCGCTGGCGGCTTCTCGCTTGGCCTGAAGGCGCTCGTCGCCGCGATCCTCGGCGGTATCGGCTCGGTCAGCGGAGCTGCGCTCGGCGGCCTCTGCATCGCCGTCTTCGAAGCCGTCTGGTCGGCGACGCTGCCGATCGAGCAGCGCGACCTAGCCGTCTATTCGCTCCTCGCCATCGTGCTGATCTGGCGCCCCGGCGGCTTTTTCGGTGACGGTGAATTGACGCCGCGCCGCGTGTGAGGCCCTGTTCTCCATCCTCGTTGATCGGAATCGAGACTCGAGCATGAGCGAAAGCTTCGCGATCACCCCCGAGGATATCGACGCCGCGGCCGGGCGCATCGCCGGGCATGTGCTGCGCACGCCGCTGGTGCCGGCGCCACGTCTGTCCGAACTGACAGGCGCGACCGTTCTGGTGAAGCACGAGAACATGCAGGCGACCGCCTCCTTCAAGGAGCGCGGCGCGGTCAACAAGCTGCTCTCGCTGAGCGAGGCCGAGCGCGCTCGCGGCGTCATCGCGATGTCGGCGGGCAATCATGCCCAGGCGATCGCCTATCACGCCAAGCGCTTCGGCATCCCCGCGACGATCGTGATGCCGGAGCCGACGCCGCTGGTGAAGGTCGAGAACACCCGCGCCCATGGCGCCCATGTCGTGCTGCATGGCGAGACACTGTCCGAAGCCAGCCATAAGGCGCACGAACTCGCCGGAACCGAGAAGCTCACCTTCGTCCATCCCTATGACGACGCCGCCGTGATGGCCGGACAAGGCACGCTGGCGCGCGAGATGCTGGCCGATGCGCCCGATCTCGACACACTGATCATCCCGCTCGGCGGCGGAGGCCTGATGGCCGGCAACGCGGTCGCGGCCAAAGCGATCAAGCCCGGCATCGAGCTGATCGGCGTCGAGGCGGGCCTATACCCCTCATTCTTCAATGCCGTGCATAAGCAGGACAAGCCGATCGGCGGGCCGACGCTCGCCGAGGGCATCGCGGTCAAGACTGTCGGCCAACTCACCCTGCCCGTGATCTCCGCCCTCGTTGCCGACATCGTGCTCGTCGGCGAGGACCTGATCGAGCGCGCGGTCAACGCTTATGCCAGCCTTCAACACAGCCTTGCGGAAGGCGCTGGCGCGACCGGCCTCGCCGCGATGCTGAAGGAGCCGGAGCGCTATGCCGGCCGCAAGGTCGGGCTCGTGCTCACCGGCGGCAATATCGACACGCGCCTGCTCGCCGCGATCATGGTGCGCGAGCTGGAGCGCGACGACCGCATCGTCGCCTTCCGCCTGACCACCAGCGACCGGCCGGGCCTGCTTGGCCGGATCGCGAGCCTGCTCGGCGAGGAAGGCGCCAATATCCTCGAGGTCAGCCATGGCCGGCTCTTCCTCGACGTGCCCGCCAAGGGCGTCTCGCTCGACGTCACCGTGGAGACGCGCGGAGCGGCGCATTCGCGTGCCATCGAGGACGCGCTCGCCAAGAACGGCTTCGCGCCGCGACGGATTCTGCCGCGCGGTCTTGCGGAACCGGCTCGCTAAACAAACATTATCTCCCCGGCACGCATTCCGCGCGCCGCTGGAGGATCGAAGTCCCGATGAGCGATACCCGTTATGGCCAGCCACCGATCACGGCGCTGGAGCCGCGTCCCTACCAGAACGTCAGCGGCGTTCTCGGCTCGCGACTGTTCGCCTGGTTCGTCGATATCGTCGTGCTGTTCTTTCTGGGCTGGCTGGTCGTGTTCCTGCTCGCCCTGCTCGGCGTCGTCACCTTCGGTGCGACCTGGCTGCTGATCCCGATCGCCACCGTCGCGACCGCGCTCGGCTATGCCGCGCTGACCATCGGCGGACGCAAGCAGTCGACCTGGGGCATGCGTGTCGCGGGCCTGAGGGTCGAGACCGCCAGTGGCGGGCGCCCTGACGGTTTGGCTGCGGCCGTGCATGCGCTGCTGTTCTATGTCGCGGCTGGCACCTTCCTGCTCTGGCTCGTCGATGTCGCCTGCGGCTTCGCCCGCGAGGACCGGCGCATGGGCCACGACCTGCTGACCGGCCTCGTGGTCGTTCGCACCTGACCGGTTGAGCCAGGTCAAAAGACCGCTCATCCACCTCTGATCGGCCGCGCCGTGCTTGTTGCCGGTGCGGCTGATGTTACATTCAGAGTCGGAAGCTTCCGGGGAGCCAGCCGACGTGACGCGCCCATTGCGGGATGCCCCGCAATTCTACCTGACCTCACCGACCACGTGCCCTTACCTGCCCGGGCGCGAGGAGCGGAAAGTGTTCACGCATCTCGTCGGCTCGCGGGCGCGCGAACTCAACGACGTGCTCTCCCAGGGCGGCTTCCGGCGCTCGCAGAGCATCGCCTACAGGCCAGCCTGCGAGGTTTGCCGGGCCTGCGTCTCGGTCAAGGTCTGCGTCGATGATTTCCGGATGTCGCGCGGCTTCCGGCGTGTGCTCGCCCGCAACAAGGACCTGATCGGCGAGGCCCTGCCGCCCCGGCCGCGCTCCGAGCATTATTCCCTCTTCCGCTCCTATCTCGACGAACGCCATCCCGATGGCGGCATGGCGACGATGTCGGCGCTCGATTTCGCGATGATGGTCGAGGACACCCATGTCGAGACCAGCCTGATCGAATATCGCCGCCGCGGCCCCGATTCCGGCTTCACCGGGCGGGGCGAAGGCGACCTCTTCGCGATGGCGCTCACCGATACGCTGAGCGACGGGCTCTCGATGGTCTATTCGGTCTATGACCCCGGCCTGGAGCTGCGCTCGCTCGGCACCTTCATGGTGCTCGACCATATCGCCCGGGCGCGCCGCCTCGGCCTGCCTTACGTCTATCTCGGCTACTGGGTCGAGGGTTCGCCGAAGATGGCCTACAAGGCGCGCTTCCTGCCGCAGGAGCGCCTGATGCCGCAAGGCTGGGAGCGCGTGGATCGGAACGATTCAACCGATTGAAACGCATCCGCGACGCGCGGAAAACGCGCTTGCCCTGCCCCTCTCCGCCGGACACTCTGATGCAAAGGCCCGCGACAGACGCGCATGACAGTGGCCGATCCGGAGGAACGATGAGCCAGGAACTGACCGACAGGCTGGAGCGCTGCTATACCGGCATCATCCACGACACGATGCGGGCGATGGGCCTGACGGACTTCGTCCTGCCGCCGGAACTGCGCCCGCTCCTGCCCGGCCAGAAGTTGGCTGGCCCGGCCTTCACGGTCGAGGGCAAGACTGGCGAGTTCGACGCGCATGAGACGCTGCTGGGCTGGACCGGCCTGCTCTCGGCCGCCAAGCCCGGCCATGTCTGGGTCTGCCAACCCAATACCAACGAGATCGCGCTGATGGGCGAGCTCTCGGCCGAGACACTGAAGAACAAGGGCGTGCGGGGCTGCGTCATCGACGGGCTCTCGCGCGACACCGAATTCATGGTCGAGATGGGCTTCCAGGCCTATTTCAAGGCCTATACACCGCGCGACATCGTCGGCGCCTGGCTGCCCAAGGCGGTCGACGAGCCGATCAAGATCGGCGAGGTCTGGATCCGGCCGGGCGACTATATCCTCGCCGACCGCGACGGCGTCGTCCGCATCCCCGCCGAGATCATCGAGGAAGTCCTCGACAAGTCGGAGACCGCGATCTCGGCCGAGAACAAGGTCCGCACCGCGATCCTCGCCGGCACCGACCCGCAGCAGGCCTATCTCCAGTACGGCAAATTCTGACGCGATCCCTCCTTCGAAGGGCGGCTCACCATGACCCACGATCCGCGCCTCATCCTGCTCGATCCGCGCGACAACGTCCTCGTCGCGCGGGTTCGCCTCAAGGCCGGAGAGACGGTCGAGACCGGTTCCGGCCCGGCCATGCTCGACCGCGACATCGCGCTCGCCCACAAGGTCGCACGCCGTGCCATCGCCACCGGCGAGAAGATCCTGAAATACGGCGCGCCGATCGGCGTCGCGACCGAGGCGATTGCGCCCGCCGCGCATGTCCATGTCCACAACATGCGCAGCGACTACACGCCGACCTATCATCTCGAAGACGAACGCAAGGCGGGAGCCTCGGCATGAGCACGATGCGCGGCTATCTCCGGTCCGACGGCCGCAAGGGCATCCGCAATACCGTCGCGGTCGCCTATCTCGTCGAATGCGCCCACCATGTCGCACGCGAGATCGCCCTGCCCTGGCGCGAGGAAGGCGTCCACGCCATCGGCTTTCCCGGCTGCTACCCGAACCCCTATGCCGAGCGGATGATGGAGCAGCTCTGCACCCATCCCAATGTCGGCGCCGTGCTCTTAGTCTCGCTCGGCTGCGAGAGCTTCAACAAATACGCGCTGGAGCGGGCGGTGCGCGCCAGCGGGCGGCCGGTGAAGACGATCATCATCCAGGGCACGGGCGGCACCCGCGCCTCGATCCGCGAGGGCCGCGCCTGGGTCGAGGAGCAGCGCGCCCTGCTCGACGCGCAGGAGACGGTGCCGATGGCGGTCTCCGAACTCGTGGTCGGCACGGTCTGCGGCGGCTCGGACGGCACCTCCGGCATCACCGGCAATCCGGCAGCGGGACGAGCCTTCGACCAGCTCATCGCGGAAGGCGCCGCCTGCATCTTCGAGGAGACCGGCGAACTGATCGGCTGCGAGCACATCATGGCGGCGCGCGCGATCACGCCCGAGCTCGGCGCCGAGCTGGAGAAATCCGTGGCCAAGGCGGCCCACTATTATGCGACTCTGGGTTATGGCTCCTTCGCGGCCGGCAATGCCGAGGGCGGGCTCTCGACCATCGAGGAGAAATCGATGGGCGCCTATGCCAAATCCGGGGCCTCGCCGATCTCCGGCCTGATCAAGCCCGGCGACGTGCCGCCCCATGGCGGGCTCTATCTGCTCGACGTCGTGCCGGATGGCGAGGTGCGCTTCGGCTTCCCCAATATCAACGACAATGCCGAGATCGCGGAGCTGATCGCCTGCGGCGCGCATTGCGTGCTCTTCGTCACGGGACGCGGCTCGGTCGTCGGCTCGGCGATCTCGCCGGTGGTGAAGATCTGCGCCAATCCCGAGACCTATCGCCGGATGGCGGAGGATATGGATGTCGATGCCGGGCGCATCCTCGAAGGCCGCGCCGGGCTCGACGAGGTCGGCAGCGAAATCCGCGATCTTGTCGTCTCGCTCGGCCAGGGTGGCCGGACCAAGTCGGAAGAGCTCGGCCACCAGGAATTCATCCTGACCTACAAGAGCTTCGAGCCACTCGGGCCGGCCTGCCTCCCGGCTGCTTGAGCCGAAACCAGCGGAATCCGATAACGGATTTACAACCTTTGGTTGCATAATCTGCAAAACCTGCTGCCGAGAGCAGCAGGCCCACCACGGACCGAACAACGGGGCCTCGCGCCCCGTTGTTCGGAAAAGAGCGTTGTCGCCTTAAGAGTAAATCAAGCCGGACCTGCGCAGAGTGCCGCCACTGCTTTGTCGCGGGGGCCCTCATGCTGCGTAACCTGACCCGAATGCCGGCGGACATGTCGTCGGATTCGCGCCGGCAGCTTCTCAATGCCGTGACGGACCTCTTCCTGCTCGACCACGATCCGAACGAGGCCGCGAAGGAGCATTATGGCGAGATCGCAACCGTCTCGCTCGGCCATCTCGGCGACGAGGATCGCAAGGGCTATGCCGATCGCGTCGCCGCCGTGCCGACCCTGCCGCATAATGTCGCGGTCACGCTCGGCGGCGACAGCAATGCCGAGGTCGCGCGACTGGTGCTGTCGCTCTCCCCGGTCCTGACCGATACCGACCTCGCGGCCATCGCCGTCACCCAGTCGCAGCAGCATCTCGTCGCCATCGCCGAGCGCGCACGCCTGTCCGAGGGCGTCACCGACATCCTCGTCGAGCGCGGCGACCAGAAGGTGCTGCATACGGTCAGCGCCAATGAAGGCGCCGCCTTTTCCGATCGCGGCTTCGACCGGCTGCTCGAACGCGGCGAAGGCGATGCTGCCATCACCGGTGCGCTCGCCCGCCGCTCCGACCTTGCACCGAACCGTGCGCAGCGCGTGCTGCGGATCGTCGAGCAGTTCTCCGACGGCGGCAGCACCGCGCCCGCCACAGACGCGAATGTCTCGCTCGCCCGGCAGGCACGCCAGCAGCGGCTTGAGGTCAAGCTGCTGCTCTCCGACCTTGCCGCCAAGGTGCGCGAGCTCGACGACGTGCTGACCATGCTAGCCGACGAGGACCGCGCCTATCACCTCTCGCAGGTGCTCTCCGAGGTCGCCGGCATCTCGATCGAGCAGGCGCTGCGCGTGCTGATGCAACGCGATTCCAGCGGCATCGCCGTCGCCTGCCGCTCGCTCGGCATCGGGGCCACAGCGTTCCGCGCCATCCTGCAATTGCGGGCACGGCGGCTCTATTTTTCCTCGCGCGACGTCGACGACGATGTCGATGCCTATGCCAAGCTCGATCTCGCGACGGCGGAGCGGACGCTGCGCTTCCTCAAGCTCAGGACCAAGATCGCCTGAGCCGCGGCAACCAGCGCGCCACAAAACGGCGACATTCGCCTCGCTCCATGCTAGCTTCCGACGGGGCACGCTGTCGCGAGGACGCTTTCAACGTGAGATTTCCGCTTCTTTCCGCCGCGACGCTCGCCGCACTCCTGGGCGCGGTCGCGTCGGCGCAGGCGCAAGCGCTGCTGCCTCTATCCGGCTTCGCGCCGCTGCCGTCCTTCGCCTGGGATCAGCCGAGCCTGTCGCCACGCTGGGAGGGCTCCTATGCCCGGATCTCATCTGGCTTCCAGGTCACCAGCGGCAAGCATATGCGCACCAGCGCCGGCCCAACGATCGGGCTGGAGGCCGGGACGATGCGGCGCGAGGGCAATTTCGTCTACGGCATCGCCGGCGCGATCGACTACATGCCGGCCGTCGGCGGCTATGGCTATCCGAGCTTCGGCAATGTCGCCTATACGCGCGACTTCGCCGGTGCCTTCAAGGTCAAGGCCGGCGTGTTGGTGACGCCGGACGTGCTGCTCTACACGACGGTGGGCATGAGCGCGGCCAACGAAACCTGGCGCTTCGGCGCGAGCGACTTCTCCTCGCCCTTCAGCCGCAGCAGCATCGCCGTGCGCCCCGAGGCGCGGGCCGGGGTGCTCTGGGCCGTCACCGACAAGATCACCATGGGGCTGGAAGTCGGCGTCGTCGGGCACGCACTCCGCTGAGGCTTCGCTTCCCGACGCTCACATAAGTCTCTGACCTAATATCACCCGCCGAAGGTGTTGCTCTTCGGGAAGCCCTTGGGCGGCAGGCGGCCGGCCTCGGCGCGATGGCCGAGCCATTCCAGCAGATCGGCCTGTGTCACCGTCCAGGTCCGGCCGGACGTGTCGAGCCAGGTCAGGCCGTCAGCGAGGTTGAAGGTCCTGGCATCGGAGAGGCCCCCATCCTTGTAGCGCTGCAGGCGCACGCCCTTGCCGCGGCCCATCTCCGCCACTTCCGAGATCGGGAAGCAGAGCAGCTTGCGGTTCTCGCCGATGATCGCGACATGGTCGCCATCGGCCGGCACGGCCAGCACGGCGACATGCGTGCCGTCGACATTGAGCACCTGCCGGCCCTTACGCGTGTTGGCGACGACATCGTCGGCGGGAGCCACGAAGCCCCTGCCCTCGCTCGACACCATCAGCAGTTTCGTGCCCGGCTTGTAGGGGAAGGCGGAGACGATCTCGGCCGTCTCCTCCAGCTCGATCATCAGGCGGATCGGATCGCCGAAGCCGCGCCCGCCGGGCAGCTTGGACGCATCCAGCGTGAAGACCTTGCCGTTCGAAGCCAGCACCAGCACCTTCGCCGTGGTCTCGGTGAAGAAGGCCGTCTGGAGCGCGTCATCGCCCTTGAACGAGAAGCTCGACTTGTCCTGGACATGGCCCTTCAGCGCCCTGATCCAGCCCTTCTTCGAGATCACCACCGTAATCGGCTCGCGCTCGACCATGGCCTGGGTCAGGTCGATATCGGCAGTCTCGGGCATATCGGCGAAATCGGTGCGGCGCTTGCCGATCGCGGTTTCCGGGCCGAAGGTCTTCTTCACCTGCCGGATATCCCAGGCGATCGTCTTCCACTGCGTCGCCTCGGAGCCGAGCAGCGTCTCGATCTGCTCCTTCTCCTTGGTCAGTTCGTCGAGCTCGGTCTTGAGCTGCATCTCCTCGAGCTTGCGGAGCGCCCGCAAGCGCGTGTCGAGGATCGCGTTGGCCTGGATCTCGGTGAGTTCGAAGACCTTCATCAGCTCGATCTTCGGCTCGTCCTCCTCGCGGATGATTTTGATCACCCGGTCGAGGTCGAGATAGACGATCAGCAGGCCGCGCAGGATCTCGAGGCGCTTGTCGATCTGGCCGAGGCGGAAGCGGGAACGTCGCTGCAGGACCTCGCGGCGATGGTCGAGCCAGGCGCGGAGCGCCTCGGCGAGGCCGAGCACGCGCGGCACCAGCCCGCCGGTCAGCACGTTCATGTTCATGGAGATGCGCGCTTCCAGCTCGGAGAGCCGGAAGAGCGATTCCATCATCAGGTTGGGATCGACATTGCGGGCGCGGGGCTCGATGACGATGCGGATGTCCTCGGCCGACTCGTCACGCAGGTCTGCGACCAGCGGCAGCTTCTTGTCGTTGAGCAGCTCGGCGATCTTCTCGATCAGCCGGCCCTTCGAGACCATGTAGGGGATCTCGGTGACGACGACCTGCCAGGCGCCGCGTTCGAGATCCTCCTTCACCCAACGCGCGCGGGTGCGGAAGGCGCCGCGGCCGGTGCGATAGGTCTCCGCCATCGAGGCGCGGCTCTCGACGATGATGCCGCCGGTCGGGAAATCCGGGCCGGGCACGAAGGTCATGAGCTGCTCGGAGGAGGTCTCCGGGTGCTGGATCAGGTAGAGCGCGGCGTCGCAGAGCTCGGCGGCATTGTGCGGCGGGATCGAGGTCGCCATGCCGACCGCGATGCCCTGCGAGCCGTTGGCGAGAAGGTTCGGGAAGGCGGCGGGGAGCACGACCGGCTCCTCGTCCTCGCCATTATAGGTCTCGCGGAAATCGACCGCGTCCTCGTCGATGCCGTCGAGGAGGAGGCGCGCGACCTCGGTCATGCGCGCTTCGGTATAGCGGTAGGCGGCGGCGTTATCGCCGTCGATATTGCCGAAATTGCCCTGCCCGTCGACGAGCGGATAGCGCTGGGCGAAATCCTGCGCGAGGCGCACCAGCGCGTCATAGACCGACTGGTCACCGTGCGGGTGGAACTTGCCGATGACGTCACCGACGATGCGGGCGCATTTCTTGTGGACCTGGCCGGGGTCGAGCCGGAGCAGCCGCATGGCGTGCAGGATGCGGCGGTGAACCGGCTTCAGGCCGTCGCGCGCATCCGGCAGGGCGCGGTGCATGATGGTGGAGAGCGCATAGGCGAGATAGCGCTCTTCGAGCGCTGATTTCAGGTCGATGCGCTCGGCCTCTTCTTCCGGCGGCGGATCGACCGGTTTGCCCATGCTGCGTCAGCCCTCGTGCTGTCAAGAATTCGCGCCTGCTCTATGGCACGTCGCGAATCAGCCCGCCAGAACAATGCAGGTACGAAGACCCCGGCGCAAACGCAGGAGACGCCTTTTCGCGCTTAGGCGGTGGATGATTCGCCAGGCGGCGCATTCGCCGCGGCCCGTGTCGCCATTTCGACCAGTCGCGCCCGCTCCGGCGGCTCGCGCAGGCCGCGCGGATCGAAGATATGGCGGCGCAGGAAGAAGCCGGTCAGGGCGAAGCCCGAGAGGATATCGGCCGGCGACGGGCGCCGCCCGCCCTGCCCTTCGACAAGGAACGAAGGCAGCTTCAGCAGGCGGTCGAGATAGGGCTGAGCTGCCCGCCGGCTGACCGCCTTGCCGGATTTCGGCGAGACATGGCTGAGATCATCGGGCGAATCAGTGACGGCGCAACGCGCGAGGTCGAGCCCAAAGCCCAGTTCCGTCAGCATGGCCAATTCGAAGCGGATGATCAGGGCTGGCGCCATCTCGGCCTCGTCGAGATGGGCGACGAGAACGGAGAGGCCTTCATAAAGGCCGGGATGCGGATCGCGCTCCGGCAGCAAGCGCAGCAGGCCGGCGATCGTGCCGAGTCCATAGAGCGCGACCGGCGCGGCGATCAGGCGCGCGGCATGGGAGGTCAGCAGTTCGACCTTGTATTCGCCGAGATGCTCGTCGAGCCGGGCGCGCCAGGTCAGCGAGACGCTGTTCCCGGGCTGGAGCGAGGCCTGCGCCTTGGACGAGCGCCCGCCCCTGACAAGGCCGAGATGGCGGCCGTGCTCGCGCGTCATCGCCTCCAGGATCACGGCGCTTTCGCCATGAGCCTTGAGGCCAATGATCGTGCCCTCGTCGGTCCATTCCATGAGGACAGGATTTAGGGCAGGAGCAGCCAGGAGGGAACTGCGCGCCTCACGCCACGTATTGTGCGATGCCGCCGCCGAAGGACCAGTCCTCGCGCTTGACCTCGACGAGGTTGATGAAGATGTCGTCCGGCTTCAGGCCGGGCTCCTTCGTGAGATTCTCGACGATCGCGGCGTAGAGGTTCTTCTTCTGTGTGACGCCGCGCGTATTGGCGACGGTGAGCTGGATGATCACCAGCCTGTCGCTGCGGTTGAAGCCGAAGTAGTTGGCGTCAAAGACGAACTCGTCGGCATCGTGCTGGTGGACGACGGCGAAGAGATCCTTCTCCGGCACTTCGAAGGTCTCGCGCAGCGCCTTGTAGACGCCGTCGATGATGGCTGCAGGCTCGGAGGCCGGGCGGCCACGGCGCATGGAAATCCTGATCAGGGGCATGGTCTGTCTCCGTATCGAGGCGCAACCGCGCCTTTCGAAGGAGACCATAGATCGTTCGCATTAATCTGAAAATCGTATCCATGATGATATCAATGATACGGTATCATGATGTATGAACACTCTCGACATCGACGCCGTCGCCTCCTTCCTGCGCGCGGCCGAGTTGAAAAGCTTCACCCGTGCCGCCGAGGCGCTCGGCACGACCCAATCGCTGGTCAGTACGCGCGTGAAGCGGCTGGAAGAGGGGCTCGGGCGCCTGCTGCTGCAGCGCCATCCCCGGCTCGTTCGGTTGACGGCAGAGGGCGAGCGCTTCCTGCCGGCAGCCCGCGACCTGCTGGCGGCCCACGGCAAGGCGCTCGCAGCCTTCGCGGTGACGCCGGAGCATATCGCGGTCGGCATCAGCGAACAGGCTGTCGGCGCCGAAGTCCCCGCCGTGCTGGCGCGGCTGACAGCGCATGACCCCGGGATCGTCATCAATCTCAGGATCGAGCCGTCGCGGATGCTGGAAGAGGCGTTCGAGCGCGGCGAGCTCGACGTCGTGATCGTGCGCCGGCTTGCGGCGGGGCGGACGGGGGAAGTCCTGCGCGACGACGCGGTCGGCTGGTACGCAGCGCCGGATCTCGTGCGGCAGGCCGATGTGCCCGTGCCGCTGGTCAGTCTCGTCGCCGAGTGCCGTTTGCGCCGGCACAGCATGGACACACTCGATCGCGCCGGCATCGCCTGGCGCGAAGCCTTCGTCGGCGGCGGGATGGCGGCGGTCGCGGCCGCCGTGCAGGTCGGGCTCGGCGTCTCACCGCTCGCGGCGCGGATCGCGCCGGCAGGCACGGTCGATGTCGGGCCGGCATGGGGGCTGCCATCGCTCGGCGGATCGCAGGTCGTGCTCAGGAGCAATGTCCCGACGCCGCGCGCGGGCGCGTTCGTCCGCGAGCTGGCGGCGGCGTTCCGGGGATAAGGCTTGCGGAGAATGCTCGGGTTGGCCCGAGCATCCTATCGGAGACCGCGCCCTACCCGACCACCCGCTCGACGCGGCTGATCACCCGCTTCTCGCGCAGTTCGCTGATGATGGCCGAGAGATGCTTCAGGTCCCAGACCGTGAGGTCGATGGTGACGTCGGTGAAGTCCTGGTTCGGCCGGTTCATCGAGACGGAATCGATGTTGCCGTCATGCTCCGCGATGGTCGTGGTGATCTGGGCGAGCGAACCGGGCTCGTTGATCGATTTCAGGGCGATGCGCGCCGGGAAGCGCTGCGGCGCCTTGTCGTCGAGGTCCCAGCGGACATCGAGCCAGCGGTCCGGCTCGTTGTCGAAGGCGGCGAGCGCCGGCGACTGGATCGGGTAGATCGTCACCCCCTCGCCCGGCGTCAGGATGCCGACGATGCGATCGCCCGGCACCGCTCCGCCATGCGGCGCGAAACGGACCGGCAAGTCGCCGCCGAGGCCACGGATCGGGATCGCCGTATCAGGCTCCTCGCCCGGCAGCTTGAACTTGAGGTTTTCGCCTTGGCGCAGTTCGAACCAGCCCTTGCCGTTGGCGGCCGCGGCCGGTTTTCCATCGGACGAGCCACGCTTCTCCGGCTCGAGATCCGGGTAGACCGCCTTGACCACGTCGCCGGAATACATCTCGCCACGTCCAACCGCCGCGAGCACGTCGTCGACGGTGTTGCGGGCGAGGCGCTTCAGCGCGGCCTTGAGCTTGTCATCGGAGAAGGCGCGCTCGGCGCGCGAGAAGGCGCGTTCGAGGATCTGGCGGCCGAGGCCGGCATATTGGCGGCGCACCGCGGCACGCGTGGCGCGGCGGATGGCGGCGCGAGCCTTGCCGGTGACGACGAGCGATTCCCAGGCGGCGGGCGGCGCCTGCCCGTCGGCGCGGGTGATCTCGACCTCGTCGCCGTTCTGCAATTCGGTCAGGAGCGGCGCGATGCGGCCGTTGATCTTGGCGCCGACCGCACTGTTGCCGACATCGGTATGGACGGCATAGGCGAAATCGATCGGCGTCGCGCCGCGCGGCAGGGCGATGAGCCGCCCCTTCGGCGTGAAGCAGAAGACCTGATCGTGGAAGAGCTCGAGCTTGGTGTGCTCGAGGAACTCTTCCGGGCTGTCGCCCTCGGCCAGAAGGTCGACGGTGCGGCGCAGCCATTGATAGGCCCGGCTCTCGTCAGCGAGACCGATCGGTTCGCCCGCGCGGCCATCCTTGTAATGGGCGTGGGCGGCGATGCCGTATTCGGCGATGCGGTCCATGTTGTCGGTGCGAATCTGCAGTTCGACGCGACTATGGCCGGGGCCGACGACGGTCGTATGGATCGAGCGGTAGTCGTTCTGCTTCGGCGTCGAGATGTAGTCCTTGTAGCGGCCCGGCACCATCGGCCAGGTCATGTGGACGATGCCGAGCACCCGGTAGCAATCCTCCGGCCTCTCGACGATCACACGGAAGCCGAAGATATCGGAGAGCTGCTCGAACGAGACGGATTTCCGCTCCATCTTCTTCCAGATCGAGTAAGGGCGCTTGCGCCGCCCGAAGACCTCGGCCTGGATGCCGCTGGCAGCGAGCTTGCCCTTCAGGTCCTCCTCGATCTCGCCGATGACCTTGCCCTCGCGCGCGGTCACCTCCTCCAGCCGCTTGGTCACGGTGGCATGGGCCTCGGGCTTGATATGGCGGAAGGAGAGCTCCTCCAGCTCTTCGCGGAGTTCCTGCATGCCCATGCGGCCGGCGAGCGGCGCATAGATCTCGATCGTCTCCTCGGCGATGCGCAGGCGCTTCTCCGGCGGGACGAAATGCAGGGTTCGCATGTTGTGCAGGCGGTCGGCGAGCTTTACCAGCAGCACGCGGATATCGTCGGCGATGGCGAGCAGCAGCTTGCGGAAATTCTCGCCCTGCGCCGCCTTCTTCGAGACGAGGTCGAGCTTCTTGATCTTGGTGAGACCATCGACGAGCCGGCGGATATCCGGCCCGAACATGCTCTCGATCTCTTCCAGCGTCGCAGCCGTATCCTCGACCGTGTCGTGCAGGACGGCGGCGACGATGGTGGCATCGTCGAGCTTGAGATCGGTCAGGATCGCCGCAACTTCGAGCGGATGCGCGAAGAAAGGATCGCCGGAGGCGCGCTTCTGCGTGCCGTGTGCACGCATGGCATAGACATAGGCCCGGTTGAGCAGGTCCTCGTCGGTATTCGGATTATAGCTCCTGACCCGGTCAACGAGCTCATATTGCCGCATCATGCCCATGCGGGCCCCAACCTCATCCTGCAATCATTGCAACACATTATTATTTGCACAGGCATTGGCGGCAGCAAGGCGTTTTCCGGGTGGCGGGCATGAAAAAGCCCGGCACTGCCGGGCTTTAACTGGAAACAGTGAACAATCGATTCACGCGACGGGAATCAGTCCTCGTCGTCGGCGCTCTCGGTCGGCGGCACGAGGCCGTCGAGGCCGCGCAGGAGGTCTTCTTCGCTCATGCGGTCAAACTGGACTTCGCTGTCCGAGGTCGCGGCGCTGGTAGGGCTGGCGAGCAGCGGAACGGTCTCCTGCTCCGGCTCGTCGACCTCGACATGCTTCTGCAGCGAGTGGATCAGGTCTTCCTTGAGATCCTCAGGCTTGAGCTTCTCGTCGGCGATCTCGCGCAGCGCGACGACGGGGTTCTTGTCGTTGTCGCGGGGGACGAGGATCGACGAGCCCGACTGGATCATCCGCGCGCGATGGCTGGCGAGCAGCACCAGCTCGAAGCGGTTCTCGACCTTGTCGATGCAGTCTTCAACGGTAACGCGAGCCATGGCCGGCTTCTTCCGATCTCAGCGATGCAGGGAAATGGATTGAGCACGGCCTTACAGGCAAAGCCAGCGCGATGCAAGAAATTCACGCCCCGCTGCGTGGCGCTTCAGGCGCGCATGCGTCGCACCATGTCGTCCAGCGTCGGCTCCAGCCGGGTCGCGCCCTCACCACCCCGCGCACCCATCGCGGGCAATTCATGCGGCTTGAGCTCGGCGAAGCGCATCCGCATCGTCGTGGCGACGCCCTCGCCGAAGGCAATCGCCTCACGATTGCCGATCGAGGACAGGAAATTGATCGTGCTGGCGGAGGCGTCCGAGATCGCCGAGCGGATGATCTGCTGGTCGCGCTCGTTGGCCAGCCGCATCGCGAAGACGGTCGAGCATTGCGACAGGATCGTCGGGTCGAGTTCGCCCGGGCGCTGCGTCACGATGCCAAGATAGGCCCCGTATTTGCGGCCTTCCTTGGCGATACGGGCGAGCGCCTGCCGCGTCGGCACGAAGCCGAGCGAGGTGTCGGAGGGCACATAGCGATGCGCTTCCTCGCAGAGCACGAGGATCTCGCAGGCACCCTGGCTCGCGGTAGCAAGGTCGAAAGCCAGGCGCGACAGCACCGAGGCCACCGCGTTGACGACCTCACCCGGCAACCCGCCGAGCTGGAAGGCGGTGATCGGACGGCCATGCATCGGAATGCGGAAGACCTGGGCCAGGATCGGCGCAACGGTCTCGTACATGTTGGCCCGGCCGAACATGAAGCGATAACGCGGATCGGCATGCAGCGATTCCAGCCGCACCTTGAGCGAGCGCAGAGCGGCACGAGGCCAGCGCTGCTCGTGCAGGCCGATCATCTCGTCGATGACGGCGAAGGCGTCCTTGAGGCGATAGGGCGTGGCCGCATCGACGCCCCCCGTCTGCGGCGCCTCGGCCGGTGGACGCGAAGTGCCGAGATCGAGCGGACGCTTCAGCAGGCTGGAACCGAGATCGCGCGCCAGTTCCTGCCCGTTGGCGGGCATGCGGTAGCGCGCCCGCGCGCCCGCCACGACCTCGCGCAGGATGTCCGGCTCGTCGTCGAGAACGGCCCGCCCCCGGAACACGACCTCAGCGAACTCCTCCTGCTTGAACATCCAGAAGGGCAGATCGAGGCTCTCGCCGTCGATGGTGAGGGCGAGATCGGGAAAGGCGCTGGAATACTCGTTATGCGGATCGAGGATGAGCACGCGCAGGCGCGGGCGCACGGAGACGGCGCGGCGCAAGAGCAACGAAACGGCGCTCGACTTGCCGACGCCAGTGGTCCCGACCAGGGCGAAATGGCGCGACAGCATGTCCTGGATGCTGACGGTCGCGGGAATGCTGGTATCCTGCGTGACATGGCCGATCTCGACGCCGGAACGGTCACCGAGGTCATGGACCAGCGCGAGGTCGCCGGCGCGGATGCGATGGGCGACCGCGCCGATCGGCGGAAAGGTGCTGATGCCGCTCTGGAAACGCGTGCGGCCTTCAGGGCTTTCCAGCACTTCGCCGAGGAACTCGACCTCGACCTGGATCGGGTTCTCCTCCGCCTCGCTCCAAGCGGGTTCGACGGCATGCAGCTTGTAGACCAGCGCGACGATGCGGCTCGATCCCAGATTGATCGAGACCATGCGGCCGATGGCCCAGGCGTCTCCCGCCAGCCAGCTCCCGGTCGAGACCGCGCTGAGAATCGTGGCGCGAGAGCCGTCGCATGCAATGACGCGACCCAGCGCGCGCTCGGGCGGCTGGTTGCCGTCACGCCTGTCCGGCGTGACATCGGTATGGAAGGCCGCGTTCTTCAGTGGAAGTTGCATGAGATCAACTGAACTCTGCCATGACGTATCTCGACTCTACAGAGCGTCGGTTACGATTACCTTCACAACGAGCCGCCATTCCGCTTTATCGTTTCGTAAAGGTTCCCCGCGCGGCCATACCGATCACATTTCGTGAGCCCGGCATCACAATCCCTGCATTGAGCCGGTGCGTCGCTTTCGTCTAAGCAGGACTCAAAGAAACAAGGGGGATGCATGATGGCCGATCGGCTGCGCCTGGGCGTCAATATCGACCATGTCGCCACGGTGCGAAACGCGCGCGGCGGTGCCCTGCCCGATCCGGTGCGTGCGGCCCATCTCGCCGTCGCCGCTGGTGCCGACGGCATCACGGCGCATCTGCGCGAGGACCGGCGCCATATCCGCGACGCCGACATGGAGCGCCTCGCGGCCGAACTGACCAAGCCGCTCAATTTCGAAATGGGCGCAACCGAAGAGATGATCGCTCTGGCGGAACGGCTGAAGCCGCACGCGGCCTGCCTCGTGCCGGAAAAGCGCGAGGAGCGCACCACCGAGGGTGGGCTCGATGTCGTCGGGCAGGAAGCCCATCTCACGCCCGCCATCGCGCGGCTCAAGGCGGCCGGCTGCCGCGTCTCGCTGTTCATCGAGCCGGACGAAGCCCCGATCGCGATGTCGGCCAAGCTCGGTGCGCCGGTCATCGAGCTGCATACCGGCAGCTGGTGCCATGCCGTCATTGATGGTCATGCAGCGAAGGCCGAGGCGGAATTCCAGCGGCTGGCGAATGGCGCGGCGCTTGGCGCGAAGCTCGGGCTGGAGGTCCATGCGGGGCACGGGCTCGACTACGACACGGCGCGCACGCTCGCCCGCGTGCCGGCCTTCGTCGAGTTCAATATCGGCCATTTCCTGATCGGCGAAGCGATCTTCATCGGCCTCGAAGAGGCGATCCGCCGGATGCGGCAGGCGATGGACGAAGGCCGCGCAGGACGCTGAACGCCCGGTCAGCAGCCTTGCCTGCCCTAAGGCGGTTCCTGTCGGGCGCAAAGCGCGCTACATCGCGGGGATGATCCTCGGCATCGGCTCCGACCTCTGCGACATCCGCCGGATCGAGCGCTCGCTCGGGCGCTTCGGCGAGCGCTTCACGCATCGCGTCTTCACGGAAGGCGAGCGGGTGAAATCGGACCGCCGCGCGACCCGCGCCGCTTCTTACGCCCGCCGCTTCGCTGCCAAGGAGGCCTGCTCGAAGGCACTGGGAACCGGCATGAGCCATGGCGTGTTCTGGCGCGACATGGAGGTGGTCAACCTGCCGGGTGGACGCCCGACCATGCGCCTCACCGGCGGCGCGGCCGAGCGCTTGAAAGCCATGACGCCAGCAGGCCATGAGGCCTTCGTTCATGTCTCGCTGACGGACGATCCGCCTTTGGCGCAAGCCTTCGTGGTGATCGAGGCGCGGCCGGTCGCCTGAACCGACCCTCTCTTCAAGCAGAAACCGCCGCCATTCCGGAGCACCGCTTGGCGATGCGCCGGAACGACGGCGGCTTTCGAGACGCTTCTACCTGGTCGATCGGCTCAGCGTCCGGTGACCTGGCCTTCCGGCTCGTCGCTCAACCAGCGATAGATCACGCCGCCGAGCACGCCGCCGATCAGCGGAGCCACCCAGAACAGCCAGAGCTGCTGGAGAGCCCAGCCACCGACGAAGAGCGCCGGGCCGGTGCTGCGGGCCGGGTTCACCGAGGTGTTCGTCACCGGGATGCTGACGAGATGGATGAGGGCGAGACCGAGGCCGATCGCCAACGGCGCGAAGCCGGCTGGCGCTTTGCCATGGGTCGAGCCCATGATGATGAACAGGAACATCATGGTCATCACGACTTCCATCAGGAAGGCCGAGACGAGGCTGTATTTGCCGGGCGAATGCTCGGCATAGCCGTTAGAGGCAAAGCCGCCGGCGAGATCGAAGCCCGGCGCGCCGCGCGCGATGAGATAGAGGACGCCCGCCCCGACGATCGCGCCGATCACCTGCGCGACGATATAGGGGACGACCTGCCCGGCCGGAAAGCGCCCGCCGGCCGCGAGGCCGACCGTCACCGCCGGATTGAGATGGCAGCCCGAGATATGGCCGATAGCATAGGCCATCGTCACGACCGTCAGGCCGAAGGCCAGCGACACGCCGAGCAACCCGATACCGACATTCGGAAATCCCGCGGCGATGACCGCGCTGCCGCAACCCGCAAAGGTCAACCAGAACGTGCCGATGGCTTCGGCGGCTAATTTCTTCGTGCTCATGAGTGATTCCCCCAGTGTCGCGCGACTGTGATGCTGTTGACGAAAATGAAGGCCGTCAATCTGCAGCACGGACGTAAACTACCCCAATCCTGCCATTTTCCCGCTCTGGATTTGCATTTGACATCCTTTCGCCATCCACTGGCGCCCTGTCCCTCGCTGCTCTTGCGCGTTGTCGCAGGCGCGATAGTCAGCTAGACCGCGCGCTGGATCGCAGCCTCAGGAGCGCCCGCGTGGCCAACGACGTCGACAGCAAAAGCAAGGTGGCCAAGGAAGAAGGTGGCATTCTCGAGACGATCAAGGTCGTCGTCCAGGCGCTGCTGATCGCGCTGGTCATCCGCACCCTGCTGTTCCAGCCCTTCAACATTCCCTCAGGCTCGCTGATCCCGACGCTGCTGATCGGCGATTACCTGTTCGTGTCGAAATACACCTACGGCTACTCCAAGCACTCGATCCCGTTCAGCCCGCCGCTGTTCTCAGGGAGGGTCTGGGCAGCCGAGCCCAAGCGCGGCGACATCGCCGTGTTCAAGCTGCCGAGCGACAATTCGACCGACTACATCAAGCGTGTCATCGGCCTGCCGGGCGACCGCATCCAGATGATCGACGGCATCCTGCACATCAACAACCAGCCGGTGAAGCGCGAGCGCATCGCCGATTACGTGACCGCCGACAACTGGGGCCGTAGCGTGCCCACGATCCAGTATCGCGAGACGCTGCCCAATGGCGTCAGCCACCAGATCATCGAGCGCGAGGGCGATACCGGCACTTTCGACAACACCCAGGTCTTCATCGTTCCGCCCGGCCATTTCTTCATGATGGGCGACAACCGCGACAACTCGCTCGACTCGCGCGACCGCAGCGTCGGCCCCGTGCCGTTCGAGAATTTCGTCGGCCGCGCCGAGATCATCTTCTTCTCGATCGAGGATGGCGCCTCGGCCTGGAAGATATGGGAATGGCCCTACACGGTTCGCTGGAACCGTCTGTTCAGCACCATCAAGTGAGCAAGGTGGGCGACGGCGGGCGCAAGGCCCCGGACACCGCGCGGCTCGAAGCCGCGCTCGGGCATCGCTTCGCGGACAAGAGCCTGCTTGCCACGGCGCTGACCCATATGAGCGCCGAGGAATCTCGCCTCGCCAGCTACCAGCGCCTCGAGTTCCTCGGGGACCGCGTGCTCGGCCTTTCGGTCGCCGAGTTGCTGTTCCGGCAGTTTCCGCAGTCGGAGGAAGGCAATCTCTCGCGCCGGCTCGCCGATCTCGTCCGCAAGGAGACCTGCGCCGAGGTGGCTCTCGGATGGAATCTCGGCCAGTTCATGCGGCTCGGCGAAGGCGAAATCCTCGGCGGCGCCCGCAAGAACAAGGCGATTCTGGCCGATGCCTGCGAGGCGATCATCGGCGCGGTGTTCATCGACGGCGGCTACGAGGCGGCGCGGGCGCTGGTCGAGCGCGCCTTCGGCGAGCGCATGCTGAAGCCGGTCCGGCCCTTGCGCGACGCCAAGACCGCGCTGCAGGAATGGGCGCAAGGCAAGGGCTACCAGACGCCGACCTATAGCGAGCGCGGCCGCTCCGGCCCCGACCACGCGCCGGTCTTCGTCGTCGCCGCCAAGATCATCGGGCTCGCCGACGCCGAGGCGCGCGGCCCCTCCAAGCGGCTGGCCGAGCAGGCCGCGGCCGAAACGTTCCTGAGGCGCGAAGGCCTGTGGAACGACAACCCGGAAGGCGATAATGTCTGAATCCGATCAAGCCACGCGCTGCGGCTTCGTCGCGCTGATCGGCGCGCCGAATGCCGGCAAGTCGACGCTGCTGAACCAGCTCGTCGGCGCCAAGATTTCGATCGTCTCGCGCAAGGTGCAGACGACGCGCACGCAGGTGCGCGGAATCGCGCTCTCCGGCACGGCGCAGATCATCTTCGTCGACACGCCCGGCATCTTCGCGCCCAAGCGCCGGCTCGACCGGGCGATGGTGACGAGCGCCTGGGGCGGCGCCACCGATGCCGATCTGATCGGCGTTCTCGTCGATGTCGCGCGCTTCGACCATGAAGAGAATACGGCGCTGTTCGAGAAGCTCGCCGAGCTGAAGCAGCCGAAATTCCTGATCCTCAACAAGATCGACACCGTGCCGAAGGAGAAGCTGCTCGAAATCACCGCCAAGGTGAACGAGCGCGGCAGCTTCGAGACGACCTTCATGGTGGCGGCGCTGACCGGCTACGGCGTCAAGGACATCCTGGCCTGGCTTGAGAAGCGTCTGCCGCTCGGCCCCTGGCTCTATCCGGAGGATCAGATCTCCGACGCGCCCTTGCGCTTCCTCGCCGCCGAGATCACGCGCGAGAAGATGTTCGAGCGGCTGCATGACGAACTGCCCTACCGCTCCACGGTCGAGACCGAGAGCTGGCAGCAGAAGCCGGACGGCTCGGTGCGCATCGAGCAGACGATCTATGTCGAGCGCGAGGGCCAGCGGAAGATCGTGCTCGGCGAAGGCGGCCAGACGATCAAGGCGATCGGCCAGAAGGCGCGCGTCGAGATCGCGGAGGCCGCCGAGGCCAAGGTCCACCTCTTCCTGTTCGTGAAGGTGCGCGAGAACTGGAGCGACGATCCGGAGCGCTATCGCGAGATGGGGCTGGAGTTCCCCAAGGGCAAAGGCTGAGCAACGCAGCGAACGTGATGCGAAGCGAGAAGGACAAGATGCTGGCCGGCGAGCTCTATCGCGCCGACAGCCCGGAGCTCATCGCCGACAACCGCCGCATCAGCGCCTGGATGGAGCGCTTCAACGCGACCGGCGTGGCACCGGAAGCGCGGCTGCCGCTCATGCAGGAGGCCTTCGGCCATGTCGGGCGTGATGTCCTCATCCGCCCGCCCTTCCATTGCGACTACGGCTACAACATCAGCCTCGGCGACGGCGTCTTCCTGAACTTCAATTGCATCATCCTCGACGTCGTCGCGGTGACGATCGGCGATGGCACGCAGATCGGCCCGGGGGTCCAGATTCTGACGGCGGATCATCCGCGCGATCCCGAGCAACGCCGGCAGATGCTGGAATTCGGACGCCCGGTCGCGATCGGCCGCAATGTCTGGATCGGCGGCGGCGCGATCATCCTGCCGGGCGTTACCATTGGCGACGATGCCATTATCGGCGCGGGCAGCGTGGTCACGCGCGACGTGCCTGCCGGCGCTACGGCCGTCGGCAACCCGGCGCGCCTGCGGCCCTGACGTAACGGAAAATTGAGCTGCGTCAGTGTGCCACGGCCCACCCTTGTAACTTGTCAAATTTCAGTCGCGAAACGACATTGTTAGAACGCGTTTTGTTTCCATTTTGATGCCTTAAGATATTTCAGCAGGAGTGATTGCCATGAGCGCCGTACCGCGCATCGCGCTGTTCATAGATGGCGCCAATCTCTACGCCACTTCGAAGCAACTCGGCTTCGACATGGACTACCGGCGCCTGCTGCGCGAGTTTCAGGGGCGGGGCAACCTGATCCGCGCCTTCTATTTCACCACATTGGTGGAAAGCGAGGAGTACTCCTCTATCCGGCCGCTGGTCGATTGGCTCGACTACAACGGCTACCGCGTCATCACCAAGGCGGCGAAGGAGTTCACCGACGCCACCGGCCGGCGCCGTATCAAGGGCAACATGGATATCGAGCTGGCGATCGAGATGCTCGAACTCGCGCCGCATCTCGACCAGATCTACCTGTTCTCGGGTGACGGCGATTTCCGGCCGCTGGTCGAGGCGGTGCAGCGCAAGGGCGTCAAGGTCTCGGTGGTCTCGACGATCTCGACCAACCCGCCGATGGTCTCGGACGAGCTGCGCCGCCAATGCGACGAGTTCGTCGATCTCGCCCAGCTCATGCAGAAGATCGGCCGCGACCCAGCCGAGCGCGCCAGCCGCAGTGGCATGGGCGCACCAGCCGCGCCCGGCAACCCGTCGCTGGAACGGCGCTACGGCATCCGCCAGGGCGACGAGCCCGCCGAGGGGTAGGCCTGCAGCCCTACCCGCCCGTCTTAAGCAGGCGCTGCTTGTCGCGGTTCCAGTCGCGCTCTTTCTCGGTCTCGCGCTTGTCGTGGAGCTTCTTGCCCTTGCCGAGGCCGAGCTCGACCTTTGCCCTGCCCCTGTCGTTGAAGTAGACCTTGAGCGGTATGAGGGCCATGCCCTCGCGCTGGACCGCGCCCATCAGCTTGTTGATCTCACGCCTGTGAAGCAGGAGCTTCCGCGGCCGGCGAACCTCGTGATTGAAGCGGTTCGCCTCCAGATATTCCGGAATATAGGCGTTGAACAGAAAGAGTTCCGTCCCCATCGGGCCGGCATAGCTCTCTCCGATCGTCGCCTTGCCGCCGCGCAGCGACTTGATCTCGGTCCCCTGCAAGGCGATGCCCGCCTCCACGGTTTCCTTGATCTCGTAATTGAAGCGCGCCTTGCGGTTATCCGCTGCCAGGCGATAGCGCTCCGGATCAGGTTTCTTCATGCGGTTCCGCTGAATCCATCTTGTATGGCCGACGCTGCAAAAGCTCGAGAAACCGATTCGGAATCGGCGCCCAAGCCTCTGAAAAGGCTGACCTCATCATGTTTCCGCTCACCGCGATCGGCAAGCGAATGATCGCGCCTGGCGGCGCGGTCACCACTCTTACTTAGGCATTCAACAGCCCGGCGAAAACCATGGCCTCGCGGATCACCTTGCCCGTCGCCGGGGTCACCGGCATCAGCGGCAGACGGACCTCCTCCTCGATGCGGCCGAGCAGCGTCAAACCGTGCTTGGCGCCGGCGAGGCCGGGCTCCTTGAAGATCGCGTCATGGAGCGGCACCAGCCGGTCCTGCACCTTCAGCGCGCCGGCATAATCACCCTTCTGGACGGCCTCCATCAGGTCGGCGCAGAGGCGCGGCGCGACGTTGGCGACGACCGAAATGCAGCCATGACCGCCGGCCGCCATATAGGCGAGCGCGGTCATGTCCTCGCCCGAGAGCTGGATGAAGTCCGGCCCCATGGCATGGCGCTGCTGCGAGACGCGCGCGAGATTGGCGGTCGCATCCTTCACGCCGGCGATGTTCTTGAGCTCGTAGAGCCGCGCCATCGTCTCGACCGACATGTCCACCACGGAGCGCGGCGGGATGTTGTAGATGATGATCGGAATGCCGATCGCATCGTTCACCGCCTTGAAGTGCTGGTACATGCCTTCCTGGGTCGGCTTGTTGTAATAGGGCGTGACCACGAGCACGGCATCGGCGCCGGCCTTCTCGGCATGGACGGCGAGATCGACTGCCTCGATCGTGTTGTTCGAGCCGGCGCCGGCAATGACCGGGACGCGGCCCTTGTTCTGGTCGATGACGATCTCGACGACGCGCTTATGCTCGTCATGCGACAGCGTCGGGCTCTCGCCGGTGGTGCCGACGGGCACGAGCCCGGTCGAGCCATTCTCGATCTGCCAATCGACCAGCGCGCGCAGCGCCTGCTCGTCGACCTTGCCGGATTTGAACGGCGTGACCAGAGCGGGCATCGAGCCGGTGAAGGCAATGTGCTTGGTCATGGGACGATCCTGGGACGAAAACGCGGGTTACGGGGCCGCCACACATAAACCGTCGTCTCGCCAAGGCAAAGCCGGCAAGTCATGAAAATGCGTGGCCTCATAGTTAAGCCTTCATAAACGGCCTTCCCCGACCATCGACAGATGTCCGCACGAGCCAGGAGCCGCGCCATGGCCTCGCCTGCCGCCGCGAGGAGACTGATCTGCCTGCTGCTGCCCGTCCTGCTGTCTGCGTCATCGACGCGGGCAGGTGATGACGGCATGCTCGCAACCCAGCGCAAGCTCGCCATGCTCGGCGATGTCGAGGCCACGGGCGCGCTGCCCTACCCCGCCAATGCGCTGCGGGGTGAAGACACCGTCAATGTCGAGGCCGTGAAGGCGGCCGTCGCCGCCTATCGCCGCGGCGCGCTCACGGAGGGCGACGATCTCGCGGCGCGGATCGACGATCGCTCCGCGCGCTCGCTGCTCGAATGGGTGGCGATCCACGCCAATGCCGGCACCGTTTCCTTCCTGCGCATCGACGCCTTCCTGCGCGAGCACCCGAACTATCCGGCCACGACCCGTTTTCGACGCCGCGCCGAAGAGGCGCTGATCGCCGAGAAGAAGAGCCCCGCGATCGTCCGCGCCTTCTTCCATGGCCAGCAGCCGGTCTCGCCGGCCGGGCGGATCGCGCTGGCGATCGCGCTCAAGGAGGAAGGCAAGGCCGAGCAGGCCAACGCCCTCATCCGCCAGAGCTGGCGCAAGGACCCGTTCGGGCAGGCGCTCGAAAAGATCGCGTTCGGCGCCTTCGAGACGGTGCTGAGCAAGGACGATCATCGCCTCCGGGCCGAGCGCTTCCTGTTCCGCGAGAATGGCGAGGCCGCCCTGCGCAATGCCGCGCGCGTCTCGGCCGATTATGTCGTGCTGGCCAAGGCACGGCTTGCGAGCGCCAAGGCGCGCCGGCCGATCTCCGAGAAGCTGATCACGGCCGTGCCGGCCTCGGTGCGCGGCGATGTCTCCTTCGCCTTCCTGCAAGCCCAGCAGGCGCGCCGCAGCGACAAGCTTGACGATGCCGTGAAGGCGCTGACCGCGATCCCGCGCGATCCCGCCTTGCTTGGCGACGGCGATGGCTGGTGGGAGGAGCGGCGCATCATTGCCCGTAAGCTCCTCGATGCCGGCCAGCCGCAGAAGGCCTACGAGGTCTCGTCCGGCCATGGCGCCGAGGATGCGGCCGAGCGGATCGAGGCCGAATGGCATGCCGGCTTCGTCGCACTACGCTTCCTCAGGAAGCCGGATGTCGCGCTCAAGCACTTTGACGCGGCGGCTGGCATCGCCGAGACGCCGATCTCGGTCGCGCGCGCCGCCTATTGGCAGGGCCGCGCCTATGAGGAGCTCGGCAAGGCCGAGGAGGCCAGGGCCGCCTTCGGCAAGGCGGCGGAACAGCCGATCGCCTATTACGGGCAACTGGCGCGGGCGAAGCTCGGCTTCCCGGATCTGCCGCTGCGGCGCACGGTCGCCGCCGGGCTCGAGACGCTGCCGGGCCACCGCGCCGTGCGCCTGCTCTACCGCATCGGCGAGCGCGACCTCGCCACGTTGATGCTGAACGATCTGGCGCAGCGCCTGCATACGACCGAGGCGCTCGAGGCAATCGCCGCCATCGCCCGGCGCGAGACCGATGCGCGCGCGCAGGTCGGCATCGGCAAGGCGGCGCTGCAACGCGGCTTCCCGCTCGACATGACGGCCTATCCGGTCAACGGCATCCCGGAATTCGACGTGCTCGGCGACCCGATGGAGCGCGCCATCGTCCATGCCATCGCGAGGCAGGAGAGCGCCTTCGACCCGACAGCAATGTCGCATGCCGGCGCGCGTGGGCTGATGCAGATGATGCCGGCGACGGCCCGCGAGACGGCGCGGCGCGCGAGCCTGCCCTTCGACTGGGACAAGCTCGGGAAAGACCCGCTCTACGCGGCGCGGATGGGCGCGGCCCATCTCAACGACCTGCTGAAGGAGTGGCGCGGCTCCTATATCCTGACCTTCGCGGCCTATAATGCCGGCTCGCCCAATGTGAAGAAATGGATCGCGGCTTATGGCGACCCGCGCGATCCGGAAGTCGACGCCGTCGACTGGGTCGAACGCATCCCGTTCTCCGAGACCCGCAATTACGTCCAGCGCGTGATGGAGAACCTGCAGGTCTATCGCGAGCGCCTGAACCAGCGCACGGCCTATCTGATCGATTACGACCTGAAGCGCGGCGGCAAGCGGGACTGAGGGTTCTCAGCCCCGCCAGCAACGATCTTCCCTGCTGATTGCAATATTTGAAACTTTCAATTACCTCTGCCGGGCAGCGGAGGAATTTCGATGCTGCAGGACATTGCCGATTTCGCGCCCACGCTTGAGGCTTGGCGCCGCGACCTTCACGCCCATCCCGAAATCGCCTTCCAGGAATTCCGAACCTCGGATTTCGTCGCCAGGACGCTCGCCTCCTTCGGCATCGAGGTGCATCGCGGGCTTGGCGGCACCGGGCTTGTCGGAGTCGTCAAGGGCGCCGCTGAAGGGCCGACCATCGGCCTGCGCGCCGACATGGACGCGCTGCCGATGGAGGAGGATGCCGGGCTCGACTACCGCTCGACCACGAAGAACCAGTTCCATGGCTGCGGCCATGACGGCCACACCGTGATGCTCCTCGCCGCGGCGCGCCATCTCGCCGCCAATCCGCCCAAGCGCGGCAAGGTGCATCTGATCTTCCAGCCAGCCGAAGAGATCGGTCAGGGCGCCGAGCGGATGATCGCGGACGGGCTGTTCGAGCGCTTCCCCTGCTCGGAGGTCTACGCGCTCCACACCATCCCGCTCTATGAGGAGGGCACCGCCGCGGTACGGCCCGGCCCGACGCTGAGCGGCACGACCGTGTTCGAGATCACGATCAAGGGCAAGGGCGGCCACGGCGCGGCGCCCCATACAACCGACGACCCGCTGCAGGTCGCGGCGCGGCTTGCGATCGAGATCTCTTCCATCGTCGGCCGCCATGTCGATCCGATGCAGCCGGCCGTGATCAGCCTCGGCAAGCTCGTCGCCGGCACCGCCTCGAACATCATCCCGGATTCGGCCGAGCTCAGCGGCACGATCCGCACCTACAATCCCGAGACCGAGGCCCGCATCATCGACAAGCTCGATGCCGCCTGCCGGGGCTTCGCGATGATGTCGAACTGCACGATCACCTGCACGAAGAAGGCGAGTTGCCCGCCCTGTCTCAACGATCCCCGCGCTGCTGCTGCTGCGGCCACAGCGGCAGGGCAGGTTCTCGGCGAAGCCAATGTGCAGACCGATCTGAAGCCCCTGCCCTTCTCCGACGATTTCGCGCTGATGCTGCGGCAATGGCCGGGCGCCTATATCTTCCTCGGCCAGCCCGGCGCGATGTGCCACCATCCCACCTTCGATTTCGACGACCGCCTGCTGCCCATCGGCGCCAGCATCCTGTGCCGCCTCGTCGAGCGCCAGACCGGAGCCAACGCATGACCGCCGCCGCGATCCGGAGCACGCAACGCTGAGCAGGGGAGCAAGATGGCCCGCGACCCATTCCTGACCTTCCGGCTCGACCAGTTGAGCCAGACCGCGATCGCGAAGGCCTCGCAGGTCTACAAGGACCGGTTCGGGCTCAATATCCGCGAGCTGCGGGTGCTGCGTGCCATCGGCGACCAGCCGGGGCTCTCGTCCCGGCGGCTGTCGGAGGCGACCTTCATCGAGCAAACGCTGGTCTCGAAGCACCTGCGTAAGCTGGTCAATGCCGGCCTCGTCCAACGCGAGCTGGAAAGCACCGATGCGCGGCGCGTCGCCTTGCATCTCACGGCGCAGGGCAAAGCCATCCGCGAGACCGCCGACAGCCTCGGCGAGGAAATGGAGCGCGATTTCCTGTCGGTGTTGACGCCGGAGGAACTCACCCAGTTCAACCTTTGCTTGGCCAAGCTACGCCACTGGGGCGCTTCCTGAGCCGAAAGCCGGCTTCCGCAGGCGTCGATGCCATGGTTAGGTGCGTCCCCCGGCACCCTTTGAGTCCCCTGATGCCCGAATCCGGTTTCACCTCCCGCTTCGTCAGCGCCAGCGACGGATTGAAGCTACATTATCGCGATTACGGCCCGCTCGCGGCGACTGCGCTGCCGGTGATCTGCCTGCCCGGCTTCGCCCGCACCGCAGCCGATTTTCATGAAGTAGCGCTTGCCTTGTCTCAGGACGAGGCCAAGCCGCGCCGCGTGCTGGCGCTGGATTATCGCGGCCGGGGCCTGTCCGATTACGACAAGAACTGGAAGAACTACGATATCCGCGTCGAGCTCGACGACCTCATCCAGGTGCTCGTCGCCGGTGGCATCGAGCAGGCCATCTTCGTCGGCACCTCGCGCGGCGGCCTTTTGACCATGGCGCTGGGGGCCGCGCGCCCCGCAATGATCCGCGGCGTGGTCTTCAACGATGTCGGCCCGGTGATCGACGCGCGCGGCCTGCTGCGCATCCGCGGCTATGTCGGCAAGCTGCCGATGCCGCGCAGCTTCCAGGAAGGCGCCGAGATCCTGAAACGCCTGTCGGACCAGCAGTTCCCGATCCTCGGCGACGCCGAATGGGAGATGATGGCGCGCCGCACCTGGACCGACCGCGACGGCGCTCTAAAGCCCGACTACGATGTCCGCTTGATGAAGGTGCTGGAGGAGCTCGATCTCGAAGCGCCGTTGCCGGTGCTCTGGACCTATTTCGATGCGCTCAAGACCGTGCCGATGCTGGCGATCCGCGGCGCCAATTCCGACCTGCTGGCGGAAAAGACGCTGGAGGAGATGGCGGAACGCCATCCCGATTGCGAAACCCATACCGCGCCCGGACAGGGTCATGCCCCGCTGCTCGGCAGCAAGGACATGATCCGGCGGATCGCCAAGCTGGTCGCGCGGGCGGAGCGCCGCGCCGGCTGACCGGCTTCAGGATTTCGGGCGCTTGTCCTCGATCTTGTCCTCGACGATCTCGGCGACATTGCCCTGCCCCGCCGTGCCGTCGTCGCGCGAGGTTTCGACCTCGCCGGCCTTGGCCCGTCTGGCGAACTCCGTCTCGGTTCCAGCCGCCAAAAGCTTGGCCTGACTGACCCAGTCCTCGCGCTCGATGCGTCCGGGAAAGGCGAGATAGCCGCCGACCCATTCGACATTCTCCGGCGCCCAACCAGCGATCTGCTCGAAATGCCAGATGCCGAGACCGTGCAGCCGGCCCTCGTTCTGACGGCCGATGCCCTTGATCAGCTTGAGGTCGTCCGGCGTGTCGTCGCGGGCGGCTACGAGCCCGGCCGGACGCTGGCCGGGCAACTCCGCCTCGTTTTCGACAGGCGGCAATCGGGCCTCAGTCGCCACAGACGGGAGGACCGACGCGGCGCTTGCAACGACCGCAGCCTGTAGCGTCGCCACGGGCTCGGCGGCCATTTGCGAAGTCTTCGGTTTGCGGAGGAAGCCCGCGCAGACGCAGCCCGCCCAGTAGACGGTCGTAAACAGCAGCGCCGTCTCGACCCAGGTTGCCGGCACGCCGTTCAGGAACTGAAACCAGGTCAGGACGGCACCAACGCCCCAGAGCGCAGCCAACACGCTCCAGGCACCGCTCCAGAGCCGCGCCTTACCGCCGTCATGGCTGATCCAGCCCATGGCGAAGCCGAGACCGAAGGCGGCAAGCAGGAACCAGACGAACTGGCTGGCGAGATAGAGCATGTCAGCCTCCTACTTCGCCACGGTGAACTGCACGCGGCGGTTCATCGCGCGGGCTTCCAACGCCTCGTGCGGCACGAGCGGCCGGCTGCTGCCATAGCCCTTGACGGCAAGCTGCGCGGGGTCGATGCCGCGCCGCGCCAGTTCGTCCCGCACGCGCAACGCCCGGCGCAAGGACAGATCCGCATTGTCGAAGCCACGCCGCTCGCCGTCACGATTGGCGTGCCCCTCGATGACGACCGGAGAGCCCGGACATTTCTTGAGGATGGCAGCCGCCTCACTGACGACGCGCTCGGTCTTGGCATCAAGCGCGACGACCGACGTTCCCTGGCCGAACAGGACCGTATTGCGCCTGGTCAAACCGTCGAGATCGTTCTGGCAGCTCGCTGGTGGATCAACAACGCAACCGGTCTGGCGCAGGCCCACCATCGCATCGACCTTGAAGCCCTGCGGCAGGCCGGTGGCGGCGCTGGTCTCGATTTCGCTCTTGATCAGGTCGCGGCAGGTCAGGCCCCGCAAGGTGATGCGATCGTCCACCACCGAGGCCGAGCCGAGATCGAGGCGCAGCAGATCGGCAAGCACGGCCCGGGCCGCTTCGGCAAAGCCGGCCGGAGCGCCTGGAACCAGCGTGGTCACATCCTCGAGCCGATCCTTCAACGGCGAATCCGCGATCAACGCGCGCAACGCAGCCTGTGTCGCCTGATCGGGCAGGTATCCGGAGAGCCGCAAGCCGGTCCGATCCGCAGAGAGCGACAGCCCGTAGGGCCGCACGACGACGCTCTCGGGCAAGTCGGGCAGCCTCAAGCCGGCAGGAGCATTGCGGGAAAGGAGTTCCTGCAGGGCCGCGAGACTCGCGGCATCCGCCGCCTCACCCGCGATCGCAAAAGCCTTGTCACGGATCGTCACCGAACCTGCCTTGAGCTTCGACAGAGCATCGAGGGCAAAGGCGATGGTCGTCCGCAGAGCGAGCTCGGACCGAAGCGCCGGCTCGATCGCCATGCGGTCATCGAGCGCGGCCTCGCCGAAACGGCTGCGCGCGGCGACGAGAATATCGGCGCGAGCAGACTCGTCCGGGAGTTTCCCGGTCAGGCGGAGACCGCTTTCGCCCCGAGTCGCGCTCCATTCCAGCGGCACCGGCGTAACCGCTCGGGGAGCGGCGAGCGGCGCGCCTGGCGGTGAGCCGGGAAGCACGCCTTGCGGGCCCGCGGGAGCAGGCGAGGTCACCGGGCCTTCCGGCTTCGGCGGCATCGGCAGCACATCATGCAGAACCAGGCCCGGCACCTCGGGCAGAGGAACGACCACCGGCACGGGTGGCGGCGCCGGCGGACACTCGATCACGGCCTGGGCAACCGAATCCGGGCCATCCAGCTGGGCGATCTGCAGGCGCAGCGCTTGGCACGCCTCGTAGGTCTCAGGCCCCTTCCCGGCCAAAGCGTAGCTTTCGCCATTAATCTCAGCCTTTCCCTGCCGCAGCCGGGCCAGATCGCCGAGGGCGCGCGCAACCTTCGCGAAGAAGGCAGGGGGAGCGCCGAGCGCAGGTTTCATCTCATCGCGAAAGGCGGCACCGGCGCCGAAAGCCTGCCGCGCGACAGCCAGGATCCGGCCCCGCGCGTCCTGGTCGGGATAGGAACCGCGCAACACCACCCCGGTGCCAGCCTCCTGTTCGGCGCTCCAGCGGTAGGGTGCGACCGTCGGCGGCTCGAGGTCGCATTTGACGGCGCGATAACCCGGCCGTTCCGCCTGCTCCATCGCCGCCTCGAGCGACAGGAAGGAATCGGAGCTAGCCGCCTTGCCCTCGATGCAGAAGCGGCCATCGTCGAGCGTGACCCGGCCGGTAGCGAGCTTCGGCAATTCGGCCAGCATCGCCACGGCCATGGCCGCGAAGCCTTCCGGAGCACCAAAGGCAACGGCCTGACGATCATCGATCCGTATGCCGGGCAAAGCTGCGGCGGCAACGGCCACATTCGCCGACGCGGTCTCGAGATCCGGCACGAAACCGCCGAGCGTCACGCTGTCCGACTGGCGGCTGGCAAACCAGGAATAGGGCTTCTGCGCGACGACCTGCGAAAGCCCGCCAAGCGTCCTGCGCACGCCGAACTCGGCGTGCAGCCGAGCCATGGCCTTGCTCGCTCCGTCGGAGGACAGGACCTCACCCCCGATCGTGACATCGCGGCCGTCGACCTGAGCCACGACCGGCCGGGCGCCCGGCGTCGTGCCGGCCGCCGCCGCCACAGCCTGTTCGGCGCGCATGCCGACATCACGCTCGATGACGGAATCAAGCGCGAGATTTCCGGCTCCCCACAACAAGCCCAGTGGGATCAGCCCCCAAAGCCAACGCGCCGGTTGAGACATGCACAAGCCCCCTGCCCGCGCCGCCCTCAAGCCAGACGCGGTACCCCAAGATCGCGATCACCCTTGTTTTTTCAACGGCTTGTCGAGCGATCCGCAGATATCGATTCAAAGGGCGCCCTAAGCCACATTCCCAGGGACCGTGACGGGAACGCCTGAACCAGATCAGGCCGGGCGGCTGGCCTCCGTCAACAGCGAAGCCGGAACAACCCACATAAAAAAGAAGCCCCGGGTTTCCCCGGGGCTTCCTGACCAGAGATCGGAAACCGATCAGAAGTCGCGCTGGATGCGCAGACGGCCGGTCCAGGCGTCGTCCGACTTGATCGTACGACCGTTGACGGCGAAGGCCTTGGCGTCCGGAACGCGAACACCGTACTCGGTGCGCGAGTAGAGGACTTCGACACCGATGTCGAGGCCGGAGACCGGCGACCACACCAGGTTGGCGCCGAGGATCAGCTCCTTCGGATCGACCGAGCGGATCGCGCCGTCGTTCGTCTGGAGAGCCGAGTACGAAGCCAGGAAGTCCGAACGGATGGCCGGGGTCCAGTAGTGGCGCAGAGCCGCAACCAGGTTGTAGCCAGTGTTCGACTTCAGGTTGCCGAAA
The DNA here is from genome assembly GCF_024655635.1 of Allobosea sp. 47.2.35. Lineage (GTDB taxonomy): Bacteria > Pseudomonadota > Alphaproteobacteria > Rhizobiales > Beijerinckiaceae > Allobosea. Next base: position 51,978 of record NZ_JANLGI010000002.1, on the reverse strand, counting down.
GCGTTCGGGCCGAAGTTGTTGACGGCATAGGCGGGAAGACGGCCGTAACCAGCGGTACCCCAGCCGAGGTACTCGAGAGCGCCGTCAGCATAACCGGCCTGCAGGAACAGGGCGTCGCCAGCAGCCAGCATCGGCAGGTTGATCTTCACGCCGGCCTGGATGGCCCAGCCCATCTCGTCCTTCTTAGCGCCGTTGCCGCCAGCGAAGGGCGACGAGTACGCGCCGCGATCACCGATGGCGCCCGACAGCTGAGCAGCGCCCCAGCCCTGCTCGACGCGGAGCGAAGCGACGACGTCAGGATAGGTCGTGCCCTGATAGGCGGCGAAGGTCGACGGACGACGACCGGTCGTCTTCGGATCTTCGAGCGAGATCGTGGCGCTGAAGCCGCCGCCGAAGGTGGCGGTGTAGGCCAACAGGTTCGGCGAGCGATCCGAAGTGCGGAGGACGCTGAAGCCGTAGTCGTTGGCGTAGAAGTCGTAGAACGACTGCGCCTTACCAGCGGTGATCGGGCCGAACTGCACGAAGGCCTTATCGAGACCGAGGCTGCTGTCGCTGGTCGTGCCGTTGACACCCGAGAAGCGGTTGGCGCCGGCGTTGGTGCCGCCGTAGCCGTACGAACCCGTGCTGGTGGTCACGTCGTAACGCACGAAGGTGCGCAGCGTGCCGTAGGCGGTCTGGTTGCGGGCGTCGATGTAGATACGGCCGCGAGCGCGGGTGCCGTACGAATCCTGGCCAGCGTTCCAACGCTCACCGAAGGTGTACTCAGCGCGGACACGACCACCGATACGAAGGCAGGTGTCGGTGCCCGGGATGTAGAAGAAGCCGGCGCCAAAAGCGGAGCAGACACGAACGTATTCGACCGGAGCGGCCTTCCGCGAGGGAAGGTCGGCGGCCTGAGCCCCGGCGACCGCGGCGATGCCGGCGGCGGAACCGAGGAGGAGGCTCTTGACGAGCTTCATTTGGTAACCTCCAAAAGAGTTTCGAGACCCTCGGGCTTCAGCCTGCCCCCCGCCCCAGACTTTCAGCCTGATCGCAGAACCTGCTTATTCCCGGTCTTTCGCCTGCGTCACCGACCTATTTCGGAGGCGAAGGCGAAAAACAGCGACCGGGAACGTCCCGACGCATTCCCACCATACGAAAGCCGCCCCGCCGATCAACCACGATCCGTGCCCCAAGGCCGGGAATGGGGTGCTTTGAAAACCGGTGTTGCAGGCGAGCCACGCTTTGACCGGCGAAATTCACCAAGCATTAACCCCAACGGCACCGCACAAGCGATTTTTGCCTTGCGAAGCCGGGGAATCGCTCCATCGGAAACCGGATTCGAGCCGAATCTCTCCGCAGCCCGATTCTCGTGGGAAGCCTGTTCAGTATTCCCACTCGGCGCCGATTCCGACAGCAGCGCTGCCGTCCGCCCCGGTCTCAGCCTGGAGCTTCAGGCGCTTGGTCACGTCGATGCCGACCGAGACGCCGCTATCCTCCGGCTTGGAGCCGACCTTCACCCCGACGGAGATGTTGTCGCTGATATAGCGAGAGGCTCCGACGGTCGGTCCGCCCGCCCCCATCTGGATGTCGAGATTATCGACGCCCAGCGATCGGCGCAGCCGTTCGAAGGTATCGTCGCCGCCGCCACCGGCGAACTGAGCCGCGGCCTGGGCGAGCTGCAGGGCCTGGAAGGGCGAGAGGGAGCCCGAGGCGCGAGCGAAGAGCAGTCGCGACAGCACTTCATCCTGCGGCAATTCGGGTTGCGAGGTGAAAGCGAAGACCGGCTGGTCGGCCGGGCCGCTGATGATGATCCGGGCGGTAACGTCGCCGGCGCTGGTCTGAGCGATGAAATCGAGTTCGGGAATCAGCCCACCCGCGAAGGTCAGCCGGCCACGGCTGAAGTCGAGCCGCTGCGTCAGCACGCTGAGCCGGCCGCGGCGCAGTTCGAATCCGCCATCGAGCGCCGGCGCAGAGGAGGTGCCACCGACGCGAATCTCGCCGCCTAGCTCGGCATCAATGCCGCGACCGCGGATGAAGACCTTGTTGGGGGCGGAGACCGTCAAGGCGAGCGTCGCATCGAAAGCCGGCGCCGCGCGGCCGCGTCCTCGGGCCTGCTGCGCTTTGCGGGCGGCAGCGAGACGAGCGGCAGCAGCGCCGCGCGCATTCACATGCCTGATGCCGTCGACCGGACGGAGCGTCGCCGGCAGGCGATCCGGCACAGAGACCTCGAGCGAAGCGATATCGACCCGGCCACTGAGACGCGGGCGCTGGGCGAGCGGCCCGGTGATTTCGAGATTCAGCCCCGCCACGGCGGTCACCAGCCCGCTGGAGACGAGCTGTGCGCGGTCGCCACGAATGCGGATATTGCCGGGGAAGCCCGCCGCCGGATCGACCTTGACCTGCCCGCTCGCCGAGATCGTACCGCCGTTCGGCGTCTGGGCGCTTGCGCGCTCGATCGTCAGGTTGTCGCCATTGGCGGCGATGCGCGCTTCGATGGCATTGAGGCGAATGCCTTGAAGGGCGTCGGTGAAGCTGCCGCCCGTCAAGGTCGCGTTGCCGCTGAGACGCGGGACGGCAGCGGTTCCGCCGGCGCGCATGTCGAGGGCGACCGCGCCCGTGACGCGCTGTCCGCTCGCGGCGAGCATCGTGTTGGCGAGCGCGGCATCGACGCGTCCTTGCGCGGAGAGGTCGAGCGGGCCGGTGGCGTTGAGCGGCGCGGTGCCGCGGACCGTCAGACTGGCACCCTTCCCGGCGTTCACCGTCGCGGAGATGCCGGCGGCATCGCCCTTGAGTGTGCCCTCGCCCTGGATCTCGACCGGCGGCAGGCCGGCTTGACGCGTTTCGGGCGTGACGAGCTGCGCGATCCTGAGTTTCCACGGGCCCGAGAGATCGCCGGGCTTGCCCTTCACTTGCGCCTCGGCATTCAGCGTTCCGCCCAGCTTCAGGCTGGGCACGGCGATGCTCGCGGCGGAGAGCGGCACGTCGCGGGCAGCGAAGCGCAGGTCAAGCGTCTCGCCGGCGCGGCCGTCGAGCGTCACCCGCCCCTTGTCGATCACCAGCGCGAGATTGGCGATTTCGACGCCGGAAGCCGGGAAGCTGAAGGCCGCAGGATTGGCCAGCGTGATCGCGCGACCATCGCGGCGCGCGTCGAAGGAGGCGAGTTCCAGCTTCAAGGGTTCGCCCGGAACGAGGCGGCCGGCGCCCTTCAGCGCGAAGCCGCGGGCATTGGCGGTCAGGGTGAAGGCGCTGGCATCGGGCGCGCCTTTTGAATCGAAGCGGATGCCGCTGATCGCCTCGCCGGCCGCGACGGCGCGGTCGATGGCGATCGCGGCATCGAGCATCGGGCGGCCGTGTATGTCGCGGGCATTGGCGCGGGCATCGAGCTTGTCGATGGTGAAGGACGGGCCAGCAAGCCGCGAGCCGCGGGCGGTCAGGTCGATATCCTGCCGGCCCTCCGGCGCCGCGAGCACGATATCGGCGTCGAGCTGTCCGCCGAGCTTGGCCAGAGCCAGCGCCGAGAGATCGTCGAGATTGCGGGCGGCGAGCGTCAGGCGGCCGGCGGCCCGGCTCGCCGGATCGAGCGTCAGGCCGCCGTTCAGGCGGACGGAGCCGAGCGCGAAATCGAGCGTCGAGAGGTTCCAGCTATCGTCAGGTTGACGCGCGAGACGCAGCGAGCCGGTCGCCGGCTTGGAATCGACCTCGCCAGCCAGCGTGACGCTGGCATCGAGCGCGCCCTGCAGGTCCTTGGCGACGGCATCGATGGTCAGGCGCGGGATCGGCCGGGCGAGTGCGGTGGCGTTCGCGACGGCGATACGGGCCGTGGCATCGAGCCTGTTCTGCGGCCCGGTGATTCGGGCGGTGACGTCGCCGCGGCCGGAAAGGCGCGGATCGGCGCGCTTGAGATCGGGCAGGTTCAGCGCGAGCTTCAAGTCGGATTGCTGCTGGCCGATCGAGCCGTCCGCCGTGAAGGCGGCATGCAGGCCGGCCACGCGCAGGCCGGTCACGTTATAATCTCCGGCGAGCGCATTGACGCGACCGGCGAGTGTCAGGTTACCGGCGAGCAGGCGGTCGAGGGCCGCCTCGCCCGTCGCGAGGCGCTCGGCCTTGCCGGCGAGCGTCGCCGTGTAATTGTTCGTGCGCGGCGTCGCATCGAGATCGGCTGTGATATCCGCCCTCCCCGTGAGCGAGCGCCCGGCGAGACCGCTCAGGCGAGCGAGATCGGGCAACGCTGCCTTGAGCTGGCCGAGCACGCGCGCCTGGCCGAGCTTGCCCTTGTAGTCGAGCTCGACGCCGGAGAGCGCGAGCTTCAGCGCTTCGAAATCGGCGGTGCCGTCATCCTGCCCGGTGCCGCGCAAGGTGAAGGTGACCTTGTCGCCGACCGCGCGCATCAGCGCCTTGTCGGCCAGAACGATCCCGCTCGCCTCGCCGTCAGAGGTCAGGGTGATGCGGGTGCCGGGCTCGCCGATCGTGCCGGTCGGCGTCGCGTTGAAGACAAGCGCGACCTTGCCGAACTGCCCGGCCGGCAGCTTGGCGTCGCTTGCGTCCAGCTTTGCGACGACGGTCGGCCCGGTGACCGGGCCGCGGATCGTCGCGTCGAAGGCGAGCTTGCCGATCTCGGTGCCTGCCGTGACGGTGCGGCCATCCGCATTGGGGCGTGAGGCGGCAGTGACGCGCAGGTCGAGCGTCTTGTCGGGATTGTAGCGGCCGAGCACATCGAGACGCGCCAGCGCCGAGACCAGCGCGAGATTGCGGATATCGACGCCGCTATCGTCCCGCAGGCCGATCGAACCGTCGAGCCGGGTCGAGCCGGTGAAGACCGGCGCCACCGGTGCCGGCATCAAGCCTTCGATGCGGGCATCGAGTGCCAGCGCAAGCTGACGTTCGGCACCCGAACGGGACAGCGTGGCGGAGCCGTCGGCGCCGATGGTCGGGCCGGCGGTGAAGACGAGGCTGGAGCGGAAGGCGTCGAGCGGGCCGTCGCCGTTGAGGTCCAGCTTCACCGGAGGCTCGCCCGGGAGACCGGCGGCCTTCGAGATCAGGCCGCCCGCCGGCTCGTCGAGCTTGGCCGCGAGCTGCAGGCGCGTGCTTTCCGGCACGAAGGACAAGGTGACATTGAAGAGCCCGCCCATATCGAGCCGCTTCGCCTCGAGCTTGAGGTCGAGCCCCTCATTGGGCGGTCCCAGCCGCGCGGCGCCACTGGCGCTCAGGCGAGCGGCGACGCCCAGAACGGGTTGCCCCAAGGCCAGCTCGTTGAGCTGGAGCGCCCTGACGATCACCTTGAGCGGCAACTCGGGCAGGATCGGCTCGTTGCTCGGCGGTGCCGCGCCGGCCGGCTGCGGCGCGGGCTTGCGCAGGATTTCGAGCTTGCCGATCTCCAGCCGGTCGACATCGAGCCGGCGCAGCAGCAGGGCGCTGCGCGTCCAGATCAGGCGGACGCGGTCGAGACGCAGCCAGGCGCCGTCACGGTCCGAGAGCACGATGTCACGGATCTCGACATCGGAGGACAGCGCACCGTTGACCTGGCCGATCGAGACCTGACTGGAATCGCTCGACAGGGCCTTGGAGATCAGGTCGGCGATCACGCCGCGATCGGTCTGCGCGTTCTGGGCGAAGCCGCCGAAATGCGCCGAGAACAGGAAGCCCGCCGTCAGCAGCAGCGCGAACAAAGCGAGGCGCGGGATGGTGAGGAGCCGGCGCATCAGAAGGCCTGCCCGATACTGACATAGAGCGCGACCGGCTTGTCGCCTTTGCGCGGATTGAGCGGCGCGGCGACGTCGACCCGGATCGGCCCGATGCCGGTATAGTAGCGCAGGCCCAGGCCGGCAGCCATCTGCAGCTTCTGCTTACCGTCCGGCAGGCTCGATTCGAAGGCGGTGCCCGCGTCGAAGAAGGGCACGATGCCGATCGTGTCCGTGATCTTGATCCGGGCCTCGACCGAAGCCTCCAGCAGGCTGCGCCCACCGGTGACACGGCCGAACGGCCCGAGCGGCGACAGGCTGCGATAGGCATAGCCGCGCACGGAGCCGCCGCCGCCGGCATAGAAGCGCCGCGTCGCCGGAATCTCGTCGAGGCTGGCGCCGGAGATCGAGCCGAAGCCGATGCGGCCGGCGAGCACGTAACGGGCATCCTCGTCGAGCGCGTAATAGGCGGAGACGCTCGCCTTCGTCTGGTAGATGCCGACCGTCGAGCCGAGGAAGGTCGGATAGGGCGTGAAGGAGGCGGTCGCACGATAGCCGCGCGTCGGGTCGAGCAGGTTGTCGGTGGAATCGTACTTCACCGACAGGGGAATGCCGACGAGCGTGTAGTCGACCTGCCCCAGCACGTCGCTGGTCTGGCCGCGCTCGACCTCAATGCCGCCCTGGATCGAGAAGGTGTCGCTGAAGCGGTGGCGGATCGCGGTGGTAACGTTGCCGTAGCGAGCGGTGTAGCCGCCATAGCGATTGAGGCCGACGCGCTCGCGCGTCGCGACGCCGTCGAGCAGCCAGTCATTGCGGCTGCCGCCCAGCGCAGGCTTCATGAAGTTGAAGGCGAAGCGGCCGCCGAGATCGGATTCCTTGAAGTCGCCGAAACGCTGGAGCTTGCTGCCGTCGATCCGCGGCGCGAAGAAGACGCTGGCCTCCAGCCGCAGGCGCTCGGCCCCGCCGAACAGGTTGCGGTGCTCCCAATAGGTCTTCACAGCGGGGCCATCGACGGTCGAATAGCGCGCCGAGAAGCCGAGCAGGCGCTTCGGCCTCTCGGTCACGTCGACGAAGATCGGCAGATTGCCGGTCCGGTCGAGCTTGTCGTCCTCGCGGATGCGGACGGAGCCCACGGCGGGAATCGTCGCGATCGATTTGCGCGTATCGGCCAGCGCCTTCGGCGAATAGGGATCGCCCGGCTCCAGGTAGATGAAGGAGCGCACGACTTCGGGCGGGATCTCGTCGGTCTGTCCGATGGTGATGTCGCCGAAGCCGGCGAGCGGGCCGGGCGCGAGGACATAGGTCACGTCCATGATGCCGGCGGCATGGTCGACGACCGGCCGCAGCTCGACGATCCTGGCGAGTGGGCGCGACTGCGCGCGCATATAGTCGACGAGAGCCGCCTGCGCGGCCTTCAACGTCGCCGTGGTGGCTGCCTCGCCCTCCTTGAGCCTGGACACCCTCAGCGGATCGGCGATCGCCGGCGGGCCGGCTTCGTCGCGCTCGACGACATCGATCTTGCGCAGGCCGAAGACCTTGCCCGGCCGGGCAACGACCGTGATCGGTACGGCGTCACGATTTCGATGCGCTTCGAGCGCCCGGACCAGCGCCGCATTGGGCTCGGCTCCGATCCTGAGCGGCACGCCATCGACGACCAGCGTGATATCGGCGTTGAAATAGCCCTGCGACCAGAGCGCATCCAGCATCGGGTTGAGATCGGTCGCCATCCGGCGCGACAGGGACTCGCCATCGGGCGGCGCGTCCTGGCGCAGGCGGAAAAGCAGCGAGGCATCCTGCAGCGAGCGCGTCAGGGCCTTGGCGTTATCGGCCTCGCCGAGATCGAATTCGAGCTTGTAGGGCAAGCCGGATGGGCTCGGCGGCGGCGGCTCGTCCTTCTTGGTGAAGAGGCCGAACACATCGAGCGACGACAGATCGAAAGCCCGGGCAGGTTCAGCCTGCAGGCTCAGCAGTGTGGCAAGCGCACAGCCGCCGCTCAGCGCGACCGCATGCCCTGCCCTACGCCAGAACCGCATCCACCCTCCAAGCAACCCCCGCCACACTCAAAAATCATGCCCATGCCCGCCGCCATCATAGGCAGCGAGCAGGCATGCGCAATGCTCAAGGACTCGACCGTTCCCGCTAACGAAGGGTTAAGGTCACGGTCGCCAGCGGCGACAACCGCGTCACGACCTCGCCCTTTCCGGGCGAGAGCACGCCGCCGCAAAGGCTGCCGGTGGTGATGATCTGCCCGGCCTTCAGGCTGCCGAGATCGTCGCTCTGGCGGTTCGCCCAGGCGAGGAAGGGCGTCATCGGATCCCCGTTTCCGTGAACGGCCGGCTGGTCATAGATCGTGACGCCATTGAGCGAGATGAAGCAATCCAGGCCGCTGAGATCGTCCAGCACGGCGACATCGAGTTCCGGCCCGATCAGATAGCCGCCATGGCCCATCGCATCGGCGAGCCAGAGCGGGAAAGCGACATTGCCGGCCCAGTTGGCGAGGCGGCTCTCGACGATCTCGATGCCGAGATAGGCCTTGTCGCAGCAGGCGAGCAGCTCGGCGCGCGAATAGGCTTGAGCCGGACGGAACGGCACGTCGCGGGCAAGCCGGAGCGCGATCTCGATCTCGATGCGCAGCTCCGCGCCGATCGCCCCGTCATAGACATCGCCGGGCGCCAGCCAGGGGCCGGGCATCAGGCCGGCGACGGCCGTGCCGTCCTCGGCGATGCCGACCTTCCAGCCGAGTTCGGGAAGACCCAGCGCCTTGCCCACCCCCGCCTGCGCCTTCAAGCCCTCAGAGAGGGTCGCCGGCACCGGCAGGCTTGCGATCTCGGCCAGCGAACGCTCGCGGCGGGCCTTCACCAGCGCATCGCGCACGGTCTCGACGGTGGTCGGCATGGGGCTTCCTCTGAATCCGAATGGGCGAGCGTACGCGGCCCCTGCTATCGCAGCAGGCCAGGGGCGACAAGGCAGCTGAACGCACCGGCACCGGATTGCGGCGCATGGAACCTCGCCGTGGCTTCCCCGTTCCCCGAGCATGACCCAGATGCTTCATCATTCTCGCCGGGCGTTGCTGCACGGCTTTGCCGGCCTGGTTCTGCTGGGCTCGGCAGCTCAGGCGCAGTCGTCTGTTCCGGCGCGTGAATTCGTACGCCAGGCCGCGATCGCCCATATGTTCGGGATCGAGTCGGCGACGCTGGCGCTGCACAAGACCAATTCGCCCGCGATCAAGGATTTCGCACACGCACTGACCGGCGAGCAGGGCGCGGCGACCAGCGGCCTGCGCCGGATCGTCGCCAAGCGCTCGGACATCGCCCTGCCCGACCGGCCCGACGGGCGCCATCTCGACCTGCTGCGCGACCTCGGCAACAAACAGGGAGCGGCCTTCGACAGGGCCTATGTCGAAACCCAGCGCAACGCGCATCACGAAGCCGCCGTGCTGATGGAGCGCTATGCCAGTGAAGGCGACGATGCAGAACTGAAACGTTTCGCCGCGCAATCGCTGCCGGTGTTCCGCGAACTCGACCGCAAGTCGCAGGAATTGCCGGTCGCGCCCTAGCTTGCCTCAGCCCTTCGAGCGCCCCTCGGCCTCGCGCTCATAGACGGCGAGGAAGGCCTTGCCCATCAGCGAGTTCTCGCCGTCGATCAACTTGCGCAGCGTCGCTGCGCGGATGGCCTGGAGCTCAGGGTCATCCGGCACGGCCACCGCCGCGAGTTCCGCCAATGCCACGGCGAGCCGGTTCTGCCCCTGCCCTGCCAAGACCTCGGCACGCTCGGCCAGCTTGCGGGCGCCACCGGCGAGTTCGGCCAATTCAGCTGCCAGTTCGGCGGTTCGAGCGGGCTTCAAATGAGCCGCATTGCCGTCGAACCAGCCGGCATAGAAATGGTAGATGCCCCGGACGAGGAATTCGGGATCGTCGTATTTCGGCAGGAGATAGGGCTTGGCGAGGTAGCTCGCAGGCACCGTGACCTTGCTCAGGACATCTTCGAGCCCCGCCCCCGCATTCATCAGCGCGAGCGTCTCGCGGACGAGATGTTCCAGCGCCTCGGCGCCGTCGCTCAGCATCCGCGCGACACGCTCCGCCCCGAAGACGACGGGGCCATGGCCAGGGATGAGAATCTCCGGCTTGAGCGCCGCCATGCGCCGCAGCGCCTGCGCCCATTCGGCCGCATAGCGCTGGACCTTGCGCGGGTTGCCGGCATTGGGGAACACCCAGATCACGAAGTCGCCGCTCGCCAGCACGCGCCGCTCCGGCAACCAGACGAAGGTCGCGTCATCGGTCTCGCCGCGGCCATGGAAGAGGTCGAGCCGCTCCCCGCCTATCGCCAGCGACAGGGTGTCGTCATAGACCTCGTCGGGACGACGCTGGCCGATCGGGTAGACATAGCCGGGCATGTTGAACTGCTGGCTCTGCACCAAGCTGTTGAAGCCGTGCGAGTCGACATAGCGCTGCATGCGCCGGGCGACATTGCGATGGGCGACGATGCGCGGGCGCAGCCACCCGCGCGCATCCGCCTCCTCGTCAATCACCTTGATGCCGCTGGTATGGTCGATATGGCCGTGAGTGAAGATCACGGTATGGATCGGGCCATCGTCCCAGGAGCGGATGACGTCGAGCGTCTGTTTGGCGGTATCGGGCTTGGCGGTGTCGATCAGGACGAGGCCTTCGCGCGTCCGGATCGCCGTGACGCTGCCGCAGAAATAGGTGGTGTGGACGGTGATGATGGTGTCGTCCACCTGCGTGATCGCGCCATGCGAGACCGACGCGGTCCATTCCTCCATCGCCGCGCTGCCGTCCCAGAGGCGCTCGAATAGCGGGTCCTGTGTCATGCGGCGTCCTCTGGCGAAATCCCCGCCTGTTTAGCACCATCGACCGCCCGCGACAGGCCGGCGTGGCCGCATGCTGACAGCAGGCGTCAGCGGATCCGCCGGCCTCATCCCCGGCAAAGCGAAAACCTCAACCCCGCCAAACCCTTTCGCCTCTGGACATGGCGCCCCAAAGCCCGGCAAGAAGCGTGCGGGCGCCGCGGCCAACAAGACCGCGCGTGTGAACAAGAAACGTCCGGAGGAGTCAGGGAATGAAATCGCTTTGGGTCATGGCCGCCGTGCTCGGCGCCGCCCTCAGCCTGCCCGCGCAGGCGCAGGACAAGGTCAAGCTGGTCGACGTCATCGAATTGTCGGGTGCGGGCGCCGCCGCCGGCACCAACTGGAAGAACGGCGCCGACATGGCCATTGCCGACATCAACGCCAAGGGCGGCATCCTCGGCAAGCCGGTCGAGATCGTCCATTACGACACGCAGACCAATCCGGGGAACACCCGCGCCGCCGTGCAGCGCGGCATCGACGAGGGCGCCTACGCCATCCTCGGGCCGATCTTCTCCGGCCCGATCGGCGCCTCCATGCAGATCTCGCAGCGCGCCGAAGTCGCCCAGATCGTCGGCGGCGAGGCGGCCGGCTTCACCAAGCAGGGCAACCCCTACATCTTCCGGACCTCGCTGAGCCAGACGGCGGCGATGCCGAAGATCGCCAAATACCTGAAGGACACCGTCAAGGCCGGTTCGATCGCCGTGGTCTGGGTCAATAACGATTTCGGCAAGGGCGGCCGCGACGCCATCCTGCCCGAACTCGAGAAGGCCGGCATCAAGGTCGCCGTCGATGTCTCGACCGAGCAGGGCCAGGCCGATTTCACCGCCGACGCGATCAAGGTGAAGAACGCCAATGCCGATGCCGTCTTCGTCTATCTGAACGAGGAGGAGAGCGCCCGCTTCCTGCGCGCCGCCAAGCAGCAGGGCATCACCAAGCCGATGATCGGCGAGACCACCCTGCTCGGCGCCCGCGTGCTGGAGCTGGCCGGCGACGCCGCCAACGGCGCCAGGGGCCATGTCGGCCTCTCGACCGATGCGCCGATCCCGGCCCTGCAGGAATTCGGCAAGCGCTACCGCGAGAAATACGGCTTCGCTTCCGACCATAACGGCGTGAAGGGCTACATGGCCGTCTTCATGGTGAAATGGGCGACCGAGAAGCAGAAGAAGCTCGACAAGAAGGGCCTCGCCGACACGCTGCGCGGCGCGACCATCAAGGCGAGCGAGGAGCCGGGCATCATGATCGACACCGTGATCGAGCAGAACGGCGACCTCGACCGCGAGAGCTTCCTGGCCGAAGTCGTCAACGGCAAGCAGGTGATCAACACCACCCTGCCGCGGATCAAGCCGTAAGCAGCCAGCATACCCTCGACGTGATCCCGGACGGAGCGAAGCGAGGATCCGGGATCCATGCCTGAGCCTTCATCGACAAGGTTCGGGAATGGATCCTGGGTCTCCCTGCGGTCGCCCGGGATGACATGAGGTTGGGCACAAAGCGGAAGCCATGGCCGAATTCATCGCCTATCTCATTGCCGGTATCGCCACGGGCGCGATCTATGCGCTCGCCGCGATCGGCTTCACGCTGGTCTGGCAGACCTCGCAGACGATCAACTTCGCCCAGGGCGAGTTCGTCATGCTGCCGGCCGTGCTGATCCTGCTCGCGGTCAAGCTCTTCGGCCTGCCGCTCTGGGCCGGCGGATTGCTCGGCATCGCTGTCTTCCTGCTGATCTTCGGCGCCGGCTTCAAGCTCGTGGTCGTCGATCCGATGATCAAGCACGGCGTGCTGCCGCTCGCCATCGCCACCATGGCGCTCTCGATCGTGATGAAGGAAGGCGCCAAGGACGGCTTCTCGGCAGAGGCGCAGAGCTTCCCCTCGCTGGTGCCGACCGACATGGTCAACCTGCTCGGCGCATCGATCTCGCTGCAGCATCTCGCGATCATCGTGGTCGCCTTCGCGGCGATCGGCCTGCTGCAATGGTTCGTCGGCGGTACGAAGCTTGGCCGGCAAATGCAGGCGACGGCGCAGAACCCGACCGTCGCGCGCATCCTCGGTATCCCGGTCGAGCGGATGGTGCTGCTGACCTTCCTGCTCAATGCCGCGCTCGCCGTCGTCGCCTCGCTGCTGATCTCGCCGATCTATCTGGCGAAGTTCTCGAATGGCGAGACCATCGGCCTCTTCGCCTTCATCGCGGCCATCGTCGGCGGCTTCAACCAGGTGCGCGGCGCGCTGGTCGGCGGCTTGCTGATCGGCGTCGCGGATTCACTCGCCGCCGCCTACATTTCGACCCAGTACCGGCTGGCCGTGCCGCTGGTGCTGCTCGTCGCCATCATCCTGATCAAACCGGAAGGGCTGATGGGCCGCAAGGAGGAGCGCCGCGTATGAGCGCCCCCGCCGTCCAGAATTCGGCGCCCCTGCGCCGCGCCACCGGCCGCATCGATGCCGCGCTGATCGGGCTCATCCTCGGCGCCGTCATCCTCTGGTTCGCGCCAGTCGGGATGGGCCGCTACGGCACCTATGTGCTCTCGCTCTGGCTCGTCATGAGCATCGGCGTGATGGGGCTCAACCTGACGCTCGGCTATGCCGGCCAGACCTCGCTGGCGCAGGCCGCCTTCATGGGTCTCGGCGCCTACACGACCGCGATCCTGACCACGAAATACGGGGTGAATTGGTATGTAGCCTTCGCCCTGTCGGGCCTGCTGACCTTCGCGGTCGGCCTGCTGCTCGGCTTCCCGGCTTTGCGTGTCCGCACGCATTACCTCGCCTTCGTCACGCTCGCCTTCTCGACGCTGATCTGGCTGGTGCTCCGCAACGAGCAATGGCTGACCGGCGGCGTCTTCGGCATCTCCAACATCAACCGGCCCAACTTTTTCGGCATCAAGCTGTTCGGCGCGCTCGAATTCCATCGCTTCGTCGTCGTGGTCACGCTGATCCTGTCGCTCAAGCTGTGGTGGCTGATCCGCAGCCCTTGGGGCCGTGCCTTCACGGCGCTGCGCGAGAACCCGGTCCGGGCCGCGAGCCTCGGCACCGATACCCGCGCCTACACGCTGCTCGCCTTCGCCATCGGCTCGGCCTATGGCGGCTTCGCGGGGGCGCTCTATGCGCCGCTGGTCGAGTTCATCGACCCCTCGCCCTTCTCGCTGTCGCAGAGCCTGTTCCTGCTCCTGATGGTCGTCGCGGGCGGGGCCGGCTATCTCTTCGGCCCCTTCGTCGGCGCGCTGCTCGGCGTCGTGCTGCCGGAATGGCTGCGCTTCGCCGGCTCGCTCTACCTGATCATCTTCGCCGCGATCGTGCTCGCGCTGCTGGTCATCTGCCCGCAAGGCGTCAGCGGCCTGATCGAGCGCGGCTGGAATGCGCTCCGCCGCAAGACCGGGGGCACGCGATGAGCCCGGTCCTCGAAGTCCACGACCTGCACAAGGCCTTCGGCGGCATCAAGGCCGTCAACGGCGTCTCCTTCTCGGTGAAGGAGGGCGAAATCCTCGGAATCATCGGGCCGAACGGTTGCGGCAAGTCGACCCTGTTCAACTGCATCCTCGGCCAGCTCGAACCGACGCAAGGCGCGGTGAAGCTCGACGGCCGGGACGTCACCAACATGCGGCCGTCCGCGCTCAACCGGCTCGGCGTCAGCCGCACCTTCCAGCTCCTCCAGGTCTTCCCGGAACTCTCGGTCCGCGAGAACCTGATCCTCGCCGGACAGGAGCACCAAGGCTCGATGCTCGGCCGGCTGTTCGGCGAGCGCGATGCCGGCTTGTCGGAGAAGGCCGAGCAGATGATCGGCTTCTTCAAGCTCGGCCATCTCGCGTCGGCCAAGGCGGGGGGATTGTCCTACGGGCAGCAGAAGCTGCTCGACGCGGCGATGGCCTTCATGGCCGGCCCGCGTCTCGTGCTGCTCGACGAGCCGGCCGGCGGCGTGAACCTGACCATGCTCGGCGATCTCAAGGAGCGGCTGCGCGCGATCAATGTCGAGCAGGGCGCGACCTTCGTGGTGATCGAGCACAACATGGATTTCGTGATGTCGCTCTGCACGCGCGTGATCGTGCTGGCCGAGGGCAAGGTGCTGGCCGAGGGCACGCCGGCCGAGGTCCGCGCCAACCCGGCCGTGATCGAAGCCTATCTGGGACACTGAGGAGCGCGGCGATGAGCACCCCAATCCTCGAACTCGATGGCGTGGTCGGCGGCTATGGCGCCATGACCATCCTGAACGGCACGAGTTTCGCGGTGAAGCGCGGCGCGATCACCACCATCATCGGGCCAAACGGCGCCGGCAAGTCGACCGTGTTCAAGGCGATCTTCGGCCTGCTCAAGCTGCGCGAAGGCCGCATCCGCTTCGACGGACGCGACATCACCGGCTGGAACCAGCGCAAATTGCTCGAAGCCGGCATCTGCTACGTGCCGCAGGGGCGCAACATCTTTCCCGAGCTTTCGGTGCGCCACAATATCGAGCTCGGCACGGTCGCCGCCGGCGCGGGGATCACCGACATGCCCCAGCGGCTTGAAGAGGCGCTCGACCGCTTCCCGGCGCTCCGTCGCAAGGCCAACCAACAGGCCTCGACCTTGTCCGGCGGCGAGCAGAAGCAGCTCGAGATCGTGCGCGGCCTGCTGCTCGATCCCAAGCTCGTGCTGATCGACGAGCCCTCGATCGGCCTCTCGCCGCTGATGGTGCAGGAGACCTTCGGCATTCTCAGGGATCTTCGGGCCAAAGGCGTCTCGATCCTGATGGTCGAGCAGAACGCCCGTTCGGCGCTGGAGATTTCCGACGAAGGGCTGGTGCTCGAACTCGGCCGCACCCGGATGCAGGGGCCGGCGGCGGAGATCCTCGCCGATCCGCGCATCGGCCAGCTCTTCCTAGGCGGCACGCTGACCGACGCGGCCTGACGGCGCAGGCGTCAAGCTTTGACAGCGGCGCCCTCTCCTGTCGGGATGGCACCGGATACCGAGATCGGAGCCCAGCCATGAAGATTCGCGCCGCCGTCCTGAACGCCAGCCCGGTTGCGGCGCCCTATGCGCAGAGCCGGCCGCTGCGGATCGAGGAGCTCGATCTCGCTCCGCCCGGCCGCGACGAGGTCCTGGTGAGGGTTCGCGCCGCGGGCCTCTGCCATTCCGACCTCTCGGTGATCGACGGCAACCGTATTCGCCCGGTGCCGATGGTGCTCGGCCATGAGGCGGCCGGCGAGGTGGTGGAGACCGGCGAAGGCGTCGACGATCTCAAGCCCGGCGACCGGGTGGTGATGGTGTTCGTGCCGTCCTGCGGACATTGCATGCCTTGCGCCGAGGGACGCCCTGCCCTCTGCGAACCCGGCAATGCCGCCAACGGACGCGGCGAGATGCTCGGCGGCGGACGGCGGCTCTCGATCGCTGGCCAGCCGGTGCATCACCATATCGGCGTCTCCGCCTTTGCCGAGCATGCGGTGATCTCGCGCCGCTCGCTGGTCAGGATCGAGGCGGATATCCCGCACGAGATCGCGGCCCTGTTCGGCTGCGCCGTGCTGACTGGCGTCGGCGCCGCCGTGAACACGGCGCGGATCAAGGCCGGCGAGACGGTCGCGGTGGTTGGGCTCGGCGGCGTCGGGCTCTCGGCGCTGCTCGGCGCCATCGCCTGCGGCGCCTCGCGCGTCATCGCCGTCGATCTCGCGCAGGACAAGCTCGAACTCGCATTGGCGCTCGGCGCGACCGACGCCTTCAAGGCCGATACGCCGGATGCGATCGAGGCGATCCGGCAAGCGACCAAGGGCGGCGTCGATCACGGGCTAGAGATGGCCGGCTCGGTGAAAGCGCTCGACCTCGCCTACCAGATCACGCGGCGCGGCGGCACGACGACGACGGCCGGGCTCGCCAATCCCGCCCATACGCTCTCGCTTTCGCCGGTCCGATTGGTCGCGGAGGAGCGGACGCTGAAGGGGTCCTATGTGGGCTCTTGCGTGCCCTCGCGCGACATCCCGCGCTTCATCGAGCTCTACCAGCGCGGCCGGCTGGCGGTCGACAAGCTCTGGACCAGCTCGGGCAGCCTCGACGAGATCAACGAGGGCTTCGACGCGCTGCACGAAGGCCGCACGATCCGCCACATCGTCAGGATGTGACGCGCGGCGCGCTCCTCGGGCGGGCAAGGCTCGCCGAGAGCGCGGCCAGCAGCATCAATCCGGCCGCCGCGATCGGCAAGATGGCGAATTCGGTCGCCGTATAGAGCGCGCCGAACGAGGCCGTGCCGGCGAAGAGCGCGAGATAGGTCACGCCGCTGTTGAGGCCCATCACAGCGCCACGACGAGCGGGATCGAGCGCGCCGAGGCGCATGATCAGCACGTTCAGCCCGAAATGATTGGCGAGGCCCCAGAGGAATACCGCCGCCAAAGTCAGGACATAGCTGCCGCTGGCGGCGCCCATGCCGAGATAGACGCAGGCGACGGCGAGAAACATCACCGGCAGGAAGCGCCCGGCATCGAAGCGGTCGATCAGGCCATCCAGGAAAGCGGCGGCGCCGAAGCCGAGGCCATAGGTCAACGCGAGCAGTCCGTTGGCGCTGAGCGGGAGGCCGAGCGTGCGATGCAGGTGGTCGCCTATATAGGCGTAAACGCCGTAGAAGGATGCCATGAAGCCGGCGCAGGCGGTCAGCAGCGGCACGACACCGGGCACCCGCAACGCAGCCAATGGCGAGGAGGTCGTGGCTGCGGCCGGCGCAACCCGCAGCTTCATCGCTTGCGCGACCAGAAGCGCGAGCGCGCTGGCAGCGGCGGCGAAGCCATAGACGAAGCGCCAGCCGACGCTGTCGGCCAGCACCGCCGAGAGCGAGACGCCCGCGACCATGCTCAGCGTCCAGCCTGAGAGCACGATGCCGATCGTGTCGCTCTCGCGCCTGGCAGGCGCGACCGCGGCAGCGAGCGTGTAGATGGAGGGCAGCGCCACGCCCGCTGCAAGACCGGCGACGAACTGGGCGCCCACCAGCATCGGCAGGATGGGTGCTGCGGCGCTCGCCACCAAAGCCAGGGCGAAGAGCGCCAGCGCCGCGCGCAGCGTCACACCCGCGCCAAAGCGATCTATGAGGCGGCCGAGCAGGATCGCCGCCAGCGCCGTGCCGATGCCGAAGGCGCCGGAGGCTGTCATCACGGCCGGCGTGCCGCGGCCGAAGCTCTCGGCAACTTGCGGCGCGATCGGCCCGAGCACGAGGGAGTTCGAGCCGATGACGCCGATGCAGAGGCACAGCGCATAGGCTGCGGCCGGAATGCGGACGGCCGGCATGGCCGAGACAGAAGAATGTTGATTCATGTTCGGCATGAGCAAAGAATGGCCGAACATCATTCAGGTTCAATCGGATTCACGGCGATGGATCAAAAAACAGATGGCGTTCGGCGCGAACGCGTGGCGGAACGCTCGCTCGATGCGATGGACCGAAAGCTGTTAGGCGTTCTGGTCGAGGATGCGACGGAGAGTTACGCCCGGATCGGCGAGAAGGTCGGGCTGTCGCCGCCGGCCGCGCATGAGCGGATCAAGCGGCTCAAGCAATCCGGCGCGATCCGGCAGGTCGCGGCGCTGATCGAGCCGGTGGCCACCGGCAAGACCCTGCTCGCCTTCGTGCATGTCGACACCACCGGCTGGGGCAAGACGCCGGCGCTGATGGCGGTGAAGGAGCATCCCGAGGTCGAGGAGATCCACTCCGTCGCGGGCGATACCTGCATGCTCCTGAAGGTCCGGACCACCGACACCCATGCGCTCGAAGGCCTGCTTGGGCGGCTCTACGACACGCCCGGCGTCAAGGCGACGCGCAGCTATGTCGTGCTCTCGACCTATCTGGAGCGGCCGGTGCAGCCCGGCATCACCGCGAGCTGGCCAAAGCCGGCGGCGGCCGGATAGACCGGCTGCATTTGATCCGTCCTGTCAAAGGCATAGCGCCCGCTCATCACATCTTGATTCAAGCGGCTTTCGCGACACCGGAATCGCACACCAGCTTCATCACGGGCGCATGACGGCTGCGATTTGACTCGGCCGCTTGGGGGCGCTCTTCCTCTCCCGACTGCCGAGGGAATGCCGATGTCGAATGCGCTGGAAGGTCTCGTCGTGGTCGCGCTGGAGCAGGCGGTGGCCGCGCCGGTCGCGAGCTGCAAGCTCGCCGATGCCGGCGCGCGCGTGATCAAGCTGGAGCGCCCGGAAGGCGATTTCGCGCGCGGCTATGACGGCTTCGCCAAGGGACAGTCCTCCTATTTCGTCTGGATCAACCGGGGCAAGGAATCCTGCCGGGTCGACCTGCGCCAGCCTGACGACCTCGCGCTGGTCGAGGCGATGATCGCGTCGGCCGATGTCTTCATCCAGAACCTCGCGCCCGGCGCCAGTGAGCGGCTCGGGCTCGGCAGCGCGACGCTCCGGCAACGCCATCCCCGCCTGATCACCTGCGACATCTCCGGCTATGCGCCGGGCACGCCGCATGAGCGGCGCAAGGCCTATGACCTGCTGATCCAGGCGGAATCGGGCCTCTCCGCCATCACCGGCACCGCCAATTCCGGCCCCTCGCGCATCGGCGTCTCGATCGCCGATATCGCCACCGGACAGGCCGCCTATGCCGCGATCCTCGAAGCCCTGCTGAAGCGGGCGCGCACCGGCGAAGGCTCGGCGATCGCGCTCTCGCTGTTCGACACGCTCGCCGAGCTGATGAACGTGCCCTATCTGACGCGTCGCTATGGCGGCATCGAGCCGGCGCGGGTCGGGCTCGCCCATCCCTCGATCGCGCCTTATGGCGTGTTCTCGCTCCTCGACGGCGAGGTGCTGGTCTCGATCCAGAGCGAGCGGGAATGGCAGGTCTTCGCCCGCGACGTGCTGGAAAGCCCCGAATTGGCCGATGATCCGCGCTTCGCCTCCAATGTGCTGCGGGTGAAGGAACGCGCCGTGCTTGATGGCGAGGTGCAGGCGCGGCTCGGCCGGCGGCGCTTCGTAGATGTCACTGCGGCGCTCGATCGCCACGCGATCGCCTATGGGACCGTCTCCACGGTCGGCGGATTGATCGACCATCCGGCCGCGACCGCCCTGCCCGTCCCGACGCCGAACGGTCCGGTCGAGGTGCTGGCGCCCTCAGTGGTGGTTGATGGCAAGCGCGTCGCGATGCGGCCGGTGCCTGCGCTCGGCCAGCATGACGCGGCGCTGCGCGCCGAATTCACCCGCCAGACCGAGGGAAGCCGCGCATGAGCATCGACATTACCCGGCTCGCGAGCTGGATCGGCAAGACCGAGGAAGCTGAGGACATCATCACGCCGCGCCTGGTGCAGAGCTTCACGGCCACGTTCGGCCGCCATCTCGCGCCTCACGGGGTGGGAGAGGCGCCGCTGGCGCTGCATTGGTGCCTGGCGCCGCCGATCTCGGATATCGCGGCTAGCGGCCCTGACGGCCATGCCGCCAAGGGCGAGTTCCTGCCGCCAGTGCCGCTGCCGCGGCGGATGTGGGCCGGCGGGCGGATCGAGACGCTGGCGCCGCTGCGCGAAGGCGACCGCGTCACCCGGCGTTCCCGCATCGGCGATATCGCCTACAAGGAGGGGCGTAGCGGCCCGCTCTGCTTCGTTGCCGTCCATCATGAGTATGCGACCGAGCGCGGCGTCGCGCTGCGCGAGCGGCACGACATCGTCTATCGCGAGGCGGCGCAACCCGGCACCTCTCCAGCCGGAGCGTCAGGTCCGGCTGCCGAGGGCGAGCTCGCCGATCTCGTCTGGGAGGTCGAGGGCAGCCCGCTGCTGCTCTTCCGCTACTCGGCGCTAACCTTCAACGGCCACCGCATCCACTACGATTTCCCCTATGCGACGGGAACCGAAGGCTATGCCGGCCTCGTCGTGCACGGGCCGATCCAAGCGACGCTGATCGCCAACATCATCGCGACATTGACGGAAGGCGCGCCGATCCGGCTCGACTATCGCGGTTTGAGCCCGCTCATCGCCGGCGACGTCTTCCGCGTGAAGGCGAAGCGGCAGGCCGATGGCAGCGTCAGGGGCTGGACCGAGGGTGTCGACGGGCGGGTCCGCATGGAAGGCTTTCACCAACCGGCGTGACGGCGCCTCAAGCCGGCGCGACGAAGGGCTGGGATATCTCTACGAAGACCGGCAGCGCCTCCAGTCCTGCGGCATGAGCGGCAAGGGCCGGCATTGCAGCTACATCGACCAGTCCCGGATGCGCCTCGGCGATGAAGCGCAGGGCCACCGCTGCCGCGATGTCGGCATGGCCCGGCGTCTCGCCGAACCAATAGGGCGTGGTGCGGGCGGCGCGATCGCGTTCGAGCGCGGCCAACGCCGAGAGGATCTGGCTGCTGCAGCGCTCCGACCAGACTGCCGAGACCTGCTCGTGCAGGCGCAATTCGTAGAACAGGCTGACCGCCTTCTCGGCCGCTCCCATCGCGAGCGCCACGACGGAGAGGGTCTGGCGCCGCAGCGGACCGCTGCGTGGGCAGAGCGCGCGTTCCGGCCCGACGAGATCGTCGAGCGCATCGATCATGTCGGCGCTGTCGAACAGCACCTCGCCGTCGCCAAGCACCAGTGTCGGCACCCGCATCAGCGGATTGAAGGCGCGCACCTTCTCGCCATCAGAGAAAACGGACCAGGGGCGATGCTCGAACGGCAGGCCGTAGAGCGCGAGCGTGATGCCGACGCGGCGCACGAAGGGCGAGTCATACTGACCGATCAGGATCATCGGTTTTCTCCGTTCACCATCTTCCGAACAGGCGGCGAGCCCGGCATATTCCCGGTGTCACGGCCGCGCCGCAATGCTAACGTCCTGTCCCGGCAAGGATAGTGGGAGCCGGGCATGGCAAGGGATCATCGTCTCAACCGTCGCGAGACGCTCAAGGCCGGAGCCGCGATCGCCGCCTCTGCCGCGCTGCCGGGAACGGCCGCCGCGCAAGCCCCGGCAAAGCTCAAGCTGCGCGTGCTCGAAACCACCGACCTTCACGTCAACGTCGTGCCCTATGACTATTTCCGCGACGGCGGCGACGACACGGTCGGCCTCGCCAAGACCGCGAGCCTGATCAAGGCGGCGCAGGCCGACGCGAAGAACAGCCTGCTCTTCGACAATGGCGATTTCCTGCAGGGCTCCTCGCTCGGCGACTACATCGCCTACAAGAAGGGACTGAAGGCCGGCGACACCCATCCGATGCTCGCCGCGATGAACGCCCTGCCTTATCTTTGCGGCACGCTCGGCAACCATGAATTCAACTACGGGTTGGAGTTCCTCGACCACGGCCTCGCCAAGGCGGAGTTCCCGATGGTCTGCGCCAATGTCGAGCGGGTCGGCGGTGGGCCGCTGGTCGATGCCTGGCGCCTGTTCGAGCAGAGCTTCGAGGACGAGGCCGGCAACCGGCATGTGCTGCAGATCGGCGTGATCGGCTTCGTGCCGCCGCAGATCATGCAATGGGACAAGGGCAATCTCGAGGGCAAGATCGTCGCGACCGACATCGTCGACGCCGCGGAGAAGCACATGCCGGACCTGCGCGACGCCCAGCCCGACCTCGTCATCGCGCTCTGCCATTCCGGCATCGCGGGCGGCCAGCGACGTGGCATGGAGGAGAACGCGGCGCTTCATCTCTCGAAGGTCGAGGGTATCGACGTCATCCTGACCGGCCACCAGCACCTGGTCTTTCCCGGCGGCAAGTCCTTCGACGGCATTGCCGGCGTCGACAACGTCAAGGGCTCGCTCAATGGCAAGCCTGCCTGCCAGCCCGGCTTCTGGGGCTCGCATCTCGGCATCGTCGACCTCGAATTGGAAAAGCGCGGCGAGCGCTGGACGATCGCCGATTTCAAGGTCGAGGCGAAGCCGATCTACGAGCGCACGCCCGATCGCAAGATCGTGCCGAAAGCTACCGCCGAACCGACGGTCCTGGCCGCGGTCAAGGCCGACCACGAAGCGACGCTGGCCTATATGCGCGAACCGGTCGGCAGCACGGCCGCGCCGATCAATTCCTATTTCGCGCTGGTGGCGGACGATCCTTCCATCCAGATCGTGGCCGAGGCGCAGATCGCCTATGTCAAGCCGCTGATGGCGCAGACGCGCTGGAAGAACCTGCCGATCCTCTCGGCGGCAGCGCCGTTCAAGTCCGGCGGCCGCTCCGGCCCGTCCTTCTACACCGACATTCCCGCCGGGCCGCTGGCGCTGAAGAACATCGCCGACATCTATCTCTACCCCAATACGGTGCAGATCGTGAAAGTCAGCGGGCACGACGTAAGGGAATGGCTGGAACGCGCCGCCGGCATCTTCAACCGCATCGACCCCGCCAAGAGCGGTGAGCAGCCGTTGATCAACCTGGCCTTCCCCGCCTTCAATTTCGACGTGATCGACGGCGTGACCTACCGGATCGACGTCACGCAACCCTCGCGCTACGACAATGACGGCAAGCTCGTCGCAGCCGAAGCACGCCGCATTCTCGACCTCGCCTTCGCCGGCGAGCCGATCGACGACAAGGCGGAATTCCTCATCGTTACAAACAATTACCGTGCGTCCGGCGGCGGCAATTTCCCGGGCACGAAGACGACGGTGGTGCTGGAAGCGCCCGACCTGAACCGTGATGTGATCGTGCGCCATATCCTCGGCCAGAAGACGATCGACCCGAAAGCCGACGGCAACTGGTCGCTCGCGCCGTTGCCGGCTGGCGTCCATGCGACCTTCCTCACCTCGCCGGCAGCGGCAGGCAAACTGCCCGCAGGCCTCAAGGCAGAGCCGGCCGGCGATGGCCCTGAAGGTTTCGCCAAGTACCGGCTGCGCGGCTGACTGCGCAGCATCAGGCGTGAATCATAATTTGTCGGCGAAACCTCCGACGCGACATACAGTTCTTTAATAGATTTTTAGCGAGAATAGAGGGTACGCCGCGTAAATCAGACATAACGACGGGACGGCTGATGATCGTCGACGTTCACGAGAACGATACCTCGATGAAATCCGAGCTTGTGGCCGCGCTCTATGCCACGCCCGGAACGATCTTCATCGGCACCGTCACGGTTGCCGCGGTGCTGGCCGCGAGCGCGCTCCTGACGGGCGACGACGTGGTTTTTTACGCGATGGCTGCGATCATGATCGCGATCGGCGTGTTCCGCTATCTGTCGCATCGCTACTACAAAGGCATCCACCTCGCTTCCGCCAGCGAGAGCCAGATCGGCACGCTGGAAAATCTCGCCATGGCCGGCGCCTGGTCGACCGCCGCACTGATCTCGGCCTTCGGCAGCTATGCCATCCTGCGCTACACCTACGAGCCCGTCGCCGCGCTCGCGATCGCTCAGACCATCGGGTATCTCGCCGGGATTTCCGGACGCAACAGCTCGCGGCCGGTGATCACCCGCGTGCAAGTGCTGGCAGCGGCGATGCCGTTCACATTCGCCCTGCTCTGGACGGGGGATCCGGCCTATCTGGTGATCGGCCTTTCGGTCGCGCTGACCACCGTCCTGACCTTCTCCAGCGCGCAGGTGATCCACCAGATCTTCCTTGCCCGGCTGCGTACGATGCGCGAGCTGGAGCACCTGGCCGTCAACGACACGATCACCAGCCTCTACAATCGCCGCGGCTTCATGCGTGAAATCCGGCAGATGGCGGCGTCCGGCCGGGCGGTGACGCTGATCTCGATCGATATCGACCGCTTCAAGAGCATCAATGACAGCCTCGGCCACGATATCGGCGACGCCCTGCTGCAAGGCTTCAGCGAGACGCTGATCGCCGAGCTCGGCGTCGGCGACATCGCGGCGCGCACCGGCGGCGACGAGTTCATGGTCGCGACCTCGCGCGATGCCGAGGGTGCGAGCGCGCTTGCGGCCCGCCTCGTCATGATGCTCGCCGGCCAGCGCGTCATCGGCGGGCGCCACATCACCGCAACCGCCAGCATGGGCATCGCGCCCGCCGGCTGCGCCGCCTCGATCGACGAGGCCCTGAAATGCGTCGACATCGCCCTCTACCGGGCCAAGCTCGACGGGAGGAACCGCTTCGTCATGTATACCGACGCGATCCGCAACGAGCACGAGGACGGCGTGGCGCTCGAAACCGAGCTGCGCGACGCCATCCGCCGCGGCGAGTTCGAGCTGCATTTCCAGCCGATCTACAACCCGCGCTCCGGCACCGCGACCATGGCGGAGGCGCTGCTGCGCTGGCGGCACCCGCGTCGCGGCATGGTAAGCCCCGAGATCTTCATTCCGCTGGCCGAGCGGACCGGGCTCATCACCGTGCTGGGCTCCTGGGTGCTCGGCGAGGCGATCCGCTCGGCGCTGTCCTGGCCGCGCAGCGTCGGCGTCAGCGTCAATGTCTCGGCCCGCCAGTTCGACCATGGCCACGATATCGTCGGCGTCGTCGAGGCCCTGCTCAGGATGAGTGGCATCGAGCCCCAGCGCCTGACGATCGAGATCACCGAGAGCTCGCTGATCGACGATCCCGACCATGTCGTCTCCCGCCTCGTGGCGCTGCGCGCGCTCGGCGTGCGGATCGCACTCGACGATTTCGGCACGGGCTATTCCTCGCTCAGCTATCTCGCGCATCTGCCGATCGACACGATCAAGATCGACCAGGCCTTCACCCAGGAGATCGGCACCTCGCGCAAGGCGGATTCGCTGATGAACGCGATCGCCCAGCTCGCGCATGACCTGAAGCTGCGCCTGATCGTCGAGGGCGTGGAGACGCAGGAGCAGCTCACCGTCATCGAAAAGCACGCCGTCCACGGCATTCAGGGCTATATCTTCGCCCGGCCGATGACAGCGGCGGATTTGCTGCCCATGATCGGCAACCGTGTTCCCACGGGGCGGATGGGGTCGGCGCGCTCGCGCTCCGGCTCGCGCAAGCCGGGTCGCTTCAGTCAGGTTGCCTGATACGCCCCGGACGCAGACGACCGCGCGAGCCGGAGGCCTAGAGGCTGCTGATGCAACGCCCGAACTATCCAAGCGGGAAGGATCTGCTGAGCGCCGATGCCGTGTCGCGATTCGACCTCGACGACATCATCGAACGCGCCGAGCGGCATCTGCGCGAGGAGGAACTGGAAAAGGCCGGCCTACCCCTGCCCGAGCAGCCGCCGGCACCGCGCCGCCGCCCGAAGGTGATCGCCACCCTGTTCGACCAGC
Source organism: Allobosea sp. 47.2.35 (assembly GCF_024655635.1). Classification (GTDB taxonomy): domain Bacteria; phylum Pseudomonadota; class Alphaproteobacteria; order Rhizobiales; family Beijerinckiaceae; genus Allobosea. The sequence continues at coordinate 26,419 of NZ_JANLGI010000002.1, read as the reverse complement.
GCAGCACGCGCACCCGCCTCGGCTTCCAGACGGCCGCCGCGCGACTCGGCCACCAATCGATCGACGCCTATGACACCGATCGCAGCCGGATGGGCACGGCCACCGGCGAGTCGATCGAGGACCATATTCATACGGTGGAGCTCTACAGCGACCTGCTGATCGTACGCTCGCACCTGGAGGACATGCCCTACCGCGTCGGGCGCCTGAGCTACCTGCCGGTGATCAATGCCGGCAACGGCGCCGACGAACATCCGACACAGGCTCTGGTCGACATCTTCGCCATCCGACAGATGCGCGGCCCGCTCGAGACTTTGAGCATCGCGCTGTCGAGCGATTCGCGGGCGCGCTTCGCGATCTCCTTCGTGAAGATGCTGCGCCTCTCCCCGCCGAGGCGCTTCACGCTGTGCTGCCTGCCGGATGTGCCGATCAACCCCGCGATGCGCGAGGCGATGACCGTGCTTGCCGATCTCGGCACTCAGGTCGGCCTCGTGCACGACATCCGCCACACCCTCGACCACGATGTCCTCAGCATCCAGATGCAGGACATGAGCAAATTCGCCCACGCTTCGCTCGGTAACGAAGCCGTGGACAAGGAAAAAGAGAGCGAACCCTTCACCCTGACTGCCCGCAAGGTCCTAGACGCCCGTTCAGACACGTTGATCCTCAACCCGCTTCCGCGCTTCTCGGAGCTCGACACCTCATGCGACAGCCTCCCGAACGCAGGCTATTTCCGCCAGGTCCAGCTGTCCGTGCCGATGCGAATGGCCATCCTGGAACGCATGCTGCTGGGAATTCCCTGGACGGGACAGGCCGAGGGTTTCCGGCCTTCCTCGGGTGGATGAGCGCCTATCTGGCGTCCTATCTCGCGATCGCCGTCTCAATCCGCCTGCTCTCCGGCTATCTCACGGTCATCGAGATCGGGCTCCTGCGCTCGGTCGGCAGTCTCGCCATCGCCGGGGCCGCGGTCTGGGCGGGTGAGCCCGAACAGCGCCGCAACGTCCTGCCCCCCAAATTGCGCGAAGATGTCGCCCGCAGCGTCCTGCATCTCCTCGGCTCGCTCGCCCTGATCTGGAGCCTGGCGCATCTGCCGCTCGCGCTGGTGACCACGATCGAGTTCTCGGGCCCGCTCTTCGCGGCCGTGCTGCTCTTCCTGGCCCTGCGCCGACGCCCAGGCACCGTTGCGACGGTCGGGCTCGCCGTTCTGGCGACCGGGATCGGGCTCCTGGTGTTCCAACTGAATGCCGTGCCCAACCGCGACCTTGCGATCGCGATCGGCGCCGTCGCGGTGCTGACCACCACCAACCTGATGCTGGCGCGGCTCGCGGCGCAACGCAGCACGCTCTCGATCGTACTGCTGATGCACGCGATCCAGCTACCGCTCTATCTGCTGCTCTGGCTCTTCGTGCCGGAACAGTGGTCGCCGCCGTCGCAGCCCTATCGGCTGGCCTTCGCGCTGCCCGAACTCGCGGTGATCGGCGGCGCGGTGCTCGCGCTCATCGTCGGTGGCTTCGTCTCGCAGGCGGCGCTCGCCAATGCCTCACGCCACGCTTCGCCACTACAGCTCTGCAGCGCCGACACGCTGCGCGTGCCGCTGATCACGCTGGCGGCCTATCTGCTGCTGGCGGAATTGCCGCCGGCAGAGCTGTGGCTGCCGGGGCTCTGGGTGCTTTGCGGCGTCGTCATCACCAGCCTGCCGGTTTCGGTGGCTGCGAAGCTGCGCCCGGAACGAGCCGGGCGCGCCTAGAAACCGGTATCAGGGCGTGATCTCGAAGATCACGTTGACCTGCGTCCTGTAGGTGTTCTCGCCGCTCGCCAGCGGCACGGCCGCATCGCTGGCGGCCATGCGCACGGCGCCGCCATAGGGCATCGGGCGCGCCATAACCGACTGTTCCTCAATCGACAGGATCTTGCCGAGCTTGACGTCCGCCGCTTCGGCCAGGGTCTTCGCGCGCGCCACCGCATCGGCAACCGCGCGCTTGCGCGCCTCGGTCAGCGTCGGCTTCATGTCGTCCTTGACGAAGGCGATGCCGCCGCCCTGGTTGACGCCGAGCCCGACCGCCTTGTCGAGGATGCCTCCGGCGTCAGCGAGGTTGCGGACCCGGACGGTCAGCGCATTGCTGACACTGTAGCCCGCGATCTTCGGCTCGCCGGCGCGGTCCTTGCCCGGCTGGGCATAGCGCGGCTGGATGCTGAGGCCCGAGGTCTGGAGATCGCGCTCGGCGACGCCGGCTTCCTTGAGCGCGGCCAGCACCTGCTTCATCGCCTCATTATTGGCGGTGAGCGCGGCGCGCGCCGTCTCGGCTTCGCGCAGGACGGTGAGGTTCAGGATCGCCATGTCCGGCGCGACATTCACCTCGCCCTCCCCGGTCACGCTGATGCGCGGGCTGGGCTGCGACGGGCTTTGCTGGGCTGCAGCGGGGGCGGACAGCAAGGCAGCCGCGCCGACGAGCACGGTTCCGGCCAGAGCAAAGGCAAGGCGATTCGACATGATGTCTCCTGTTGACCCGACCTCCATCGGCCGGCGTCGCATCCGAGCCGGGACATCTTGTCGAAATTATCACGACACCGCGCGACAGGCCGCCGCGCCTGGCTATTCCTCGACCAATCGCCGCGCGATGACCTGTGCCTGGATCTCGGCCGCGCCCTCGAAGATGTTGAGGATGCGGGCGTCGCAGAGCACGCGGCTGACCGGATATTCCAGCGCGAAGCCGTTGCCGCCATGGATCTGCAGGGCGTTGTCGGCCGCGGCCCAGGCGACGCGGGCGCCGAGCAGCTTGGCCATGCCGGCTTCGAGGTCGCAGCGCCGGTCGGCATCCTTCTCCCGGGCGGCGAAATAGGTGAGCTGGCGGGCGATCAGGATCTCGGCCGCCATCATCGCGAGCTTGTCGGCGACGCGCGGGAAGGCGATCAGCTTCTTGCCGAACTGGATGCGCTCCTGCGCATAACGCAGCCCGAGATCGAAGGCCGATTGCGCGACACCAATGGCGCGCGCCGCCGTCTGGATGCGCGCCGCCTCGAAGGTCTGCATGAGCTGCTTGAAGCCCTGGCCGGGCACGCCGCCGAGCAGGTTCTCACCCTTCACCTCGAAGCCGTCGAAGGCGAGCTCGTATTCCTTCATGCCGCGATAGCCGAGAACCTCGATCTCGCCGCCGGTGAGGCCCTCGACCGGAAACGGATCGGCATCGCTGCCGCGCGGCTTCTCGGCGATCAGCATCGAGAGGCCCTTGTAGCCGGGCTCGGACGGGTCAGTGCGCACCAGCAGCGTCATGATGTCGGCGCGGACGGGATGGGTGATCCAGGTCTTGTTGCCATGGACCTTCCAGACATCGCCTTCCTTCACCGCCTTGGTCCGCAGAGAGGCGAGATCGGAGCCGGTATTGGGCTCGGTGAAGACGGCGGTCGGCAGGACCTCGCCCGAGGCGATCTTCGGCAGCCAATGCTCCTTCTGCGCGTCGGTGCCGCCGCAAAGGATCAGCTCGGCCGCGATCTCCGAACGGGTGCCGAGCGAGCCGACGCCGATATAGCCGCGCGACAGCTCTTCCGAGACGACGCACATCGAGACCTTCGATAGGCCCATGCCGCCGAATTCCTCGGGGATGGTCAGGCCGAAGACGCCGAGTTCGGCCATCTTCTCGACCACCGGCATCGGGATGTATTCGTTCTCCAGGTGCCATTCATGCGCATGCGGCGTCACTTCGGCGGCGCAGAAGCGGCGCATCTCCGAGCGGATCGCTTCAAGAGTCTCGTCGAGGCCGGTATCGCCGATGCTGGCCGCGCCCTGGTCCTGGCTGAAGAGCGCGACGAAGCGGGCGCGGTTCTCCGGCGTGTTGCCTTCGGCGATGAGGGCATCGACGGCGTCCGAGCAGGCCGCGGCGACCGCCTTCTGCGACAGGCCAAGCGCCGGCAGGCGGAGGATCTCGCCCTGGCTCATCGGAATGCCGCCGAATATCTGGGCGGCGTATTCGCCGGCGCCGATGCGCAGCGCATAGTCCTCGATGGCGCCGTAGCGGTCCTCGGCGCGCAGGCGCTCGCCATAGGCGGCCAGCTCGCGCAGCGCTGTGACATAGGTCGCCAGCCAGGACAGGCCATGGGCGGCGTGCTGCTCGGCCTCAAGCCGCGCCGACGAGATGCGGCCATCGACGAGAACCTTCTGCCGCACTGCGGCAACGGCTTCCTGGAACAGCGTCTCCAGACCGGGGAGCGCTGCCGAAATCAGTTCAACCGCATCCGCACGATGCTCAGCCTTTGCGGCCGTATTGGCGTTCATGGTCTTCGACCCTCCCTTTGTTGCGACGCAGCATAAAGGGAGATCGCGGCAAACCGAAACCCTCCTTTTGGGGAGGCGCCTATTTGCGACTGGCGAGCACGACGCCGAGGATCGTCACCGCCATGCCGCCGATCTGAAGCGGGGTCAGCGTCTCCCCGAAGAGCAGCCAGGCCTCGACCGCGACCGCTGCCGGCACGAGATAGAGGAAGGTCGCGATGCGCGAGACCTCGCCGCGCCGGAGCATGAAGAAGTACAGCCCGATGCCGCCGAGCGAGAGCACGACCGCCGACCAGCCCAGCACCAGCCACATGGTCAGGTTCCACTCGATCCGCATCGGCTCCAGGGCATAGGCGAATGGCAGGAGGACGAGGCAGGCGGCGATGTACTGGATCGCGGTGACCGTTCGCAGGTCGCCGGTGGAAACATGGGCCTTCTGGTAGAAGGAGCCGAAGGTCACCGAGAACATGCCGATCACGTTGATCAGGATCGGCCCGAGCACGCCCCAGAGCGCGGCGGGCGCGACCCCGGCCAGTTGCGGCTGCAGCACCAGCGCGATGCCGACGAAGCCGCAGACGATGCCGAGCCAGCGGATCGGCGAAATGCGCTCCCCCAGCAGCGCGGGCGCAAAAAGGGCCGTCAACACCGGCTGCAGGCCGGCGATGAGGCCGGAAATGCCGGCGGGCAGGCCATGGCGCACCGCCCACCAGACGCCGCCAAGATAGATGCCATGCAGCAGGATGCCGGAGATCGCGGCATTGCGCAGCGCGCGCCAGCCCTGCGGCCAGGGTGCGCCGGTCGCCAGCGCCAGCAGCGAGACAATGAGCGCGGCGCTGGCGAAGCGCACGATCAGGAAGGTCAAGGCATCGGCATAGCGGGCCGAATAGCCGGCCACGATCCAGCCCGTGGACCAGAGGAAGGTGAAGACCAGCGGTATCGCGCGCAGGATGAAAGGCGAAGACATCAGAACCTGAAACCGCCGGACCTGATCGTCTCTAGCCCCGATCCTCAGCGCCTGACAGCGCAGGAACGCGCCCTACCCATGCTTCCGCCGAGGATGAGCTCAGTCGCGATCGGGGGCGCCCGGCGGAAACAGTTTGCGAAAGGGCCTCGCCTCCTCGACGGCGCGCGCGAAGGAGGGCCGCGCCAACAGGCGAGACCGGAAGGCGCGCAGGTTGCCGAATGCCTCGTCGATCTCGTGGACCCAGTCGGCATAGAACAGCGAGGGCGCCGCCGCGCAATCGGCCAGGCTGAAATCGTCGCCACAGGCCCAGTGCCGACCGGCGAGCGCGCCATCCAACCAACGGTAGGCGTCGTCGAGCTGCTCGCGCGCCCTGGCGACGCCAAAGGGATCGCGGTCGTCGACTGGTCGGAGATGGTCGAACACGATCGCCTGCATCGGCGTCATCACGTAATTGTCGAAGACGCGATCCATCAGCCGCACGTCGAGCGCCTGCTCCGCATCGGCCGGCACCAGCCGGGCGGTCCCAGGGTGAAACAGGTCGAGATGCTCGATGATCACGCTGGATTCGAAGATCGGTGCACCACCATCGACGAGCACCGGCATCTTTTTCAGCGGCCAGAGCCTGACCCATTCGGCGCCGGCCTCCGGGTCTTCCGGGCCGAGCTGGCGATAGGTGAAGGGCGTCGCGTTCTCGTAGAGCGCCACCAGCACTTTTTGACAATACGACGAGAACGGATGGGCGTAGAGCGTGAGCGACACGGGTTCTCTCCTTCGTGCGGCTGAGCGGAGCCCTGCATAGAACAACTGATTGCACTTTGCAATCAGTTTTTGGCAATCCACAGGATCACTCCGACGCATGTATTCGCCGCGCCGCAATCGTTAACGAAATCCGAAACGCCCCCTTCCGCATCGTCAACCAATCCTCAATGCGGCCGGCGCAATGTCGCCTGCGACCAACGTTTGTGACGATGCCCAGCGATTCTTCCCCTCTTCCTGCCGAAGGCGCCGAACTGCTCGACAGCGAGCATGAAGGCTTCGCCACCTTCGCGCGCAATGCGCTGGCTTCGGCGATCCTGAACTTTGCCGCCGTGATCGCCGTCGCGGCCATGCTATGGCGCCCCGACCGGGTGCCGGTCCTGATCGGTTGGGCACTCGTCACGCTGGCTTACTCGCTGTCGATGGGGCTCGATATCGCCGCCTGGCGCAGCCGCCTGCATGAGCGCTCGCCCTGGCCGATGCGGATCGTGCATCTTCGGGCGCCTGTTCTCGGGCTGATCTGGGGCGCGCTGCCCTGGATCGCTGGCCCGACCACCGATCCCCGCGAGAACATCGCGATTGGCCTCGTCATCACCGGCATGATCGCCAGCGGCATGACCCGCTTCGTCGTCGTGCCGCGCGCGGCGCTGATCTACGGCCTCACGCTGGGCGTGACCTGCACCCTCGCCTTCGCCCAGCATTCCCTCGAGACCGCGGCGACGGCAGCGATCCTGCTCGCGCTTTATCTGGTGTTCATGACCCGTCACGTCACCGCCTATGGCGCGACGCTCGCGGATGCCGTGCGCGGCCGCAATGCCGCGATCGAAAGCAGCCGGGAACGCACTCGGCTCCAGCACGACGCCCTGACGGAACGTGACGAGACGAGCCGGCGGCATCAGGAGTTGATGGAAGTCGTCGCGGACTTTCGCCGGTCGATGGCGGGCTTCCAAGATGTGGTGAGACGCGAGACCCGTGGCATCGCAGCCAGCACGGCTTCGCTCTCCGGAGCAGCGGAAACAACAGCTGGCCAGGCAGGCGCCGCCCGCAGCGCCGCCGCAAGCGCCACGGGCGAGATCGACGCCATCGCAGCCAGCACCGGCCAGCTCAACGACGCGATCGCCCTGATCGGCGAGCGGACCTATCGCGCCGGCGCCGTGATCAGCGAGACCGTCTCGATCAGCGCGACGGCGATGACCGACATCGCCCAGCTCTCGGCCGTGATGCAGGGCATTACCGGCATCGTCGAGATGATCCAGGCGATCGCCGGCCGGACGAACCTGCTCGCCCTGAACGCGACGATCGAAGCGGCGCGTGCCGGCGATGCGGGGCGCGGCTTCTCCGTCGTCGCCGCCGAGGTCAAGGGCCTGGCCGCGCAGACAGCCGAAGCCAGCAACGAAATCATCGCGCGGATCGGCGCGATCGGCGCCTCGGCCGGGAATGTCACGCGCTCGATCGAGGCGATCCGGCAGGCCGTCCTCGATGTCCACGACGTCACGCATGCCATCGTCTCGGCCGTCGAGGAGCAGCGGGCTTCCACCGCTGCGATGGCGAGCAATATCGACTCCGCCGCCGATCATAGCCGCCAGGCGACCGAGCGCGTCGAAGAGGCCTACAACGCCGTGGGCGAGACCAAGACAGAGATCGGGAAGGCCCGGCAGGCCGCCGAGGTGATGGCCGAGGTGGCCGGATCGCTCGCCACCTCGGTCGACGACTTCCTGCGCCGCATGGAAGCGGCGAATGCCGGCGGGCGCGCCGCCTGAGCGGCCCGAACCGCCTTAGCCCGTCAAAGCCTCGGCGACGTCCTCATAGGTCCTGAGACCGGTGCGCGGGGCATAGACCAGCACCGACATGTTGCCCGGCGCATGCTCGTTCTTCCACATCTTGTGATGGGCGAGCGGGATCTTGTCCCAGGGGAAGACCTCGGACATGCAGGGATCGATGCGGCGGTCGATCACGAACTGGTTCGCCGCGCTCGCCTGCTTGAGATGGGCGAAATGCGAGCCCTGGACGCGCTTCTGCCGCATCCAGACATAGCGGGCGTCGAAGGTGATGTTGAAGCCCGAGGTGCCGGCGCAGAACACCACCATGCCGCCGCGCTTGGCAACGAGGCAGGAGACAGGGAAGGTCGCCTCGCCAGGATGCTCGAAGACGATGTCGACGTCCTTCTTGCCGGTGATGTCCCAAATCGCCTTGCCGAACTTGCGGGCCTCCTTGGTCCACTCGGCATATTCGGGCGAGTTGACCGTGGGCATCTGGCCCCAGCAGTTGAAGTCCTTGCGGTTGATCACGCCTTTAGCGCCGAGGCCAAGGACATAGTCGCGCTTGGTCTCGTCGGAGATCACGCCGATGGCGTTGGCGCCGGAGGCCGCGCAGAGCTGCACGCCGAAGACGCCGAGGCCACCAGAAGCGCCCCAGACAAGAACGTTGTCACCGGGCTTGATCGTGTGCGGGGCGTGGCCGAACAGCATGCGATAGGCGGTGGCCAGCGTCAGCGTGTAGCAGGCGGCCTCTTCCCAGGCGAGGTGCTTGGGCTTGTGCATGAGCTGTCGCGACTGCACCCGGCAGAACTGGGCGAAGGAGCCGTCGGGCGTCTCGTAGCCCCAGATGCGCTGGGTCGACGAGAACATCGGGTCGCCGCCATTGCACTCCTCGTCGTCGCCGTCGTCCTGGTTGCAATGGACGATGACCTCGTCGCCGACCTTCCAGCGCTTCACCTTGGAGCCAACGGCCCAGACGATGCCCGAGGCATCGGAGCCGGCGACGTGGAACGGCGCCTTGTGGACGTCGAAAGGCGAGATCGGCTGGCCGAGGCCCGCCCAGATACCGTTGTAGTTGACACCGCCTGCCATCACGAGGAGCAGCACCTCTTCCTCGCCGATCGACCATGTCGGCACGACCTCGACCTGGAAGCTCTCCTGCGGCGCGCCGTGACGCTCGCGCCGGATGGCCCAGGCGTACATCTTTTCCGGGACATGGCCGAGCGGCGGCAATTCGTCGAGCTCGTAGAGATCCTTGAGCGGCTTCACGGCGGCCTGCGACTTGGACATGGTCGTCTCCCCTGCTCTCTTCCGTCGTTGCCCGGCCCGGAGCTCATCATCGGACTGGGACGCCGATCATGCACCATATGTTGCGCTGCGCCATTAACCTAAGGAATCACACCGCAGCGCAAAACCCTTTCTTTCCGGCGCTTGCTCTTTCTTCATCGTTTGCCACGATGCTGACGGCCTGCGCGACGCCGAGGAGAACCGATGCGCGGTCTTCTGATGATGGTCGGCCTGCCCGACCTGCCCCTGCTGTCCGTCATGCTCGTCGTCACGATGATCGTGCTCGGCGCCATGATGTTCGGCTGGTTCGCAGACATGCTGCTCGACCAAAACGCATTCGGCGTGGCGTTCAACACCGGTATCCTGCTGGTTGGCGCTTTCGCAGGCGCCTGGCTGTGGCATCGCTACGGCATTCCGACACGGTTTCCGGCCGAGGCCGTGCGTGCCGTCGTCGCCGTGGGCTCAGGCCTGCTCCTGCTGATCACGCTGGCCGTCGTCCGGCCTTGAGCTTCAGCCATCAAGCTTCGCGCCGAAGCTGTTCAGATATTTCATCCCGGTATCGCACATCAGCGTGACGATGGTCGCACTGGAGCCGAGGCGTTCGGCCAGGCGCAAGGCGGCGACGACATTGCCGCCGGTCGAGGTTCCCGCGAACAGCCCCTCCTCCCGTGCCAGGCGCAGCGCCATCGCCGTTGCCTCGGCCGTCGAAACCGGCTCGATCGCATCGACGAGGTCAGCCCGCCAGAGCGGCACGACATAGCCGGCGCCGACGCCGTCGATCTTGTGCGCCCCTGTCGGGCCGCCCGACAATACGGCTGATTCGGCCGGCTCGACCGCCATCAAGGCGATCTTCGGATCACGCCGAAGCAACGCCTCGCCAGTCCCACGCAGGGATGCGGACGTGCCGACGCTCTGGACGAAGCCGCAGATGCGCCCGCCGGTCTGCTCCCAGATCTCGTCAGCCAGCCGGTCATAGGCGGCGAGCTGGTCCGTATTGCGCATCTGATCGGTCCAGAAAGCGCCCGTCTCGACCGCGATGGTGCGGGCGGCCTCGATCATGTCCTTGGTCAGCTTCTCGGTCATGCGGCCAGAGTCGCTCGGGATGATCGTCAGCTCGGCGCCGAGCAGCCGCATATGGGTCAGCTTCTCGCGGGCGAAGGCGTCGGAGGTGACGATATGCAGACGGTAACCCTTCACCGCGCAGACCTGCGCGAGCGAAACGCCGGTGCTGCCGCCGGTATATTCGACGACGCTGCCGCCCGGCTGCAAGCGGCCGTCACGCTCGGCCGCCTCGATCATCGCCAGAGCCATCCGGTCCTTCATGCTGCCGGTCGGGTTCTCGCTCTCGATCTTCAGGAGCACGCGTGCGCCGTTCGCCGGCACGATCCGGCGCAACTGCAGAAGCGTAGTGCCGCCGATGCGGCTGAGGATGTCGATGGGCATCACGGGTCCCCGAAAGGCAATTCGATGTATATGCAATTATTGTATCTACATGTAAATTCCGATTCGCCATGACGGAGACAAGCGGATTTCGTGGAGAATTGCGGATGCTGGTCGCCAGCTGCGCGGGCCTGAGCCTGCGTCAGGCTGCGCGTCGCGTGACGCTGCTTCACGATGAGGCGCTCAAGGACAGTGGGCTCAGCCTCGCCCAGGTCGGGCTGATGGCGCTGATCGCGACGAGCGCAGATGACCGCATGGCAGCACTGGCGGCGCGCGCCGGGCTCGATCCCTCGACGCTGTCACGCAACCTGAGAGGGCTGGAACGGGAGGGGCTGATCGAGATCGTGACGGTGGAAAAGGATCTGCGCCGGCGCGCGGTCTGGCTGACGGAAAGCGGGCTCAGGCGCCTTCAGGGCGCGCTACCGGCCTGGCGCGCGACTCAGGCCCGAATTGCGGAACTCTTCCCGGCCAACCTGATGGAGCGGATCGCTGCGGCCAGTGAAAAGCTCACCGTGCGGGCGGAGTGAACGTCAGGCCGCGCCGCTGCGGCTGGCCGAGAGCATGTAGTTCACATCCATGTCGCGGGATGCACTCCAGCGGCCGGTCAGCGGGTTGAAGACCACCCCCGTCTGCGTGCCGATCGTGAAGCCGTTGCCTTCGATGGCTCCCCCAAGCTCGGCCGGGGTCACGAACTTCTCCCAGTCATGCGTGCCCTTGGGCAGCCAGCGCAGGACATATTCGGCGCCGACGATCGCCAGCGCATAGGATTTCAGCGTGCGGTTGAGCGTCGCCATGACCAGGAGGCCATCCGGCTTCACCGCCGCGCAGCAGGCAGCGACGAAGGCCCCGACATCGGCGACATGCTCGACGACCTCCATGGCGAGCACGATATCGAAGCGCTTACCGGATTCGACGACCGCCTCGATCGTCTCCTCGCGATAGTCGATCGAAAGTCCGCTCTTCTCGGCATGAGCACGCGCGACCGCGATATTGGTCGGGGCCGGATCGAGGCCCGTGACCTCCGCGCCCAACCTTGAGAGGGGTTCAGACAGAACGCCCCCGCCGCAGCCGATATCGACCAGGCTCAGGCCATCAAGCGCCCGCATCGTCTTCGGATCGCGGCCGAAATGCGCGCAGGCCTCGTCGCGGACATAGGCCAGCCGGACCGGATTGAACTTGTGCAGGACGGCCATGGGGCCCTTCGGGTCCCACCAGTCGCGGGCGATCGCATCGAAGCGGGCGACCTCGGCCGGGTCGATCGTCGAGCCTGTGCGCTGGGCCGCAGCCGCCATGAACCGGTCCTTCGCTTATGCAATGCCGCATTGACACCGCGCCTGTCGCCCGTCATCTACACCCGCCCCGCCGCAAGTGCGAGGGCAAGTTTTCGACCCGGTCCCAAGCCGGGGCAGCTATCGAAAAGACCGTCATGGCCCGTCTGGTGATGAAATTCGGCGGCACTTCAGTCGCCACTGTCGAGCGGATCAAGAACGCGGCACGGCACGTCAAACGCGAGTTCGACGCCGGCCACGAGGTCGCGGTCGTGGTTTCCGCGATGTCGGGCAAGACCAATGAGCTCGTCGGCTGGTGCAAGGAAGCGGCGCCGATCTTTGACCAGGCCGAGTACGACACCGTCGTCGCCTCGGGCGAGCAGGTCACCTCCGGGCTGATGGCGATCGTCCTCCAGGAGATGGGCCTGCCGGCACGCTCCTGGCAGGGCTGGCAGATTCCGCTTTACGGCTCCGACGCGCATGGCTCAGCCCGGATCGAGAGCGTCGATGGCGCCGGCATCCTCGCGGGCTTCGACCGCAGCCGCGAGATCGCGGTCTGCTCGGGCTTCCAGGGCGTGAACCCGCGCACGCATCGCATCGTCACGCTTGGCCGCGGCGGCTCCGACACCAGCGCGGTCGCGCTCGCCGCGGGGCTCAAGGCCGATCGCTGCGACATCTACACCGATGTCGACGGCGTCTACACCACCGACCCGCGCGTGGTGCCGAAAGCCCGGCGCATGGACAAGGTCTCCTTCGAGGAAATGCTCGAAATGGCCTCGCTCGGCTCCAAGGTGCTGCAGGTGCGCTCGGTCGAGATCGCCATGACCCAGCGCGTGCCGACCTATGTGCGCTCCTCCTTCGACGACCCCGAAAACCCCAATCCTGGCACCCTCATCTGCGACGAGGACGACATCGTGGAACAGCAGATCGTCACCGGCATCGCCTTCTCCCGGGACGAAGCCCAGATCACCCTCCGCCGCGTGGCCGACAAGCCCGGCGTTGCCGCGGCGATCTTCGGCCCGCTCGCCGATGCCAATATCAATGTCGACATGATCATCCAGGTCGTCTCCGACGACCAGGCGACGACCGACATCACCTTCACCGTGCCGACCGCCGATTACGAGCGCGCCAGGACGCTGCTCGAGAGCAAGCACGACACGATCTCCTATCAAGAGATCCAGGGTGCGACCGACGTGGTGAAGATCTCGGCGATCGGCGTCGGCATGCGCTCGCATGCGGGCGTCGCGGCGCGCGCCTTCCGGGCGCTGGCCGAGAAGGGCATCAATATCCGCGCGATCACCACCTCCGAGATCAAGTTCTCGGTGCTGATCGACTCGGCCTATACCGAGCTTGCGGTGCGCACGCTGCACTCGCTCTATGGGCTGGACGCGGCCTGAGGCTACCGTGCATCCCAAGGGCGTCATGCTCGGACTTGACCCGAGCATCTCCTGACGCGAAGGCTCCAGAGCCCTACCTTCCAGAGTTTCTCGGGTCTTCGCTACGCTCCGCCCGAGAATGACGGCAAGCGACACGCTATTCGGCTGGATGCGTGATCGGCGGCGGGGTGTGCTTCGTGCCGCGAAGAGAGCCCCCGAGCTTCACGAGCCCTTCCGAGAGCCTGTCCATGTAGAGGAACAGGACGGGCGTGATGAACAACGTCAGAACCTGCGAGATCATCAGGCCGCCGACCACCGCGATGCCGAGCGGCTGACGCAGTTCCGCGCTGGCGCCGGCGCCAAGCGCAATCGGCAGGGTGCCCATCAGCGCGGCCAGCGTCGTCATCAGGATCGGCCGGAAGCGCATCACGCAGGCCCGGTGGATCGCCTCCTGCGCCGACTTGCCCTCGCGCCTGAGCACCAGCGCCACGTCGATCATCATGATCGCGTTCTTCTTGACGATGCCGATCAGCATCAGAAGCCCGATGATGGCGATGACCGAGAGTTCGAGGTCGAAGAGCCTGAGCGCTCCCAGCGCGCCGACCGCCGCCGATGGCAGGCCGGTCAGGATGGTCAGCGGGTGGATGAAGCTCTCATAGAGGATGCCGAGCACGATGTAGATCGTCAGGATGGCACCGGCGATCAGCAGGCCCTGGTTCGCCAGGGAATCCTGGAAGGTCTTGGCCGTGCCCGCGAGCGTGGTCGAGATCGACCTGGGCAGGCCGAGCTCGTCCTTGATCGCCTCTATGCGGTTGACGCTGTCGCCGAGCGCGACGCCGGCCGGCAGGTTGTAGGAGATCGTCACCGCCGGAAGCTGGCCGAGCTGATTGACGGTGAGCTGGCCAGCCGTGCGCTCGATCCGGGCGATGGCGCCGAGCGGCACCAGCGTGCCGGACTTGGTGCGGATTCGGATCGCGTTCAGCCGCTCGGGCGTCCAGTGGTCGTTCGGGTTGAATTCGACCACGACATTGTAGCTGTCGCCGGCGGTATAGATCGTCGAGACCTGCCGGACGCCGAAACCGGAATAGAGCGTCGAACGCAGGATGTCGGAGCCGATGCCGAGCGCATTGGCCTTGTCGCGATCGACCACCACCGTCGCCTGCAGGGCGTTGTCCTGAAGGTCGGTCGTGACATCGACGAAGGCTGAGCGGTCGCGGCTCATCGCGTCGGCGAGGCGCACGGCCCAGCCGTTCATCTGCGCCTGGTCGAGCCCCTGCACGACGAGCTGATACTGGCTCTTCGAGGAGCGCGCGCCGATGCGCAGGTTCTGGATGGGGGTCATGTAGGTGCTGATGCCCGCCACCTGGGCGAGATCGCGCCTGAGCGAGGCCAGCACCGCCTGGATATGGGGCCGCTCGTCGAGCGGCTTCAGCTCGACGAAAAGACGGCCGGCATTGAGGGCGCTGCCACCGCCGCCATTGCCGCCAACGGTCGAGGCGACATGCGCGACATAGGGCGACTTGCGGAAGACCTGAGCCACCTCGGCCTGAAGCTTCTGCATCGCCTTGAAGGAGATGTCCTGCCGGGCCTCGGTCGAGACCTGGAGCTGGCCGATATCCTCCTGCGGGAAGAAGCCCTTCGGCGTGGTCTGGAGCAGCCAGACCGTGCCCGCCATGGTCAGGAAAAAGGCAAGCAGCATCAGCGGCTGGAAGCGCAGGCAGAACTTCAGGCCGGCGTCATAGCCGGCGAGCAGTTTGTCGAAGCCCTTTTCCAGCCAGCGTCCGAGCGCGTTCTCCTGATGATGCTCGGAATACCCAGAGAGCAGGCGCGAGCAGAGCATCGGCGTCAGCGTCAGCGAGACGAAAGCGGAGGCGAGGATCGAGACCGTCACCACCACCGCGAACTCGTTGAAGATCCGACCGATGACGCCGCCCATCAGCAGGACGGGGATGAAGACCGCGACCAGCGAGAGCGAGATCGAGATGATGGTGAAGCCGATCTCGCCCGCGCCCTTCAGTGCGGCGTCGTAGGCCGAGAGCCCGTCCTCCTCCATGTGCCGGACGATGTTCTCGAGCATGACGATGGCGTCGTCGACGACGAGGCCGACCGAGAGCGTGAGCCCCAGCAGCGAGATGTTGTCGATCGAGAAATTCAGCAGATACATCACCGCCAGCGTGGCAATGATCGAGATCGGCACCGCGACGGCCGGGATGAAGGTCGCGGCGATCCGGCGCAGAAAGACGAAGATCACCATGACGACCAGCGCGATGGTCAGCAGCAGCGTGAACTGCACGTCCTCGACCGCCTGGCGGATCGAGGTCGAGCGGTCGTTGAGCAGCGAGAGCGAGGCGGCCGCCGGCAACTGGTCCTCGAAGGCCGGGATCATCGCCTTGACGCGGTCGACCACCTCGACGGTGTTGGCGTCGGGCTGGCGCTGGACGGCGAGCACGATCGCGGGCGTGCCGTCATAGGTGCTGCGGGTCTGGGTGTTCTCGACGGAATCGATCACCTTGGCAACGTCGCCGAGCCGGACCGGCTTGCCCGAGCGCGTGGTGATGATGACATTGGCGAACTGGGCGGCGTCGGCGAGCTGCGTCTTCGCCTGGATGGTCAGCTGCTGGGCCGAGTTCTGGATCGTGCCGACCGGCGTATTCGCATTGGTCGCGGTGATCGCAGCTTGCAATTCGTCGAGGCCGATGCCGCGCGCGGCAAGCGCGGTCGGATCGATCTGGATGCGCACGGCGTATTTCTGGCTGCCCCAGATCAGCACCTGCGCGACGCCGTCCACGGTGGAAAGCGCCGGCGAGATCACCTGCTGGGCAAAGGCATCGAGCTGCGAGAGCGGCACCACGTCGCTCTTCAGCGCCATCAGGATGATCGGCGCATCGGCCGGATTCACCTTGCGGTAGCTCGGCTGGGTCGTCATCTCGATCGGCAATTGCCGCTGCGTGCGGGCGATCGCCGCCTGCACGTCGGCAGCGGCGGCGTCGATGTCGCGGTTCAGCACGAACTGGATCGCGATCGAGGTCGAGCCCTGGGAGTTCGTGGTCGAGATCGAGTCGATGCCGGCGATCGTGGCGAACTGCTTGATCAGCGGCGTCGCGACCGAGGTCGCCATCGTGTCGGGCGAGGCGCCCGGCAATTGCGCGGAGACGTTGACGACCGGGAATTCGGCGCGCGGGAGGGCCGCGACCGGCAGGAAGCGCCAGGCGAAGAGCCCCGCCAGCACCAGCGAGACCGACATCAGGATGGTCGCGACGGGATGACGAATGCAGAAGGAGGAGACGTTCATGAGCGTGCGCCCCCCGCGACCGGCGTCGCCTGCGCCGGCTTCTCGCCCGTGGCCGCGCGCTCGCGCACCTTGGAGCCCTGCTTCAGCCGCATCTGGCCGTCGGTAACGACGCGCTCGCCCGGCGCGATGCCCTCGGTGACGGCTGTGCGCTCGCCATCGCTGAGCGCGACCTTGATCTGCCGGAGATCGACCGTGGAATCCGGCTTCACGACGAAGACATAGGGGCCCTTCTGGCCGGTCTGCACCGCGACGGTCGGGATCACCGTGACGCCGCCAAGCGTCTCCGGGATGATCTCGACATCGACATATTGGCCGGGCCAGAGGCTGAGATCGTCATTGGCGAAGGCGGCCTTGGCGGTGATCGTGCCGGAGGTGATGTCGACGGTGGAATCGACGAAATTGAGCTTGCCCTCGGCCGCTGTGCGAGCGCCGTTCGGCACGCGGGCGGTCACCGGCACGGGCTTCGCGGCGGCGAGCGCGCCTTGCAAGACCGGCAATTCGCTCTCCGGCATGGCGAAGGAGACACGCAGCGGCTTCATCTGGGTGATGGTCAAAAGGCCGGTGCCGACGCTGTTGGCGCTGGCATTGACGAGATTGCCCGGCGTGACCTGCACGGTACCGATGCGCCCGTCGATCGGCGCCGTGATGCGGGTGTAGCTCAACTTCAGCCGGTCGGCGTCGAGCGTCGCGTGATCGGCCTGGATCGAGGCGGCGGAGCTGCGCTCATCGGCCGTCGCCTGGTCGACCTGCGCCTGCGTGCCGGCATTGCGGGCAAAAAGCTGCCTGTAGCGGTCGAGATCGGCGAGGTTGCGGGTATGGGTCGCCTCGTCACGGGCCAGCATCGCCTCGTCCTTGGCGATCTGGGCCTTGATGTCGCGATCGTCGAGCGTGAAGAGCAGGTCGCCGGCCTTGACGAACTGCCCGTCGGTGACGTGCTGGGCCATGATCTGGCTGTCGATGCGCGAGCGCACGAGCACGCTCGCCGGCGTCTCGACGAAGCCGATCGCATGCTTGCGCACCGGGAAATCGGCGTGAACCGCGGCGGCGGAAATCACCGTGACCGGAGCGCCGTCGCGCCGCCCGCCGCGGGCCGTATGCGCGGCCTCAGGGCTGCGCGAATGCCAATACCAGGCCCCGCCGGCAGCAAGTCCGATGGCAACAACGCCGATGATCAATCCTGAACGCTTCATATTCTGTCCACTAGCTCAGGCTGCGTTACCGGCAGAGGCCGGCGCCTTGTCTTCAGACCGGGTGCGGATCTGCTCGCGGATCATGGAGAGCGTGCCGAGAGCGGACTGGATCGCGTCCTCCTCGGCCTCGCCGAGAATCTCGTCGGCGATCTCGGTCCGGACGGCGTCGAGCTCGTCGACCAGCGCCCGCCCCTCCGGCGTGAGGAAGAGGCGATAGGCACGCCGGTCGGCCGGGTCTTCGCGGCGCTCGATCAGGCTCTGGCTCTGCAAGCGGTCAAGCAGGCGGGCGAGCGAGATCGGTTGGAGGTCCATCTGTTCGGCAAGCGAGGCCTGGTTCAGCCCCTCCTGCCGCCTGAGACGGGACATCACCCCCCACTGCGCCCGCGTCGTGCCGTGCTGGCGCGCGCGCTGTTCGACATAGGTCCGGAGCAGCCGCGAGGTTTCAACCAGCTGGAAAACCAGTTCCCGCCGCAAGGGTCGCTTCATTCGCAGGCCTCCCAATCGTAAGCCTGCTTATCATATGTTCGATTACGGCATTTTCAGGAGCGGATTGTGCGGCGCACGCAAAGGTGAAGAGGCGCCGTAGCCGTGCCCTCACCGGCCGGTGAAGACCGCCGACCGCTTCTCGAGGAAGGCCGTCACGCCCTCGCGGAAATCGGCGGTCGCCGTCGTCTCGCGGAAAGCCTCGCGCTCGGCGTCGAGGTGATCGGCGAGACCGGCATCGGGAGCCTCCGTCAGCAAAGTGCGGATACGGCCATAGGCGCCGGTCGGCCCCGCCGCGAGCTTGCGGGCCATTGCCAGGGCCTCGCCGCGAGCCTGAGCGGCAGGCACGACGCGGTTGACGAGGCCGATCTTGAGCGCCTCCTCGGCCCCGAAGGTTTCAGCCAGCAGCGCGATCTCGCGCGCCTTGCGCTGGCCGACGAGGCGAGCCAGTCGGTAGGTGCCGCCGAGATCGGGCGTCGCGCCGATTCGGGCATAGGCCATGGTGAAGCGGGCATCGTCGGCAGCAACGGCGAGATCGCAAGCGAGAGCGAGGCTGAAGCCGCCCCCCGCGATGGCGCCCTGCAGGCAGGCGACCGAGGGCTGCGGCAAGGCGTCGAGCAGGCGCAGCGCCTCGTGGAGCGGCGCCATGATCGCCCCGATGCCGGCCGCGATGTCGTCGTTGGCGAGGAATTGCGAGACGTCGCCGCCGGCGCAGAAGGCCCGGCCATTGCCTTGCAGCAGGATGGCGCGGACGTCGCTGCTGGCAGCTATCGCTTTGACCTGCGCGAGGAAGAGTTCGGCCATCGGCGCGTCGATGGCGTTCAGCACCGCCGGCCGGTTGAGCGTCAGGATGGCGACGCCGCCGTCACGGGTGAGCTGAACCGAATCGGAAGCGTCGGGCATGGCGGTCTCCGGGAAGCGCGGGCTGTCATCCCCGAGGCTAGCATCGGGATCGCCGGCATCGCGAGGTGCATCTACACGCATCGGGCATCGCGTTTGCGCGAGGGCCACTGGCCTTGGCCACGGGGCGGCTTCTAGACTGCGCGGGAAACCTGCCCCTTCCGAGACTTGTCCCCCATGAGCCAGCTCTTCAGCCCCTATCAGCTTGGCGGCCTTACGCTTGCCAACCGTATCGTCATCGCTCCGATGTGCCAGTATTCGGCGCAGGATGGCTGCGCCAGCGACTGGCACACCATCCATCTCGGCCATCTCGCCTTGTCCGGCGCCGGCCTCCTGATCATCGAGGCGACGGCCGTCGAGCCGGATGGCCGGATCAGCCCGTTCGATCTCGGGCTCTGGTCGGACGAGACCGAGGCCGCGCTCGGCAAGGCTCTCGATTCAGCCCAGCGCTGGTCGGACATGCCGATCGCGATCCAGCTCGCCCATGCCGGCCGCAAGGCCTCCGTCGCCCAACCCTGGAAGGGCGGCGGCCAACTCGGGCTCGATCAGGGCGGCTGGACGGTCGAGGGCCCCTCGGAGCTCGGCTTCGAAAACTATCCGCGACCGCCGCGCGCGCTCACACGCGACGATATCGGCCGATTGATCGAGGCCTTCGCGGATTCGGCCCGCCGGGCCGTGCGGCTCGGCTTCGCCGCGATCGAGCTTCATGGCGCGCATGGCTATCTGATGCACCAGTTCCTCTCGCCATTCTCGAACAAGCGCGAGGACGAATATGGCGGCTCGCTTGAGAACCGCATGCGCTTCCCGCTCGCGGTGCTCGATGCGGTGCGGGCCGTGGTGCCGGCGGGCTACCCGGTCGGTTTCCGCATCTCCGGCACTGACTGGGTCGAGGGTGGCTGGGATATCGAGCAGAGCATCGCCTTCTCCGCGGCAGCCAAGGCGCGCGGCGCCGACTTCATCGACATGTCCGGCGGCGGGCTCTCGGCACAGCAGAAGATCCCGCTCGGCCCGAGCTATCAGGTGCCGCTGGCGCGCGCCGTGAAGCAGGCCACGGGCATCACCACCATGGCCGTCGGCCTGATTACCGAGGCTGAACAGGCCGAGGCGATCATCGGCACGGGCGAGGCCGACCTCGTCGCACTGGCGCGCGGCATTCTCTACAATCCGCGCTGGCCCTGGCACGCGGCGGCGCAGCTCGGCGCCACCGTCAGGGCACCGAACCAGTATCTGCGCTCGCAGCCGCGGCAGTATTCCAAGCTGTTCGCCTGAACCGTACCACCATCGTCGTTCCAGCCCGGCGCTGCTGACGCGGCTTGTCCGGCACGACGAAAACACTTCAATTGCGCCGCCCACTCGCACACCAGAGAGCTGCATGACCGCCTATTCCGACCTCTCCGCCCATTTCGGCCGCATCGCCGCGCTGTCGAACGCCATCGGCATCCTGCAGTGGGACAA
Organism: Allobosea sp. 47.2.35; assembly: GCF_024655635.1. Lineage (GTDB taxonomy): Bacteria > Pseudomonadota > Alphaproteobacteria > Rhizobiales > Beijerinckiaceae > Allobosea. Next base: position 5,987 of record NZ_JANLGI010000002.1, on the reverse strand, counting down.
CGACGTGATGATGCCGAAGGGCGCGGCCGAGACGCGGGCCGAGAGCATGGCGCTGCTGCGCGTCATGCGCCACGGCCTCTCGACCGATGCCCGTATCGGTGACTGGCTCGAAAACGCTGAGAACGACGGCAGCCTCGGCGCCTGGGAAAAGGCGAACCTGCGCGAAACCCGGCGCGTCTGGACAGTCGATACCGCCCTGCCCTCGGAGCTGGTGGAAGCGTCGAGCAAGGCGATCTCTGCCTGCGAGATGCGCTGGCGCCAGGCGCGGGCCGATGCCGACTTCGCCGGGCTCCTGCCCTATCTCACCGAAGTCCTGAACCTGCAGCGCCAGATCGGCCGGGCCCAGGGCGAGAAGCTCGGCCTCTCCCCCTATGACGCGCTGCTCAACGATTACGAGCCCGATGGCCGCTCGGCCAACATCGACGCGCTGTTCGACGATCTCGCCGCTTTCCTGCCCGGCTTCACGCAAGAGGCGCTTGCCGTGCAGGCGCGCCGCCCGGCCCCGATCGCGCTGGGAGGCCCCTTCGCGACCGAGACGCAGCGCGCGCTCGGCCTCAAGCTCATGACGGCGCTGGGTTATGATTTCGAGCGCGGCCGGCTCGACATCTCGACCCATCCGTTCTGCGGCGGCGCCGACAACGATGTCCGCATCACCACGCGCTATGACGAGGCCGATTTCACCAAGGCATTGATGGGCGTGCTGCACGAGAGTGGCCACGCGCTCTACGAGCAGGGCCGCCCTCAAGCGTATCTCAGCCAGCCTGTCGGCGCTGCGCGCGGCATGAGCCTGCATGAGAGCCAGTCGCTCCTGATGGAGATGCAGGCCTGCCGCTCGCGCCAGTTCCTCGCCTATGCGGCGCCGCTGATGCGGGAGAGCTTCGGCGGCACGGGACCGGCCTGGGAAAGCGAGGCGATGTGGCATCGCTATACCCGCGTCGAGCCCGGCTTCATCCGCGTCGATGCCGACGAGGTCACCTATCCCGCCCATGTCATCCTGCGCTACCGGCTGGAAAAGGCGCTGATCGCCGACGAGATGCCGCTCGCCGAATTGCCGGCCGCCTGGAGTGCCGGGATGAAGTCCCTGCTCGGTGTCACCGTGCCGAATGACCGGCTCGGCTGCCTGCAGGACATCCATTGGCCGTCCGGCGGCTGGGGCTATTTCCCGACCTATACACTGGGCGCCATGACCGCGGCCCAGATCTTCGACGCCGCCTGCAAGGCCGAGGCCTCGATCCTGCCCGGCATCGGCAAGGGCGATTTCAGCCCGCTGGTCAGCTGGCTGCGCGCCCATATCCACGGCAAGGGCTCTCTGCTCTCGACCGACGACCTGCTGACGGAAGCGACCGGACGGCCGCTCGACGCCTCCGTGTTCAAGGCGCATCTGCGCCGGCGCTATATCGACGAGGTTTGAGCTCTCTTCATTTTATTTATTTGAAACAAAAACTTAAGCCATAACCGATCGCCGATCGGCCATGCAGCTTTCGGACTTGCATCAGGGCGCCCGAAGCGGGATGTCGGAGACGACCTTCCGCTTCGGTGACCGACCATGACCCAGTCCAAGCCCGCCCCCCGCATCGCCATCACCTATTGCTCCATGTGCAACTGGATGTTGCGCTCGGCCTGGCTCGGGCAGGAACTTCTCTCGACCTTCGGGCAGGATCTCGGCGAGGTCGCGCTGATCCCGCGCACCGGCGGCATCTTCCAGATTCATTACGATCGCGAGCTGATCTGGGACCGCAAGGCCGATGGCGGCTTCCCGGATTCGAAGGTGCTGAAGCAGCGCGTGCGCGACCGGCTCGATCCCGAACGCAGCCTCGGCCATGTCGACGGCCACACGATGTCGGCCGAGGCGGAGAGCTGAGTGCCCTCGCCCTGCCCGAGAATAGGTCCTCTCAGGCCGCGTGCTTCCGCGTCGCCGCGATCCAGGCCTTCAGCCGGCCCTCGGGATCGGCGTTCAGGGTGATGTCGGTTACCGCCGCGACGATATCGGCGCCGGCCTCGAACACGCCCGGCGCCCGCTCCAGCGAGATACCGCCGATGCCGACCAGCGGCAGGTCGCCGATGCGGCGCTTCCATTCGCCCAGCCGCTCCAGCCCCTGCGGGCCGAAGCGCATCTGCTTCAGGATCGTCGGGTAGACCGGGCCGAGCGCGACATAGTCCGGCTTCGCCGCCAGAGCCCGCTCCAGCTCGGGCTCGTCATGGCTGCTGATGCCGAGCTTCAGTCCCGCCTTGCGGATCGCATCGAGATCGGCGTCGTCGAGATCCTCCTGGCCGAGATGGATGAAGTCGCAGCCCTCGGCGATGGCGAGCTTCCAGTAGTCGTTGACGACGAGCACGCAGCCGGCCGCAGCGCAGAGCGTCTTCGCCCGGGCGATCTCGCGCGCGACTTCGGTCTCCGGGCGGTCCTTGACGCGCAACTGCACCAGCTTGACGCCGAGCGGCAGCATCCGCTCCAGCCAATCGGCGCTGTCGAAGATGGGATAGAACGGATCGAGCTTCATGCGAGAAATGCCTTGCCCATGACAGGGGTGGAGGGAGCGGCCATATCGCGCGCCTCGATCGGCTGCGCGGCGAAGGCCATGCGGCCGGCGCGGATGGCGAGCGCGAAGGCCTCCGCCATCGCGGCGGGGTCGCCGGCCTTGGCAACGGCGGTGTTGAGCAGGATACCGTCATAGCCCAGTTCCATCGCCTGCGCGGCATGGGAGGGCAGCCCGATGCCGGCATCGACGACGAGCGGAATGTCGGGGAAGTGCTGGCGCATGCTGCGCAGGCCATAGGGGTTGTTGAGCCCCCTGCCCGATCCGATCGGCGCGCCCCAGGGCATGAGCACCTCGCAGCCGGCATCGAGCAGCCGCCCGCCGACGACGAGATCCTCGGTGGTGTAGGGAAAGACCTTGAAGCCGTCGTCAGAGAGGATGCGGGCTGCCTCGACCAGCGCGATCACGTCCGGCTGGAGCGTATCGTCCTCGCCGATCACCTCGAGCTTGATCCAGTCGGTGCCGAAGACCTCGCGCGCCATCTGCGCGGTGGTGACCGCCTCCTTGACGGTATGGCAGCCTGCGGTGTTGGGCAGAACCTTGACGCCGAGTTCGCGGATCAGCGCCCAGAAGGCCTGGCCGGCGCCGCCCGACGATTCCCGCCGCAGGGAGACGGTGACGACCTCGGCGCCGGAGCGCCTCACCGCCTCGGCCAGGATCGCGGGCGACGGATACTGCGCCGTGCCGAGGAAGAGCGGGTTCCGCGGCTCGAAGCCGTAGAAGGATGCCATCTCAGCCTCCCTGCATCGGCGCGACGATTTCGATGCGATCGCCTTCGCTAAGCGACGTTTCCGCACGCTTGCGGGCCGGCACGAAATCGCCGTTCACGGCGGTCGCGACGATGCGGCCGCCATAGCCCAGCTCGGCCAGCGCCTCGGCCAGCGTCTTCGCGGCAACGGTTTGGGGCGCGCCGTTAAGCAGCAAGGTCATGCAGCATCTCCGGTGTGGATTGCGGGTTCAGCGCGGCCTCGGCCGCCATCCGCGCCATGGCGGGGCTGAGCAGGAAGCCGTGGCGATAGAGCCCGTTGACATGGATCACGCGGCCGCGGCGCGTCAGCCGCGGCAGGTTGTCGGGAAAGGCCGGGCGGGCATCGGTGCCGATCTCGACCACTTCCGCCTCGGCGAAGGCCGGATGCAGCGCATAGGCCGCGCCGAGCAGTTCCAGCATGGCGCGGGCCGAGATGCGGCGGCGTTCGCCGCTCTCGATCATCGTCGCACCGACCATGAACAGCCCGTCGGCCCGCGGCACGATATAGAGCGGGATGCGCGGATGCAGCAGCCGCACCGGCCGCGACAGGCTGATATCGCCGCTCCGCAGCAGCAGCATCTCGCCCTTGACGCCGCGCAGATCAGGCAGGGCATCGCTCGCCGCCAGCCCCCGGCAGTCGAGCACGACATCGGCGTCGAGATCGGCCGGCTCCACGGCGCTGTTGACATGGATGGCCGCCCCATTCGAGACGAGGCGATCCGCCAAAGCCACGATCGCCGTGCGCGGATCGAGATGAGCTTCCTCGGCAAAGAACAACCCGCGCGCGAAACGCCCGGCGAGATCAGGCTCCAGCCCTGCGATGGCCTCGCCGTCGAGCTCCTCGAAATGGCTGGTGCGCTGGCCGAAGCGACGCAATTCCGAGCGGTCCCGACTGGGCGCGACGACGAGCGTGCCATTGCGGGTAACGCTGCAGGCATGGCGCTCCCACCAGTCGGCGGCCTGCTGGCCAAGCCGGACTACCGGTTCCTCTGCGCTCTCGCCCTCGCACCAAGGCGCCAGCATGCCGCCGGCATACCAGGAACAGGCCTCGGCACCGACGCGCGGGCCGCGCTCATGGATGGTGACGCGCACGCCCCGCGCCAGCAATTCTGTCGCGCAGGCCAAACCGACGACGCCGGCGCCGGCCACCTCGGCATTCAGGCGTGACTGAGGGCGTTCTGCCGCCATGCGCTTCCCTGCTTCCGGGAAAGGCAGCGGCCTGAGGCGCGAGCACGATATCTGCGAGCCGAAGACCGTTCCCTTCGCCGGCATTACCCGGATCAGGTACGATGGGTTGGCGCAAAACACGCCTCTCAGCCTTTCGGCACCCCAACGGACGGGTTCAATCTAGTGGCTGCCGGGCAGAGGGGCAAGGCAAGCCGGCGCACAGCTCCTTTGCGGAAGATGCCGCCCTCGCATGAAGGAAACCGGTTGCGCCCTCCCTTCACACGTGAGGGATCGCTCTTGCAGATCACGCGCATGCACAGACAGTGAGAAGGAAGTTGCCGACGAGGCTTGTCAAACGCCTCGGCAATCGGGCATAGAGCCTCTCGCCGGAGACGTGGCCGAGAGGCTGAAGGCACTCGTTTGCTAAATGAGCATACCCCACAAGGGTATCGAGGGTTCGAATCCCTCCGTCTCCGCCACTCTTTTTTGCTGTTATTTTTCAGTCACTTAGATTGGAAGTTGTAAGCGATTGTGTAGCAAAAGTGTGAGCGCTTTTGTGTAGCGCTGCGCCGGCTTGCGCCCTCTCCCAGCATCCCTAAAATCATGCGGACACATAGGGGGAAGGTGTGCCGTTCTCATCGCTGACTGATTCTCGCGATCTGGCGCTTGCTCAGGCCGCATTGGAAGCGGTGTGGGCCGAGATCAAGCCGGACGTGCCGCCGCTCAATGTGGAGCGCGAGCGAACCCGCCTCGCCTACATCATCGCTGGCCTCGCCCATGCGGCGCTCGATCAAGAGAACTTGAAGCGCGCGGCATTGGAGCGCTATCGCGAGCAACCCTAGACGTTGCTTCTAGCGTCGGCGGATGTAGGTGGCTTTCCAGCCGTCCGTTTTTGGCAGGCCGTTCTGACCTCTCGGTGAAAGGTGCGCTCGCGCTGCCGGACGCATGATCGCCCATACGACAAAGGCGCCGACAATCGTTCCCGCGATGAACTCCATGGCGCTCTGCCTACTGTCTGAAGCTGGTCGGCGTCTTTGCAATCGCGGCGGCGGCGCTCGCCTCTCCCAACTGCTTGGCTAGTTCGGCGGCAGCCTTCGGACCAAGGGCAATTGCGATCCGCGAGGCCGGGCCTGATCGGACTGCCAACTCAAGCTTGACCACAACCTCATTCGGTCCTTGTCCGACTTGGAATCCAAGCACTCTATGAGCAGCAAGAGTGTCGTCAGCCATGGTGTCCCTCATTTTTTATGAAGACATAATTGCGGGTGCCGGCAGCCGTCTAGAGGACTCAAATCAAAAGCCCGCCGATCTGCATCGGCGGGCTTTATGTCGTAAATCGCCCTGGGCTTTAGGCGGTGTGCTACGTCGCCGCCCGAACACTGAGGCGAGGCTTAGGAAGCTCGACGCCCATCAACTCCAAGCGCTCCACGATAGCGTCGGCCAGCGCGAGCACGTCGAGGTCCGCGTCGTCCGGCGCGATTGTCAAATCGCATTGAAGCGCAGCCCCCTTATCGCGTTGAAGGCTAGCCCCCCTT